>NZ_JBBOTK010000005.1:0-454600 GCF_038005565.1 Paenibacillus sp. FSL R10-2748
AGCGCCGATGGTACTTGGACCGCAGGGTCCTGGGAGAGTAGGACGTCGCCAAGCAAGATAAAAGAGCACAGCCTTAACGGGCTGTGCTCTTTTTCCTATAACCGATTCATTTATCATTCACATGAAAGATCATTATCGTGGATTCGGTCAAAAGTTGTATGGTATCCTGGTTGTCCTTTGTATAGTGGTGCTTAGTCAGCATTTTTAACTGAGGACAGTATTAACTGGGGAAGTTAATCTATTTCAACCTGTTCTGTCTGAAGGACACTCAAGGTTTGAAGTTTACGGGTAATTTCTTTTTGCCACTTTGTATCTCCGACTTGTACGGCAAGATTGAGAAGATCCAAATAATCATCAATATGCAGGGAGGTTTTATTAAAAGTTTCTTTCACTGCGGTCCTGCCTCCTTTAAAGTCTATGTGTATTTATCATTTAATAATGATAATCATTATCAAACTATGATCTTATTCATATTATGCCTGTGTTCTAGATAAATTGCAAGTTATGATATGAATGAATTTTGAAGCACGCAAATGAGGGCTTGAAAAAACAAACCCTTCTCCTTAAGTTCACGCATTGTTCACGTCTTTTCTATGGAACATAATGAAAAGAACAAGCGGGCATTGAGTGTCCACCAATAAGGAGGGCAAATTGCGCAATGCTTCAACAAGAGGAGGAAAAAGACCATGAGCAGAACAAAAATGAAAGCGTTTGCCATTGTGATGGCGAGCGCCTTGGCATTGACGCTGGCAGCTTGTAATAACGGACAAAGCGCAAGTCCGGGAAATTCAGGAGAACCGAGCAGAGGCACCGCAACGAAAGATGTTACGATTACCTTTCAGAACATTAATCCTGATCCGAGCACCCCTTCGTACAAAATGATTAAGCAAATTGTAGGTCAATACGAGCAGGATCATCCTCATGTCAAAATTGAATTGGATTCGCTAAATACAGATCAACAAAAGCTTAAGCTGAAAACACAGGCAGCGGCGAAGGAAGTACCTGATATCACGATTGTAAACCCAGCTGCACAGATGAAGCCATTCGTAGATGCCGGGCTGCTGGCTCCATTAAACGATGTGGCTGATAAAGAGGGGTTAAAAGATACGTTTCAGAATGGACTTCTTAATTACTATAGCTTCGACGATAAGCTCTATGCTTTTCCGGACGGTAACAATATAGAAGTGGTGTTTTACAATAAAGAACTGTTCAAGCAGGCGGGAATCCAGAAGTTGCCGACCACCTTTGACGAGCTGATTACGACGGTCAAGACGTTGAAGGCGAAGGGAATTACTCCGATTGCCATTGGGGAAAAGGATTCATGGACGGGTTCCCTCCTTTTTATGAATATTTTGTTGCGTACAAATGAAGGGCCGAATTTTCTCAATGATGTACTGGACGGTAAAAAGACGTTTAACGACCCAGCTTTTGTGGAAGCGGTGGATGCATTTCAGGAATTGGTGCAGGCAGGAGCTTTCCCGGATGGAGCTACATCTATTGACTACAATGCAGGTGGTAATATTTTTAAAACAGGAAAAGCCGCGATGTATATCATGGGTACATGGGAAACGGGGTCTATTGATGCTTCTTCGGTAGCGGGTAAGGTAGGAGCGTTTCAATTCCCTACGGTGAATGGCAAGGGTGATGTGAATGAGTATGTAATTGCGCCGGGCAGCGCATTTGCGGTATCTGCGAACAGTGAACATTTACAGGAGACGAAGGATTTTCTGCACTATTTTATTACGGAGATGCCCAAAATTCAGTTTGATCTGAAAAATGCGATTGGCAGTGGTCAGAAAATGAAAGGTGATCTGAAGGAAGCGGGCTACTCCGAGTTAGCGATTAGTCTTAATGAGCTGTTCAAGAATGTAAAAGGGGGCGATCTCGCTTTTGATAATACGATGAATCCGGCTATTGCGCAGGCGCATCTGAGTAGCATTCAAAACCTGTTCGTGCAAAAAGAAGACTCTGCACAAGTTGCCAAGGAACATCAGAACACTTTTGAAGCGAATAAATAAGTGAGGATTTTGCAAAAATCCAATAAGCGACTCCCAATGAACAATATATAGATCGAAATGGCCTAGTTCGTCTAGATATTGAACTTTGGAGCGACTGGAATCGAATTTTGCAAAATCCTGAAGTAGCTGACACTAGGGAGGGGGCAGAGTGCTCTTTCCCTGATTGGAAATCATGTAGGTTGTGCATCCTCAGAAGATGTTCAGAATCAACACAAAGGAGATTAGAGCATGAATGTACTGAAGGTGCCAGCACGTACCATTGCCGTTTTCGTGCTACCCTGCCTGTTGTTGTATACCTGTATGGTATTTGTTCCGATTCTGGTGTCGGTGTATTGCGGATTGCTGGATTGGAACGGAATCGCCGAGGCAAAGTTCGTGGGGCTGGCTAATTTTGAACGGATTTTTACAGCAGATTCAGTGTTCTGGCCGTCCGTGAAACGGACTATGATGTTCGCTGTGTTTTCCATGCTGGAAATTCCGTTCTGTCTGCTGCTGGCGATCTTGCTTAATCGCTATGTGCGTAAGGCCAATACGCTGGTAACGATGTATTTTCTGCCGGTTATTCTGTCGGTGGTTATTATCGGGCAGCTGTGGAAGACGATCTATAATCCAGCCTCGATGGGTGGAATGCTGAACGGTATTTTGCTGGCGATTGGGCTGGAAAGCTGGACGCGCTCATGGCTGACGGAACCGCAGATAGCGATGTACGCCCTCTATTTTGTATCGTTGTGGCAGTATTTTGGCTATCATTTACTTATCCAGTTTACCGGTGTACAAAATATACCGAATGAGCTGTACGAAGCAGCCAAAATTGATGGAGCTGAAGGATTCAAAGCAGACCGCTATATTACGCTGCCGCTCATTGTACCTATTTTCAAGATATCAATTGTATTAGCATTTATCGGCTCCCTGCAATCGTTTGATTTGATCTGGGTGATGACGGGTGGAGGACCAGCTCATGCAACGGATACAGTATCTACGTATATGTACAATATGTCCTTTTTATCGATGAAATACGGATATGGCAGCGCATTAGCTTCAATTCTCGTAGTGATTTGCTTGTCATTTACAATTGTGATAAATTTTGTTTTCAAACGAATCGAAAATAAGGTAAGCTAAAGGAGATGGAACTGTTGAATGCCTTAAAAAAAACGGGAGTCTTTTCCTTATTGGCAATCTTAATTGTCACGCAGCTGTATCCACTCTTTTGGCTGCTGACCTATTCGTTGAAGACGAATGAAGAGATATTGAGCTCAAGCTTCTTTGCACTCCCTCAAGTGCCCCAGTGGCACAACTATCAGGAAGCCTATGAATCAGGGAGCTACTTGCGTTATTTAGGAAACAGTGTACTGGTGACTGGGGTTACGATGATTTTCGTCATTTTGTTAAGCTCAATGGCTGCTTATGCGATTACACGTTTTCGTTGGCGCTTCGGGGCTGTTGTGCTGACTTTGTTTCTGATCGGGATGATGATCCCGATGCAAGCTACGCTGCTGCCGCTGATGGTGATGTTTAAAAACGTCCATATTCTGAATACGTATTTCTCACTGATTTTACCCTACATTGCTTTTCAGACACCGATTGCGGTCTTCATCCTATCCGGCTTTATGCGGTCCATTCCCCACGAAATTGAAGAATCCGCTTACATTGACGGAGCAAGCATTTATCGTATTTTCCGCAGTGTAATCTTACCCATCTCGATTCCGCCTATCATGACGGTATGTATTTTAACTTTCATTAACATCTGGAATGAATACATTATGGCTGCCACCTTTATCTCGTCCGAGAAGCTCAAAACTCTCCCTTTCGGCGTATATACGTTCGTCAGCCAGTATTCTGTGAACTACGGTAATATTGGTGCTTTTCTAGTCATGGGTGCCTTACCGGTCATTATTATTTATTTTGTTCTGTCCGAAAATATCACCAAGGGCATGGTTGCGGGAGCGGTTAAAGGATAGGCGGCCGATGCGAAAGGAGCGCACGGAGGTATGCTGCGCCGTTTTCAATCCATTCAATACCGCTTGTTTGTTCTGTTCCTGTTGAGCATGTCCGGCATTGTGCTGGCGGTCAGTCTATTATTTTACAACCGTACTACGGTGCAGTTCCATGATAAGGTCAGCGAGCTGGCGCGTAAAAATGTATCCCAGACGGCAGGCCTGTTCGAATTGCTACTCGGCAGCTATAACAGTCTCTCCAAATCGATCAGCAACAATATGGATTTGGTTCGTCTGTTGACGACGGATAGTAGTGATTTACCTGCTGTCAATTACATCAACGAACGTACGATTACGAATATTCTGGGCGCTATCTATTATTCGCGTGAGGATCTGATTGGCATCCATGTCATCACAGACACAGGCAAGGTATATAACTATGGCAATTATATGAATGTCATTGATACTCATTACGAACATACGGAATGGTATAAGGAAATTCGAAAGTCGGCGGGCAAAATTGCATGGCTGGGCGTGTATCCTCACTCTGTCATTGATCAGGTGGAAACCAGACCCGTGTTTGCGTTTGGACGGCAGCTCTATGATCTGGATGAACACAAGCCGATTGGTATTGTCCTGTTTGAGGCTGAGCCGCGTTCTGTTTTGTCCGCTCTCCACAATTTGCGGTTAGGCACCAATAGTCAGGTATATTTGTTGGGTCATGAAAATCGAATTGTGTCGGCCACTTCCTCTGATCCGCCACCGGATTTGCAAAATCTAGAGCAGCAGGTACCGGAGGAGGATGTTATTGTAAATCGAAGTAATGAAAGAGTTGTAATCGCTTCCAAGTTGCCGTTTGCCGACTGGTCTGTGATTAGTGTGACACCTAGTGAGGATCTGAACGTGGAGTTGGTGCAAAATCAAAGGTACTTATTTATCGTGGCACCTATACTTATTATTGTGTCGGCGTTAATTGCATCTATCGTCTCCAGAGGCATTTCCCTTCCACTCAAGCGAGTCATTCGGGAAATGAAGCGGGTAGAGACAGGAAATTTCCGTCATACGGTAAACACCAAATCCTATGAAGAAATCAACCAACTAGCTACCTCTTTTAACCATATGGTAAGACGGATTGCAGAGCTAATCGAGCTGGTGCGTATATCATCGGTCAGTGAAAAAAATGCGGAGCTGCACGCGCTACAGACGCAGGTCAATCCACATTTTCTGTATAATACGCTGGATATGATCTATTGGATGCTGGATGAAAAGGGACAAGATCAGCTCGGAGAGGTGGTTCTCTCCTTATCCCATATGTTCCGTTACAGCAGCCATTGGGAAGAGGGGGCCGATGTAAGCCTTCGTGAAGAAGTGGAGCAGGTTGGGCACTATCTCACCATTATTCAAACTCGGCTGGAGGGTAGGGTATCTGTAGACATTAGCATTGATGAACGATGGATGGATATCCGCCTGCCGAAAATGACCTTACAGCCATTGATTGAAAATGCAGTGAAGCACGGACTGGAGCCTCTTCATGCGGATACAGGTGGCAAGCTGCTCGTCAGAGCGGAGGAATATGACGGTGTATTGAGCCTGCACATCATCGACAACGGTGCAGGGATGGAGTACGAACGATGGGAGGTGGTCCAGGTCGCTTTGGCAGAACCCGGCAAACAGGCGGGCAGCGGGCAGGCGGGAGGCATCGGCCTGCAAAACCTAAATTTACGGCTACGGCACATGTTCGGAGAAGAGTACGGCCTACGGATCTCTAGCGCACCTGGGGCCGGAACAACAGCCACTGTAAGTGTGCCTCTGCCACAGAAGGAGGAGAAACATGAATATTCTGATAGCTGACGATGAAAATATGATTCGGCAGGGGATTCGGCGTACCATTGGCCAAGCTCTACCAACCTGCGGCATTCATCTCGCTGCTTCCACCGAGGAGGCAGCAGGCATTCTGGCGGAGCATCCTGTAGATATTGTATTAACTGATATCCTGATGCCCGGTATGGATGGTCTGGAATTCATGCGTATTTCTAAGCGAAAGCATCCTCATCTGCAGTGGGTTGTCATTTCGGCCCATTCCGACTTCCATTATGCACAAAGAGCAGTAAAGCTGGGTGCCAAAGACTACCTGTTAAAGCCGATTGGTAAAAAAAAGCTGCTGGAGTGCATTGAAATACTGGCAGCCGAAGCGCTTGTGGCCTCGCAGCAGGCGAACGAGGGTAGGCTTCTCAAATCCAATATGGTTTATTTGCGTGAAGCCGTTTTCCAACGCTATGCCCTTGGACTGGATACGGGCAAGCTGGATATACAGCCTTTTGTCGAAAATTATCCGGAATTCCATCTCTTCATGGTTCGCATGGAACCTGATCACAAGCAGACACATCTGGAGCATTTTATGATTGAAAATGTACTGTCCGAGCTCATTGAGGCAGGAGGCAGCGGCTTTGTCGTCAGTCTAGACCGCCATAGTCTGCTGGGCATTGCAAGGGTAAGAGATGAGGCAGAGGCCGCACGGCTAGAGACGTTGCTCGAATCCCATTTGAAGCGTTATGTGAAGGTGCCCCTACAAATTACACGTTCGGGTGTTCATCACAATTTTGCCTCCATACCTGAAGAGGTGGCGCGACTAAGACGTACGCCAGAGGAGATTGCAGCCGCAGCAGCGGATACAGGAGAATGTCTCCGCAAAGGCATGCATACGGTAGATGTGGCATTGCAATACATTCGGGCTCACTTTACAGAGGAGCTGTCGCTGGAGAAGGTGGCTTCAATCGTATTTTTGAATCCGGTGTATTTCAGCCAGTTATTCAAGCAAAAGACGGGACAAGGCTACAAGGATTACGTCATTTGCTTGCGTATGGAGGAGGCGAAGCGGCTGCTCAGTGATCCTCATCTGCGGCTGGCTGATATTTCAGAGCGGATCGGCTATCAGGATATGAGGCATTTTACACAGGTATTCCGGCGCAAATGTGGAATGACTCCAACCGAGTATAGACATCAGGGAGTCAAATAAGGCGGTATCAACGACCGAATGAAGGAAGTTCTTCAAGCATCAGACTGTTTCAGGAGTAGAGCGGTAGAGCATCTACTCGGGAGCAGTCTTTTTCGTGTCTCCAGCTTGTAGCAGTTCAACAAATTTGCGAGCTGCATTGGATAAATAACGATCCTTGCGCCATACGACGGCAGGCCGTGTGAAGGGGAATGGCTCCTTAATGGAGAGTGTGCGAAATCTGTCCCCGTATTCTTGTCCCAAGCCAGCGTCTGGAATGATAGTAATTCCCATGCCTGTGGAAACGAGTGAGAGAATGGTCGATATTTCAGGACAGTCCAGTACGACGCGCGGAATAAGATGGTGTTCCTGAAATTTGCGGATGACGGTTTCGTATAGTCCGTGTCCTTCTGTTCGGCGTCCCAACAAGAGGTCATAGCTGGCAGCTTCCTGTAATGTAATTTCCCCACTGGGATGGCGATCTGCCCATTCACACGGAAGAACCGCAACAAAAGAAACGCCCTCCAGTTCAATCGTATGGTACGATTTGTCATCTACCGGAAGCAGCAGCAGGGCCAGATCCACTTTATTTTGGTGCAGCAGTTCTTCCAGATGATGTGTGTCTCCGTGTCCTATTTTAACGTATACCTCTGGAAAATCCTGATGAAAGCGGCTGAGTTGTTCAGTAATCAGAGACATACAGGCGGATGACGTGCCTATAGCAAGTGTGCCGGTTACTTTGTTTTCAAACTCCCCAATTTCTCTACAGGTGTCCTCCATTTCAGCCAATAATCGCTTGGCGCGTGTATACAGTGTATATCCGGCCTCGGTTACCTCCCACTTCTTTCCTTCACGGTAAATCAGCTTTACGCCAAGCTCGTCCTCCATATTTTTGAGTTGTTGACTCAGCGGAGGCTGGGCCATGTTGAGCGTTTTGGCGGCCTTGGTGATTTGCCCTTCCTCCACGATGACGCAAAAGTAATGCAGATGCTTCATGTCCATTGGGATTCCTCCTTATTTCTAAACAACGCTTCAATTTGAATACTTTTAAAGTATGTATTCCATATATTATATATATTTTTCGTGTGCAAGGAACGGGCGTATAATTTTTGACAGTAATGCATGGGTGAACATAAAACGATGGGATGGAAGGAGGGGACATATGAAGAAAATCATTGTAGGAATATCGGGAGCGACAGGGTCGATCTTTGGTATCCGTATATTACAACAATTACGAGAGGCTGGAGTCCAAAGCCATCTGGTGCTATCCCCGTGGGCTATTGCGAACATTCCCTATGAGACAGGCTACACGGTGAAGGAAGTGGAGGCAATGGCGGATGCAGTCTACTCGTATAAGGATCAGGCTGCGCGTATTTCCAGCGGCTCCTTTCGAGTAGACGGCATGGTCGTCGCTCCTTGCAGCATGAAGACCCTTGCCTCTATTCGTATAGGTATGGCGGACAACCTGCTTACCCGATCAGCGGATGTGATGCTGAAGGAGCGAAAGAAGCTGCTGCTCATGACCAGGGAAACACCATTAAGCAGTATCCATCTGGAAAATATGCTGGAGCTGTCACGTATGGGCGTGATGATCCTGCCGCCGATGCCTGCCTTTTATAATCATCCTGCAAGTATCGAGGAATTGGTGGATCATATTGTTTTTCGCGCATTGGATCAGTTCGGTATTGTCACAACTGCAGCCAAACGTTGGGATGGAATGAAGCAGACTGACTCCAGTCTGCACCAGAATTGAGAAATCGAAAGACGAAGGAGAATGAAGGATGGCTTATAAAGACTTTCGCGATTTTCTACACACCTTGGAAAAGGAGGGACAATTACTCACGATCAGCGATGAGGTAAAGCCGGAGCCGGACCTCGCAGCAGCTAACAGAGCATTAAACAATCTTGGAGATAAGACGCCTGCTCTCTTTTTCAACAACATCTATGGATATACGGATGCTCGTATTGCAATGAATGTGATGGGCTCCTGGCCCAATCATGCCCTCATGATGGGAATGCCCAAAAACACGCCGCTCAAGGAGCAGTTTTTTGAATTTGCCAGACGCTATGAACAATTTCCGGTGCCCGTGAAGCGGGAAGAAACCGCTCCTTTTCATGAAGTCGAGATTACAGAGGATATTAATTTGTTTGATATTTTGCCGTTGTTTCGTTTGAATCAGGGGGACGGAGGGTTTTATCTGGATAAAGCAATTCTAGTTTCACGCGATCTGGATGACCCGGACACCTACGGTAAGCAAAATGTCGGTTTGTACCGGATGCAGGTAAAAGGCAAGAACCGTTTGGGCATCCAGCCTGTACCACAGCATGATATTGCGATCCATATCCGTCAGGCTGAGGAGCGCGGCGAAAATCTGAAGGTGGCTATTGCCCTCGGATGTGAGCCTGTGATTACAACGGCTGCTTCTACGCCGCTGCTGTACGATCAATCCGAATATGAGATGGCGGGCGCCATTCAGGGTGAGCCTTATCGTGTGGTCAAAGCGAAGAATGCAGATCTGGATCTGCCTTGGGGAGCCGAGGTCATTTTGGAAGGCGAAGTGTTAGCAGGTGAACGTGAGTATGAAGGTCCATTCGGTGAATTCACAGGTCACTATTCCGGCGGTCGCGCGATGCCAGTCATTCAGATTAATCGTGTATATCACCGCAAACAGCCTATCTTTGAGCATCTGTACATCGGGATGCCTTGGACGGAAACGGATTATATGATCGGTGTGAATACAAGTGTACCGTTGTTTCAGCAGCTTAAGGATGCTTTTCCTAATGAAATCGTAGCCGTTAATGCCATGTATACGCATGGGCTGGTCGCTATTATTTCCACGAAAACCCGGTATGGCGGCTTTGCAAAGGCTGTGGGAATGCGTGCGTTAACGACTCCGCATGGATTAGGGTATTGCAAGCTGGTCATTGTGGTGGATGAGGATGTCGATCCGTTCAATCTGCCGCAGGTCATGTGGGCTTTATCCACCAAGCTTCATCCAAAGCATGATGCTGTCATTGTTCCTGGCTTGTCTATTTTACCGCTTGACCCAGGCTCTGATCCGGCAGGTATGACGCACAAAATGATATTGGATGCGACGACACCTGTAGCACCGGATATTAGAGGACATTACTCGCAGTCGCTCGATTCCCCGTTGGGTGTAGCAGAATGGGAGAAAAAGTTGAGCCAAATGCTTCGTTGAATATTTTTAAAAACAAAAAAAGATTAAAGGAGTGCTGACAGATGCATATTTGTCCCCGTTGTGAATCTAATCGTTCGGAGGTTGTTACCCGCTCGCCAGTTAAAGGCGCCTGGGAGGTTTTGTTGTGCCCAGTATGCCTGTTCACATGGCGGACCTCAGAACCGGATATCATTACTGATCCAGCAAAGTATAAATCGGCGTTCAAGGTAAACCCCAAAGATATTCCGAATGCTGCTCATGTTCCTCCTATTCCAGAGCGGATATAGGGTCGTTCGTAAGTAGCCGTAAATTATGGTACTTTGAAGTTATAGGCCAAATGTAAAGGGGATTATACTTCATGCAGACACCAAGGATCGGTAAGGAACTGTTCACGCTACTGGACGGTAAGGTATTGGAGGACAAGCAGCATGAAGCAATGATGCTGCTGACGGTCACGGAAGATCAGTGGCCGCACATAGCGATGATTAGTGTGGGCGAAGTTGTAGCGCTGGACGAGGGGAATTTGCGTCTGGCACTATGGCCAGGCACGACCACGACGGGCAACATGATTCGTACCGGGAAGGCGACGCTTGCGGTGTTTACCGGGGGGAAGGCGCATTATGTGCGGTTGTCGCTGGAACATCTGCCTGCTTTGCCCGAAGCCAAGCATGTACGTGAGCGATTTGCGGCTCATGTTTTTGCAGCCAGAGAAGATTCGGCCCAATATGCGGATATCTTGACAGGTGTCACGGTCCGTCTCAAGGAACCGGAATTGGTGATCCATCGCTGGAAGGAAACGGTGGCCGAGCTGTTAATGTAAAGCCATCTGATTATGACAAATAATCTATGTATTTACCAAGTTTACCGTTAAAATAAATGCGGGGAATAAGCGCTTACAAGGGATCGCGCTGAGCTTGTTGGAACAGGAAATTAGAGCGCGAGGGGAAGCCTGTTTCTTTTGAAGGAAAAATAGGAGGGATGAATATGTCTCGTTTTGACAAGGTAGATCAGCTATTGAAACATTTCGTAGCAAATGGGCCAGCAGGTTGCGGTTGTGCCATTGCCCAGAATGGTCAAGTGTTGTATGAAGGATATCATGGATATGCTGATCTGGAAGCCCGAAAGCCAATCACTGAGGATACAGTGTATCGCTTGTTTTCCATGACAAAGGTTGTTGTCTGTACGGCTGCACTTATGCTGTACGAACGCGGGCAATTTTTGTTGAATGAGCCCTTGTATGAATATTTTCCCGAATATCGTAATGCGCATGTATTCAAAACCGCTCCTAACGGATACACCTATGTGGATAAGGCGGAGAAACCCATTTTAATTAAGCATATATTCAATATGAGTGTGGGTCTTCCCTATGCTTCCGAGTCTTCAGAGACAGGACGGGCCATGCAAAAGGTCCTTAGAACGTTAAAGGAAAAGCAGGGGAAATATGATCTGCGCACAGAAATTAAAGCGCTTTCTGAGATTCCACTTTCATTTGAGCCGGGAACACGCTGGTTATACGGATATGGACATGACCTGGTTGCAGGTCTTATTGAAGTGATTTCAGGTAAATCATTAGGGCAATTCCTAAAGGATGAAATATTTGATCCGCTTGGAATGAACAATACAGGTTACCGATATCGTGGAGATATTGAATTGCGAATGGCCTCCTTTTACCAACGAACAGACGCCGGAGAGCTAGAAAAAATAGAGGGTTTCTTGGATGAATATCATCAGCCCGATGCTATATATGAAAGTGGGGGCGCAGGTCTGTATTCGACAGTTAAGGAGTACCTTATATTTTCACAAATGCTGTCGAATGGAGGTATGGTAGATGGTGTGAGGCTATTAGGGAGAAAAACTATTGATTTAATGCGCACCAATCATCTGAATACAGATCAATTATTGGATTTTACTAATTCTTATCATACAGGTTATGGTTACGGACTGGGCGTGCGCACGTTAATTGATAAAGCGGCTGGGCATGCAAATAGTTCTATTGGAGAATTTGGCTGGACGGGAGTAGCAGGCACTTGGGTTTCTATAGATCCAAGCGAACAATTCTCCGTCGTTTATATGCACCAACTGGCTCCTAATATGGAAGAATACCATCATTTGAGAGTTCGCGCAGCAGCTTATAGCTGTTTGTAAATGCGAGGTTGTGGGTCTGTTGGGTAAACTCTTCACTATGGCTCTGAAGCTACACAAATTGTAATGTCTAATCTTTATCAGAAATGATCTAGTTAATAAGGACCAAATTTCCTTCGAAGCCTAAACTATTCTTTTCCATATGACGACATAAAACGTAGGTGTAAGGATTTTGCGAAATCCTTAATTTAAGTTTTGGAATGGGAGGGAATTAGATTTTGAAGAATAGATGGTCCGGTTTTCTGGCGTTGGTCATCCTGATTTCAAGTTTTACATCATATGCAGGGTTTGCATCTGCTGCGGATGCGGTGCTTTCCAAGATTGTCCTTTCCTCTAACGAGGTAACTTTGCAGCAGGGAGATACGGCTGCGTTGACGGCTACTGCTGTTTTTAGCGATGGGACAACCTCGAATGTAACCGTAAGCACGGATTGGAAAAGTGATAATACAGCTATTGCTACCGTGTATAACGGTACAGTTTCGGCCAAGGCTGAAGGGGAAGCCACCGTGGTTGCGACCTATAAAGAGAAGGTGCAATCGGTTCAGGTACATGTAACGAAAAAGGTTAAGGCGCTGACATCCAGTGTACAAAGCCTGAACTTGCGTTCAAGCGGTACAGGACAGGTTGATTTGACAGCGACATACAGTGATAATACAACAGCTCAGGTTTCGGGTGATGCTACTTGGACCTCCGATAATCAAAAGGTAGCCACAGTAGTTAACGGATTGGTTACCGCTCAGGGAGCAGGTACAGCCAATATTAAGGCCGTATATGGTCAACAGACCGTAACCATTGCTGTGCAGGTGGAGCAGGTTAAACGTCTCGATGTCAGTTCATCAGAGGTTTCTCTTTTGCTGAAGGATACTGAGAAGGTTAAACTTACGGCGACGTTCCCGGATGGATCGGTACAGGACGTAACAGAGTCCGCTGAATGGAGCTCCAGCAATGCAGCTGTGGCGGATGTACTGAAAGGCACCATTACCGGCTACAGCGCGGGAAAGGCGACAATTACAGGTAAATATGGCACGATGTCCGCTACGATTTCGGTAGATGTCGATCAAACGAATAAGCTGAAAGCCAGCGAATCCAATATTTTTCTCCGTCTGGATGAATCTAAAAAAATACAAGTTTCTGCCGTTTATCCGGATGGGACGGTAACGGATATCACAGATAAAGCTACTTGGACATCAAGCGATGAAAAAATTGCGACTGTGAATAAGGGAACGATTATGGCCATTGGAGCGGGTTCGGCTACGGTGACCGCTAAGTATGGAGATAAGACTGTTTCGATCAAGACAGATGTCGAAACCTCCAGATATTTGGATTTGAGTGAGGACAAGCTGAGCCTGAATGCCAAGGAATCCAAAAAGCTCAAGCTGACCGCAACGTATGTAACAGGTACGGAAGAAGATATCACAAGTAAGGCAGAGTGGAAGTCCAGCAATGAAGATATCGCTTTTGTCAGTGCGGGAGAAGTCACGGGTTATAAAACAGGTGAGGCTACGATCACCGCTTCTTATGGTGGCAAAACAGTTACAGCTACGGTATCCGTAAATGTACCCGGTGATCTGTCTCTGTCCTCCAAAACGGCAACGATTGATATTGATGAGGACTATACTGCAACTTTGACGGCTACTTATGCGGATGGGCGTAAGGAAGATGTAACACAGGATGCAGAATGGGCTTCAAGCGCGGAAGATATTGCTTCTGTGTCCAAAGGAACGATTACGGGTAAATCCGCTGGTAAAGCGGTTATTACAGCGACCTATAATGGCAAAAAACTGACGATTAACGTACAAGTAGGCCTTGTAGACCGTCTGGAAACAGACTCGCGTGTAATTGCGCTTGGTGCTCAGGAAACGAAGCAGCTGAAAGTAACAGGAGTTAAGAGTGGCGGTACAAAAACAGACGTAACCAAGGACGCCACCTGGACAACTAGCAATGTAAAAGTGGTTGAAGTTAGCGAAGGTTTGATCAAAGCGAATGGTAGCGGTAAGGCAACGGTGACTGCTTCATATGGCAAGCAAAACATTACGTTTACGGTAGAAGTGGACGTAGCGCAAAAAATTGAAGCGGATGCAATCGCGCTATCGCTCAAATCTGGAGATCAAAAAACCATTGCGATTGTGGTTAAATCGAGTGATGGTAAAGAAAAGGACGTTACGACCCAAGCTGAATGGAAAACGTCTAATTATAAGGTAGCCACTGTTAAAAAGGGTCAGGTTACTGCGGTTAGCTACGGTAAAGCTAACATTCAGGCGAAGTTTGGCGGGAAGGTAATCAGCGTACCCGTGGATGTTGATACGCTTAAATACCTGCAAACAGACGAAGTTGCTTTGAATTTGAAGGCAGGACAGCTGGCCAAGGTTACGGCTACAGCCACGTATAAGGATGAGTCGGAGAAGGATGTTTCCAAACCGGCTGTCTGGTCCTCGTCCAGAATTGTTGTTGCGACCGTCAAAGACGGTAACATTAAGGCACAGGGCAAGGGCAAAGCAGTAATTACTGTGAAATATGCAGGTAAAATGACGAAGATACAGGTAACCGTTCAGTAAAAAAGAGAGCAAGCATACGTCCAAGGACGACATGCTTGCTCTTTTTTTAAGGAGGCTACCGCTTATAAATTATGACTTATCCTTCTTGGTCGGTGTGTTGCGTGTAAGTGATTCGGTCAAACGCTTGCCAGTCGGCGTCTGGGCCAAGCCGCCTTTGGCGGTCTCGCGGTGCTTCGACGGCATCGCACTGCCGACTTCAAGCATCACGTCAATGACTTCGTCAGACGGAATAGCGCTGCGCACACCCGCCAAAGCCATATCCGCTGCGGCAAGCGCAGTCACGGCTCCCAGCCCGTTGCGCACGATGCACGGAATCTCCACGAGTCCAGCGACGGGGTCGCAAATCAGGCCGAGCGTGTTCTTAAGAGCGAGGCCCACGGCGTGAACAGCCTGTTCAGGCGTACCACCACGCAGCTCGACCATAGCGCCAGCAGCCATCCCGATAGCTGAACCAATCTCAGCCTGACAGCCTCCCTCCGCGCCAGAAATGAAGGAGTTGTTGGCGATCACGTAGCCAATGGCTCCAGCGGCGAACAGGCCGTTCACCATATGCTCATCATCCCAGCCGAACCGCTCCTGCGCACTGATGAACACACCAGGGATAACCCCACATGAGCCTGCGGTAGGCGTGGCCACAATGCGACCCATGGATGCATTAACCTCCGACACGGAGAGGGCATAAGCCATGGCAAGCGCGGAGGCATCACCGGAGCAGGTTTCCCCTGACCGCAGATACTCGGCTAGGCGCTTGCCGTCACCGCCCGTCAATCCACTGCGGGATACGGTGTCTTGTGTCTGACCGCGATGAACGGCTTCCTTCATGACTTCATAATAATCAGACATTTGGCGAAAGATTTCTTCCTCCGTTGTATTCGTCTCTTGTACCTGCTCTTGAATCATCAAACGGCCAATTGTGGTGGATTCTTCAGCGCATAAAGCGCTGATTTCATGCAGATGGCTAAACCGCATCGGATTCAGCTCCTTTTTTCAAATTAATCATCTTAATTTCATACATATGAGGTAAAGAACGCAGTTCCGCAATCAGTTCAGCTGGAGCAGAACTGTCCGTTTCAATGGCGGTGAGTGCTTCACCATCCCGGCCTTTGCGATCTACGTGCATATAGGCAATGTTAATGTGGGCCGCGCCCAGCGCTGAAGTTATCGCGCCCAATGTACCGGGCTTATCCGAGTGGAGAAGCACCAGCGTAGGCAGCTCCCCGGTCAGATTGACCCGGAATTCGTTAAGCTGCTGGACATGGATGCTGCCGCCGCCGATGGAGGAGCCCAACAGTGTGCGCTGATCCTCGCCCTTCCACAGCTCGAAACGGACAGTGTTCGGATGAGGCGCGGGGAGTCCGCTGACGGCGAATTCCACGGCCATCCCGGCTTGCTCTGCCCATTGCTCGGCATCCGGAATCCGGTGATCGTCCGTATCGTAATTAAGCAGCCCTGCGATGAGCGCCAGGTCTGTACCGTGTCCTTTATACGTGTCGGCAAAGGAGCCGTACAGCGTCATGCGGGCACGGTCAGGCTGCGTCCCGAGCCAGTGCCGGGCAACGCGTGCGAGCCGCACCGCGCCTGCGGTGTGTGAACTGGAAGGTCCGGTCATGGCCGGACCGATAATAGAAAATACATCTTTGAAACGCATGGTGTGGCCCCCTGTATGTTCTAATACCATACTATATGGTATTTCCGCGTCTTTGCGCGGTTATGACGGTTCTTAATGCTGACGCACAATGTGAGCACAAAAAAGGACAGGATAAGGAAGTTTCCCTTATCTCTGTCCTCGTTACCTGAGAGTTTCGTGCGGTGTTCTTACCGCCTTACCCCTTGGGTGGCTTGCGCTCTCTCCAGAGTTGCGTCAGATGACGATACATGGACCTGAGAGATTATCCGTCAGCCGGGTGCTGACGTCTTGCTCCTTCGGTGCCGCCAGAGTGTAGGCTCCCTGGACAGACTCTCCCGTCATCTTCATTCGCGTATACCGTTCTACATGTCTTCCTTAGCGTAATGTATGCCGTGCTCAGTGTCAATCACAGGTTTAATTTTTACATAAACAGGTGCGTTTCCAATAAAAAAGATTAAAATTTACATAATTATGGATGAAACCAGGAAGGAATTAGAAGATTGGCGGCTAATCTGATAAAGGACAAGTATATTTATGGAAATCATAGGAGGGATATTGACGTATGGTAAAAGGCTTGCGATTCACAGGTTCACGCTTAAAAGGGATGTTGCATCTAGCAGCTATCGTATCACTGCTGATTGGGATCTTCGTTCCATTCGGTCAGGTCAAGGCGGAGGGAGCATTGACAGTAGCCGAAGCACTTCAGCGCCAAAGCAGTGGAGGTACGGTGACGGTGGAAGGTTACATCGTCGGACATGCTACCGGATCGAAAACGGCTAACTTTTCTTCCCCGTTCGCGAATGATTTTAACGTACTGATTGCCGATCAGGCAAATGAACGTAATACGTCTAATCTGTTGGATGTACAGCTGACTTCAGCGTACAGAGGGCAATATGGGCTATCAGGCCATCCTGAGCTGATCGGCAGCAAAATTCGTGTGACGGGTACACTCGGCGCCTACAATAATTTTGGTGGAGTGAAAAGTCCAAGCGCTGTTGAACTGGTGAGCGGAAGCGAGCCGGGGGAACCAGGCGAACCTGGCAACCCGGGTCAACCCGGTACTACACTGCCGGATGGAAAAGGCAAAAAGGTGCTGTTCGATAATACGCACGCACAGACCGCTGGTGCAGCAGATTGGGTCATTGAAGGCGCCTTCTCCGACTTTGCCAATGGACTGCGTAATGTAGGCTTTACGGTAGACCAATTGAATCGTCCTATTCCTTTTACTTATGGAGAGCAGGCCATAACATATGACAAGCTGCGCCAATATGATGTGTTCATTATTGGTGAAGCGAATGTTGCCTTTAAGGCATCCGAGCAGGCTGCCCTGCTGCAATACGTGAATAGCGGGGGGAGCGTCTTCTTCATCTCCGATCATTATAATGCGGACCGTAACAAAAACCGTTGGGATTCCTCCGAGGTTATGAATGGTTACCGTCGTGGAGCCTATACTAATCCGGCCAAGGGCATGACTGCAGAAGAAGCTGCATCACCGGCGATGCAAGGATTAACAAGCTCCGATTGGCTGGCGGCCAACTTTGGCGTTCGTTTCCGTTACAATGCGCTGGGTGATGTGAATGCTACCGACATTGTAGCCGCAGATCAATCTTTCGGCATTACCAAGGGTGTGCGCTCGATTGCAATGCATGCAGGATCTACGCTGGCTATTATTGATCCTACCAAGGCTAAAGGCATTGCTTATATCCCTTCAGGCACGAAAAAATGGGGTAATGCGGTAGACCAGGGAGTTTATAACGGCGGGGGCCGTGCGGAAGGACCTTATGCCGCTATCTCCAAGGTAGGTCAAGGCAAGGCAGCGTTCATCGGTGATTCTTCCCCTGTAGAAGATGCTACACCGAAATATGTGCGTGAGGAAAACGGACAGTCGAAGAAGACATATGATGGTTTTAAAGAAGTGGATGATTCCACCTTCCTGGTGCAAACGGTTCAATGGCTTGCATGGAAGCAGGACTACACGAAATTGTCTGATGTGGCAGGTTTGACTCTGGATCAGCCAACGAAGCTTCTACCATTTGAGGAGCCTGCGGCTTCCACAGAACCGCAGCCTGAGCCTTGGTCTGCTCCAGCAGCAGGCTACAAATGGTACGATCCTAGAACGTTCAAGTCTGGCTCCTATGGAGCGGCTTCATAATTATCGCCAGAAGCTCAATGTGAGCTGGTATTAGTTAGTCGTTTGATCCCTGCAGAGGGATCAGGCGACTTTTTTTGTGATGAAAATTAACCTGTGGTTGGTTATTTCATTACATTTTGTGCCAGAAAGGCCGCGCTACTGCTGGATCATTGATTTTTTAAATGATGTTGATAGCATAATCTTAATTGATATATCCATATACTGGTGATAGGATGTATTCAAATTATTCCGACAAAAACGGTATGTAATGTTCATGAGAGGTTTTAAACATCAAACATGGTGAGAATAAGCGGGACAAGACCATGGAGAATGGAGGAAGCGCGCATTGAATACCGGACCCGTGTTGGAAATTAAAGGATTATCCGTATCTTTTCGCATCAATGATCAATATCACCCCGCAGTCGACCATCTGGATCTGACGGTCAACCCCAATGGAGTGCTGGCTGTAGTCGGAGAATCCGGCTGTGGCAAAAGCGCGCTGGCGCTTTCGATCGCACAACTGCATGACATGGAACGCACGCGTGTAGAGGGAGAGGTCCTTTTTAAAGGCACGGACCTGAACCGTCTTTCTTCAGGGCAAATGAATAAAATCCGCGGAGCGGGCATGGGCATGATCTTTCAGGACCCGCTGACAGCACTCAACCCGTTAATGAGCATTGGTAAGCAGATTGAGGAAAATCTTGATTATCATACGTCACTATCTACGAAGCAAAAAAGGGAACGTGTGCTGGAGCTGCTGGAAAGCGTAGATATACCGAATCCTGTGCGTGTGTATGAGCAGTATCCGCATGAACTGTCAGGAGGGATGCGTCAGCGTGTGATGATCGCGATTGCCATAGCTTGCCGACCTTCTCTTATTATCGCAGATGAACCAACTACTGCGCTCGATGTAACGATCCAATTGCAAATTCTCGACTTGCTCAAACAGCTTCAACAGGAGAGTGGGAGCGGAATTATCTTGATTACGCATGATCTTGGTGTTGTGGCAGAAGTAGCCGACCGCGTGGTGGTCATGTATGCCGGAGAAATCGTGGAGAGCGCTGATGTTTTTGAATTATTCAGGCATCCACAGCATCCGTACACGCGTTCTTTGCTTGCTTCCATGCCGGGATCGCATATCAAGGGGGAATCACTGCATGTCATCGGCGGCATTGTTCCCTCATTACAAGATATCCCCCGCAATAGCTGTCGCTTTGCCCCGCGTATTCCCTGGATTCAGCAGGGAGTGCATGAAGACCATCCCCAACTAAATGAAATTTCCCCTGGACATTGGGTCCGTTGTACATGTTACCAGCATTTTCATTTTAAAGACGAGGCAAAGGGGGAAGCTGCTCATGGCACTACTGGAGTTAAATGATTTGAGGGTCCACTATCCGGTGCGCGGTGGTTTCTTCCAGCGTGTTATCGATCAGGTGAAAGCAGTGGATGGCGTGTCGATCAGCATTGAGGCAGGCCAGACATACGGGCTGGTGGGAGAATCCGGCTGTGGAAAAACGACGACAGGCAGGACGATCATCGGTCTAAATAAGCTGACGAGCGGACGGATTCTTTTTAAGGGAAAGGACCTTGCGGCTCTGAGCCGTAACAACCGTCATCCGCTGCGTAGAGACATTCAGATGATTTTTCAGGACCCCTACTCTTCGCTCAACCCGCGCAAGCGCGTATTGGATGTCATTGCTGAACCGCTGCGAAATTTTGAAAGGCTGAGCAGTGAGGAGGAACGGAGGAAAGTACAGACGTTGCTGGAAAAGGTCGGCTTGAACGCCGATGCAGCCTACAAATATCCGCATGAATTTTCCGGGGGGCAACGGCAACGGATCGGGATCGCGCGTGCGCTGACATTAAACCCCAAGCTGATCATTGCTGATGAGCCGGTGTCGGCACTGGACGTTTCCGTGCAGGCACAGGTGCTGAATTTTATGAAGGATGTGCAACGGGAATTTAATTTGACGTATTTGTTCATCAGTCATGATTTGGGTATTATCCGCCATATGTGCGACCAAATCGGTATTATGTATCGAGGCCGTCTAGTGGAGCAGGGGAGCGAGCAAGACATTTATGAGCGTCCACAGCATCTGTATACCCAGCGCCTCATTGCAACCATTCCCAATATTGATCCTACAAAACGGCTGGAAAATGCCCAAAAAAGGCGAATGCTCTTATCCTCCTACAAAACAGAGCTACCCAAATATCTAGACGTGAGTGGAAAGCCGTTTGCACTAAAATCAGTAAGTCCATCCCATCAAGTCGCGCTACCATAAGGGGGGTACAGAAATGTGGAAATTTACACTGCGTCGGCTGCTGGTTATGATCCCTCAACTTTTTGCACTGAGCGTGCTTATATTTTTCCTGGCTAAGGCTATGCCGGGGGATGCACTGACAGGACTTATTACTTCGACACCCAATCTGAATCCGGCCGCACTGGAAGAACAGCGACAAAGACTGGGACTGAATGACCCGGTGTGGGTGCAGTATGGGAACTGGCTCGTCCAGCTTGCTCACGGGGATCTGGGCAAATCTTATGTACATAAAATTAGCGTTACCGATCTGATTGGCAGTCGTCTGGGAAACACGTTCTTTCTGGGCGTAGTAATTCTGGTTCTGACGTATCTGATCGCCATTCCGCTCGGCGTACTCAGCGGTCGTTATCAGCATAGTCTGCTGGACAAAACCGTAGTGGGCTATACCTATCTCAGCTTTGCGACACCTCTATTTATATTCGCGTTGTTGCTGCTGTACGTATTCGGATTCAGGCTCGGCTGGTTTCCAACCAGCGGCAGTGTGGATGTAGGCGTGGAGCCGGGGACATGGTCATATTACGTGAACAAGTCGTATCATCTCATTTTACCGGCGGTTACAGGCGCATTGCTCAGTACAACGGCTACGATTCAGTATTTGCGCAATGAGGTCATTGACACACGACTGAAGGATTTTGTGAAAACAGCGCGTTCCAAAGGGGTGCCCGAAGGTAAAATTTATTCCCGCCATATTTTCAAAAACTCTCTATTGCCGATTGCTGCCTTTTTGGGCTATGACCTGACGGGAGTAATTGCAGGCAACATTTTCCTTGAATCTATTTTCGGTTATCCGGGGTTGGGCCAATTATTTCTCCAGTCCATCACTCAACGGGATTTTTCAGTCGTGAACGCACTGGTCATGGTCTCCGGCTTCTTGGCGCTATTAGGAACCCTTTTATCTGATGTCATCCTAAGCAAAGTTGATCCCCGCATTCGAATCGAATAGCGAACAAGTCTAGAGAAAAGGAGGGATTATGGTGTCTATTCAGGTGGAGGAGGTCTTCACGCCGGAAATCATTCGTAAATCACCATCCAGTTGGTCTGTACTGCGTCGTGAGCTGGTGCGTGACAAAATGGCCTTGGTTTCCATTGGCTTTGTAATTCTGTTTTTGATCTTTATATATGCCTCTGTCCTGTTTGTAAATCAGGATGTTGTCACGACGGTGGATTTGGGCGCGATCCGTGAAGCTCCAGGCTCAGTGCATTGGCTGGGCACAGATCGAGCGGGTAGGGATATTTTCGGCCAGCTGGTCATTGGAGCCCGCAATTCCTTCACGATCGGCTTTACGATTACATTGTTATCTGCCGCTATTGGCTTAACGTTAGGTTTGCTGGCTGGTTTTTATGGGGGGCTGGTCGATAACATCATCATGCGGATCATTGATTTTATTCTGGTGCTTCCGTTTTTGATGTTGGTCATCGTATTTGTCAGCATTGTACCCAAAAGCGGCATAGGGTCCTTTATTTTTATCATGACCGCCTTTTTATGGATTGGAAAAGCACGTCTGATCCGGGCCAAGGTGTTGTCGGAGCGCGAACTGGATTATGTGCAGGCTTCCAAAACCCTTGGCACACCCAATTGGAAAATCATCTGGTTTGGCGTGCTGCCTAATCTTAGCTCGGTCGTGATCGTCAATCTGACCCTCAGCTTAGCGGGAAATATCGGGATTGAGACGGGGCTTTCTTATCTCGGTTTTGGCTTACCGGAATCTACGCCAAGCTTGGGTACACTGGTGAGTTATGCGAATGACCCGGATGTTTTGCAGAATAGTTGGTGGATGTGGTTGCCTGCCTCACTGCTTATTTTGGTGCTAATGTTGGCGATTAACTTTATTGGCCAGGCGCTCAAACGCGCCACGGATGCCAGACAACGATTGGGTTAACCGAAGTTCAAGGATAAGGACAATGACAAGGAGGGATTTACAATGGTTAAACACTGGAAAAAAGGAATTCTGCCTGTTCTATCTGCAATTTTGGTGCTTTCTCTGGCCGCATGCAGCGGTTCGCCTTCCGCTTCGAATGGAGGGAAATCGTCTGACGGTACAGGCGGCACAGGGTCCGACAGCAAGCAGGTGAATGCCACAGCGCTGGAGAAGGCGATCAAGAACGATAAGGCCCCGATTAAGGGTGGCATCATCAATTATGCACTCGTGTCTGATACCCCTTTTGAAGGTATTCTGAATCCTGTATTTTATGAAGGCAATCCTGATTTTGAAGTCTTCCAGTTTTTCTACCCTTCTATGTTTTCGATTGACTCCAATCTAAATATTGACAATAAAGGAGCGGCGACGATTTCCTTTTCCCCAGACAATAAGGCGGTGACTGTAAAAATTGATCCCAAACTGAACTGGACGGATGGTAATCCCGTAACGGCAGAGGACTATGCTTTTTCCTATGAAGTGATCGGTCATAAAGACTACGAAGGTCCGCGTTATGATAGCTTTATGACCAACATTGTGGGCATGGAGGATTATCACGCGGGTAAGGCCAAAACCATTTCTGGCATCAAGGTGCTGAATGAGAAAGAGGTTACCATTCACTTCAAGGAACCTAATCCTTCGGTGAAATCGGGACTTTGGTCTACACCACTGGAGAAAAAGGTATTTCAGAATATCCCCGTGAAAGATATGGCCGGATCTGATCCTGTCCGTAAAAATCCGATTGGCTATGGACCGTTCAAAATTAAATCAATGGTCACAGGTGAATCTGTGGAATTCGTCAAAAATGAAGATTATTTCCACGGTGAGCCCAAGTTGGATGGTCTTCATCTGAAGGTGGTGAACCCGAATGTCATTACCGAGGCGCTGAAAAGTGGAGAAGTCGATTGGGCCAGCTATCCAACCACCCGTTACAATGAGGCCAGCAATCCGAAAAATGTACAGTTTCTCGGTCAGGAGGAATTATCTTATAGCTATGTGGGCTTTAAGATGGGCAAATTCGATCAGGCCAAGAATCTAAATATCATGGACCCGAACGCCAAGCTGGCGAACAAGTCATTGCGTCAGGCCCTCGGCTATGCGCTGAATAATGAGCAGGTCGGCAAGCAGCTCTATCATGGACTTCGGATTCCAGCAACATCCCTGATTCCGCCTGCCTTTAAGGGATATCATGATATAAATGCAAAGGGCATCGCGTATGACCCGGACAAGGCGAAAAAGCTGCTGGACGAGGCAGGCTATGTGGACACCAATGGAGATGGATACCGTGAGGACCCTAAGGGCAAGGAACTGGTTCTCCATTATGCGGCAATGAGCGGAGATGCGACAGCTGAATCGCTGGCAAAGTTTTATTTGCAAAACTGGAAGGATGTCGGACTTCATGTCGAGCTGGTGGACGGTCGTCTGCTTGAGTTCAATTCTTTCTATGATCGTGTGCAGAAGGATGACCCCGGCATTGATATTTTTGGCGGCGCATGGAGTACAGGTACAGATGTAAACCCTAGTGGGCTGTATGGACGCGGAGCCAGCTTTAACTACTCGCGCTTTACCAGTGAAGAGAATGATAAGCTGTTGCAGGAAGGGGTGTCTGTGAAAGCCTTTGACGACAATTATCGTAAAGATATATACAATCAGTGGCAGGCGTATATGAGCGAGGAGGCGCCCATTGTACCGACGTTATTCCGTTATTCGCTGGAGGCAGTGAATAATCGGGTAGCCAATTACGATATTACCCGTGGCAAGGAGTATGATGCAGACACGTTTGCGAATATTACGTTGACTGCGGAAAAAGCAGAAGTAGCCCAATAATCTCAAAAAAGCGCAATAACCTGAAGAAGAAGCGCGAACCGGATGGATCCGATTTTGCGCTTCTTTTGACCTTTTAGTGCGATCATTCTGGGGATTCTCGAAGGGAGAGAAGGAAGACGGAAATACGTCAGCTTCAATACTTCATTGCCGTATGCGAGGAACTGCATTTTACGAAAGCTTCGGAAAAGATCGGAATCTCCCAACCCACGCTTAGCTTGCAAATTAAGGCGTTGGAAGAGGAATTGGGCATGACGCTTTTTGACCGTGCAGGCAAGAAAATAAAAATGACAGATGCCGGGAAATTGTTGCTGCAACACAGTGCACATGCGCTCAAGGATTTACAGCAAGCAAAGGCTTCCATTGAGGAGTTGCGCACCGAGCAACGCGGTAGTTTGCGGATTGGTATCGCATTACCGGAGCTGGAGGAACCATTGCAAGAAATGCTTATCCATTTTCATCAGTCATTTCCTAAAGTCAGCCTGCACATCCATCCATCATTTGATGTAACAGAACAGCTGTTGGATAACCGAGTGGATGTTGGCATTACGCTGCATTCGGGTACGGATGAAAGGCTTGTCCAGCTTCCTCTTCGTACGGAGAACTACTGTCTTGTTGTTCCGGTAGAGCATGTGTTTTCCAACCGTACTTCCATTACGCTGGACGAATTGAGGCATGTACCCTGGGCGATGCAGCCAGAGTGTCATCCCGGCAGGAAACTGATTGAGAAGTGCTTCCGTGATCGTGGGTATCCCTTTGCAACCGTCTTGGAGACAAATTCCATACCTTCAATCCTGCGCTGGGTACAGGAGGGACTTGCCGTAACCCTACAGACGGAGTCCCTTGCGGCAGAATTGGATCGCTCACAATTTTGCACTGTACCTATTTTGTGCGGCGTGCTCCAGGGTCAGCTAGAGTTGATTTATCAGTCTGGCCGTTATCAGGGAGAAGCGTTGAAGCGATTGATTGAAAAGATACAAGCTGTACTAACAGTGCGTTCCAACTAGTGGCAACCCTGATGAGTATCAGGAGCTTTAATGTGTACGAACTTCCAGCCTGCGTGCAATCAGTGACATACTGTAATTGACAGCAAAGTACAGGAAAGCTGCGAACAGCAGGGCTGGAATGACAAAAGATTGATTTTGCCCACCGACAATCTGAATGTTATGCGTCAGCTCCGGCAAACTGATAATGACAGCCAGTGAGGTATCCTTGAATAGGGAAATGAACTGGCTGACAATCGGGGGCACCATGCGACGAAGCGCTTGGGGCAGAATGATATGCCATAAGGTTTGAGAATAGCTTAAACCGGAGGAACGTGCGGCTTCCACCTGTCCTTTATGGACCGAATTCAGACCGCTGCGCACAATCTCGGCAATCATGGCTCCCTCGAAGATCGACAGGCCTGTAATGGCTGCCCACTTGAGGGAAATCGAAATTCCGATGGATGGTAAAACCATGCCGATGAAGAAAATAATGAGCAATAATGGAAGATTGCGAATGAGATCAATGATAAAGGCTGCAACCTGTGAAATAACAGGTAAGCGGGTATAGCGCAGAATGCCGAATAAGATACCAAGAACGAAGCTGAACACGATAGAGTAAATAGCAACCTCCAGTGTGAGCAGGAAGCCCTCCAGTATAAAACGCACATTAGGCCACACAAACAATCCACCGAAATCCATACGGGCTTCCCTCCTTAGGATGTTTTGGACAGACGCCGTTCCATATAAAGTACAAGAAAGCTAAGCGGAACCGTCAAGATAAGATACAACAGCGCCGTGATGGCGTAGACTGTGATGGGCAGGAAGGTATCCGAGTTAATGAGGTCCGAGTAATACATTAGGTCCAGTCCAGCCACAATAGCCAGCACGGAAGAGTTTTTGACCAGATTAATGAATTGGTTGCCGATCGCAGGCAGTACAATTTTGATGGCTTGCGGTAAAATAATGCTGATCATCGTCTGGTTGTAACTCAACCCGGAGGACCTTGCCGCTTCAAATTGCCCCTTGGGCACAGATTGAATGCCGGCACGTATGGCTTCAGCAATAAAGGAGGCTGTGTATACAGTCAATCCGAGCGTTCCAGATACGAATCCGTCCAAAGGGATGCCCAAAGTAGGAAGCCCGAGATAAAAAAACAGTACGACGATCAGCAATGGGATATTGCGGATGACCTCTACATAGACGGTACCAATCCAGTTCAGCCATTTAAAAGGCGCAATTCGGAGGATGGCAATAATAGCCCCCAGAATAAAGCTTCCGATCAAGGCAATGACACTAGCTTGAACGGTATGAAGCAAGCCTTCTCTGAAACGGTCGCTATGATCGAAAAGTACGTTGATATCAAAAGTAAGCATCTGCGAATTTACCTCCTTATCCAGACTTAAGAAAGGAAGGAGCTCGCAATCGCGGCTCCTTCACAAGAATACTATTCGGGTTTAACCCCAAGCCATTGCTCGTGGAGCTTATTGTATTCACCGTTGCTTTTCAGTTCCTTGAGCGTATCATTAATAGCTTGTAGCAGTTCGGTTTGCCCCTTCTTCACTGCAATGCCGTAAGGTTCCTCTGTGAAGTTCCCGCCTACAAGAGTATAATTCGGGTCTTGCTGCTGCATGCCGAGCAGAATAGAGTTATCCGTAGTCAAGGCTTCTCCTTTACCTGCTTTGAGGGCGTTGAAAGCATCCTGATAGTTTTCGAATTCCAATATCGTTGCTTCAGGTGCTTTTTCACGGATATTTTTGGCGGAAGTAGAGCCCTTCACGGCGAGCACCTTGGTCTTCGGGGTCAGAGACTCCAGCCCGGTGATGGGGCTCCCTTTTTTCACAAGCAGAGATTGCCCGGCGTTAAAATAGACGTCGCTGAAATCAACCTGCTTTTTACGTTCATCCGAAATGGTCATCGTCGCGATAATGGCGTCAATGTCCCCGTTTTGCAATAAGGTGATTCGTGTTTTGGACGTGACTTCTTTTAGTTCAAGTTTGGTTTCATCGCCAAAAATATGTTTGGCTACAGCCTTAGCGATGTCGATATCAAAGCCCTCTACTTTTCCGCTAGCCGGGTCTTTCAGTCCGAACAGCTTGGTATCGTATTTCACACCAACGACCAGTTTGCCACGCTGTTTGATCGCTTCCAGCCCGTTGGCTGCTGCCGGCTCATTCCCCGACGTTGCCGCTCCTTCTTTGCCTCCACAGCCTGCCAAGACGAGCAGACAAGATAAAGCTACCAGCACCAAAGTACTCCATTGAAATCTTTTTCTCATCAGAACATTCCCCTTTCGATTTACGCTACATTGGTAGTCTATTAATGATGAATCAGACGGCTCAGGAACAGGCGAGCCCGTTCTTCACCCGGATTCTGAAAAAATTCGACAGGTTGGCTGTCTTCCAAAATTTGTCCTTTGTCCATAAAAATCACGCGGTCCGCCACTTCACGTGCAAAGCCCATTTCATGAGTGACAATGACCATTGTGATGCCCTGATGGGCGAGCGAGCGCATAACATCCAGTACCTCTCCGATCGTTTCGGGATCAAGTGCTGAAGTAGGCTCGTCAAACAACATAATTTTTGGATTCATCGCGAGTCCGCGGGCGATCGCGACCCGCTGCTGCTGTCCACCGGACAATTGGGCGGGGTAGCTCTGTGCCTTTTCTTCGATTCCGACGCGCTTTAGATAGGTGATGGCTGTTTGAGTAGCTTCTTCTTTCGAGATGCCCAGTACCTTCATAGGTGCCAGTACAATGTTTTCAATCACCTTTTTGTGGGGATACAGATTGAAATGTTGGAACACCATCCCGATATTGCGGCGGAAGGCATTGATATCAATCTTTTTGTCATGTACAGGGATCTCGTTAACGATCAGCTCCCCATCCGATATCGTTTCCAGACGATTGATGCAGCGAAGCAGGGTGCTTTTACCCGAGCCGGAGGGACCGATGATTACGACGACCTCGCCCTCCTTAATCTGAAGATTAATGTCTTTGAGTACATGGAAGTGACCGTAATGCTTGTTGACGTTGCGAAACTGGATCAGAGAGCTCACCCCTTTTTAGGCTTGGATACATAACTTAGTAGACGGATTGACATGATCAAGCTCTATTAGAATTTAAAAATTTCTCTCATGATACTATAAGCTTACAATAAAAAACAAGATTTTATGTCACTAAACTTTACGTGTAATGTATTTTGGTGTGTTTTTTGCTAGTAAACTGTTATTTATATGTTGAAAACGAATAAATATCCGTAATTTTATGTTATTAAATTTGACATAAACTATTGATCCTCGACATGCCAAGGGAGAAACGTGACAAAAGCAACGCTATGTTTTACAGTAGGGAAGAAGGAATTTAGGGTAAAGGAAGGTTAGACAATGACGAAAGCTATTTCACCGCTAGTAACGGCATTGGGCATGGAGCCCCATCCAGAAGGCGGCTGGTACAAAGAGATGTGGAAGGCCCATTTCCAAATTCCGAAGCCTGTACTGCCGGATGTGTATTCCGGTCCGCGCTTTGCAGCTTCGTCTACGTATTTCTTGCTGCATCCGGGTGAGTTCTCCGAGTGGCATGTGGTCCATTCTGATGAGCTGTGGTTATATCATAGCGGAAGCCCTGTAGAGTTGAAATTGGGTGGAAGCGGAGAAGAGCCTGGTGAAGAAACTGTGATTATCGTCGGTGCGGATGTGGAGGCAGGACAGCATCCCCAAGCACTCGTTCCAGGAGCAGTATGGCAAACGGCACGTCCGCTTGGGGATGAGCCCGTGCTGGTAACCTGTGTGGTTGCACCAGGATTCCACTTTGATGATTTCAAGCTGATTGCCAAGAATCCAACTGAATCATGATGTGAGCATTGGCGGGTGTATTTCTGTAATGAACAGGAATGGCCCGCCTGATTTATGTTTACTCATAGAAATAGGGCTTTAAAATAGCTTTAGGTGCTTAGTTTCGCCTGAACAATGAGACGATGGGTGGGGTTTACGAGAGGGTCACATGTAATCAGTGTAAGCAGCTTTTGTTTTTTGAAGCTTTTCAGAACAGACACGTCCGTAGGATCGACCACCTTCAGGCTATAAACGCTATATACATATTGGTTACCCCGAGCGTTAACAACAATCTTATCCCCGATCTTCAATTCATTTAGACGATTAAATAAACGTCCAGAGGTACGGGCTCGATGAGCAGCAATGGCGGCATTCCCTGCTTGTCCCAGCGTCCCCGTTTCCGGCATATGTACAGCCGCGTGTCTCATATTTATCCTCGTTGCGCCTTCCAATACAGGGAGCTTTAAAGCAATACGACTTATACTAATAGTGGCTATGGGAGTTTGTTCATTAGCGCTTACCATGGGAGCAGGGGATGGGGAAGTATTTTGTCGTGCTTCACTAACCGGAACTTCTGTAAGACGAGTGGACAAGCGAGCATAGCTGTCCGTAAGACTGGGGGGCCATAGCGCGTCGCTTTTTCCAGATGGTAGCTCTGCTGCTTTTAATAGCTTGCTTTGTTCCTGATCCTCATTCCATTCTGTCGCTTTAGGAAACAAAATAAAAAGTAAGCCTAACACAATAAATACGTAGGAAAGTTTACGCAGACTCAGCAATCTCGCCTCCCCTAAGCAAAGTACGGATTATACATATTTTTTGAAAAATGCCCCATTCCCGACTCATTCCAATCGGGAATGAGTCGGGAGATCAGGGCAGGTGATCGGTTTTATTTTTTGTTTGTTCGTGTGAATTTCAAAAATACGCCCCATATAACCATCGCTATGCCTGTCAAATAGAACGGAACGGGGCTGCCTTCACCTGTTTGGGGCAATTGGTGTACCGCAGGTGTATCCTCCGGATCTTCAGGTTCTTTTCCCGGAACCTTGAGACGGATCTTAGGTTCGGGATCGTCTTTCGAATCCACCGGAGGAGGAGGATCTTGATGAGGCATGACGGCTGGCGGCTCCGGCTCCGGCGGTATAGGCGCAGGTTCCTCCTGTGGAGGGACTATGTCCTCCGGAGACTTTGGCAATGACGGAGGAACGGTTATAGACGGAGTATCGGGTATTTCCGGATCTTTGTCATGTTTTTTACCTGAGCCTCCGGACGGGGGTGAAGGGTCTGGATGAGTAGGCGTTCCTGGTTCGTTTTTCTTTTCTTTACGATTGGTGATCACAACCCTCTTTACACCAGAGCTTTGTCGCAGTGTTGCGTCTATTTTGATCTCGAGCTTGCCCTCGGTGACTTTATAGCCCTCCGGTGCTGCCAATTCTTCCAAGATATAATCGTCATGAAGCAAGGAGGAAAAGATGATTTTGCCTTCCGCATTGGTGGTCTGAATGAGCGGGGCTCTTTTTTGACCTTTATCATAGAGCGCAAACTGTGCGCCAGGCAGTACCTTGTCAGGCATATCCTGATCTACCTTGGTCAGCTCAAGACTTTCGGTCACACCCCCGCCAGAACCGGAGCCGGAAGACGTTCGTACGATGATTTCCTGGCTGGTTTCCCGCATCTCTGTCGTCAAGCGATCCCCCTCAAAGGCAACCTTATTACTCACCTTGGCTTTGTCTTCAGCATGAATGAACGATTGGTATTCAAGTATAAAAGCAGTGGAAATATCCTTGGCAAAAGTAACTTCAAAAGTTTGCTGGCCTTGAGCGTCTGTCTTGATATACAGCTTGTAATCTTGGTTTCTAATCAACTCGGTGCTTTTGGTGGTATTTCCGTTGGCAGCGATTATTGTAGAGTACAAATGAAAGGAATCCTCAATTAGGATTTGATTGTTGCTAGGCTGATCTATAATTTTAGCGTTGGATACATGGGACTGTCCTTCATTGATGCGGATGCTCCAATCGATCTTATTTCCATTTTGTGTACCGACTTTAGATACATATTCTCCGCCATGAGGTACCGCGACTTGCGCTGCCCATTCAGAGACTGTTTTTTGTCCATCCAGTAGAAGGGCTTGATTGTGGATTTCTTTTTCAATCAGTTCTCCTTCCAATGAAGTTTGAAAGGTAATCCAGTAGGGAGTCTGTATTTGCTCCTTGAACTGGATACGCAATTCATTACCATTTTGCTCGGAGGGAGGAATAATGGTGTATTGATCTGCTGGGATTTCAGCCCCTTTTTGTACGCCATCCCACCATCCCAGCAAGGTCATATCGTATACTTTTACGGAGGCGGGCAGTAACTTCTGACCTTGCAACAAGGGGTCTCTCACTTCCGCGTGATTCAGAATCTTGCGATTGTAGTTAGCTTTAATGTCCCAGGTAATGAGCTTGGAGGTTGCATTATAGCTTCCTTGCTTGGCACCGTTTCGTTGTGTCATAAAGTCCGGCCAGATCGGGCACTCCACTCCTTGCGATGATCTTTCTCCGTCTTCAAACTGGTATTCTATATGGGATTTATTACGAAACTCGGGCTTCGTCGTATCCGTTTTCCAGTCATTATTATAGGTGGTTGAATACTTGATTGTATAAGCCTTCTGAATGGCTTTATGAAAAATGAGCGTAAATCCTTGTTTATAGTCCTGTGATAGCGGAACCAGCTCATAATCCGTGGGCGCACGTAGCTCCGTTGTTCCGTCAACACTTTGAATTTTCAGGGTGTCCGGTAACAAAGCCAAGCCCCCGTTTGGAAACACATCCTGAATGACAATATTTTTCATGATGTACAAGTCTGTATTGATGGTAATCACCCAAGGTATGATTTTGGTGTTGTAATTGGGTGTGTCATACATTTTAGTCATAACTCCGCTTATGATTTCCGTCGATACAATCTTCTGCGTTCCATCCGAGGTTATGATGTTTATAACTTTTCCATTATCATAGACACGGCCTCTGGCTTGAGTCTGGTATCGGATGGTATAGGCTGAATCTACGTCGAAGTTGAATTGAAGTTTGAAGCCGTTGCGGTCCGGATAATCAACTGGGATGACAGTATACGCCCACGATGGGAGCTCCTCCAGTGTGTTTCCCTTAAATACTTTCAAAGAACCGGGCAGCAATTCTTGAGTTTTATTGAAATGATCAATTAAAAGAGCTTTGGCTTCGGGGATTTTTGTCTCGCTGAAGTTATATCTTATGGCCCACGAGAGTGTTTGTGTGGCATGATCATATTTTTCAACCTTTTTGGACAAAAATTCACCACGTTCCACCTGAACAGTAGCGGTAGCAACAACGTTCTCTATCGCATCTCCTGAAAGCGTTGCTGTGTTGGAGAAACGAGTTTTATCGCCAATAATACGCGTGGAATATTGAATCTGATAGGCCGTGTTAATGCTATCGTCTTGAAAACGAATCACAAACCCTGTCCCGGCTTGATCTGCTTCAATGGCATATTCACTTGCATTCACTAGGTCTCGAACAACGGTCGAGCCGTCGATATTGACTTGTAGATGATAGAGCCGGATAGAGTCTCTTCTGAGTTCCAGCCCTGAAGGAATGGGATCGGTGATGAGGGCATGCTTTACGGTGTTTAGCTGTTTGTTCACATCAATGGTCCAGTCGATCTGGTTTGTGCCAGCTATTTTCCCTTGTTTGCTTAGGGTTGGCCCTGACTGGGGTTTTACATTCACGATGACCGTTTGCACCCCGCCTTTGATCGGAATCGCAATGATGATCTCTGTACTGCCTTTCACCGTTTCTTTCGTAAACTCGGTTTTAACTTGTAGTTTGCCGCTGACATTGGAGTGATTCTCTACATATTGGTTAAAGGTCATGATAACCTTGCCCTGACGATCTACTGTGAAGTATCCCACGGTTCCATCGGTAGTGACTAACGGAGATGAGATATCAGTGTAGATGACAAACTGTTCTGGTAAATGAAAGGTGAAGGTGTCCCCTGACTTATAGGTATTGTCAGGAAGCTCCCATTCATAGCCTAGTTGGATGGCTGATCCGATGTCGAATTGGCTGCCGGGACTATATACCGCATCAATGACACGCCCTGCTTCGTCGGTCAGGCTCAACTTCGTTAATATGCTCTGCGGAGCTGCATCATGTTGAGACTTTGAACTGACTGCTCCTTGAACGAAGGGGACCGTGTTTGAAGGAATCTCCCCAGGAGGTTCAAGGTTTGGGACAACGTATACAGCATCTGTAACGGTATGTGTAGGATCAGATACAGCACTCTGCGGCAGTTCTGGGGCTGGAGCATCTGCGTAAGCCAGCGTTGCGCTGAAAAAGCTTTGGACAATGAGCAATAAGGCAATGATCATTACATTTATTTTTGTTCTCATGCTCCAAGTGATTCTCCTATTCATCGTAATATGGCAATGCTTCGTTCGAAATTAGTATATTCAGCATGCTAGGCTGACATGACTATCCCAATAGAAAAAAAGCCCTGATCATAGCGATCAGGGCTTTCTTCGAGAGAGGCATAGCAATTTGTGATGGATCTATGTAAAAAAGACATAATAAAAAGCTCGTTCATCTGGTAGCTGGCTGCCATCCGGATAGGAAGGCCCTATAGTTTTGCGTCACTGCCTTTCGACAGTTTTGCCATTAACTTGAATAGCTTGTGCGTCTATCATCTATCAAACTGATTTCATGTAACCTCTCATTTACAACTTGGAACGGTTCCCCCATTTTTTGCGGAAGGAATGAGGTGTTTCTCCTACATGCTCCTTGAATAGGTTAATAAAATGGCTCGTATTGGGAATCCCTACGTACCTTGCGATATCCACAATGGACATGTCACTGGTTTTAAGCCAGCTTTGAGCGGCTGTGATACGGACATTAATGAGATAATCAATCGGAGAGAAACCGATCTGCTTTTTGAAATTTTTAGCCAGATTAAACTTGTTTAATTCAAACATGTCTGCCAGCGAGTCCAGTGTTATTCGCTCACAGTAGGACTGATCCAAATATTGCTGTACCCGGCGTACTTCGCTGAGGGTTTCAGCATTCACATGCGGATGATCATAGGGATGTTGCAAAATGCACATTAGTATTTCACCAATGAGCCTGGACGTTAGCAGCTCAGCGGAAAGACTTCTGTCAGACTGCCCGCAAATCAGAGCATGGAGCTTATCCAATATAATATGCGGATTATGCATGGAAATGACCGGTTTATTATGCTTGGCAAATTGTTCGTAAAAATTTTCGATCAGGTTGCCATACAGGTACAGGCTGATATACTCCCAGGATTCATGACCGGAGGTGCTGTATTGAACATATTCCTCGCAATTAATAAAGAACAAATCTTGAGGTTTTATGATATATTTCTTGTCCCGGTACAGTAATTCTCCCTTACCAGACAACGTAAAGACAAGCAAAAAAGAGGCAAGTTCTTTCCTTTCCATCGTAAAAGCAGAAGTTTTTTGAAAGTAGCCTAATTCCTGGATATATAAAAGGGATTGCTTGGCAAAAGCGGAGGGAGTGCGTACAATTACGACCGGATCGCCATTCCAGAGGCCCACGTTGTTTTTTTGGTCTGTTGTCATATTCAATTCCTTTACAAAAAAGCAATTTTATCTAGCATATCTTGGTTTGATTTACCAATATATAATGGCTGATTAAACATGATTTCCTATTTATAAAAGTTTATTTTATCACAACAAATATGTCTATATATCAAATTATGTGTGTGAGCTTTATGGGAGTCTCGCTTTTTATGGATATTTAATCTGATAATCCATATGAAAAAGTCGAATGCTGTTGAAAGAATCTGGGGTTATCATGGATTCAAATCCTTTCTGAGGTCAAATACCAAAATGGTACTGAAAAAAGGTATCTTATGCCCATTCAACTTTCTTGTTCACTTCTCCTTTCGGTTTAAAAAAATTGGGACTTGGTTTTGTTAAAATGGTTCGTAAGGCTTATTATTGAAAATAAGAGTTTGGGCCCAGTACTGTGATTTTGTTCACAAACATGAATGTAAAAAAGAGAGATATATGCATAAAAAATTACGCAAAAAGTGCCCTTGCGCGTTTCATCAAAAGTGCTTTCAACTTTGGAAATGACACGGGCAATGATATGATGGGTAATACAGGTATAGTGCTTTACTTACTCGACAGTCAGTTTGGAGGATTACAGGATGGGAAAACCAAAAAGTACGAAAACCGCAGCGGCTTGGTCGCTCGTTATTCTAGGGGCAGGCTTTGCAGCCACATTGCCCTTCCAGCAATATGGCTGGGCTCGTTTATTAGCCGGAGCTTTTGAGGCAGGACTTGTAGGGGGACTGGCAGACTGGTTCGCTGTCACTGCTTTGTTCCGTCATCCGCTAGGCATTCCGATACCACATACGGCGCTGCTTCCTAAAAATAGGGACAAGCTCACGAATGCATTGGTGAGTACCGTGGAAAATAACCTGCTAAACAAAGACAGCATTGCGTCTAAAATTGCAGATATTCGTTTGGCCGATTTGGTACTGGGCGGTGTGGAAAAAGGAATGCGCACGCCGGAGGCGGCGGCATCCATAGATGTTCTTGCCAAGCGTCTCGTCCAGTCGCTCCCGCTCGCGGAATTGGCTCCGGTCATCGTGGCAGAGCTCAAGCGGCAGGTGACTGACTTTGACACCGGACCGCTGCTAGAGGCGCTTGCTCGTCAGACCAGCGAGAAGGGCTATGATCGCCGCGCACTGGATTATACGCTGGAGCAAGCAGAGTCCTGGCTTTTGCGACCCGAAACGGGTTATACGCTGGGCACCTTAGGGATGCAGGCTGTTAGTGGTTTGCAGGTGAGCGGGCTGATGCAGTTTGCCTTGAACGCATTCCTAGGCTATCTGAACGAAGAGCGTATGGGTGAAATGATTCGTCATTTCCTGCTGGATCAGGTAGCAGAACTGCAAAGGGAAGAGCACCCGCGCCGCCAGGCCGTGCTGGATGGTCTGAGAACACAGGTGACCCGATTGGCGACGAAAGATACGGTTCAGGAAGGGTTGAACGGCTGGAAGGATAGCCTTGTTGAAGCCTGGGAAGGCGATGCGTCAGTGCTGGGCAAAATGGAAGAACTGCGTATACGCTTATTGGACTACATGGAAGACGGAAGCTATGTGCAGACCTATATTTTACCGCTATTGGATCGGATGCTGACTGATTTAAGAGGGAATACCGAGCTGCTGGACAAGATCAATGTGCGAATTGTGGAAGGTATTACTGGACTGGTGGAAGCCAACCATAGTCGAATTGGTAACTTGGTACGCGAAAATGTAGACAAAATGGATAACAAATCCCTGATTGCACTGATGGAGGACAAACTGGGACAGGATTTGCAGTGGATACGTATTAACGGCGCAGTTACAGGCTTCCTGATCGGCATTGTGCTGACAGGTATCCGTATGCTAATCCAATAGACCAGAAAAAGCTACAGATAGGGTTGTGGAAGCATGAGGCTTTGGCATGAACATTTAATCGACAGGTTACCCCGTCCGCAACTGTTGGGGCAACATCGTGAGTGCTGTGCCCTGCGCGGGAATGGGTGGGGCAAGCCACACGCCACCGTGAATTATGTGTTCGATTATCACCCAATGCTGCTGGTGCGCTATCATAGGCTCATTATGGACGAAATGAAAAGCAGAGGGTACAATGTTGATCCACTATGGGAACAGCCGTTGTATCGCGGTAAGCAGTGTGAGCCTTGGGAGGCGGAGCTGGGTGAGGAACTGGCAGGCGCGGGTGCATATGTGGAGCATGACGATGAGTATATGAAGGAGTGCCTGGATAACCTGGCTTCCAAGGGTATTTTAATAGAGATTGAAGTGACCTAAAAAAGACGGGCTGCGGTATGTTCATCATTCAGATGAAGTGCCGCAAGCCCGCTTTTTTGATGCTTCAGTGTTCAGTGCTTGGGGGAGAGACTCGGGATATTAGATTACAGAATCCAGCGGGTGACCTTTTCCAGTGGTTGTCTGGATTTTTCCCGCTTGGGTTCATGAGCGCGATAACCGAAGGCAGCAATGACTGAAATATCGAGCAGCCCGTTTTCTAGCAGTCCTTCTTCCTCCAAAATGGCATGCACCTGATCGTAGTTAAAGCCCTCAATTGGACAGGAATCAATACCGATCTGAGCCGCCGCTGTCATCATATTGCCTAAGGCAATGTAGGTTTGCTTGGAAGCCCAGTCAAATAACGTACGTTCGTTTTCCAGTAAGCGTTGATTTTCACCCTGGAAAATCTTATAGCGGCCTGGCAGTGAGGCAAAGTCCTCCTCAGACATACCTTTAACCTCTTTATACATATACTCCACGTAAGGAGAATCATAACGAACATCCTTGCGCGCCAAAATCAGGACGACGTGGCTAGCCGCAGGAATCTGCTTTTGACCGCCGCTGGAAACTGCAGCCAGCTTTTCTCTCAATGCCTGATTTTGTACAACTACAAACTGCCATGGTTCAAAACCAACGGAGCTTGGAGAAAGTCGCCCGGTTTCGAGAATGAACTGAAAATCCTCTTCTGGTATGATGCGATTGGGATCGAATTCTTTCGTGGCGTGCCTGAACAGAAAGGCGTCCAGAATTTCCTGTTTTTTAGCTGATGTATTAGACATAAAATGTACTCCTTTTGATATGGGTTTAGTTGGTACTCTATGGGTTTTCTGCTACTATAATGAGAGCTGATATCGAATATATAGTTATCATATAGAAAGTTTTTGCAGGGAACAAGTACGCACATATTTGTTCCTTGTCATACGTCTGGGGCTATTGGTTTACACATTCTACAGAAAGAAGGGGTATACATGGCACAGGAGATGGAACATGCAGTTAGCGTTAATTTTGGATGTCCGGTAGCGAAAACCGTCGGGGTTATAGGCGGAAAATGGAAGGGAGTCATCTTGTATCATTTGACGACAGGACCGCGGCGCTATAACGAAATTCGGCGGACCTTGCCTAATATTACACAACGGATGCTAACCTTGCAGTTGCGTGAACTGGAGAGAGATGGCATTGTGCACCGTGAAATTTATAATGAGAACCCACCGCGTGTGGAATACTCGCTTACCCCGTTGGGAGATACGTTAAGGCCGTTGCTGGATTTTATGAGAGACTGGGGGATCTTCTATGGAGAACAGGGTTGCGAGCCTGTGACGACAACTTCCAAATCAGGCAAGCACTTTTGTTAAAGGGCATGAAGAAAGCCCGCCAAATGATTTCATAGAAGACGCATAAGAAATCATTAGCGGGCGGAATAAGGTCTGGGTTATTTAGATAAAATGTACACTTATTTAAACTCGATGGCTTCGTTCATCTGCGTCCAGGCCGTTTCTCCAATGATGCCCAAGCGCCAGATAGCGATTCCTTTGAGGTCATAACGTTTGGCTAAACCGATCTTGGCGTTAACGGTGCTATCTTTTTCACTACCCATCGAAATCCCCAAAATGAGCTTGTCCCGCGAGGTTTCCTTCAAGGCCAGTTGTATGGCTTCGTCCACTTTATCCAAAGGCTCAGGCGTAGCCTTTTGTCCGTAATCATAGGCCATGATGATCAGATCGTCCGCCAGATTGCCCAGCGTTTTGTAGTCATAGCCAGAGTAAGAGCTGTTCAGCGGATGTAGAACGACGGTGAGCTTGAGTCCAGCCTGATGCGCTTTGGCCGATAACTTTTGAATAAAGGCGTTGTAGTCTGAACGCGCTTTGGCTTTATCGCCGCTCCAGCCCAATCCTTCCAGATCTAGCGTAATGCCTTTAAATTGTTTGTCGGTGGCGGTACTGACGATTTGGGAAATGGTTTGTTCTTGAAGCTGCGCATTTTCCAAAACCTTGGTCAGTTCGTGATTGCCATCTCCGGAATAGACCATCAGGTAAGGGGAAGTCCCCTGGCTGTCTGCCTCCTGCACAATGGACTCCGGCGTTACGGTTCCAGCGGCTTGGGGCCATTTGTATTCCTTGCCGTTTGTCGTAAATTGTCCGTTCGTATCAATTCGACTCCAGCCGAAGGCAACTGCGTTAAAATCCGGTATTTTGGATTTTTGGTCAAAGGAAGACAGCGCATAGAAGCCTACTGTATACATAGCTTCACGTGGCGATGTAATGGAGACCGTCCGTGTTCCCTGGTTCCAGTTCACCGTGGCTCCAAACTGCTGCCCGAAAAAGCCCAGCGGAATCATGGTGCTGCCGTGCACGGTTTGCGGAGCGGCTGTTAGTTGAACCGTTTGTCCGTCCACTGTGGCATTGCGGCTACCCATCTTTAGAACCACCTGTTTGGTAGCAGAGCCTTGCGCTTTGGTAGCAGTGATGCTTTGGCTGGCTTGATCCCATTTCACTGTAATGCCGAGAGCCTCAGAAATAGCGCGAAAGGGAACCATGGTCGTGCCGTTCATCATGGCAGGTTGTACGGGGAACGGTAATGGATATCCGTCCAGCATAATGCTGATCTTGCCGGTCTCGGCTTGTGCCAAGGGGCTATAGATGCCCGCTGCGGTACTCAGGAAAATAGCGCTAGATAACAGAGCCTTATTTACGATTTTCATCCTATGATCTCCTATGCTCAATAGATTGCAATGCTATCATGTTAGAATCGTGAGGTATCTACCATTTTACCAAAAAAATGATAGAAAGGTGAATGTGAAATAATAGGATGAGATGAATCTGAGTATGTATTAAAGCTGAATATTAATCGTTTTCTTTCATACAAAAAAAGCTGACCCCTTTAACTAGGTGTCAGCTTTTTCTTTTTAAAACGATCTTAACTTCATTCGTAACCCAGATTACTTGCGGCGCTTGAGTGTAATGCCGACAGCTGCGGCACCAAGAACGACTGCAATGATCGAGAGGACGAGTGCTGTCGTTTGTGCAGTAGAGCTGGCAGGAGCAGAAGCAGCAGGGGCAGCTTCTACAGCATTGTTCGAAGCAGGTGCGGGACTGCTGCTATCTTTAGTCGTATCTGTGCTCGCGTGGCCTGCTGCCGTACCCGCTGAATCGTGTCCGCTGTCTGCGGCAGGGGTTGCGGACGTGGCTTCCGCCGTGATTTCGGTAATGGAATGAGGGTTGTTACTTCCTTCGTCGCCTGTCCATTCCACAATACTTCCGTCACTATAATATTGGAAGGCGTCCCAGGCTGCTGCGGTATTCTGGTCTGCATTTTGCGCTACAAAGCTGAAACGTTGATACTGACCCGCTTGAATGCCGTCTTTTTCAGTCGTCCAGGTCACAGTGGTTACTTTGCCAGAGCTGTCTTTTTCGGTGGCTACCTTCCAGTCCGGTACAGGCTCGTATTGTTTGAAAACGACCTCTTTCGGAATTTTCAAGGCGACTTTGGTGGTTGGAATGTTTTTTTCCACGGGTACTTTCAATGTGTACGTTTCCCATGCATTAGGTTGTGAAATAGAAGGATTAACTGTCACATGTGCACTGGCCATGCCTGCAAAAAGTAAGGCACCCGCCGCAATTAGACCCACAGAGGTTGCAAACCTGGAAAATCTGGATTTTGCTGTTTGAATCGTTGTATTCATATTCATTTCGCTCCTTTTAAGTATAAAATAATTATTTTTTACCGCCTACATGCAGGGTAAATTCAGCATCAACCGCATCGAGTGATGCCGTCAGAGCATGTACTTTTACCGCCCATGTTCCTTCGGAGGTCATCAATTCCTGACTGCGGAATGGTTGTTGTTGCTTTACGGGCAGAACAAATTCCTGTTGATCTTGGTCAGGGTCTGCTGGAGTGAGCGTTAACGTGACCTGCTGGATTCCCGAAACGGCAGCACCCTTGCTATCCTGAACGGATACCTTAAATTCATTGCTGCCCACAGCATTGGGGCTGACTGCCAGTGTAACGTTATATTCGCCCGTAGTGCGAGTCTCCTCAAACGGTACAGCAGGTGCCTGGCCGGGTGACAGGTGAGTGAGCACCGCGGTCAACAGCATCACGAGCAGGCCGACGGACAACTCGGCACGCAATCCCCCAGCGGCTCGCTTACTCGCCGCCGCTTGCCGTGCGCTGCGGAACTGGCTGGCCGCGAAGACCAGCATGACTAGCAGCAGCGCTGCTTTGCCGAGCAGAACGAGTCCATAGGACGTGTTCAGCAGCATGGAGGGAGCCGGAATGTACAGCACGGCTCCATATATACCGGTGGCGAGTAACGCTGCCACCATCGCAATGCCCCAGCCGGCGAAGCGGCGCAAGGCGGCTTGTCGCAGAGTTGCCCGTTCGGATACGGGCAACTCTGCTCCGGCAACCGGCAGGCACACGACCATGACGGCAAGTGAGCCGATCCAAAAGGCTGCTGCCGCGAGATGGACGAAGTCCGCCGCAATGGCTGGAGCTGGATGCGTAGCCGCTGCCGGATGGCCGACAAAGGCCTTGGACAGCATGAGGCATAGCGTTAGGAGAGCCGAGCTGTATCCCCAAAGACGGCGCTGGCGATTCGAAATGCTGTGATCCAGCGCGTAAATCAGCGTTACGCTTAGGAGTAGCACGAGAATCATCTGGATAAACCAAATTTGTCCGGCTCCAGTAAACTGGAGAGCTTCTCCCAGAATCGGGAATGAGAAGCCCTCCCTGATGGAAACCCCGGCATCCCATGAAGCCTGAAGTGGCAGGCTGATCAGAATGGCGGCAGACGTTATGCCGTAGCCGCTCCATAGCAGCTTAGTCCAGCGGGGCAATGTTTCAAAGGGCCGCTGATTTTGCTTATGCTGTTCACTTCGATTCTTGTCTTGGCTTATGCTCGGTAAGATGAACAGCCGGAAACAAATCGCTCCAAAAAGCAGCGATAGTCCTATGTAAAGAAACCAACGGACAGCGATTAAGTCGATTCGTGATGTCCCTGAGCCTTCAGATGCGGTAGCTTGATGGGTAGGCGCATTGGAACCACTGCCCACTTGGAATGGAATAACTCCATTAACCGGATGTCCGTCTGCGGATAAAGCTCTCCAATTGACGGAGTAAATTCCATTTTTCATCCCTGGAATCAATTGAATTTCCATGGTGGCTTTGTGATTCGGGTCAAGCTGTGCTTTTCCTGTGTCGACCCGCTTGCCTGTTTCGTCGGTCACTTTGATCGACATGAAGGCAGATTGCAAATCTTCATTGAAGGTGATGGTCACCTGAGAAGGCGACTTGTCCAAAACCTGATTTTCGGTCGGACTGGATTCAATGACAAATGCATGAGCCCACGAAGAGTGAGGAAACAGGATCAGAAGGGGGAGACACAGCAATAAAAGACAAGCCACACGGGCTGGTCTGGACAGGTACAACATGCCTGTGAAGTCACCTTCTCTCGATTACTTGAAGCGAGGATATCCCCATTTGTAACATTTTATACGGACAAACCCCTTCCTATCTTAATCATAGTGCATATAGCGTGAATAGATGGAGCGAATTATGACATTTATATGAAATTTGAAATAATAAGCATTATACAAAATGCCAATCATATGAAAACCCCTAGCGTGGTTGAATTCAGGACGATTTCAACCACGCTAGGGGCAAAGAGGAAGAGCCTATGAAGGAACTAGAGCCCTGTTTCCATGAGATCCGTGAAAGCAGATTGCTTATGTTGAATATAATGGATAAAAATAGCCGTTAGTTTGGGATCGAATTGGCTACCCGAGCAGGCACGTAGTTCTTCAATGGCCTCCTCGAACGTTTTGGTGGGTTGATAGGGGCGCTCGGTTGTCATCGCGTCAAAAGAGTCGATGATCGTCAGCATCCGACATAAACGTGGAATTTGCTCGCCCTTAAAGCCAAACGGATAGCCTCCTCCGTCATAACGTTCATGATGCAGCTCCACAAAAGGAACCAAATCTATGAATCGTTCGTTGGCTTCGACAATACGTTTGCCCCACATGACATGCGCTTGCACCATCTGCCATTCCTCACCGGACAGTTTCTCTTTTTTATTGAGGATATTCCAGGGAATCTCCAGTTTACCAATGTCATGAATGAGGGCACCTAGTATGAAACGCCGCTTATCCTCCGGTCCGAGCTGAAGTACATCGCTCATGTCTGCTGCATATCTGAAAACCCGCTTGGAATGCTTGAAAGTGTTAATATCCTTGTACAAGAACAAATTAAGCTGCTGCTCAAGATCGCGAATATCCTGCCCCAGATCGACCTCGCGCTCCACTTCATTTAAACTTCCGTGCGTATGAACGATGTTTTTGCCCTGTTTCTTGGCGTAGTACAGGGCTTTATCCGCCAGATCGACCAGCTGTGACTTGTCGTAGATGTCAATGCGACTTTGTGCAATACCTGCGGAGAAGGACAGACAGCCATGCGGAAAAATTTCAACACCCTCATAACGAGAATCATTTAATCTTTTTCGAATAGCATTGACTGTTTCATATGCTTGTTCAGCGGTATGCTCGGGCATAAGCAGAGTAAATTCTTCTCCACCGTAGCGGGATACGGTGATGTGGGTGCCGGAGGTTTCCTTCTTAAGAAACTCACCGAGAAATCCCAGTAGCTGATCGCCTTTAAGATGACCGAAATGATCATTGTATTTTTTGAAATCATCAATATCAATCAGCGCCAGACTGAGAGGAGTATTCTCGGATCGGGATATATTCAATTCAGCTTCAAGTGTATTTTCAAAGTAGCTGTGATTGTATAGCCCTGTTCTGCGATCCATGTTCGCTTTTTCTTCGATTTCCCGATACAGCGTGAACATTTGCTTGAATGCGTGAGACAGGAGCATGCTTAGCCCAAGGAACAGCAAAAGTCCTAAAATGCCGTTGTTATAAATCAGTGTAGTCAATACCAAAGACAGAATGAGTGTACATAAGTATACGAGCAGGGATTCAGCCAAAAAAGCCTGTTTAAGCTCATTGAAGGACCCTTTGTATGCGATATAAAAGTAGATGCCCAGTGTGATGGTGTTCACCGCAAAGTAGCAAATCAACGCCAGCAGGTAGGAAGCGAAATGATCTTGGTTTAAAGCTCCCTGCGTTCCGCCGCTTAGTTCAAATACTGTTGAAGACAGGAAAATGGAAAGGGCGTAAATGGAAAAATTGACGGTATGCTTCCACCAGGACAGCTCTGTGTGCCGGAACATGGCAATGATTACATTTAACAACAAAATCAGAATAGCAATTTCGGTGCCATGCACAAAAATACAAGCCAGATACACGGAGGAATCCATGGACTGCTTGTTACTGGCCGGTGGTAGCTGGAATGTAAAATGCTCCAGAATCAGAACTGCTCCCAATAGGGAATAGATCGTGACCCACTCTGTTGTCGTATAGTGCAAAAAGGACCATTGGTTCGTATACAGGAGGACGATCACGCCTGCCAAACATATGAAAAACACATATATTCCCGTCGCGGTAACCCGTTCTTGCAGCTTTTTTATTATACTCATCATTTCTTCTCCTGCCTTGTCGTATCTTGATGTCAAAGCTACCAGGGGTGAATGGGATAATTTACAATTTTGTAATCGAAAATTTCACATGAAAAAACAGGCCGGAATCCAGCCTGTTTTGTTGAGCCTGTGCTTCCTTTTTTTCTTATCGGTGACTAGCCCCCGATTTTGTAACCGGAAGTCAAAGCAATTATGACAGAAGCTACGATAATAGCATTGATAATCACACGGGAGTATTTCAAGTTTTTCATAGGGTTCCCTCCCTTCCTTGGAATAAGGTGTGCACTAGGCGTGGCGGGGATTGGTTTCTTGCTGCTTATCCTTAGTTCTCTTCACGACCATAATGCTTTGGATAAACAGGAACATCCCGAAATTCATGACAACATCTCCAATACTAATTACCTGCGTGCGGGGATAGGGCTTGGAGAGAGGAATAATGTCACCAAGCAATGATAGACGCGTGCTCGCATCCATCATGTAATGTTTCGAGATGACACTTCCGGATTTAAGCATATCTGTATAATAGGGACCCAGCACCTCCGAAGCGCTCAACGAGACCGGCATCCTGCCGCCATTCACCGCCATAACGATAAAATTCATCAATACGCCGATTATAATAAGCTTGAATCCCTTATGATGTCTGTTCAACCAGAGAAATATCAATCCAACCACGTAGACTCCCATAAATAGATACCCGTTAATGGCTGCCAGCCAAGCCCACTTTTCCTGGAAATAAAAAATAATGAATTGTACCAGCAGCAGCACGGGGAACATCCAGCCGGCTATAAGGCGAATTTGACTGAAACGGATCAGACCTTGCCGCCAGCCTCCTCTGAACAGACCTACAATGAGACCTAGTAGCACTCCATCATAGACCATTATCATTCTCCAGATTCCACAAATTTTTTGTTTTGGTTACCGTATAATTCGACCTGAAATTGGTAAATTCCTGCCTGATATATAGCAGTTTTGAAAAAAAATTGCGGATTAGCGTGTAATTATTCGAAGCCAGACGAAATGAGTGATATCATGATACATTGAAGTAATTATTTATATTTTTTTGAAAAGGATGATTATTATTATGAACCGGTTATCCAATACTGTTATGGTTGCCGCAGATATGACCAAATCGCGAATATTATGGATCGCCTTTGTCCTGGGTGCATTGAGTGCTTTCGGGCCGTTGTCCATAGATATGTATTTGCCGTCGCTGCCTACATTAGCCGACAATTTGCATACGACCACTTCGCTGGCGCAGCTTAGTTTAACCGCCTGTCTGTTGGGACTGGCCGTTGGCCAGATCGTTGCTGGTCCGCTTAGCGACGTAAGGGGTCGCAGAGGACCGCTGGTGATCTCGCTCATTCTGTACGCTGCTGCTTCGCTGTTCTGTGTGTTTGCGCCGAATATCGGTATGCTCATTGTGCTTCGCTTTATTCAAGGGCTTACGGGGTCGGCGGGGATCGTGATTTCCAGAGCTGTAGCCCGTGATCTATATTCGGGCAAAGAGTTGACACGTTTTTTCTCACTACTTATGCTGGTGAACGGCGTGGCACCCATCGCTGCACCAGTACTGGGCGGTGTCATTTTGAACTTTGTTTCCTGGCGTGGTGTATTCATGGTGCTTTGTGTAGTCGGCGTGGCTATGCTGATTGCCGTCGTATTGGGTTTGCCAGAAACGTTGCCAACTAACCGCCGCTCATCCGGTGGCTTGAAGCAGACGCTAGGAACACTCGGTCACTTGTTTGCCGATCGACGCTTTATGGGCTATGCCTTCTCACAGGCGCTGATTACAGGAGCGATGTTCGCGTATATCGCTGGCTCACCATTCGTGCTTCAGGATATTTTCGGGGTTTCTCCTCAGACGTATAGCATCATTTTTGCAGTGAATGGTTTGGGGATTGTACTGTTTTCGCAGTTGACGGGTAGACTCGTGGGTCGCTTCAGCGAACGACAGTTACTCTTGTCGGGTCTGGTAATTGCGGCTGTAGCCGGAATTAGCTTGCTTACTGTAGCCTTTACCGGAGGCCAATTGTTTGCTGTTTTAGTTCCTCTGTTTTTTGTCGTTTCCTGCGTAGGGATTGTGAGTACAACGACGACTTCATTGGCAATGCAGAGTCAGCAGCGCTCCGCAGGCAGTGCGTCCGCCATGCTTGGTTTGTTGCCTCTATTACTTGGCTCCATCGCTTCACCGCTAGTAGGCTTGGGGAGTGGAACAACCCCCGTACCGATGGCGGTCGTTATAGCTATAGCCGAGGTTGGAGCGCTATTAAGCTTTGTCGTACTTGCTAAGGAAGCACGCGCGAAGGCTTAAAATAGGGCGAAAAAGTGACATTTTTCTAGAATGTTGACATACCCCATGGGGGTATATTATGATAAGGATATAACAAATGCATAAATGCATATATACACCACACAGGAGGCTGATGTATGGCTGAGGAGCAACCTGTTTCCCACACTGAAGTCCATGAGAATCACTGTGGAACAGACGGGGAAAAGACAGTTAGAAAAAGTCATCATTCGGCAGAGTTCAAGAACAGCCTCGTATCCCGGTTGAACCGTATTGAAGGTCAGGTTCGCGGAATTAAGGGTTTGATTGAGAAGGATACCTACTGTGACGATGTACTGAACCAGATTGCGGCTGTCCAGTCCGCGCTGAATGGTGTCGGCAAGCTGCTGCTGGAAGGGCATATGAAAAGCTGTGTCATTGAGCGCATGCAGGCAGGAGAGCAGGAAGTGATTGACGAGCTGCTGGTTACGGTCAAGAAGCTAATCCGCTAAAAGTAATACCCATACACATAATCGGGTGCATAAAGTACCCCCTGAGGAGGAAAAGAAAATGGCACAAGTTACATTGAACGTAGAAGGCATGAGCTGCAATCATTGCGTGAAAGCAGTAGAAGGGGCTTTGGAGAAAGTTGGCGCTACCGGCAAGGTCAGCCTCGAAACGAAACAAGTGAATGTAGAGTATGACGAGTCCAAGCTGAACGTTGAAGCTCTGAAAACAGCCATTGAAGACCAAGGCTATGACGTTGTTTAAGCTGAAGATGCTTTATGTGTGACAGACTTGTTTCGAAGGAGAAGCTTCCATATTAGAAGCTTTTTCTTTTTGGATATGATATACCCCACTGGGGTATAGGAGGAGGGTTATCATGGAAAACCGTGCGACCGACGGTGACAAGCAGACAACGCTTCATATTACGGGGATGTCCTGTGCCGCTTGCGCAAGCCGTATTGAGAAAGGTTTAAATCGAATAGATGGTGTGGCACAGGCTAATGTGAATTTGGCTTTGGAGCAGGCGTCGATATCCTATGATCCCAAGCAGGTGGAGATCCCTGAGTTTCGCGATAAAATTGCTTCTCTTGGGTTTGGAACTGTAAGTGAAGAAGCCAATCTGAATGTGACGGGCATGACTTGCGCGGCCTGTGCAACCCGGATTGAAAAGGGATTGAATCGGATGCCTGGTGTAACAGGTGCCACGGTAAATTTGGCGATGGAAACAGCTCATGTGGAATATGCAGCGGGGAGTATTGCGGTTGGTGATCTGGTGAGCAAGATTGAACAGCTAGGCTACGGAGCGATTCCGCAGAGCGCTGAGGACAATATTGCGGATGTGCGCAGTAAGGATATCCATCGTAAAAAATGGAAGTGGATTGTGTCTGCAGTGCTGTCATTTCCGTTGTTGTGGGCAATGGTGGCTCATTTTTCCTTTACATCATGGATTTATGTGCCAGAACTGTTCTTGAATCCATGGTTCCAACTAGTGCTGACAACGCCGATTCAGTTCGTCATTGGTTGGCAGTTTTATGTGGGCGCGTACAAAGCGCTTCGTAACGGCAGTTCGAATATGGATGTGTTAGTTGCACTGGGTACATCTGCGGCTTATTTTTACAGCTTGTACCTTACTCTGCGTCCGTCTGATGTCATGGAGGGAATGGCGGGAATGCCTGTCATGACCATGCCAGAGCTGTATTACGAGACAAGCGCGGTGCTAATTACGCTTATTTTGGTTGGTAAATGGTTCGAAGCGGTAGCCAAAGGGCGTTCGTCCGAGGCGATCAAGAGCCTGATGAGTCTACAGGCAACGACGGCACGTGTAGTACGTGATGAACAAGAGCTTGATATACCAATCGAACAGGTACGTGTGAAGGATATCTTTATTGTACGACCTGGCGAGAAAATTCCTGTCGATGGTGTGGTCGTGGACGGACGTTCGGCAGTGGACGAATCTATGTTAAGTGGTGAGAGTCTTCCGGTTGAAAAAGAAGCAGGTTCCGCAGTTACAGGGGCGACGCTCAATAAAAACGGGGTACTACGTATCCAGGCTGAGCGTGTGGGTGGTGATACGGCGTTGGCCCGTATTATTAAGGTCGTGGAAGATGCGCAAAACTCCAAGGCTCCGATTCAGCGGATTGCGGATCAGATTTCCGGTATTTTTGTCCCCATTGTTGTTGTTATCGCTGTGTTGGCCTTTATCGTCTGGTTTTTCCTTGTGACGCCGACTGATTTTGCAGGCTCACTGGAGAAAATGATTGCAGTTCTCGTCATTGCTTGCCCTTGTGCGCTCGGATTGGCTACTCCAACGTCCATTATGGCAGGATCGGGACGTGCCGCTGAATACGGTATTCTGTTCAAGGGCGGCGAGCATTTGGAGATGACCCGTTCAGTCAACGCAGTGGTATTGGATAAGACAGGTACAGTTACGAATGGCAAGCCAGAGCTGACGGATGTTATGGTTGGAGCAAGCGGCTTGGCTGAAAAGGATTTGCTGCGTTTGCTCGGTGCGGCAGAAAAAAGCTCGGAGCATCCGCTGGCGGAAGCCATTGTAAAGGGGATTGCAGATCGAGGCATTGAGCTAGTAGGACCGACAGATTTTGAAAATATTCCGGGTTATGGTGTGAAGGCGCATGTGGAAGGTAAGCAGGTATTGGCGGGTACACGCCGATTGATGAGCAGGGAAGGCATCGCGATAGATGACTCAGCTGAGCAGCATATGAATGAGCTGGAAAGCGCAGGGAAAACCGCGATGCTTGTTGCTGTGGATGGTGCCTATGCTGGATTGGTGGCCGTGGCGGATACGATTAAAGAAACGTCACGGGAGGCAGTTACCCGTCTGCGCGCGATGAACATTGAAGTGATCATGATTACGGGTGACAATGAACGGACTGCGCGGGCTGTTGCCGCCGAGGCTGGAATTGAACGAGTGCTGGCGGAGGTGCTGCCTGAAGGAAAGGCTGAAGAAGTGAAACGGCTTCAGGAGCAGGGCATGATCGTAGCTATGGTTGGGGATGGTATTAACGATGCGCCTGCGCTGGCTACTGCTAATATTGGGATGGCGATGGGCACGGGAACGGATGTGGCCATGGAGGCGGCGGATATTACCCTCATGCGTGGCAACCTGAACAGCATTCCTGATGCGATCGAAATGAGCCGCCGGACCATGACAAACATACGGCAAAATCTGTTTTGGGCGCTCGGTTATAACGTGATCGGTATTCCGATTGCCGCTTTGGGCTTCCTTGCCCCATGGTTGGCGGGAGCAGCCATGGCATTTAGCTCTGTTTCGGTCGTGCTGAATGCACTGCGTCTCCAACGGGTGAAGCTGTAAATGTATGGATGTATTAGCAGGATAGCGTACTGTCGGACATCTGTTGCGAGATAAAGTTATTATCAGAGTATAGAGCAAGTACGCACAATTGGTTTTCTGCGTGCTTGCTTTTTGTTGCGTTTGTTTTTTTAAACCATTCAACTTTCATCACGTCAGGTTGCTTATCATTCGCGAAAGTTCCATAATATTTGTAGGAGTGCCAAGCAAGCATGCAAGAACTTCTTCGTATACTCACAGCTTGAAGTAGATAAAGAGCTTATATTATGGATTAGGAGTGAAGCAGTCATGAATGATACGATTTCCTTGTTGATGAACCACCGGTCTGTGCGAAAATTCAAGTCAGACCCCATTACCGACGAGCAGCTCGCAGCTATTGTGGCAGCTGGCCAAATGGCTTCCTCGTCCAGTAATGTGCAGGCATATACCGTTATTGCCGTTACCGAGCCTTCTTTAAAAACAAAACTGGCCGAGTTGGCAGGAGGACAGGCTTACGTTGAGCAATGCCCCGCGTTTCTGGTATGGTGCGCAGATCTGTACCGTCTGAAGCAGGTCACACTACACCATCAGCCAGGTCAGCCTTCCTATGAAGGTTCCGTTGAAAATTATACGGTTGCGACCATTGATGCCGCGTTAGCCGCACAAAATGCAGCGGTAGCCGCTGAATCACTGGGCCTGGGCATCGTCTACATCGGCGGCATTCGTACTAAAATAGCAGAGGTATCTGAGTTGTTAGGGTTGCCAGAGCTGGTGTATCCAGTGTTCGGTATGTGTATTGGTGTACCGGATCAGGAAACGGGCTTGCGTCCACGTCTTCCACTGTCCGGTGTTTTGCATATGAACGGTTACGACAAAAATCAGACGATGAAAGCTGTAGAGGTATACGATCACAAATCAGCGGAATATTTGAAGGAACGTACAGGCGGTCAACGCTCTACGCCATGGTCTGAGCAAATGGCTGCGAGACTGACCGAGCCAGCGCGCTTGCAGTTGAAGCCATTTTTGGAACAGAAGGGTTTCTTGAAGCAATAAAAGCTGAGTGGCGACAAAAAACTCTGCAAAATACAAGTAGTATTTGAGCTATATACGTTTGAAAATACAAGAACCTCCTTATTTACGCATGATGAAGTCCCGCGTAAATAAGGAGGTTCTTTGCTTTGGCTGCATGTTGTGGTTGTAAACCTTCCAGTCAGTAAATAGCTGGTATGCCTTTATCAATCAGATAGTGAGTAAAAGCGTCTCGTATTTTCATAAAATAATTGACGGACGGCAGATTCATCTTGATGGGTCAGCTTGCTGTACGCACGAATGACGTCGGCAGTCATCCGGGGATGTGTCTCTTGTCCAGTAAAAGGTCCCTCGAACGGCCAAGGACCATCTGTCTCTGCCATGATCTGATCAGACGGATACTGTCTTGCCAAACTGCGGATCTCTTCTTCGTACAGGAGATCCGGTGTGAAGGAGACATAATAGCCGTTCCGGGCCATACGTTCGGTCGTGGCGGCAGAGCCCTTGAACCAGTGAAAATGCGCCTGTGTGACGCCATGACGTTCCAAAAGGTCACAGGCGATGTCTGCGTCCTCATAAACGGCGTGCAGGACAATGGGCTTGTTATGCTTGCTTGCAAACTGGATAAAGCGCTCCAATAGCACTATGTAGGGAGCGAGGTCAAAAGGTGAACCGCTCTGTGAGGCTTCCAGCCGATTGTAATAGGGCAAGCCGACTTCACCCACGGCGACCATCTGCTGTACATGTTCGTCCATCCAGTTGAACAAGAGTTCAAGCTCAGCTTGCGGTGGAAGAGCCTGTTCGGGATGAAAGCCAAAGGCTGGTCGTACCAGCCCGGGGTAACGCTTGGCTAACTGCAGATTGGCTCGGCTGGAGCCCAGATGCATCGACACGGCTATCACGGCTTGGACGCTGCTATTGGCAAGTGAAGCGAGCAATAATTCCTGTTGTTCGGGCGGGTAGCTGTCTACATGAATATGCGCGTCGATCAATGGAGCGGGTCCAATTGCGGTCAAATCCAAGCCTGGCTTTGTTTGGCTGTTCCATTTCAATGCACATCGAACTTTTACGTCACTCATGTCGATTCAATCCATCTTCCGGGATATTCTTGTGGACGCTCTGAGCATTGTCCATGTCGCCGTCCAGTTTATGTTTTTCCTCGCGCATCCAGCTGGTCATGGTCCGCTTCCATTCAATAAAGAGCGGATCGAGGGTGATTTCTTCCCTACGCGGGCGGGGAAAAGGGACATCTACGACATGCACCACTGAAGCAGGTCGCGCCGACAGCACATAGATGCGGTCGGAGAGCAGCAACGCTTCTTCAATGCTGTGGGTAATAAACAGCACAGAACGGCGGTTCTTTTCCCACATCCGTAATAACCATTGCTGCATGTCTGCACGTGTCAGCGCATCGAGTGCGCTGAACGGCTCATCCAGCAGCATTAATTCCTGTGGGCTGAGCAGTGCGCGAAGAAAGGCTGCGCGCTGTTGCATTCCACCAGACAGCGTATGTGGATACGCCTTGGCGAATTTACCAAGTCCAACCTGTTCGAGCCATTGCAAGGCTTCTTTGCGACGCTCGCGTTCACTGGCGTACTGAGGGGGTACTGCTGTATTTTTACGTGGAGCATTTTCCTGCCCAAGCAGTACGTTGTCCAGCGTGGTACGCCACGGGAAAAGGGCGGGCTGCTGCGGCATATAGCTGATATGCCCACGTTCACCAGTCATGTCCCGTCCGTGCATACGGATACGTCCCTGCTGTGGTTTGAGTAGCCCGCCGATGATGTGAAACAGCGTGCTTTTGCCGCTGCCTGACGGACCAATGAGGGAAACGAATTCTCCTGGCTTGACTGTGAGGGATACATCCTGCAGTACGGGCAGTAGGCTTCGCTTTTCGCGGAAGGCGAGGCTGATCCCGTCCAATTCCAAAGCAGGAGGAGCGGTTGAAGGACTCTGCTGTTCCCCGGTTCGTTGTTCATTAGCCACGTTGTATGATGATAAGTCAGTCGGATGCAGACTCATACGCGCCACGTCCTTTCTTTGCTGTATGTAATTCAAGGAGGAAGCTACTCTCGATCGGGTTTCCAGCGAACCAGCCATTTCTCCAGTAGTAAAATAACCACAAACATGAGTAAGCTGAGTGCAACAATAATGCCGATGGCGGCAAAAATGAGGTCCGTGCGATAGGCCGATTTTTGCAGCAGCATATAATATCCAATTCCTTCACTAGCTCCGATCCATTCCGCAATGATCGCACCCATCACACTATAGGTAGCAGCAATTTTAACGCCAGAAAAGACTTGCGGCAGGGAATGTGGCAGCTCCAGCTTCATAAAAATAGCCATGCGGCTTGCACCCGACATCCGCATATAGTTCATCATCGTACGGTCTGTTCGAGTCAGCCCGTCCATGGCAGCTACAGCCACAGGAAAAAAGCATACTAGGGTAATGACCATCAGCTTGGGCAGCACCCCAAAACCAAACCACACCATGAGCAGCGGTCCCAGGGCGATGATTGGAATGTTTTGGCTCAGGATAAGCAGCGGATACAGGGCGGATTTGAGAAAAGGAATCGTATGAAGAACGATGGCGATCAACAGTCCCGTTGCTGTCCCTATCGCGAATCCCGCAAGTGTCAGACGAATCGTAGCCCATGTATGGGCACCAAGCAGCGCTGTCTGGGCTATGCCCTCTTGTACGATGAGGGATGGAGCAGGCAGCAGCCAGGATTCAACATGCAAATAGGAAACCGCCCCCTGCCAGGCCGCTAAAAAGAAGAGGACCGCCACAAAGGGCGGCCATACGCTTTTCCACCAGGATGCGTTCTTGCCTTTCGGATTCATGGGCGATATTTCTCGGTCAGCTTGTTCATGCTGATGCCTTGTGGGTTATGTGCGATTTTGATCTGTGAAATGACGCTGGGACTGCCCGCTTCCGTCAAAGCTTCGTGCATTTCTTTAACCACTTTCAGCAACTCGTCGAGCTCGCCCTCCATGGTCGTATCCAATGGATTCACCTGATGTTTGACACCGGAGCGCTGAATGACCTCAATCGCCTTATCTACATACGGGTAAGAGTCCTCGTTATTAGGAGTTTTAGGGATTACTTGAATACTGAGCAGTGTGTTAGCCATGCAAATTCACCTGTCCTTTATTTGGAGTGTTATTAAAAAAATATGGTGGTTTAAGGCGGGGAGACCGCTTCGCGGTTCATTTGATCTTACGATCGCTTCGCTTCTCCAGATTCAAATGAACCACTACGCTGCCAACCGCCTTAAAAGCACCCTATTTTTAAAGCTGGTTTGTGTGGCATTTTTAACACACAAGCGCACCTACTTAGCGCTTAGATAATATGAAAAGCTAAAGAATAAACCAAGTAGAACGAGAACGAAGTGGGCGGAATGGTGCTGTACAAGCGTTAGCGTTCGCCTTTGTACCCAGATTTCAACCTCTGGATATTCATAAAAGAAATCTGGGTACAGCAGCGATGGGAAGCACCATCCGACTGCGTAGTGGCGCTTTGTTCACTTCTCTAGATCAGTCTTATTTAGCGTTTTAACAAATGATCAACGCTTGGGCAGGAAACCGTTTGTGAAGGCTTTATCGACTTCCAAAGGCTTGCTGAGCAGCTTGCGTTCGTACATCCAGTCCGAATAGTTTTGCCATACCTCCGCTTTTTGCACACCCCATTGCGCGGCATCGTCCTGATAACGCGGGCTTAGCCATTTTTGGCTGGCAAGTACCAGTTTTTTATCCAGCTCCGGTACAGCTTTGCTTAAGATGTCTGCGGCTTCTTCCGGATGAGCGATAGTGTATTCATAGCCTTGTGCGGTAGCGTCCATGAACGCTTTGACCAGCTCGGGATCATTTTTTATTGTCTGTTCGTTGCTCACAATTACAGGTGTATAGTAATCGAGGCTTTTGGAATAATCTTTTACATACAGCATATCCAATGGCTCACCTCGAAGCTGGGCCTCGATTCCGGTCCATGCGTAGAAAATCCAGGCAAAGTCGATATCCCGCTTCACGGCTGTAAAATAGTCTGCATTGCCCATGTTGATGATCTTCACTTTGCTCACATCGCCTTTGTCTGAATCCATGATGGATTTCATGACCGCTTCTTCTACGGGAGAGCCCCAACCGCCGTATTTTTTACCTTCAAAATCTTTCGGGCTCTTAATTCCACGATCTACCGGGGCTGCGAAGCCTGAGGTATTATGCTGAATCACCGCAGCGATGGATACAAGCGGCACGCCTTGCGTACGAGCCTGTGTGACGCCTTCTTGGTAGCTGATACCAAAAGGTGCAGCATTAGAAGCAACCATTTGATCAGCTCCGCCTGAACCAGGTTGAACAATTTGGACATTCAAACCCGCTTTTTCGTAAAATCCTTTGTCCTTAGCGACATAGAGTCCCGTATGATTCGTATTGGGTGTCCAGTCGAGCACGACTTTAACATCTTTGAGCCCCTTTGCCGGAGTAGACGTTTGAGTGTCGGTAGCGGGAGCCGCTTCTTGGGATGTGGGGGGACTTCCACCGCAAGCGGTCAGGGTCAGGGCCATGAGCCACAGACTGATCAGTCCCAGGCTTAATATTTTCATGCGCTTCATCGTTGTGTTCTCTCCTTTAATTACCCGTTATCCGTCCAATCAGACAGCTTAAGTTACCCATTTTCTAAAAATAACATCTGCCGGATGCGATCTTTCCAACAACTTAATCTTCAACAAAAAAAGCGCCCCGAGTTTCCGGGACGCTTGCGCTTGTATATACCAAAGTAAGGGATGGTCCTATGTAAAAAAGGCACATCTTGCTTAAGCATTCCTACGCTGGCATTACCCAGATCAGGTTGTAAGGGTCAGTGTCTTGGGACACACTCTCAGCCGGCCGATTCCAGCACCCCTGGCATTGTATGGTTTAATGGGTTCATTTATTCGGGTTTACTACGACGATTATATGCCTTGAATGCGGGTCTGTCCAGCATGAAGGGAGAGGTGACGGTTCATTTGCCGAACGACAGGGTACACTTTTACTGTGAGCTTTGATCTGAAAATGAGCATGAATCAATTCGATTCGATCCGGTCATGTTATTTTCAGAACAGCTACGCAAGTAGGTTCAGATGGGCTGGTGCCCAATGGCGTGGCCGTAGAGAATTCTAATTCGTGAAAAGGAGTTGTTGTACTGTGGGTAAAACGGAAACATTGGATCGCAACCAACTGGAACAAGCCATTGTGAAGGCTTTGGATAACAACAAATTTTGCTCGTTAGGTACGGTAGAGGGTGGCAAACCGAAAGTACGCTATATGGCCCTTTTTAACGATGGAATGAACATTCATCTGGCGACAGATCGCAAAACGCATAAAGTAGAGGAGCTAAAGGACAATCCGAATGCTTATCTGCTGCTGGGTTATGAAGTTGGCGGTACGAAGGAAGTCGTAGAAGTGGAGGCTACCGTCCAGATCACAGCTGATGAGGGGCTGCGCAAACAAGTGTGGAACGATTCCTTGAAGGAATGGTTTTCCGGACCGGATGATCCCGATTATGTCATTCTGGACGTGAATCCGACACGCATTGAGTATGTGGGTCAGCAATCTGAGCGCCAGGTTTGGAAGAAGTAATACGAATATAAATGGATAAGCCGGTGAATCTCCGAGTTTTTTAGGAGGTTTGCTGGCTTTTTATTTTTTGAGAAAATTAATTATTTTTTCATAAATAATTTAAGTAAATGACTACTCTTTTATCTGGCGTTGGATTAAAATAGAAATGGTGGGTTCATGGCTTACATATATGTGCAAAAGTATGTATATGAGGCATACACCTTAATGAGGAGGGGTATATTTTGTTATTTCGTAAAAATTGGTTTAAAGGGTTTACAGCAGCAGTTGTGGCTTGTAGCATGCTGGTGTTTTCGGCCGCTCCATCCTGGGCAGCTAGCGATTCTCGCGATAGCGCTACGGTGAATTTGCGGATCATGGAAACAACGGATATTCATGCGTCGCTGATGAACTATGATTACTATTCAGACAAAGAAACCAACGAATATGGCTTGATTAGCACAGCTGGTTTGATCCAACAGGCGCGTAGTGAAACAAGAAACAGCATGCTGTTCGATAACGGTGATTTGTTACAGGGCAATCCATTAGGCGATTATATGGCCAGAAACAAAACCTATGAAAAAGAAGGCGGTGTCCATCCAGTCTACAAGATGATGAACTTGATGGGCTATGATGCGGCGACAGTGGGTAACCACGAATTCAACTACGGTCTCGATTTTCTGGAGAAATCGCTCAAGGGAGCCGATTTTCCTTACGTAAATGCGAATGTTTATGTTGACAAGGGGGGGCAAGCTACTAAAAATTATTTTACCCCTTATCGAATTCTTGATAAAACGGTAACGGACGAGAAGGGCCAAGAGCACATCCTTAGAGTGGGCGTCATCGGTTTGGTCACACCACAAATTATGCAGTGGGATGAAGCCAATTTGAAGGATAAAGTCGTTACGAAGGATATTGTGGAAACGGCGAAAAAGTTTATTCCTCAAATGAAGACGGAAGGTGCTGACATTATTGTCGTGCTTGCGCACACAGGTTATGAGGATGTGCCGCAAACGCCAATGATGGAGAATGCCGTTAAATATTTAAGCCAGGTGGACGGAATTAACGCTATTCTGTTTGGGCATGCTCATAAATCTTTCCCCGGCCCTGATTTTAAAGAAATGAAGGGTGTAGATCTAGATAAAGGAACCATTAACGGCGTACCGGCTGTGGAAGCTTCCTCATGGGGCAAGGATCTGGGTATTATTGACCTGAGCCTGGAAAAGAGAAACCGCGAGTGGAACGTAACTAACTCTCAGTCTGAAGTACGTCCGGTTGTGAGTACCACTAACCAGGCTGTGCAGTTTACTCCTGACTACAAACTGACAGATTCGATCAAGGAAGAGCATCAAGGAACGCTGGATTATGTTCGCCAACCTGTTGGAACAACGACTGCACCGATTAACAGTTATTTTGCATTAGTGCAGGATGACCCTTCCATTCAAATTGTGACGAATGCACAGAAATGGTATGTTCAAAACCATCTTAAAGGGACCGAATACGAAAATCTTCCCGTATTGTCGGCAGGCGCTCCATTCAAGGCCGGTGGTCGAAACGGAGCCGAGTATTACACCAACATTCCTGAAGGTACGATAGCGATTAAAAACGTGTCCGACCTGTATGTGTATCCGAACACGGTTCATGCTGTAGAAGTGACCGGTGCTGAAATTCAGGAATGGCTGGAGTGGTCTGCAGGTCAGTTCAACCGCATTGATCCAAAGCAAACTGAGGAGCAATCGCTGATCAACAAAGATTTCCCAACCTACAATTTTGATGTCATTGACGGTGTGAATTACCAGATTGATGTAACTCAGCCTGCACGATATGATGCCAAGGGAACTATTATTGATTCTTCAGCTCATCGTATCAAGGATCTGCAATACAATGGGAAGGCTATTGATCCTGCGCAGAAATTTATCGTAGCTACCAATAACTATCGTGCTTCCTCATCCAAACTGGCTAACCCAGATGGCAAACGAATTGTGATGGCAGCACCGGATGAAAGTCGCCAGGTCATTATTGACTATATCCGTACGAACGGAACGATTAATCCATCGGCGGACGGCAATTGGTCTATTGCTCCTTTTGGTCAGGCAAAGGTTACTTTCGAGTCCTCTCCTGATGCCAAAGACGTGCTGGCAGGAAATCAACAAATTTCATACTTGAGCAGCGCGGCAGACGGCTTTGCCAAATACAGCTTAAAAGCTGGCGCTAAGCCTAGTGCAGCAACCACTCCTGTAAAGGAAGCTGTGGCTCCCGCGAAAGCAACAGCAAAACCAGCTGTTAAAACGACCAAACCTGCAGCTGTTAAACCAGCTAAAACAACGAAGCCGAAGGCGTCCAAATAACTTCGGATTTTAGTTTCCACTCAATATCAGAATGAAGCAGCAAGTCTCTTTAACCAAGAGATTTGCTGCTTTTTTTGATGCCAAAAACAACAGCCCCGAATTTATCATGATTGCAAAAAGTTTTCTGATTTTTGTCGAATATGTACTTAAGTCCTAAGTTGTCGTTAAGAATAAGCTACTTTTTTGTAAAAACACGTAATTATATAGTGCTTTTGTTCTAGTTATTTGTGATATAATGGTGAAAAAACCGGAAAATTGTTCCGAGGAGGACCATTATGACATGCAGCAATTGCAGCATCATATTACCTATTAAGGATCAAGGATTGCTCAGAATTAGGCATTCCAGGGTGTCGCTTACTCCAGCATTAGATGGTTTGGGTATGCTATCGGAACAACTGAAGCAGGAACATGGGCGTGAGGGCAGCATAGAGTTTCGCTTTGACAGCCGTTCAGAGCTGGAACAGCTGGTTAACGGACTGGCTCGTCTGCCGCAGGAATACCTGAACCATATGCAAGTTGTGGTAACGGGCTTGCATTATATCGAAGGATATGAGGACTGGCTTCTATTTAGTCAATTGCAAGCCAGACTGCAACATCCAGATATCGTGAGTATTATTAAGGATCAAAGTTTTTCCAGCCATATGCAGCCTATTGTTGACCACAAGCTGGATATTATCGGGTTTGAGTTTTTGCTGCGTCCGTCACATGCAGAGAGACCTTTTCAGCCTTTCCGGCTGTTTGAAATCGCCCGTGAAGCTGGCTTGCATGCTCATCTGGATCGCTCGGCTCGTATTTCCGCTATTGAAAAAAGTGCAACATGCCTTCCGGCGGGAATTAAACGTTTTATTAACTTTCTCCCTTCCACCATTTATAATCCGGCTTATTGCTTGAATCACACCTTTGAGACGATTGATCGGTTATCCATGAGTACGAAGGATTTTGTATTTGAGGTCGTAGAAACGGAAGAGATAGACGACCTTAATTTTTTGCATCATATCTTTGATCAATATCGCAATCGAGGAGTTTCGGTAGCCCTGGACGATGTGGGGGCAGGTTATTCTACGACAGAGCTTATGAATTGCCTTCAGCCGGATTATGTTAAAATTGACCGCAGTATAATTGACGGCTGTCATAGTAACAGTGATCAGAAGCGGCAAATTACAGGGATTGTAGAATCGGCTTTTCGTTTTGGAGGCCAAGTGTTGGCTGAAGGCGTAGAGCAGATGGAGGATTTTGAATTTTGTCGTGAAGCAGGTGTGTCACTGGCTCAGGGTTATTTGTTTGGCAAGCCGGAGCCTGGTCCGCCCTCCAATTTTATGCTTAGTAGCGTAATATAGTCAGGAACAAATTTAAGTAGACGTAGTTTATAAAAATTGGAGCTTAAATAAGGCTGTGGCATAAGCAAATTCCAATTCTATTGGACAGCGCTTTATCACCATTAATGTAAAAAACGCGAGTTGCAGAGGTTATTTCACCCCTGCAACTCGCGTTTTTTGGTCTGCTTGCCCACCTGAGTAAGTTCTGGACAAGCGAAGCCACTTAGTCTCCAATTTTACTTGGTAAGGAACGTTAAAAGCCCGGAGGCAGTTTACGACCGTTTTTATTTTTAAAGTAAAGATTGACGTCTTGAAGACAATTGGATACAGTGTATTGTATAAGAAACAGTGTTTCTTTCGTAATACACCGTATCCATACTAGGTAAAAAGTTTAACATTACAGGGAGGACAACCAAAATGAAAGCAGTGCAACTGAAAGACGGTTTTGGCTTTGAAGAGTTAACCTTGACGGAACTTGACATACCGGTGCCGGGACGGCTGGAAGTTCTGATCCGCATAAGGGCAGCGTCCCTGAATTACCGGGATTTGGTGATTATCAACGGGCTAATGCCGATCGGCATTCAATTTCCCTTCATTCCGTTATCCGATGGAGCGGGTGAAATTGTAGCTGTGGGCGAAGGGGTGACAAAATTTCAGATTGGACAAAGGGTAGCGGCAAATTTACAACAGAAATTCATTGGCGGGAGCACGAGAGCGGAGGTCTTAAAGGACAGTCTGGGAGGCCCGCTCAGTGGAGTGGCGTCTGAATATATCGTTCTGCATGAAGATGGGGTCGTCGCCATTCCGGATCACCTTTCTTGGGAGGAGGCTTCCACCTTGCCGATTGCAGCATTAACCGCATGGAGCATGCTGATGGAATCCGGTGGGCTGCGAGCGGGGGATACGGTGCTCTTGCAAGGAACAGGCGGTGTTTCCATCTTTGGGCTTCAATTCTCTCTGATGGCGGGAGCAAGGGTAATTATCACATCGAGCAGCAATGACAAGCTGGAACGGGCAAAGGATCTCGGCGCATGGCAGACAATCAACTATTCGGAAGTTCCCGAGTGGGATAAGGTGGTTCTGGAGCTGACAGACGGCGGAGTCGACCATGTCCTGGATGTAGGGGGAGCGGCAACAATGGCGCAATCCATCAATGCACTTCGTACCGGAGGGACTGTGAACATGGTCGGCTTCTTATCGGGCTTGACTATTCCTGAGTTTGATGTCACCAGCATTTTGCAGAAGGCTGCGACGATTCGCGGCAGCCAAGTCGGTAACCGGGAACATTTCGAAAACATGAATCGTGCCATTTCCCGCCATCGTTTACATCCTGTCATTGACCGGGTATTCCCGCTCAGCCGAATCGGCGAAGCCTTCGCACTTTTGGCTGAAGGAAAACAGTATTTCGGTAAAATCGTCGTTCAAATATAAATGAGCATTTTGCATAAATCCCAAGAGCGATTTCAAATCAGCAATATATAGATCGAAACGGTTTAGTTCGTCTATATAGTGTACTTTCGAGCGTTGGGAATCGAATTATGCAAAATGCTGAAATATTATTCACATCACATAGGAGGCACTCTAATGCCCAGTAAACCCGATTTATCTGTCAAAGATTCTCAAGGAAGAAAGACTAAGAAACCGCGTAAATGGGTACGCAGAACCGGATTATCGCTGTTGGCGGTAATCCTTCTGGGAATGGTTATTTTTATGCTCATCCCTTCCCCTGTCCAGCCTGCAAAATGGCTTGCATCTTCGCCCCCCTCTTTTGAACAAGCGGGTCCATGGCAACAAAACAACAAACTCAGCTCCGCAGAGCTTGTTACAATTGCCCCTAAGTTTCCGGAATTTATCACCTTTGACAAGGAAGGAAATTTATATACGGGAGACTCCGACGGGAAAATTTATAAGGTTGCCTTTGATACAAAGGGCAATCCGCAAAAGGCCCAGCTATATGCAGATACCAAAGGAACGCCCAATGGACTTATGTTTGACGCAAGTGGAAATCTGATCGTTACGGATGTTAAGAAGGGGCTGCTGTCGGTAGATCCTTCCGGAAACGTGACGGTGTTGGCCAATCAAGTCGACGGCACACCGATCTATTTGGCCAACGAGCTGGATATTGCCAAAGATGGTACCATTTATTTTTCTGACACCTCCAATTATGGCAGTGTAGTCTTCAAAGAAATCGCCGAGAACAAGCCACATGGACGTTTGCTGAAATATGATCCGGCGACCAAGCAGACGACAGTTCTGTTGGAAGGCCTTTATTTTGCGAACGGGGTTGCCTTGTCTGCGGACGAAGATTTTGTGCTTGTGGCAGAGTCGTATCACTACCAATTGACCCGATATTGGCTCAAAGGGCCGAAGAAGGGAACTTCGGATATTTTTGCGGATAATCTCGCCGGTTTTCCGGATAACATTACGCGTGATGATCAAGGCCATTTCTGGGTCGGTCTCTTCACAACACGTATTCCCTTTGTAGATCAGATGCATGGAAGCCCGTGGCTGGCTGGAATGATGGCCAAATTGCCTCAATCGCTGCTCAGCGGTGCAAGCGCACCTGTGAAGCATGGGCTTGCTATAGAGCTTAATCCGCAGGGTAAACTCATCGGAAGCTGGCATGATCCTGAAGGCTCGCTTTATGGGGTAACCACGGCTGTAAACCATGACGGATATTTATATATAGGTACAGCTCCTGGAGGCAGCCAGGGTGTTCATCGTGTGCTTTTAACCAAATAAGCTTGGGGAGGGTATAATATGATATTGGATGAATTGAGATTATCCTGGAAAGCGAAGGAAAGCCTGGCCGGGAAAGTAGCTTTGGTAACAGGCGCAAGCAGCGGCATTGGGGCATCAATTGCAAAAAAACTGGCAAAGCGAGGCGCGTATGTAGCTGTATTGGCACGCCGTCAGGAGCGATTGGATGAATTGGTTCGCGACTTGAACCAAGAGGAGTTGTACGAGGTCATGGCAATACCTGCCGATATCCAAAAAGCTGAAGACGTACAGCAGGCGGTCCACGCCATTCTTGAACGCTGGGGGCGGCTTGACATTATCGTTGCCAATGCCGGCTTCGGGTATCGAAGCCCGCTGGCAGAAGTGGAACTGGAAAGATGGGAGGAGCTTTACAAGACGAATGTGCACGGTCTTGTCCTGACACTGAAGTACGGACTTCAGCCAATGAGGGAACAGGCCAAGGGGGATGTTGTCATTATCTCCTCTATTGCAGCGAAGGAAGTGGTTGCCGGAGGAGGACTATACAGCGCTACCAAGTACGGCGTTAGTGCCATAGCCTCTGCATTGCGTTTGGAGACCAGTACGCAAGGAATTCGTGTAACTGCGATTCACCCCGGGGCGGTGGCGACGGAATTTTCGCAGGTGGCCGGATATCCCGAGCAGGAAATTCGGGCGTTTGCTTCGAGCGTTTTGCCGCTGCATCCCGATGATGTTGCAGAAGCTGCCCTTTATGCACTAGAGCAGCCGGAGCATGTCAATATTCCAGAGTTGACCATTATGCCTTCGAGGCAGGTCCAGCGGTTCAAATAGAGCGATATTTATTCTGACACAAACCGGGTAACCGGGTATGGTCATCGCCGATGCCGGGTATGGCGGCGAAGAGGACTACGTGCCTTCGTTTGACCATAACCTGCTCAAATGGGTGAGCATGAACCAAAAAGCGCGAGCTACAGGGGGATAATAACCCTTGCACTCGCACTTTTTTTATACTAATGACGAAGCGTGACTGTCCAATAAAGTTTAAAACCAGCTTTGGGACAGCTCCATTTACTATAGAGCAGACCATATTCTGTGAAAATTTTGGCTCCACGTTCGCTCATTCAGTCATCGTGAGCACAGCTATAGTGTAATGACGTATAGCCCCAAGGGTGTGGTTGCGCTCCCTGCAACCATGAAGCTGAGATCATAGCTAGATCTGCCGGGAGGGACGCTGATATCAGCCAATCGGCATACCTTGGTATTATCTCGTAGCAGAGGGATACCATATACACGATCATCCACACGCACAGACCCGGCGAACGCGCCCCCACGTGGATTGGCATGAATTCGTACGATACGTACCTCGTCACTGTCATTAACGATGGGAATCGTCGCGTTGTATATGGTTCCGAATTGTCCGCGATTATCTAGCGCAGGCCCCAGCTCGCTGCGTGCCCCGGTAAACAGCAGATCGGCAGGAGTCTCGCCGTTCAGCTTTTTGGTGGCACACGCCCGGTAGTTGGCGCTTTGCCCGACCACGTACTCTGGCATCCGCGAATTCGTTTCGGAAAAGGACCACACCCCTCGTGGATGCGCCTGTGGTGGAGGTACGGGAGGAAGCGCATCCATATGAATCTGGCGCAGATCCGTCTGCGTATCCTTGCTGATCACGGTGCGAATCACATAATCCAGCGTACCGTGGCCTTCAGCAAATTCTACTGTGAGGTCATAGATGAATCCGGCCAGTGATCCTTCGGGCAGCTCAAATTCCTCCAGCAGGGCGGTGCCTTTGCCGAATTTATGACGGTCTGCTGGCTTCAGACGTTCCATCGTACCCGCCAAACAGCTTTTGGCAATAGACTGCCCGACATCTATAATCCAGTTGCCATCCTCAGGCACAATCTTAAGGGCACGTTCAATATGACGTACTTCTAGTTTAGCAGCGCTTCTGTTCTCTACGGTGATGCCCAGTTTAACAGCGCTGCCGATTTTGTTATAATGCCAGCCGAAAATGCGATGCTTGACAGTTCGGGTTGTCGTGCGAACCACATCATGCCACAGGGTGGCTTGCTCGGTAGGTACCGTCACGTGGGTAAGCGTCTCCGGGTTATCGCTAAGCATCAGGCGGCGTGTTCCCCCCTCAGTGGCTGACTCCACGTCCACATGGATGTTGGGCGGGATCACAGCAGTTTCCACAATCAGATCCTTTGGCTCCTTGGGGCGATGGTTCATGTAAATTCCTCCTTTTATTTAAAAGTGGCACTGCTTTGAGTACATGTATATGGGTAGTTCATAAATATAGGTAACGCCAGGTCCACTTTTACAACCTGTTTTGCAAAATATTTTTTAAAAATAAATCTCCGTAGGTTATAGCGGCTCTGCTAATGCGTCGAAGCAAGCTTACAAGACTCTTGTTCCCCTACACCAACGATTCGCAGACAGGTATTGCGTGTATGTTAAGAGCATAAGCTATTGGATGTACAGAGAAGCTACAGGAGGGAAACATGCCTAGAAAAATATGGTGGAAGGAAGCCGTTGTATATCAGATTTACCCGATCAGTTTTCAGGATTCTGACGGAGACGGTAAAGGAGACTTGCGAGGCATTTTGTCCAGGCTGGATTATTTGTGTGAGCTGGGTATTGATGTAATCTGGATTTGTCCGGTATATAAATCGCCTAATCACGATAACGGATATGATATTAGCGATTATTATGCCATTATGGATGAGTTTGGAACAATGGAGGATTTTGACGAACTGCTTCACCAGGCGCATGAACGAGGCATCAAAATCATGATGGATTTGGTATTAAACCATACATCGGATGAGCATCCGTGGTTTACGGAGTCACGCTCGTCCAAGGATAATCCGAAGCGGGACTACTACATATGGCGAACAGGCAAAAATGGCGGATATCCGAACAACTGGGAATCGTATTTTTCCGGTTCAGTGTGGAAATATGACAAGCTTACAGACGAATATTACATGCATCTATATTCCGAGCATCAGCCAGATCTGAACTGGGAAAATGAAGAGATGGTGAGCGAACTCTACCGCATGGTGGAATGGTGGCTGAAAAAGGGAGTCGATGGCTTCCGTTTTGACGCCATTGCCCATATTGTCAAAGCGGAGGGACTGCCGGATGCCGATAATCCTGACAAACGAACCTTGGTACGTGCCTATCAGCTCTTTTCCAATCTGGAACAGGTACATGTGCTTCTACGGATGCTGAATGAAAAATTACTGGAGCGTTATCCCTTAATGACAGTTGGCGAAACGTCTGGTTTAGGACCGGAACAGGCGCTTGATTATGTGGGGGACCAGCGGCATGAGCTGAATATGGTTTTCCAGTTTGAACACATGTTTATTGATGCACAAGGGCTAGGGACGGAAAAATGGAAACCCAAGCCGTGGACACTGGTGGAGCTGAAAAAAATAATGAGCAGCTGGCAGACAGTGCTTCATGAGGAAGGATGGAATGCCAATTATCTGAACAATCATGATCAGCCGCGGGCCCTCTCGCGATTTGCTAATGATGGACAATATCGCGTAGAGTCAGCCAAAATGCTGGCAACCTTCACACATATGTTAGAGGGTACGCCTTATATTTATCAAGGTGAGGAAATTGGCATGACGAATATCGCATTCCCGTCAATTGATGATTACCGGGATGTGGAAACATTGAATTATTATGAGCAGCAACGGAAGATCGGTGAGTCTGAGGAACAGATTATGGCGGAGATCTGGCGGAAAAGTCGGGATAATGCGCGTACTCCCATGCAATGGAATGCTGGCCCTTCAGCCGGATTTACCGATGGAGAGCCGTGGATGAAGATTAATGATAACTACACGCACATTAATGCAGAGGCAGAAAGAAATAATCCGGACTCGATTTTCCACTATTATCGCAAGTTGATTGCTCTGCGCAAACAACATGAGGTCATAGTCTATGGCGAATACAAGCTGCTGTTGCCGCTAGATACGGAGCTGTATGTATTCACTCGTTTGCTGGGAGAAGAGCGTTTGCTGGTCATTTTGAATTTCTTTGATCGTGATCCGGTGTACCACTGGCCCGAGGAGGACTTTCCTGTTGCTAAAGCGAAGTTGCTGCTGTCCAACTACGAGCCGGTACAAGGGGAACAACTGCACGCCTTGAAGCTGCGCCCATATGAAGCCCGAGTGTATAAGCTAAGCGTGCAATAGGCGTTGCTATCTGTAGAATGGTAAAAGGAAGGGAAGGTTCATAGAGAGACCTTCCCTTTCTTGGCGTTTGGCTAAATGGTAACTGTTTCAGCCAACTCACGTATTTTGGCGATAATCAGGTCTTCTTGATTTTCCCCCTCATTAGGGATCGATTCAGTCGCGAAGGCAGCCAGTTCAGCATGTTGATGAATCATGACAGCATGGTGTGCCTCCCTGAACATCGGTATATCATTCGCATCATTGCCGAAGGCGATAAATTGACGGGGCTGCACACCAAGCTTCTGAAGTGCGTTCCATTTATGGATATTTTGCGGGCTGATGTCCAGCACTTGTTCATTACGGTGTTGATGGATGACCACGCCGAGCGGCGAAAGCTTGGCGGCCAGCTCATCCATATCGTCAGCAGTTAAAATGAGCATTTTTACGATGGATTTCAGGGAAGCCAAAGGCAGCTTTTGCGCCAACTTGCTGATATCCACATTGTTGAGTATAGGATGATCAGCTGCACCCGTATATGCATAATCCCACTCGCTGTCAATCAGGTAGGTGGTTTGGTGTTCCTCCAGTAGTGCGAGCAAGGCATTCTTCACATCTGGTAAAAAGGATTCCACGTGAGTTATACTGCCTTGTTGGGAGATCATAGAGCCGTTGCCACCAATCAGAGCATAGGTGTGAAAGCGTTTAGGAAGTACGGGTAACATGTCGCGAATCGGCCGTGCCGAGGCAAAAATGACTTCATGTCCCGATCGGGACAATTGTTCCAGACAGCTTGCGATCTTATCCGACACACACTGACCCTTAAAGCAAATCGTTCCATCCAGATCAAATACAAAATGCATGATATACCTCCAAAAAATAGTGCTTTCCAATTCATTTCTTACAGTCATTATATCCATTACCTTCCTTGGTCGTAAACTAAAAAGCCCGATTCACACTGGCTGCCATGGGCAGGTGTAGATCGGGCTCATTATGATATCGACTCATTAAATTCAGTTACTATTTAGTGATAATGTTTCACCTTAAGGTCGTCTAGACTTTTAAACTCATACCCTTGCTTGCGAGCCTCGTCGATGATAGAAGCAAGCGCCTCGGCATTGTCCTTGGATACGGAATGAAGCAGAATAACCGCACCAGGATGGAGCTGACGCATGACTTGACGATAGGCATAGTCCGTTCCTTGCTGAATATTTGTGTCCCAGTCCTTGTAAGCTACAGACCAGAATACGCTCGTATATCCGGCTTCTCGACAGGAAGCCAATGCTTTTTCACTAAAAATGCCGCGAGGCGGCCGGACATATTTCATTTCTTTTTGCCCGGTTAGCTCTGCCGATGCATTTCGTACCCGATCCAGCTCAGACCGGATCTCTGCCGAAGAAATGGTGCTCATATCAGGATGGCTCCATGAATGGTTTCCGATAATATGACCCTCACTTGCCATGCGTCGCATCAAAGCAGGCTGGTCTTTTACAAAATGCCCTGTCACAAAGAAGGCGGCTGGGACCTTTTTGGCCTTCAATACATCCAGCACTTTCGGAGTATACCCATTCTCATAGCCGTTGTCGAAAGTGAGAAATAATTCTTTTTTAGTCGTATCCCCCAGAAAGATGCCACCTTGTCTTTCGATCAGGTGCATAAAGCCTTCTTGTGCGATAGAAGGTAGCTCCCCTCCCTTACTTTTTTTAAATCCAAAATGATAAGGCTGTCCGTCGACAGTCTGATTGGCCCATGCGGGTTCCGCCGTAACTGTCAACATCCCTATAACTGCAACGCATAGCCACAAGGTAAATATTCGCTTCATCTATGTTCCTCCGCTTCCGTCCCGTACGGGTAAGGTGTGTATGCTTCGGCATATTCCATACCATCTGCAATACCATGCTGATTTATGCAAGGACATGGACTAACCAGACTCAAAACACATATTGACATGAATATTAAATCGAAGTAGTATACTTTATAAAACTTACTAGAATACTCGGATTTAATTCGATCGTTCATGCCAAAGAAAAGAAATCAGCTCAGAACATCTTACATACTTGTGAGAACGGAAGGAGTTAGGACTCATGATTGAACTTAGGAATGTATCCAAAACCTACGTGAGAAAAGGCCTAAGTATTGAAGCGTTAAAAAATATAAATATCAAAGTGGATAAAGGAGATATCTTCGGGTTTATCGGATTCAGTGGCGCAGGGAAAAGTACGCTGATCCGTTTGGTCAATCGTCTGGAGAAGGTAACCAGCGGAGAGGTTCTTGTTGAGGGGGAACAGTTAAATACCTACTCGACCTCTGGGCTTCGGAAGGTAAGGAAGAAGATCGGAATGATTTTTCAGCATTTTAATCTGCTGGAATCGAAAACAGTGTTCGACAACATTGCAATTCCGTTGGTGCTGCTTAAGCGCAACAAACGGGAAATAGAGGGGCGTGTAAAAGAGCTCTTGGCGTTCATAGGATTGTCCGACAAGGCGAATAGCTATCCCAACGAGCTTTCCGGCGGACAAAAGCAGCGTGTAGGGATTGCACGGGCGCTTGCGAGCAACCCGTCCATTTTGCTCTGTGATGAGGCAACCTCGGCACTTGATCCGCAGACCACACAGTCTATTCTCGACTTGCTTCGCAAAATCAATAAGGAATACAAGATCACCATTTTGATCATTACCCATGAGATGTCGGTGATTCAGCGAATTTGCAATAAGGTAGCCGTAATGGAAAAGGGGGAAATCATAGAGCAGGGCAATGTCCTGGAGGTATTCGGGCAGCCGCAGCACCCAACGACACAGAGCTTTGTACGCACGGTCATTCACGATACGGTACCCGAGAGTGTGCTGCAAACGTTCGAACAGCAAGAATCGCAGCGAATATACAAGCTGGAATTTATAGGGCAGGTTGCTTCTGATCCGGTGGTTCATGAATTGATTCGGCAGCATGATATCCACGTGAACATTTTGTTTGCCAACATGACGGAGATTCAAGAAACGACAATTGGCTATATGACGATCCAACTGCGCGGCGGACAGCATGCCGTTCAGCAGGCTGTTGATTTTCTCAAGAGCAAAGGAGTCCATATTCAGGAGGTAGAGAGTCTATGATGATTACAGGAACTACGATCACCTGGGATCAACTGTGGGAAGCTTTGTATGAATCCGTGCTCATGGTCAGCATATCATTATTCATTGGTGCCCTGATCGGTATCCCTATCGGTATTTTACTCGTCATCACTCGTCCGGGTGGAATTCTGGAGAACAAATGGCTGCATAATATTTTGAATCCGATTATTAATATTGTTCGTTCCTTACCGTTTATTATCTTGCTGATTGCGATCATTCCGTTAACCCGTCTGATTGTGAATACATCCATTGGGACCAGTGCGGCAATTGTCCCCTTGATTGTATATATTGCGCCATATATCGGCAGGCTGGTCGAAAACTCGCTGTTGGAGGTGAATCCGGGGATACTGGAGGCAGCAGATGCGATGGGGGCGACTCCATTCCAGGTCATTCGATACTTTTTGCTTCCTGAGGCATTCAGTTCTCTGATTTTGTCGTTAACGACAGCATCTATTGGTCTGATTGGTGCTACTGCTATGGCTGGTGCGGTCGGTGGAGGCGGAATTGGCGATCTGGCGATCGCGTATGGCTATCAACGTTTTGATACGCTGGTTATGCTGATTACCGTCATCATTCTAGTCTTGTTTGTTCAAGGTGTTCAGTCCTTGGGAAACCTGCTCTCCCGCAAAGCACGTAGGGGTTAAATTAGATGTTTTTCTTTTTTACCTATTGTCTGTTCATAGCTTGTAATTTTATAATCCATGCGTTCCAATACGTTGTTCATATCTTCCATTTTTGCAATGAGCTGCTTACGCTGCTCCATTAGGAGTTCTTTTCTAGCATTTATCGTTTCATCACCCTGCTGGAACAACCTAACGTACTCAATCAAAATTTCAATGGGAAGCCCTACGCCTCGCATGCATTTGATATATTCAACCCATCTGCAGTCTTCTTCCGTGTAATCCCTGATTCCACTTTTATTACGGTTCACACGCGGAATAAGTCCGATGCGTTCATAATAGCGGAGTGTATCCTGAGATAGTTCGAATTTTTTGCTTACTTCTGCGATCAACATGTTGACTTCACCTCCTGATTTCTGATCAAGAAACGCCCTATGTAAATGGATAGGGCGTTCTTGTCGTTTCTTATTTCGAAACTGTCATTTCATCCATATTTACTGAGCGCCAACTACCGGATGAGGAACATATGGCTCTTCCAGCAATGCAATTTCTTCAGGTGTTAACGTAATCGAAAGAGCAGCTACTGCATCTTCGAGATGAGACGTTTTCGTAGCACCGATAATGGGAGCTGTTACCGGTTCTTTCTGTAGCAACCAGGCAAGTGCGATTTGAACGCGAGGAACTCCACGTTTTTCTGCGATGGCCGCAACCTGCTCCACGATCAATCGATCGGTATCGGCAGTCGCATCGTATTTAGATTTCGCAACCTGATCGGTTTCGGAACGATGTGTTGTTTCCTGCACATCACGCGTCAATCTTCCACCTGCAAGCGGGCTGTATGGAATCACACCGATTTTTTCTTCTTTACAAAGCGGCAGCATCTCTCTTTCCTCTTCACGATATAAGAGATTTAAATGATTCTGCATTGATACAAATCGGGTCCATCCATTCTTTTCAGCAACATGTAACGCCTTCAGAAACTGCCATGCGTACATGGCAGAAGCACCAATATATCTTGCCTTCCCAGCCTTCACAACATCATGTAATGCTTCCATCGTCTCTTCAATAGGGGTATTGTAATCCCAGCGATGGATTTGGTACAGATCCACATAATCTGTCCCCAGTCGCTTAAGGCTCTTATCTATTTCACTCATGATAGCCTTTCGGGAAAGTCCCGCACCATTCGGGCCTTGATGCATACGGAAATGAACCTTTGTCGCGAGGACAATTTCATCTCGATTCGCATAATCCTTTAAAGCCCGTCCAACAATTTCTTCGCTAGTTCCATCTGAATATACATTCGCGGTATCAAAAAAATTAATACCTAGCTCCAGGGCATTTTTTATAATTGGACGACTGCGCTCTTCATCTAGTATCCATGGGTGAATCCACCGTTCTGCAACCCCAAAGCCCATACACCCAAGACAAAGCCGGGATACATCCAAACCGGTATTTCCAAGTTTCACATAGTCCATTTAATTATACCTCGCTTTCCTAGATATTGTTTTCTTCAAATGTAGTCTACTCCAGCTACTTACACCGGATATTATTACATTTGGAGTTCACTCCAAGTCAAGCGATTTTGTTGCGTGATGCCATCATATAGGTCTTATTGTTCAGAATTGGTTCAGTGGGACTTCGTATAATTCTCTTAGCATAGTTCCTTGGTTGCATAATCCGTAGAACTAAACATGACTAAAGACTTTGATAAAGCAGGATATATGCCAATAAATAGCGTCTAGGAGTGGAAATGTTGAAACTTGTAAAACGAAATAAATGGATTGCATCTGCGATGGTATTAGGTATTGCTTCAGGCTCAATCGTATCTCTGCCTTGGATGGGCGGCGCCCAGACTGCTTATGCAGCAACAGCAGATACGCAAAGCGAAACTGGATTTGTAGCACAAGCTCGCACCTTGGGTTTGATGACAGGCGGTAAGCAGGGCGATTTTATGGCGCAAAAGAATTTGACCCGCGCAGAGGCGGCTAAAATTTTGTGCAGTCTGTTCCAGTTGGAAGTTAACAATCAGCCGCAAACTTCTTTTATGGATGTATCGTCCGATGCATGGGGCGCTCCCTATATTGAGGCTGTACGTGCAGCCGGGTATATGACAGGCAACGGGGAACTGTTCCGTCCGGGGGATGCCATTACCAAGGAAGAACTGATCGTATCGCTAGTACGTGCAATGGACTTACAGGATGCCAGCACAGCGAATGCACAGCAAAATGCAGTTCAGGTTGCCCGCTCTTACGGTCTGTTATCAGAGGATGCTTCTGCAACGGATTTGAAAAATCCATTGAACCGGGAGAGTGGTGCAGAAGTATTCGTCAGCCTGCTGGATCATCCGGTAGGAGAAGTGAAATCAGAGGGCAATACCGTTCGCATCGGAAATATCCCTTACCAGTTGGAAGGGTCTTTGCAAGGTTTGTTCGGTGAAAATAACAAAGCTGTATTAAAAGGGGCGAAATTCGACCTTAACCGTAACTTGCGTACGCTGACAGGTGTGAATAAGCTGGAAATTAACGCAGACGGTGGCGTTTTTGATGGCAAGGGTGTGTCTTTTGAGGGGCGCCTGATCGTTAATGGCTCGGTAACCTTGAAGAACATGTCCTCCACAGGGGTATTGGAAATCAAAGGTACAGGGAATCAGCCTGTATCGGCCATTTTAGAAAATACGGCATGGTCCGGTGTGGAGCTGGGCTCTAAGGATGCCAAGCTGACAGCAACCGGGACAACGAAGATTGACAACCTGACGCTGAAAGATGATGCATCGATCGTGACCGAAGGAAATGCCGCGATTAGCCGCGTTTCTTTGCAACAGGGACTGGGCAAGCTGTTGGTTAGCGGTAGTATTGGTTTGCTGGATGCATCACAATATGTGGGCGTTCCTTTTATTACGCTGGCTAAGGGAGCTACAATCAACCAGCTTAACCTGCCGGAACAAAAACAGCCGCAGGATGTTATCATTAACTATGATGCGATGAAAGAAGCTGTTAGTCTCGTAAATGGTACGAAGAACTCATCCTCTGCTGGATCGGTTGTCACGGACACAGATAGCAAAGATAAGAAAAAACACGATAGTGACATTATCAGCGTAGACCGCAGTCAGCTGGAGACAGAAGTCCATGCAGCCAAAGAACTACTGGAGCGTGCAGGTGAGGGTGGAACGGATCAGGCGCTTTACACGGCCGCAGCGAAGGAAAGCCTGTCCATAGCAATCAATCAAGCTATGCTGGTACTGAACAATACAGCAGCTACACAGGCAGAGGTAGATCAAGCGCTCAGCACATTGAAGCAGGATGTTTCTGTGTACACAGCCTCAGCCACAAAACCAGTGATTGGGACACAGGAATTAACTAGACTGATTCAGGTAGCTTCGACTACCCTTGAACAAAACCGAATGGTTGGCGACGAATTCCCGCCTCTTTGGGATGAATCACTAAGTCAAGCTATTCAATTTGGCAACAATGTGTTGGAAGGGAATGCTCCTCAAAATATTGTGGATCGGGAAGTAGTAAGCTTGCGTCGAGTAATTGAAGTCTACAATGCATCAGTAAAACTCAGAGATACCTATCTGCATTTTCTCGATGTAACGGATCGTGTGGAGAATATGAAAACTGACAAAGCGCGTTACAAGTCCTTAGTGAGGGAAGGATTAAGTGTATATGTGAACCCATTAGCTACAACTGAGCAGTTGGACGAATGGACACGAAAAATAAAAGATACGACAGAAGCATTTCTGGCATTGCAAGCAGCAGACTTTTCAGTGCTTAAAAATACTTTACAAGAAGCGCAGGTTATCTACGATCAGAGTGGCTCTCAAAATGTTGAACTGGGCAACCTCATTCAGGAATATACAGAGAAGATGCACACCGCTATGACGCAGCAGGACGTATTGACCTTGAACATGGAGCTGAGTCAAAGACTTGCGGAATTCACTGCTCCAGTGCCTGCTACAATTCGGGAAAAACTGCAGCAGCTGGTTCAAGACATTCATCTAAAACTGCTGTCTAACCCTGTAGCTCGTAATTACTTGAATACGGAAATGCTGTCTTTAGAGCAACAAACAGCACAAGCCAACTTTGCACTCATTATGCCGTTTACTCCTGAGGAGCAATTGGTGATCTCTTATAATCAATTAAGTCAGGCTAAAGGGACCTATATTGAAAAATATAACGAGAAAAGACTACAATTGAGAGCCGAAATCATTGAAATGCAGGCATCGATCAATGGAATTTTGGTGCAAAATTCAGGCGCATTAAGCGCTGAAGCCCAGCAAGCCTTGTCTTCTGCATCAGAGCATGCCTCCATCTTCTTGGGTTTGTCCAGCTTTGAATTACAAGACGTTGTTCCTGTATACGAGGAGTTGCAACAGGTACAGAGCCAGTATGCCGTACCAATAGCGGTGGATACCACGTTGTTGAATTACAACATAAATTTAGCTAATAATGAAGTTCAGACGTTCGGCCGTCATTATACCGAACAAGATAACGAAGAACTTCAAGGGTCAATTAATCAGGCAAGCCTTGTGCTTAATAATCCGGATAGCACACAGCTGCAGGTAGACCAGGCTAACACGGATTTGATTACAGCGTTTGCGAACTACCAATCCAAATGGATAGTAACTGATCAGGATATCAATGAGCTCAAGACCATTGCGAACAATCTGCTCACAGCAAATGGTACAGATCCTACGACGGTCTACTTTCACAGAGTAGTGGATGCATTCAATCGTCTGGACCAGTATTATCCTATGCCGGAAATTAAGAAAAATTATATGAATCTGGAAGATGCGATTCAGGAGTATAAAGATTTTGTAGCCAGCCAGCAACAAAACAGCGGAACAGGAAGCAGCGACAGCAGTGGTGGAGCAACACCGCCAAGCGATAGCAGCGGAACAGGAAGCAGTGACAGTAGTGGTGGAGCAACACCGCCAAGCGATAGCAGCGGAACAGGAAGCGGCGACAGTAGTGGTGGAGCAACGCCGCCAAGCGATAGTAGCGGAACAGGAAGCAGTGACAGTAGTGGTGGAGCAACACCAACAAGCGATAGCAGCGGAACAGGAAGCGGCGACAGTAGTGGTGGAGCAACGCCACCAAGCGATAACAGCGGAGACGATTCAGGCTCGATTCCTGGCGGTGGTAATGATGAAGGCATGATTCCTTAATAAGGGAAATAAAGGAAGTAAAGGATGTATAGAAGGGGACGATTCCGCACAGATTTTTGTCTGCGGCGGGCGTCCCTTTTTGCATGGGGGGCGCTTCTAATACAGCTGGTTAGAATAACCGATACTAAAAGATAGACGATATTGAAAAGAGCGGGGGATTTATGAAAAAACAGGGTGTTTTATTTTTTATTATACTTCTGCTTGCGGTTGCGTTGCCGGTGTATCCGTTGGTGTCGGGTGTATTATCTGGAAACAGTCATTGGAAAGCTCATAACGGCGTTATAAATTTGCGTAATTGGCATCCCGAAAAGGAAGGCCCTGTACAGCTGGGAGGGGAGTGGGAATTTTACCCCAACCAGCTTGTGCAACCTTCAGCCTTTCATGAATTGCAAGATAAGGATTGGGTAAATCATCAGAGTTCTTCAGAATTGGGGATGGAAACGGGATATTCTACCAAGATTGTGGATGTGCCTGGTAGATGGAATCAGTGGATGCCTGAGGGACAGGCGACCGGATATGGAACCTATCATATTCGTATCCTGTTGCCTGAAAAAGCGGAAAATCTGTACGGCATCTATATGCAAAACATTCGGAGTTCCAGCCGAGTATGGATTGACGGAGCAGAGGTAGGAGCGAGTGGTATTCCCTCTGTTTCTGCCGACAAAGGCAAGCAGGGCAATGCTCCTTATGTTGGATTTGCAGCGGTAGATGGACAATCGGTAGATATTACCGTGCATGTGGCTAATTATAGTTATTCCTCCGGTGGGATCATTTACCCATTGTTATTTGGGGATTACGAGAGTATTACGCATAGCCGGGAAGTTGCAATGGCAGAGGACACCGTACTGATAGCGGGTTTTTTTATGCCTACCGTATTTTTTATCATGCTGTATCTTTTACGTAAAAAGGAGAAGGCATTGCTTTACTTAGGATGCTTTTGCATCGCGGCTTTATTTTACATTCTGACACATGGAGAAAAGCTGCTGGTCTGGGGAATACCGGACTTACCTTATGAATGGATACTGAAAATACAGTCGTTCTCTTCAACGCTGTTCTACTATTTTTTGATCCGGTATGTTCATCTTTCGACGCAGATTGTTATGAATCGGATCGTGCTGCGCCTCTATAATATTACAACCGCACTGATGCTAGGTATGGGGCTAATGTTGCCTACACTGATACTCTCATCCTTTGAAGCGTTTATTCTTCTTTTTGGCGTAGTCAGTGTGGGATATGTATTACTGATCTTGATTCGTGGACTTCTTCAACGGACGGATGACGCTGCACTGCTAGTCATTAGTATTATGAGCATACTTATGATTGTAGTGACTAGTTTTGTGTATATTTTGGGCTGGGGAGATGTGCGCGGGGTGACAGCCTATGAAATGCTCATATTCGTATTGGCTCAAACGCTTCTGCTGGCCAAACGTTTTGTACATTCGTTTATGGAGGTTGAGAACCTGTCACGACGGTTGCTAACACTGGATGGGTTAAAGGACGAATTCCTGGCGAACACGTCACATGAGTTGCGCACTCCTCTACATGGAATTATTAATATCGCTCAATCCATGCTAGACCGTTACGGGGCACAATTCAATGAGCCGCAAAAGCACAACTTGTCCTTGATTGCGAATGTAGGACGAAGACTTTCTTATTTAATTAACGATATTCTGGATTTTTCTAATTTGAAAAATGGAAGATTAGCCTTAAATCGCCGGCCTGTTAATGTACAGGCAGCTGTAAATTCCGTGCTGGAGGTATTGGGTCATACGGTGGGTAAGAAAAAGCTGCAATTCGTCAAAGAATGGCCCAATTCGTTACCCAAGGTGGATGCGGATGAGGATCGGCTGATTCAGATTTTGTACAATTTGTTGGGTAATGCGGTGAAATTTACGGAGGAAGGCGAAATCGTAATCTCTGCCAAAGCGGGGAACCGCGAAATGGAAATCAGTGTGAAGGATACCGGGTCCGGTATTGCCCAGGAGCATCTTTCGCATATATTTGAACCTTTTAACCGAGGGGCGAATGCTGAGGATGAAGGATACAGTGGAACAGGGCTTGGATTAGGCATAGTCCGTCGTCTAGTGGAGCTGCATGGTGGTCATATCCGGGTAGAATCTAGATTGGGCAAGGGTTCGACCTTTTATTTTACACTACCCTTGGCGCAGACCGGAACGTTGGCACATGAAGCTCAAAAAGATGTTTCGTCTGCGGTTATATTGCAGCCTGGCGTGACGTCGGGTCAGAATGTGATTCCGCATGAAGAGGATGCCCAAGAGCAAGTTCAGACTGTTCCCTACAAAGTGCTGGCTGTGGATGATGATGAGGTTAATCTTCGGGTGCTGGAGGAGCTATTATATACCACAGGTTGTAGCGTGGTGGCAGTGGATCATGCCGAGGAGGCACTTCACATGCTGAATGGCCGTACCCGATTTGACCTAGTCATTACGGATTGGATGATGCCGGAAATGTCCGGTATTGAGCTGTGCCGACGGATACGGGAACGGTATTCCCTGTCCGAGCTACCAGTGTTGCTGCTGACGGCACGCGACCTGCCCGGCGATATCCGCGCGGGTTTTATGGCGGGAGCTAATGATTTTCTACGTAAGCCTGTTGATGCTGAGGAATTAAAGGCGCGTGTGCGCACGCTGTTGAACATGCGTCATTCGGCGGAGGAAGCGGTGCGTTCGGAAATGGCCTTTTTACAGGCACAAATCAAGCCACATTTTCTGTACAATGCATTGAATGTTATTGTATCGACCGTAGCCGTAGACCCGGATAAAGCAGCGGAGCTGCTCATGGAGCTGAGTCAGTATTTGCGGGGCAGTTTTGATTTTCAGAACAGGGAGAATACGGTACCGTTATCCAAGGAGCTGGAATTGGTAGAATCGTATGTGGCACTGGAAAAAGCACGATTTGAAGAACGTTTGCAGGTGACCGTAGAGGTAGGAAGGAACATCCGGTCGCTTATCCCGCCATTAAGCATTCAGCCCATCGTGGAAAATGCGATACGACATGGTGTGATGCAACGGGCAACAGGTGGAACCGTGCGAGTGGTTGTGCAGGAGGATGGAACCGATTTTGTAGTCAGCGTGACCGATGACGGCGTAGGGATTCCGTCCGAGCGACTGGAACAGCTGTTGTCGGAGGATCATGTATCTTCCAGCGTGGGACTGCGGAATATCCATCGCCGTCTTATCCATATGTATGGAGAAGGATTGCGGATTGAAAGTAATTCAATGCAAGGGACGACGGTAAGCTTCCGTGTGCCGGAAACGATCTCGCCCCGGAATACCGATGAATAAAAAAAGTACAGTACATTTGTCGGAAAAGCTAATGTCGCGTCCGCGATGATACGATATATAAAATATAAGGAATTAAAAATTGTAAGGATAAAGCAGATAGCATGTAAATAGAGCATCATGATGGATGGTTGCAGCAGGAAGGGAGTACAGACACAAATGAAGGCGATTTTGATTGATGATGAGCGGTCGGCATTAACCTACTTGGAACGGTTGCTGGAGGCGGACGGACGGTTAACGGTAATGGGCAAATATACGTCTGCACAAGCGGGGCTGGATCATCTGGCGGCAGAACGTGCGGATATTGTTTTTATAGATATCGGAATGCCAGAGATGAACGGTCTGGAGGCCGCCGAGTGGATTCAACAGCTGGATTCCCATATTCATATCGTCTTTGTGACCGCGTACTCGGAATATGCTATTGAAGCGTTCGAGCTGCAAGCACTGGATTACTTGTTAAAGCCCGTTCATGCCCGGCGGCTATCCAAAACGTTAGATCGGATTGCAGCCACGCTGGCTGATCCCCGTTCTTCCAGCTTGGGAGTTACAGCAGAGCAATCCCCCAAGGTACGTTGTTTTCAAAAGCTTGAAATTTTGGAGGATGGACAGGAAGCCGTAGGAGCGAAACCCTTCAAATGGCGCACATTAAAGTCACAGGAGCTATTTTCCTTTTTACTACACCATGAAGGGGAATGGGTGAGCAAAGAACAATTGCTGGATGCGCTATGGCCTGAATATCATTTGGACAAGGCTGTTGTTCACCTGCACACGTCCATTTACCAAATCCGCAAGGCATTGAAAGAACGGATGCAAGATACGAAGCTGGAATACAATCTGGATCGCTACCGCTTGAACCGCAATGGCTGGATTACAGATGTGGAGCTATTCGAGCGGGGAATATCCGAATGGGCTGCATCCGGTAGCGGCGGTACGCCGCGTATTGAGAGCCTGTTGGCTCTATACCGTGGCAACTATCTGGAGGAGTACGATTACCCGTGGGCGTATGCAAAAAGGGAGAAGCTGCGCAGTATGTATCTGGCATGTGCTTCTGAGCTGGCGAGAGACGAGCTTCGCTCAGGTCGTACCCGGCAGTCTGTTCAGCGCTTACTCAGCCTCCAGCAACGGGAGCCGTACTCAGACGATATCTGCGGTCTGCTGCTGACCGCCTATGCCCAACTGGGCGATTATACCGCTGCTCAAAAGCATTATGAAAGCTTCGTCAGAATACTGGAAGATGAGTTGGGTATTGAGCCGCAGCAGGTGACGCACCAGTTGTACGTGCAATTGAAAACACAGACGCTACCTGCGTAAACTGCTGTACTGGCTCAGGTAGCGCTAAAAAACCGCTTCAAGGTATCTCCTTGGAGCGGTTTTTTGCATGGATGGAAATTTCGTTTTTTTGTGTGAATCACCGAGCCTCTTTTCTCTATGATCCGCTATTCGCCGCTACCTGTTTTCTACAGTGGCATATTCATATAGCATATCTCTTCACGGTTGAGTCGTAATTGAGAGGTTTAAGGAACTCACGTATATATTTAAGGAGGTATTGCATTGGGGAGAACAAGACGAACTGGATTTAAGAATAAAAGAGTTTCGGTGGTCGTCAGACAATCTTCTTCAGCTCAGACAGGACAAGGCGGTAACCCCATTTCGATCAATGCTTCGGATGTTGGGGTAGTAAGAACAGATGTTAAAAATAAATAAACGGCTTGGATAGAAGTTCTTATTCGACGTAAAGAGACCATCAGGAACAAGTAAACATCTTGTTCCCGGTGGTCTCGCTTTTTTTGCCGTTATTCGGCAGGTACCTTCATCAGCATCCGCCTATATAGGCGGATGCCTTGCTTCCCGTCTTGACATCGTCCTCTTAAGCAGGTTTTACTGACCGAGCAGGTGCTGCCTTCAGTACAGCGTATCCGTAGGGTGGAAGCTTGGCGTGCAACCCCTTCGCTCCTTTGGACCACTGGCTTTCGCCAAAAGCTAATTGCCATTCCTGCTCAGGAATGTCCAGTTCAAAAACGTGCTCCTCATCGGAACGGTTGAGCAGCACGAGCAGCACCTCTTCCTCGCTGCGGCGCTCGTAGGCAAGTGAGGTGCCCTCTGGCTGTGCCTCCAGAAAGGTGATGCTTCCCTGATCACGGAGGACCGGGTGCCCCTTACGAAGCGCAATCAGTTCGCGGTAAAAGTCGAACAGCTCGCGGTCCTGCTTGTCGGTGTCCCACTCCATGCACTTGCGGCAGCCTGGATCGGCATCTCCATCCAGACCGATCTCATCGCCGTAATAGATGCAGGGTGCGCCCATGTACGTGAACTGGAACAGGGCGGCCAGTCGCATCAGCCGCTTGTCATCCCCGCACAGTGTCAGCAGGCGTGGTGTGTCGTGGCTATCCAGCAGATTGAAGGCAACCTCGGATGCTTGCTGCGGATAGCGGGCCAGCTGTCGTCCGATGGCGAAGGCAAAGTTTTGGGCATCGGTCACTTTTTTGACGAAAAAATCATTCACCGCGTAGGTGAACGGATAATTCATCGTTGCATCGAATTGGTCCCCCTGAAGCCATTCAGACGATTCATTCCACATTTCACCCAAAATGTACGCATCTGGATTGGCCTGCTTGACCGTAGTACGGAATTCCCGCCAAAAGGCGTGATCCACCTCGTCTGCCACATCCAACCGCCAACCATCGATGCCGATTTCTTCGATCCAATGTTTTGCTACATCCAGCAGGTACTTTTTCACCTCAGGATGTTCGGTGTTCAGCTTGGGCATCATTGGTTCCAGCCCGAATGTATCGTACGTCGGTGTGCCATCCACCACTTCCAAGGGAAAGCTATGTACATGGAACCAGTCCTTGTAAGGCGAGGCTTCGCCTTTTTCCTGCACGTCAACGAACGGTTTAAACGTACGCCCTGAATGGTTGAATACCGCATCAAGCAGCACACGAATTCCTCGTTCGTGGCAGGCATCGACCAGTTTTTTTAATGTCTTTTTGTCCCCGAAGTGCGGGTCCACCTCCATATAATCCTCGGTATCATATTTATGATTGGTCGTTGCCTTGAACACAGGGGTCATATATATGGCGTTAATCCCTAGCTCGTTCAAGTGATCCAGGTGATCCAGAATCCCCTGTAGATCGCCACCAAAAAAATTGTCTCTTTGTGGCGTTCCGCCCCATGTCTCTGCACCTTCTGGGCTGATGGAGGGGTCACCGTTCGCAAAACGTTCCGGGAAAATCTGATAAAATACAGCATCCTTCACCCATGCAGGTGGCTTCAGAATATCAATCGGGTTCAAAAACGGATATTGGAACAGACTGTCTGCGTTCTGAGGTTCCTGGGTGGTGAAGTCGTCCTCGTTCATCCAAATACGTTCCTCACCATCTTCTAGCAAAAATCCATATTTCAGCCGACGGTGAGTAGGTTTTACGCTGCATTCATAGTAATCAAACCTGCCATCGGTAGCGAATTTGGACATCGGAACAAGCTGTCTAGTGCGGTCCCAATCGTATTTATCTCCGGTGAGAGCATGAACGGTATTCAGGTCATTTTTCTTCGCACGTAGCCGTAGAAATATCGTTTCATCATTATAACCAAAAGCCCAATTGCGTTTCGGGTGATGGTATATCGCTTCCAGCAGCATCGGGTAGGCCTCCTTTTTTCAAGAGCATTCAAATTTGAAAATGTGAAGCGTATGTCGTATAAGGTAGTTATTAACCTTTTTAAGTGGGTCATGTACCATAAATGCTATAATGCCCATTACATAAAAGAAAAACGATAAGTAGGTGCCCATGATGAAAACAAATGTGTTATACATCGAAGATGACCAGGATATTGGTGCTTGGACGCATCAGTATTTGGAAGAGCGGAATTACGCTGTAGTATGGCTTCGCAGCGGGGAGGGGGCTGTGGAAGCAGCCCGTACGTGCCAACTCGTGATTTTGGATGTGATGTTACCCGGTCTGGATGGATTCACCATGGGGAAGCGGCTCAAGAAAGAGTACCCGGAGCTTCCCATTCTCATGTTGTCTGCCCGTACATCCATTGACGATAAGCTGCAAGGACTGGATTTCGCCGACGATTATGTAACCAAGCCCTTTCACCCGGACGAGCTCATAGCACGTATGGAGATTTTGCTGCGCCGATCGGGAACCGTGCCCGAAGAATCCTTACAACTGGGGCATCTCTCTGTCTTCTCTCCTGATAACCGTATTGTGAACCGTGATACCGGGGAGGAAATTACTCTGACAGGTAAGCAATATCACATTTTTGCTTATTTGCTGCGGCATTTGGGCCAGATTATGACGAAAGAGCAAATGTATGAAGCAGTGTGGGGGGACCCATATATTGACGGAGACAAAACTTTAATGGTCCACATCCGACACCTTCGCGAAAAGCTGGAGATTGATCCTGCGACACCCCGCATCATTGAGACGATCCGTGGTGTAGGATATCGGGTGAAAGCATAATGAGCAGGACGCGCAAGGATTGGAGGAGGCTGTACCCCAGCTCTAGGCCAGGTCAGGGAGGTCGGTTTCGCAGTTCACTGTTGTTCCGTTATCTGGTCATTATTGTGGTTGCTATGATGCTGTTGCCCATTGTGTTGCCTGCTACAGCCTTGATATATAGCGTGTTATTGAATTGGGGGGCGGAGCTCAAGCCTAAAAACGCTTACTATCCCTCTACTACCCATACCGAAAATAGCTGGCATCACGAAGCTGTAGCTTTGAAGGGAGCCACACCAGAGCAAATCTCAGCCCATCTGCGCAAAATACAACAAGATATGTTCCCTAAATCACAAATATTTTGGGTGGATACCGCAGGTAGAACAAGGTTGGAGTTACCGACACAACCTAACATGCCAAAACAATGGAACGCTGCGCAGGCTATAGCTTTTATGAAGCAAGCAAGCTATGAGGGGCCGTTTACGGTAGTAGCCTTTATTGGCGGGGGCAAGAATGATGTGAATCAGGGCTATATGGTGTTAAAAGTGCCTCGTTCGTTCTTTGAACAGCCACCTACAGATAGTAGCATGTTGATGTACTATCTCTTTTTTATCGTATTGATTCTGGGCACTTTTATATTCGTATCTCTTCTGTTTTTTGGAGGCATTCGGCGAAGACTGTTGCAGCTTCAGGCCGCCATGTCGCAGCGAGGAGAGGATGGCTTGCCTATTCTTGTTACCACTGGACGCCCGGATGAAATCGGCAAGCTGGAGGAAGCATTTAATCAGATGGTTGAGCAGTTGGCCGAGAGTCGGGGACGTGAGCGTCAGGAGGAAGAGCTGCGGAAGAGACTGGTCGCGGATCTGTCACACGATATTCGAACGCCGCTTACGGTCGTGCGTAGCCATCTGTATACACTAGATGGTGAAAATCTGAGCAGCAGAGGGAAACAGTCGATTACACTGATGGAAAACAAGCTAAAAGACCTTGGGAGTCTGATCGACAATCTGCTCACCTATAATCTGCTAGCTAGTGGAAAATACACTATGAATAACACACCACGTGATATCCTGCGGCTAGTGCGGGAGTGTGTAGCCAGCTGGTATCCGGTGTGGGAAAAGGAGGGCTTTGAAGTGGATATCGACTTGCCCGAGCATAGTATGGTGTGGAATGTCGATGAGCAAGGCTTCCGTCGTCTGCTGGACAATCTCTTTCAAAATGTAGTTCGCCATGCTGCCTCAGGCCGATTTATCGGTGTTCAAGTACAGAAAGATAATGGGACAGAGGCATTGGTTATCACAGATAAAGGGCCCGGTATGGAGCAACAGTCCAGTGAAAAAGGGGCAGGGATTGGTTTGGCGATTACAGAACTGCTGGCTCGCGAAATGAATTTGGAGAGGGAGATTTTCAGTTCATCAGCCGGGACAAGAATTCGTTTTTTAAACAAAACTTAAACTCAGAGTTCCCTTGGCTTTAAACTTGGCACGTTACGATAGGTGTCGAGGTGAGGAACTTGAACGAATACATTATTGAAACGAACAGTCTCAGCAAAATATACAAAGGCCGCGCGGCGGTTAATCAGCTGGACCTGAAAATAGCTCGAGGAGATATTTACGGATTTCTGGGTCCCAATGGAGCGGGGAAAACGACAACGATCCGCATGCTGCTTGGACTTATTCGCCCAACTCGAGGAACGATCCGTATATTCGGCAAAGATATTCGCAGACATAAGCTTGATATCTTGCGTAAAGTCGGCTCGTTGGTGGAGTATCCTTCGTATTATGGTCATTTGAACGCAATTGAAAATCTGGAGGCCATTCGCCGTATTTTGAATGTACCCAAGCAAAACATTGCGGAAGTGTTGGAGGTCGTCCGACTGACCAAGCATGCCAAACGTCCAGTCAAAGGCTACTCCCTGGGCATGAAGCAGAGACTGGGTATTGCAGCAGCCCTGCTTGGGAATCCCGAAGTGCTCATTTTGGATGAGCCTACGAATGGTTTGGACCCGGAGGGTATTCAGGAAATGCGCACATTGATTCAGGCGATGCCCAAGCAACGGGGGATCACCGTGCTGGTATCCAGCCATCTGTTGAGCGAGGTAGAGCATATGGCGAATACTGTGGGTATTATCCGTGAAGGAGAGCTGGTCTTTCAAAATACGATTCATAATCTCCGTCAGGAATCTGCGGGAGGAATTCGGATCGTAGTGTCGGAACCGGAAGCAGCCCAGTTGATTGCGCGTGAGCAGGGGTATCATTCGGTGAAGGACGGCTCGGCGCTGGATTTCGAGAACATGAATGATGCGGCTGTTGCGCTGCTGGTCAGAAGATTGGTCGAAAATACGCATGCCGTATACCGTGTGGAGGAACGCCGCAAATCGCTGGAGGATATGTTCATGCAAGTGGTGGGCAAAGGAGGAACTTCCTTATGATGCTGCGGGCGCTCACGGCGGATCTGCTCAAAGCACGCAGAAAGGGAATCTGGTTCCTGGTGTTTCTCGGTCCCCTTGGGCTGGTGGCGATGCAGGCGCTGAACTTTGGACTCCGCTATGACTATCTGATTCCGCGATACAAGGGCCATTTGTGGGAATCCTTGATGGATAACATCGCTATGTTTGTCCCCCTTGCGCTGGTGTTAGGAGCCACTATGGTCGCTTCCATGTTGGCGAATGTGGAGCATATGTCTAATTCCTGGAAGCAGCTACTGGCCTTGCCGATTTCCAAATTCAGCGTCTATATGGCCAAGCTGACGCTGGCGATCGGGATGCTGTGTGTGTCCTGTGTACTCCTGACGGTAGGGACGTGGGTGTTGGGCATGCTACTCGGCTTCGGAGGAGAGCCGGCGCCGATTGGAGAATTACTGCGGCTTGGATTTTGGCCTTTAGGCGGCACGCTGCCTATGCTCGTATTATTGTTGTGGTTAACGGTCACGTTCCATAATCAGGCTCTGCCTGTAACACTGGGCATTACGTTAGGCATCGGCAGCTTGTTTGCTTCACAGCTGTCCGAATGGTTTCCGTTGGCCTGGCCTCAATTCGCATGGGTTGCACCTCAAGCGTGGATGTTTGCGTCCGTCGGGTGCGGAACGGGTGTGCTTCTGAGCCTGCTGACAGCGGCCCATTTTAGCCGAAAGGATGTGGCGTAATGTTCGGAGGATATGTACGGCTGCTTTCTGTTGAACGTATGAAAATGGCGAAATCGCCCGTCTGGCTCCTTGCGCTCGTCAGCCCGGCGATTGCCGTCCTGATTGGTTTGCTGGCAAACCCGGGAGGGAATTGGCAGGTGTTGTTGTCTGCCATGCTTACAGTTCATGCGCTGCTGTTCATGCCGATGCTGACCGCCGTATTTGCATCTCTGGTCTGCCGATTCGAGCATGGGGGCGGCGGTTGGAAGCAGCTGATGTCATTGCCATTGTCCCGCACGAGTCTGTATGCGGCCAAGCTGACCATCATTATGGCTATGGTCGGATTGACCCAGCTACTGTTCGGAGGAGCGTTGCTGGGTGTTGGAGCTGTGCAGGGTATGAACGGACCGATTCCATGGGCCGTGATCGCTCAAAGTTTGCTCGCCGGCTGGGTAGCCTGCCTGCCGCTGGCTGCGTTGCAGTTGATGGTGTCCTTCCTGTGGTCCAGCTTTGCTGCACCGCTTGCGTTGAATTTCGTCTTCACCGTGCCAAATATTCTGGTCGCCAATTCTCAAACCTACGGTCCGTACTATCCATGGACACAGCCTTTATTGGCGATGATGCCGAGTGGAAGAGACAACTTTGGGGCGTTCATGGTGCCAACTGACACACTGTTGATGGTTATAATGGGTAGCTTTGTCGTATTTACGTTGGCGGGACTGACAGTATTTCGTTATAAAGAGATATAGTGCGGAATACGAGGACTGCAAAAAGCTCCTTATCCTAAATTAGGGTAAGGAGCTTTTTTTGCTGTGCTACAGGTTCGTGTTCTGAATAAGATGCTTACTCTATTGGTTTACACTAGGCCTGAAATGGCACGAATATTATTGCTGATAAGGTGGCAAGAGGCGTCGAACTTCGCTTGTTCCTCCGGACTTAGCTCCAGCTCGATGACCTCTTGAATTCCTCTGCTGCCGATAATCGCCGGAACGCCCGTGCAGACATCGGTGTGTCCGTACTCGCCGTCCAATACAGCAGAGACCGCTATAATTTTACCATCATCATTTAAAATGGAACGAGTAATGTACGCCAGCGCATTGGCAATACCAAAATAAGTGGCCCCTTTGCGGGTGAAGATCTCCCAGCCTGCATCCCGAGTTTTACGGGCAATGTCGTCCAGATCGACGTGGCTGAATCGTTCCTTATGCTGACGCAAAATGTGCAAGAGTGGCTTACCACCAATCGTGACGTGTGACCAGGCAACGAATTGGGATTCGCCATGCTCGCCAAGCGCATATCCTTGTACGCTGCGCGGATCTATGGAAAACACCTCAGAAAGCAACGTCTTGAGTCGGGATGAGTCAATGGAGGTGCCCGTGCCGATCACCTTGTTGCGCGGCAGACCGGATATACTTTGTACCATATACGTTACAATGTCGACAGGATTAGCGGCAATGACGAATATACCGTCGAAACCACCCTCCATAATCGCTGTTACAATCTCTCTGGTAATAAGCACTGCGTCATCCAGCACAGATAGGCGGTCTTGACCCGGTTTAGGGTTGGCTCCAGCCGTTATAATCACAACGTCCATATCCGTGCAGTCTGCATACGTGCCTGCACGTACCTTGGTACGTGTGGACGTAAAATCCATACAATGGGACAGATCCAGTGCATGGGCCAAAGCCCGATCATACGTGCGGTCAATCATCATGATCTCATCACAAATGGACTGATTAACCATTGAGTAGGCACAGCTCGAACCGACCATTCCCGCGCCGACAATAGCTACTTTCCTTGCCTTCCCCTTCATCTATGTTGCCTCCTCGTTCCAGCGAACGTTAATATGCTACAAATTATGCCTGAAATCCATTTTACGTTACATAACATAACATATTGCTGATCTTTTGAAAATATCCATTTTTTTGTCTCCATTCTGGAAAATTAAAAATGAACTGTAAATAGAGGTGTCTTTCTAGGATTAATTGTAGAATGAACGTAAATTATCAATACTTTTACTGGAAGGTAGGAGAGGACGTTTCAATTTATATTTAAGGTGACCGCTGTATAAATTATAACATGGACCATGTTGATGGAAGGAATGGTGCCATAGAAATCATGAAAGTGTGACATTTATGTGACGCTCTTTAAAGAGTCTGAAGGGTACATAAAACGAAAGTATTCTCTTACAATGTCGTTTCTTGTATTTCTACAAATATTCCGTTATGACAAAGGTTCTTAGCAGTCTGCAATATTAGAACATTTTTGCCAAAGGGTTTCCAATGGATTTCGCGAATTCTACATATACAAGCTAATTTCTTTCCATACCATCCGGGGAGGTAATGATTAAATGGAAGAAAGCAAATCGACGACGGAAGCAGCAAAGCAGTTGGGAATCGGGGCGAGTACCCTTCGTAAATATGCAGCGGCGCTGGAGGAGCAAGGGTATGTGTTTCAGCGTTCCGCGAATCAATCGAGAATGTTCAGTGCTGAGGATGTTGAGTGCTTGAAGGTGATGCGGTGGGCATTGCGTGAACAGCATATGACGATGGAGCAGGCGGTTCAGGTGGTGCTTGAGAGAGTGACCGCTCCCTTTCAAATGGAGGATGAGGAATTCCGCTTGCCACCCATCTCGGATGCTGAGTCACTGACCGCAACCTGGGAAGAAATAATGGCGGCGGCTGAGGGCAGGGAAGAGACGGTCATGCAGGCGCAAGCTGCTGCTACGGTTGAACTGACAGAGTTACAGGATGAAATGAATGCTCAGGAACTGTCAGAGGAACCCATGATGCAGCTACAGTCGCAGGAGGAGTTCCAGACTTTGGCATCTACCATTGAGTATAGATTGGAGCAAGCACCTGTGTCCGTACAAACGCAGGAGTCCGTAGAGCCACAGGAACTGGCGCAGATGCAGGACATGGTGCAAAACGCTTTGTTGGAAATGCGGAGCCGTTTGGAGGAGCTGGAAGCAGAGCACAGCCGTTTGGTGGAAAAGAATATCAATCTGTCTAACCAACTGGAGGATCAAAAACGCTGGATGAAAGAAAGGATCGACGAAGAACGGGACCGGCAGTTAATTACGAATTTGCGTACCTACCAGGGCAGGCAACGAAAATCGCGCAGTTCGTTGTTGTCCTGGCTTGGTCTGACACCGCGCAGACGCAGAGAGGCATAACCAGCATCTTTTCTGATAAAGACCATCAGACCTTCCCGGTTCTGATGGTCTTTTATCGTGGATGGTATAATAACGGAATACAAGAATACGAACAAGCCGCATAAGAAACGTTGCTGCGGCATGTAGAGGAAAGGATATAAGTATGTTTGCTTGGTTGCGGAACGCATTTGAATCATGGATGGATTATCCGAAACAGCCTGGTGACTTGCTGAGCGGACGTTATGATGTTTGTTCGCTTTTAGGCATGGGGAGCTATGGTCTGACCTATCTCTGTTTGGATCGGCACAGCGGACAAGAGGTGGCGGTGAAATTGCCCAGACCGAGCAAACGGGCAAAGGCAGTTCAGCTATTGCAGCGAGAGGCTCATATTATGCGGCAGATGGAACACCCCAATATTCCGAAGCTACTCGAAAGTGTCGAGCATTCGAACGGAATAGTTGTGGTCATGGAATACATCTCTGGCATGACGCTAGAGGAGCTTATATTTGAACAGGAGCGTTCCTTTACAGAACAGGAATGCGTTGTCTACATTTTGGAGTTAATGGAGCGAGTTCTGTATGTGCATGAACGGGGCTATATCCATCGGGATATCCGCATTCCCAATGTGATTCACCGCGAGGGGAAGCCTTACCTGATCGACTTTGGTCTTGCTCTGGCGGTGGGAGAGCGACAGGAGGATGTATTTACCGAATCCATGCTGGAAAAGCGCGCACCCGAGCGACAGGATGTCGCCGTCTACAGCGATTTGTACGATGTCGGACATTTAATGCTTTTTATGCTGTATAGCAGTTACGAGCCTCAGCCGGATCAACCGCCAGCAAGCTGGCAGGAAGAATTGAAACTGAGTTCACCTGTGCGTCATATGCTGGAGCGTCTTTTTCAGATTCGGCCACGTTATGAGAATAGCCGACAGTTTATGCAAGAGCTGGAGGAAGCATTGTTGCTGCTTGAGATTAACCCATAGATAGTCCCTAAAAATAAACAGGCATTCGCCGCAAAAATGGGGGAATGCCCCCCTTACGCATTTGACCAGGTCTACATACAATGATTCTGTAAATGAGCGAAGGGAGTGTTGTAAATGAGTCATATGTGTGGAGTAGGCGGTATGGGTTGCGGCGTAGGAGCATGGACCTCTGTAGGAGCGATTCTTGTTCTGTTTATTTTGCTGGTGATCATCTCTAAAACCCTGTTTCTGTAATTTCGGTCATAACCGATTTCCTGTAAAATGCACAGATGTTGCCCTGCATAACGAAGGGCGCACAACAATAAAGCGAAGGCCCTTGAGATAAGAAGGGTCTTCGCTTTATAGGGTTTGAAGGAGCCTGTGGCATGCTTCTTGTGGTACGCTCTATTCCGTCGCTACTTCTTGTTGTTTGGCTAAGAACTGGAGTAATGACGGCGTTTATCTTTGTAATATCGGTGCCCATTGTGGCTATTCTTGTAACCGTCTGAAGAAGAATGGTGTTTACGTTCACGTTCGTAATAACGGTCTGAGCTGCTGTATCGCCGCTTATGAGAATGAGAGGTGGAATGTAGCAGGCGGTGCAGTAATTGTTTAAGCATCGTCTAATCCTCCTTCTTACCCTGCCCAACTGACATAGACAGGTTTTTATAAAAAGGTAATACGCAGCAGCGTTAGAACAGGTTCCACTAATTTAAGATTGTAGGGACTTGGCCTGAAATTCCGCAATATCCTTGAACTCTTCTTCGAATTTACGTGAAATGCGGATATAAATCGGTAGTAAATCGCGATAAATCTCCACGTGTTCTGCTACAGGTTTGTGCTGGTGAGTGGTACCGATCATACCGGACACAGCATCCAGCGAATCAATCCGTCCCAGCGCGTACAAGCCCAGAATAGCTGCGCCCAGACATGAGCTTTCCAGACTTTCGGGGATAATGACTTCCTGATCGAAAATATCCGCCATGAGCTGTCTCCATAGCTCCGAGCGTGCAAATCCACCAGTGGCGTGAATGACTGACGGTCTGTCGATGACTTCTTCCATGGCGAGCATGACGGTATACAAATTGAACAGCACACCCTCCAGAGCGGCGCGAATCATATGCTCTTTTTTGTGACGCAGGGACAGACCGAAGAAGGAGCCGCGAGCATTTGGGTCCCACAGGGGCGCACGTTCACCGGATAAGTATGGAAGAAAGAGCAGACCGTCGGAGCCAGGACGTACCTGTTCCGCAATTTGGGTCAGCACATGATATGGATCAAGTCCCAGTCGTTTGGCCGTTTCCACCTCGGAGGCTGCAAATTCATCCCGGATCCAGCGGAAGACTATACCTCCATTGTTCACCGGGCCGCCGATGACCCACAGCTTTTCGGTTAAGGCGTAACAGAAAAAGCGCCCTTTGGCATCCGTGAGCGGCTTATCAACTACGGTACGGATGGCTCCGCTGGTGCCGATGGTAACCGCGACAACTCCAGGTTTGATCGCATTCACACCGAGGTTGGACAAGACACCATCGCTGGCCCCGATCACAAAAGGAGTCGTCTTCAGTAGACCCATGTCATGCGCATAGGTCTCATCCAGCCCTTTGAGCACATGAGTTGTCGGCACCAGCTCGGATAGCTGCTCCTTCGTCACACCTGCAATGTGCAGTGCTTCCTCGTCCCAGTCCAGCTGCTGCAAATTCATAAGTCCGGTTGCGGAGGCGATCGAGTGATCCACGACATATTGGTGGAATAATCGGGCAAAGACGTACTCCTTAATGGAAATGAATTTATACGTCTGGGCCGCAACATCCGGTAAATCCCGCGTAATCCACATCAGTTTCGTTAGCGGTGACATGGGATGGATGGGCGTTCCGGTACGTAAGTAAATGTCGTGTCCGTTGTATTCATGTTTGAGCGCTTCGGCCCATTTGGCGCTACGGTTATCTGCCCAAGTGATGGAGGCGGTCAGCGGTTTGCCGTTCTTATCCACCGCCAGTACACTGTGCATGGCCGAACTAAAGGAGACGAACAGCACATGCTCGGCTGACACTCCGCTTTGTTTCATGACCTCTTGCACCGTCGTCACGACAGCTTTGAAAATATCTTCCGGGTCCTGTTCTGCCGCATCCGGCTCAGGTGTATGGAGCGGATAGCCCACATGGTGCTGGGCGGCAATATTGCCGTTTTCTTCGAAAAGCACCGCTTTGGTACTGGTTGTGCCGATATCGACGCCGATCATATATCGGGTGTCTGTCATATTCAATCTCCCCTTCACTTACCGTTATTAGCTCATTATCGTTAAATTAACACACTCAGCAGCATAATCAAACCGAAAGCGACCAGGGAGAGGATGGTTTCCATAACGGTCCATGATTTTAGAGTCTGCGGAACCGTCATATTGAAAAACTCTTTAATCATCCAAAAACCGGCGTCATTCACATGAGACAAGATCAGCGACCCTGCCCCTGTAGCAAGGACGACCAGTTCGACATTCGCGCCGGGAGTAAGCGCCAGCACAGGTGCGACAATACCGGAGCCTGTCGTCATCGCGACTGTCGCTGATCCAGTGGCTACACGAATGAGCGCAGCGACCAGAAAAGCAAATACAATCACATTCATATGGGCTCCTGTAGCGACCGCTGCAATGGCCTGACCTACACCGCTGTCGATCAATACCGTTTTAAATGCACCGCCGCTCCCGATAATTAAGATGATAGATGCTGTTGGCGCCAGACATTCACTGGTAAAACGGGACAAGTCCTCTTTCTTTAGACCACGTGCATAGCCTAGCGAGAAAAAAGAGAACACAGCCGCAATCAGTAATGCCATAACCTCATCACCAATGAATTTGAAAAATACAGTGAGTGGATGTGTATTGGCCGGGTCTACGATTTCAGCGACTGATCCGCTAAGCATTAGAATAACAGGCAACAAAATGGTGAACAAAGTAATCCAAAAAGGAGCAACGACCGTCCCGTCGTATTTCTGAACTGCTCGTCCAGCCTCTCGGAAGGTCTGACCATGATTCTTTTGCCAATCCAAGCGCCGAAGACCGGGCCTGCAATAATGGCGGATGGAATGCCCACGATGAGTGCATATCCTATCGTGCGTCCAATATTGGCGTTAAAGGCTTCAATCGCGATCATCGGAGCCGGGTGGGGCGGTAAAAGGCCGTGTACCGTCGATAGTCCTGCCAGCATTGGAATACCGATTTTCAGCAGAGACATATTCATTTTACGGGCAACCGTGAACAGGATGGGAATTAATAAAATAATACCAACCTCAAAAAATACTGGAATACCCACGATAAAGCCTACGATCATCATCGCCCAATGAACGCGTTTTTCACCAAAACGATCCATAAGTGTGGTCGCGATGCGTTCGGCACCGCCGGATTCTGCCATCATTTTACCGAGCATGGTGCCTAAACCGATCACGATGGCGATGGAGCCGAGTGTACTGCCGAGCCCCTTGGTAATGGAGGCAATAACTTCATGTCCCGGCATCCCGTTAACCAGTCCGAGAAATACCGACGAAAGCAGCAGTGAAACGAAGGGATTCCATTTGAATTTGGCAATCAGCAAAATCAAAAGAATGACGGTAACTAGCGCCCATATGAGCAGGGACGCGTTATGGCTTAAGCCGAATAATGTGTTCATGAAGGTATGCCTCCTTATTCTTATATGTGTAGTTAAATGTATACTTGTCGACAACTTTAATGTAAAAGAGAACCGCGCCAGCAAGAAACGCATGAAGCGCGGTACATCGGCTCTTTGTCACGCATGTTGCGGCTAGGACGATGTCTTTCTGTAGGGAGACAGGACGCTGTCGTTAACCGCGTTGCGGGTATCTCGGTAATGATCCTCAATAAATCCCGACAACTCCTGAGCATTCCCTTGATTTAAAGCGTTTGCAAAGGTTCGATGTTTGTGAATCGTGACTTGTGATTCTTCGATGTTGGACGCAAATCGTTGTTCTGTCGCAGCTAACATGACCGTCAGGATTAACTGTCTCATACCGTTCCAGGTATGAAGAATACGGGTATGGCCTGCTTCCAGAACCAGAGCCTCATGAAAATTAAAATCCTGAAGAGAAAATTCAACAACATCTCTGTACTTGAGAGCGACTTCCATTTTGTCAATCATCTGATTCAGAACAGTCACCAATGTGGCATTATCACTATGTACATACCTTTGTACAACAAAATGCTCAATCAGCATTCGCACATCGAATAGCTCCTCCATATCACCGGGTGTCATGCCGACGACAACCGCCCCCATGCGCTCCAAACGGATCAGTCCTTCGCCCGAGAGTGCCTTCAAGGCTTCACGCACCGGAGAACGACTGGTACCAAAATCGGCAGCAATCTGATTCTCAGATAGCACAGTACCTGGCGTCTGAATGCCCCGTATAATCTGAAGCCGGAGTTCACAAGCAATCCTTTCCCCAAGCGATGCGCCCTGTAACCAGGTTGTTGGATATTTCATAGGATACTCCTATCTTGGAAATAATTTTGCATACTGGTATACAAGTTATGGAGTATTATATACCCCGTTTAAGATCCTTGTAAACGGTGTCAGTTGACATCGGTTCCATTTCGCTGCTTTTAGCGTTACAATAGAAGCAGAAAAAAGAAGCAGTGAAAAGTGGAACGAACACGGAAAAGAAGGAGACCGTTTAATGATTATCATTAAAACCAAAGAACAAATTGAAAATATGAAAAAAGCTGGAGACATTTTGGCTGCTTGCCACCGGGAAATTGCCAAAATGATCAAGCCAGGCATTACGACACTGGAAATCGACGCTTTCGCAGAATCCTTTATGAAGAAGCATGGCGCAACACCGGAGCAAAAGGGCTATAACGGCTACCAGTTTGCAACATGTGGCTCACCTAACGATGTGATTTGCCACGGCTTTCCGAATAAGACACCGTTGAAGGACGGGGACATCGTGACGATCGACATGGTTGTGAATCTGAATGGCTGGCTGGCAGATTCCGCTTGGTCGTATGCGGTAGGTAATGTGTCTGAGCAGGCGCAAAAGCTGCTGGACGTTACCAAGGAATCACTGTATAAAGGGATTGAGCAAGCTGTTATCGGTAACCGGATCGGAGATATTTCCCATGCGATACAAACCTACGCGGAAGCGGAAGGCTTCTCGGTCGTACGCGAATTTATTGGGCACGGCATCGGGGAAGAGATGCATGAGCAACCGCAGGTTCCACATTACGGACCGCCGCACCGTGGACCACGCTTAAAAGAGGGCATGGTCATTACAATTGAGCCGATGCTCAACACAGGCACATACCGCAGTAAAATTGACGCGGACGGCTGGACCGCACGCACGTTGGACGGCGGCTTGTCTGCGCAATACGAGCATACGCTGGCCATTACAGCAGAGGGTCCGATTATTTTGACCCAGCAATAAAGCAGGCATCCATCGGTAGCATACAGACTAACGGGTTGAATGAGCTAGACATGTTACAGAAAAAGGGGCTGTCCAGAGGACGGTCTCTTTTTCTATAAGCATCCGCTGCATGTCCGTTCCAGTCCCAGGCATGTTCAGGCAGATCGAATGCTGTACACTGCGAAGACAGAGGGACGCAATCGAGTAGCTCCTTTTTCCCGGAATGCATAATGTAGACCTGATAGACTAAAAGACCAAAAAGACACGGCTCCTGTTAGGAGAACGTGTCTTTTTGGTCTATACAGCAACATGCGAGCATGCATGTTAAAAACCTGTTTGTCAGATGCGAACTTCCGCCTCGTTCGGAACGAACTGACGATATTGGAAATACATACGAAGCCGCCAGTGTAACAAGGTCCCGAAGGCTAGGATGAAAAATAGCCCTGCTGTCTGCGGAATGGTAATGTAATGCTGAATAAATTCATGCAACAGCAATCGGATGATCAGCAGGCTGATCAGGATAAAAAAGAAGGTACGTGAGCGTTGCACGAAAACCAGCCCTTCTTGCAATTCAAATTTGGTGCTGCGGATCAACGGGTAAGAAAAAATAAACCAGCCGACCAGAAAAGCGCCTAGCGCCCAAAGCCAGGGAACCCGTACTTCCGGCACCACAAACATCATAAAACCGGTGCTCATGCCGAGCGGTGGGATGATGATTTTTTTGGCATTAATCGGGCGATGACCTGTCTTCATACGGATGAAAATAGCCGATATAGCGATTAAGATCATACCGAAGGTTGCGCCATATTGCAGCAATGGGGTGCTAATATGAAACATGGACTGGCCCCCTCTATAAGGAATATAAGCGTTATTGGACAGACTGCAAACCTTTTACATTATAGCACATATGCAATGGATATATTTAGTTACAGTCTTTCCTTGGGCAAGCGGATTATACGCCTCTTGGTGGTAACGGGTCCTATAATTAGGTCTCTTTCATACTTATGCGAGTTCCTTTGCTTGTACCTCTCCTTGAGCTGATTTTTTCTCCTGACGCATGATATAACCCATGGCTGCAATAATAAGGATAAAGGCGATCAGTGCGAGAAAAGGAATGGTGATAAAATCGAACCAGTTCAGGTAATCCTGTTCACAGGATACTCTGCCGCAGGAAGTTGAAGTTTGCGCAGCTGCTTTGGCGGCTGCATGGATGCGCTGAATGATAAAATGATAGGCCGAAATCGCGCCTCCAATGATAGCCAACGGCATGACGTAACGACGTATCCCCGAATCTCCTCGAAAATATGCAATTCCGAGCAGAAGGGTCAGGGGATACATCAGAATGCGCTGAAACCAGCACAGCTTACAAGGCTCATACCCCAAAATCTCGCTGAGATACAGACTGCCCAAAGTTGCCACACAAGCTACAACCCAGGCGGCAAACAAAGCAATATCCGTTTTTTTAAACGATCCAATCATAGTAACGCTCCTTTTTTAATTCAAATGAGAACAAAATGAACTCACCCGTGTCTTGTCCCATCGGCAGGCATATGCCGATATGCATGTCTTTATCCGTATTGTACTGTATTTTGAGTGCAGGGTCATACTTAAACATATTGACATCATTCACTATCATTTTTATAATTGCAGTAGTTTGGGAAGTTAATGAGGATTCAAGTTAGATATATATTAAGAAATTAGGAGAGTGCCTAGAATGTCGAGCAGTCCAAAAAATGAAACTCTATCTACTATTAGTGAAAGACACGCGGTAAAGAGCTATGTTAAGGATTTTAAATTGCCAGAGGAAGATTTGGAGGCTATTTTGACTGCCGCGATAGAAGCTCCTTCCGCTTGGAACCTTCAACATTGGAAATTCCTTGTCATCGAAAGCGAAGCGGACAAGCAAAAATTGCTACCTATCGCCTACAATCAGGGTCAAGTAGTGGAAAGTTCCGTTACGATTGCTGTATTGGGTGATTTGGAAGCAAACCGTAACACCGTCATTTATGATCAAGCGGTAGAAGCAGGCGCACTGCCAGCGGAAATCCGTGACGCATTGGTAGGTCAAATCAACGGCGCGTACCAAAACCCGCAAGTAGCTCGCGATGCCGCCATCCTGAACTCTGCTTTTGCAGCACAAAACATTATGCTGGCTGCTAAATCTCTGGGCTACGACACTTGCGCAATGGGCGGTTTCATTCCAGCACAATTGATCGAGCAATTCAATATTCCGGCACGTTACCTGCCAACCCTGCTTATTAGCGTAGGTAAGGCACAAGTACCAGCACGTCCATCAGGACGTTTCCCACTGTCTGAAGTTGTTGTAAAAGGTAGCTTCTAAGAAGATTTGTGAATGTAAAAGGGTGTTCCTGCAACCGTTCGTGGTTGGGGAACACCCTTTTTTACGTCGTGTTAGGCTGTCAAAAGCCTTTTGGTTAGCCCTTTGTTTAGTCCGAGCGTTTGGACACGAGATATACCAGCTCCAGCGTCAGGATCGGTAGAAAGACAGAAGCCGGATAGGCCAGATAACGCGGCTCCCATTGCGGCTTGAACTTATCCTTAAAGCGCCGAAGCCCCTGAAAGCCGTAAAAATGTCCCCCGTATTGAAAAACAAGTCGAGCCAGCTTTTCCTCGCGCAATGCCTTTTCGCTTTGCCCTACCTGGGACAGCGGTGCCATTCCCAGATTAAATGTCGTATATCCACTCTCCTTGGCCCACTCAATGACCCGTGTGAATAAATAATCCATCGTGCCATTTGGCGTGTCAGGCAAGTGGCGCATCAGGTCAATGGAGACCGTCCGTCCATGATCATAGGCAGGGGCCATCGTAGCGAAAGCGATAACTTTTCCTTCAGAGTCCTTTAGCAATGCAATCGGCGCCAACTGAAGATAGGGCTCTTTGAACCAACCGAGTGAATATCCCTTCTCCTTGCGCCCGTCCAGCCAAATATTCGAAACATGTCGCATCTCCTCAATCAGTGACGCCTCTAGAGGCGGTTGGATGATTTCGAATGAGTAGCCATCGCGGTCAAAGCGGTTTTTGGCGCTGCGTAGCGCTTGATTGCTTTTGCCCGTCAGTGTAAAGGATTCCAGCGGCACCAGTGCTTCCTCGCCCAGTTTGAAAAAGCGATAGCCGTTCTCGTGATAGATGGACAAATACTCCGGTGATGCCTGATAAAATACAGCCGTTAACGCATACCGATCTGCGAACCGCTGAAATTCCTGAATCGCTTCACTCACGCGTTCTTTTGGACCGAGTGGGTCACCTAATACAATCAGTTTGTCCCGACTGCGGGCATAGGGAATGACGACCTGTTCATTTTTGGTCCAATACAGATATTTATCGCCCAGAAAAAGCATGTGGGAAACGAGATTACCACCCTGTCGTTCCAAAAATTCTTTTAGCTTATCCAGCTCCTGTGCGTCGGGTAGATTGCTGATACCACGCTGAGGTCGAAGAAAGAAATACACCGTCAGGAAAACCCATGCCAAAATCAGACTAAACACGGCAGTAACTCCGTAATCGCTGCGGTTCATAAAAAAGTCCAGATGGACCTTGGCGTGCAAATGGCGCATAAACGGAGTATTGGAGCCTGCCCCAATGATAAAATAAGCCCCGGTTACGAGTAGAGATAATCCGCCCCATATTAAAATATTGTGCCGATTCAGTGGTGCACTGACCCGATAAAACCGCGAGCGCGAGATCCATAGCATTAACGCCACGAACAGTAGGAATAAGGCTTCTTCAAAATCCAGACCTTTAATGAAGGTGAAAATGGCGCCGGCCAGCAGCAATATCAATGTCAGTCGTAATGCTCTGCGAATACGCAGAGAGATTCCGTGGGACAGGACGACAAGCATAATCCCGATGATGACTGAGATTTCATGCGACAAGCGCATGACGGGCAGGCTGAGCAAATGCTCAGCAAAACGGAGCCGATATAACAGACCTGGCGTAGCTGCCGACAAAAGAAGCACCACGCCGGAGATGAGTACCAGCTTACCAAGCGCCCATACTCCTAGATCTGCCAAAAACCGGAATTGACCAGGCCAGCCCCATACCTTCTGCCACGCATTAAGGGAGTAGTCCCAGCCCGTCTCAGCTAGCTGATTCAGGCGCTCGTTACGCGGAATCATTTCCAGCGCGGCTAATACCAAGCCGATGAGCCACGGGATGATGTAATAAAAGACACGAAAGACCAGCAGCACAGCCAGTGCCCGATCTGAGTTGGCTCCCGCCATTTGCAGCCCGAGCAGGGCAATGATGTCGAATGCACCGACCCCTCCGGGTGCAAGACTGATCAACCCGGCAATCGCGGCTATTACATAAATGCCGAACACAGCATGCATCGGCAGTTCATGGAGCAAGTGCGAGCCGATCCATGCAAAGGTAAGGCCAGCTAGCAGCCATTCCAGCAGGGAAGCACTGATGGAAGCGGAGATGGTGGACCAGGAAAGCTGTCCTTCTCCCTTGTTGAACCATGTGGAGTACCGTTTGGAGCGCTGCATGATCAGAAATAGCGGCAGGTACAATGCCATTCCCCACAGCGCCCAATGAAGCCACGGATGAGCATCCAGTACAGGCTGTACCGGATACAGATGGACAATGGCTCCCCAAGCCAGCAAAGATAGTCCGGTAATGACGACTGGCGAAAGAAACACGACCGCAGAGGTGATGACACCCAACGGCACCCCGCTTTTTTTATACAGCACTGTGCGAAGTCCCGCTCCTGTAAAGCCTGCAAAACCAAAGACATTATTGAAGGTATTGGAGATCCAGGCATAGCGAAATGTCGTTCCAGGCTTGACCTGAAGCTTGAAATGATGCCTGATTACGTAATCGTATGCGCTCATAGCCGCCACGGCAGCTAGTGAGAACAAGCCAATCTCGATCAGAAAGGTGGCATCCATTCGCCGCAGCTCATGAAGCATACGCGCCAGATTAAAGTCTTTTAGTTCTCGTCCGGCCTCCCATATAATAAAAGCCAGTACAGCCAGTGGTAGCAGAATACGTGTCAATCGTTGCCTGTAGACGGTCATCACGAACTGTACGATTTTAAAGGATTGAATCGGTTTGTGATTAGATTTCATAGATTCACCTGCTTGGAAAAGAATGAGATGTACACGGAATGAAGTGCTTAGATTTCATGCCCGATGAACATTACTATATATTATACCTGTAATAATCGTTTGAATAACAACAGAAGGGTTACGAAATGGGATTTCAGTTTGATTGCTGTAAATAATTCCAATATAATAATGGAAAACCTAGTGAATTGCTTGGCAATGGAGCTGAACTGGACATGAGTATATGGGATCGTAATCTTTTTATACGTCGCCTGGAGCTGATATGGCCTCCAGATGCTGACAAGAGCCAATATCCGTTTAACTTAAAAGCCTTACACCAGTGGAATGAACTTAAATTCCATCCTTCCGTTACCTATATTATTGGAGAAAACGGTGTAGGTAAATCGACGCTTATGGAGGCAATCGCGGTCGCGTGGGGATTTAATCCAGAGGGCGGTACTAAAAATTTTAATTTTTCTACACAAGCCACGCATTCCTCACTGCATGAGCATATCCGGCTGGTGAGAGGGATAGAAAAGCCGAGGGATGGCTTCTTTTTCCGGGCGGAAAGCTACTATAATGTGGCGACTCATATCGACGAGCTGGATCGCGAAGGTGGAGGCCCACCTATTCGAAACTCCTACGGAGGCAAATCGCTGCATGAGCAGTCGCATGGCGAGTCTTTTTTTGCTGCCTTTGTGCATCGGTTTGGAGGACAAGGATTGTATATTTTGGATGAACCGGAGGCTGCGTTATCGCCTTTGCGCCAGATGGCCATGCTTGCACGGATTCACGAGCTGGTGCAGCAGGGCTCACAGTTTATCATTTCTACTCATTCCCCCATTTTGATGGCGTATCCAGATTCCATCTTGTATCATCTGACACATGAAGGGATCGACATCCGGACACTGGAGGAAACCGATCATTTTATCATCACCAAGCAATTTCTGAATAACAAGGAAAAGATGATACAGGAGCTATTCGAAGATCCACAATAGGGATCGTAGGGACCGCCAGACCGTTCCAGAAATTCACCCTGGTCGTTCGTATGAGAGGGACAACATCGCCATTTCAGGTTGTTCCTTTTTGCTGTCCTGTCAAAGGAAAGATTCAGGGTTATCGGAAGTATTTTATGATTGTTATTTGTCTCTCGCTCTATTAATATAATGAAGAGTTTTGCTGAAATGGTTGCAAAATAAGATTTTCGTATACGAAATAAAGAACCTGAGGAGGACAAAACGCAACATGTCAGATTCACAACAGTTGAAAATGGGACCGCTGGTCATTTTGATGATTAATATGTTTATTGCCATGCTGGGAATTGGCCTCATTATTCCGATCCTCCCTAAGTTTATGAGCTCCTTGGGAGGCAGTGGTGAAACGGGTGGTTATTTGGTTGCTGTGTTTGGCTTAACCCAATTCCTGTTTTCGCCGCTAGCGGGAGAATGGTCCGATAAATACGGACGTAAAAAAATGATTATTATCGGTTTGGTAATCATGACGGCTTCTTCTGTATTGTTTGCTATTGGGGAATCGTTGACCACATTGTATATCTCCCGTTTACTGGGTGGTGCAGGGGCAGCCTTTATGATTCCTCCGATGATGGCCTATATTGCTGACATTACAACGGTCCACAATCGCGGTAGAGGAATGGGGCTGTTGGGTGCCGCCATGTCTCTTGGCTTTGTGATCGGTCCTGGTGTGGGCGGTTTGCTGGCAGATATCTCGATTCGTACGCCCTTGTATGTTTCGGCGGCCGTATCGGGCGTAGCTGCACTGATTTCCTTGATTATGCTACCCGAAACCTTATCACTGGAAAAACAGTTGAAGTTTCGGAATGTCAAGGCCAAACGGGACAATGTGATTAAACAGTTTGCCCTTTCTTTCCGCAAGCCTTACTTTATGCTGCTGATTATGATATTCACCTTAACCTTTGGACTGACACATTTTGAAACGATGTTTCCTTTCTTTGTGACGGGGAAGTTTCATTATAATGAGCGTGATATTGCTATCATTATTACCGTAGGTGCACTGGTCGGAACCGTGATTCAAGCTGTGGTAATCAGTCCGATGTTAAACCGTTTTGGCGAAAAAGGTGTCATCATCGGTTCCTTTCTGTTTTCGGCGATTTCCCTTGTGCTTATGCTGCTCTCTGGCAACTTTTATTATGTACTCGGGGTATCGCTCATCTTCTTTACCGCTACGTCGTTGCTTCGGCCAGCCATTAATACTGCTTTATCCAAAATGGCGGGGGATGAGCAGGGAGTTGCAGCTGGCATGAACAATGCTTATATGAGTATTGGTAATATTCTAGGACCTGCGCTTGCGGGTACATTGTTCGAGGTGCATATCAATTTGCCATACATTTTTGGGGCAGCCATTCTCATTTTTAGTTTGGGTCTGGCTGTAAAATGGAAAAGCAGAGATACGCAAACCACAGCGGTTTAATGTTGTTCTTTTCGTGAAATTAGTCTCTTTTGGTGTGAACTGTGACGTTCTTGTGAACCGCAGATGGCGCCGAAGGAGGCTATTTTTTTTGCATACATCGCGAAACGTTAATGAAACGACAGAATCTTGGGTAATAATGCATGATGAGTTTACAACAAGACAAAAAGTAGAGCTAAAAGCCAGATAATATGTAAAAAAACAGCTAGAAGGAGATGAGAGCCGATGGAAGAGCGGAATGAGCAGTTATTTTATACAGGAACTTATGCGTCTCGTCAGGAAAGAGGAATATATGTATGTGCTTTGCGTGTGACCAATGGTGATCTGCGCATTGTTGGAGGTGTGGAAGGAATGGAGAGGCCTTCTTTTCTCGCTCTACACCCGGATGGGACGAAGCTGTATGCTGCCAGTGAAACAGAAGGAGGCGAGCTGTATGCGTATCAGGTGAATACCCAGACGGGGGAATTACATCCTTTGGATCGAAAAGGGACGGAGGGAGCGCATACTTGCTATGTTTCCGTAACAACCGATGGACGATATGTGCTGGCTTCTAACTATTCAGGCGGCAATGCCGTTGTGTTCCCTGCGACGGAAGCAGGAGGATTAGGAGACATGTCGGGGCAAGTTCAGCATACCGGCTCAGGTATTCGCCAGGACCACCAGGATGCGGCACATCCGCATTCGATTATTCCAGATCCTTCAGGACAGTATGCCATGGTATGTGATCTGGGACTGGACCAGATTGTGGTATACCGTTTGACAGAGGATGGAAAACTGGTGACCCATCGTGAGACAGATTTGCCACCCGGTTCTGGACCGCGTCATCTGGTTTTTCATCCTTCGCGTCCATATGCTTTTGTAGCCAATGAGTTGAACAATACAGTCGCTGTGTTTAGTTATAACGAACGTAATGGTGAGCTTACATTGCTGCAAAGCCTGTCCACACTGCCAGAAGGCATTATAGATGTAGAAAATACAGCAGCCGATATTCGGATTACGCCCTGTGGACGCTTTTTGTATGTGTCAAACCGCGGCCATGATAGCATCGTGCTATACCATGTCGATCTGGACAGCGGCAAGCTGAAGGTGGTTGAATGGGTGGAAACCTTCGGCAGCACACCCCGTAACTGCAACATCCTGTCCGGTTATCTGGTAGTAGCGAATCAGGATGGAAACAACATCGTATCCTTTGCCATCCATAGTGAGGATGGACGGCTGACCCGAACGGGATATGTGCTGGAGGTTCCTTCACCTGTATGTATTGAACCTGTTCGCTAATCGGATAGCACGTGGCAAAAGAGTACGATATAAGTGGATGAAAAATAAAACACGGCGCTTTGTTTCCCATGAAAGGCATGGGCCAAACGCCGTGTTCAGGTCTTGAAGTGGTCTAAAAGCTATTTGCTGCTATCGCCAGCTTCTACCGCTACTGTTTTGGCATGATTTTCTGTATGTTTGTAGTACAAACGGAACAGGATATCCTGATTGTAGTTACCGAATCCGGTACCGAACAGGGTAACCCCTCCAACATGCTGGGCATCATCCAATATGGCAATGCGGAATTTCCATTGCTTCTGATCAATTAGCACTTGGCTTAAAGTCACGTCGGATATCTGCTTGCCATCCATAAAGGTACCTTCGGAGGTAACGCGAAGTCTTTTAAGGAGACCATATTGATTGATAAAATCAGGCCACCATGCAGGTGTGTATTTACCACGGTTATCCCCGAAATCCCCTGGACTGGTCCATGTACCCAAATTCACATCATTTAGGAAAAAAGTGATATCTGAAGGCCAATTATCATTGGTAAAAGGGGCCTCGGATGATAGTTCCATCGAAATTTCCAGTTCCTCAGCTTTTTGGCTGGACAGTAGGAAATTTGGCACCTTATAATCCATATATCCCTGGCTAAACCACAGAATTTTGGAATTGAAGCGCTCAGGGTCCAAGAATGAACGAGGCTCATCGAATTCACCAATGATCTTTTCGACGGTAGCCAGTCCGCAGGTCGCCTGTATTTCAAAATCTGTAAAGTGTCCGACAGAAATTTCCGTCTGATGGAATTGTCGTACATCCTGCTGGTAGCGTGGCATGGCGATTTCAATTTTGTCTGTAGCCAGTGAGCACACTTTCTGTACCCCGCCTCGTCCAGGCAGCATTTTGGTCGAAATAATGGACGCTCTCTCCAGTTTCTTGACATGCATCGTCATAATCGCACTGCTGAGCCCCAACGCTTCCGCCAGCTCACGTATATTCATAGGCTTCTCCGCAAGCAGAACAATCATGTTTAGCCGAACCTCACTGGCCAGCGCTTCATAAACGGGAAGTGATTTTTCAGAAATGTCCAGTTGCATAGTTCCTCCAATTCTAACGCACATCATAAATTGATGGTAGTTTAACATATATGGATTTTTTTCAATAATCATACATAAAAAACGATATGATTTACATTTATATAAACAATATACCCTTTCCTTGATCACTGGCACAAGCCTAACCCCTCAAAAAGCCGGAAATTGTTCAAAAAACAGGACACCCCATGAACTCTTTCTTTGTTGTTGGGATGTCCTGTGATGGTATGTGATTTGCAGGGTGGATACGGGATATAGTCATGTGCCATTGGTGTTAGGACCGGATATGTTCTTCTGCCAAAGAAGAGTCAGCCGTTTTATCTTTATCTGCTGTGTGTAAATCCTGATGCTGAGAAGCATCTGCCTTGATCAAGCCGGGGTGACCAACATAAGGACGATCACTGCGCGAGCGGCCTCGGGTAAGTCGGAAGCCAATCAAGAACAGCACAAGCTGCACAGCCAGTATGTAGGGAGACGCTTCCGGTCCGATCCATTGAAACAGAGCGACAGCGGCGATCACCATGCACAACAGGCTTGTTGGAAAATGGGATGCCGTCACGTCCAGATCATTTTGCCTGCGCAGGGTCATCAGCCGGTATACATACAGTAGGGCGATCAAGCCGGAAACGAACCTCATCCATGCACACCCTATGAGCCATGAGGCAGATTGTACAGTGTCGGGCAGACTAACATCGACATGGCTGGAGGCTATCAGTTCCACAACCAGCCTTGAGACCAACCAGACGATTCCTGCCAGCGCCAACGGACCAGCTGCTGGACGTAATAGCTTCCACAATGCTGTTCCCCAGCCTGGAGCATGAGATTCCAGCAGAACCAGACGCCGTTCCTCGATGAGTTTGTTCATTTCACGCTCCAGTGATTTGAGAAGCAATTCTCTGCGGAACGTATCACATTCCCGAAGGGATGCTTGAACCTGCTCTTGAAGGTGAGGGGTCAAATAGGGAGCAGCTTTGGTTTCCTGAAGAGCGTGGATGAGTCCGTTCTGGTACTGCTTTTCGCTGTTATTGAACCCATTCTGGGTAGCGGTTTGGAGACAACCAGCTAATCGTCCATAGATACGCAGCGATTCCTGTAATTCTTCCAGCCGCTGCTGACGCGAATTTCGAAGCTGGGCTGCACTGTGAACATACAGCCATACCAGCAAAGATAACGCCAGCAGGAAGGCAATCAGACCGGGTGAGATATATGCGACTAACGCCGCGAAGTCCGTCGGGGACACCCGCAATCCCTCCTTCCATTGTTCTTTCTACACTATTGCACAGACTACACAGGCATTTCAAGGGCTTGTATACCTTTGACCAGGATATATGAAGTATTTTTTGGTAAAATAGACAAGATACAAGCAGGAGGGTAGATTCGGTATGGATAAAAATATAAAAATTGCAACAGAACATCATAAGACATCGAATCGATATCTTGCACGGGTTTAAGCTGGAGATAAAACGGATAAATAACAGTAAGTAAATTATAGACAGGAAGAAGGCATATTTATATGAAAGTTATTATTTTTGGAGCAACTGGAACCATTGGTCAAGCGTTAGTAAAGGAAGCAATCAAGCGCAAGTATGAAGTGACAGCAGCGGTCCGCGACCCCCAACGTGTGACGGAGCGAAGTGAATACTTGACGGTGGTTCAAGCAGATATTCTAAATCCGAATTCTGTTACGGAAGTGGCCAAAGGGCACGATGCTATCATTAGCGCGTACGGTCCCAAGTTTGGAGAAGAGGAAGAACTGCTCGAAGCGACTCGTTCTTTGCTGGAAGGAACCCGGCGTTCCGGCGCGGAACGCATACTTGTCGTTGGTGGAGCGGGAAGTCTGAAAACAGAAAACGGTGAACGCCTCATGGATACCGCCGAGTTTCCGGAGGAAGTGAAGCCGCTGGCGGCTGCCCATGCAGATGCACTGGAGCTGTACCGCGCTGCGGATGTAGATTGGACCTATTGTAGTCCTGCCGGGATGATTGAATCGGGAAAACGTACAGGACAGTTCCGTATTGGTTTGGATCATTTGGTGGTTGACGAATTAGGCCATAGCCGTATCTCGGTCGAAGATTATGCGGTAGCCCTGATTGATGAGTTAGTAGAAGGGGAATTTGTCAATTCCCGTTTTACAGTCGGGTATTAATAAGCAGGGATAGCCATATGGGAGGCGAAAAGCATGTATATGGTGACCGCCGAAGAAATGCGGCAATTGGATCCGTACACAATTGACAGGCTGGGTATCCCGGCCCTTACGTTGATGGAAAATGCCGGGTGCGCGGTAGCTGACGAGGTATTGAAGCTACGTGCCGAGAGAAGTGGGAAGAGCAATGGCGGCTTCTCAGTAGGCACTTCTGATCTAACACGTGGGATTGAGCGTGCTGAAGTGTTAGGGCCGCAGTGGGCAGAAGAGGTTACACACACAGGGCCGGGGGATATACCGGGACATGGCGGTGTTATACGGACAGAGTCGTGGAGTCAAGGAGGACATGACTTACGGGAACGAGAACACTGGTATATCCTCGTAGGTAAAGGCAACAACGGTGGTGACGGACTGGTAGTAGCCCGCCATCTAACGGATGCAGGGCTGCGCGTCACCGTTGTGTACGTCGAGCCGCCAGAAACGCTGCGTGGTGAAGCGGCTGCGCAGCGCGACATCATCGCGGCTCTGGGTATCCCGGTGATCCTCTATGGCCGGGATACCCTCGACCTGCGCGGCGCCTCCGGCATCGTCGATGCCCTGCTGGGCACGGGCACGCAAGGCCCGCCGCGCGAACCCTACGCCTCGCTGATCCGCGAGGCCAATGCCAGCGGCGTGCCGCTCGTGTCGGTAGACGTGCCTAGCGGCCTCGACGCCGACACAGGTACGCTGCACGAGCCGTGCATTCGTGCGCGCGTCACCGTATGCCTCGCCTACTTGAAGCGTGGGCTCGTCCAATATCCGGGCGCCGGGACTGCAGGCGATGTGGTGGTACGCTACATCGGTATTCCACCCGGCCTTGCACGTGAGTGTGGCGTGCAGCTGCGGCTCTTGACCCGTGACACGCTGCGCGCTGCACTGGATGTGGATGTAAGCCGCAGCCGCGTGCCGGACGGGCACAAGGGCACCTACGGCCATGTTCTCGTCGCGGCCGGAAGCCTGCGCATGAGCGGCGCGGGCTTGCTGGCCGCACGTGCCGCTCTGCGCATCGGCAGCGGCCTTGTCACGTGGGCGGTGCCCGAGGCGTTGTTGCCGCGCGTCATTGGCGCCGCGCCGGAACTGATGCTCGCTGCCGCAGCAGTAGGCGGAGACGGCGAATGGAATGCCGACTCCGCAGACGAGCTGCTACAGCTCGCGCAGGCACGTGATGTGCTGGCCGTCGGCCCCGGACTCGGCCGCTTTGCAGGGGACACCGGCTGGCTGCGCCGCCTGTGGGAAGAATACGGCGGTCCGCTCGTGCTTGATGCGGACGCCTTGAACATCCTCGCCTCGGCGGGGCCTGAGCTGGAGGCTTGGAAGCCGAGAAGTGCGGCGGTCGTACTAACGCCGCACCCCGGTGAAATGGCTCGTCTGCTGGGCATACCGACAGCAGAGGTGCAGCGTGACCGCATCACCCATGCCCGGGAGTACGCCCGAACACGTGGGGTCACGCTGGCGCTCAAAGGAGCGCGTACCGTCATCGCTTGTCCTGACGGAACAGCCTACGTCAATACCACAGGCCATGCTGGGATGGCGACAGGCGGTGCGGGCGATGTGCTGACAGGCATCATCGCAGGTTTGCTGGCCCAGGGCTTGAATGCTTCGCAGGCAGCAGCCTTTGGCGTGTATCTGCATGGTGCGGCTGGAGAAACAGCCGCACGTCATCGCCAGCATCCTGCCTCTGTGATAGCTGGCGACATTATTGAAGCCCTATAGGCCATAGCAGCAGTGGCAGGAGGAAGGCCAGCATGATCTGTAATCCATATTCACGGTTCAGCCAGTACCTTCCTCCATAATACAGCAGTGTAATTCCTGCACCTGCTATGCCGTTGCTCCATGAAATGCCCGTACCGGCAGGCGACATCAAAGAACCTAGCAGGAGAAAGACGCTGAATCCTGCAGCGAGGTATAGGGTGAGTTGCTCGGGCTTACGAAGCCAGGGTAAAAGATCGCGTAGCGCATCAGCGGCAAGAGCGGCAGGAAGGGCAAAACCATAGGCCCACAGCTGCGCGGTCAGTTCACCACTATTGCCTGCTATAGTCAGAGGAATTCCTGTTATTTCCTCTGTCAGATAGCAGTAGACCCATAAGAGACCAAAAACCAATCCTCCACAGGCCAGTTTATTCAGCGCATAACAACCAAGCTCCATCCGCCAAGGCATTTTGGAATTAAATTCATTCCAAGGCTGTCTCATGTTGCGACTCCTCCTCTTATCACACTCGGTATTCATAACCAATCAAGGAATTTATTTTCAATTACAATCCGCTTACCGTTTACGACACTTCAGTTTACGTTAGCTGTGTATCATGTTCCTAAGCAAAATAAAGATTGCGGATAGCCGCGGTACGGAAAGGCGGGGATTGCATGATACAGGCGGTTATTTTTAATCTCGAAAGTACATTGTTAGACCCCGGAGGACGAGGCTTAACCCAGGGAATGCGTGACATTTTCAGATGGAAAGGTATACAGGTAACTGAAGAACAGGTATCTCATGGGCGAGGAATGCCGATCCGGGATCATATTGCGAATGTGCTGGGACTTTCAGAGGTTCGGAAAAAATGGCTGGAGTGCTTTGGTGCGCATCCTGGCAGAGCGGATATTGAGCATATTTATCTTGAGCTTGTCCCTGTTCTCCGCTCCTTGATCCAAGGGGCTGAGCCTGCTATCGGTATAGACAGGGCGCTGCAGGAGTTGCAGGATCGTCGCATTCAGTCAGGCGCCACTGCATCCTGTCCGATGGAAATGCTCAGTCACAAGTTTACGCCTGCACAGTCACCCTATACGTTGGATTGTATGGTAGCCCCTTGTGAAGTTTCGCAGGGGAGGCCTTATCCGTGGATGATCTATGAAATTGCACATCGCTTGCAGGTATTCCCACTTAGCGATATTGTGAAAGTAGGAGATACAGTAGCCGATATGCAAGAGGGACGGAACGCCGGTGTATGGACGATTGGTGTGTTGAACCATAACGAAAGCGTGACGACCGCAGCTCAAACGACCAGCCATGAAGCGGATGACAGAGTGGCTGAGGAACGGCGCAGACAGAGTGTATATGGTTTGAAAAGGGCAGGAGCCCACATCGTGATGAACTCGGTCGCTGACTTGCCGCGTATTTTGCGTGAAATCGAAATGCTCCAGCATACGGGAGGCTATCCTTCTTATACGAAACAGGTGAAAACAGCCGCGCTACCTCCATCATAAGAACAGGTATGAGTCTGGAGTGCTTGAATACACACTTCTAGGTTATATGTATGCACCTACTCGGATAAAGGTGAACTCTGCTTGGCTTCAAAACATAAAAATGGAGCACTCGCTACGTTTGCGAATGCTCCATTTTAGTTTACTCCTTTTTGTCTGTTGAACTGAAGAATTTATGCGATCTGAATAACTTGAACACCCCAGGCTAATCCTGCGCCGAAGCCAGCCAGGACGACAATATCACCAGCTTGAATTCGCTGCTGTTCCATAGCTTCCGCGAGCGCAATGGGAATAGAAGCAGCTGACGTATTTCCGTATTTTTCGATATTTATAAAGAACTTATCCAGTGGAATTTTCAACTTAACTGCCGCATGTTCAATGATTCGGATATTGGCCTGATGCGGAATGATCAAAGCAATATCATCTATGCTTAATCTTAATTCCTCCATAACTTTAGTCAGCATAGATTCCAGAATGCGCACCCCAAACTTGAAAACCTCTCGTCCATGCATTGTAATAGGCCCTGTGACGGGGGAGATCAGCATGTCTGCTCCACGTTCTTCCGAGCCAAGCAAGGAAAAAGACGAGAAAGCACCGGGATGAGATTGAAGGACAACAGCACCTGCTCCATCTCCAAATAAAACGGAGGTATTACGGTCCTGCCAATCTACGATTTTGGAGAACTTGTCTGCTCCAATCACCAGGACGTTGTGGTATGCACCTGCCTTCATCATGTCACTGCTGATCGAGAGGGCATATACAAAACCGGAGCAGGCTGCCGATAAGTCGAATGCAGGTGCGCGGCTTCCTAGCTTTTGCTTGACCAACATGGCCGTGGAAGGGAAAGCATAGTCAGGGGTGGACGTTGCCACTACAATAAGATCCACATCTTCCGATGATAATTGAGCACGGTGTAAAGCATGAGTTGCAGCCAGGACGGCAAGATCAGAGGTTTCTGCGGATGCTTCTGCGATATATCGCTGACGGATACCTGTTCGCTGAGTGATCCATTCATCGGATGTATCCAGAGATGCGGCTAATTCCAAATTGGTGAATAGTGATGCCGGTACATAGAACCCTGCACCCGTAATAGTAATGCCGTTGGGCTTGAGAGCTGATTGCATGAACGTTTCCCTCCAATAAAATAATCACACAAAAGACCGTAAAGACCAAAAAAACCAAAAAACGATATGGATAAAAATATAACACAAGCCAATTAAAAAGGAAATATGTAAAAGAGCAGCCCGCTGTGTGAGAATCAATAATCATTATGAGGCTTGCTTATATGGGTATTCAGTGCTAATATTTAGACACAAAAAACCCAAAAACGAATTCATAGAGAATTACACAGGGAGGTTACAACGCTATCGTGTCACTTACTAAACGCCGACTGCAATTTTTGCATACATTAGTGGAACTGTACCAAAAAACAAAACTACCTATTCATTATGAGGCCTTGGCTAAATCATTAGGGGTTAGTAAGTGGACGGCCTATGACATGCTGAAAGAAATTGAAAAGCTCGGGTTTATTACGCGCAGCTATGAGGTGAATACCAAGGTAACCGGACGTTCACAGGTTGTATTTGTACCTACAGATAAAGCTTCGGATTTGTTCAACCAGTCCCGGAATGAATTAGTGGATCTGGTGGATTGGAAAAAAACCGTCGAGAATATCTCGGGATTGCTCAAGGATTTGAACAATACAGGTCCCAATGAGGCGGTCCGAAAAATTTGGGCTGAAATTCCTGAAGCCAGTGTCAGAATCAATTTTTGCGCCTATATTATAGGGCTGCTTTTGATGTACTTGAAGAAGCTGGGAGGTAAAAGAGGTCCCTGGATTCAGCGGATTGTCCTTACAGCGCCAAGCAAGGAAATGGGCATGACCATGTTTGTTGGCACTGTGTTGGGTATGGCCTTACAAACGATGAACGATGAACTAGGCCTTGAAATTACGGAGCTGGTTTCCCGTTTTCTGCAATCCATTTCGGATCTTTCTGACGAGGAAAAAGGGTTGCTTTCCGATTTTCTAAGCGAGGCTTTTCATTTTTGAATATAACAGGAATGAGTCATTTGTGAGGAGAGGAAGCTGGCCTCCTTACGTTTAGTTTTTGGGTCTTTTGTGTGTTTGGACGCATGCAGTAAATACATGTAAAGGGGTTGCGTATATGCCGAAGGTAGGATTGGTTTTGGGTGGGGGAGCAGTCAGAGGACTTGCTCATTTGGGGGTACTGAGAGCGTTCGAAAGACACGGGATTCAGGTCGATTGTATCATCGGTACGAGTATGGGCGGCATTGTTGGCGGACTTTATGCGGCGGGTGTTCCTACGGATGCTCTATTGGATTGTATTAAAAAGACACCTAAATACCGCCTGTTGGATATCGGCATACGCCATCGTGGTTTAATTGGCGGTAACAGCATGAATACGGTGGTGAATGAGCTACTGCAGCAGTATGGACAGCATACGCAGAAGATTGAGGATCTTCTTATCCGTTTTGAAGCTGTTTCTGTCGATTTACTGGAAGGCAAGCAATTCATTTTTGAACAAGGTGATTTGGTGACAGCACTGCGGGCTACGATGGCGTTTCCTGGCTTATTCGCTCCTGTGATGCATGAAGGCAAGATGCTGGTCGACGGAGGGGTATTAAACAATTTGCCTGTAGAAGAGATGAGTCGGGAAGCAGATTGTTTAGTAATTGCTGTTGATGTGGCACGGGGACATGAAAAGAAGCCGCCGCGAAATATGGTGGAAGTTGTATACCGCTCTTACAGCTTGATGACCGCCGAACGAAAGCATAATAGTCTCCGGCTAGCAGACGTTGTTATTCGCCCTGAAGTCGGACATATTGCGGCGTTTGATTTTACAAAATGGCCTGAATGCGTCGAGGCTGGCGAGGAAGCGGCTGAATGCATCATGGATGAACTGAAGCCGCAAATAGCCAATCATGGGCAATCAGCACAGATGCATGTTTAGTATGTAAAGAAAAGAAGTGCCTCTTAGTCGACACGCACGCATAGATCATCTGCCACTGATCCGCTCCAGACACATCTTGTATTCATCTGTTGAAAACGCAAATGACCCGTAAAAGAAACGCTTTTTCAAAGGTTCATCTTACGAGTCACAATTCATCATGCATGGGTAATCCCTTTTTTACTATTCAGCGTTTTTCACCCGGAACTGGTCAGCATGTCGCTGCAGATTGTTTGATAGTGTGGTCAGATTGCGGGCTACTTCGGATAGTTCTTTTACCGCTAGTGCCTGCTTCTGAGCGCTTGCTGATACATCTTCTGTCATTCCGGCAGTCTGCTGTGCCGCGCTGGCTGTGTGATTTAAATGTTGATCTACGCTGTGACGTACCTCTTGCATCTCTGCCGTCAATTGAGCCAGATGTGCAGCTAACTCCTGAACTTCCTGTGAAACCTGGGTGACTTTGTCAACAGACTGTAGACATACCGAAATTTGTACTTCTTGTTCATTGACGGTCTTTATGTTTTCATCAAATTGATCACCCATTTGCTCAATTTGCTCAACAAAGCTTCTTAAGATTTCATCGATTTCACGAATCGATATGGCGGATTGCTGGGCAAGTTGTCCCATTTCATGAGCGACCACAGAAAAACCCTTGCCAGCTTCGCCTGCACGTGAGGCTTCAATAGAGGCATTAAAGGACAAAATCTGCGTCTGCTTTACGATGCCCTGTACCTGCTGACCGATGTTAGCCGCCTCGCGGGATTTTTCGGTTAACGCGTGTGACATGCGCTGCATCTGCTTGATACGCAAGGCGCTTTCTCGTCCTTTCTCTAATAACAGTTCATGCTCACTAGCTACCTGATTACGAACCTCATTGAGATGATGGGCCGTATCCGTAAATTGTTGCACATGGCTTCCGACTTCATCCAGCGTTTGTCCTAATCGATCAGATTGTTGAACCGATTCCACCGCTTGATCCGCTTGGTTAATAGAGACATCGGCAATTTGCTGGAGTGTACGGGACAGTTCCTCAGTCTGGTGGAGTGTTCCTTCCGTTGTCACGACGATATTCTCCGATGCGTGCTGGAGTGTGCTTGAACTGCTTTGAATATCCACAATCATATTCGACATGGCTTCCACCATTTTGTTCGTCAATTTGCTGATTTCGCCTAACTGATCATATGTTACTTGCGACGATGTAACCGTAAGGTTGCCGTCGGCTACTTGCTCCAGTGTATTTTTAATAAATCTCACCTGACGCAGTATCCGTCGGGTTACCAGCATCATAGCCGCAATTGAGATGATCAGAATGATGGAGATAACAGGGATAACTAATCGGTAGGCCTCAGGCAAGGTATGTTCGTATACTTCAGTCACAGAGGACAGGGATCTGTCGATTCCCAAATATCCAATGATGGTTCCATCGGTATCCTTAATGGGAGTAAAGGAGGAAAACATCGTCCCCCACTCAGGGTCCGTTGTAATATCTGTAGTTACCGTTTCCCCTTGTTTTAATTTCTCTTCCGTTTCTTTAAGGGTAAAACTTACAGGAGTTCCGAATGGACTGTAGTCTTTGTCGTCCCATGCGGCTCCATCCACTGTAATTTTCCACTCATTTCCAACCCGGTTGTACATATAGATGTACAGGATTCCAGTTTGCAACCTGAGCGTATTTAACTCGTTCCGAAGCTGCTTATACTCGCTGCTTTGCTCAGATGAATTAGTGTTTAAGCTCTTGACTGCGGACTTGTCCAGTAACTGGGCCGTGTTCTTTGCCAGCGTTTCATTGTTTAGCTGCATGGTTGATAGAGAAGCATTTTGGATAGATTGATTGGTCGTCCACAGAACAATGACGCCAATCACTATTAAAGGAATGAGCAAGATGAAGTAGAGTTTGGATTGTAATCCCATTCTTTTTTTAACGCTGCTTTTCATAATATGCTCCTTACTATATTTTTTTCACCTTCATATATATCGTGTACAAATAGGAAAATATGAATAGTAATTCAGATGTTTCATGATTTTTTTGCGTATTTGCGTAAATTCTCATGAAAAAAGCCTTAGCCCGGTAAGTACCGAGTTAAGGCTGTATCTTATGACTTACAAATCGTCAAATCCGTTGTCATCTCCGACCTTGCCATAATTGCGTGATTTTGCTTCAAAAAAGTCCGTTTTTGTCGCATTCAGCGCTTCGTCTGAGAATGGTTTAATCCAAGGCATACAGTTTACATCTACGCCTTCGTATGCTTTGTCCATACCAAGCAATCTCAGGCGCATATTTGCCATGTATTTGATATAATCGCTCAGCTCGTTCAAGTCGATGCCGCGAACCTCTTTGAGCGTATAATGCGCCCAATTCGTTTCCAGCTCCACAGCGCGGTTAATCATACGATAGACATAGTCCGTATTTTCCTTGGTGTTCAGCTCAGGGAAATCGGACAATAGCTGCTTGAACACTTCGGCAAAGAAGTAGCAATGCTGATTTTCATCACGCTGAATATACGAGATCATTTGGCTGGTTGCCATCATTTTCTGATCACGGGCCAAATTGTAGAAGAAAGCAAATGTGCTGTAAAAGAAAATGCCCTCCAAAATCAAATCGGCTACCATCGCTTGGAAAAAGGTTTGCGGGTTCTGCTCATCGCGGAACTCCTGGTAAATATCCGAGATGAATGTGTTACGCTCCAGCAGGACAGGATCGTTTTTCCAGTATTCAAAAATTTCCTTCTGTTCCTGATCTGACACCAAAGAAGACAGAACGTAGGAGTAGGACTGGTTATGGACCACTTCCTGCTGCCCGATAATCGCCGAAATAGCTTCCAGCGAGGAATCGGTAAAATAGCGTTTTACATCCCCGACAAACATCGTTTGCATGGAATCCAGCACAGCCAGCAGGCCGATGTTAATTTTAAAGGTGCGCTGTTCTTCGGCATCCAGCACAGGGAACTGGGACGCGTCCTTGGACATCGGAATTTCATCTGGAATCCAGTGGTTCAGCAGCAGTACTTTATACAGTTTGTACATATGCGGCATCCGAATATCGTTCCAATTCAAAATACCGGAGCTTTCGCCTTCAATAATACGGGTAGAGCGATTTGGCGCTTCCGTGTTAAAAATCTTCTGTAACTGCATGAGAGCTTCTCTCCTTTAGTTTAGGATGCGCAGCTATCACATTCTTCAATCGTCAGTGCGCGGCTGCGTACATAATAGGTCGATTTCATACCTGATTTCCAGGCATGGATGTGCAGCTCTAAAAATTCAGTTGCTTTAATATCAGGCCGTACATACAGGTTAAAGCTTTGGCCTTGGTCAATATGACGCTGACGTGCAGAAGCCATGTTGATCGAAGCGTGTTGATCCAGCAAGAAAGCTGTCTTGTAGTACCAGATGGTTTTCTCGTTCAAGTCCGGTGCTGGGTTAGCGATCTTGTAAGTTGTTTTCTCTTCATAGGAAAGCAACTCATACAATGGGTCAATGCTGGCGGTAGAGCCTGCAATAATAGACGTGGACCCGTTAGGCGCGATGGCGAACAGCCATGCGTTGCGGACACCGTTTTGTTTGACTTCTTCTGCAAGCTCGATCCACTCGGACGTTGTGACAAATTTCCCTTCGAGTGTACCGTCCGTATAGCCACGGGAAGTGAAATAATGCCCGGTAGACCAGTCAGAACCCTCGAATTTCGCATAACGGCCTTTTTCTTTCGCTAGCTCCATGCTGGATTTGACTGCCAGGTAGTTAATCTTTTCATACAAATGATCGTTATAGGTTACCGCTTCATCGGATTCCCAACGGATACCTTCCAGTGCAAGTAGATGATGCAGTCCAAATGTACCCAGACCGACAGCGCGATATTGGCTGTTCGTATATTGTGCTTGCAGCACTTCAATGTTGTTGATATCAATAACATTATCCAGCATACGTACCTGAATCGGTACGAGGCGATCCAGCACACCTGCCGGAACCGCACGAGCCAGATGGATGGAGTTCAGGTTGCAAACAACAAAGTCGCCAGGAATTTTGGAAATAACAATGCGTGTTTGTCCGTCCTTGGTGACCAGTTCTTCTTTTTCCACTACAGTTGCAGATTGGTTTTGCATAATTTCCGTACACAGGTTGGAGGAATATACCATACCATGGGCGCGGTTCGGGTTGGCCCGGTTTACCGTATCACGATAGAACATGTACGGTGTACCTGTTTCCAGTTGTGATTTCATCAGGCGCTTCATGATGTCGATGGCAGGCACTGTAATACGAGAGAGAATGGGATGCTGTGACGCCTCCTCATACTTTTCGCGGAAGGTACCTGAACCGAAGGTTTCATCATAAAAATCTTCCAGACCCAGTGGACGACCGTTGTCATCTTTCCAGCCCATCACCTTCTTCACTTCATGCGGACAGAACAGATTCCATTCACCACGTGCTTCGACCCGCTCCATGAACAGATCGGGCAGACATACGCCGTGGAACACGTCATGTGCACGCATCCGCTCGTCACCGTTGTTCAGCTTCAGGTCAAGGAACGCGAGGATATCCTTATGGAATACGTCCAGATATACGGCAATTGCACCTTTGCGAGTACCCAATTGGTCTACGCTAACAGCTGTATTGTTCAGCTGACGAATCCACGGAATGACGCCAGAACTTGTATTTTTATGTCCACGGATATCGGACCCGCGCGCCCGTACTTTACCGAGGTACACGCCGATGCCGCCGCCCATTTTGCTAAGACGGGCTACATCCGTATTGGAGTCGAAAATACCTTCCAACGAGTCGTCTACGGTGTCTATAAAGCAGCTGGAGAGCTGTCCGGCCACCTTTTTTCCGGCATTGGACATGGTTGGTGTAGCTGCTGTCATGTACATGTTGCTCATCGCCCAGTACGCTTCTTTGACCAGCTCCATACGCTTGTCGGCAGGCTCTTGGTGCATCAGGTACATCGCGATGATCATGTAGCGTTCTTGCGGCAGTTCCATTACGCGTCCATCAAAATCATTGGCCAAATAGCGCTCAGACAGCGTTAATAGCCCGATATAATCGAACAGCAGGTCATTTTTCGGCAATATGGAATCGCCCAGCTCATCAATCTGCTCCTTGGTATAGTAGTCGAGCAGTTCTTGACGGTAAATTCCTTTTTGGACCAAATCGGTAATCAGCGGATAAAAAGCGCCGTAAGGCTCGTCCGCATAGGATTTGTAACGTCGGTGAGTAGCAGCTTTTTTATACAAGGAAGTGAGCAAAGCACGTGCAGCGGCAAATTTCCAGTCCGGTTCTTCCTTACTAACCAATTCAAGGGCAGCCATCGCAAACGCGTTGCTGATGTCATCCCCCGTGACTTCGTCCCGGCGCAGCTTGCTAGTTACACCGCGAATGAGACGATCTTTATCCAGCTTGTCCAGCCCGCTGAGTACACGGTCGGCATATACGGAAATGCGTATTTCATCAAAAGCCAACTGGCGATTGTTTGGTTTGGTTACGAGTTGTGGCATAGGATTAATTCCTCGCTTTCCTGATTTGGAATCATACTTGGGAATAGCATGAAAATGATCATGATGAGAAGATAATGGCGAAAAAAGCGATGGTCAGACAGCATTTGGGGGCTGTATGTAATCCAATAACATAGAAATAGCGATGCACCTGCCAATGAAGGGGGAAAAGATGGTTCCCGTACGATTTATCGGCTACATCACTATATTTAGACGTGTTATGAATATTTAACCCAACATATTGTGTGTATAAACTTAAAATTTCAAATAAGTGCAAGGAGTATTATAGCAACATTCGAAGCCATACGTAAAGGAAAAGGAATGGAAAATCAAAATATGCAGAGAAGTCGCGGGCTGTATTTGAATTGAGGCAGTTTGAACGGTACAATGAATGATAAAGATGTTTCCTACAGAAACAAGCAGCATACATATGAACTTTTTTTGTGAAATAAGGTTGCTCGTTCTATCGGACTGAGGTTTTAGATTTTTAAAGAAGTGACGATTTTAAATTAAAAGGAGGAACTTGGCGATGGCTATTGCAGAAGTGACAGTGATCCCGATTGGAACGGGGAGTACAAGCCTGAGCGACTACGTTGCCCAGATGCAAAAAGTGTTGAAGACGCAAAAAGGAATTACCTATGAGCTTACCTCCATGAGTACGATTATTGAAGGTTCGTTGGACGATGTGTTCACCGCCATTGCTGCGCTGCACGAAGCGCCATTCCTGTCTGGAGCTAAGCGTGTTTCCACCTCGGTCAAAATTGATGATCGCCGTGACAAGCCTTCCTCCAGCCACCAAAAGCTCCGTTCCGTCGCAGAGAAACTATCGGGCACCGCGACAGGAAATGTTACCGAACTAAATCCAAATCCTAGTTGAAAAAGTTGATGTAAGTGATTGATTTTTATGTAACTAAGAGTATAATAGTTTTTGTTGTCAGTTACACTGACCTGCTGGTGTAGCTCAGGGGTAGAGCAACGCACTCGTAATGCGTAGGCCGGGGGTTCAATTCCCTTCACCAGCATAGCTATAAACTCAAGCACAGCGCGGCTTCCAAGCTTTTGGAGGGCGCGCTTTTTTGTGGTTTTGGACAATCTTCTACGCTGAGGTCTTTTTAGTAGGATTATTATGCTATATATAATTAGTTCTTTGTTTTGTTTCATGCTAAAAATCGAATTCTTACATTAGTTGCATAGTATATTGACAGGTGGTTAATTTTGGTGAAAAATGAAGTATGTTTTTAAAAATTATGGAAAGTTTATGCGAAGGGTGGCTATGGCATGAAGCATACACCTACGATACGAGCAGAATTAGACAGATACTTAAAACAAGAGAGCATGAGTCTAACGCAATTCGGGCATATAGCAGGCATGAATAGGGGAATAGTAAGTGCTATTGTGACGGGGAATAAGTCTATGTCTGTTAACCAGCTTGACCTAATTACTGAAGCTATGGATTTACCGGAGGGCTACTTTTACGACTTATTTATAGAAAACTACATCATCGACACTCCCCCGAATATGAGACGAATCGAGCCGTTTTTGTTTCGCTGTGCGGAGTTGGACAAGCTGGATGCGATCCGTCGAGTGGTGGGAAGCATTATGGACAACGTACTCTATTCGCCTAAACTATTTGATATAGCAGAAGTACTATTAGCACAGGGACGACATGAGGCTGCATTGCTGCTCTATGAGGGCGTAGCTGAAGCGGAGAAGTACCAACATTCTGAACGTTTAGCCATCTGTCAATATCGTATATTCACGATTCAAGTTGGAGACGATCAAAGTCGCAATCTCAGTGCAGCTACGATATTTGAAGCTTTTGTTGAACGCCTAGATGAAATAGACCAGCTTGATGCATTGAAGGACTTGGCTAATGTGTACAGGTCTTTGCGTAAATGGAACAAGGTAGATGAAGCGGCGAAAAAAATGAAGCAGAAAGCGAAAGCTCAATATTCGTTAAAACATCAACAAGAGAGTCGAGAGCGTGATGAGTCTGCCAAGAAGCTAAGTCGCCCGTTGTTTGTATATATTTCATATGCCGATTTATTGTGTGCAAGTGTCTGTGAAGCCCAAGGCGACTATCAACAAGCTCTAGATTATACATACACCTACGCTAATCTAGATTGGGTCAAAGAGACTGACGACGACACTCAACACTGGGTTAGCTTGTTTAAAAGTTGGGCAGAAGGTAATACTTACGTATATAAACTGTTGTCAGGAGATATAAGTGTGCTTCAAGATTATGTTGAATATATTGCAGTGACATCAGCCACTAACGAGAATGAGAAAATCTCAAAACTGTTGAATGTTATAATTTCAGCAAACCAATATAACATAGATGTGGAAGGTATACTTCAACAATTTGAAGCCGAAATAAACGCTTTTGCACAACAGCAACCATCATCAGATGATATGTATACCCAACAGGTGATACCGGATTATATCGCGTGGTTTGGTTACGAGTTAGCTTATTATTATTTACATCGAGGCTCTTACATTGATGGTTTTAAACATTTGATGTATGCAATGGTAAGTTATCATACATTAAATAATGAGACTAATTTTATAAACTGTATGGGTTTGTTTTTACATTTTCGGGATTATGCAGTTTCAGAAACTAAAGCAGCATTTTTAAATTTCATTGAAAAGGTGTGGATGACCAATGTTAAAAAAAATGGTACTGCTGATCATCGCGGCTAGCTTTTTGTTTATTGTTACTGTGCCGGATCAAGCCCTTAACCACCACAATAGTATTCAGCCTTACGTTACCATTGGAGGTGCTTAAACGTAAGCAAAGCAAATCCCCGCTAACCTTAACTGGTCGGCGGGGATTTTTGTTGAAGGAATTACTACATCGTTCACCGAATGAATTATCAAGGTGATCAGCATGAATCATACATATAAAGTGTCAAAATCGGATATAGAACTGTTTGCAGCTACATTAAGCTAGGATCTGTATTTTAAGACGATATATACCATCTTTGAAATTGCACTGGATGTGGGTGTCCAGTCCATTTCTTATTTAGTAACAATAGGGGTTCCAGTCCCACTGCTCATTTTTTTAAATAGTAAGATGGCAAGAAGTAAAGCTATGCTTACAGCGGCAAAACCCAGCCAATTCAAATATAGGACAGATGTACGACTGATGACTAGCCCACCTAATCCAGATCCCAGTGCAAAACCAAATTGGATGAACGAAGTATTTACGCTAAGAGCAATGTCCGGATTTCGAGGCGCCAGAGTAACCAGATAAAGTTGCTGGGCCGGGGAAATACTCCAAGTTGCTAACATAAAAATCATTAAAACCAAGATTAATACCAAGAGATTGACTCCGGCTAGAGCGAATAAAAGAAGAGTCGCCCCTTGTAAGATGAGCCCGAGACAAATGGTAAATTTCGATCCCTTTGCATCTGCCAATTGTCCGCCCACTCTTGATCCGACAAAGCTGCAAATGCCCGCCAGGAACAGAACACCGCTAATTTCTGTCATGGAAAGAGAGGACGTGGCTTGCAAGAAAGGCGTAATATAAGTAAACAGTGTAGAATAGCCGCCGACATAAAATAACGTAATAACCAAGGCCATCAGAATGGTTGGATTTCTTAAAATAGAGAGCTGCATTCTGAGGGTAACCTTTTCTTCTTCTTTGATTGCCGGAACCTTTTTATAGATGATAAGTAATGGAAGAACACTTAATAATCCGATTAAAACAAATAGCACTCTCCATCCAAACATCTCACTAAAAAATGTGCCCATGGGAACACCGAGCACGAGCGAACTGCTAAGCCCCATCAAAATAATACCGATGGCATTGCCCCTTTTTTCTTTTTCAACGAGTCGTGTCGCTACTGCCATGGCTACAACGGTAGCGATTCCTCCGCTAGCCCCTTGGATAATTCGTATCCATAGTACTGTTTCATAAGCAAGATCTACAAACATAAGTCCGTTGCTGGCAATAAACACACCAAGGGTGGTCATTAGTAGTTTCTTGCGATCTGCATTGATCGTTAATGCAATCAAAATCGGAGCGACAATGGCCGCGGCGAGAGCAAACACAGTCACCAATAACCCAGCTTCTGAAGTAGATACTCCCAAGTCCACAGCGATCATCTTAATGACTCCCGTAATAATATATTCAATGGTTCCAATCAGAAAAACAGCCAGTGCCAGGACATAGATGATCCGTTTATTTTTCAATTTACCCCACTCCACCTTCTTCAGTTATCTATTTATAATGGGAATTTGTATTTCTATGAATTGTGCATCTCGTTCTGGAGTTAACGGTAAGTATAGTTCCCTACCTAATTCGTTTTCCTTGATCTGATAGTTATTTTTCTCAATCCATTTAGCTAAATGAACACAGGCCGCACCATCAAATTTTGAATTTGAATGAAAAGCCATTGTAGCCATCATCGGTTCAGGAGGAAGAGTCCGTAGCCGAAACGGTTCTGGAAATGACCGCAGCTCACAGGTTAAAAAATAACCGACTTCAAACTCAAACTCATCCTCTTTTCCGTCGATGTCTTTCCACAAAACAACCTGAGGGCCTTGGATCAGCTGGCGAATTTCCGTTGTTAATAACTGATCAAATTGACGAAACAAATCCGGAATGTCCTCTTCTTTCCCGCATGTTTTCTGATAAAAAAACGATTGAGCACCATCTGCCTTGACTCTGATTTCTTGACCCGTTTCGAATTGCCCCTCTTTTTCTATAAGCTGCATACGCTCCTCAATCCTGACGAGTTTGGCTTGTTCCGTATCGATGATATGCTGGATTTCGCTTCTTTTCAGCTTAAACATGCCTTGAATATTCTCCAATGAAATATCTTCCTGAAGCAGCTGTTTAATTTGGGGCAATGTAAAACCCAATTCCTTATAGATTAAGATTCGGTTGAGCTCAAGAAGCTGATCTGCGGAATAGTAACGGTAGCCCGTATCGTAATCCACTTTTCTCGGCTTAAGTATGCCAATCTGGTCGTAATAACGCAGTGTTTTTAAGGAGACCTTGCTTAGCCTGGAAAATGCACTGATTTTGAACAAAATATCATCTCCAATCTATAACATAATGTGAGTATACAGTTTCCCGTGCAGGGGAAAGTCAAGGATGTGAATGCTTTTCCTTTTTATAGCTAAGACCGACTGCCATCCTTGTCACCACTCTATGGATTTTGTTGGTTCAAGCCTTAGTAATTGAGTTAATCTATCTATTGAAAAATCCTTCTAAAAGATGCTTTTATTTATTCGAGAAATTTCTCTCATGCCGATTGTAGCACTAGCTATGGCCTAACTGTCCTTTAGCGAACAAAAGGATGCCACTTATCACGGCATCCTCTAGATATTCATTAATCTATCCTGAACTGTACCGGAACGCACTCGTAATGCGTAGGCCGGGGGTTCAATTCCCTTCACCAGCATTCAATGAAACTCAAGCACAGCATGGCTTCCAAGCTTTTTGGAGGACGTGCTTTTTTGTTGGAGGGAGCATTCTTCTCCCAATCAATTCATATTATAACTACAATTGCATGCGCCCTTAACTTTAGGATTGTTATCTCCTTATATCTTACAAAGGAGACATCTGCTCAAAATATCAAACGGTGAAGTTAAGTAAATACTCTAAATAAGATTAAATCCCCGCAAACCTTAACTGGTCGGCGGGGATTTTTGTTAAACAATCTAAGGAACGGTGTGTTGAAGAATCGTACAGGAAATTTAGGCTTTAACTGGTTCAGGTCTTTTTAATTGAAGAGGAGGAGGTATTAGCCAACCCTTTTCTTTGTTCATTTTTAGAATACGGACTCCCAAAGCAGTCTTAGTTAGATGATATTTCGCAAATAAAGCCCCGATGTCTTCTCTAATGGATTGACCCATAGCTTGGCTGCAAGATGTCAATCCCACAGAGGTATCTAATGCGATTTTAGCTGCAATTTCGGGATCAGTAAACCTTGCACCAACCGGGATATCCTCAAGTTTCACAGGGGGTCTTTCAGGCAAAATAGGAGCTGGGGCAATACCATTATCAGTAAGCATTGCGTCGCATTCTTGGATTTCCAGTTTAGCTTGATCAATAAGATCATCCAGTATTTTTTTGAGTTCCTTGTCTCCTGCGTGGTTTAAACATGCTTGGTAAAATGAAACGCTGCCTTTCGCTAACGCTGACAACTGCCACACACTATAAATTTCTCCGTAATGCATGGGCTCGTCTTTTGGATTCCCGCTTAGGATACCCATTATAAAAACCACTCCTTATTTATTTTAATGATGTACAAATTTATGATCCCCAGTAGTGAAGAATTAATGTGTGTATATGAAATAAGTTCTACTGGGCATGCTAAATACGTATGTTGAAAAAAATGAAGATAATGGTTGTTGTTGCATTAATGATTTCATGTTTTGAAGCGTATATAAAGTCGCTCTGCTGGCTAATCACCGGCAGGCTTTTTTTGTGTTTTGAATTAAAAACGGATATTTCAACCATAATAAGACAGCCTGTTTTATTCCAAAAGTACAGAGGAGCAGATGAATTGAAAAACAAATGGCTGTTGGCATTGCCGTTAACCTTGGCGCTCGTTTTTAGCATGACTCCGTTAGTAGTCGCGCAAGCGAAGGTAGGGGAGGAGAAGGATTCTACTTGCCTAAGTTCCAAAATGGTGCAACTGAAAGGCGATATGCAGAAGGTATGGATCGACCATACGATATGGACGAGGAACTATATTGTCAGCGCCATATCTAATCTTCAAGATCAGAAGGACGTATTGGACCGGCTTTTACGGAACCAGCAAGATATAGGCAATGTGATCAAGCCTTATTATGGGGAAGCCGCTGGTAATAAGCTGGCTGATCTTCTGAGGGAGCATATTCTAATCGCAGGAAAAATTGTAGCGGCTGCCAAAGCGGGTAATCAGGCGGATGTGAAAAAGCTAGAGGCGGATTGGCGTACAAACGCCGATGATATCGCCAAATTTTTAAGTGCAGCGAATCCGAACTGGCAGTTTAAAACACTACAAGATATGCTGTATACGCACCTTCAGTTGATTACGGAATTAGTCCTTGACTATATCAAAGGAGATTGGAAAGCGGGTATTGCATCAACCGATAAAAACGAGATCCATATCATTCATTTAGCGGACATCCTGACAGAAGGCATTGTCAAACAGTTCCCTGGAAAATTTTAAGTGAGCGCTATAGCTGCAAAGCAGATTAGCTTTCTATAATCCCCCCAAAGGGTGGTATAGAAAGCTTTTTTATCGGTTTAATGAATCGTTAATACAACTATGAATACAGTCGGTATGTCGAACCGAAATACGTTCTTCCACAAGCTCAGTTCTATTGAATCTATTACGAAGCACTCGTAATGTGTAGGCCGGGGGTTGAATTTCCTTCACCAGCATACTATGAAACTCAAGCACAGCGCGGCTTCCAAGCTTTTGGGGACCGCGCTTTTTTGTTCGAGTAAGGATTATTAAACGATAAATCAAACCAGAGTAAGAGTTTGAAGATTTCACTTTATTAGGACCTTTTTTACCAAGAAGCCGCCTCGAAACGTATTCCAATACATATACTTAGAACATGAATATATGAAGAACTAGTTTTCGAGAAAAATAGGGAAGTTGCTTTTATGTAAAATAATATTTTCTTAATTTAAAATGTAGAATGGAGGGAACTTCTTGTGCCACGAGCTTCAGTTATACTGCCAGTTTATAATACTGTGGCTTTTGTTTGGGAAGCAATCCACAGTATTTTAGTTCAAACCTATTCCGATTTTGAATTAATTATTATTGATGATGGCTCAACAGATGGATCTGCTTTTCTTATTTCACAGATAACAGATCCTAGAGTGGTTAAAATCTTTCATAGTACCAATCAAGGTTTGGTCGCTACTTTAAACGAGGGATTCAATAGGGCAACTGGTGAATATATCGTTCGTATGGATAGCGATGATATTTCTACGCCAGATCGATTGGATGTGCAAATATCATTTATGGATCAAAATCCCTTAATTGATGTATGCGGTGCTGCTTTTACTACTTCTAGTGGAGGAGTACTTAAGGTGAATCCGGCCAGTCATGAAGAAATTAAAACATGGTTGTTATTTCATTGCTGTATCTGCCATCCTGTCACAATAATACGCAATAGCATGATACATCGGCTAAACATTCAATATGATAGTAATTATCCTCATGCCGAAGACTACGAAATGTGGAACCGATTAGCTTCACAGGTACAAATAGCGAACCTCCCCATAAACTTATTGTATTATCGTCAACATAAAGGACAAGTGTCCAATCAACACAAAGCAATACAAGACGCCACTGCTCGGAGAATTCGACAAAGACAGTTTAGCCAGTTGGGTTTGGAATTATCAGATGAAGAGAATCAGATTATGCTGGATATTCTTGAGTTTAAAATTAATCCCTATGATTATAATTGCTACACTAAAGCTGTAGGATTTGCGAATTGGGTGTTGGATCAAAACTGTAAGTATCAGATTTACAATCAGGAACTATTAAGCATGGCTTTTTCACGGTGTATATCCCATCTCCCATATTAACAAAGATATCAGCAAGCGATTGGAAAGTATCCTAATATTCCGCGGGCATACGTAAATGGGGTGTTTTATGTTTACCTGAATGCCCGGTCATAAAACATATTTACACATATATTAAAATGACGACAAAATAAAGGAGGGCTAAAGCTATGAGCGGATGTGCAGGTGCAGCTGTTTGCGGTGTGTGGACTTCTACAGCGGCCATTTTGGTGCTCTATATCCTCTTGGTTATCATCCTTAAATCATGTTGGGTTTAATTTTGTGAAAAGAATTGTATGATAATGACCCATCAATCAAATTCAACGACTTCTTTCTTTCATAACCTACCCGAAATTAGATTAGATAAAAAGCTCTGCTAACCTTATGGGTCGGCAGAGCTTTTTTCTTTTGAACAATTTCCTAATCACTTTAAATATATCAAACATGCTGCGATTGTACACCTTATTGTAAGCAACCTTGCGTGGGTTTCTGATCCACTTAAGCCGCGAGGCATCTTGAGTCCTGCACAGTGGACAGTCTACCTCTCTTGTTGTTTATTTCGTTGAATACTCGCTTACTTCAAATGTAAGGATTTTATTGAATATTACGTAGTCCTTACGGTTACTGAATGGACCTTTGTTATTATTATGCTTATCAATGGCAAAGAAAGAAGCACCTCTACCGGCATCTTTAGCATCATACCAAGCGACAAAGGCATTCAGTTCTTTTTTACTCAGATCGAATTCCTTATCCAATCCATTGTCCATCGTTACAATCAAGATGGCACGGTCACCACTAGGTTGTTCTGGTTCGGTTGGATCAGACGGATCGGGCGTGGATTTCTTTACAATAGCATTTGCTTCATTGGATACAACTTGATCCATGGAGATATTCGCAGAAACTACGTAATAATAGGTAGTGTTTTCTTCAACTTTATTATCAGTATAAGAAGTACCAGAAATATCTGAGGCAATTTCTTCATACGGACCCCCAGGGGCTAGTGCTCTTTCAATTTTATAAGTAGTGACTCCTGTTATTTCATTCCACTGCAATTGAATATTTTCTTCATTCCCTGTTGCATTAAGAGTTAATGAATTTTCAGGTTGTTGGTAGGGGAGGAACCCTTCGGGAATACTGTGCGTGAATGGAGTCGCACCAAAATTTGTGTCAAACGAAAAGCTGCCAGCTGAACCACCTGTGATCGAAGGAGTCACAATCTCTCCTGGAAGATCGCTTGGTTTAAAGGTACTTGTATAAACGAATACACCATTCTTATACCAGCTTATCTTGTCATCATCCATATTCAAAGCCACACCAATAACGTCCTTTAATGTGTAGGTCTTTCCAGAAGAAACGATCCCCGGAAAAGTGTTTCCGTTTGCAGCATAATACATCCAGTTCTGAAGAGCTCCTGCACCTGGTCCATTGTATTGCTTACCTTCACCGACGATACCAATGCCAGTTGTGGTACTTGCTTGAGCTGTTACTGTGACTTCCCAATACCATTTTCCTTTGGTTTTTCCCACACTTGCTTTAGTTCCACTTGAATCTACGGTGGCCGAAACAGACTGGCTCTTTTCCCACACTACGTTTTTTGTAGCAGCGTATGTCGAGGAACTAAAACATATTAGAGTAATAAATCCCAGTAGCAATAATGACGAAATAACTCGTTTCAAAATAATCTCTCCTTATTTATGTATTATTTATGCGAGTTTAGCAGTTTCAATATGTATCGTCTAAACATTTTAATGCATATATTAAATAATAAGTAAAATAATAACTTTTTAACAATGAAACGTAACAGTTTAATTCTGTTTTTGCTTAAAAGAAAAAGCCCCGAAGGGCTTACATGATTAACATTTATTGATTTTCTTTCGCGAGAAAAGAAGCTGCTAACAGTGTAGTATTCGTATAGCCACCTGAAACATTTTCATATGAAAAATTAGCGATAGGAACTCCAATAACTGTAGCAACGTCTCCTTCAAAAATTTCTCCACTTGCTCCCGGATAAACTGCCATTACTGTATTATCATTTTCATCACTAATATAAACGATAGCCGTTGTCCCTATAGGAATGTTATCTTCTTCTATATCTATTACATCCCCGCTTATTTTTACAAATTTGCTTAAGTATAAGTTCAAATTTTTATTTAAGTGTTTTGTTGTTACGGATTTGTCTACTAGATTAATGACTTTGCTTTTATCTGTGGAAGGAAATAAGTCACTGTTTTTAGCAATGAAGTCATAAGAGGTTTGTTCCATAGAAGCTTGATCTTCTGTTAACACGGGTGTTCCATCTTTCAAGAATTCAGCAAATAAATATTGTTTATCTGTGACCTCATTTGTAGAAGCTTGCTGAGCAGTATTTTCATTGCTTACTGTTTGTTCAGTAGCAAAGGACGTGCTTGAAGACCCAGACCTTGTCGTTGTTTCTTTAAAATTGCTTCCACAAGCTGTTAGAGCTACAGAAAGTAGAGCAATGAATAGAACTTTTTTTAACATGACGAATTCTCCTGTGAGTATCCTCATCGGTTGAGGTAGTTGCTCATTTTATCTTGTTACCTTTATTATCGAATATTAATGTTGAATACATAATACTTTTAAGTTTTAACAACAAGGATAATAAACAGTGGCTTTTTCTATTCTAGAGGCTTTTCATTAATATGTGATATCGGACGCACTGAATTGATAAAAATTGTATAAATTACTCATTCTATCAAATTAGGCAATGTCGCAAAGGCGGGGGGTTATCCCTTCACCAATAACTTACAAACTCAGGCACAGCGTGGTTCCTAGGCTTTTGGAGACCGCTTTTTTTTGTATAAAAATGGAGGGTGTAAGGGTATTAAAAAAAATAAATATTCTATATTTTTTGTTTGTGCTAATATATCTCTATTCAAGTACAACTAGAAATGAGGATATTGTGTGCACAATGATAAGGAATTAAAACTTGAAGAAACAAATATTGCAAAAGGTATTGCTGTAATACTCCTTTTGATTCATCATCTTTTTGCTTTTCCTGACAGATTAAAGTACGACTATGTTTCATTATTTAGTTTATTTCATGAAAGAGGGGAATTTTATGTAGGGCATTTTGGACAAATAGCAATATCCATTTTTTTGTTTCTAAGTGGTTATGGTTTATATAAGAGCAATGTTCAAAATCCACATCATTTAATGCAAAAAAGCTTTACAAGATTAAGCAAAATAATGATAAATTACTGGGTTGTTTTTTTGCTTTTTATTCCAGCTGGTCTATACTTCTTTGGAAATTCTGATAGATTTCAAAATAATTCAATAATGGATTTTTTGCGGAATTTTATAGCCCTATCCAGTTCATATAATGGTGAGTGGTGGTTTTTATATGATTATATTCTGCTGCTATTAATTTTTCCGGTCACCTTCCAAGCCTTTCAACGTAATGCATGGGTAACTCTACTCATTTCCGGCCTTGTTTTTTATAATTCATATTCACAAGGAAATTATTACAGTATTATGTATTGGCAGTTGCCGTTTATGATAGGGTTGTTCTTTGCTAAATATAATTTGTATTCATGGATGAGTAAGATTTATAATTCCATCATATTTAATAACATACTTTTTGATATTATAATAATTATAGTGCTATTTCACTTTCGTACCACGAGTCAATTATTTGAGAAGACAACGATTGATATGATAATAGCTCCTGTACTTATCCTCGTTAGTATTCATTTAATGAATAAATTAAAACTAGCCAGACCTTTCGCTTACTTAGGTAAAAATTCAATGAATATTTGGTTAACTCACACCTTTTTTTGTTATTATTATTTTCAGAGTATTGTTTTCTTTCCCAAGGTATCTATCTTGATCTTGTTGTGGCTAACGTTGTTAACGGTACTTACTTCAATTGTAGTTAACAGCATCATTAGTCTTATTAATAACAAAGTGTACACTAAAAATATTGATCTAAGTACAAACAAGGTCGGGGGCCAAGTGTAGGGTTGCAAAGCTTTAGTCTAGGAAAAATGTATCATCCAGTATAGCAATGTAGGCGTGATTTCGAGATTAGGGTAACGGTAAAAAAGGACTTCATTGGCATATTAGCCGATATGAAGTCCTTCGTCATGTTTATTTAGTTGAATATTCGCTTACTTCAAATGTGAGAATTTTGTTGAAGATTACGTAGTCTTTGCGATTGCTGAATGGACCTTTGTTGTTATTGTGCTTGTCAATGGCAAAGAAAGAAGCACCTCTACCAGCATCTTTAGCGTCATACCAAGCGATGAAGGCATTCAGCTCTTTTTTACTCAGATCGAATTCTTTATCAAATCCATTGTCCATCGTTACAGTCAGAATAGCGCGGTCACCAGTTGGTTGGGAGGCCCCATCGGTATCTGACGGATCCGGTGTTGTAGAAGGATCAGGCTTAGTAGACGGATCTGGTGTAGTAGAAGGATCAGGCTTTGTAGACGGATCCGGTGTAGTAGAAGGATCAGGCTTTGTAGACGGATCCGGTGTAGTAGATGGATCAGGCGTTGTAGATGTACCCGAATCTTGATAAGGCAAAAATCCTTCAGGAATAGGATATTTAAACTCACTAGCTCCGAAATTAGCAGTGTATTTAGCAGGTGGATCTTGAGGATTTCTTATATAAGGATATACAGTCTTTCCTAGTGAAGAAGGAGTATATTTTGAGACCCCTTGTGAAATACCATTCTTATAAAAAGTTAGTGTGTCTTTTTCTAGATCTAAAGCAACAGATATAACATCATTTACTGTGTAAGTGGATCCGTAACTATAACTTCCAGCTTTAATAGAGTCATTTGAAGGCCCATAATTTAACCCGTTATATCCTTCATACCTAATTGGTGGTTTACCTGGACTGAATAATCCAACTTCACCATATCCACCATCAAGCTTTATTTCCCAATACCATTTCCCTGAGCTTTTACCTACATTAGCAATATCGGTTTGATTCCATTGAGGAATTGTTTTTGTTAGAGATCCATCTGACCAGGTCACATTTGTAGTCTCTGCTTTTGTAACGGTAGGGAACAATGAGAACACCGAAGCTCCAATGAGAAGTGCTAGCACTATTGTTCCTAGTTTTTTGAATATAATATTGTTCATGACTTCCTCCTAAATATATGTAATAACAAGTGAATTATAGAACTAGATTGGGAGAATTGTCCAAACATTAAATGATATATATTCAAATATGAGTATTATTATGGAATTTAATTTTCTTAAGGGAACGTAGGTCGTCGAAAGTATAAAGGCACTAGTCATTAGATTGGAGGTTTTGAAATGACTAATAACTCCGACGGTCAATAGCTAGTACAGAGAAATATTTCACGTACATAAATAAGGTAACAGAGTTACGAGTCTCAATAGCTCAACTTCGGAATTAGATTAGTATGAGGCGTAAGAATCAATATTCATAATGACAGGGCTTATTCCATATGACTAAGTAAGTGCTTTTTTGCTCACATAGAGGAGGGATATGATTGGATGCATTCGTTTCACGCTCATTAGATGAAATACGATTTTGGTCCAGGATCATGAAGGAGCATTCCTTTTTTTTGGGGTTAGGTTTTAGAGCGGAAGATACTCAACTTAAAACAGAAGCCAATCAGTTTTACACTATTTTTGAGGATATCGAGAAAAGGTCGCATGAATTTAATATCGAGACAGATCCTTATACAATCAAAGAGTTTAATACGGAGGTTCAGAATGCAGCAACAAATATTTGGGCATTTAAGAGAATGGTATTGGGCCTTATATTACAATGCAAGCTTCCTGGACAAACCAACTTTCCTTTACTGGTAGATCACATAAGCCGGGAAGCCAATTATTTCAGAAATCGTTTAGGGGAACTCAATTCAGGAAAGCTCGAACCATTACCCGATGCAATTATTGATGAAAATGTATTTTTCTTAAAAATTATGGCCGATCACGCAAAATTTATAGGCCATTTACTTGATCCATCCGAACGTAAACTGGTTGAACAAGCTAGGGAGTTTAGTAATGATTTTGATACGCTGATGTTTCAAGCGATTGATTTAAGTCATATGCGGCCACAGTCACAAACCGTTCCACTCCTGAGTCAATTTGTTGATGAAAACCGTGTCTCTGTGAAGTCCTTGCGTGATTTTAAGAAAACAGCGCGTGATTTAATCGACGAGTGCCGAATAAAAAGCATTATCCATCCTTTATTAGCCGATCATGTATTTCGCGAAGCGGAGAGGTTCCTTTTTATTCTCGATATGTTTGATCAATCCTTATCAGGTGTTAAGGTAAATAAGAAAGAAATTATGCACTGAGAGAGCCCTGCAAAAAGAATACAGCTTCTGTAAAATATCCAGTGGAAATAAAGCTTTAGACCGAACAAAAATCAAACAGCGGCAGACCAAGACTTGAAAAATAAAGTTCTTAGACAGCCGCTGTTGTCATCCAACTAACGTGTATGAGTACATAGAAAATCCAATATGTCAGCATTAAGCATCCTATGGAAATGTTCGCGATCAAAGCCGGGAGGGTCTTGCGATGGGAGAAAGGCCGGAGTCCTCATCGATTCCGGGAAAGGACTCAGAAAGGAGAAATGCCCGGCGTTTTTTACTGTTTTGTATTGTACCTTCTTAGGATCTGGCACGCCATCCAATATTAAACGAGCGTGTAAAGAAGGAGTGTACTGATCCTTCTCTGCATCCACCATTAAGATAGGTAGATTAACTGCACGCAAGCTACCTTCAGCTCGAAACCAGACCGACGCTGGCGCTAGTAAAACGAGACATTTTACTCGGTAATTTGGTGTAACCTCTATAAGCTGGGGCTTTCCGTCCGAGGTCTCGTGAGGCAAAGAAGTCGGCACGCCACCCGCCGCCGTTAATGCCGTGTAACCGCCCATGGAATGTCCGATGAGAGACACAGCATTCTGTATTAATTTGTCCTTGAACAGCATACTATCGAAAAACCAGTTGGTGACCATATTAAGGTGTCTAGGTCTATAGGTAAGATTCTGTGCTGTTCCTTCCAAACTATTGTCATTTCGATTGTTAAATGGATGCTCTGGAATGCCGACAATAAAACCATTGCGTGCTAAATGCTGCGCCAAAATCCGATACACAAGCGGCGTACTGCCAGTACCGTGAGAGATGATAACCAAAGGGAATCTTCCTTCTGATAGATCTGCCTCTCTCGCCAACTCTAACTGGTATGGACCCAATCGCTCTATTTGTTCGGGTTCGTCCGCTGGATACATTACCATCATGGGAAATGTAATGCCTAGGGAGGAATCCTTTATTTCTACTTCTCGCCATCCTGCATAACTATTCTTAAATTCTGCGTTTCTTATCATCCACCATACCTTTCCTTTCTCGAATTAGCACAAAATACGTATGTTTATTCTGTATTAAAGCTCGTCATTATTGCATTTTAAATCCAAATATCATTGACTGCCGTTAATTCTGACTCTGCTCCTCCAGTATTTACTACACCTCTCGGCTCTACTAGCATGATATGGCACTCCTGATGTGCGAATGGCTTGTGTTCGACCCCCTTAGGTACAATAAACATCTCTCCCTGAGAAACCTGTACCCGTCCATCTCTAAAATCAATGAACATCTCGCCTTCAAGTACAATAAAGACCTCGTCGGTATCTTGATGATCGTGCCATACAAAATCCCCAACTATTTTCACCAATTTAAATTGATAGTCATTCATTTCACCAATAACTTTCGGAGACCAATGATCACTAAACTTAGATAACTTTTCATTCAGTTTGATTGATTGATACTTCATAATACCCTCCTTTTAAACTAGATATCCTCAGACGGATTTATAATCGCCAGTACCTGGTGATCCTCCCACTTTCCGTTGATCTTTACGTTACTTCGAGAGATACCTTCTTTGTGAAAGCCAGCCTTCTCAAGCACACGGATGGATCCTGGATTCCGAGGAGAGGCTTCCCCGAAGATTCGGTGAAACTTTAGCTCATCGAAAGCATAGCGAACCACCTGCTTGACCGCCTCCGTCGTATAGCCCTTGCCGTTATATGCTTGGTCTAGGCTGTATCCGATCATACAGCTTTGAAGCGGCCCCCTCACCACAAAAGATAAATTTATGCTGCCTATAATCCGGTCGTTCTCCTTGTGACATACCACGAAGAAATATTTCCGGTCCTCCATCATGTCGGCCTTGCTCTTAATAATCGTCTGGAGCTGGTGCTCCTCCGTATAGTACTTCTCTTGGGTGTTTGGCGAAAACTCCTCAAAGAATTCCCGATTGCGCTTGTACATTGCTGTCAATTCTGCGGCGTCCGTCTCCTCAGAGAACCGGATGTATACTCGCTGCTCCGACATCTGCACCATCCTTCCAAACTGTAATATTGAAAGAATTATATCACAGGCTGAAGATTGGGAAATTGATTTGATGAATGGTGTATATCAATGTTAACTAAAAAATATATACCGTAATTATTGGATTAGATATAATGTTTTCTAAAAAAGGAGGATATCGTATGAATAATGCTTACGAAGTGCTTGAGGAGCGTATATCCGAATGGGGAATCTCTAATGAAGAAATTATTGCGGTTTATATCGTTGGGTCCCGGGCAAGAGAGGACAAACCTTTTGATGAGTTTTCTGACTTGGATGTAGTCGTCTTTTCAACGAATCCAGATTACTATCTTCAAAATGATCAATGGTTACTAAACATCGGCAAGGTTTGGACCAGCTTTATGTTTCGAACGGCAAAAGGAGATCCGGAAAAACTCGTTCTCTTTGACCAAGGGGCTGAGGTTGATTTTCTATTCCGTCATACATCCGATCTGGATCATATAATCAAAAATGGGCGTATTCCTGAAGGGTTTCAGCGGGGGGTTAGGATGCTGTTCGATAAGATGGGAAATGGAAACCAAATCATCCCTCAAACCACTACGATCCCGGGTACTCCTCCGATATCTGAAGGTGCTTATCTACAGGTTGTTAATATGTATTGCTTCGCCTCTCTATATGTAGCTAAACAAATTTTGCGCAATGATCTGTGGGTAGCTAAGCAAAGAGATACGGACTGTAAACAATTATTGCTGCAAATGATAGAGTGGCATGCAAAAGCTGTACATGGATCGGAATATGATACTTGGCATGCAGGGAAATTCATAAATGAATGGGCTGATCAAGATGTCGTTGCTGATTTGAAAAAATCTTTTGGGGAATACGACCCCAATCATAGTTGGGAAGCACTGATCGTATCCTTGGAGTTGTTCAAACGGTTATCCTCGGAAGTAGCAGCTAAGTATAAATACGCGCATCCGAATGAATTATTTTCCCATATTCAAGCCTGGTTAGGGGGACAATATGATAAGCATAGATAAAAAGTCGGACACCCTAATTGTTGTGCTGCATGAGATTTATGGGATTAACCAGCATATACAAAATTTTTGCAGCCTATTATCGGATCAGGGTTATGACGTCATTTGTCCAAATTTACTAGGCAAGGAAACACCTTATGACTATTCGCAAGAGGAAACTGCCTACACCAATTTTATGGATAATATAGGATTTGACCGCGCTTTCTATCATATCGAAAGTTTATTATTAAGTATTCGAGCTCGTTATAAAAAGGTATTTATCGTCGGCTTTAGCATAGGGGCAACGATTGCCTGGCTGTGTAGTAAAGAAAAGTATGTTGATGGAATCGTAGGATACTATGGCTCTCGTATTCGAAATTATTTAGAAATAGCTCCACATTGTCCAACATTGCTTTTTTTCCCACAGGAAGAATCATCATTTAATGTGGATGAGCTCATTTCAATTTTAGACAACCGTAATATCCGGGTACATAAATTCAGTGGACAGCACGGATTCAGTGACCCGTACTCTCCCCGATATAACGTACACTCAGCTCAGCAATCATTTAAAGAAATGGTAGAGTTCTTCAAGGAAGGTTGATCAATGAACAGTTCATCTAGCCCACACCTTTTTTATTGTTGTGGGGAAATGCACAGTCATGATGTGCGGATTAGTCATATGTATATACATCATTGACTATGAAAAGGAGATGTATGTGGCTGTGGCTACCTTTTATCAAGCTTTCAAGTTGAAGAGTCGGATTTGGCGAACGATGCTAAAGCGGAACGGAGTAACAGGGATTGGCGTAGGTTATGCTGATCCCAATAGACCGGCAAAGGGCGCGGCGATTGTGTTATATACCTTGAGAAGTCTTTCGGCTGTGACGCAAACCAAATTGCAAGCAGTAACAAAAGATATAAGTCGAGCTTCTGCGGTACCTATCCGAATTTTAGGTGTGGGTTCCTTCAAAAGGGAAGCGGCGGCTCCTACCCAAACGAACCCTCGCCAAAGATGGCGCCCTGTGCCCGGTGCGGTCAGTGTAGGAACGACGGTTCCCACCACTTCCGGAGGGACCAGTGGGCTCATTGTCATTAAGAATAATACACTGTTTATTTTGAGTAATGCCCATGTTCTAGTCCCGACGAATACAAACCAATTTCACAATACCATTCAGCCTTCTCCGGCAGATGGGGGCAGAACGGCGGATCAGATCGGGAGAGCTTTTCAATTTGTCCCGCTTACTACGACAGGGGTTAACTTTCAGGACTCCGCCATCGCTATTGCCAATTCAAACAGTCTGCTTAACCCAAGGTATCTGATTAACCAAAGTGGTGGCCTCATTACCGTACCCGGGCACTTATTAAGCTACCGTCTGGGAATGACGTTTAAAAGAATGGCAAAAACCAACGGCTTCGCCAGAGGAGTCGTGGAGGCGATTGGTGTGGAACAAAGGGTGAGAGGCGATTCGGGAATCAAGATTTTCCGTGATCAAACCGTCATTCGTTTTACCCAGGGACGAACTGGGCCTGGAGATTCGGGTTCCGTATGGCTGAATGACAGTAACGATCGGTTGAATAACTATGCGGCCGCGGTCCATTTTGCCGGATCTACCGACGGAACGCGTTCCGTATCTTTCCCGATTGAACGTGCGATGAGAACGTACGGAACCTTGGTCGCCGTCCCGGCTGGAGCTGGAAGATATAAAGCAGGTGTGACAAAAGGAAAGGCTCCAAAAAACAATTATGCCTATGTCCGTCCGATGACGAGAAAACAACTGGCCTTGTCTCCAATCATAAAATCCGACGCGGATTAAGAAATGATTAGAACTATGATGATCTAGTCAACCTCTATCGAAAATATCTCTTTAAAACCTCTTTTACCATCGGCTGTAACACGTATCGCTCGGGTTGTAGGCAGACGCTCGATCCAATTTAATTCGAATAATCTGTCCAGAAGTGCATTTCCTAAAGCACCTGCAAGGTGATGGCGTCGTTCACTCCAATCCAGGCATTTATGTGAGAAGGAGCGGCGCTTGTGTCTTGTTTGTGTAAGGTCAATCTGAAAGTCAGTGAAGAAAGTCTCTCCTGGTTCCGTGATATGAAGCCCATCCTGATCCTCGGAAAGAATCCCCTTTTGAATGAAAAAACTCATGAGCTGCACGCCTAATTGACCCGCAACATGATCGTAGCAAGTTCTTGCCAACCGTAGGGCCTCGTTTTCGGAGGCATGTTTGAATGAATGAATGGAAACAGGTGGAGCTATGGATAAAAGTGACTCCATCACCCGGGCAACTTCGGGGTCTTGAATGCCAAAGTAACGGTGCCGCCCCTGTTTTTCCACAGTAACGACTTGTGCCTCGGTCATTTTAGCCAGATGGAAGCTGGCCGTTTGCGGTTTGATGCCTGCCATATGGGCCAATTCACTTGCCGTGTGGAACCTGCCGTCTAATAAAGCGGTGAGTATAGCTGCACGGGAAGGCTCGCTAACAAGAGAAGCAATCATGGCTACATTTGATTTGGTGCTCATGGCACGGTTATCCCCCTTTGTAATCCATACTTCGATGAAGGTTGAAATATTTATATTTTATAATAGGGAGGCAGATCTGAATAGAAGGAGAAGAGATAATGAACCTAATAAATCAGATGAATGAGATGAATTATAGTCCAGACGTTAAAACGATTAATCCTAGCATTTTATATTACGGAACCCCTGTGATTTTACTCAATACGCTGAATGAGGATGGAACAACCAATATTAGCCCCATTTCCTCTTCGTGGGCATTAGGAGATTGTGTGGTATTAGGCATTGGAACAGGTGGCAAAGCATTAGAAAATATGGAGCGGCATTCCGAATGTGTAATCAACGTCCCGGGGCCTTCAATGTGGGAAAATGTAGAACGTTTAGCCCCTTATACAGGCAAGAATCCTGTTCCAGCGGAAAAGAAGGAACATGGATTTATGTACCATAAAGATAAGTATGAGATCAGCGGACTAACTTCGATTGAGTCGAATAGGGTCAAGCCCGCCCGAATCAGGGAGTGCCCTATTCAAATTGAAGCTAAGGTGAAGGATGTGAGAATCCCTAACCATTCTCCTTATTTTGCGATCGTCGAAACTCAAGCCATACAGGTGCATGTTCATCAGGATATCATCCTCGGTGAGAACCATATTGATCCGACAAAGTGGAGCCCACTCATCTATAATTTCCGTCATTATTTTGGCCTGGGTGAGTATTTGGGCAAAACCTTCCGATCTGAAACCTGATATTACAATAAAATTATAATATCCTACCTGAATAATGAGAATTATCTTCCCAAATCGTTCTTTTTGTGCGAGAATGATTGAAAAATCATCCATGAGTACGCATACAGGAAGAGACGATTCATACAGCACGTATAACAAGGGAGGAAATAACCATGTCAGAAGAACGCAAGCTGTCATTCGAAACTCTCGCTGTCCATGCCGGACAACAAATTGATCCTACTACCTTTGCCCGCGCCGTTCCATTGTATCAAACCACTTCATATGGATTTCGGGATGCGGAGCATGCGGCTGATTTGTTCTCGCTGAAAGAATTCGGCAACATTTATACGCGTCTGATGAATCCGACCACGGATGTATTCGAGCAACGGATCGCCGCGTTGGAAGGCGGGGCTGGCGCGTTGGCAACGGCTTCGGGAGCGGCGGCGATTTCCTTCTCCATCCTGAACATTGCGGGAGCTGGGGATGAAATTGTGTCGGCCTCCAGTCTGTATGGCGGTACATATAATCTATTTTCTACAACACTGCCGAAATTGGGCATTAAAGTACATTTTGTCGATTCGGATGATCCAGAGAACTTCCGTAATGCCATTACGGATAAGACGAAGGCATTATTTGCCGAAACGATTGGCAACCCACAGGGCAATGTGCTGGATGTGGAAGCTGTAGCGGCGATTGCGCACGAATATGGTATTCCGCTGATTGTGGATAACACGTTCCCAAGTCCTTACTTGTTGCGTCCTATTGAATACGGAGCGGACATTGTCGTGCATTCTGCAACGAAGTTTATTGGCGGACACGGTACGTCTATTGGTGGGGTGATCGTGGACAGCGGCAAGTTTGACTGGAAAGCGAGTGGTCGTTTCCCAGGACTGACTGAGCCGGACCCGAGCTACCACGGAGTTGTTTACACCGAGGCGGTGGGACCTATCGCATATATTATCAAGGCACGGGTCCAATTGCTGCGGGACTTGGGAGCGGCCATTTCTCCGTTTAATTCATGGCTGCTGCTTCAGGGCTTGGAGACACTTCATCTGCGGTTGGAAAGACATAGTCAAAATGCCTTGAAGGTAGCGCAATATCTCGAAGGCCACAAGGATGTGGAGTGGGTCAGCTACACCGGGTTGCCGAGCCATCCGTCCTATGAATTAGCTCAAAAGTATTTGCCGAAAGGACAAGGAGCAATCCTGACCTTTGGTATTAAAGGTGGAAGCCAGGCGGGAAGCAAGCTAATTGCGAATGTAAAGCTATTTTCTCATTTGGCGAATGTAGGTGATTCCAAGTCTTTGATTATTCACCCGGCAAGCACAACGCACCAGCAGTTGAATGTGGAAGAACAGGTTGCTGCCGGAGTCAAACCAGAGCTGTTACGCCTATCTGTCGGGACAGAAGCGATAGACGATATATTGTACGATCTGGAGCAGGCGATCGCGGCCAGCCAGCAGTAGTAGCAGTAGACCCTTCTTAGACTAGGTGTGACAGAGCATTCGTGTAGCATTCGCAAGTGATTTTTCGACCCAGATCAGTATTCGTTCAATTTTATCAGGCGGGGGGCAACCTCCGTCTTTTTTTGCGTATTGACAACATACCCCCATAGGTATATATTATACCCCGTAGGGTATATGAGGAGGGGAAGAAATGGGTAGGAAAATAGTTATTATTGGCGGGGTAGCAGGTGGAGCTTCTGCTGCTGCGAGATTGCGTAGATGGAATGAGGAAGACGAGATTATTTTGTTTGAACGCGGAGAGCATGTTTCTTTTGCAAACTGTGGCCTTCCCTACTATATTGGCGGGGCAATCCATGCGCGGGAGAAGCTGTTTCTCCAGACACCTCAAGGGATAAGAGACCGTTTTAATATAGATGTACGGGTACTGAAAGAAGTGATACAAATAGACCGTGAGCAGAAGCTCGTCCATTTCCGCGATATGATTACAGGGGAAACAGATGAGCAACCGTACGATATTGTGGTATTGTCGCCGGGAGCCAAACCGATGATACCGGACATTCCTGGATTACATGAAGCTATGAATTTATTTACATTAAGAAACATTCATGACACGGACGTTATTAAGGCATATGTAGATGAAAGGCATCCAAAGCATGTCACGGTGATCGGGGCCGGATTTATTGGGCTGGAGATGGCCGAGAATTTGCGGGAGCGTGGACTTGCAGTAACCATTATTGATATGGGACAACAATTATTGAATCCGCTGGACCCTGAAATGGCCAAATGGGTAGAACAGCATATGAGGCTGAACGGGGTGGAGGTGCGTTTAGAGGAAGGAGTCACAGCTTTTGAAGAGCAGGGTACACAACTTCGATTGACCTCCGGGGGTGTGCTTCAGACGGACATGGTTATTCTGGCGATCGGTGTTGTTCCTGAAAATGAGTTGGCCAAGCAAAGCGGATTGGAACTTGGTTTTCGCGGCGCTATTCAGGTGAACGCCCAACTGCAAACCAGCGATCCGGCCATTTATGCGGTGGGGGATGCCATTCAGGTCAAAGACCGCAATCATGGGTTTGCAACGATGGTATCGCTAGCCTGGGGAGCCAATCGTCAGGGGCGTTTGGTAGCGGATCATATTAACGGTCAAGCAATTTCTTATGATGGGGCGCTTGGAACATCCGTAATTAAGACCTTTGCATTGACTTCAGCTTCTACAGGTAATAATGAAAAAACATTACAGCGGCTGGGCGTTCCTTATCAGGCTGTTCATATTCATCCTGGTTCACATGCCGGCTATTACCCTGGCGCATCACCCATTGCTATGAAGCTGCTCTTTAATCCCGAAAACGGGATGATCTATGGGGCGCAGGCTGTTGGAGCTGATGGAGCAGACAAAAGGATTGATGTCATTGCGACGGCTATTCGTGGCCATTTGAACGTCCGTGAACTGGCTGATATTGAACTTGCTTATGCACCTCCTTATTCTTCAGCAAAAGACCCTGTGAATATGGCGGGTTACGTGGCTTCGAATATCATGGATGGGCTGGTCCAAACGATACAGTGGCATGAAGTTGATGATTTTCACCGCAATGGTGGTCTTATTATTGATGTTAGGGATGCGGTGGAGCTACAGGCAGGGGCCATTCCAGGTTCGATTCATATTCCTCTGGCCGAAATTAGAGAGCGGATGGCAGAAATCCCTAGTGATCTAGAGATCGCGGTATCCTGCCAAGTCGGTCTGCGAGGCTATATTGCTGCCCGAATTTTGACTCAATACGGTTATCGGGTGAGGAACGTTGATGGTGGCTATAAGACGTATTCGGTTATGGCTGAACGTGAGTGAACATTTCCTTTCATGTCTTTGGTGTAGGATCGCTACTGTACATTATTTACGTTATCCGCAGGGTTTACCCCTTTTCTGATCAAATTATGGCTTGGTTCACTGTGTGACGTCTGTTACAATAGAAGAGGCATATACGAATGGATAGAAAAGAGGTTGAGCAGGTGGGCACTTCAGTGATTTGGGAAGCAGTTATATATTGGGTGATCTTGGTGATTTCCGCTCTGTGCGTGATCGCAGTATCTGGTACTCGGAAGACAGCAAGCACGATTATTTTAGCGCCCGTTGTTTTGTTCTGTACCATATTTATGATGCAGGGATCAGTGTTTACTGCCATGAATCACCCGACGATGGGGTCTAATGTCGGTTTGGGTATGGCATTTCTGACAACATGGGTGGTCAGCGGAATATTGTTTGCTGTAGCGCTTGTAATTGCTTTTATTAAATATAACAAGAAGAACAAGGCGTAATTTAGCCTTAACCTCAGATGGATAAAGGCTTTCGGTGATGTACCGAAAGCCCTTTTTGTATTCCTTTTTAACCATGCAGGATGTCTCCGCTTATCTGCGTCTTCTCATAAGCAACACAACGATCAGCACGACGATGATCACGATCAATAGGAATTTCATATTCGATAACCTCCTTGGTCTGTCTCATATTTGGTATTAACCACTTTTAGTTAGTATGCACCGATGGATCTCAAGCAAGTATCTATTGTCGAGTTTTTGGGGAAATTTAGAATGTGGGACTAAAAAGAGGTTTACAGGCTTAGCTGGAAAGTGTATACATAAAGTAAGGAGGCGATTGCCATGAGTGATCGTGCATTTCATTTGTTCTATATTATTTTCTTAACGGTTCTGGCACTTGGAAGTGTGGGTGGAATCGCTTGGTGGCTGCGCTCTGTCGGTCGTCAGGAGAAGGAAAAAAACTAAATTCAACATGGGCATACAAGCCCGAATGCATCTTCCAGTAGGAGGGTGCATTTTTATATGTTATAATGGGAACGTATGTTCTTTTCAGGGGGTGAAGACGATGTTGCCAGATTTGGAACGAAAGCTGTTACGTATTTTGTATAATTATTTCGCCCAGCATCGCCACATGCCCACAATGGCGGAATTGACCGTAAAAACGGGCAAGCGAGATGCTGAAATTACAGTCGCCTTGCGACATATGGAACAGGAGCGCTACATCACTTGGGAAAACAATTCGGGTACCCAGCATGTTGTTTTACTGGAAGGGTGGGAGCGTCCCTCGACCCAAAGGCGCACCCAATCGGAAACAAGACGTTCCACTACGCAAACGATGCCGCCCGATGGTACAGAATATTGGACGAATTATTAGAAGGTATATAAAACTGGAAAATTAATGAGTTTTTAAGGTGCATATCATTTAGTTTTAAGAAAGCGAGACTATAATGACCCTATTAACCCCTTTTTGATCAAGCTATAGGCCCTGCCGATGTATCGGCAGGGCCACTTTTTTGTTCATAGATACGCTTATGTATATGAAAAATCCCCCGGGGATCATCCGGAGGATGGTGCAGTTTGCATATACTGCACGGCCTGCTCAAACTTCATCGTTTGATGGCAAAATATATATTCAACCCCTGCTACCTTGCATTATATGGTCAGCATGTTCATAAGGGGCAGTGTGATTCCACTGTTCATTTTCCAAACGACAAAAGCCCTACCTCTCTTTCGTCCTTGCGGCTCCGATGACCGCGCCAGTGTGAATGTGAAAATCTTCGGCAAAAGCTCAAAATTCTACATTAGGGTTATACATAAAATTAGGAGAAGCTCCATACGGTGATTAGGAGTAATAGCTTGTTGCGTGGAATCTTATGGGGTTAATACATACTTCAATAGTATAGCAAGAATGATTATAAAACACAAGTCATTTTTGGCTTTTTGATTATAGACTGGAAAAAATGTTGGCTAAAATGCTCTTCCCTCGAGAGTTTCTTAGTTAAGAATAAGATGATTTCCCATCTATAAATTGCAGATTAAAAGCCATCCTCGTATTTATGTAAAATGCTCGAGCAAGAAGGTAAACTTTTGATGGTTGGACTCCGATATTGAATACACAAGATATTTTAGAGTGTGCGGATGAAAAGAGGGGTAGCAATTTGCCGACCTATAAGCGCTTTATTCAGCATGTTATCCTGAACTATATTATAGGTTCGTTTATCGCTGTATTGTTGGTAGGTATGATTTTTGTATTTTCCACGTTAAATGTAGCCCACTATGAAATTCTGGGTCTTGTTAAAATTATTGCATTTTCCAGCGTCATTATGATTGCTTGTGAAACCATAGTGTTTCGAATGCATTTGAGACCGGTTCATCGTTTTTTTTACGGCAATCAGGAAACACTCAAGGATGTAGAAGCGGTGTATATCCGGGTTCATCATCTGCCTAATTTGTCAGTTTTACGTATTGTTGGACCGCATTTGTTGGGTTTCTCTATCCCGGCAGCCGTCATTGCCTTATGGATGATACATACTGGACAACTTACCTTTCCCTTGTATTATGTAGGAATCGCCTGTATAGGAGCTTGTCTGGTTGCTTCGATGCACGCACTGGTTGAATTTTTCCTGACAATGAGAGCAATCAAGCCGCTGCTGGAGGAAATCCGTGATCGAACCTATCAGCAATATGGATTAAACCTGTCCCTGCGAGGACGAGTCCTACTATCGCTTCGGCATAAATTTCAGTTAAGCGCGACGCTCATTGGTGCTTTTCCTCTGTTTTTATTTTGTCTAGCTACACAGATTCGCCTGGAACGTTTGGAGGCGACGGATTCGAGTTCCTATTGGGCATGGGCGGGTACGATTTTAATTTTTGGTGTAGCCTTTGCTTATCTGGGAGGAAGGTTGTTGACCCGTGAGATCGAACAGCCGATCCACCACCTGCTGGAAAAAATGAATGCAGTGAGGGAAGGCCGCCTGAACAGTAATGCCAGCGACTTGTACTCCGACGAATTTGCCGAGCTGGTTGAAGGCTTTAACATGATGATCGAGGGCCTGAAGGAACGGGAAGAAAAGAACGGTCAGCTATTGGACAGTTACTTCGCCACCTTGGCGGCAGCGCTGGATGCGCGAGATGCCTATACCGCAGGACATTCTTTGCGTGTGGCTGAATACTCCGTACTCATTGGGCGCAAGGGAGGTTTGAATGAGACAGACCTCGACTTGCTGCGCAAAACAGCTTTGCTGCATGATATCGGTAAAATCGGCGTGGCTGACGCTGTTCTGCTCAAGGACGGCAAGCTGACGGACGAGGAGTTTGATCAGATTAAAATGCACCCGGTTATGGGAGAGAGTATTCTCCGGCAAGTTGAACCAGCTTATGCTATGGCCCCTTATTTGCCCGGCGTGCGATCGCACCATGAACGTTATGATGGCAAGGGATACCCTGACCAGCTCGCTGGGGAAGATATCCCCTTATTTGGGCGAATCATTGCTGTAGCGGATGCTTATGATGCGATGACGTCTGATCGTCCCTATCGGCAAGGTATGAAGGAAGAGAAGGCGGTTATGATATTGGAAGAGGGAAAGGGAACCCAATGGGACCCTTATTTTGCCGAATTATTTGTCAAGGAGTGGCGCCGGAACAAAGGCATCACAAGCTGACTCTGTATATATCAGCACAACAGGGCGAGCCATTGAGGTTCGCTTTTTTATATAGGAATGTAAGTATCTTTTATGTCGAAAGATGGGGCTTCATGTTATGATGTACAAGAAAGGCAAACGCGGTTAACATAGGCCTGGCATCCAATTTTTTGCGCTATGGGAGTGTGAGTCCATGCAATTTTCAATGATGTTTTTAATGAATTTAGGGATGCTGATTGCCGTTGCCTATGTGGCGAACGTGATTTATAAATATGGTTTGAGTCGTACCTCTTCGCGGTTCAAATATGTCAGCTCGGTGCTGCTAGTGATATTTGGCGGATGGGTCAGTTCTTGTTTTGGTTTTAACTTTAGTGAAACGGTTATTTTTGATTTGCGTTTCGTACCGCTGATTATCGCGGCATTGGTGTATCCCCGCTCCTATACGCTTATTATTATTGGGGTCGCAATCGGACTAACGAGATTTACCTTCGGTCTGCATATGGCGGCGTGGGTCGGCTTTTTGAATATGAGCATTCTGGGCGTCCTGTGCGCCGGATTGAACTACTGGATGCGCCGTTCCACCTGGCGTTTGATTATTAAGGCATCGGTGACCATTTTAGCGGTTAATATCGTAAATACGTTAAATATTGCCTGTCTGGGCGTCATTCCCTGGCGCTATTATGTAGCGGAGGTTGTTCCTCTTACACTGCCAATCGGCATCGTCCTCAGTTTTTTATTTGCTCTGATTTTAAGGGACTTTCAGATGGAACAACAGCGGAATCATCAGATTAAGCAGGCGAATGAGTTGTTATCAGAGCAGCGAGATGAGTTGCAGAAGGCAAAGGTCATTCTAGAGGAACGTGCCAAGCAACTGATGATGGCTTCCCAATATAAATCGGATTTTATGGCAACGATGTCGCATGAGTTACGTACACCTCTTAACAGCATCATTAACCTGGCGCAGATTATCAACGAGCAGGGAAAAGAATTGGATGAGGACGAGTTATACCAATACAGCGATCTCATCTATGCCTCGGGGCATGATTTGCTCCAAATGATTAACGACATTTTGGACTTGTCCAAGGTCGAGGCTGGGCACATGGAAATCGTAAGTGAACCAGTCAATGTGCGTGAGATTGCGCAGGTGATGATGATGCATTTTGAAGTCACTGCGAAGGATAAAAACCTGGAATTCAGCTTAAAGGAGCATGAGCCTATACCGAATGAAATTCGGTCCGATTCTAAACGTGTACAGCAAATTTTGCGTAATCTGTTATCCAACGCCTTTAAGTTCACTCATGAAGGACGTGTATTGCTAGAAATGAGTACACAGCATCTGGATCGAAAGGGACAGGAGGGAGATTGGGTTGTATTTGCTGTAAAAGATACGGGCATCGGTATTTCCATGCTTCAGCAACACGTTATTTTTGAGGCATTCCAGCAGGCGAACGGTTCCATTAATCGTAAATATGGAGGAACCGGGTTGGGATTGTCCATCAGCCGTGATTTTTCCCGCTTGTTGGGCGGGTTTATCCGTTTAGAAAGTGAGGAGGGTAAGGGAAGTACGTTTTCCTTGTACCTACCCATGTGTCCGTCCGTAAGCAAGGAGGCGGACGAACAACCCTTTAAATTAACCTAATCGCAATTGTAGGAGCAGGAGCGCTATGGCACAAAGGAGGTCTATCATGGAACGTAAAGCGGTCGTTGTGGGTGCAACAGGGCTTGTCGGGGGTTATGTTGTACGAGAGCTGCTGGTGCAAAAGGAATACAACCGCGTCATGGTTATGGGCAGACGTCCGTTGGACATCAAGCATCCCAAGCTGGAACAGGCGCTCATCGATTGGGAACAGCCACAGAAAGCGGCGTTCGCCTTCGAAGGGGTGGATGATGTTTTTTGCTGCCTTGGGACAACGATGAAAAAAGCTGGCACCAAGGAGCAGTTTCGTCAGGTGGATCTGGACTATCCGGTGCTGGCTGCCCAGTTGGGCAAAGAGGCTGGTGCTGTACAGATGCTAGCTATCTCAGCGATGGGGGCCGATCCAGATTCACGTGTGTTTTATAACCGCACCAAGGGTGAGGCTGAAGAGGCGCTTGCCGCTATCGGGCTGCCTGCGCTGCATTTGTTCCGTCCGTCGCTGATTTTGGGCGCGAGACCTGAACGACGTATGGGCGAAGCCGCTGCCGCTGTTGTCATGAAAGCGCTGGACGGTCTAATGACGGGCAAGCTGGCTTCCTACCGCGCTATCCCGGCCTCGGTCATCGCACGAGCCATGGTACGAATTGCTCTTGCGCAGGCGAGCGGCGTACATATTTATCCGAACGACATCATTCGGGTCATTGGTGCAGAGCTAACATCCGATGTTGAGGAGCCTGTTACAGGAACGGCTCCTGATGAGAACGTGTAAAACCACGGCAGGATTAAAATGACAATAACGCCGCTGCTGCCCGATGATTCGGGCAGCAGCGGCGTTATTTGTGTTTTATTGGTGGTTTGTATGTTGCGGCACATCTATCGTAATCTCTAATTCATCAAGTGCGTTAATCCGTCGCACGGAATAGTGGCTTTGGACTTCACATGCTATAATACGGTGAACCAGTATCAGGAAGGAGAATCCAACCCATATGAAAAAAACAATTGCTACTGAAAAAGCACCCGGTGCTATCGGCCCTTATAGCCAAGCGGTAGAGGCAGGCGGGTTTATTTACACCTCGGGACAGCTTGGACTGAATCCGGCAACAGGTGAGTTCGGTAAGGATGTACAGGAGCAGGCACGCCTGTCCTTGAGCAACGTACAAGCCATTCTGGAAGCGGCAGGCAGCAACATGAACCAGGTTGTGAAAGCGACTGTATTCCTGAAGGACATGAACGATTTTGTCAGCGTCAATGAGGTGTACAGTTCTTTCTTTGAACAACCCTATCCAGCACGCAGTGCGGTGGAGGTAGCTCGTCTGCCTAAGGATGCACTGGTGGAGATTGAAGTCATTGCATTGAAGGGCGAATAGTCTGAAAGGTCCGTTCATAAAATAAAAAGTTTGTATGGCAACCGGGTGTCCCTATTAAATAGAGGCACCCGGTTGCTCAAATTTAATGTGTTTTGTTTTTTTTGAATACAGAGTGGAGGTGGAGATGATTAAAAAAATAATTTTCACTGGTGGAGGCTCTTCAGGACATGTAGCAGTAAACCTAGCTTTGATTCCTCACTTACTGGAACAACATTGGAGTGTCCAATACATAGGCTCTGAACAAGGGATTGAAAGAAAATTGATTTCTGGACTGGAAGATGTGCGTTATTTTAGTATCTCAACTGGGAAATTGCGCAGATATTTTGATTGGAATAATTTTAAGGACCCTTTTAAAGTGCTGAAGGGGATTTCTCAAGCGTACCGGATTATAAGAAAAGAAAAACCGGATATTATTTTTTCAAAAGGCGGGTTTGTTTCGGTTCCTGTGGTATTGGCTGGGTGGTTGAATAAAGTCCCTGTAATCATTCATGAATCAGATATTACCCCTGGATTAGCTAATAAGATTTCCAGCATATTTGCTACAGAAATTTGTACTACCTTTCCTGAAACCACTCAGTACTTTCGCTCTAAGCATACCCGGTATGTAGGTGCTATTGTGAGAGATGAACTAAAAGATGGGGAGGCAGCCAAAGGTTTGACCTATTGCGGATTTACTCGAAATAAGCCGATCATTCTGATCATGGGTGGGAGTTTAGGTTCCAAGAAGATCAATGAGATGGTCTGGATGAATTTAGAGGCTTTGCTCGTTCATTTTCAAATCGTCCATATTTGTGGTAAAGACCAAGTGAATCATTCCATTCATATGCATGGCTACAAGCAGTTTGAATACATAAACGATGAACTGGCGGATGTTATGGCGATGGCAGATATGGTTGTTTCTAGGGCGGGTTCAAATTCCATTTTTGAATTCTTAACGCTGCGGAAGCCTATGCTATTGATCCCTCTTTCAAAGGCAGTCAGCCGGGGAGATCAAATTCTAAATGCCAAATCATTTAAAGCGCAAGGCTTTTGTGAGTTTTTAGAAGAAGAAGAGTTGGAATCTGAACGATTTGTTGACATGATTCTTGGTTTGTATGAAAAAAGGTCGGATTATATTATCAATATGAAGAAAATGAATGCAGATCACTCGACAAGCAAGCTTATAGATTTGATTAAAGTCTATACCTAATCACATGGTTAAAATGAATAAACAAAGCAAGCGAGCTTGGGCTAGATGATTCAGACCCAAGCTCGCTTGTTCTGGCTAGGAGATCATATTCGTTTTCTTTAATCCCGTTCTCGATTACGGGCAAAGAATAGCCATAGCGCGTACACCAGAATGATTGCCGCCAAGATCAATGAAGCCAGCCGTACATTTTCATTGTTCGGATGCTCGACGGCGATGGCGACATAGGCCCATACAAATACGAGAGGATAAATGCTGTCGCGATAAGGGAAGCTGACCATGATGGCCAATACGGTGCCGATGAGCAGGATAATGATCGCCCATGTCGTATCGCTGAGTCCCCAGCCACTCCATTCATTCTTTTCCAGTGCCACTGCAATATTGATAATAGTAGCAACAGATACCCAACCGAGGTTCAGGCTGAACGGTAGCTTGACGAACCACATTTCTCCGCGGGTTGGCTGCGGCGTGCGGGTACGTACATACACGACGCTCAAGGAAAGCAAGTATAGAATAATGACGATGACGCACAGCTCTACGTATACATACTGCCAGAGGAAAATCCAGATGATATTGAAGAGACAGCTTAGAATAAAAAAAATACCGATGGACTGAACGCTTGTCTTGGCTTGCCCTGTAGGTGTAGCTTGGTACACGACAAAGCAGGCGAGCAGTACGTAGATGACCGACCAGATGGAAAAAGCGTAACCCGCTGGGGTGATCAAGGTTGGGTACATGTTGGATACAGCAGCAGTGCTTCTGCCACCGATAGGAAGTGTAGAAGCCAGAACGTTAACGAGAACGACAGCGATAAATGCAATAATATTCCACCATTTATACGGATGGCTTCGTGACATAGGGATATCTCCTCCACAACGAATGATGATCCAAAAATGACCGACTGGTCACAAGCTTCTATTATGAATATACCCACTTTGCTTTCGAATATGTCCTAACCGGAAAAAGTTTCTTGATCCCGGTAAAATCATAAAAAGTTGTATGTATATGCAGTCATATGTAGTACAATGGTGAAAATTTTAAGCACTATATAAGCTGAATTTCCTCAAATTCAAATTATATAGAAGTAAGGAGATAAGTGGAATGAATGGCTTGGAGAAAGTAGGGAAATTTGTAGGAGGAACCTTTTCCATCTGGGTACTTTTATTTGCATGCTTGGGATTTTTCTTTCCTGCGGCGTTTACAGGGTTGAAAGGATACATACAGTTATTTTTGGGCATTGTCATGTTCGGGATGGGGCTGACTTTATCTGCGGCTGACTTTCGTGAAGTATTTCGGCGTCCAGTGGATGTGGCTATTGGTGTGGTCGGGCATTATCTGATTATGCCATTTCTGGCCTTTGGATTGGCATTAGTATTGCAGCTGCCACCGGATATTGCGGTAGGTGTCATTTTGGTAGGCTGTTGCCCGAGTGGAACCGCGTCCAACGTAATGACGCTCTTATCCAAAGGCGATGTGGCGTTGGGCGTGTCGATTGCTTCAGTATCGACGCTGATTGCTCCACTAGCTACCCCGGCCATGATTAACCTGCTTGCTGGACGTTGGATGAATATTGATGCGAAGTCGCTGATCATGGATATTCTCATCGTGGTTATTGTCCCCATTGTGTTGGGTGTTATCGTCAAATCGCTATTTCGCAAACAGGCAGAAGCCAGTGTCCAGGCGCTGCCGCTCATATCAACACTGGTGATTATGCTCATCGTGGCTATTGTGATTGCAGGCAGCAAAGGCAAGATTTTGGAGACAGGTCCGATTATTTTTGGTGTGGTTATTTTGCATAACGGTATCGGGTTCCTGCTCGGATATTGGTTTGCCAAGCTATTCGGTATGAATCTTTCCAAGCGTAAAGCTGTTACTCTGGAAACGGGAATGCAGAATTCCGGACTGGGCGCTGCGCTGGCAGCAGCTCATTTTAATCCGATTGCTGCTGTACCGAGTGCGATTTTTAGCGTGTGGCATAATATTTCCGGCTCGTTGCTCGCGACCTGGTTTTCCCGCCGGGAGGAGAAGAACAGCACATCCGGGAACCATTAAGCTTTGTCAGTGGCTTGTGACAAGTGGCTGCGGTTCAGCTTTTTCGAACAGTTTGGGGAAGGTCAGAAAGGATAGATTTGACTTTATAGTTGCGGATCATTATACTGTGGTTGTTACAACCACTGTATTTAAGTAAGCAACAGTAGTTTGAGTTCGTTATGGAAGGAAAACTGCATCCAATTCATATTCGGCTTCATGCTTAACAGCCTTATATTATCTGATCTGATTTAAACTGAAGGAGAGAGAACGAATGAACCCAAAATATAATTCTCTATTTGAAGCTTTTACCCTGCCATCCGGTGTTACGTTGAAGAACCGTATTACCATGGCACCTATGACTAACTTTGCTTCCCACGAAAATGGTGAAGTCAGTGACGAGGAACTGGCATACTACCGTGAACGCTCCGGTGGTGTGGGCGCGGTTATTACCGCTTGTGTGTATGTAACTCCAGATGGTAAAGGATTTGTTAATGAGTTTGGTGCGGACAAGGATGAAATGATTCCTAGCCTGCGCCGTCTGGCAGATACGATTCATCAGGAGGGCGCGAAAGCGATCCTGCAAATTTATCATGGTGGCCGCCTGTGTCCACCAGATCAAATTCCAGATGGACAGCCGATCAGTGCAAGCGCAGTAGCCGAGGAAAAAGAAGGCGCGCCTGTGCCGCGTGAAATGACATCCGACGATATCCACCGCGTCATTCGTGCCTATGGCGAAGCGACTCGCCGCGCGATTGAAGCAGGCTATGATGGTGTGGAGCTTCACGGAGCGAACGGTTACCTGGTGCAGCAGTTCTTCTCCCCGCATTCCAACATTCGTACTGATGAATGGGGAGGAAGTCTTGAAAAACGATTGACCTTTCCGCTGGCGGTTGTTCACGAAGTGAAGAAAGTGATCGCACAACATGCAAAGCGGCCATTCATCTTTGGATACCGCTTGTCTCCTGAGGAAGGACACACACCAGGCATTTCGCTGGATGATACGATGGTGCTTGTAGACCGTCTGGCGGATCAAGGGCTGGATTACCTACATATTTCCGTGAATCATTTCTTTGGTGGTTCGTTCCGCGACCGTAGTGACGAACGGTCACGTACCGTTCTCATCCATGAGAAGGTAGGTAACCGTGTGCCGATTATGGGAGTCGGGTCGCTGAATACACCGGACGAAGCGCTTGCAGCACTGGAGACAGGTGTACCGCTTGTATCGCTGGGACGTCCGCTTTTGATGGAGCCGCAATGGGTTCAGAAGGTGCAAAACGGCACAGAAGATACCATTCGCACGACATTATCCAAGCAAGCCCAGCAGGAGCTAGTCATTCCTGACTACTTGTGGGGTGCGTTGACGACCCTTCCAGGCTGGATGCCTGTTACGGACTAAATTTTGAATGATGGAGATACCCTAGGCTGCTCTCATGCACCTGGGGTATTTTCCTGTCTCGTGACCGTGAACACAATAATATAGGAATAACTGAGAAAGAAGGAAAATGACAATGTTACATAAAGCTAATGGCGCCATTTTGATAAAGTCCACCCATCCGGGGCTACAGATTCGATTGTTACAAGTAAGTGATGCAGCACGTTTATTAGAGATCAGACGTGAAAATTTTGATTTTTTCAAACCGTTCGAGCCAGAACGACCTGAAATTTACTTTACGCTGGAAGAACAGGCGCGTCTGATTTCCAACGGTTTGGAAGCGGCACAAGCCGGACAGGGATATACGTTTGGACTTTTTTTGCCGGAAAATGATAAGCTGATTGGCAGAATGGAGCTGTCGGGTATCGCTAGAGGCCCCTTTCAAAACGCCAATCTGGGCTACTTTGTAGATCCCGCTTACCATGGACAAGGCTATGCTACTTCCGCTGTGAAGGATATTGTGCGCTACGCCCTAAATGAGTTGGAATTACACCGTATTCAAGCAGGAGTGATGCCAAGAAATGCGCCTTCCAATCGAGTGATGGAAAAGGCAGGATTTCGCCGCGAAGGGCTGGCTCTCAACTATTTGAAGATTAATGGTGTGTGGGAAGATCACGTGCTGTATGCGGTCACGGCTGAGGATTTGCAGAATGGCGTTTTCTGAATTCGCCGGGCGTGACCCCCTCCAGTTTTTTGAACACCTTGCCAAAATATTTTTCATCCTGATACCCGACCATACCGGCAATATGATGAAGGCGCAGCTTGTCATTTAGCAGCAATAGCTTTGCCTTGCTCATCCTGATCTGACACAAATAGTCTGACAGATTAACCCCGTACTCCTGCTTGAATTTACGAGAAATATATTCCCGACTGAGATAAAAGCGGCTCGCCATATCCTGTAGAGAAATGTCCTCGTTATAGTGTGCATCCAGATAGCGGGCAATATCACGGATGGTCGGGTTGTTTGGGCTATGGCTTGGTGTAAGCGCCTGACCGGCTGCCAGCAGTCGGTTTTCAACCTGTCTTTGCCATAAGGGCAGGGAAAGCATGCCACGGTTGTCGACCGGCAATGCATGAATGGAGCCGGACTCATCTGCCAGTTCCTCGCCATCGATATCTCCAGGTCTGTCATTCAGCCAGCGGGCCAGCATCCAGTCCAACTCCTGATTCCAACTGGCTAGCTGCTCTGCTGTCACCGAAGGCAGCTCGGCTACGGCTGCTATCCAATGGCCTACCGCTATCGACACACGATTGGCATTACAGCTGAGCGCACTAAGCCGCAGTTCCTCTTCCATCTCAGGCAACTGGGGAAGACGAATGCTCTGCCGTGTCTGGGAACTCTGGTGCATCCAGTCGGCGGTTTGCAACACATCCCGTTTCCACAACGCTTGCCGTGCCTCTTGGTAGGCAGTGGCTGCCGCTATGGGAAAAGCGCCAAAAGAGCCAAAAGAGCCAACCCCGATGTGCATGTAACACCGCAAAGCTGTTTTGATCCCTGTGTGAATATCCTGCAAGAGCAGCGGCCAACGAGATGGCTCGCCCCAATACAGCAGAATAATTTCGTCCATACGCTCCAGATGACGGAATGCAACTCCGGTTTGAGAAGTTCCGAGAAATTCGTTACAGATGTTAATGAGGGAAAAGCTCAAAAGCGCACGGCGCGTTTTATATTTGTCCAGTATATCGGCATCCAGCTGAGTGGTACTCATCACAGCTGCATTACATATCTGAATAGCTGCAGGAAGCCGTAGCTCCTCACGTAAGGGCGTAATGGATAGAGGGGTATTCGCTATACCGGAAACGATTTCAGTCAGGAGCTTATCAGCATAGTGCGGCCTCATACGATTGACCTCCATGGCCTGCATTGTCTGCCTGTTCCGGTCTTGCTCCGCCGTCCGCCAGGCTTGAGTGGCTTTATTTAGAGCCTCGTTAATCTCCACTGGATCCACGGGCTTAAGAATATAGTCCATGCCTCCCCGGCGGATGACCTGTCGAACCAAGTCAAAATCATCATAGCCACTGACCACCACGACTCGGGTTGCTGGGGAATTGACTTGAATCCACTCCATCAGTGCTACTCCATCCTTGCCGGGCATCCGCATATCCGTGAGTACAACAGGTGGGGAAAGGGCGGTAATGACCTCAATCGCCTGATCGCCCGACTCAGCCTCAATCACCTCGCTCACACCGCAAGCTTCCCAATGTACGAGCATCCGTATGGCATGGCGTACATGCTTCTCATCATCTACAATCAGGACTTTCATTGACAGATCACTCTCCCTTAATATGAATTTCCGTAGGGACTTCAGTACGAATTTCGAGTGTATAACGGACGCCATGAGGCAGAATATTGTCTACGCACAGGGTGTTAGAACCATCCTCCGAGTGAAGCTGAATACGCAATAGAACATTACGAAGGCCAATGGAGTCCTGCTCACTAGTGTCCGGCTCCTCGTAGGCTTTCAGCGGACGTTTTAACATATGCTGGAGCTGCTCCAAATCGGCCTGTGGAATGGAAATTCCGTTATTTTCCACTGTTATTTTCACAATGCCTTCCCGGATTCGGCTGCCTGTAATGCGAATTTCACCGGGCCCCAGCCGGGGATCGGCACCGTGTTTAAAGTAGTTTTCCACCAACGGTTGGAGAATCATTTTTGGCACCCGATCATTTAGCACCTCATCTTCCCACTGGTAAGTGACCTCTAATTGCTCACCGAAGCGTTCCTTTTGTAAATCAAGATATTGTTTTACATGTTCGGCTTCTTCCTTGAGTGTAACGACCGTATGGTCCCGCATGTTATAACGCAGCATTTTGGCAAGGGAAGAGAGCAGAGAATAAATTCGCGGCACCTCATGCTGTAGGGCCAGGGTTCCAATAGACTGTAGCGTATTATATAAAAAGTGAGGATTAATCTGTGCTTGAAGCGCTTTCAATTGATGTGTCTTGTTAGCCAGCTCCAGCTTGTATTCCCGCAAAATGAGGTTATTGATGGTATCCATCATCTGTCTGAAACGGCGCGACAGTACTCCGATCTCATCGTTACTCATGGCCCGAATGTCTACATCCAGTTGACCGGACTGAATCTGGTTTATGTAGCGAGTCAGTCGCTTAATAGGTTCCGTGATTTTTATCGAAATCCATAACGTGGCAACAATGACAAGTAGCAACGCTGCGCCTGTAATGACCGCATTAATCTGAGTCAGGCGGGTAGCCCGTAAATACAGCGTACGATGTGGAATTTTCTTGACGAGCGTCCAGCCTGACAGATTGGCATCCAGCTTGCCGTACACGTGCAGTGCTGTATCATCCTCAATCACTCCGTGCTCGCCTTCTTTAGAAATTCGATTGAGCAGGCCAGATTCCTTCCAGTGTGTTCCAATCGATGCTTCTTTTCCGCTATATACGATCGTTCCGTTCCGATCGATCAAAAACAGCTCCTCTGTATCCGCATCATACAATTGACGGCAAATACTGCGCAGCGGCTCCAGATCAACATCTATAGCGAGTACCCCAAGCGTCTCTGAGGCAGGAATGTTCCGAATCGCCCGATGAAGTGTAAATACCTGCCGCTCTGTGCTGTGCTCCGCATAGGAGACCGCCGAAAAGCCGTACAAATGCTTCATGTGCGAAGGCTGTATGAATAGTCCAGAAGGGCCGTAATGAATAGAACCGGTAAAGGGCTCCAGTCGGAATTCCCGTAGCGGGACTGTACTGGTAATCAACGTGGATTGCCCCGCGTCAAAAGAATGCAAATACACTTGGTCAATGCCTGACGAAGCATTCATCATCGTTTGCAGCGTGGTGTAAATTTCAGCGACGGCCCGGTAATCATCCGGGATTTTGGCCAGATTACGCAGAAAATGAGGGTCATTATAGACTCCGATGGACGCGCGATTCAGTCCCTGTAAATAGTTATCCAGATTCGTAATTCCCTGAAAAATAAGCCGTTCATTTTCTTGTGTGGCCTGCTCCCGCAAGGATTGCTTGGTGAGAACAAAGGTCATAGTCATCGACAGCAGCAGCGGCAGAGTGACCGCAATGAGCAAAAACCAGATCAGGCGGGAACGAATACTGTGAAATTTCATGCAGTGAGCTCCTTTCACAATTCAAGGCGAGCCAGAGGTCAATATTTTCCCCCCTAATGGTTCACGATCCTACGTGTTCTCCAGAGCGCTTATTCGACATAATGAACATGTGAATCGCATATCCGTACGGACCAAGCATTATGCTGCTGAAAGAAAGCCGTAAGGGAGCGTTCCAGACACCAACAGACAACAAAAGGGGGGGATCGGATTGAATCGCGCCAAGTCGTCGCAATGGCTCCAGCAATGGATTTTTGTAGGGCCGTCGACGTTATTTTTCGTTATCATTATTGTAATCCCTTTTATGCTCGGAATGTACTATTCTTTTACAGAGTGGAATGGGGTAGCCAATGAGGCAAAGTGGGTCGGGCTGGATAATTTCAGTCACATTTTATGGAATGATGACAAATTTGGGACAGCGTTCTGGTTTACGGTCCGTTTTACGGTGGTAGGAGTGGTGGCTGCGAATATTTTTGGCTTTCTGCTGGCGTACTTTCTAACCAAACCGCTGAAAACAAAAAATGTACTGAGGACCATCTTTTTTATGCCTAATGTGATCGGAGGTCTGTTGCTGGGCTTTATCTGGCAGTTTATTTTCGTCAAGGGATTTGCAGCAATCGGAGAGAGCACGAACTGGTCCTTCTTCAACCTGTCCTGGTTGGGAGATGAGATCACGGCCTTCTGGGGCATTGTCATCGTGTTTATCTGGCAAACTGCCGGGTATTTGATGGTTATTTATATCTCTTCCCTAACCAATGTGCCCCGCGATATGCTGGAAGCAGCCGAAATTGACGGAGCAAGCCGGATGCAAATTTTGCGGTCGATTATACTTCCTTTGATCATGCCTGCCGTTACGGTTTGTCTTTTCCTGGCGATATCATGGTCATTCAAAATGTTCGATCTCAATTTGTCACTGACCAAAGGCGGTCCCTTCGGGTCCACAGAGTCGGTTGCACTCAATATTTACAATGAAGCGTTTGTGAATAATCGATATGGACTGGGAACAGCTAAAGCACTCATTTTCTTTATCATTGTTGCTCTGGTTACGAGCCTTCAGGTACGACTGACGAAAAGTCGGGAGGTGGAAGCGTAAATGGAAACAAGCAAGCGCTACCGCTTTGGAACATGGGCGACCGAGATGGTGATGATCCTCGTCGCATTGTTATTCCTCGTCCCGTTTTACTTTTTATTCGTGAATTCGGTCAAAAGCTTTGGTGACCTGCTCACCGATTCTGCGGCCTGGCCACAAACCTTTGTATGGAGCAACTATGCTAGAGCGTGGAGCATCACGCGTTTTCCCGAAGCTTTATGGAATTCACTCGTGGTTACGGTAGTTAGTAATCTGCTGCTCGTACTGATCAGCTCAATGGCAGCTTACCGAATGGTCCGGCGTCCGACGCGTTATAATCGAGTGTTGTTCAGCCTGTTCGTAGCTGCCATGGTCATTCCTTTTCAATCGGTGATGATTCCTTTGGTCAAGGTTGTAAGTACATTGGATTTAATGAACAGTATAAGTGGTCTGGTAATCTGTTATCTGGGATTCGGAGCTCCAATGTCGATCTTTCTCTTTCATGGATTCGTCAAAGGTGTGCCAGTCGAGGTGGAAGAAGCAGCTACGGTGGACGGCTGTACGCCTTACGGAGTGTTTTTCCGAATTGTGTATCCGTTGATGCTACCGATGATGGTAACTGTTATTATTTTAAATACGCTCTGGATTTGGAATGATTATCTCCTTCCTTCTCTGGTACTGCAAAAGGCTGAACTGCGCACGATTCCGATTGCTACCTATGCCTTTTTTGGACAATACACGAAGCAGTGGGATTTGGCTTTGCCTGCTCTGGTGCTGGGCATCTTGCCTGTCATCGTATTCTTTCTGGCCATGCAAAAATATATTATACAAGGTATTATGGCTGGTTCGGTCAAAGGTTGAGTGTGGGATGAGCTGAAAATGTACACGGTGGCCACTCCGCAAACGGATGGTGCTTACCATCGCTGTTGCCTCCAGATTCCCCTGAATAAACGAATAAAGGTGGGAATCTAGAGACAAAGGCGAGCGCTATCGCTTGTTCAGCACCATTCCGTTTTCCGTTTGCTCCGTTTCTACATGAATTTTTCGAGTTCATCTGATATGAATTTAGAATAGAAAGGAACATGAAAATGAAAACGCATACTTTTAAAAAGAAAGCTCAAGCACTAATCTTGCTCCTCGCGGCCTTTGCCCTGGTTTTGGCAGGTTGTAACAGCAGTGGCGGACAAAACGCAGGCAAAGAGGAAGTGAAGGAAAAAACAATTCACATTTTTCAGTTTAAGGTAGAGATTGCAGAAGCGCTGAATCGCATGAAGGCGGAATATGAAGCGTCTCATCCAGGGATCAAGCTCGACATTCAGACCGTGGGCGGGGGCAGTGACTATGGTGCGGCGTTAAAGGCGAAGTTCGCCTCCGGGGAGCAGCCGGATATTTTTAACGTAGGAGGTTACCGCGAGCTGGATACGTGGCTGGAATATTTGGAGGACCTGTCTGACCAGCCTTGGGTTGGCGATGTGGTGGATGTCGCCAAAGAGCCGATGACCAAAGACGGCAAGCTGTATGGCCAGCCGATGAATCTGGAGGGGTACGGCTTTATTTATAACAAGGATTTGTTCAAGAAGGCGGGGATTACGGAGACCCCTAAAACATTGTCCGAACTGGAGGGAGCTGCGCAAAAGCTCCAAGCTGCAGGGATTACTCCATTTTCTAATGGATATCAGGAGTTTTGGGTGTTGGGCAATCATTTGCTGAACGTGGCATTTGCCAATCAGCCAGACCCTTCGGCCTTCGTTAAGGGACTGAATGATGGAACTGCAAAGATTCCGGGCAACGCTGTATTTGCCGAGTGGGTTAAGCTGTTTGATCTGACAATGAAGTATGGCAATTCGAAGCCGCTCACGACCGATTACAACACGCAGGTAACGAACTTCGCCACTGGAAAGGCTGCCATGATGCAGCAAGGGAACTGGACTCAGGTCCAAATTGACGGTATTAATCCGAAGCTGAATCTGGGTATTTTACCTATGCCGATTGGTGAAGACGCAACAGCCGGAGATAAGCTGTTTGTAGGTGTCGCCAACAACTGGGTGGTTAATAAAAATTCGACTGTCAAACCCGAGGCGAAGGAGTTCTTAAACTGGATGGTGACATCCGAGCAGGGTAAAAAGTATATCACCAAGGAATTCAAGTTTATTCCAGCATTCAAGAGCATCGAAGGGGCAGAGGCTGATATGGGCCAACTGGGTGCGGAAGTGGTGAAATATAGTAAGGAAAACAAACTGTTGGGCTGGTTCTTTAGCCGCTATCCTGAAGGAGCACAGCAAGAATTCGGAAGTCAGATGCAAGCCTATGTGGCAGGTAAATCGGATGCTGGGAAGCTATTCGAGGATTTCCAGAGAACATGGGATAATTTGAAGACCAAATAATGAACAAAAGCACGCGATAAAGCCTTCATATTTCAGGAAGATTGCATGATCCTGAAATATGAAGGCTTTTCTGTAAACAAAATTATAAATGGTAATGGAGCAGAGCGATATCCCCGCGGCGTTCTATTTCTTTAAGCTTAAACGTACTTGGCAGCGATCCTTCTGGAAATAACGGTATTCCTTGTCCAAGCACTTTGGGAATGATCGCAATGATAGCCTTCTCCAGCAGTCCAGCTTGTAAGAAGGCCCGGACTAACTGGCCTCCACCGACTAGCCATACCGCACCTTCCGATTGTTCTTGTAGACGTGGAACCAGTTCAGTCAGAGCTTCGTCCGTAAATGTAACATGTGGCGTTTGCTGTTGCTCCGTTAATGCTCGTGTGAGCACATAGCATGGCTTGCCAGCATAAGGGAAATCATCTGAGAGCTTCAACACTTCCTCATACGTCAGCCTGCCCATCAGCACTGTACCTACGGTGTCGTAAAAGTCGGCATATCCATTGTCCCCGCCATCCCCTTTAACATCATACAGCCAGTCCACCGAACCGTCCGGCAAAGCTATATACCCGTCGAGACTCATGGCAATATACAGCACAACTGCGTTTGATTTCAAATCCTCCATAGTTCATTCACTCCTTTCTATTTCCTAATGTTACAATGTATTTATGACATCCTATGTCGTAGTTAAACGGTCATTTTAAATTAATTTTTGAATCGAGGGGTACCTTATGAACGAACGCAGGATTGCTCTTATGAGGATACTGGATTCCCGAAAAAAATATACGGCGCGTGAGCTGGCTGAACGTTTTGGTGTCTCCGTCAGGACGATACAAAGAGATCTCGACTATTTGCAGCAGACCGGGTTACCCCTTTATACCGAAATGGGTCCTCATGGCGGGTATCGGGCACTCCCCAATCGGCTTCTTCCTCCCCTCCATCTTGCTCGCGACGAGGCTCTGGGTCTTTTCCTCATGCTGCAACTGTTGGAGAACATTCCAGATATCCCTTTTGGCTCGGTTCGTGGACATTTATCCGAGCATTATTATGCCGAGCTTCCACAGGATGTGCAGGACAGTATCGATCAATTAAAGGAGTACATTTCTTTTCGTATGCTGCCGACTCACGCAGAGTCACCCTACACCTCAATCATTTTGGAGGCTGCGCTGAATAAGCGCCGGGTGAACATGCATTACCGCTCGGTTTCCGGTGAAAAGTGGACCGAAGTATATCCGATTGGACTGTATTTTGATCACGGATATTGGTATATGCCAGCGCACAGCAGAGATCGCATCATTCTGTACCGTTCAGATCGGGTGATCACAATAACGATGCTGGAGGAAACCTTGGACAGCCTTCCCACACTTCAGGAATGGTTGGCTTCGGAGGATTCCCGTATAGGAATTCCAACCAAAATAAAATTTACCGCATTGGGTGCCAGGCTGGCCGGATCAGATGCTCTCTTCCAAAGTGTCTCCCATCAAGAAGGGCAGGGTCAGGAATGGCAGGGATATATTCCGGTCGAAGAGTTTAGATATGTGTCCCGACTTTTGCTAAAATACGGGCCAGAGGCCGAGGTCATATATCCGAAAGAACTGCGGATGAGGGTCAAGGAATTGCTGCAAGACAGCCTGAACCCTTATCTGAAGGATGCAAAAGCGGATGATGAAGAAAAAGACAATTAATCCTGTAAATTGATTCTCTTATTTATAGTTAACCACATGAATATTTAAGGTTATTAACTTATGACTTTCCATTTATTTTTGTGATAAAGTTTTGAAAAGAGCCCGTTTTCGTATATGATGAAGAGTAATAATTCAAAAGGCTGGACGGGAGACAGATATGAATCAACCGCTTTATGGAATATGGCTCGGAGATGTGTTTTTTTGCTTTTCTGGTGAGACGTCGGAACCACGTATCGATGCGTGGAGCAGTGTAATCCGCAGGCTGACGCTAAAGGGAGACCTTCGGCCGTTTCGGCAGGCTGCGTTGCGTCTTGCTGAGGTACGGATACCGAACACTGCTCGTGTGGAAACCGCGGGCAGAGGTGGCAAAAGACGTTCCATGCTGGGGCGTACATTGGAGGGTTTGGCGCTGGAACCGCGCGAGACGATGGCACTGTTGACCCGCATGGACGAGAAGGGCTGTGCGGCATCGGGCATTACGCTGGGCGAGGAAATGCAATATTGGCAAAAAGCTGCTTATTTCGCGCTAGAGCTGATGCAGCGGGGCGAAATTGCGCCATCGCTTACAGAGGCGCGTCCATCGGGACCGCGCCGTCGTGGTCCGGAAGCGGCTATCGGGGTGTGGATTCCTCGACTGTGTCAAGAGGAGGACATACGCCGCTTTTATGAGCTGGCTGCTGCAATGCCGGCTGTTTGTATGGCGGCTCCGGCTGTTTTTGCGGGCAAGGAGCCTGAAACACGTGAGGATGCAGCAGGAATCGTGCTGTACTCCTTCTTGTGTGCGGTCATCCATGCGGAAACGACCGCGGTGCTGGCAGCCTCAGACCGTGAGCTGGGCCGATATCGCGCAGAGTATCGGCGCGGAGGATCGCCGCTGGCAGAGCTGTGGTGGAACAGTCTGCTGACAGGTTCCCGCCCGGTGGCGATTCAGGGAACGCCCGCGGAGATGGAGGAGCTGGTGCTTCAAGCGTCCTCTCTTGAGGGAAGCGCAATGCCTGTTACGGAACGGGAAGACAAGGAGCCGATAGAAGGGCAACTGCGGTTGTGCCTTCGTTTGGAGCCTTCGCTGGAAGAGAGTGTGCAGGAATGGCGCATTACCTTTTGGGCAGAAAGCGATGCTGAGCCGGGGTTGCGACTGCCTGCTCTGGCACTGTGGGCGCATCCTGAACGTGATCTGGTTCGAGGCGGAATTGTATATCGTCAAGTGCAGGCGCAACTGTTAATGAGGCTCGGACAGGCGGCTGAAGCGGCACCTATATTGCAGGAAGCGTTGAACCGTCCTTATCCCGAGGGGCTGACACTGGAGCCAGAGTTGTTCTTCCGCTTCCTGACGGAAGCCGTTCCTGCACTACAAAAGAACGGTATCACCGTGCAAATGCCTTCACGCTGGAGCCGGGAGGGCCGAAGACGTGCAGGCTTGCGGCTCAAAATGCGTTCGACAGAGCAGGGTGCCAAGCCAGATGGTGTGATTGCCGATACATCGTCTGTCGGCATTAACCGCATGATTTCGTTTGATGCCGAGGCTGTGCTGGGTGATACGATTTTGACGATGGAGGAACTGGAAAGCATCGTCGCGGCCAATTTGCCGTATGTACGTCTCGGAGGGGAATGGATCGAGGTCGATCCCAAGGAAATCCGTCAGGTGCTGCGCTTTATCAAGCGCGGGGAAAACGGTGAGATGAGCTTGTCCGAATGGATGCATCTAGCTGCAGAAAATGAAAGTGCAGGCGAGGCCTCATGGAAGGGCTTGTCCATCTTTGGCGCGGAATCCGCCGGATTGCTTGCGTCCTTGGCTGAGGGCGGCGTACTCCGTTCGGTAGAGCCACGGCCTGTGCCGGAGACGCTGCATGGCGCATTACGGCCCTATCAAGAGCGCGGCTTTCAATGGCTGGCTGCGATGCGTGGATTGGGCTTTGGCGTCTGCCTTGCGGACGACATGGGACTTGGTAAAACGATTCAAGTCATCACCTGCCTGCTCGACGGTGGCATCGGCGCAGATGATCAACGTCCGGCGTTGATCATCTGTCCGACGTCCTTGCTTGGCAACTGGCAGCGCGAGTTGAAGCGCTTTTCACCGGATTTGTCACTGTATATTCACCATGGCAACCAGCGACTCCACGGCGAGCTGTTTCAGGAAAGTGTACGTGAGTATGATATCGTCCTCACTACCTATCATTTGGCGGGCCGGGACGGCAGCGATTTATCTGCGGTATACTGGTCGTCCATCGTGTTGGATGAGGCGCAATATATAAAAAATGCACGAACAAAGCAAGCACAAAGCGTCATGAAGCTGTCTGCTCCACATCGGATCGCCATGACGGGTACCCCGGTAGAGAATCGGCTGAGCGAGCTGTGGTCTATTTTTCAATTTCTGAATCCAGGTTACCTCGGTACGGCTTCTTCATTCCGCCAGCGTTACAGTCTGGCAGGAGAGGAGCGGGGGTCCGCGTTGCGTGAGCTTCATCGCCTCGTCTCCCCGTTCATGCTGCGTCGTCTCAAAAGCGACCCAGATATACGCAAGGATTTGCCAGAGAAGCTGGAGTTGAAATCCTACTGTGTACTGACACCAGAGCAGGCCGGATTGTATCGGGGCGTGGTGGATCAATTATTGGGAACACTGGATGGGCAGATCGGTATGGCTCGCAAAGGGCTTGTTCTATCTTCGCTGACCAAGTTGAAGCAGATTTGTGACCATCCGGGTCTGATCATTCCGGGCCGGGCTGATAGTGGTAAAACTGAAAACTCGGGCAAAATGGAGCGACTGCTGGAATTGGTAGAGACGATTCGCGAGAACGGCGAATCGGCGCTGATATTCACCCAATATGTGTCGATGGGAGAATTGCTGGTCTCTCGTTTGGCCAAAATCTTCGGGGAAGAGCCGTATTTTCTGCACGGAGGACTGGCGAAAACCAGACGTGATGAAATTGTTCACAACTTCCAGCAGGGAGAAGGACCAAATATATTCGTACTTTCCCTGCGTGCAGGTGGCGTGGGCCTGAACCTGACACGCGCCAGCCATGTCATTCACTATGACCGCTGGTGGAATCCTGCAGTGGAAAACCAGGCGACGGACCGCGTATTCCGTATTGGTCAAAGCCGCAATGTACAAGTGCACAAGCTAATTTGCCAAGGTACGCTGGAGGAGCGGATCGACGAGCTGATTGAGAGCAAAAAGGCACTTTCCGAGCAGGTTGTCGGCTCCGGTGAACATTGGCTCACCGAAATGTCTGATGATGAATTGCGCGGTCTGATTGCGTTGCAAAATGATGTATGGATTGAGTGAGCAGAGAAAGGATGAAGGCGATGACGAGGCCGCAAGTGAAGCTAAAAGTAACTGACGGTCAATGGATAGCGGAATTAGACGGAAATGGGTTGAAAGGCGAATCAACGGGTGTACCTTCCACACATGCTGTCCAATGGACTGGCCCAGCGCCTGTACTGAACCCCGAACAGAGGAAGGCATGGCTGGAGCAGCTAAAAGCAGATCCTTTGGATATCTACCATTTTTTGCAAGGGGAAACCTGTCTATCGCTGGATGAGATCGTTCAGCTAGCAGCTGAGACAGCCACTTCTAGCATGGAGGATGGCGTGGGTGTAGTCGACGATGTGAAGAAAGCTCTTCAAGCCGGTCTGGAAAGCGAGCCGCAGACCTGTCTGGAACTGATCGGAATGTCGCGGGAAGAGCTGCTGGAGTACGTATTTAGTGCTTGGGCCGGAGAGTTATCCCATGTGCAGGGGACATCCCCCGCGCTTGAGTCTACCTCACGGCCAGAGGGCGGACGTAGCGGATCGGCAGCGATTAGCGAATGGATTGCAGAGTCTGCGGCAGAAGGAGCATTGCATCGTCCCGGTGCGAGCTTTCACGCGATTGAGATTCGTCTGCCGCAGAAGCTTGCTCCTAAGAAGGAAGCGGATATTACGGCTTTGCTGCCGGGTTTACCCCGTGCGGAAGAGGCATTGAAACTCATACGTGAACGGGTAGCTGAGCGGGCCCGAGCTGCAATCCCGCAAAAACGTCATACTCCGTAACAATTCGGGTATATACTTCCTTTTTCGAGTCTATTCGCCTTCATCGAACGGGATAATGGCTTCGAAGAGTGCCAAAAGTTCAGTTACAATGGGGAAACGGAAAAGTGACGGCAAGTCATGCATCAATTGCAATATTGGAGGAGATACCAGCATGAAACGACATATACAACAGACGCGAGCATCTAAGCGCTGGACCAAAGCACTCATTCCAGGGCTGATCCTGCCAGGGCTATTACTGGCAGCCTGCCAGCAGGGAGGATCAGGTGGACAGGAAAGCGAGCCGTTGAAGTCATCTACAGCGGTACAGGAGAATGTACAGCCTTCCGCCCAGCCGGATACGGGCAATGGCAGCACTAGCGCTGGACAAGCCTCTGCAGGTACAGAAAGTGGACAAGCCGACCCTGTGATGGCGTTGCGGAGCCAGAGTGCGCTGCAAGCCACGGTTAAGCAAGAGGATGGAACCGCGATCGTCACTAATGCGACTTCTGATACAGTCGTTGTGAACAAAAAGCGCAGCTTGCCTGTAGGCTATGTCCCCGATGACCTGGTGGAGCCGCAGGTGCCATTTTCCTTCGAGGGACCGCATGAAAAGCGGCATTTGCGTAAGGAAGCGGCAGAGGCACTGGAGAAGCTGTTCGACGGTGCGGAAAAAGCCGGCATTGAGCTGCGTGCGGTATCGGGATACCGTTCCTATAAGCGTCAGGTATCTATTTTCAACAACAATGTAAAGACAAAGGGGCAGGAATATGCCTCTAAAGTTAGCGCTGTACCGGGTACGAGTGAGCATCAGACAGGATTGTCCATTGATGTATCCAGCCCAAGCGTAGGTAATGTGCTGGAGCAATCCTTCGGAGCTTCCAAGGAAGGCGAATGGCTGGAAAAACATGCACCGGAATACGGATTTATTATTCGTTATATGAAGGGTAAGGAAGATGTAACCGGCTATGTGTACGAGCCTTGGCATATCCGTTATGTGGGAATAGACATTGCGGAGGATGTAGCCAAGCAGGGGATGACGCTGGAGGAATATTTCGACGAGAACAATATCAAGCTGTAGCAGCTAAAATCAAGCCGTAATCCTAGGGATTGCGGCTTTTTGTCGTGTTTTTCTTCCAAATTGAACCTTTTCAAGGTAGAATCTCGTATAGTGAACGACGACAGAAGCGCTTTGATTTGTTGCAAACCTCATGACAGAAGCGTACAGGAAGGGAAGGGAATCATCATTTATTATTCATTAACGTATCGCGAATGGTCGGAAGACACTCAAAAGGAACTGCGCAGCCTGACACGGGAATCCGTATCGGGAGATGAGCTGTTTCTACGCAAGCTTGTAGACGCTACGCGTCTCCATGACAAACTATGGTCGCATATATCGAATGAAAGTGAGGAACATACGGATCATTCCGTCTATGTGACTGAATTTACAGGGGAACGTGCAAAGCCTTACGGTGCCTCCATCACAGACCTCGTGCTTGCCAGTGAGGGAGGTTACACTTCCACATTCAGTGCAATGTACTGGATATGGCATGAACCTGCATTCCGTAGTATGGATCAGCGGGAAGGTTCAGTATTTACTTTGGAGTTGGCCCAACGACTATTAGATCACTATACAGTACTGGGTGGCAAAACATATGAATTTATATATTCGGTACTGGACCCTCAGCTGAAAAAGGTACATCTGTTTGTGAAGGAGGTCGATCTGTGATGGAGCATTCTTGGGAAAAAATGAAATCCAAGCCCGGCTCTCGTACACGGATGGCGGCCTTTGCCCTGATGTTGGCTGTCCCGGCCGCTCTGACGGGTTGCGGTGACGACGAGTATTATGACTGCGATGAGCTTCCTGTATCGGAACAAACGGCGTGTCGGGATTCAGGCAGCAGCGGGTATTACTATGGTGGATCGACATATTATAGTGGAGGTTCCTCATACCATAGTAGTCGTTCATCTTCCAGTTCTTACCGCAAAAGCTCATCCTCATCTTCCAGCTCACACAGCGGTTTTGGCAGCAGCGGCTCACGCAGCGGCTTTTTCTCTGGGGGTTAAGATGAGCATGCGTACGATTCGGCAATTGCCTTATGAACATGATGAGCTTTTTAAGGGTGAAATCAGCCGTAGAATTCCGTATCATCGCATGTATGGTAAATCCTATTGCGTGCCAGCCTTAACGGTATATCGGGAAAGCGAGCTGGCAGAGCTTCAGACTGCTTCTGAGGCGGTACATCGTATTTATCGCAAGGTTCAGCAATTCGTCCAGCGCTATATGCCGGATGAATACCTGGTGGAACGGTTGGGGATTCATCCAGGCTTGCTGCGTGCTGCACGAATGGAGGCCGAGCCGGATGGGATAACCCGCCAGGACTGGATTGTGGGGGAAGCGGGTATCAAGTGCATAGAGAATAACACCGATACCCCAACCGGGATTCCCGAGGTGGCTTATCTCGAAGGAAAGCTGCTGGAGGTGCTGAGTAGGGATGGAATATCGGCGGATGACAATGCATTACATGGACCCTCATCTGGAATGGACGAGGCGATTCAGTCTGCCTTGACGGAGTTCATTCATTTTTATAGCAATAAGGGATTAGGAATAAAGGTGTATTTCACTTGCTATGACTGGCACATCGAGGATCAGACGAACACCAAGTATATCATGCATTTATGTGAACAAGCCGGGTTTGAAGTGGTTTATGCGCCTTTGGAAGAACTGGAGATTATCCCGAATGAAGGATTGTATCACCGGGGAGAGCAGATCCACATTCTCTATCGCCTGTATCCGCTGGAATATCTAATTGATGACCGGGAGGAGGATACGGGGCTTGAGGTGGGGCAGGCGCTAATGGATATGGTGGCAGACGGGAAAATAGGATTAATCAACCCGCCGCAGCATATCATTACCCAGAGCAAAGGGTTCACCGCAACCGTGTGGTCGCTATATGAGCGCAATGAGCAGACACCAGAGTTTTGTGGTTTTCGTTTGTTTGACGATCGCGAGCTGGAGGTGATACGAACCTACCTGCTACCTACGTATTTTGAACCCTCGGTGTTTATGCAAAATAAAGAGCCTTATGTGGCCAAAGGTATATGGGGGCGGGAGGGTAAAGGGACGCACTTGATTGAACATCCTCAATCCGAAAAGATGCTGAAAGGTGCTTTGGGAGAGGTTGAACCTGCGCAGACTGACAACCCTGATCTGCTTCACCAAGCTGATGGTCCACGAACGCCTGAGCAGGAGGAAGCCGCACATATTGCCGCTTATTACGAGGGACAGCCTAAGATTTATCAGCGGCTGTGGCCGATGCAGAGCGCAGAGGTACAGACCGAGGAAGGGCTATTTCACGGCTATGTGCTGACAGGCATATTCGTGATCGGGGGGCGTTTTGCGGGTGTCCTGCCGCGAATCGGTGAAAAGGTAACAGGTGATATGGCCTATTATTGCGCCGCCGCTGTTGCCACCGTACCTCCTAATCCGCCCGTTATATAAGCTGAATTAAAAAATGTACAATATTCGAACATATCTGTTATTTTCACAAGTGAGGATTTTGCAAAATCCTGAGGTATCATAAGGAGGAAGAAAATTGGACTCTCATATCAGTTTGGGCAACGCATTGGGCAATGTAGGTATCGGCCTGCTTATCCTGTTTGCCATCTTAATCGTAGGTTATTTTGTGTTCAGCTTGCTGACACGTTATAACGATAATCAAGAAATCGCACGCGGCAATGAGGCGGCAGGCATCTATATGGGTGCAAAGCTGCTAGGTCTGTGTATCATCGTGGGAATGGTGTCGTACAGCAGTCATTCATGGCTAGATATGCTGACCTGGTCGGCTGTGGGCATTGTAGTGCTGTGTCTGGTCTATGTGATTTTTGATCTGGTGACGCCGCGTACCAAAGTGTGCGAGGAAATTGCCAACGGCAATGTGGCTCTGGCACAGCTGCTGCGCTCGGTCATCGTCGGGGTGTCTTTTGTGGTAGGTACATTTTTGATGTAGTCGATATAGAGAAGGAATACCAAGGATCTGCAACACCGGACAACGGAGCTGCAGATCCTTTTTTATGGAACATTGTATTCACTGCCCGGCATCAGACTGTTGAATTGAAGGTTGTGACGATCACTTCCTGTGGTGACTATTCTACAAAGCAACGGGTGATACTGCATAGCAAAAAGGAATTTGCTACAGAGTTCAAATCAAATTGAAGAGAAGGGAATTCTGAACATATGAGTACCTCCACCTCCCCAACCAAACAAGTTCGGATGGGTATCATTGGCCTGGGTCTGATCGCTGAATATCACATGAGATCACTGCACACCATCTCGGGGGTATCTATTGTGGCCGTTAGTGATGTGAATCCCAATCGCCTTCAAGCCATCGGAGAACAATTGCAACTACCTGCTTCCAAGCGGTACGCCCATTATGAAGCATTAATCCGTGACCCAGAGGTAGATGCGATTCTGTCGCTGACACCCAATGATGTGCATTTTGACATTATTCGTATTGCGCTGGAAGAACACAAAGCTGTACTGGCAGAAAAACCATTGACTCTCACATGGGAAGAAGCGGATCAGTTGAAAAAGCTATATACAGCGAATCCGGTGCCTTTGCTGGTTCACTATAAGCATCGCTACGGGGCGGCCTTCCAATATACCAAGCAACTGCTGGATGAGCAAAAGCTGGGTAAAATCTATAACATTCAATTTCGTTATCTAATGGATGCATTTGCGCCGTATCGTCAGCATCCATATACATGGCGTCACAATTTAGCCAAGGCTGGTTCTGGAGTAGTGGGGGATACAGCCTCACATATCATTGATCTGGCCCGTTTTTTGGTGGGTGAATTTAAAAGTGTCGCAGCGCTGTTACATACCATTACACCTGAGCGGTTCGATCCGATCACGGGTCTGCCTGTAAAAGTAAATGTGGAAGATCTTGCTGCCTTTCATGGCATCGTAGGCGACAATACCGTGGGAACCTTTATCACTCATAAAAATGCCATCGGCATACGGCACGATATCGAAGTCGATATCTATGGAGAACTTGGCACACTGCACGCCAGCCTCAATAACCCGGAAAGTATCCGCATCGTGCTGCGTGACCTGGAACACCCGGGTGCCGAATACGAGACTTGGGCTGTCCCTGTAATCTATAATCATACGGCTTATGAAGATTTTGTTGAGCTGGCAAGGGGAAAGTCTGTGGATCGTGCTCCCTTATTCGAGGACGGCTACAAAAATCAGTGGGTACTTGAGAAAATACTGCAATCATGGAAAGAGAATGGACGTTTAGTAGAAATGTAGGGGATGTGAGGGGAGTCGCTGAAATTCCAGCAATGACAAAGAGTATAAACATGCTGTGACCCGCAAGAGGGTTCCTTTGAAGAGCAGCCATCTTGCGGTTTAGCAATTCAATATATTCTGTAAATTCATCATTTTGGCATCGCCACGCTTATATCACTTCAAAATAAGCCTGCCTCAATCTTTTCAATAATGGTCAGCAAGAAGGATTCAGCTAAGCTGTTTTTCAAAATAGCTTGCTTGGCTTCCTCCAGTGTAAACCAACGTGCTTGATCTACCTCCGTACTAAGAACATCCAACTGATCGTCATTCACAATGGATACAAAATTCAGCATCAGTGTATTGCTTCGTTCAAAATACTCACTGCGCATATATTGATACTCATCGACTTGTAATCCTACTTCTTCCTTAACTTCACGCACCAATGTCTGCTCTGCGGATTCACCCTTGCTCACATAACCTGCCAATAAAATGAAGCCCTGAATATTGTACTGCTGTATGAGCAGCACCTTATCTCTTTGACTATTCAATACAGCGGTACTGATCGCAGTGCTGAATATCGGGAAACGAAAGACCTGACATGTATGACAAAAGGGGATAGGGCCCTCGCCTTCACACTCCTTCACTATCAATTTTGTTCCGCATTCATAGCAATATTTCATGTAAGCGCCACCCTTGTATCACATTTTTAAAATTGTAAATGTTGCTTTTAATGCCGTGTTTGTACTGCAATACTCATCATCTTAATTCTACGATCACTGTTCTGTCTACGGACGCTTTATTTCTTCTCTTGGTCTTTATCCCTTTTCTTGCTGCGTTTTTGCCCGTCTAGCCCCAATCAGCCGCCAGCCTGTTAACAATGCCGCCACAAGACAGATGGACGCGGACGTCATAAAGACTACATGCATGCCTGCCAGAAAAATTTCTGGATGACCCGGGACCAAGCCGGTGACCCGATAACCAGCCTCTTTACTCATAATATAAAAGAGGATGGAAGTAGCCAAAGTGATCCCCACAACCATACCGACGTTGCGAACCAGCGAATTGACACTCCCGGCTGAGCCGAGCTGTGTGCGGGGTACCGTGGACATAATCAGCGAGTTGTTCGGCGATTGGAATAAACCACTGCCAATGCCCAGCATGGCAATCCACAGACCCACGAGCGGGATGGAGCTGCCTGCATGCAGTTGGGCCAATCCAATCTGGGCAATGACCATAACGACCAGCCCGGCGAATGTAAGCAGTTCAGATCCGATTTTATCGGAAAGCGCACCGCTGAGAGGGGCCACAATAACCATCGAGATGGGGAGTAGCATCAGCAGGAAGCCGGCATGAAAAGGCGACAAGTTCAGCATATTCTGCGCATAGAAAGGCGAAATGATGTTAAAGCAAAAGTTAGCGACGAACACCAGAAAAGCACACAAAATACTGAGCGAAAATAACGGATTTTTGAATAGCGCGAGCTGTAACAGCGGCCCAGAACGACGAAGTTCCAACCTAATGAACATGGCAAAAGCAATTACAGCCACCACCAGCGAAGCAACGATACGTTTGTCTCCATACCCGACCTGCTGTCCCAGCAACAATCCGACGAACAAAGTGAGAATAAAAATAGCAAACACCAAGCTACCGGGAACGTCAATTTTATCTTTCACCTTGATCAGATCCTTCGGCAAAAGCTTCCAGCCAAGAAAGACAGCGACCAGCCCTACCGGTACATTGACCCAGAAAATATACTGCCAGCCCAGCGACGAGACAATAATACCGCCCAAGCTTGGCCCGGCGATACTACCCAGAGAAACGAAGGTTCCAATGAGGCCAAGCGCTTTGCCCCGTTCATTGGACGGGAAGATATCTGTCACGATCCCCTGGCTGTTCGCCATGGTCATGGACGCTCCAAACGCCTGAATAATACGGGAAATCAGCAGCATAGAGAGCGAAGAGCTAAGACCGCACAATAGGGAGCCAAGAATGAATACGATTGTGCCGATTTTGAATATTTTGATTTTACCAACGATATCTCCAAGCTTGCCAAAAAATAAGATAGCGGTACATATCGCCATTAAATAGGCGGTTGTCACCCATTCAATCTGTGCCACGGGTAAATGTAACGTGCGAGACAACACAGGAAGAGCGATATTGACGATGCTTCCATCCAATGTGGACATAAATGTAAACAGATTCAAAACAATTAAAATCAGCCAACGTTTCTTCTGGACGTCGATATTCTCTTGATAGGTTGTAGCCGTTATAGCAGTTGAACTCATCATTACACCTCGTTATCGTTAACAATTTCTATTTAGTTGCACGCGCAACTAAATGAACGGTTCTAGTGTACAGCAAATTAGTTGCGTGTGCAACAATGTTATTGTAAACTTTGCTTTGGTCCCAACTGGGGATGTGTCATTTTTAAGCCAATGAGGTGTATTTGATGAGAAAAAAACAACCGATTGGAAAGCTAATTTCCCACCTGTACCGTCGTAATCAAAAAATATTGTCCAAAAAACTGACTCCTTACGGAATCGGCAGTGGAGGACAACACAGCTTTTTAAAGCTCATTTTGCAGCGGCCGGGCATTACACAAGAGCAGTTGACGAATGAACTTAAATTTGACAAGGCAACCACGGCACGCTCTGTGAAACAATTGGAGGAATCAGGCTACATTGAACGGAAAACAGACCCAAATGACCGCCGTTCCCATCTTTTGTCTCCTACGGCCAAGGCGCTAGAATTTTCCCCTGTCCTACAAGGAATATTGGACGAGTCCAATGTCAGCCTTGTCTACAATCTATCCGAAGAGGAAGAGGAGCTTCTTATCGATTTACTGCAAAAAATTAGTATAGACCCTGACGAATAAACAAATCAGGAGTTAGCCAGAGGATCGTGGCAGGTAAAAGAAAAAGCAGCCCTCACAGAGGATACTCTGTGAGAACTGCTTAATGCCACGTCATTCAGTCCAAGCCAATTCCTTTGAACGCATGTATGACTAATTGTCGCACATAGGAATCGTCTAATGGATAACCGGTTACCAACAATCGATAAAAAACCGGCCCGTAAATGAGATCGATACATAATTCAATATCGAGATTTTCCTTCAATTCTCCGCGCTCTATTCCGCGCTCAATAAGAAGCCTAGCCTCAAGTCGCCGAGGGTGGAAATATCGGGTCCGGTATGCCTCTGACAATCCTGAATCAAGTTGCCCTTCGCCTATTAACTCTGTAATGATTTTACCCTCTCGGCTTATTAAGAACCGCACTAAATTCGTGGCATGAATGAGAATGTCATCTAATACACAACCCGTGTCGGGCACGGGCAATCTTGCTATGGTGGCTGACAGGAAACCATCCATTACTACTGCAGCTTTGTTAGGCCACCATTTATAAATGGTGGCTTTGCTAACTTTCGCTCGCTCAGCAATTTTTTCTACCGTCACCGCCCCAAAGCCTTGCTCCAACAGTAGATCATAGGAAGCGTTAAGGATAGATTTTTGCGTCTCGACATTACGTGGACGTCCTCTTTTGCTCTGCACTGGAATGCTCACCTTCTTAACGGATATAAGTAAACGCGAAAAATAAACTATACGTTCAGTATATCAAATATTATGTGAAATAAAAAAGTTGATTTCGCCTATTTACAAAACGAAACGTTCAGTATATTATTTGATTATCGAATTAATGAACTATACGTTTAGTATTTAAATTAATGAGGAGGATTATCATGCAAAGAGAACAACAAGCCTTAGAAAGTAACCGTATCTCAAATTGGATGATGTTTTTGTTGGCAGCCGCATGCGGCCTTATTGTTGCCAACCTGTACTATGCTCAAACCCTTGTAAGACCTATTCACATTGCTATGGGTCTTTCTTCTACAGCAGCGGGCTTCATTGTCACCTTGACTCAAATCGGTTATGTGGTGGGATTGCTATTTATCGTACCGCTCAGCGACATTATTGAAAATCGACGGCTCATGGTCATATCGCTAATCATCACAGTCTGTGCATTGGTTGTTGCCGCTTTTGCCACCAATGCCCCGTTGTTCCTGACCGCATCCTTATTCATTGGAATTGGATCTGTGGTAGCCCAAATACTGGTGCCGTACGCCACCTATTTAGCATCCGAAGAGCAGCGCGGCCGCGTTGTTGGGAATGTCATGAGCGGACTCTTGCTAGGCATTATGTTCGCACGGCCAGTAGCAAGCTTTATCACCAGCATCTGGGGATGGCAAGCCGTATTTATTTTGTCAGCCATTGTCTTGACGCTGTTGACGATTCTGCTCTCGCGAGCTCTTCCAGAGCGCAAGCCTGTGCCTACGGTATCTTACAGTAAATTGATTTTCTCGTTAGGCACTCTTTTAAAACAAACGCCTGCATTGCGTCGCCGTGCCCTCTATCAAGCCTGCCTATTTGGGGCCTTCAGCCTATTTTGGACTGTTGTTCCTTTACGATTGGCGGATGATTTCGGAATGTCTCAACAAGGGATTGCATTGTTTGCTTTGGTAGGCGTAGGCGGTGCAGTAGCTGCTCCGATTGCCGGGAGATTGGCTGATAAAGGCTGGAGCAAAGGTTTAACCGGGTTAGCTATGATCATTGCAGCCTTGTCTTTTTTGCTCATCTATCTTTTTCAAAGTCATTCGACCGTTGCGCTCGTACTTCTCTTTATTTCAGCGATTACACTGGATATGGCTGTATCGGGAAACCTTGTACTTGGACAACGTGTGATTTACTCCTTGGGAAGTGAAGCGAGAGGGCGTTTGAACGGATTATTCATGTCTATTTTTTTCATAGGCGGAGCGATTGGATCATCATTAGGGGGTTGGTCGTATGCGTTAGGAGGTTGGAATTTCAGTTCTCTGATTGGAGTCGTCCTGCCTGTACTGGCTTTGCTGTACTTTTTCACTGAGAAAGAAACGAGTGGAGACGTGCGAAAGAGACAAACCACCTGATAGAGGTCAGCTTTAAGCTATGCCGTACGCAAAAACATAATGATTAAAATGGCTGTTCCCAAGAGAAAACAAAGGGGCGAGTAGAGCACAGTGTCCCACTTTGCAAAAACAGTTCCTTTTTTTCTCTTGAAAAGCCCTACCCATTTGAAATCTCCTATAGAACGTAAAATAAATACGCACGACAACAAGCCTGCACCGTAGGAATGAAAGGTACTGAAAAACAGGAATTGTGTAACTCCACCTAGTTCTAGTACGAACCAAGCGGCTAAAGCTAGTAGAATAGCTACAATTGATGTCCCTATCTTGGAGGGCTCAAAGAGCAAAGCCGTTCCTGTGCTTGGGATCGCTGCCTTTGCACCTTTTTGTCCGCCGAATACCCAATATAGATGCATGCCGCTCAGTACCCATAGAATTCCGCCAACTGCCCATGTAAGTAACTCCAACATGTGGCATCCTCCTTAATTGAATTAATTCGAAATCCACTCTGTCCAAATCATGTGAATATGCTGTTGAATGGCTTCGTCACTTAACGTCTCTTGCTTGTGACGCTCATACCAACCTAAGTAGTAATGGTACAACATCCATGATTTCTGAACGGCTTTCTCTGGTTGCATTCCCTTCTGTATTAAAAGCTGCTTCATAAACTCCATTCTCATCTGTTCGACTTCATTGAGTAGGGAATGGTAACTATCATCCTTCAATGACAGTTTTCGCAGATAAAACAGAAAATCTCCTCGTTTCGTCTTCCCGAACATCTGGGTTAACAACTCTCTGATCCGCTCATCTGCGGCAGCATGGATGATGGACGCTGCAATAACCTGTTGTGTCGTCTGTTCCTTCCATGTCTCCACAATCTGTCTAATGTAGCTGCTGCGATTGTTAAAATACCAATAAAAACTGCTCTTACTGCACCCTAATGCAACGGCCATTTTCTCAACAACAAGTTGATCTATTCCACCCTGTTCAAAACGTTCGATTCCTTTCTGAATCCATTGTTCTTCTGTGACAATAATTTTAGGCATCTCTCCTTCTCCCTTTCTGTACGGTATCGTCTAGATAAGTATATATTATAGTGTTTTTAGAGCTGTGTAAATATGGGCACATGAGCTCCCTTAGCTAGCTGATGCATAGGAGGCATGAACTTACATAAACGCCCACTTGAAATACCTGCGAATTTGATCTATAATGCTGTAGCATATAGTGATATTCAAGGCATTGACCAAAGACATGATTTCCTTGAAGGGCCGTTCAGAGAGAAAAGACGAGGCTGAGAGCTTTTCCGGCAACCGCATGTGAAGTTACCCCTTTGTAGCCGTGACGTTGAACATGTAGCTGTGCAATCTGGCAGTAACATCAGTAAGCGCCTACCGCTTTATCCCCGTTAACGGATACCAATGGAGGGTCACGCATGTCGTGCATGAGTATGTTCCGATGAACATAAATGTACGCACAGGAGCGGGCCGAACTAGGGTGGAACCACGAGCTGAACGCACTCGTCCCTTGAGGGAGAGAGGCGTTTTTTTGCGTTCAATTTTGATATAGCACACAATTTGAAATGGAGGCTTTAATCGTGAGTATTCAAGTGAAATTGCCGGATGGAGCCGTACGCGAGTACGAGCAGGGCGTAACGATCGCCGACGTGGCGGGTTCGATCAGCTCCGGGCTGAAAAAGAACGCAGTAGCAGGTAAAGTGAACGGGAAGGCTGTAGATCTGAACACCGTTTTGGATCAGAACGTTGACCTTGAAATTATTACGCTGGACGGTGCAGACGGTCTGGAAATTTACCGCCACAGTACAGCGCATTTGCTCGCTCAGGCGCTCAAACGCATTTACGGTGAGAAAAACGTGAAGCTGGGTATCGGTCCGGTCATCGACAGCGGCTTCTACTATGACATTGATATCGAAAACCCATTGTCCGTTGACGACTTGGCCAAGATCGAGAAGGAAATGACGAAGATCGCACAGGAAAATCTGCCGATTACACGTCGTGTGGTTAGCCGTGAGGAAGCCACTCGTATTTTTGGAGAGTTGGAAGATCCACTGAAGCTGGAACTGATTCGTGATTTGCCGGAAGAAGCGGAAATTACAATCTATGATCAAGGCGAATTTTTTGACCTGTGTCGTGGCCCGCATTTGCCATCTACTGGCCGCATCAAAGCTTTTAAACTGTTGAGTGTAGCGGGCGCATACTGGAGAGGCGATTCCAACAACAAGATGCTGCAACGTATCTACGGAACAGCATTCCCGAAAAAAGCACAACTGGATGAGCACCTGCATTTGCTGGAAGAAGCGAAAAAACGCGACCATCGCAAGCTGGGTAAAGAGCTGGAACTGTTCATGTTCTCCGAAGAAGCACCGGGCATGCCGTTCTACCTGCCTAAAGGTATGGTTGTCCGCACTGCATTGGAAGATTACTCCCGTGACATTCAACGTCTGCATGGCTATGAGGAAGTACGTACACCGCTGATGATGAACAATCGTCTGTGGGAACAATCGGGACACTATGAGCATTACAAGGAAAACATGTACTTCTCCGAAGTGGATGAAACTACATTTGCTCTGAAACCGATGAACTGTCCAGGGCATATGCTTGTGTTTAAAAATGAGCTTCACTCCTACCGCGATCTGCCAATTCGTATAGCCGAATTTGGACAAGTGCATCGCCATGAGCTGTCCGGCGCGTTGAACGGTATGATGCGTGTTCGTACATTCTGCCAGGATGATGCGCATATTTTCGTCACACCAGGTCAGATTGAACAAGAAATTACAGACGTGATTAAGCTGATTAACGAAATGTATAGTGTGTTTGGCTTTGACTTCACAGTGGAATTGTCCACACGTCCAGATGACTTTATGGGCGAGCCAGTGCTGTGGGATCAAGCGGAACAAGCTCTGCAAAACGTGCTGGATCACCTGGGCATCAACTACCGTATTAATGCGGGAGATGGAGCATTTTACGGTCCAAAAATTGACTTCCACATTCTCGATGCGCTCAAACGCAGCTGGCAGTGCGGAACGATCCAATTGGACTTCCAAATGCCTGAAAAATTCGACCTCACTTATGTGGGCGAGGACAACCAGAAGCACCGTCCAGTCGTTATTCACCGTGCCATCTACGGTTCGATTGACCGCTTCATGGGCATCCTGACTGAGCATTTTACAGGTGCATTCCCATTGTGGTTGGCTCCTGTTCATGCGAAGCTGTTGCCAGTATCCGAGAACTATATCGAGACTGCCAATGAGATACAGGATGCGTTGCTGAAAGCAGGTCTGCGCGTCGAAGTGGATACTCGCAATGAGAAGCTTGGTTATAAAATCCGCGAGGCGCAATTGGAGAAGGTTCCATATATGTTCGTTATCGGGGAAAATGAAAAAACAACCGGTACTGTAGCGGTTCGTAAACGCGGCGAAGGCGATCTGGGATCACTCAGCATTGCGGACATCGTAGAGAAAATCAGCACAGAGATTCGCGAGAAGCAGTAATATTTGATCGAAAAAATGTGTGAAAGAGCCATCAAAACCATGATGAACGTGGTTTTGATGGCTCTTTATTTATACCCAATACATAAGAATCCAGCGTAAGAATGAACCATAGTTGTTGCAGCCTCGACTGAATTCTTAAGTTATCTTGTGCACAAAAACTTAGCAGGTTTGTGGCCGTGAAGTGGCGTGATCTGCAGGGAGGGAGAGTGTCTTCAAGGACGACTCTTCGGATTGTTTCGCCGGGGATTCTTCCGCATCCTGTTCCTTGCTAAGCGATAAAATTTCGCCGCGCAACTTCAGCATTTTCTGATCCAGCTCGTAGGTTGCACGTGCGGCTTCGGTCAATCCATTAACGACATGTTCAGGCACTTTCTTATCGAACTTATAGTACAAAATATGCTCCATACTGGCCCAGAAATCCATAGCCAATGTGCGCAATTGAATTTCAACCTTGATCCAGCGTGTGCCCTCAAACAGGATCAGCGGAATTTCCACAATGACATGCAGGCTCTGATAGCCGTTGGGCTTAGGATGGGCTATATAGTCCTTGACCTCCAGAATACGAATATCTTCCCGTGTGTGAAGATGATCCATCAGACGATAAATATCTTTCACAAAAGCGCATACCACGCGCATTCCCGCGATATCATGAATTTCACGCAATATATTGTCCAAGGTGACTTCATGCCCTTTGCGCCGAACCTTTTCCACGATGCTGTGGGGCTCTTTGATCCGGGTTTTAATATGCTCAATCGGGCTAAAACCGTCTAACAGCTTCCATTCCGTCTGGATTAGCTTAATTTTATTCTTTAATTCCTCCAGAGCCAGCTGATAAAGGACGGGAATCTTTCTCCACTCCTCTAGTTGCTTGGCGTTAACACTGTTTTGATCCAGCTGTAGCTGAAATTCCTGCAAGGGTAATGGGACAGCATTCAGGTGCTTCCAATCCGGTTCATTCACAGAGCATTCTCCTAAATGAGGCTTATGATGTCCTCGATCTTTTTCGTAAAAATGCATTATCGTATACATTGTACACTATGTCAAAACCTACAGGCAAAGGAGAGACGGTCAAAGAAAAAAGAAATACGACAAGAATTATGGTGGTAAAACCGAGTAATCCGATGTATAATTACAAAAATGCTGAATTGGAGCATTTAATTCTTTTAAAAAAATCACAAATGTAGAGTATCCATCATTAGATTAAAAATATAAATTACAGAAAAGAGGAAAAGAACAATGGCAAAAGTAGAAAGTTTTCAATTAGATCACACGATTGTAAAGGCTCCTTATGTAAGAGCAGCGGGAGTAGAGCATGACGAAAAAGGAAGCACAGTACAAAAGTATGACTTGAGATTTTTACAACCTAATGAAGACGCACTTCCGACAGCAGCTGTACATACGCTGGAGCACTTATTAGCGACGTACCTGAGAGATGAAATCAAAGGAATTATTGATATCTCTCCTATGGGATGCAGAACGGGGTTCTACTTGATTTTGTGGAATGAACATGAGCCTGAGGAAATTGCACTCGCTTTGGAAAAAACCTTGAAAAGAATTCTGGAGACGACAGAGGTTCCGGCTGTTACTGCTTTGGAATGCGGGAACTACAAGGACCACTCTCTTTTTTCAGCGCAGGAATATGTGAAGATTGTATTAGAGGCGGGTATTAGCCGCGATCCTTTCGAAAGAGTATTTTAAAATTTATGATTTCGATTGACCTATCTCATCAGACAGCGGTAGTGACAGGCGGCAAGTCAGGCATAGGCAAGGGAATTGTAGAGCTTTTCATTAAAAGCGGAGCTAAAGTGATTTCTGCTGATATTTCTTATGAAGAGCCGTATAGAGTGGTCAATCCACAGTTGGTTGAAACGCAATTGGACATATCCAAACCGGATGATATCGAAAGATGGTGCGATCTACTAATCAGCGAAGCGGGAGTGCCTGATATATTGGTGAACTGCGCTGGTACTTCTACGATGGATTATGTCATTGATAGTGAGTTGGCTGATTGGGAGAAAGTATTTTCGATCAATTCAACTGGGCTGTATGTAGCGTCCAAACGGTTTGCCAAGGAAATGGTGGATGCGCGCAAACCAGGACGAATTATCCAAATTGCTTCGCAGGCTGGAAAAAATGGATATCGGGCCATGGGCGGATATTGTGCTTCCAAACATGCGGTTCTCGGCTTGACCAAGGTGATGGCCATTGAGCTTGCTCCGCATCAAATTTTGGTGAATGCGGTTTGTCCAGGTATCGTAGAAACGCCGATGAAGCATCGTGAACGGATTGAAGGGGGCGTCATTCGCGGAATGACCGCTCAAGAAATATACGAAGAAGATTGTTCACAGGTACCTTTGGGGAGAACGGCCGAGGTGGAGGATGTCGCCAATGTGGTGCTGTTTCTGGCCAGTCCGCTCTCTGCATATATGACAGGACAAGCGATTAATGTTACAGGTGGAATGACGATGCACTAGCATACATGATCTGGGGGAAAACAACATGAAGAAATCGTTCGTTTTACTATTAGGGATTAGTTTATTATTAGTTGCTGCAGGATGCGGTAATAAAAGTTCAGACAGCAATGGCTCCAGCGCCGCTTCCGGTTCGGAAACGCAAAAAGTAGTCATCGGCTCCATGGGCTCTGACGCCCAGATATGGAAGCATATTGCCCAGTCCCAGGCCGCCAAGGATGCCAAGCTGGACATTGAAGTGAAAGAAATTAACGGCGGAATCGAAACGAACAATGCGACCAAAGAAGGCGAAGTAGATGTGAATGCATTCCAATCGTGGGCGTACCTGGTTAGCTATAACAAAGAGAGCAAAGCCGATTTGAAGGCTATAGCCACAACCTACCTGGAGCCTATGGGGATTTATTCGCAAAAATTCAAAAGCATCGATGAAGTGACCGACGGGGCTCTGGTAGCTTTGGCAGATAACCCGGCCAATACAGCAAGAGGTTTAAAGTTATTGGAAGCCTCCGGTTTGATTAAGCTTAAGGCTGACTTTAATGATGCCTTGGGTACTGTCAATGATATTACTAGCAATCCTAAAAACCTGAAATTTGAACTAATTGATGACAAAACAGGACCACGAGTGATTCAAGATGTAGGCTTGGTGCTGATTGGGAATACAATTGCTTTAGAAGGGGGTCTGAATGTACTGAAAGATTCCTTGTTCCATGAGGAAATCAGTCAGGCAACCAAAAATAATATTAACGTCCTGGTTACTTCATCTGATAAGGCGAATGACAAAGGGCTGCAAAAGTTAGCGGATCTCTATCATAACGAGGATACTCAAAAATACATTAAAGATGAATTTGGCGGTACCAAAGTAGAGGTTAAAGAGCCGGTTTCTTATTTGGAAGGACAAACTACAACAAAATAAACTTATGAGATCAGCCAGTTTTTCTGGCTGATCTTTTTTGTTCGTAAGAGGCCTCTTACCAGTAGTCGGGTAGAACGTCATCTCTGCTCTTGGAGTCCATGCCGAATAGGTGACAAACATTGAGTTGATGTCGTCCATCCTCCAAATGAGTCAGCGATTGTATTTTTAGTAGTCGGCTTGACTTTGAGCATGGGTTTCAGTTCGATAATGTTTGGGGGAGAATCCCTTTACCTTTTTAAAAATTTTCGAGAAGAGTAAAGGGTCGTTATAGCCGACTGAACGGGAAATATCACCTATCGAAAGTTCAGCGTTTCCCATCATTTCACATGCTTTGTTGATCCTATAGCGAACCAAATAATCCTGAATGCTTGTGTTTACTTGTTGTTTGAATAACGAACATAAATAGCTTCGATTGAGTCCGATAAAATTTGCAATGTGCTCAATGGTAATTTTCTGAGCATAATTCATTTCAATAAAATCCTTCACTTTTTCCACGTAAATTTCCGCCCGGCTTTCCTTTTGTTCGGGGGGCGTTACCGGGCCGAACTCTATAAGCTCCGATAACATTAAGCATAGCAGACCGGTTAGTCTGGTTTCCCGAGCTTTATGGCATCCACTTGATTCATTCATTAGCTGCAAATATTGATAAATCAAATGGTCTCCTTCAAAGTAGAGGATTGGATGCGTCATCGTTAGGCCTGATTGCTTGAGGAGCGTTTCTGCCAGTGCTCCGTTAAAACCAAACCAGCAATAAGACCAAGGATTCACTGCATCGGCTTGATAAAAAGTGATGACCTGGGGGCAGATTAGAAACCACTGACCTTTCCGCAAGCGATAACTGAATCCACCGACCTCGAAGGTACCTTCTCCGTCCAAAATATAATGGAGCAGATAGTGATCTCTTATCGCAGGTCCAAAAAAGTGCCCCGGTATGCATTCCTCCATGCCAAACTGAGTTAGATACAATTCAGAGTGCTGTTTACTACGTGGCAAATATTCTATCACGCTAAATCTCCTTATGTAAATTATCAAGCATTATAACATAAATAGTGAGTACCATGCCATGTACTTCATATCTAAAATTAATATATCATTTCTGTAGAACCTATTGCGACTAATGAGGAGCTTATCAAGCTTTACACCATGTGGACTTAGTTGGTGGTGTTACAAAAAGGTTCTTCTATGTCCTTTTTTAGGTGCGGATTTCCGAGGGGTATGATCTAGAGGGAGGGGTTGTTTTTCCAATGGGTATCATTGTTCAAGAGCAAACGGGGCTGTTTCATCTACAGTCGTCGGGCATGAGTTATATTATTCAGATTGTGGATGGATTTCCTGTGCATGTATATTGGGGAGATAGACTGAAGCACCGCGAATCAATGACCGATCTATTGCTTCACACTTCTGCGACGGCTGGATTGGATCGGCTACCGCAAGAGTACCCGCAGTATGGGAGTGGGGACTTCCGTAACCCTGCGTATCAAGTAGAACTTGAAGATGGAACTCGTATCACGGAGTTAAAGTACGACGGTTACCGGATCATCAAGGGAAAGCCATCATTAACCGGGCTTCCGGCCGTATATACCGAGAATGAAGACGAAGCGGATACGTTGGAACTGGAGTTAAAAGATGACTTTTCAGGTCTTAAAGTTGTTCTTCTTTACACCGTCTTCGCGGATCGAAACGTAATCGCTCGTTCGGCTCGTTTGAGTAATACGGGAGCCAAGAATCTTCGACTTCTCCGTGCTCTAAGTGCTTGTGTCGATTTTTCGGGTAAAAGCGATTTAGAGTTCATGTATCTTTCGGGAGCATGGGCTCGGGAGGGGAATATTACCCGCAAACCGATTCTTCAAGGTGAAACCCGAATTGATAGTAAAAGGGGCATGAGCAGCCATCAACTCAACCCTTTTACTGCATTGGTCACTCGGGGGACAACGGAATGCTATGGCGAGGCATTCGGCTTTAGCCTCGTGTACAGCGGGGGCTTTGAGGCGGGAGCGGAAATGGATTCATTTGGCTCAACACGGTTTAACATCGGCGTGAACTCCTTTGACTTTTCGTGGTTACTGAGCCCAGGGGAGAGCTTCCAAACGCCAGAAGCAATTATGGTTTACTCCGGTCAAGGACTGGGAGATATGTCGCGGACGTATCATCGCTTGTATCGGACTCGACTTTGCCGAGGGAAATATCGGGACGAAGAACGCCCTATTCTGGTCAATAACTGGGAAGCTACCTATTTTGACTTCAATGCAGATAAGCTGGTATCGATAGCGAAAGAGGGGGCTGAGCTAGGCATCGAACTATTTGTCTTAGATGACGGTTGGTTCGGAAAACGGGATTCTGACAATTCGTCTCTCGGCGATTGGTACGAGGATCGTCGGAAGCTGCCAGACGGACTCGCGGATGTCGCGAACCGTATCAATCGGCTGGGTCTTAAATTCGGGCTCTGGTTTGAGCCAGAGATGATCTCTCCGGACAGTGAGTTGTACCGGGAGCATCCGGACTGGTGCCTCCACGTTCCGGGACGCAGGCGCAGCGAAGCCAGATGGCAGCTAGTGCTGGACTATACTCGCAAGGAAGTGCGCGATTTCATCTACGATTCACTTGCTGCCATTTTCTCCAGCGTGCCAGTCTCTTATGTGAAATGGGATATGAACCGCTGTCTGACGGAAATCGGTTCTGCTGCTCTGCCGCCGGAACGCCAATCCGAGACTGCCCATCGCTATGTTCTTGGATTGTATGAGCTGTTGGAGCGCATCACCACCGAATTTCCACATATTCTTTTCGAGAGCTGTTCAAGTGGCGGAGGACGCTTTGATCCAGGCATGCTTTACTACATGCCTCAAGTCTGGACTAGTGATAATACCGATGCGGTGGAACGCCTGAAGATTCAATATGGAACTAGCCTTGTCTATCCTGTAAGCGCAATCGGAGCGCATGTTTCGGCAGTTCCGAACCATCAAGTTGGACGCATAACGCCCCTTGATTTTCGAGGTGATGTCGCCATGTCCGGAAATTTTGGATATGAGCTTGATCTCACGAAATTCACCGATGAGGAAAAAGAGACGGTCAAACGCCAAATCGCAGTATACAAGCAGATACGTGGCTTAGTACAGAAAGGTGACTTGTATCGCTTAAAGAACCCGTTTGAAGATAACGAATCGGCTTGGATGTTTGTTTCTGAAGACCAAGAGGATGCCATCGTCTACTATTTCCAAGTGATGGCTGTCCCGAACGCGCCTTGGCGAGCCCTGCGCCTTGACGGACTAAATCCAGAGCTCGAATATGAAGTTCAGTCAGGAAATAGCGGGCAAAAGTCTATCCATGGGGGGGATCGGCTTATGAAGTTGGGCCTCCCTCTTCTCTACAGACAGAAAGACTATGAAAGTGGATGGTTCAGGCTCCGGGCAATAAGGTCCGGTAAGGCTTAAAGGACAGTACAACAGTACAACTGCTGAAAGAGAAAAGACAATCGATTGAGTTATGCCCCTTTTTGTATGAAAAGGGGCATTTTGCGTACAGCAGCTGTACTGATTGAGGAGGGGGAAGCCATTTTTTTATACGAATGATGAATGACATGAAACTGAGGAAGATGTAGGAGTTACATTTGAATGTTGATTGAAAACAGGATCATCAACAGAGTAAGTCGTTACGCTGACAGCTGCTTCATTCCTTAATTAATGAATTCATTTCTAAATTTCCGGAATTCATTAGGTGTTTTTTTATGATGTTTTTTAAAAGACTGAATGAAGTGATTTACATGATTGAACCCCACTCTGTGGGCTATTTCAGTTATTGTAGAATCTGTTGAAATTAATAACTCGCTGCTTTTCTTGATACGGTACTTAATTAAGTAGTCGTAAGGTGTCATATGAATGGTTCTCTTAAAACTACGAGTGCATTCCGAAATACTTAAATGTGCTATAGCAGCAATTTCTTGCAATGTTATATTGTCTGAGTAGTTTTGATGGATAAAGCTGAGCATCAATTGAAGTCGCTCCTGTTGCAATTTCATGTATTTAGGTGCTTCCTCAGAAGACAGCGAAATATTAGATATTAAGACTAACCATAATTGTGCCGTTTTGATGGAAACCTCGTATTCCCAGCCCCATTTTTTTTTCATATCAAATTTCTGTTTCATATCCCAAAGCATTTGCAGTATTTGAATTTGCCATTCAGCATCTCCTTTGATTACTAATGACAATAAGAGAGAGTTTGTATAAGGCAGTACATAGTTTTTTTCCATCGCACTATCTGCATAAAAGGCCAGCAGCTTTTCAGGGAAATTAAAACTGACATATTGACCGTTATGTGTAAGGTGTGTAGTAACGTGAAGAACACCTTTATTAATTAAAATGGCCTGACCTGTTTCTAATTCATGATCAATGCCGTTAACTTGTATCACTAGCTTTCCTTTGGTAACCAAAGTGATTTGTAGTTCCTCATGCCAATGTAAATCGTTGAATCCTCTACCCTCAGGACTACTTGCATGAATAGTATGGGTGTACATGATGTATGGAAATGAAACATCGGGATATAGAATGGTCTCATGCAATTGTTTTTCCATTTTAGCGAGGTCCTTTCTGATGACGATATTTCTATATAAATTAAAGATATAGTTACACAAATAAAATAAAAGTGGTGATATTATTATACCAGATCTTCGGCTTATCATTACAATCCTGTGCACAGGCGATTGGATAAGACATCTTGGAGGCGTATATGTGAAAATAAATCAATCGTCGTTACCGTTTCATCCGTATATTTTGCTTTTAATCAGCATACTGTCTGTTTCTATCTCATCTATCATGATAAAATCCTCAGATACTCCAACCTCTGTGGCTGGGATGTACAGATTGTATATGTCAGTACTCATAATGCTTCCCTTTGTACCTTGGAAAATGTTTCGTTCCTTAGAAATGAACAAAAAAGATTGGAGTACTGTTTTCATAGCTGGTCTTTTTCTCGGGTTATATTTCTTATTCTGGATGGAATCTTTAGTATATACCTCAGTTGCGAGTTCCATGGTCATCTTATCCTTACAGCCTTTATTTGTAATGATGGGTTCATACTTTATGTTCAGAGAACGAGCAAATATATTGACCATTCTTTGTTTGATCGCCGCTCTTGTCGGTTCAATCGTTATAGCTTGGGGAGACATAGGGATTTCGAGAGAGGCATTAATCGGAGATGGATTATCTTTAGTAGGAACAATCTTGGTTTCAGCATATATGTTGGCAGGACAGAAAGTAAGCCACAAAATAAATGCAAATTTATATAGTGTTATTGTTTTTTTTATTGGTGGCAGCGTCATGCTGGTCTACAATTTGTTGAATCATTATTCCTTGATCGAATATGACTCGTCGGATTGGATGTATTTCTTTTTACTTGCAGTAATCCCAACTATTTTTGGACAATATATTTTTAATTTGTTGTTGAAATCGATGGGTGCAACTACGGTCTCAGTTGGTATTATTGGAGAGCCTGTTCTTGCCATAATTCTCGCCTACTTATTCTTGGGAGAAATAATCTCTGCATTTCAATTCATAGGTGGAATCATGACTTTATTCGGTATGGGGATGTATTTTTGGGCAAAATCTTTAAAGTATACTACGGTTGCAAAATATTAAATTTGAAATTCATTATCGCGAAATTGAAGAAAACAATCGATGAGGAGAATGTTTAGATGGCAACGATTGATGATTTTTTGAAACTAGATATTCGAGTTGGAACCATAATTAAAGCTGAGTTTTTTGCAGAAGCAAAAGTACCTGCTATTAAACTTGAAATTGATTTTGGACAAGATATCGGAATAAAAGCTTCGAGTGCACAAATCACAAAAAGATATGTGGCTGAAGATATTATAGGGGAACAAATCATAGGTGTAGTCAACTTTCCACCTCGACGGATAGCAGGCTTTAATTCAGAGGTATTGGTCCTTGGAGGAATTCCCGAAAAGGGGGATGTGGTTTTATTGAAACCAGGTATCAAACTACCTGATGGAACACCTATTGGATGATTGATCGGCTGTTTAATCCGTAAAATATATAACTTCACAACAGGCAAGGCATTGAACTAACGGGATACGATTCTTCAATAGCAAGTTGAAATAGATAGCGGCAGACTAGGACTTTATTTTCACGTCCTAGTCTGCCGCTTTTTCTATTATTGGTCTGTCTAAAGCTTATTTGATTCATTAAAATCTGCAACAGTTAGGCTGGAAATCACGAGTGTCACCAATCCAGTAAAAGCACAGTTCTCCAATACCAGCTATACGCCTTATACCTATCTGGCTGGGATGCTGCGTGTCCCCTCTGTCATCGGGGAGGAGCAGAGCGGGCATGCCGGCGGTGTGCCTGTGCTAGCCGCGCTTGTACGGCGTCCGCTTGTTGTGTCGCGCCGCATCCACGCCTTGCAGGCGCCGTCGGTGCATTTCCACACGGGCACGTTGATACGTGGCTCTGCCGAAGACCCTGCCACCGACGAGGTCGTCCGTGCCGTAGCGCTGCTTGGTCCCGGCCTGCTGCTCACGCGGGTCGCTGTGCCAGACGCTGGCGATCCAGCGCCAGCACGGCTGCTATACCCGGAAGCACCCTTCGGTTGGCCGAAGCTGCTGCGGCGTGCTTCTGGCTTGGAAACCTCAGGGGTGACCCCATAGGCTTCCAACAGGAAGCGTGACACGGCGGCAGGCTTGCCATGATTAGAGGCGGGAGAGGTGATGTACAGCAACTCCTTCGCCCGGGTGACGGCCACATAAGCGAGGCGGCGCTCTTCTTCAAGCGCTGCATCGTTATCCACAGCGGTAGTCGGGGCGGCGCCTGCCCGCCGATCCTCCGGCAGCTCGCTGTGCAGCGCCGAGCTGTGCGGCAGAATGCCTTCGCTGGCTCCGATCCAATATACGCAAGGGAATTCCAGCCCCTTGGCGCGGTGGATCGTCATGAGCCGAACAGCATCGCTGTCTTCCTCTCTGCGCAGCGATTCCATTTGGCGGTGACGCTCGGAAAGCTCGTCCGCAAAGCTGACGAACGCCTCCACGGTGTCAAACCGCTTGGCTGCCGTTTCGAGCTCCTCCAGACTTTCTTGCATCGTTTCCTTATAATGAGTCCACGCGCCCGTATCTCCGCTCTCCAAATATTTGTCATAAAAGATGCGCCGCATTTCTTGAATGGCATAGGCAGGCTTCATTGTAGTGAGACTGCGAATCAAACGAATACGTTCTTTTACCTGCTCACGCTGAAAATCACGTAGTCGATCCCAGCGGCTGAGATGAATCAGCGGGTATTTTTTAGCCTGCTGTTTCTCCTCGCGCATAATCCATTCCATACCCGCCTCACGGGAGACGTACAGCGGCCCGAGGGTGCTCGGAATGGATTCCATACGCCGGGGATTCAGCGACAAGCGCAGGTGATCCATTAAGGGACGAATCAGGGACTGATCATAAAATACAGCCCCTGCTCCATACTGAATAAATGGAACATCCCGCATAATTAATTGCTCAAAAATAGATCGGCTTCCGCTGGCTGTCCGGTGCAAAATAGCGATATCCCGGTAGCGCAGCCGACCTTCCTCTACCTGTCCTAGTAGATGGGTAACAATATGCCCCGCTTCTTCCTCGGGTCCGGATGGGGTGGCAAACTGCGGCGGCAAGCCTTCACGCCCGGCAGCCGAAAGACGCTTGGAGCGTCGATGAACATTTTTGGCGACAATGTTAGAGCCCAGCCCCAAAATCCGCGCATCGCTGCGATAATTAATATCCAGGGTAATGACCTTTGCATCCTTATAGACTTTGTCAAACTCCAGAATGGATTCCTGACGTGCCCCATTAAAGGTATAGATCGTCTGGTCATCATCCCCCACGACCATCAGATTGCGATGTCGGGCAGCCAATCGTTGCACCATCTCATATTGCAGGGCATTCGTATCCTGAAATTCATCGACCATGATATGTGAAAAACGCCGCTGAAGCGGCTGAAGCACATCCGGGTCACGCAGCAGTGCGGAGGCACGCAGCAGAATATCGTCAAAATCCATTTTATTGCGCTCCTGTTTCCACGCTTCATAAGCGAGCATGGCACGCTTGGCATCCGATTCCTCGCGCACGGTTTCCGGTAGCTCGTCCGCGCTGCGGCCTTCCGCTTTCCAGGCGGAGAGAGCAGACAGCAGGCTTTCCGGCTGGAAAGCCTCGCTGAGTCCAAGCTGCCGCAGCATCATTTTCATGACGGTATGCTGGGCCTGCGTTTCACCGAACACTTCATCTTGCACGCCGCGATGACGCAGCATCGCCAAAGCGAATGAGTGAAACGTGCGAGCCTGAACTGCACGTGCAGCGGCAGGGCGCACACCGGGTAATCCCGCGATGCGCAGTTTCATTTCGGCAGCTGCCTTGCTGGTGAAGGTCACCAGCAGAATGGACGATGCAGGGACATCCCGCATCGCCATCAGGTAGCCTGCGCGGGCAGCCAGCACTGTGGTTTTGCCGCAGCCAGCCCCTGCAAGGGTCAGAAGGGGGCCTTTGCCGTGGCGGACGGCCTGGATCTGCGGGCGATTCAGGTGAATGCCGGCGTTCTCTAAAGCACGAAAATAGGCCGAGTCTTGGTCGGTGTCGGGCACCAGCGTCATACTGGTATCCATGGAAGCACGACGTGCCTGAGGGCTCGACGTTGAATAAGGAACCCCGATGGGTCGGGGGTAAAAAGAAGGATTTGGGTCCATAATCCTGAAACCCCTTTCGTTCTTAAAATCTTCCATTTTCACAAATGGGGGTAGTTTTTGGTATGATAGAGTTCTAGTCAGCTTTAGCTGACGATAAGAACAAGGCGATGGACTAAAATAATGCTGAAATTCATGCGGATCTTGCCGGAGCGACAGAACGTCAATACGTTGACGCTAATGCCAATAGCCTTCAAACAGGCAATATGACCGCATTCCATTATACAGGAGTTCGAGGTTTGCCAACAGAAAAAAACTTTGGGATATACGGACGGTATAGTGAAATCCGGCTGGATAATGGGGAGGAAATAACGATGAAGCTGATTCAACGTATAAAGGAAGGCGCTAATCGCGCAACAGAAAAGGCGCAGCATGCTGTCGAGATTAGTAAGATCAATTCACAAATTACAACGATTCAGCAGGAAATGGATGTTCATTTCTTACGAATGGGTCAGATCTTTTACGAAGGTTACCGCGCATCCGACATGTCGGTGGCAGAAACCGAGATGACACAGCTATCCACTGCATGTGATGAGCTTCAGGATGAAATTGACGAGTTGCGCAGTAGAATTGCAGAATTGAAAAACGCTCATTTATGCACCTGTGGAGCGGTTGTGCCTCTGGATGCGAACTTTTGCCCCAAATGCGGACGCAAGCTCAATGAAGGACAGGCTGCTTCCAAACAAGTAGCTGCTGTGCGTGAAGAGGTGCCAACGGACGTCTATTCTTTTGATCTGCGCAAGCCAGAGGTAGTGAAGGATGCTGCGCCTGCTTACACGGAGTATGCAGAACAGGAAGTAGTCGATCGGCATGAACAGGAACAGGATGAGCGGTATGAAACACACGAACCAGCGGGACTAGACCGCGATTACACAGTATCTGATTTTACACCGGAAGAAAAAGCGGCATTCGACGCTGAGTGGGAGCGCCGTCGTCAGGAAGAACTGGAAAAAGAACACCGTCGTCTTGAAGAACTGGAACGCGAGCGTGAGCGCCAGGAGGAGCTGGACGAGCGAATCCGATATTGGAAGGCCAACAACTCCGGGGCCGAGAAGCCGGCAACGCCGTCTGCACAAGTACGTGAAAATGTAAAATGCCAAATCTGTACTGCAGAACTACCCAAAGGGTCCAAATGGTGCCCGCGTTGCGGAGCTGAACAGATTTGACGCAGCCGAACAGGCTGCTGCAGGACACAGACATAACGCCGGGCAGCATAGGGGGAACAGAATATATGGAGCGTTTGCTGCATCATCTGCGGAATCTGGGTTTTACGGAAATGGAAGCCAAGGTTATGGTCGAGCTTTCGAGGCAAAATGCGGCTTCCGGCTATGAAGTGGCTAAGCGTCTGGGTGCATCGCGCTCCAACGTGTACGCGGCTTTACAGCGTTTGGCCGGGCAGGGATACCTCAGAACCAGTGCTGGAGAGCCTGTACGTTACAGCATGCTGCCACCGGGTGAACTGACCCGGATGATCGAAGGACAAATGCAGGAGTCCCTACGCGCAGTGGAGAAAGAAATGCCACGAACAGAACCAACCAAGCCGACCTTTTATAATGCGGAAGGCGATCGGAAGGTGCTGGAAAGTCTGACACGTGAATTGGAACGGGCAGAGCATGAGATTGTGTTGGATTTGTGGCGCGAGGAAGCTGAGCTGCTGCGGACAGAGTTGGAGAAAGCTGAGGGTCGAGGTGTGCGTCTGCTCTGGTCCTGCGATAACGGAGAAAGCATGATGGGACCGTGGTTACCGTCTGGGTCTGGTACAGACGGACAGGAACCAGCAGGGCGGAAGTTTTCTTTTGTTATTGATCGGCGTTGGTGCATGCTGGGTATGCGGGGAGAGAATTGCCCGACACAGGCGCTTATTACCGAGCATCCGGTAATGACAGGCCTGCTGCTTAATCATTTTGCTCAGGATCTTATTCTGTATGAGCTGGAGCATGATATGGGCAGAGAACTGTCGACCCGGTATGGCTGGCGGTATGAAGGCATTATCGGCAAATATATGTCAGCTGGAGAATAGCTAAAGATTACCGGGTAGGAAGTTCCATCAGTGCCCGGCATATAGATGTAATATAGCCCGCCTTATGAGGCACGAATTGATCCGATGTAATCAGGCGGCGGTTTTTTTCTGGATTTGGCCCCGACGTAATGCCATGGGCTTCGATAAAGGGAATATGGCCTTCAAAAAGGGCCAGTGCTTGGTCAAGATCTGCTTCGTACAGTCCGGCTACTTCTTCTTGCTGGAGGTGATAAGCTTCCAATGGCTGGTTCGATAGCAGTCCAAACACCGAGCTAACCTCCCGATCCCAAAAAGAGGTGCCCTGTGCGGTACCTTTGCTTTCATACCGAACGGTCATCAGCGGTGTTAATGAGGTAAAGGGAACATGAATGCCCAGTTCTTCCTCCAGCTCACGAGCCGCCTGAGACATATCTTCGCCTGCCGTCAAGTGACCGGCTGCTGTAATATCGTAGCATCCGGGGAAGGTGTCCTTCGTATCCTGACGCTGTTGGAACAGCAAGCGACGGCCTGTCGAAGTGTCTCGTGCTAGCCAGCAGTGAAAGGTATGGTGCCAGTATCCCTTGGCATGTGCGTCTTGTCGCGAGGCTGTGCCAAGAGGGTTGTCTTCATCATCGTAGATATCCAGAAGCTCGCTAGTCATCGTGGTTCCTCCTATAGTAAGCAGAAATCAAAGGTCTTCTTTACAGTATAACGTGTTTTCTGTCCTGACGATATGAAGGCGGGTGTGGAATGTGGAGTGGCATTTGGGGTATGCTGGGAACATGAGGATTTGCAACATCACACAGATTTACGATTGAAAGGAGCGATTTTACATGGAATGTATAGTACATTTTCGAGTCATGCATCCGGAGGAACCCAAGGAACTGCGCGGGTTGATTATGCTGGAAAGCGGAGGCAAGCCGGGGATTGATCAAATCACGGATATGTTCAAAAATATGGGCTATGATGTCCGCCCAGACAATCCGGAGGAATTGATTTTTAAACCAGTCGATGTCAGAGCTAATTATACATATATCCGGGTTATTGAACTGGATACAGGTGAGGAAGTCTACCAGGAAGACAGGGATTTGCGCGCGATTTTGGAAAATTTGCTGAATAAACGTTAAAGATCAGGAGAACTAATCGATGGAATGAGATAAAGCGATCCTGTCGCCATTCATAGGAACGGAGAACCAATAATGAGATTGTATATTATCCGACACGCAGACCCCGATTACCCCAATAACACCATCACGCCGGAGGGGCATTTGGAAGCCCAGGCACTGGCCAAACGGCTTTCCAGTCACGGACTGGATCGAATTTATGCCTCTCCTTTGGGGCGGGCTTTGGATACAATGCGCTACACCGCCGACTCTCTGGGTATGACTCATGAAGTGGAACACTGGACACAGGAGCTGGCTCTAAAGCTGGAGGAAACTCCATACGGCCGTCTTTCCCATTGGGATTTGCCAGGTGAAGTGATCCGTTCCGAAATGCCCCTGCCGACTCATGACTCTTGGCAGGAGATTTCCTATTATCAGGGAACGCAGAGTCCCGAAACCTTCGAGCGGCTGAAGCTTCATTCCGATGAATTCCTGAAACGGCAAGGCTTTGAGCGGGTGGAGGGCAGGTACCGGATTCTGAAGCACACCGAAGATCAGGTGGCCGTATTTTGTCATGGCGGCTTCGGGCTGACCTGGCTTGCTCATCTGTTGGAGCTGCCATTGGCCTTGGTCTGGTCCGGCTTTTGGATGCCGCCTAGCTCCGTAACCACGATCTTGTTTGATGAGCGCTCCCAGGAATGGGCAGTTCCCCGTTGCATCGGCTTCGGTGATGTTTCCCATCTGTACGCTGAGGGCTTGCCCGTCAGACCCCGTGGCATTATCACCAATTTCAACTAATCAGATCTCTCACACCATACCAAAACGGCTTAAGACGGTACATCGTCTTAAGCCGTTTGTTGTAGTCATATAGGTGTGGGTTGAGTCAGCGTGCTTCGACGTACCCCTCCAGCTTGGAAGTGCAATGTGCGCAACGGGTAGCGGCTACAGGAATTTCGGATAGGCAATGTGGACATTCCTTGATCGTTTTTTCCTGAGGAGGTTTTTCTTCCTCTTTGCGTTTCAGCATGTTAATCCCTTTGACCAGCATGAACACACAGAAGGCTACGATCAGGAAGTCCAGCAGGACGTTAATGAACTGACCATAGGCGAGGACTGCAATCCCTGCTTCTTTGGCCTGTGCCAAAGTCATGCGTGTACCGTCAGCATTTAAAGGATCGGCAGCTCGTAAAGCTACATACAAGTCTGGAAAATTCATGCCGCCCAGAAGTTTACCAATCGGAGGCATGATAATATCGTTTACCACAGAAGTGACAATCTTGCCAAACGCTCCACCGATGATAACACCGACCGCGAGGTCAATCACGTTACCCCGTACAGCGAATTCTTTAAACTCTTTTATAATACCTTTTCCGCTCATATGAGTGCTCACCTTCTTTACATAAAATCATTTATCTATAATACATGCTATGTCAATGGAGGGCAATTCCCAATTGATGTATTGCACTTTGTCACAAAATCACATGTTCATTTGTCTTCTATATGTAAACCAATAATGGAGGCGATGTATCGTGAGTTTGAGATTCAATCACAGAGCAGTGAGTCCTAGTACATTCAAGGTAATGATGGAGATGGAAAAATATATTTCCGGTCGTTTTACAGACAAAGTATTGTACGAACTACTGAAAATTAGAGTATCCCAAATCAATGGATGTTCCTATTGTCTGGATATGCATGCGAAGGATTTGCTCAAGCTGGGGGATTATGCTGACCACATTTTGCAGCTAGCCTTATGGCGGGAGGTTCCTTTGTTCACGGAAAAAGAACGTGTTATGCTTGAATTAGCTGAAGCGGTCACCCGTATCTCTGAACAAGGGGTACCTACGGATTTGTACAATAGGGTCAGAGAACATTTTACAGAGGAAGAATACGTAGATTTGATAACCGCGGTTAACGTGATTAACAGTTGGAACCGGATTGCAATTGCAACGGGAATGTATCCGGGCATTCTTTAATGAACAGGGGGCTATGCTTTGTCTGGCAAAGAACACAGAATTGAACAAGAATCGGTGGATTTAAATCTGGAGGAGCTGTATCAAAGATATCGCAAATATTCTTTTGCCATTGCTTATCGCATGCTTGGAACGGTTACGGATGCCGAGGATGTAGTTCAAGACTGCTTTGTCGAGCTGAAGAATAAGCCCTTGGATGATATACACAATCCCAAAGCCTATGTAGCCAAAATGACGATGAACCGGTGTCTGAATCTGCTGAACTCTGCGCGCAAGCAAAGAGAGACATATGTAGGACAGTGGCTGCCGGAGCCGTTGGGTGAAAGCGCAGATCTCCCTGCGGATTGGTTAGAGCGTAAAGACATGATATCTTACGCTTTTCTGGTTTTGCTGGAGCAGCTAAAGCCGATAGAGCGGGCTGTTTTTGTGCTGAGGGAAGCTTTTCAATATGATTACAAAGATATTGCGGAATTGCTGGGGAAGACTGAGAGCAACTGTCGTCAGTTGTTCAGTCGCTCCCGTCGTATTCTATCTTCAGGAGAATCTGCTCTTGAGGCTCAGTCCAGTCGTAATATGAATAACTCATCCCGAATAAAACTACTAGAACGTTTTACAACCGCCTTTCTTGCCTACGATGTGACTGCTATGCTGGAACTACTGGCTGAACAACCTGTATTCGTGTCAGATGGCGGAGGTAATGTGCATACGGTGATGAGACCGATGGTTGTGCGCAAAGGCGTTCTTGCCCTGTTGACTTCTCGTCGGGTATTAACCGTTTTACGAGAAAGAGATGTGTTCCACACCGTCATCAATGGCGAGGTCCAGCTGGCATTTCTGGAAGATGGAAAAGTGAGAGAAACCTTATGTCTCAGACTGACACCGGACGGGGAGCATATTCAGAGTTTTTATTTAATGGTTAACCCAGATAAGTTGGGATACATTCATATAGGACAGAAGAAGCGAACATGCGATAAAAAGTAATCATCGAAACAGCAAAAACCTTGAATCCTGCTAAGGATCAAGGTTTTTTGTTGTCTTCACAACTGCCGGGCTTGATGAAGAGCCAGATCACCTACCCAGGGAAGCTTGAGCCACTTGCCTTGTCCCGCGCGAATTAACAGGATGACCCACAATACAAGGCCTGCCAGCGTTAGCAGGGAAGCGAGCAGAGGACCGAGCAGCGGAATGAATCCAACAAGCACATGCCCGATCATGAGGGTGACAAACAGAAATATGGATTGCAGCGCGTGAAATAATACAAATCGACTTTTCTTTTCCAGCATGACAAAGGCCAGTGCGCCAATAAATGCGAACAGATAGCACAGGACAGCTGCTATATTTTCATCCAATCCCGTGGAAGACTTATAGACTGACATGTCAGGCAAATCCCCCTTTATAAGTTATCCGTACTATACAAGCTATGAGGACAGGAATTAAAGATATGCCCGAAACGCCAGAAAAAGTTCAATCAGGGAATGTGTATAAAAACACGAAAAAGACTGAACGAAAAGGATTCGCTCAGTCATTCACAGGGTTATACACAGGTTTTGCACATGTTGTACGCATTTTATCCACTATACGCCACTACTTGTCCACAAAATAAGCATTGGTTATGCACAAATTGTGCACAAACTGTAGACAATATAGCGATTAAGCTCATTTTGCACACAGATTGTCCACAAAATATCAACAGATTGGTATTAACCGTGGATAAGTTGTCTTATTTAGCGATCTCCGCGTTGTAAACGACGGCGTGGATGTGTGATTTTACCCTTTTTATCCTCATCGTCCTCTTTGGGGATAAGTCGTTCATCAGTACGTCCTTCATGATGATTATCAAAGGCGTATTCGGTCATTTTCCACTCGGAAGTACCCAGAACAACATCAGCGGGAAAATGCTGACCTCTGTGCAAATGCTGCTCATGTCCATCCTCATCAATATAAACACCATCCACTTCTACCTTTTCTCCTGTTAGTGGGAGCAAATCCTTCCCTTTGTGTTCCATAGGTATCCCCTCCGTCTGACTTTATTCTTCGTTAATTTGTCCGGACGGAAGGTCTTTTATCCACAAGCTGATGCAAAATATCCTCGGCAATCTGGTCTGCGGGATGAGGTTTACGAAGCAGCTCAATCGCCTGCATCATCTCTTCGGCAAGAGAGGGGGTGGAAATCAGGTCGAGACAATGCTGAATCAGCTCCTCCGTAGTGCGAGCAATACGGGCAGCTCCTTTTTGCTGCAAATACAGAGCATTATTTAGCTCCTGACCGGGTACGGGCTTGAACACAAGAATAGGTAAACCGGATGCAATGCTTTCCGAGAGTGTGATGCCGCCGGGCTTCGTAATCACCAGATTGCTCGCACGCATAAGTGCTGGGACAAAGTCCACGAATCCATAGGTGTAAATGTTTGGGTGGTCTGCATACAGCGCATCCACTTCTGCTTTCAGTTGCTGGTTACGTCCGCAGACGATCAGTAGCCGCAACTGAGGAAGCTGGCTTAATTGCCGACAGATATCCAGTATGCCGGATAGCACACCATAGGCGCCAGCCATAATGAGTAGCGTAGTAGTCTCAGACTGTAGTGATGGAATTACCTGTTCCTGAACAGGAATTTCGTCGGCAGACATGTTATAAAAAGAAGCGTGAATCGGAATACCCGTAGCGATAATGCGTTCAATAGGTATTCCCCGCTGGGCGGCTTCCTGCTGGATATCCTCAGTGGCTACATAGTAGCGGTCAATATCGGGATGCAGCCAGCGCCCATGCAGATCGAAATCTGTAACCACGTTGACAATAGGCAAACTCATTCCCATTTTGCGGCGTAACGCCGGGAGCGCGAGCTGCGGGAACGTATGTATCACGAGATCCGGCAACTCCTTTTTCAGAGTGAGCGTAAGTTGACGCATTCCGAATGAATGCAACACATGGCCGAAGGCAGATTTAGCCTGCATACCGCGCGTGATGTTATAGACCCAGCCGTAAAGCTGAGGAATGGTTTTGAAGCTTTGCATATATACAAATTTGGTCAGACCGTTCAACCAGGGATGAGATTCAGCCATCAGGTCGAGAAGTTGTACCTCGCAGCGTCCGAGTCTTCGTAAACTGTCCATAATTGCCCGAGCGGCCTGCACATGGCCTTCCCCGTAACTGGCGTATAATATTAGAATTTTTGGTGCTGAGACTTCCATGATTGTTTAGCCCCCTATATTCAATAAGCACATGAAGCTCATATCAGGAACGTTCTAAGTTGAGGGAGGATACGGCTGGCAAAACGTAGCGCTCCAGCAGTGTTCGCGGATTTTTCCAGCGGCTCACCTTGCTGTCTGCTGTAAATACCGCGACTGCGTTCGCTTCTGGCACAAGATAAATTTGCTGTCCTCCATGTCCGTGCGCACACGCGTAGTTGATGCCGTGGAGTCGTCCTGTCCACCATTGGAATCCGTAATCTCCGAATTCTGGATAGCCTTCAACCTGTCGCTGTGTCGCCTGATGCAGCCAATCAGCCGGAATCAATTCTTTTCCGTTCCAGCTGCCTTGATGAAGGCAGCAATCGCCGAATTTAGCCATGTCACGCGATGTCAGATATAGCCCGATGTGTCCCATGGTGTAGCCCTCTGGATCTTGTGCCCAACCACTTCTTCCAAAACCTAAGGGTTCGAACAGATGCTGGAGAGCGTACGTATAGGCGTCAATTCCACAGCATTGGGTCAGCAGCACGGACAACAGGTGCGAATCAACACTACGATATTGGAATACACCGAGTTGGTCCTCCTGTACAGGTAAACGTAGGGCAAAGGACGGCCAGCTTTTGCTGCGATGAAAACGGTGGATAAAAGCTTCTCCGAGCTTTTTGCCCGTCTGCCAATACAAGCCGGATGTCATGGTCAACAGATGGCGAATCGTAATCTGCTCTAGCAGTGTTTCCTTCCGCCTAGGTAAATACTCAGACAACAGCTTATGCACAGCCGTCTCTGGCCCGGGCATATCACCGCGAGCCATAGCTATGCCGATGAGCGTGGAAGTAAAGCTTTTGGTTGCGGATCGCAAATCGTTCAGAGAGCTTACTTCATGCCCATTATAATAGCGTTCCCAGATCAGTTTGCCGTGGTGCAGCAGCAGGAAGCTGTGCATTTTAGGAAACTTGGCTTGGATTTCACGGTCTGCCTGATCAAGTAGGGAGACATTGATGCCCTCCTCTTCACAAGTTCCTATGTTCAGGGCAGACATACGGGCAACAGGTGCAGTGAACAGCGGAGCATAGCGGCGCATCCTTTTCCCTCCTTGTTATGTTTATTTATTTTACCCCAAACACATACACTCCAAAAACCGATAAATAAGGTATACCTCCTGTGCAACAGCTGATTGAGTACCCCAAATGACATGATGCGTAAAAGATAGGTAAAATCAATGTAAATTTACTGGAAAGCTGAAAGCTGTATCTGAATATGTTATAATGGGGTAGTGATTCAGCCAAAAGAAAATCGGTTAATAATAGTGTCAGGTACATGCCTTGTATAAGGTGTTCCCGACCTAAGCTGCAATTAGACATACTACTTCACTGCATAAGGACATCAATACTTTTCGGCATTCTCTTCAACGGAGCACTTATTTTCAACGTTTTGGGAGGGAGTTACATGGCAACGAAAGGTCACAATGAAGTTAAGGAAAGTCTGCGGGAAATGACTCGAATTTTCCGGCCTAAGGATCCCAAAAAATTTGTAAAGGAATATGTGCGAAAATACCGGATTACAGGAGGGTATGAGGAAGAGTTGACCATGGTGGTGGAAAACGAACTCGGTCGCATAAATTCTTCAGTATCTTAAAGGGTTCGATTACCCGAAAAACTAGAAATACGACTTTTATAAACCGTCTATCCACAGAGGAGACGGTTTTTTTGTGTCCGCCGTGCATACAATGGGATAGGTTTAGTGAATTTGTATGCTCAAAGGAGGCGGATTCCAATAGAGATAGCGATACGAACACCGGAGGAAATCGGCTACATGAGGGAGGCCGGACGTATTTTGGCAGATTGCCATCGTGCGCTGGAAAGTCGTATTCTTCCGGGAATTACAACGCTTGAAATCGATGCTTGGGTGGAGCAGTTTTTAAGCAAGCGTGGAGCCACGCCTGAACAAAAGGGCTATAAAGGTTTCCCTTATGCCACCTGTGCTTCGGTCAACGAGGTGGTATGTCACGGTTTTCCCTCGGAGCGGGTGCTTCATGATGGGGATATTGTGACCATCGACATTGTGGTTAACAAAGATGGTTGGCTGGCTGACCGAGGATGGACTTATGCGGTAGGTAACATTAGCCGCCCGGTAGCACGACTGTTGCGGCAGACCCATAAGGCATTGGTACGGGGTATCGAGGTTGCCCGCCCGGGGAGGACGTTGGGGGATATCGGGCATGCTGTGGAAAAAACAGCAGGCTGGCGGCGGTTCGGCAACGTCAAGCCTCTGATCGGGCATGGCATTGGCCGCCAAATGCATGAGCCGCCAGAGGTTCTGCACTACGGTCGTCCCAAAACGGGATTACCACTGCGCGAAGGGATGGTGATTACCATTGAGCCGGTATTTACCCTCGGAACCGAGGGGGCCGTGCTCTGGGGGGACGATGGCTGGACCATCAGCACAGCAGATGGCAGTTGGGGGGCTCAATACGAGCACACGATTGCGATTACAAAGAACGGCCCTTATATTTTGACCTCATAAAAGAGAGTTGTGCCATAGGGAGTCAATGTGCGGGGCGTTTGCATAAGGCTCTCTAGGTAAGTTTTTTCAGGATGACACATTCATCGTGGTTGTAGAGATTTTTCGGTAAAGCAACAGATAAATACCCAGCTCGACAGGGGAGGAAACAGCCATCACAATTCCCGCCACTTTGCCGTCCAGTCCTGAAAAAAAGCAGATACACAGAATAAGCGCGAGAATCGCAAAGCTTACAGAAAACAGCCTGCCGATAAAGATAGGTTTGGTATTGCCGATCAATATCGAACGCCCAATAAAATATTCCACCCAAGGATAAAATGCGACATAGACAGCCAGTATGCGAAGCAATCCTCTGGTTTCTAGCAACAATTCTCCTTCCAATCCCAATACATTCCGTAACACAGGATCGCCAGCAAATCCGAAGGAGAGTAACAGTAGTAGCAGCGGCGACAGGATAGACAAAAAGCTCAAAAATATCAGCACTTCCCTGCGCTTGGACGTATAAAATTGAATCACAATTTGATGCAAAGAGCTGCAAAACCAGACCAATAGATTTAGGATTTGCAGTGCTACAGAAAAGGATGCCACGGCCAAAAGTGGATCAGTTGTATTGTTCAGCGCAGCTTGGATGGAAGGATTCAGGATAACCAGCACCAGCGCCGAATATAGCAAAGGAAGATAAAAAGGTAGGAGATGCTTCGCGTGATGGATGGTTTGCTCCGCGTTGTCAGGAGGCAGCTTTCTTTTGAGAACCCGGCCTTCTAAAAAAGTAACGACCAGCTCTATGAGAATACCTGCAATAAAAATGGCGGCACCGACTCGTCCGTCATTCGTCCAGCCAGCACGGATCAAAAACCAGGAAGCAATTAGCATCACGATAATACGTATGGACGAGCTGAATGTCATCCATGCCGTTCGGTGCTTGTTAATAATAAGTCCCTGATATATGTTACGGACAGCTACCAATATGTATAGTAAAGTAAGAACCTGAAATACGTTCTTGGTGGGTTCGATCAATACTGGGGACACACCAAATACATATTGAAAGACCAGATTGCCTACGGGCGTCAACCCGATGCTCCAGCCTATGATCAATACAGCCACAGCGACGAACGTACATAAAATACCGATAGAATGAACGGACTTGCGATCATAACCGAATTTCGTGGTCATTTGCCGTACAGCGGTTAACGGAGTTTCCAACAGTAGGCACAGGCTGACGGCGACCGCATAGCTGCTTAATGTAAACGAAGGATGTTCCGAACGAGCAAGCACGGCATTGACGATGACATGCGTTAGTGCAGCAATTAATGACGAAATGCCAAGCGGCACATAAAATGAAACAATTTTATTCAAGTAGAATCCCCCAGTAAACGAGTAGTGTAGTGAACGGGTTATCCTATCCAACTTCACTAAACAATGAATATTCCTATTATAGATCAAGATTTGGATCGTCGATATAATAGAGTGCATAATATTGGAAACTAGGAGTGGAACTTACATGAACATCAGGGAAGCAACGATATCAGATGCCGAGGGCATCGCCAAGGTGCACGTAAATTGCTGGAGGACGACGTACAAAGATGTAATGCCTGCCCAGGTTCTGGAACAGCTTTCCTATGAGCAAAGAACAGAACTGTGGAATGCGAATCTATCCAGTGAAGACGGCCATCGGGTATACGTTGCTGAAAATGAGAAGGGGGAAATCATCGGATTTGTGAGTGGGGGTCCAGAAAAGTCAGGTGAATATCCCCCGTATGGGGGAGAAATAACGGCTATTTACGTTTTGAGTGAATACCATAGTTTAGGCTTGGGGAAGAGACTATTTTTACGTCTGCTTCAACATTTTAATAGTATGGATATTCACTCTGTAATCGTATGGGTGCTAGCAGATAATCCAGCATGTACTTTTTATGAAAGGCTGGGGGCCAAACTTATAGTAGAACAACATATTATAAATATGAGTGGCAAAAACCTGAACATGTTGGCTTACGGTTGGATACTATTCGGATAGAATACGCTTTTGTCCTTCCAAAGCACGAATCGGTGCAATATTTTGCGTAAATTCCAACGTTCCCAGATAGCGGCCCTCTGCATCACGGATGGCAAAATAACGGATGTAGACAAATTTGTCCTTGATTGGAATCCAAAAATCTTCAGCATCCTTGCGGCCTGCTTTAAAATCTTCCAGCAGCTTCTCAACGACGTGCACGCTTTGGGGCGGATGGCAATTCTGTACGGTACGACCAATGACGGCTTTCGTGCGCGCGAAGATTCGTTCCTTACCATGGGAAAAATAGCGAACAACATCATTTTCATCGATAAAAGTCAGGTCAACGGGTAGATGATTCAACAGTAGTTCCAATTGTTGTACGGATACAATCCCCGTCTCGAATCTCACGAAGCCTTGCGGTGTTCCGGATGTGCCTTCCGTTTGCTCAAGGGCTTCTACGGGTTCCTCTGCCCGTTCAGGTATCCATTCACGTTCGGGAGCGGTCAGGCAGAACCCGATTTCCTCGCTTTCACGGGCTATTTTCAGCCACTCATCCTCTGTCAGCTTACTGAGTGCCATCGGCAGCAAAATATTCTCTTCCTTGAATATCATTTCATTCACTTCGCTCATGATATGGGCAAGTGCCTTCCCAATCTGTTCACGATCTCCGTTATATTCGGTGAGCAGACTCTTTGCCTCCTTAATCGCAGCACGAATGCTGTCGTCCACACCCCACATGACTTTGGTTGGGCCAAAAATTCCATAGCGTTCTAGATAAGGAAAGACCAGATTTTCTTTGCGGCTATAGTGCTTGTCGAGATCGAGCAGCAGACTTAAATCTTCCAGTAGCTTGTAGATGATTTTGGGGCTGTCGTCCTTTTGAAATTGGTCCGCGTGCAATGACAACTTGAAGTTGACCAATTGTTCGATCTCCCGATTTTCCAGCTTGAAGGTATGAACGGGATGTCCCGGTTGTTCCTCTGGTCCTGAAGGACGGTGGATATCCTCAATGGAACCCTTGAATATCGATGTATGCACGGAACAAAGACGCTGCACTTCCGATACGGGAATTCCTTCCTCAGTCATCAATGCATGCTCCATAGCCGAAATTTCGGCTACGCTTACTCCGCCAACAGCCTCTGCGAAACGCGCTTTGACTTCCTCCACGCTTTTCCCGGCATGTAATTCTTTTATAATTTCCTTTAGCGTTTGTTGGCGTTCCGTTAATTCCTGTGCTGTATGTTCACGGTTGTTAATTAGCTCGCTCATGATCGTTAGCTCCTTTATTTTTGAATGGTAAAACCATGTTGCAAAAACGTGCGTTCCACGGTTTCCATAGCTACTTTTTTTAATGCAATACCTTTGGACAGTGTCATAAAACGACCTGCGGTTTGTAACATGCCAGGCTTGGCGATATCATGAAAACCCAGCTCTACCATAATGTCCTTCACTTCGGGATAACGGCTAACAAGGTTAAATATCGGCTCATCCCAGTGCAGTAGCTTATCCATTTGTTCATCCCCTTGATTGAGAACGTTTATCATTTACAGAGTAGCATAGGTCCTGGCGAGCTTTTGTGATTGTACGCACAATTTACATTCAGGTGTTGACAGTTGTAATTCATGGTTTATATACTGTGTATAAGGATATATACAGTAATAACACTGGTTACTGTAATAAAAACTTCGTATGAAGAGAGAATGAGGTCGTCATTACAGGCAGTGCAGAAGGGATCAGGATAAGAAAATGACAATCATCAAGCAGGCATGGAAGATTACCCGGCACGATTTTCGCAACAATCCATATGTCATGCTGTGGACATTGCTGTTTATTGCGTATTTGGGATTTACCATGAGTTTTGCTGTAAGTGTGCATTGGGATGAGCGTGGAAACTTGAGTCCAGTAGCCGATTTTATCATGCTGGTGCTGATTCCGTTTCTCGGATTCATTTATAACCGTCGTGCATTTAAATATCTTCAGGAAGATTCCTATACGCATATGCTAGCCTTTTTCCGCACCTTGCCTATACCGATGAATGCGGTGATTATGAGTCGAATTCAACAGGCGCTTTTGGCGTTTGTTATGAATAGTGTAATATTTTTCACTCTCTTTTTTACGTTGTCAGCTACGTTTCGGGTATATGCGAGTACAGGTTTCTTTGTATCGTTTGCACTTACCTGGATAGGCTACGGCATGCTGATTCAAGCCATTTATATTCATTTAGAATTTCTTAAAAAAGGAAAATCCTACTTTTGGATATCCATTGTCATCATGCTTATTTGTGGGATAGTTACGATTATAGTTCGAGTATGTGGGGCCAATCTGGTATCGATAACGGCATTTTATAGCAAGGAATGGCAGCTGTTGTCTCCGGTAATGTGGGGAGCGCTGCTGGCAGGAGTTCTGGGTATGTGCGTGTCCTATAGGGTGACACAGCGTAGGCTTATGAAACGGGACTTAACTTAGCGGTATGTGTACAAAGATAGATAAAAAGGGGGGAGAAGCAGGTGAATATACCAGTGCAAATTGATGAGAATAGCGCGGAACCACTGTATGCGCAGATTGAAAAGCAACTTCGTTCACTCATCGTAACCGGACAGATTGCAGCGGGAACGCTGCTTCCCTCCATTCGGGAGTTTGCAGGGACGCTCCGCTGCAGCGTCATCACCGTCCGGCGGGTCTATCAGGATTTGGAGAACGAGGGCTTGCTTCGTACCCGGCAGGGGACGGGCACCTTCGTAGCTATGGTCGAGGACGATAAGCGCTCAGGTTACCGCCTTAAAGCAGTGACTGAGGCGTTGGAAACGGCGATTGACACAGGCATCGCTGTGCAGATGACAGAACAGGAATTGTGGGAGCTTTTCGCAGAAATGGTGAAGAGAAGGTATGAAGTCCAAGTGAAGGAGTGAGGCCCGTGAAGAACGATGTAAATCATCATGTGGAAGTTCCTATGGGGATACAGATAAAAACACCCATTATTGAGATGAGCGAGGTCTATAAAACCCGGGGTAACCGGGAAATTGGACCGATTAATCTAACCATTGAACCGGGATATGTAGTCGCTTTGGCTGGACATAACGGATCGGGCAAAAGTACATTGATTCACCTGCTGACTCAGCTTATCCACCCGGATTCCGGTGAAATCCGTTGGTTCGGTCAAGCGTATCCAGACGGCATGCCAGCAGATACACGACAATGGGTTGGGTATGTGTCAGAGCAGCCAACCCGTGAGGAAGATCGACTCACAGCAGAAGCAGCAGCGGCTTTTCGAGCCTTGTGGTATCCCGGCTGGGATGAAACACGTTTTCAGCGTCTGATGGAACGATTTCAGGTTCCTCAGCATACGAAATTATCGCGTATGTCCAAGGGAGAGCGCCGTAAGTTTGAGCTGGCTGCAGCCTTGGCGCCTCACCCCCGTTTGTTGCTGCTGGATGAGCCTTCGTCGGGTTTAGACCCTTTTGCCTGGAAAATCATGCTGGAAGAACTGCGGGATTGTATGGAGAACGGCAAAACGACGGTCATTATTGCTACTCATATTATAGACGAGATTAAGCGTTTGGCGGATTATATTGTTCTGATGCATGATGGCAGGCTGCTCGGCAAGCTGGAAAAAGACCATTTGCTCGAAAATAGCAAGGAAATGTGGTTTGAAGGCACGCCAGAGGAGGCATCGGAGCTTCCGGGAGTGGTAGAGACGGAGAGCGAAGGCGGATTGCAACGAATTGTAACGTTGGCAGCCGGAGAGACCAGCGCCATATTGGAACAAGCGGGCATTCGCCCCATCCGTGTGCGGCGTTTGGAACTGGATGATATTTTAGTACATTGGTCTGCGGGACAACTATCAGAAGATGTGGAGATATATACGCAGAAAAAAGGAGCGGAGTAATCATGAGCATGCTGCAATTGAAAGAGGTCGTGAAGCAATATGGGAACCACACGGCGGTGAACGGAATTTCGCTGAATGTGAACGGCGGGGAGATTTACGGACTACTGGGAGGCAATGGAGCAGGCAAAACGACAACGATGCGCATGGTGCTCGGCCTGATTTACCCTGATGGAGGAAACATTCAATATGAGGGCAAGCCCTACAGCAAGGAGCTCCAACGGACGATGGGTTATTTGCCTGAGGAGCGAGGGTTGTACCCCAAGGTGAAGGTGAGCGAGCAAATTAACTATTTGGGCAGGCTGCGCGGCATGTCGGCCAAGGAGGCGGACAAAAGTCTACGCTACTGGCTGGAGCGCTTTGGGGTGCCGGAATATTACGACAAGCGGATTGAGGAGCTATCCAAGGGGAATCAGCAGAAAATGGGTTTTATTGCTGCTGTAGTGCATCGCCCGACGCTGCTTATTTTGGATGAGGCCTTCAGTGGGCTTGATCCGGTGAACGTTGAATTGCTTAAGGATACGGTGAAAGAGCTGCGGGATGATGGGGCTGCGATTTTATTCTCGACCCACCGCATGGAGCATGTGGAGGAACTATGCCGCCATATTACGATTTTGCATCGCTCAAATACAGTTGTGCAGGGAAGTGTGCAGGAGATTAAGGGCCGTTACCCACGTGAAAAGGTTCGTCTCATTACTACAGGTGAAGTGAACGGACTGGAGCAGCTGCCCGGCGTGCGCCGTGCAGAGCCTATGGATCGCGGCTGGATGCTGCATATTGAGCAGCCGGATGCGGCGAAGTTGATTTTACAAACGGCGTTGGAGCAAACGGATGTGGAGCATTTTGAGATCAAGGAACCTACGCTGAACGAGATTTTCATAAGAGAGGTGGGTGATTCCCATGAATAGACTGGGTACGGTGATCGGCTTTACGTTTCGTCAGAAGGCGAGAACCAAATCTTTTATCATTACAACGCTGGTACTGGCCTTGCTCATTACAATTGGTATGAATCTGCCGTATATGATTTCTTTGTTTAAAGGAGATGGGGCAGGAGGTTCGGGCACAACGGCAGCCGAGCATCATCGCTTGGGACTGATTGCTGGGAGCCGGATAGAAGTGGCGAATCAGCTGGAGCAATTTACAAAGAAGCAATCCAACCCGGCAGCCATCTGGGTGCGTTATGACAACGTACAAACGCCGGCCATGCAGCAAGCCTTGAAAAACGGGGAGCTGCAAGGTTACGTGCAGTTCACGGAGCCTGACGCCAAGGGAGACACGTTTCCTAAAGTGGAGTACGTCTCTGTAGAAAAAGAGCCATCTCCTGCTGTAATTACTTTGTTGCAGACGGGACTTCAGGAAGCTAAGGTCAAAGCCATTATGGGCGGCAATGCATTGACCAGCGATCAAATTCGTGAAATTAGCACACCTGTAATGGTGGATAGCAGGGAAGTAGACAGTCCATCTGAGGCAGGAGGAGCTGTGGGGACAGAGGAAAAAGAAACCTCTATGATTAACTATGGTTTGGTCTATGTACTGATGATTTTATTCTTCACCTCCTCCATGATGACGGGAAATATGATTGCTGCAGAGGTGACATCGGAAAAAAGCTCACGTATCATGGAGATTCTTATCACAAGCGTTTCACCGCTGACCCAGATGTTCGGAAAAATTATCGGCATCTTCCTGGTCGGCCTGCTGCAAATTGCTGTTTTTGCAGCCGTTGTATGTGCCAACCTTATGCTGCCGCATAATAATGTCATTCTTAGCTCAGCCGGGCTGGATCTGTCGCAACTGAATATCGCGGTGTTGGGTTATGGTCTGGTATTCTACATCCTCGGCTACTTTCTGTACGCAGTATTGTTCGCTGCGGTGGGCTCCATCGTTAGCCGTACCGAGGAGTTGGGACAGGCGATCATGCCGATTACCGTGCTGTCACTGGCAGCCTTTTATATCGGTATCTTCAATATCGCCGCACCTGATACGATTTTCGTAAAAGTGGCCGGGTACATCCCATTTTTCTCGCCAACCGTCATGCTGCTGCGGATTGGTCTGGAGCGGGCGAGCCTGCTGGAAATCTGGCTGTCCCTTGGTATTCTGGTCGCCTCCATTTTGTTGTTTGGTTGGCTGGCCGCCAAGATCTACCGTACGGGCGTCTTAATGTATGGCAAACGTCCTTCATTCAAAGAGTTAAGAAAAGCTATGAAGGCTTACAAGATTTAAGAAGCTGTTGTCGATGTGTGATGTGTGGTGTCATAATTAATGAGAATGTTTTCAGAATTAATGAGAATTTTTTTCATAATTAGTGAGAAATGAATATTTATGCATCAGTAAACAGTGATTGGACTAGTTTTTAGCTTCTTAGAGTGGTTTTGTGAGTAACCATTATAGCTGAGAAATGTAATTAATAAATGAAATTTTATTTAATATATGTTTTGGACAGAGTGGGGGCCTTGACTCATCAGAAGTACCGATGGATCAAGGCATTTCTACTTTAAATGGTGATGATTAATAATTTGGAGTGAACGAAATTGTAAAAGGAGAAAATTAGTGGTGTTTCTAAACAGAAGCATCAATTGGGTGAACTTCTTTCCAAGATAGCTGCCGATGATACCTTAGTTGTGACTAGAATGGAAGGTCTTGATCGAAATACTGACAGTTGTTGCAGCTGGTTGAACAACTTCGTGAAAGAAACATACATTTTATTATCTTAAACTTAGGAATTGATACAAGAACACCTACTGGTAAATTCTTTTTAACTGTTATGGCAGTATTCAGTGAGCTAGATCGAGAAATGATTAAAGAAAAGCAACGTTCGGGGATAAAATTGGCTAAGCAAAAGGGAAAATATCGAGGAAGGGTAAAAAAAAATACAGATAAACACCCAGGAATGAACCATGCAATTGAATTACGAAAAACAACAGAAAAAACTGTAAAGGAAATTTGTACTATTACAGGGGTTAGTCAGGCAGCGTTTTAAAGGAAATAGAGGAAAAAGGGGTATAATAACTGGGGATTATTTTATATGTGGCCTCTCAATCCCCGAATCGTTTCCGTACCCCTCTTAGGAACTAACTACAGGTATTGAACGAATATATTTCATATCCAGTTATCTCCTTACCATTGTTAAATATTATTTTACTATCCAAAGGAATAATATAAATGGGTATGTTGGAAAGCTGATTAACTAACCAGCCAATGACCGATCTGTATGAAAAATCCCTTCAGTTTCACTCAGTACTAGTTTCCTTTTGCTGTATTAATATTGTTTGACATGAATCCTTTTGTAATCACAGTCGCTAATAAAAAAATAAAACAAATATTTATATTAAATATAATAACTAATTTACTAAATAATGCTACACCAATACTCATACCGATAAAATTGCATAAATTATAAACACCAATACTTATTTTCTTGGATTCTTTCAGTTCCAAATCTAATAAATTATTTAAAGCAACTTGTACAACAGAAAAGGCAATGAAGCAACAAACACTTGTTAAAATGTATACTATGCCTATTTTTGAGTTAAAAATACTAATTAAATAACCTATGAAAAAAATATATAATCCTATTCTATAGAATTTTTTCACATTTTTATTAGTCATATTCTTCCCAATCCCTATACTTGCAAACCCTCCTATTAAAGCACTTATAAAAAATAGGATTCCAGACTGTATGGGATTAAAAGTATAAGAAAAAATATAAGAGAGAAGAAAAACATTTGCTCCTAGCAAAAAAAATAACAAAAAACTAAGACTAGTTATTCTAACAAAAATTATATTATTAAATATTTTTTTATCAATAATTGGGTAAGAAACGGTATTGATATGGCGAATGAATACTAGGGAAAATAAACTACAAAAAACAATAAAAAGAAAATTAATGTTCAAGGCACATAATAAAAAGAGAATACATAATAATAAATAAAACGTCCCTAACCAATCAAATGGAGTCTTATTTTCTACCTTATTTTCTGGAAAAGTAAAATATAAAATTGGTATAAAAATTATTGCACAACTCATAAATAAAAATAACATGTGCCAATCCGTTATGGATAGAATAATACCACTCAGTAAAGGTCCTAAACCTGATCCTAAAGCCATAGCAAAGCTTATAAAAGCAAGACCTATCGGTAATAATGCTCGATCAAGTACATCTATAATTGCAACCATTGTCAGTGAAATAAAGGCTGCCCCTCCGACTCCTTGTGCCATTCTAGATAATACAAGTAAATAAAAATGATCCATAAAAAAGCCCAAGATAGAGAAAAGAACAAAGATAACTAAAGCAAATAGATATAGTTTTTTTAATTGAATGCTTTCAGCAAGCTTACTGTATATTATTGAACCTACTGTAACCATAATTGAATACCCTAAGATAAACCAACTGCTAAAAGATATAGAAATATTTAAGTCTTTAGCAATTGGTACGAGAGCTAAATTAAAAAAGAAACTATTCATTACTCCGAGTAATACAGTACTTAGTAAACAAAACAATATAATCTTATTCTTCAAAGACAAACCCTCCGTTTAACTATTCCATAAAAATAAGACCTTCTTTCCTTTTGTTATAGTTCTAATAGAAATATAATTGAATTGCGGTCAGGATAATCATATTTAATTGGCAAATCTTCTTTATCAATCTCTTTAAATCCAGCCTTTTTATAGAAACCGTGTGACCTAGTGGCTTTAGATGGGGTATCTAAAATTATCTTAGAAAAACCTTGTTTCTTAGCAAAATCAAGCAGTGCTTCATAAAGCTTTTTTCCTGTCCCAAATTCTTTACCACGGTAGTCTTTATAAACAAAAAATTTCTTTAATACAGCAACCTCCTTATTTTTCTTTTGCAAACCAATTGAACCTACGACCTCTCCGATATCATTTAACGCTATCCAAAAATTACCGCCATCATTTATATAATTTGAATGAATGTCCAGAATGTCCGGTTGTTCTTTAAGACTAATACCCACTTCATATTCGACATTCTGTACATGCAATATTAATTTAATGACTTCTTCTTTATAACTATCATCGTAAACCGTAATCATTTATTAACTCCTCCAACCGTGTTTATTAAAAGAATGCTATTATATATACCTTTTATTAAGATTTCGCTGCTTTTGCTGCTCCCCAAAGTGCACCTGGATTAGCTCTATTTGGATAGAGTTCTAACATCTTATGGTAGAGCTCCTGTGCTGTTTCCGTTATTTCATTCAATCGGTTAAAATCTCGGATGTAATTTTGTGTCTCGGCGATAATTTTGGGATTATCTTCATTTTCGGGTTTCTTATGTCCAGCAACCACTGCACGTGGTTTTAGTACCTCAAGTTTGTCGAGCACAGCTATCCACTCAATTCGAGTTTCGTTAGTGGTTTCAGCCAAGTAAAGATGAATGTCGTTATAAGTTGCATCCCCTGAAACGATTAAATCAATTGATGGGACGTGTAGAGACGTTGTATCTCCAGTATCAGTAAACCCAGTATTCACCACGATAAGTTTTTGTCCTTCTAGCTCGAACTCACTTCCTTCAAGTTCCTGAGCGACGACTAGATCCTCAGGTATCTCACCAGGAAAGAGTTTATGCCAGAAAGATTCAGGAGATATTTGTTCTTGCATGGCTTTGACAGCACCTGGAGTTGCTATCGCTCTTGCATCAGGGAAACGATCTAAAAGCATCTTTATACCAAAGAAATGATCACCATGACCATGAGTGATATAGATTGTGGTTAAGTTTTTACCACTTTTGACAACCCAATCTACCAATGCTTGATTTTCTTTAATAGTAAGAAATGTATCAATGAGGACTGCGTCTTGTTCACCATAGATAAGCGTGACCGTATTTGCCACCCACTTCAGCAAATCTTGTCCTTCTGGTAAATCTCTACTGAGACCTTGACGCTTTGACACTAACACATCCCAGTTTAGGGGATTTTTTTTGATTTTAACTTTCGTAATGTCATTTCTCCTCCCTGACTATTTAGCGTTGTAAATACCTTAATTAAAAGGTACGTCCAGAATGGTTTTCACATAATATCCTTCTGTTTTCAAATTTCCTTAAGATTAACCCGGAACTAATTGTTAGTAAAATTGAAATTCGAGAAGTTATCCATTGATTTTTTTGATACTATAGAATTGAGATTAAATTGAAAGTTGGTGAACTGATGGAAATACGTCATTTTATTACATTTAAAAAAGTTATTCAATTTGGTAGCTTTACACAAGCAGCAGAACATTTAGGTTACACTCAATCCACGGTCACTTCTCATATTCAAGCACTTGAAGAACATTTGGGTGCACCTCTATTTGATCGGATGGGTCGAAAGGTAAGATTGACTGATATAGGCAAGAAATTATTGCACTATACTCAAGAAATTTTGGATACTTACGGGAAAATCGAAAGCATTGTAAATGATGGTGATGAAATAAGAGGCGAGTTAAGGATTGCTGCTCCTGAATCTTTAACGGTTTATCGACTTGAACCTATATTAAGAGAATATAGAAATAAGTTTCCCCATGTAAGCATCATTCTAAGTAACGCTACTTGCGGAGATAACAAGAGAGCAATACTTAATGGTAGTGCAGATATTGCATTTCTTATGATGCCAACGTTTCAGGATTCAGATTTAATCGTACATTCTTTATTGGACGAGCCTATTGTCCTTGTTGGAAGTCATGACAACCCGCTGAATGTTTTAGATCAAAGCTATGAAAACCAAAAGTTAAACGAGTGTTTGATCACGAATGAGAAAGAATGCAGTTATCGAACCATGTTTGAAGAATATCTTCGAGAAAGAGGAATCTTACTTTCCAACACGATGGAACTTTGGAGTATTGAGGCGATAAAACGTTGCGTAATGAGTGGGCTGGGTATTGCTTGTTTACCATTAATAACTGTAAATAATGAAATCAAGGATGGAAGGTTAAAGGTTATTCCTTGCAAAGGTGATCTTAAACAGATCTCAGCCCAAGTTGTTTATCATAAAAACAAGTGGATTTCCCCCGCTCTATCAAAGTTTATCGATATTACATTGAAACACACAAGAGACTGGTCATGAGAGGAAATTATTTGTTAAGGCAACCGGAGGCCTTAGTTACATTTTCTCCTCCATAATAGCAGCTTAAAGCATGAAAAATAGGCAAATGATTCAGACTCAAGCGACCCTCATTTTGAAATCTTAATACCTATAGCTAAACCATAAACGGTTTTTCTTGAAACGGGCGCTGTAATGGAGTAACGAAAAAAGTCTTATTTCCCAGCATTTATTGAAAAATCAGGCTTTTAATATGAGGATTTCCTGAACGTTGTAATTCCGCATTTTCCTGACGTTACCCCGTAAAGAAATATTAGAAAAGGTAAAGACGGGCACACAACTTTATTGTATCCGCACAGGGGGAAATAATTGTAGTTGACTCGCTAGTACACAACTTTATTGTTCGAAGAAAGTGGTGTCATATTAAATAAGAAAATTTTTAGATTAAACGAGAAAATTATCATAATTGATGTTCGAAGAAAATAAAGTTGTAGACTGGAGTTGCTGATTTTACGCGATTGTCCATTTCAAAGGTCGTCAGCTTTTGAGAAATATGTTTTTCGACTGATCCGACAAATGCAACAGCGGCAGATAAGGAAGCGAAAATAAAATCCTAGACTGGCCGCTGTTGTGGTCAACATTCAACATCGTGTCCCGTTAGCCAAATAACACTGCAGTTTGTAAGAGAGCGTCCAGCCGCCCTGGGTCTATGTTCTGCAGCGACGCCCCAATCTCATGCATGTGGCGCCTTGCTTCCTCCAGCTTGGCGACAAGCTGCTTCTTGCTCTCTGGCTGAGGAGGCGTATATTGTAGGTCGGGGTAGTACCAGCGAAGCTGTCACAGCCCGTAAAGTAAACCAGTGAAAAGTCCGGTTTTTGTTGGTATCGTAACCATAGTTCTGCTGTGCACTCGTTATTCTGGTTCAACGTGGTTTCCAAGGCGCAAATTGAATTACTTTCATCATATGAGAGGGCTCAAGAAAAAAGATTATTCGAAGTTTATATCTTTAATGCTTTATTTTCCAGTGAATCAGGATTATTAACAATTTTAGTGCGAGGTAATGACCCGTCTGTACTTCTGAAAAAACTGTTAGCGAGGGTGCACCTTCAGTGATTCCGACCTGGATCAGTTCTGGTTACCTGACTTGCGGAAACAGAATCTTTTTCAACACAACATAGGTATGCTCGTTTTGCTTAATGTTGTGTTATGGCGACTTTTGTTGTTATCAAAAAATCCCTTTGGCCACAAGCAAATGAATTTCATCACTTTGTAGTTCAAGGGGGACAGCGTATGGTTCGTCTAGTTTATCTATTCATTCGATTGGCAACCCTCTATATCTCCAAAGCGTAGGCAAGCGCTTGAGCTTGGGTCATCTCTTTCCCTTTGTTCCACCATCTATACCATTCCTGTTCCTGCAAACCCTGCTGAATGGCGCTTACACTCTTACGATGTTCGTCAGGAAAATTGGGTATGCTACCCTCATCATAGGCTTGACGACCTTTCTCGGCTGCTCCAAGAAGGATCGCTGCATCGGTCAGCGCTCCCTGAGCGCATAAGGTAATCCCTAACCCCTCAATTCCTCGGGAGAGAACCCAGGACCCTCGATATATTTGGCTTGCGGCAATGCATTTCTTGAAATATTCGATTGATTGATCCAGCTTCCCGAGTTTCAAAGCGGTATACCCAAGACATTCATAGGGACCGGACACTTCCCACTGATCCTGTACCGTTTCAAAGAGATGTACACTTTCTCTCAGCAATACGGAAGCATCATTGTATCGGTGCTGTTCCAGCTGTATTTTGCCGTATGCATGCAGAGAAGAGGCAAGATTCCATGAGTCATGAGCGCTTCTCGCCAAGTCTGCACTCTGCTGTACAACCGTTTCCGCTTCCTCGATACAATTCTGCTTAATGTGGAGAAAAGCGAGCAAACGCAGGGATGAGGCTAACAGGGAAATCTCTTGTTGTTCACGGGCAATTTCCACACTTCGTGTCGCTGCTTCCATAGCTGTTTTTGTATGGCCCTGTATAAATTGAATAATACTCAATCCATGCCACGCTTTGGCTGAATCCGTACGAAAGGCATGGCTTTCTTCTTCCGTGTACAGAAATCTCTCCAACCAAAACAACCCATCTTTCAACCTGCCTTCGTGAAGCCAGAACCAATACAGATGCGCCGCCATATGAAGACCACTAGGACGGACCTGAACACTTGAATAAGACCATTGAAGTGCAGAACGCAGATTGGCATATTCCCGTCTTACCGCCTCGATGCAGGACTCACGTTCAATGCTCCGAAATTGGGATTCAGCCTGTAGAAGGTACTTCATGTAATACCTCACATGACGCTCATAGAGAGCATCTCGCTTGCGATCATCGGATTCTTCACGGAACTTGTCACTCGCATATTCCTTGATGGCCTCCAGCAGAAAATAGCGAATGGAGCCATAGTGCGAGCTGATTTGTGTGGAGACTAGAGACTTGTTAACTAGGCTCGACAAGAGATCAACCACGTCTACCACAGTTATGCGGTCTTCCCGATCGGGTATGTCTGGTTCACAGATGCAGATTCCTTCCACCGCCTCCAGTGTGAAACCTCCTTCGAATACACTAAGCCGTCTTAATAAAAGACGTTCCCTGCCCGTAAGTAGATTATAGCTCCAGTCAATTGTTGAACGTAACGTTTGGTGCCGGGGCGTGGCTGTTCGTTTGCCTACGGTCAGCAGGGTCAGCTGATTCGTCAGACGTTCTTCAATCTGTTCCAGGGTCAGCATATTCATTCGTGCCACAGCAAGCTCAATCGCTAACGGGATGCCCCCAATTTTCTTGCATATCGAAGCAATCCGTTTCAGATGGGGAAGGGAGACCGCAAAATGGGGAGCCTGAATGCTGGCTCGTTCCAGGAACAGTTGTACGGATTCATAGTTTATCAATTCCGTTTCGGAAAGTTCATCCAGTGTGACTTCATCCACGGGAAAAGAAAGCGGAGGGATTCGGTAAACATACTCTTCTGCAATGTTAAGTGGCTCTCGACTGGTCGCCAAAATGGATAACTCTGGTGCCTCTGCCAGAAGAGACTCGGCCACCGTGGCGATGACATCAATGAGATGCTCACAATTATCGAAAATAAATAGCATATTACGGTTGATTGCCGTTTCCAGTACAACTTGTACATCGGGCTGGCTCCCTTGGTTTGACAGCCCCAGCGTGGATAAAAGAAACGGACCCACGTCATGCGCTTCACTGATTGCACCAAATTCAAACATCCAGATGCCTTGCGGAAAACGTTCCGTAAGCGTCGAAGCCAGTTCGACAGCAAGGGACGTTTTGCCGATTCCACCAGATCCAATGATGGAAACTAGCGCGTGGTGAGTTAACTGCTCCGCCAAGGCATCTCTGGATTGATGTCGTCCAACAAAGGTGGATGGCATCTTCCGTAATCGGGCTGGTGCCGTGACCGCGGTACCTCGCTTTTCTTTGCCTGTCTCCGGCTGTATAGCTTTGGTTGTCATCAGCGTATCAAACCAGGCCTTATCAAAATCCTCAAACTCGCGTCTCGTGGCTGAACGCGCTTCCGATAAACGCTTTACAGCCATCCAAAGCTGTTCAGCTTCCTGGCGAGGATCTCCCTTCAGAAACAACCCTTCTTCCCAAAAAACCTGAATAATCTGCTTGAGGTTTCCGATGCTGGGTAGACGATCTCCACTTTCCCATTGCTGTACCGTCCTTGGATCAACACCAACCCGCTTCGCCAGATCCACTTGCCGCATCTTTTTTGACGTCTCTCGTCTGGAAGGTCTCGTACGAATTTTTTTGATCCATTCATGGGGCCAATCTTTTGCGTATTTACTGTCATCCATTCAATCACCTGAATTTCATAGTTTGAGCAACTTGAACACACGAACAAACACGAACTTATGTACATTCGTGCTCTGGATTGTAGCAGATAAAATAATCCATATCAACATAAACAAAACAAGGAGGTAACACTGATGCCTTTAACTCGCATTGTTACACTGAAGGGTCGTCCGAGTAAAGAGAAAACGCAGATCGGGGAAGTTGTCTTGCAAACTGTCGTGGATAAACTGCATGTACCTGCAAACGATCGGTTTTTGATTATTGAAGAACTGGATCGCGAAAATTTGAGTTTTGATCCAACGTGTCTCGACATTGAAAGAAGTGATGGATTTCTTATCATTCAAATCACTTTGAACATCGGTCGTTCTGATGAAGTGAAAAAAGATTTTTACGCGGCACTTGCCGAGCAGTTGCATCAGAAGATTGGTATTCGTAAAGAGGATGTATTCATCAATCTTATTGAGGTTACGAAAGAAAACTGGTCGTATGGCAATGGTCTTGGTCCATTCCTCGCCTAACTCATTACCCATTATAAATTTCGTTTATATAAGAAAGGAAGTCATAACCATGTCAACATTATTATATATTACTGCTCACCCTGGTAACCCGGAAGCATCCTACAGCCTTGCTGCCGGCGAACAATTTGTACAAGCTTATCGCGAAAGCCACCCACAGGATGAGGTTATTCATGTGGATCTGTATCGACGCAACATTCCGTACATTGATGCTGACGTATTGGAAGCGTGGGGCAAGCTGCAAACGGGCGGTACGTTCAATCAACTGACAGTGGAACAGCAGCAAAAAGTAACTCAGTTAAATGAACTTCTGGAGGAGTTCGTGACCGCAGACAAATATGTGTTCGTGACACCGATGTGGAATTTCTCATATCCTCCGGTGATGAAAGCATACATTGATTCCTTCTGTGTCAGAGCTAAAACATTCAAATACACCGAAAACGGCCCGGTCGGCCTGCTCAAAAACAAAAAAGCGTTCCACATCCAAGCTAGTGGCGGCGTGTACTCCGCAGGTCCTGTCGCTGATCGGGAGAACGGCAGCCGTCACCTGAAAACCGTACTGAATTTTGTGGGAATTACTGACGTGGATCATCTATACATCGAGGGTATATCTTCAGCAGGAGAGCGTGCGCCTCAGATCAAAGCCGAAGCCATTGGACAAGCACGTACAGCAGCGCAAAACTTCTAAGCAATGATGAAGCATGTATCGTAAAACATGTTTGCATACATCTCCGGCTCACGTTTGTCATTCAAAATCTGTTCGGTACGTCTCCGCAGCTATTCAGCATACTGTTTGCCCTGAACGGACTGGGACTAATCATTCCAGGTCAGATTACAGGGCGACTGTCAGTGAGCATTAGCGGGCAAACTCTGTTTATAAGCGGAATTACGCTGGCAGCTGTGAGCGGTTTAATCTTATTCATTGTGCTGATCAGTGGTGGGGGATTGTATGCCGTTTGCATACCTCTATTTTTCACCGTTTCCAGCGTCGGTATCGTAACCACAACCGGTTCCTCCCTTGCGATGCAAAACTATGTACAAGCGGCACCTTTGACCGGCCTCGGTGGGGGTAAATCGGCCATACCCATGGGCCTAATTATTGTGTTATCTAACATGTTTGCAGTTGCGTGTTATATGATCTTCACCCGCAGAAAACCCGGCAACAATCAATGAATTCAAGGAGGAAGCATAATGAAGGTGACCTATCATGGACATTCTGTTGTAAAAATTGAGACCCTCGGGAAAATCATTCTGATCGATCCGTTTATTACAGGGAACGCCAATACGGACCTGGATGCATCCACGGTAAAGACGGATGTGATTCTGTTAACCCATGGGCACGGCGATCATGTGGGAGATACCGTAGAGATTGCCAAACGTAACAACGCGCTGGTTATTGCTTCGGCAGAACTGGCGGACCTGCTCGGATGGGAAGGCGTACGTACACATGCAATGAGCATCGGCGGAGCGTATACATTTGACTTTGGGAAAGTAAAATTGACACAAGCTTTTCATAGTTCAAGTCATGTATACAAAGAAACAAAAACAATTATCTATACGGGGATGCCCACGGGAATACTGTTTTCCGCCGAAGGCAAAACGCTGTTTCATGCCGGGGACACAGGCCTGTTTTACGATATGAAGGTGATTGGAGAACGCAATGCAATTGACCTGGCTTTTCTACCCATCGGGGACAATCACACTATGGGTCCAGAAGACGCCGCAGTGGCTACAGAATGGCTTCAGGCCAAACAGGTTGTACCGATCCATTTCGACACGTTTCCGTTCATTAAGCAAGACCCCCATTTCTTTGTTTCGTTACTGCCGACCGGGGTAGGGGTAGTTCTTGAAGCTGGTGAGGGAATTGAACTTTAACGCTGATCATTTTGACTTTATCACGAAATAATCGGCCGAAAACAAGAAAACAAAGAAGTCCATCTTATACGATTATCAAGAGATATTTTTGAATAGCCCAGTAAGGTAGGGGGGGGATTTCAATTATCCGCTCTTTCGAACAGATTGAAGACGCGTTGCGTCATAGCACACAGCAGGATGAATATATATTGGATGGTACGCTGGTGATTGAGGAGTATATAGACGACGGGGAAGAATACAGCGTTGAGGTGCTGACGACTAATGGAAGGCACGAAGTGCTTGCAATCACAACCAAAGAGGTGGTAATGCCTTATTTCATAGAGGCTGGTCACCTGTTACCCGCACCTTTGAAAATGGAAGATCGAGAGGCTATTCAAGAAACGGTATGCAGTTTACTCACTTCCATTGGACATCTTGAAGGCCCCTCACATACAGAAATCAAGCTACGGCGAGGCATACCGTACATTATCGAGTCTCACACACGATACGGTGGCAATCAAATTTGGGATATGGTTCGGCTAACCACAGGCGTCAACATGCAGCGTGCTACCGTGTGTCATTTGCTCGACATTCCTTATGTGAAAGAGAAGGTGAAATATCCGTTCTGCTGCATAAAATTGTTGCTGCCACAAGTGGAAGGAAAGGTCGTCATTATGAGCGTCAATGGAGTAAACGAGGCGGAGCATATGGATGGAATCCATCGAATCAGTTTAGATGTAGGAGAACACTCGGAGCTCGTCCCGGCGACTAGCAACAAAAACTATATAGGATATTTTTTGGGAGGGGGGAGTACCCCCAAAGAAGCAGCGGCATCGGTAGAGCATGCGCTTTCATTAATCCGAATTGAAACAGCCTCCATCCAGCAGGTTCAATCTATCTGAGCACAACTTGCACGAGACTGTTCATTTGTATCGGGTCTGCCCAAGGGCAGACTCTTTTTTTATACAAGAAAAAGTCCATCTTATAATCGTCAGCTTGGTTTTTTTTGTGAAAATATGGTCCAAAGGTCCTTTGTTCTGAACCAATTAATAAAAATATATAAAAAAGATGGAGAATTCCTTATCAAAGATATTGGATTTTGGTACTCAATTTTATTGTTTATCGCACAAATTTTAGTTGACTCGCTAGTACACAACTTTATCGTCCGAAGAGAGGTGTCATATTTAATGAAAAAATTTTCAGATTAAACGAGAAAAATCATCATAATTGACAAAGAAGAAGTTATACAAATTATTGATTGTATAAATACTCATTTTTAGAGTTGTGGATATTCTCATGAAATATGAAAATTAGGGCAGATCTAATAACTTCGAGTCAATGAGTTCTCATTAATTATGAAAATGATCCTCAAATAATGCATGTATTCTGCTGTTGTTTTATCATTAATTATGACACCACACATGTGAGTAACTATTAGAAGAGGAATTACTGAATAAAAATTATCTGCAATTATAATTAAGATTAATTGTAGTATGCACCGAGTCTAAACGGGAGAAATAGTTTGTTTAATAATTACTAGTTTGTAAGATGTCATACTTGCTGGAAACATGTGATGGTATTTTCCTTGAATTTATTGGATCGCTAAAGCAGCCTCCTTTTGTTTCCGAATATTTCATAGCTCTCTATGCTGTAATCAAAACCATGCGCAGTCATTTGCGCGTGGTTTTTTACGTAAAAACATTTACAATATACATTTGATTGTTTTCCCCTGAATGATTAATATAATGGACAATGTCATAAACCTGCCGTATTAAAAATAGAGATGAGGATTGCTATGAATAAAGCAAAGATTCTTATTATTGAAGATGATGCCCCGATTGCCGACTTGCTTTCGTACGGGCTTTCTATGGAGGGGTTCCAGACACGCACAGCGGCCAGCGGAGCAGCGGGAATGCATGAGTTGCAGTCGTTTCAGCCCGATTTGCTGCTGCTGGATTGGATGCTGCCTGACCAGAGCGGTCTAGATATTTGCAAAAAGGTGACTATGGACTATAACATACCGATTTGCATGATTACGGCCAAATCGGATATTACCGATAAGATTCTCGGCCTTGAATTCGGTGCCGATGATTATATTACCAAGCCTTTTGATCTGCGCGAAGTTGTTGCACGCATTCGAACCATTTTGCGCAGAGTGGAGCAGGCGAGCAGCCCGGACAGGGAAGAAGCCGCGAAAGCCGTCATTAGGTTTGAAAATATTGAAGTGATCGAAGAAGAACGGCTTGTCCAAAAAGAGGGCCGTCCCGTTGAATTGACCCCCAAGGAATTTGACCTGCTTATGATGCTGGTTAAACATCCGGGCAGAAACTTTACACGTTCCGAACTGCTTGATCTGGTATGGGGTTATCATTTTGCCGGAGATACCCGTACGGTTGATACGCATATCCAAAGACTCCGCAAAAAGCTGGATGCCACTGGATACATTACTACCGTCTTCGGAATCGGGTACAAATTTAAAAAAATGGGTGGATAAGCATGATACGTAAAATCAGCATCAAATTTCTGATCGGTTTTTTTCTGATTTTTTCGTTTTCTTTTGTCGTGCTTAATCAGACAGTCAAGGAATTTATCCGGACAAGCAATCAGAATTTGGTTACCTCCGAATTGGTCGGACTGAAAAACAATAGCAATGTGTATGTGCGCCAGGCTTTCCTGATTAACCATTTCAGCAGCAATGAGCTGTATTTTGGAGAGATTGCCAGGGAGATAGCAACTGATCTGAACCATACCACGGACAGCAGTGTTGGCGTATATACGGTGAAAGGCAAATTGCTTTATGCCCCGGACAGCTCCTTATTTCAGCAGCAAATGCAAAGCGATCTACAGCAGGCGATTGATGGCAATACAGCGTACAGCATTACTTATAATCGTAATAAGACGACTGTCCTTTTCTCCTATCCGGTTGTTATAGACGGTTCAAAGGTGGGCATACTGCGTTTTTACAAAGATTTCAGCTCACTCTACGAACAAACCGGACAGATTCGGCAGATTACTCTCTATATTGCCTTGGCGATTTTTGCGGCAGCCTTTCTGTTTTCCTATATTCTTTCCAGGCATATTACCATCCCGCTGACCAGACTGACGCAAGCATCCACCGAGGTGAAAAACGGGAATCTGGATATCCGCCTTCATTTTAAACGCAGGGATGAAATTGGCCGATTGGCCGAAAATTTTAATGATATGATTGATCAAATTAGTAGACAGATTCATATTATTGAGAAGGACCGGGACCATTTGAAGCAACTTCACCAGCAGGAAAAGCGCTTTTTTGACAATATTACTCACGAACTGAAAACGCCATTAACCTCCATTTTAGGATATGCAGAGCTGATCAGGCTGAACGGTGAGAAAGATCGTGTTTTTTTTGATAAAGGAATGAATCATATTATCGAGGAGAGCAGGCGCCTACATGCGATGGTGCTAAAACTGCTGGAAGTTTCACGCAAAAATATCATGATCAATGAGCTTGATCGGGTGGATATCGGGCTGATCCTACGGGATGTGTGTGAATCGATGGTGATCCGGGCACAGCGCTATAAAAAGACCATTGAATATGAGATTAGTGAGGAATTGATCATGTTGGCCGATGGGGACAGAATTAGACAGCTGTTCATCAATTTGATAGATAATGCGATAAAATACAGTTTGCCGTTTTCGGCAGTATCGGTAAAAGCGGTGCGGTCAGAAGAAAAGATCCGCTTGATCTTCAGCAATCCAAGCGATCCGATTGAGGCAGAACATCTGTCACGCTTGTTACAACCATTTTACCCGGCTTATTCCGACAGCGCGGAAGAAGGCAGTGTAGGCTTGGGGCTCAGTATTGTGAAATCCATCGTTGAAGAATTTGCAGGTTCCATCATGATTACAAACGAGCATAATGAAACAATCGTAACGGTGGAATTTAAAGCTCTGGAAACCGCGGGGAACGGAGAATAAATAATGGGCAATAAATATAAATATTTTGTAATGCTGCTGGTCGTATCTCTTGTGGTATTACTGCTGTCAGGATGCGGTTCAGAACCAAAAACAGAGACCGTCGTCATCACCGACAGCAATGAAGTTTCCAGTGCCGATCAAAGCTCTCGGCCGTTTCAGGTCCAAAGAATATATCGGCTTCCGGATCGTTTTGTGAATACGGGTCAGCTGCTGGGCTGGTCGTCTGCAGATGCTGTCATCGCTTCGTTCGGAGCCATGACCATACTGAAGCGAGGCACGCTGGAACGTTTAACTTATCCGTATGAGCAGAGCAAGGCCATACCCGGAATCGGCAATGTAACTTCCAATACTATACTTTCTCCCGATGGTAAATATATTTGTGAATTCTCTCGATCTTCCTCGGAGACAACCTTAAAGCTTATTTCCTTGCAGGATGGCAAAGAAAAGGAAATAGACAGGATCAGTACCAGAAACGATTCTTATGTACAATATGTTTCCTGGTCTGCCAACAGTTCGTATATCGGCTACCTGGTAGAAAACCCGGTTGATAATGGAGCTGATAGCCTGTACATCTACGATATGGGGGCTCAAACTTCCAGCAAATATCAGTTAAAAGGTATCCTAAAGGGAGACACGCTTTTGAGTGTTAACATTGCAAATGATGGTCGCAGCGTACTGCTGCAGTTATTTCGTGCAAAACAAGGTCAGAAAAAGGTGCTAACCATGGGGAAGGTTTCCGGGAAGAATATTGAGTTTCAATACGAGCGTCAGTTTGGTGGAGATTCAGTAGCCTGGATGAATAACGACCAGTTTGTGTTTCTCGGAACGGATAGTTCATTGTACGAATATGATCAGCGAAACGGCGAGCTCTCCGTCATTCTGGAAAAAGTGCTTGATTTTGAATTCTCGCCTGACAGGAAAAATATCGCATACACCGTGTATGATCAAAATGTCACTTACGTAGGCAAGGTACAAGGAAGAAATATACTGTACAACGAACCGGTGTATCGCGGAATTTTGCCGACGCATATGTACTGGAATCCGAACAATAAAAGTGTACTGCTTCAAGGACAAAAGCAATTGGATTCCTCGCAGACTGCGCCAACGGATTCTCCTAGCAAGGAGTCATTGATCATTGAATTGAAATAGTGATTAGGATCGCCATATTTGTATATGTCAAAAACCTTATTTCGGTTGTTCAGCCGGAATAAGGTTTTTCTTTTTGCAACCGTTGTGACAATTTGTTTACATGTTGATCAAACTTTAGCGACATCTTTTTTCTATAGTAAGTAAATGAAGCAAGACTATTAGCCTATAAGGACAAGGAATGGACCATAGTGAATGGAAACCGGAATCTGCACCTGAATCAACCCATAAAACGTTATATGACCGGTCTGGATGGGCTAAGGGCCATCTCCGTGCTTGCTGTTATTGCTTATCATCTTCATTTCAGATGGGCAGAGGGTGGGCTGCTGGGAGTGGAGATTTTCTTCGTCCTGTCAGGATATCTGATTACGGATCAGATCCTTTTTGAATGGAGGACGCGCAGCGGTTTTTCTATTGTGCAATTCTGGATAAGACGACTGCGCAGACTACTGCCAGCAATGATCTTTATGATGACTGTAGTGGCATTTTGGTTTTTAATTACCGATTTCTCCAGACTGCAGGAATTAAGAGGAAATTTTGTATCCTCGCTTTTTTACGTAAACAACTGGTATCTCATTTTTCATCATGTTTCCTATTTTGAGAGCTTTGGCCCGCCTTCTCCAATCGGGCACCTCTGGTCGCTTTCCATTGAGGAACAGTTTTACGTAATCTGGCCGCTTGTTCTACTGATCGGTCTGTGCCTTGCACCGCGACGAGGCAGACTGATGTTATACATTCTGGGTTGCGCCGCCGTATCCGCCATAGCAATGGCCGTTATATACGAACCCGGAACAGATCCAAGCAGGGTGTATTACGGGACGGACACGCGGGCGTTTGCCATTTTAATCGGAGCGGCTCTGGCGGTAATCTGGCCCAGCTGGAGACTGAGCGACAATGTATCTTCTTCGTCCCGGACCACGCTGGATATGACTGGCGTACTGGGCATTGTAATGCTGTTTATCCTGATCGGTCAGACCAACCAGTTTGATGATTCGCTGTATCGCGGCGGTTTTCTTTATTTATCACTCATTACTGCAGTTGTTATTGCTGTACTTGTTCATCCGGCCAATCGACTGGAACGATTGCTCGGCTGCCGGCCTCTAAGCTGGATCGGTAAGCGATCTTACAGTCTGTATATATGGCATTATCCGGTCATTATTTTATCAAGTCCCGCGGTAAGTACCGAAGATGCCAGCTATATGCGCATTGCTCTGCAGGTAATGGTCAGTTTCATAATGGCGGGTCTTTCCTACAGATACATCGAAGAGCCCATCCGCCGCGGGACCTTTGGGACCAGCCTAAAATCACTCCGCAGATCAGGCGCTGGCAGCCAACTAGGTCTTGTCGTAATTGTTATCGCCATCATTCTGGTCCTGACATCATGGAAGACGGATTCACCAGATCCTGTACCCGATGCGCCAGCAACTGTAAGCCGGGAATCCGTCCAGACAGAAACGCTGCAATCCGGCTGTTCCGCTGAAAATCATTCCGCTGAAAATACAGGCCATTCCGCAGAAGGAGAGGGGGTCACGGCGATTGGAGATTCTGTCATTCTGGATGCCGCCCCGTTTCTGGAAAAACAGCTTCCCGGTATCATCATAGATGGCAAGGTGGGACGGCAAATGTCACAGGCCGAGGATGTGCTTGATGGCCTGCGGGCACAGGGCAAACTTGGCCATAAAATTATTATTGAACTCGGCACCAACGGCGTTTTTAACCAGAGTCAACTGAAGTCCTTGCTGGCTTCACTGCAGGATTCCCGGCACATTTATCTGATAACGACCAGAGTACCGAGAGGGTGGCAGAATACCGTAAATGACAATCTACGTGAAATTGCTGGTGAATTTCAAAATGTCCGGCTTATCGACTGGTATTCGGCCAGCGAAAACCGCAACGATCTGTTTTATGACGATGGTGTTCATCTTAAACCAGAAGGCGCTCAGTATTATGCCTCGTTTTTGATTGATGCTATCAAACAAGATAAAACCTACTAGCATGTTAAAGGGAAGGATGAACTAGGTATGAACAAAAAAAATGGATGGATGGTAAAAACATTAGGGGGTTTTATGGTTATCCTTATCGCTTTAGGAGCCATCGGCCTCCATATGCACGCAAAGCAAAATTCGGATGATAACGAATCACGCAGCAAGGATTCTTCTCTATACAATCTTGATGCGATGCAGCCCGCTGCACAAAAGCGTGCGGCTTCCAGCACCAGCGGAGAACAAGCTCAACCATCCGCTTCCTTAAACGGCGAGGGCGTCACGATGATTGGAGATTCGGTTACGGTCGGAATTGAGCCTTATTTAAAAGAGCAGCTTCCGAATATGACGGTTGACGGCAAGGTTGGCCGGCAGATGTCTCAAGCTATAAAAGTCATTAATGAATTGTCCGCCCAAGGCAAACTGGGAGACCAGGTCATTATCGAACTCGGCACCAACGGTCCGTTTAGCAAAGACCAACTGCGCGACGTACTGCAATCCCTTTCTGGAGCCAGACAGGTAATCTTGGTTACCACCCGGGTGCCGAAAGGCTGGCAAGACACGGCGAATGACACGATTGCACAGGTCGCTGGTGAATACAGTAACGTCAGCGTGGTGGACTGGTATTCGGCTAGTGTAGGCAAAGATGAATATTTTTATAGAGATGGCGTCCATTTAAAACCAGATGGTAGCCGATACTACACTTCACTTCTCGTAGCAGCCTTGCAAAAATCTTAAATACAGAAAGGGGCAGGGGCGTTCATCATCCAGAAAGGAAGAATGACATGACACAGAGGAAAAAGAGGATATTGACTGTAACATTGTTACTTGTGGTCGCTGCTGTAATCTTTGTCTTTTACTATTTCTTGTCCATTTACAAAGGATTAGAAGGACTTAACAAAACACCGGCAAACTCCTCGTTCATTAAAGTAAGCACCGATAATGCCGAAGCTCTGGAAGCTCCGGAGTGGGAGGGAACCGAGCCTGTCAACATTCTGCTGATGGGTGTGGATGCCCGTGGAAGTGACAAGGGCGAGGTACCCAGATCCGACAGCATGTTGGTCGTTTCATTGAATCCTGCCAATAAGCATATTCATGTATTTTCGATTCTTCGAGACACTTATACGGATATTCCCGGGTACGGCAAAAATCGAATTAATACCGCTGTTACGCATGGGCCAGATACGGCGATGAAAGCAGTCAGCGAATTGCTGGGGGTGCCTGTTCATTTTTATGTATATACGGATTTCCAGGGGTTTATTAAACTCGTGGATGCTGTAGGCGGACTCGATTTTTATGTCGAAAAGGATATGTACTATGAGAGCAAAGCCGATCAGCATGAGTATGATATTAATTTAAAGCAGGGACAGCAGCATTTCGACGGCAAAACGGCGCTTCAATATGTCCGTTTTCGTCATGATGCCATGTCCGATTATTCCAGAACAAAAAGACAGCGGCAATTGATTACGGCATTAGCCGAGAAGGTAAAAACAACGACTTCCATTATGAAGTTTCCTTCCATTCTAGAGGAAATCAGTCCGTATATCGATACCAATTTGTCAGTCTCTGATATGTGGAATTTGGCTTCGGTAGGGTATCAAAGTACATTACAGGGAAATGAACAAATACCGCCAATGAAGCTGTTAAAAGAAACCTATGTTGGCAGAGCGGCTGTTCTGGACGTAAAAAGTCGAACGGATTTGAAGCAATTTGTGCAAAGTATCATAAACTCCGACGCTTCTAACTCGATTACAGACAATCCTTCCGAACAAAAGTAGAAAACAGATTTTGAATAGGATTGGACAATATATAAAATCATCATTTGCCGGACAATAGTCTGTTAAATGCTCTTTGTGAATAAAGAAGAGTACAACATGGTCTTTCGGTTATAAATAGGGGGAAAAAGAATGGGTACAAAACCGATAGTAAAGTTCTGCTTGGCGTTAACCATATCCGCCGCCATGCTTCTGGAGATCACTGCTCCGCACATGGCTATGGCTGATGCTGCACAGCGTGCAAAAAGCACGTTATTGAACGATAAACAGAGTCAACCAACAAAAACAATTTCAACGCAAGGTGAAAATACCCGGACACTGAAATTGGATAACAATGTAGCATCCATGACGAAGAAAAGAACAATTAAAGCTAGATTTAAACTTCCGAAGGGGACCAATATAAAGAAAATACGCTGGACATATGGTGGAAAGCCATTATCGGAATGGAAATCGTACAAGAATGGCGATTATAATGGCGCCCCCTTTATCACAGTTACTCAGATAAAAGCAGAAAACGGAGAAGTCACTGCAAATATCAATTTCGGTCTTGCTTACGGTACGGAGAATCTTGCCGAACCGAGTCTGCAGCGTCCACTGTACGCATCATTGATGGGAACCTATGAACTGGCTGCAGCAGTCAACGGCAAAACCGTTGCCCATGCCCCCATTAAGTTGGTCCCATACGACAGCTTCCGTACCTATGATGAACTGAAGCCGGAGATTGATGCGATTACGGCACAGGCAGCTCAAAAAAACAACAGATACATTAAGACGATATCGATCGGCAAATCCGTTGAAGGCCGCGATATTTATATGACTGTGCTTGCCAAAGATAAAGCAACGATTGACAAATATCAGAATGTAACTCATCCTGACATGCTGAATCATCCTGCAAAGCTGGAGAACGATATTAAATCCGGTGCATTCGGAGATTATCAAGTGCCCATCTGGATCAACAATATTCATCCAAATGAAGCGCCGGGCTTTGATGCGATTATCAATTATTTTAAGACAATGGCCCTCGATAAAAATGTTACGTACAAAACTACCTCGTCCAATGGAAAATCGAGTACGGTAACTCTGAATTTGGATGATGCGCTTGATCATGTATTTTTCCTGTTCCTGTATACGGAGAATCCGGATGGAAGGGTTCATACCGAACGTTCAAATGCTGTCGATTTTGACTTGAATCGGGATAATTCATATCAAACTCAGCCTGAAACACGCAGTATAACAGAGCAAATCGCCAGATGGTCGCCGATTTCTTTCCTAGATCTGCATGGGTTTGATAAGAATTTTCTGATTGAGCCTACCACACCGCCTCACAATCCGAATATTGAATACGATTTGCTTATTGATAACATGGTAGAACAGGCAAAAGTGATGGGTGAAGCAGGTATTGCAAACACGAAGTATGATTACTACCATATTCCTTATGAAGAACATCGTAAAACGGCCGAAAATCCTAAATATGTTTCCAAAGGAACTGCTTCGGGATGGGACGATGCATCTCCAGCCTATACAGCTGTCTTCGCCATGCACCATGGTGCAATGGGACATACGCTGGAAACACCTGAATCGAATGAGGAGTCGACCAAAGCATTGTACTATAGTGTCGCTGCAGCAACCGATTATGTTATGGAAAAGAAAGAAAAGTTATTTTTGAACCAGCTGAAAATATATGAACGTGGAATTAATAATATGGATGATCATGCCGTAGATCGGTATCTAGTCAATGCAAAAAATCAAGTCATTGGCCGCCCGCGTCACGGTAATAAGAAATTTTTCCCTGAATATTACGTTTTGCCGACTGATAAAAGTCTTCAAAAAAATCCGCTGGAAGCCTACCGGATGATTGAATATTTTATCCGCAATGGAGTAAAGGTTGAACGCTCGACAAAAGCTGTAAGTGCTGCTGGCAAGACCTACCCTGCAGGTTCATTTATCATAAATATGCATCAGGCCACACACGGCATTGCAAACATGGTTTTATATGATGGTATTGATGTCTCAGATTATGCTTCCGTAGCTGGCGAGATTGTACAGGACTTTCCAGTCCTACGAGGATTTGAATGTGATGCGATTAGAGAAGCCGGAGTGTTTGCGGGCAAAACTTCTCCGGTGACTTCCGTATCGATTCCGGCAACACAAATGCCGAATCATTCTGCCTATGTTTTAATCCGAAACACCAATAACGATGTCATCAAAACGGTTAATGAATTGCTTAAATCCGGCAAAGTGGTTACAATGCTATCCAAAAGCGGAACAGGATATGAAGCGGGCGACTTTGCAGTGGCTTATGATGATCTGCACCCGCTGGCCTCGAAGTATTATCTTGATGTAACGGCATTCGGCAATAATAGACCTGTTGGCAAAGTTCTTAAACCTTCTACGGTAGCCGCTCTCGGTGAACCAGCTTATGTGCTCAAAAATCTCGGTTTTAAAGTGACCGATGATCAGCAACATGCCGATGTGCTGGTGAATACATTCGATTCCGATAAACTTGTCGAGAAAGGAAAGCCTTACATTGCTTATGGAAATATGGGAATGGATAACGTGAAAAACTCAATTCCTCAATTTGCATTTGCTGGACCGACATGGGAAAGATACGAAGGGGTGTTCCTAGCGAATGTCAAACAGGATAATGTAATTACAGCCCCTTACGCTAACGAAGAATACTTCTATACCGTTACAGGTTCTTACATTACAAAACTACCTAAAGCAGCAAAAGTTCTTGCGACCATAAGTAATAAAGAAAACTTCTTCAAAGCGGGCTGGTGGCCAGGTCACGATGCCGCAAGAGGAAAGATCATGGCCTTCACCTATAAGGAAAACAAAAAGAATCTTACTGTTTTCTCCAATGATCTAACCAATGGCGCTCATTCACAGCAGCAATTCCGACTACTGGCCAATTCAATTTTTAATGCCGTCGCCGGAAAATACTGAGTGACTTTTAATGATATTGCAAACAACCTTATTCCAGTGATCAACTGCGAATAAGGTTGTTTTTGCGATAAAACGGTTTCGCCTACTGTGACATTTTGTTTACAACTTGATCAAACTTTAGCGACATCTGCAGGATATATTGGACTATAGCGTGACATCAATCCTCTGCATAACCAGGTTGATAAAAATGTGAATTCAGTATTTTCAGGGAGGAATGCAAGTTGCTAAGCAGTATAAAGCTGATGAGCAGATTCGTCAGAGAGTATGTGGAGGAGACAAGAATTAAGGATACTGTTTATTCCAAAAGCGTTCGACCCGCACAATGGTTACAACAGCAGCAGTTTTGCTCGTGACGGCCCCGCCGCTAATGGTTCTTGGATCAAGCATTTTCTCGAGCGCCTATCTTCTTAGTGATATCGCGGGAGGTTCGATGTCTGCTCTCGCCTGGGCTCCTGCATTTGTTACTGGTATGGCCATTGGTCGCTTTGCTCTCACCAGGATGCGAACTGCTCTCTTACTCACAGGCAGCGGTATCGTTATGCTTGTTATTCGTACAACACTGGCTGCTTATGTACTTCCGAATTGGAGTCTGCACCTTGAATAATGGCTGGTAAGTGTGCACGGAGCTGCTCCTGCACAGCCGGATGAATACGCAATTTGGCCTCTTATAACGTTAAAAATATTTAGTATCATTCCATCTTATACTTTTAATATTGAGGAAAATATAAGATTCGTATAACAACGTATTTATATAAAGATATAAAAATTGGAAAGAAGGCGGTTCTATGAAAAAACACATGTTGATTTTATTGCTATTGGCCTTATCGGCCAGTTCTTTATCAGCGTCCTTTGTTCAAGCAGAAGAGGCGCAGCAGCAGTCTTCCAATACAAGTGTGAAATTAACACTGAGTCAAGCCCAGCAATGGGCACGATCAAATAGCTTTAGCTTGAAGGAAGCCCAGCAAACGATAGATCGTAACCGGATTAACCTAAAAAATGCAGGTAAGAATTTGGATTTTATTCCGGCAGGTACAGGCAACGGTGAGGAAGATGCGGCTAGTAGCTCAGCTTGGAAGGGGTATGCCTCATCGACGGTTTCTTATCTCGAATCCAAGAAGCAAATCGAGCTAGCCCAAGATCAGACAGACTACATTACAATGAAAAACTATTATGATGTACTTCTGGCTGATAACAAAGTGAAGAGCAGTGAGGATGCACTTACGCTTGCGTTATTGGAGGAAAAAGCTGCTGAGGCGAAAGCCAACCGTGGGAAAATTTCTCCAGGTGATCAAAGCACCATTATTCAGAATCGACTAGAAGCACAAAAGAATGTAGAGATTGCAAAAGCTGCGCTTCGAAAAGCGATGGATTCACTAAATACGCAAATGGGGCAACCTCAAGGTACGGTGTATGAACTGGTTGATCGACCTGTTTACCGGAAGATGGATAACACGAATTTAGATACGCTTGTGACGCGTGCCATCTCGGCGAGTCCTTCGGTATGGAGGCAGGAGGAGGCTGTCAAGCTGGCAAAGATGGAAGTTAAATATTACACGTGGAACTCAGGAAATGATGATTATGAAATTAAACAGATTGAAGTAGATTCAGCAGAAGGCGGATTGGAAAATACCAAGGACCAATTAGCAGAAACACTGAAGAGTATGTACTTTAACTTACAGCAGAGTTATGAACAATACGAACAAATGCAAAGTAATCTGCAGAACACTAATAAAGTATTAGATATATCTCGTAAAAAAAAGGAACGAGGATTTGCTACAGGTACAGAGGTCGCCACGAATCAGTTAAAAGTGAAGCAAATTGAACGGAATAAGGATGAACTAATTGTTCAAATGACAATGCTGCAACATGCTTTAAACAAGCCGTGGAGCGTATAGGTTTTAGAAAAAATACATTTTAAGGGGATATAACATTGTCGGAAACAGAAAAGAAAGATGCTTTGCAAGTGTTAAGAAGGAAAAAAAGATTGAAAGGGATCATAGGTATTCTTGTCTTGGTTATTATAGCGGGAATTGGAAGTTTTGTTTATATGAAAAAGGGGCAGGAAAAGCCCGTGGAGAGTCCTGTGAACCAGATCGTACAGGTACAGAAAACAAACATGACCGAGTCGCTTAAAGTGACTGGGACCGTTCAGGCATCTAAGGAAGTGAATATTAATTTTACAAATGTCGAGGGTGCCAAGCTCATTGCTGTCAATGTCAAAGCAGGAGATAGTGTCAAGGCTGGTCAGGTGCTGGCTCGTTTGGATGATTCCGATTCCAGGTTACAAATTAAAAATGCTGAGTCCAATGTAGCGATAGCCCGAGCCAAGCTGGAGGAAACCAAGCGTGGACCGAAGTCCAGTGATATTGAGCTCCAGAAGGCAAATGTCTTAAAGGCACAGATGGCGATTAAAACAGCCAAGGACGGGATGGATTTAGAGGAAGCCACTGCACAAAAAGAGGCGGCCAAGGTGACTTTGGATAAAGCACAAAAGGATTATGATGACCAGGTTTATCTAGTTCAGAATGATGCAGCTGCAGAAAGTGACCTGGCGACGGCCAAGCAAAACCTGGATAAGGAAAAATTGGATATGAATAATGTTGAACTTCAATATAAAAAGGCAAAGAACCGCCAAGCTCAGGCGATTGAGGAGGCGGAAATGGGCTATAAAACAGCTTTAATACAATTAAGAGCTGCACAGTCCCCGCCTGATGCTTCCAACATTCAATCCGCACAGGCTTCTTTACAACAGGCGGAAACGGAATTGGAACAGAAGAAAAGTGTCCTGAACAAATTACAGGCTACAGCGCCATGGGATGGAATAATCATGAAGGTCAACGGCGATGTGGGTACCAGTCCTACAGCACCTTTTATTGTTATGAACAACTCTAATACAGGCATTATGAAGGTTAGTGCCAAGGTTAACGAAAGTGACATTGCTAAAATGAGGACTGGGCTTCAGGCTACGATGCACACAAGTTCATTCCCGGACAAACAATTTAAAGGCAAAGTCCTCTTTGTATCTCCAGAGCCGGTTACTGAATCCAATGTGACTACATACAAAATTGAATTATCTTTAGATAGCCAAAAAATAAAGCTACAGTCAGGGATGAATATAGATGTATCGCTCCAGTTGGCTGAGCACAAAGATACGCTTACAGTGCCACTGTTCGCATTGAGATCCGAAGGTGGAGTGGATGGAGTATATGTAGCGAAGAACCCGGCTAACCCTGCAGATTATGAATTCAGGCCAGTGAAGCTAGGTGTCTATACAGCGGATCAGGCCGAAATCAAGTCCGGTGTCAAGGAAGGCGAGACCATTGTTATTCCACCTCAGAGTGGTAGTGCTGGTTCCAATGGCAGTCAAGAGGGTCAAGACCCTGATGGGGGTCAGGCACAATGAGAGAAAATCAATCCCATAAAGTTGTTATCGAAATTAAAGAACTGAAAAAAATGTATGAGGTAGGCGGTCAGAAGATTCAGGCTCTGCGCAGTGTTAATTTATCTATTAGCGAAGGTGAATTTGTTGCCATTATGGGACCTTCTGGTTCGGGCAAGTCTACCATGATGAATGTCATTGGTTGTCTTGATCATCCCGATACCGGAGAGTACTACCTGGATGGGTACTCCATATTGGATGCTCGTGAGAACGAGCTTTCGGAGATTCGAAATCAGAAACTGGGTTTTGTGTTTCAGAAATTCTATCTACTTCCCCGAACTACAGCATTAGCAAATGTAGAGCTACCTATGATGTATGCAGGTATACCTGCCAAGGAACGCCGGGAACGAGCCGTGGAGGCACTACGTAGCGTTGGTCTTGCAGAACGAATGTATAACAAGCCTAATGAGCTTTCTGGTGGTCAGCAGCAACGTGTCTCCATTGCCCGAGCATTGGTGAATAATCCTGTTATTCTGCTGGCGGATGAGCCTACGGGAGCACTGGATACGAAGACGAGCGTCGAGATTATGGAGCTGTTCCAAGGCTTGAATGAGCTGGGAAAAACCATCGTCTTGGTCACGCATGAGCTGGAAATTGCTGAATATGCCAAACGATTGATTAGTTTTCGGGATGGTAATATTGAACGAGATGAGCGTATTACGAATAGACGAATTTCATCAAGGATGGTAAGCCTATGAATTTGATGGAAACAATCCGTGTATCTATGAATAGCTTAACCACCAACAAGATGCGCTCATTTTTAACGATACTCGGTATTATTATTGGGGTAGCGGCGGTTATTGCCATTATGGCAATCGGAAATGGATCTAAGGCCAGTATTAAGGAGGAAATCGACAAATTAGGAAATAACGTGCTTATGGTTGCTCCAGCCATGCCAATGACTGAAGAAGAAGTCATTGTGAGCAACTTGGCCTCATTTACGTGGGCTGATATCGAGGCGTTGGAACAAAAGAAGTCTATAGATGCATTAATGCCAAATATAACGAGCAATTCAAAAGCTACGTGGGGGCGATATAACTATAACGCCACTATTGTAGGGACTTCCGCTTCATTCTATAAGGTCAAAAAGGTTTCCTTTGCCGAGGGTAGAACATTTACCAACGATGAGATGGATAAACGCATGAATGTCGCCGTCCTTGAAAGCCAAGCGGTTCAACGTCTTTTTGGTGGAGATACCCAAAATGTATTAGGACGAACGTTTCAAGTTAAACAGATCCCTTTCAAAGTGATCGGAGTATTGGATACTCAGCCAGTTACGAACTTAAGCTACGGTAGTGATGATCAAATTTATATCCCTGCTACCACTATGATGAACCGTTTGGGTGAGAAGAATATTGTCACTCTGGATGTGTCCGCCAAGTCACCAGCTTTGATGGATCAGGCTCATTCAGACATATTGGAAAGCTTGCGTGTGACGCACCAGCTAAAACCTTCAGAACCGGATCAATTTCAAGTTACAAGTCTGTCCGAAGCAGTAGGTGCAGCTTTCGGTGTAGATAAAATCATGAGCAACTTGCTGGGAGGTGTAGCCGCGATATCGCTCGTGGTAGGGGGAATCGGAATTATGAATATTATGATGGTTTCAGTTATAGAGCGTACGAGAGAAATCGGGATTCGAAAAGCTATCGGTGCCAAGCCAAGAGATATTATGATTCAATTTCTGTCAGAAGCAGTTATCTTCGGTCTAATGGGTGGTATCCTCGGGGTTGTTACTGGTATAGCAGCATCCAAAATAATTGAAGCAACTTCTCATATGGCCATTCAATTTACGGTCTCGCCTATCATATATTCGTTTCTCAGCTCCGCAGGTACAGGCATTCTATTCGGGGTATATCCAGCTTATAAAGCAGCAAGCTTGAAGCCTATAGATGCATTGAGATACGAATAATTTTATTGGCACATGGTCGCAAAATAAAACGTAAACTGCTTCTAGATTTTGGAGAAACATATACTATTGAAAAAAGCTATACGCATAATAGAACCAGAGCTCATCGGATTAAGAGAAGAAGACTACTGTTTATTATTATCATTTGTATTGTTCTAAATATTTTAAAACTCTCTGACATCTTCAGTAGTAAACCACAGCCAGTAAAAACGATTGAATTTGCAGAAAAAATAAAAACAGTATCAACCGACAAATTAAATAACGAATCCAAAGGGAGCGAATCCTCTCTAAAAAATGTTACTGATATTGAAGATGCAGCCATTTGTTGAAAAGTACTTGAATCAGCAAATGCTCGTCCAAAAGCCTGAGGAGACAGATGATAAAAATTTCTATGTTATTTATGTCAAGAGAACACTGTAACCAAACAGAACGGAAGGAATAAGCAAAATATGGACATTAAAGATTTAGAGGATCTATTTTTATCTTATAAATCAGAACTCTTTGGAAATCCTTGAGAATAGTGCATAACAAACAGGATGCCGAAGATTTGTTGCACGAATGCTTTAATTCGGTTTATAAGTGCTTCCCTTGACTGGCCCAAAGATCGTATCCGTTTTATCTTTTGAGAATTGCCAAAAATCTTGCTATAGATTTATTAAGAAATGAAAAAAGATGGGAGGATACTCTTCACATAGAGAACTAATTGATTATCACTGGGATACCCTGGATTTGAAAATTCGAGAGGAAGTCGATCGGATTTTTTTGATGGTAAGTAATGACTAGCAAAGGACTGTACTTAATTACGCCTAGTCCAAGGATACTCCATAAAAGAAATAGCTAATAATTTTAAACAAGAGTGAAGCTTCTGTGAAGTCGTTGCTGCACAGAGCTTCTTTTCAAGCACTAATCCTTAAATTTCTTTTTATTGTTGGGACTTTTTGGACCTGTCTGATTTCAATGCGCAGGTCAGGTGTCGGGCACCCAGGCAGGCCTTTCCGTAATCGTTATTGCCTTTGTTTTGATTCTGGCTTCATGGAAGACGGATACGTCAAAGCCCGACCTTTGCCTGATGCGCCGGCCGCTGTAAGCCAGGAACCGGTCCAGACGGAAAAGCTATGCTTCCGTAGTAGGTGAGATTGTGCAGGATTTCCTGGATCTGCGCGGTTTTGAACGTGATGCGGTTAAAGAAGCTGGCGTATTTGCGGACAAAACCTCTCCGGTAACAGAGATGCTGTATCATTCCATCTATGTGTTAATCCGAAATACAAATAACGAAGCCATCTAAGTGGTCAATGAACTGCTAAAAAAAAGAATAAACGTCACCATGCTTATGAAGAGCGGAGCCGGTTATGAAGCCGGTGACTTCGCAGTGGCTTATGACGATCTGCATCCGCTGGCAGCCAAATACTATCTTGATATAACGGCATTCGGCAATAACAGACCCGTTGGCAAAGTTCTTAAACCTTCTAATGTGAAAAACCGGGTTCCTCAATTTGCGCTTGCTGAACCGACGTGGGAAAGATGCTAAGGGGTCTTCCTGGCAAATGTCAAACAGGATCATGTGATTACAGCCCCTTACGATAATGAAGAATACTTCTACACCATTTCAGGTTCTTACATTACGAAACTACCTAAAGCCGCAAAAGTTCTTGCAACCATTAGTAATAAAGAAAACTTCTTCAAAGCGGGCTGGTGGCCAGGTCACGATGCCGCAAGAGGAAAGATCATGGCCTTCACCTATAAGGAAAACAAAAAGAATCTTACTGTTTTCTCCAATGATCTAACCAATGGCGCTCATTCACAGCAGCAATTCCGACTACTGGCCAATTCAATTTTTAATGCCGTCGCCGGAAAATACTGAGTGACTTTTAATGATATTGCAAACAACCTTATTCCAGTGATCAACTGCGAATAAGGTTGTTTTTGCGATAAAACGGTTTCGCCTACTGTGACATTTTGTTTACAACTTGATCAAACTTTAGCGACATCTGCAGGATATATTGGACTATAGCGTGACATCAATCCTCTGCATAACCAGGTTGATAAAAATGTGAATTCAGTATTTTCAGGGAGGAATGCAAGTTGCTAAGCAGTATAAAGCTGATGAGCAGATTCGTCAGAGAGTATGAGGGAGAGGAAAATATTAAAAAACGAGCTTCTTCCGTAAACAGCCAGTTGAATGAAAATCAAGTAGATGAAAAGACGGTTGCTAATAAATTGGATGAAAAAGCAGTAGATACAGCAGGTATATCCAATACATCCTACGACGGTACACAAAGCGATATTCCTTCTCGAAGCTCTGTAGAAGAGTCGAGGAGAAGGCGGGGCACCGGGCGTCTTGTAGCACTTGATGCAGTACGAGGACTGGCGGTGCTGGGAATGTACTTGCAGCACTTCGGATCGAACCCAAACGTTTCTGCGATTGTTTCCGGAAACACGACACTATTATTCGTATTGTGCGGGGGTATATCTTATTCCATTATGGCACAGCGCATGATGGATCGGGGAGCGGATACGGCCGCTTTCCGTGCGCGAATGCTGGCACGCGCCGTATTTGTTGATATTATCGGATATTTGCTTATTATGCTGAACACTCCATATGGTGTCATTTTGCCTGCCTATGCAGCTATGTTTGTGTTGGCACTAATGTTATTTCGCCGTTCGACCCGCACAATTGTTACAACAGCAGCAGTTTTGCTCGTGACGGCCCCGCCACTAATGATTCTTGGATCAAGCATTTTCTCGAAAGCTTATCTTCTTAGTGATATCGCGGGAGGTCCGATGTCAGCTCTCGCCTTGACTCCTGCATTTGTTGCCGGCATGGCCATTGGCCGCTTTGACCTCACCAGGATACGCACAGCTCTCATACTCGCAGGCAGCGGTATTGTTATGCTTGTGATAGGCAAAACGCTGGCCACTTTTGTGCTTCCAGGTTGGAGCCTTCGTTTTGAACAATGGCTGATCAGCGCACAGGGAATTGCTCCTATGCAGCCGGATGAATACGCAATTTGGCCGCTTAACACGGAACCACCGATGTGGCATATGCTTTTGCAGTCGGCTCCGCACACCGCTTCGTCATTCCAGACGATTATAGGCCTGGGAATCTCGTTTCTGGTATTGGGACTGGCATGCTTCGTGACGAAGAAATTTTCCGCTGTATTAATGCCTTTTGCGGCAGTCGGGCGCGTGGCGCTGACCATGTATGCCATTCAGTTTGTGGTGGTCTGGATTCTTGATCTGATAGGAATCGGGCATAGTCTCGAAGGCGTTCCGTTCGGCGACCTGATTATCGGAGTGGCGGCACTACTGCTGGGCTGGCTGATTGCGCGGCTTCCTGTCGGCCCGCTTGAAGGACTGATGCGCCGTTTTGACCGAGTATTCAGTCCTACCCAACCAGTCTCACAAACAGTAAAGTAGATAGCCTTCTTGATACTCTATATTTATAGTCATAGAAAGTGCCGGGTTATAATTAAAACGGACTGATCAAACAGGATACCAGATAAAGAGAATACAGTCCGATTTTCGGTATTCATCGGCTCTGATCATGGTGCCTAGATAAACTGAGCTATAAGATGATCATTGAACAGAATTGAAAAGAGAAACTAATCATGAAAATAATAGAAAATATTAATATTTAATTTCTCGGAAGGGGTGGGTTCAATTGTGAACCCACCCCTTTTTCATTGAGTACAGTTATGGGTCTTTCTGTAAACAAAATCACTAATTTGTCCGATACATACATAAGGATGATTTACTGTTAAATATACCCTTGAAAATTATGATTTCACATATCATTAAAATTAGACTTCGGTTTAAGATAACCAACTAATTGAGGCGTGCAGCCTATGTAAATGTGACGACTAGAAAGGAGATAGAGCGTGAATCGTGAAGAGGTCTTTCGACATTTTAAAAATGAGATCTATGAACCCCTAAAGCATCGAATGTTATTCGCATTGGAAGCCTCTTTTCAAAATCGTAAGCATGCTTTAGCCAAGACATTTTGCAATTCACTGGAGCAGATATTTGAGAAAGTCAAGTTGATGCAGCAAGAAGGTGATAAACACGCCTTGGGATATATATCTTATTCCATGCTTCGTACCGAATTAGCAAACGGAAGGGCGACCTATTTGGTGGAGGCGATGGATAAGAGATGGTTTATGGATCGCCATACTTGCCGGGATACTTATGATGCAGAATGGGCCTTTTGCTATTTGGACGAGTGGGAGACTGAATTAAGCAAGCACGCTAAGAAATATGGTGGAAGAATCGGATTAGATGATATTCAGAGGATGAAATTGCACGTGGCAGTATATATTCATCAATATATCATTGCCTTGGCACGTTTTAGTATAACGGAAGAATGGCTGGATGAAATTCAATTTGCCCATGAAATTCAGTTGGAAGATGTGTTTGAACTGAGAATCGGAGAGTATTTAGACCAAAGTGAAGTCGTCTATAAACGAGATGTGCGTATCAAAAATTCCACTATGATTAAAGACTGGCTAGAGGAAAAAAAGCCCTACGACTACATACATGAAGTTTTCCGCAAGATCGATGGGTCTCAAGGAAATTATGAGAGAATACGTCTGCAATATGCCGATTTGAGTGAAAGTTCTTTTATCAATGGTGTTTTTACAGGAGGAAATTTGATTGGCTCCTGTTGGAATAAAGCATGTTTAATAGAAGCTGACTTTAGCGATTGTTTGATTCAAGAAGCCTGTTTTGAAAAAGCCAACTTAAGAGGAACGTCTTTTCGAGATGCAGTAGCTGTACCTGGAATATACCAGTCTGAACGATGGGAAAGACCTGGTTTTCAACCCGTAAGTTTTGCAGGAGCAGATCTTACAGGAGCCAAATTTCAGGGCGCTTACTTACAGAATGCTGATTTCACCGGGGCTATATTGCAGGGGGCCGACTTCATTGGTGCAGCTATAGAGGGGGCCTGTTTCAAAGGGGCGGTGCTGGATGGAACCCGATTTAGTTTAGGGATGCATCCAGTTGCCCGGGATCTAACTTCATTTGGATGAAACCATGTAGGACAGGCGCAATGGAAGGGACGTGGCATAGTGGAGTATTTTCTTTGTCAACATGATGATCGGATGTTGTATTCTGCTGTTCCCATATGGGACGAAGAGGCCAATGCAGAGATGGTAAATATTAATAATTGGACGGAATGGCCCTTTTCTTATGCTGCACAGTTTAAGGTCAAGGGTCACGATTACACGGTTTACCCTGATATTCTGATGGGTTCGAGGATGGTGGTATCTGATTCTGTACATGAGTTGTTACAGGTCTATACGCCGAGCCTCTTCAGTCGTATGGCTTTGTTTCGGGATATGGAACGTTCTCAGCAAAAGTTGTACTGGATGATTCAGCCCCCTTTAGTGAACTGTGTAGGTGAGCTAAGTACATTTCATCCCGGAGGAACATTGATGAAGTTGGTAGTAGATCGAGAGCGCACCGAGGGAAGGCCCTTATTGCAAGTTCAAGGTTTGCGTGAAACCTGTACATTAGTAAATTTGGCATTAGCAGAAAGTCTGTTGCGGAGGGGAACGAGTGGTATCTCCTTTCAGGAAGTCGATATGCAGTAACGAAATGGGAGGAGATATTTGTGGAACATGTGGATAAGAAAATTGTTTCTTTGCTACATACGGTAAGATCAGAAAATGCCGAAAATAATCCATCCTTAACTGAGGATGAAGCTTTAAGTCACGCACACGAGAAGGAGCCGTTTGGGCAAACATTACAAACATTCATGCAGCTTGAAGGGGAAAGTCTGGTTTTTGCTCAGCGGTATTTAGTGGATGAACGCATCAGTATAACAATGCCAAAGAGCTTTCGGGATATGCCAATTGATGAGCAGCTATTAAAATATCCTTCTCACCATCGCCCAGATTTTATTTTCACTAATGAGGCAGGCACGATTAACTTAACCTTTAAGCATACCGAAAGCCCGTTGCAAATAGAAGAGTTGGAGAACTTTACGGATGAGATGGCTCAGGTGGTAAAACAAACCCAGAAGTTGACCGAATGGTTTGGCCATGAAGTGTTGGAGGTAGGAGAGAATCGAATAGGATACTGCGAATTCATGACGCCAGTATGGAATGCTCGTATGTATAATTTATCTTTTTTTACAGTATTGGAAGGACGGGCGCTAATGTGTGCGTTTAACTGTACGGAAGAAGAAATAGTGAGCTGGAAGCCCGTTGCCCGCAGTATGCTGCTAACATTGAAAATCGAACCCGAGCGAAAGGAAAGTAACTCTTATGACATTAACTAACATTACATATGATCGGCTGCAAATTACACCATTTGAATTGGTGAGTATTCAGGAATTGCGTATGACCAAGCGGTTGAATGAGCATACCCGGCTCTCTTTTACAGCTATTTTACCTGAAGAATTACAGGACAGTTATGTTCAATTGATCGAAGCCGATTCCCCGGTTTGTGTATCACAATTGGATGAGGCAGGAACACCAACACCGCTATTTAACGGAACGGTACTTCATATGGAAGTCAGAGCTGTCCGAGATGTGTATTACCTGGAGGTCGAAGCTATATCACACACGTATAAACTGGATATTCGCAAAAAAGACAGGTCCTTTCAAGATAAAAATATGAAGGTAGAGGAATTGCTGCGGGCTGTAGGTGGGAATTATCCCGGTTTTGACATTATTGATTCGGCTACAGGGGGAGCAGCTTTAGGTCGCATAGCGGTCCAATATCGTGAAACAGATTGGGAGTTCCTAAAGCGGATCGCTTCGCGTTATCATACTTCACTCACGCCTGCCTCTGTGTTTGATGTGCCGAAGTGTTATTTTGGTGTTGAGGAGACCCCGTCAGGACTTGATTTAACGAATTATCATTATACCGTCAGTAAACGAGTTGCGGATTATCGTTATTTTAACGGCAATGATACAGCACATGTAAACGAGCATGATTTTATTGATTATCTGGTTGAGGCGGAGCAAGTTTTGGAGTTAGGCAGCACCGTTACCTTTAAAGGTAAAAGCTTGTACGTGTACAAGGTAGATACTCACATGCAAAAGGGTGTACTGCAGCACGTGTATACCTTAACTTCTCACAAGGGGTTGAGGCACAAGGAAGTCTTTAACGAACAGCTTATCGGTCTGTCTTTACCGGGTAAAGTCATTCAGGTAGAGCGAGATCGTATCAAATTACATTTGAATATAGATGCCGTTCAAGACCCTACGAAGGCCCACTGGTTCACGTATGTTTCTCCTTATACTGCGGAAGGACATAGCGGATGGTACGTGATGCCTGAGTTGGGAGATACCGTGCTACTCTATTTCCCCGCCCATCGGGAAGAAGAAGGCATGGCAAGTACATCTTTGCGCCAAAAGAATCAGAGTGTAGAGCAGCATGCTCTTGCTAATCCCGACATCAAATTATTTCGTACGGCCCACGGTAAGGAAATCAAATTAACTCCCGATGAAATTGTAATCACCAGTAAGGAGGGAACTGTGTATATACAGTTAAATGAGAAAGAGGGTATTCATATTGTAAGCGACAAACAGATTCATTTCTCGGCATTGGGAAATATTTCCATTCATTCTGGTAGTAAAGTGAAAATCACGGCAGGGAATGAAATTCAAATGACGAGCAAAGGCAGCACCGTATCGCTGGGCGGAATGACGAATGTTCTGGGCAGTGAAGTGAAGACGAACTAAGAAAGGAATGAAAGGGGGAATAGAAGAATGGCAAATAAGTCTCATTCCGATAAGGAACCTATTCAAGCTGGACGGGGAAGTAAACAAGGATATGTTGTTGCTGGGGCGATCTTAAGCTGCAGCTTTGGTACGCAACCGACACGTCTCAAACGTCCGTTCAGTCACGGAGTATATGTAAAAGATAAAGCGCAAATGAACGTTACAGATTACTTGCCAGGAACCAATATCAGCAATTTCGGTCGTTGCTCCTGTCCAGCTAATCCAGCGGTCAAAAGCAGTGACATGGTGGATATCTACGGGGTGAAAAAAGCGAACTGTGTTCCGGTCATCACCGGACCCTGGATCGGCGGCAAAAGTGATGTGCTTGTGGAGGGAGAACCAGCCTTGCTGGATCAATGCTCGAATGCGTGCCTATACGGGGGAATGATTCGGATTACAGACGATGGCCAGACGCTGGAGTAAGGAGGTACAAGTTGAATCACACACAAACGATGTTAACGTATACGGAGTTGGAATGTACAGGTCCATATCCTCTTCAAACAATAAGCGAACTGCGTATTGAACGAAAATTAAATGACCATGCCCGGTTAAAGATCAGTGGATGGTTAGATGAAGAGCAGAGAGATCATTACATAGAACAGGATCAGGATAACGAACCGGTCATTATCCGTACCAAAACAGAGAATGGTCAGCCTGAACGCATTTTGTTCCATGGTTTACTGGTCCATGCAGAAACACGGATGGTGCGTGGCATCTATTATGTGGAGCTTGAAGCCGTTTCTCATACGATTCAGTTGGATATCACACCTGTAACGCGGTCTTATCAGGATACCTTAATGCCCTACGGAAATTTGATCAAGCAAATCATTCAGAAGCACAATCAGGCCGATGTTATTGATAACATAACAGATAGTACTATCTTACATGAATTTACTTTACAATATCGAGAGACGGATTGGGCCTTTCTCAAACGGATGGCTTCCCGGTTTGGAACGGTGTTGATCCCAGAGATCTCATTGAATGGACCTAAATTCTGGTTTGGTATGCCTGAGGGGCAGTACGTTGAGATGAAGCATCCGGTTTACCGTACTCGACGTAGTTTTGATCCGAAAAGGACAGCGGAATTCAGCTACATGATGGAGAGTGAAACGCTTGCCAGGCCCGGAGACCTCACGAATTGGAATGGTGAGCAATGGATGGTGGCAGAAGTCACTTCTGAATTGCGGAAAGGGTTGCTATTACACGAATATGAACTGGTTCACGAACAGGGAATTCAGCAAACAGAGATTTTGTGCCCCCACCTCACAGGAGCTTCATTCGAAGGACGTGTAATAGAAGCCAAATCAGGCCGAATCCGTATTCATCTTACAGTGGATGAAAAACAAGACCAGGATAAGGCGTGGTGGTTTCCATATGCCAGCAGTTATACCGCCGAAGGACATAGCGGGTGGTACGTCATGCCGGAACGAGGAGATACAGTATCTGTCCGCTTCCCTACAGAGCAGGAGGCGGATGGATATGCGGCAAGTTCCATACGACAAGGGCGAAGCTCGTCCCCCAAGCTCACTGATCCAGCCACCAAGTATTGGGGGACTCCTCATGGCAAGGCCATCAAGCTGAGTGCCAGTGAATTGAAGGTGACGGCTAAATCGGAACAGGTTCACATTTCAATGAATGGTTCGGGTATTCAGGTCGTCAGTGAACATGAATTGTCATTGTCGGCAGGCAAGACGCTCTCCTTGCATGCAGACGGGGAGCTGAATATTCAAGCTGCCGAGGCTATTTATTTCAAAGCGGGCAGCAGTAGCTTGGTGTTGGATGGGGAAACGGATATACGGTCCGCTAAAGTACAGCTAGAAGGCACGGTTAAAAGATCGGTTTTTGTTGCTGATTTAGCACCGATTTGGGAACCACCACTAATGTCTATGAAAGCTTATGCGGAGGCGCAGGCGGCAAAAAGTGCAGCAAACAGCAGTACAGGGGGAAGCTCCAATTCAAGCGTTACATCGAAAGATGGGGGAGCCGTTAAGTCAGCCGTAAACACTCCAAATTCACCGAAGGCTAGTCTACTCGATGGCGTATTGGGATTAGCCCAGAAAGTATGTGATGTGGCTGCGTCTATTCCTGTATTGGGTGCCATACCGAAAGCAGCAAGTCAAAAAATAGCTTCGATTCGTTCCGAAGTGGCTTCCTCTGGACCGTCATCCATAGTTAAATATGCGGCAGCAGGATTGTCCATGATTGCCAGCGTCCCTTCCCATGGTTGGGGAGTGGTGTTGGGGAAGACGGCCAAGGTTGCTGCTCAAACCTTACATGCACACGCGGAGGAACAGAGAGCCCGTGAACGGCATGCGACGATGGATTTTCTCGGCAAGGTATGGACGAGTGCCAGAGGGTATGGAGAAGTACAATCCATACATGACTTCATCAACTATGTAAAGGGAGTCAATCAGGCTTCCGTACAAGCCTATAGCGATATTCCTTCTGATATACGGGAACGCTGGTATCAAAGAAATGTGGATCAACAGTTTGAAAAGGCGCTGGATGCTTATTATAATAATCAAGATCTCTCCACAGATATAGTCGCATTAATGGAACATCAGCGGCAGACGGACAACCATTTTCGATATAGTGACAGAGCTTTGATGAGTTCCAAGTATCGGGATGATATGAAAGGATACACGACGGAACAGAAGAAATATCTAATTGATTTTCTGAATTCAATTGACGAATATAGAAAAGAGTATGGGCCGTATAGGGAAAGTCCTTTTATGAAAGACCTGGATGAGACTGAGCGGATTGTGCTGAATGAAATCAAAAACTCTGCTTATGAGAGTGTAGAAGCGACATGGGAACGAATACGTAATTTTCCTAATCTAGATATCCGTCAAATGGTGGCCGATAACTTCCAAGCAAAGCAAGACGTAGCAGATAACATCGTTAATGTCATAACGGATCCAGATGCTGCTTATGAAAAAACGATAAACAGATCCAAACAAGAAAATGCCCATTTGTTAGTAGATACAGCATTTGCTTTTATTGTTGGAATGAAAGGAAAGAAGCATTCTAAAGATGACGGTGCTTCACCAGGAGGATCACCTAAAAAGGATGATCATTCTTCTGAGGGGACGGGAAATACTAAAACAGAATCTATACCACCAGAGAAATTATTAGGAATTAAACATGCTAATATGAAGCCCAGAGATGCACTTAATGATTTGATTTCATTAGATATAAGGATAGCTAAAAAAACACAGAATCCAGTACGTAGGCATCTTACCAGGGATGAAAAGAGAATAGCTAATCAGCACTTAAATGATCTTGTAGCCCGCAAAAATGGAGATTCAGCTGCAGCGCAAAGATTATCTGATTTTAGAGATCATCCCCGTGACGATGGATGGAATAGCCTTGATCTCGTCGAAGAAAACACAGGGTCATCGAATAAAATGAGGCTTCTTTATAAGGAAGTAAATGGTGTTATAGAGTGGAAAATTATTCAGAATCATTTATAAATTGAAGTGAAATACCCTTTGATGAAATCAGGGAAAGAGAGAGGGAAGGATATATGGTAAAAAAAATTATGGAGTTGATAACCAACGCTTCAGTAGATGGAGATGATGGTATTTTAGTAGCTGCTTTGAAGTTGCTAAAGAATCAATGTAATTTAGAAGAATTAGAAGGTGACTACTATATTCAGCTTGTTAATATGATTTCTTTAGTTAAGGTGGAAAGCACAAAGGCACTTTTAATTGAGACCATTGTTGAGTCTCCTGATTATGTCACTGGAAATGAATTCTTAGATGAATATGTAGGACTTTTATCACGAGGCGCGACTAACGTTGAGGAAGCAGCAAGATGTTTAGGTGCATTTACCGCTGCGGGCTCTACTAACAATGAAATATTTTTGCAGCTAGCTGAGAACTTAGATCATGAGTTCGCCATCGAAATATTAGTTTCAATGGGCCGCTCTAAATGGGGGGATGTACCTAGCCATCTAGAGTCATTCGCTCGACGGGTTCAAATAGCACAAAGAATAAGATATCGTTCAGCGGTAATTGGAGCTTTCTTGTTAATTGTGCATCCGTTGTGTTCAGAATATGCTCATATCAGTTCGTTATCTTTTGGATATCCATTTACTGAATCTGCTGTGAACGATTGGGCGTGGGTAACTCCAAAAAACACAGAAAAAATAGTAGCAAAGAAAATAGTAACTCCAAAGGAAGCAGATGTATTGGTGAAATTAGGTGGCTTATTACGAAGTAATGTGAATTTAAATTTAAGAGAAACTAAAAAACTTTATGCAGAATTTTTTGAAGATAAGAATCCGTTTGATGTTATTTATACTTTGCCAGAGTAGTTTCAATTTTAGGGGAGGCAGATTGGCAAATCAAGTGCAGCGAATTTTTTGAATGACTTATGAGCCGTTTTCTAAAAATCACACTAGTCTGCAAGATAGAAAGGCACACTTTTGATGACAGGTCACAGCTTTATAGTGTTACTAAAAGATACATGGGATACCTGGCCACAGGGAAGGGGAGTAGATGCTCATTCAACGGTTTTTGAATTATGGCAGTAAGGAAGATTTTTTTGTAAAGGTTAAGGTTGGCATGTTATTTACTAGATCTCTTTAGAAAAGAGCGACGGTATTGACTTTGGCGTAGAATGACGCTTTCGTCGATATCGTCGCTTTTTTAGGTTAAAAAGTGGGCAGTAGAATTAAGCCAACCTCTTTTTAAACTTTTTTTGTTTTTTTCTCCTTTTGAAAAAAACAACTTATAGCAACAAAAAGCGTATGGTATCATTACTAGTGCTTTATTCCGCAAATAAAACGGTTCTTTAGAATCAAACTTTACTTGAGAATTAAGGGAAATGTGGAATGAGGCGAGCTGCTATTAATATCTTCATTTTATGATAGTTATATACGATTAAATAAATTTATTTTTGGAAATCCCCTTTACTTTCCTCCACTTCAGAAGGCAAACTCATTTAGTGAAAACTACCTCAAGGAAATTTTTGATAAATATATGTTATGTATAGCTGAAAAAGCTGTTAATGTGAAAGGGGTGTCAGCTTGTTTAATAGGGTTTATAAAAGCGGGAATTAGTGAAAAAGAAATAATTAAGAAGTTGGAGGAGAATTTAGAGAAAGAACACTTAATAAGTGTTCTTTCAAGAATGTACATCAATTATCTTGCTGATTCTGTAGAAGACAAATCTTACTTAATGAAGGAAGTACAAGGGGCCTATTATATAAGCCAGCGTTCTGGAATCGTCGCTCAATTTTTATTATTAGTGCATCCACACGTTCGGAAATATGCGGGAATAAGTCAGATCACTTTCTTATATGATTCATACAGAGGTGTGTATGAGGATTGCTGGCCAAGAGGGTTACTTCCTAATATGAAAGACACGCTTATTAAGTCAAAGGTGTTGTCATCAAAGGAAGTAAGTATTTTAGAAAAGTTGGATAGGTTAATCAACATACAAGGAGAAGAATTAGACTCGATGGAAGTCAGAAAATTGTATGAAGATTTTTTCGAAGGTAAAGATCCACTTGATGATATGTTCCTGTGGTTAAGCGGATTTAGCCCACCTTATTTAGAAGATGCTGGTTTTGTGGTAAATACCAATTTCGAATGAACCTGTCATTCGACTAATAACACACTGCATTTGCATACTGGTTCGGTGATGACGGGTTGTAATATTTAAAATATTGTAGGAGTTTTGACCATTCCATTTAAGCTTGATACAATAGGATAAACTTAGTGGAGATACTTTAACATAGAATGGTGTGGTCTAAACTTGCAACATGAAAACGAACTTTTGGATGTATGGTTGTCTTTGTCTCACATCCATTCCACTTTAAATGATAAGTTAGAACAAGCTCTGCTACAAAATTATGATTTATCCTTGAAGGAGTTTTATGTGTTGGGTTTTATATCCAATTCCGAGGAAAAAAAATTACGACTGCAGCAACTTCAAGAATTGGTGGGGTTAAGTCAAAGTGCGACATCGAGACTCGTAGTGAGAATGGAAGCCAAAAACTGCGGGGCTTTACAAAGATATACATGCGAGGATGATCGACGAGGTGTGTATACTCGGATTACGGAATTAGGTGAAAATAAATTCCAGCGTGCACTTCAAACCTTTAATCAGGTGTTACAATCAGAACTTCAGAAAGATGGAGTGAAGTCACAATTTCAAAATCTTACGCAAAAGCTATTTTAGACTTTGCAACCTGTGTATATCGTTCTTAGTTTCCTTAGGGTAATATGTGGCTTGAACGTTGTGCCACGAAAGGCTCTTTACAGGGGCTTAGTTTATTACCCTAGACGATTCAATAGAAATGTTATGATTGGAAAGTGAACATTTACATGATTGTGCATGCATGTTTTAATTAAGCTCCCAACCATGTGCGCATAGAAACGCCCTTCCGAAACTCCTCCTCATAAGGAGGAGTTTATCTTCTGGAACCGCCGCCAGCCCCCTTTGCTTAAGAAACTGAGGCCGTATTGCGCTTTTCCTTGGCGTTGCCGCGGTCGCGACGACTTAGCAGAAATCCGACCAGAGATGCCGTGGATTGCTGGAAAATCATCCCGAGTACAACAGGCAGTGCTACCGGGGCCGGGAAATAGGTGATGGCCAGCACAGCTCCCGCGCTAATATTACGCATGCCGCCGTTAAAGACAAGCGCCGTACGGTCTGCATTATTCCACCGCATCAGCCCTGATATCAGATAACCGATCGCATATCCAGTGGAAGCAAGGACGACTATGGATAGGCATACTCCAACAAGCTTGAGATTAAAATCGACCAGATAAGGCGCGATGACAGATCCGTTAATCATGACGACAAGAGCCATAGCCAGCTTGGAGAACGGGCCTAGCCGAGGTCCCCATACCTGCTTGATCTTCCCTTTAGTCCATTCGTTCAATACCATGCCGATTAGCGAAGGAACGACAATCATCCAGAACAGACTCTGCATCATCGCCCAGGTATCGAGATGCACATCCGCTCCGATCAGCAGGGACATGATGCCCGGCACGGCGAATGGGGCCAAAATCGTATCAATTAGAATGATCGCCAATGTCAGCGCCGTGTTGCCTTTATAGATGTTGACCCACACGAAGCTGGAAATACCTGTAGGGATAGCTGCACCAAGAATAAGTCCAGTGATCGTATAAGGATCATTACTGAAAGCCAGATGCCCCAGCATCATGGCGAGAAGCGGCATGGCCAGGTGAAGAATAAACAGACAGGCGATCAGCGGACCAGGATGCTTTATCACATGGACAAAATCCTTAAACCCCATACTGATACTGCCCGCGAAGGTCATGAATGCAAACAGCCAGGGAGAGAGTTCGGTATATTGTGACAACGGCGTACCGATCAGGACGCCAATTAGAATACTGATTGGTGTAATTAGCGGCATAGCTGCATTTAGTCTACGATTCAACGTGAGGAGCATACAAAACTTCCTTTTTTAACCTTAAGTATAGACCTTGCACCCCCGATTCGTAAATGATCTGTGACCTTGCGGCAGCCCGATAGAAGCAAATTTGAACGCTCCTGATGAACATAGATCAACCCTTCAAATTATTTCGATATTCCAAAGGAGAGCAGCCCATTATTTTTTTGAATAGCCTGGAGAAGTAGTAAGGGTCCCTAAAACCGAGTTGTATGCTAATTTCTTTAATAGAAGCATTCGTCAAATCCAAAAGCTGACTGGCCCTCTGTATCTTCATTCTTAAATAGTAATCGACAGGAGAGTAGCCGGTGGATTGCTTGAATATCAAGTTCAGATGCTGCTTGGATACCTGAACATGCCGACTAAGCTCCTCAAGCGAAAGGGTGGATTCCAATTGTTCACTCATATAGCGTGTTGCCTTATCCACATGACTCTGGTACGTACTGTCTTCCTTGCGAAATGCAACCGATACAACAAAGCTCAGCAGATAACGGACCGTTTGCGATACTTGAACTAAATGTATGATGGAGTATGATTTGTTCAGTAAAAGGTCGTAACACTGATGAAATAGCTCCAGTAGTTTGACTTCATCACTGGCGGCCATTGAAATATACGTTTTAAAAGGCTCAAATAATGCCATAAAATCATCAGCTTGGTCCCCTTTAAGATGAAACCAGTAAATCGTCCAAGGATCTCCATCGTCAGCCCCATAAGCATGCGGCATGTCCCTGGGAATGTACGCAAAGCTTCGCTCCGTCATGTCAATCGTTAGGCCATCCTTTGTTCGTATCCAACCTTTTCCGCTGGCACAGTAGATGAATATATGAGAGTCACATCCGTGCATTCTTTCACGAAAATGATGGCGGGCATGGCTGAAGTAGCCTATATCCGTAATATATAGATTTTTTGTAAGCGGATTCATATTTAATTTATCCAGCATATAGGGTGGAAGGACATATAACTTTTCACCCTCAAATCCATCAGCTTTCTTATTCATAATCTATCCATCTCCTAGCCTTAGGCGGCTCTAATGATGAAATACGTATATAGTCCATCATAAACAGTGGATTGTCAATTGTCTGTACTGTCACTTACTTGTAAGCTCTGAATATAAGAGCGACTATGAGGGAGTGATGGAATTGAGCATCTTCGACGCTAAGGCACGCGTGTGGGAGGAAACCGTGCAGATCCCCACGTATGGAATTGGCAAACCCGACAAAAATCCAATGTTTCTGGAGAAACGTGTCTACCAGGGAAGTTCCGGTCGAGTGTACCCGCATCCGGTAATTGATAAAATTGAGGATGAGAAGAAACTTGAAAATTACCAAATTGTTTTTCTGGAAAATAAATACTTGCGCATTGAGATCATGCCAGAGCTGGGAGGCCGCATTTATCGTGCGGTCGACAAGACCAACGGTTACGATTTTGTTTATTATAACAGGGTCATCAAACCAGCGCTTGTGGGCTTATTGGGGCCGTGGATATCTGGAGGCATTGAGTTCAACTGGCCTCAGCATCACCGTCCCAACACTTACGGACCCGTTGAATACAAGTTGGAAGAACATGAGGACGGAAGCGCAACGGTATGGGTGAGCGAAATTGATCGTATATTCGGCACGAAAGTAACAGCTGGATTTACACTCCAACCGGACAAAGCATACCTTAAAGTTGGGGCCCAGCTATACAACCGGACTGCCGAGCCTCAAACGTTTCTATGGTGGGCCAATCCAGCCGTAGCGGTACATGAGCACACACAATCTGTTTTTCCTCCAGACGTATCAGCCGTGTTCGACCATGGAAAGCGAGATGTATCCCGTTTCCCGATCGCTACAGGCACTTATTATAAAATGGATTATTCTGAAGGCGTAGATATCTCCCGATACAAAAATATTCCTGTCCCCACTTCATATATGGCCTATAAATCGGATTACAATTTCATAGGTGGTTACGACCATATGAAACAAGCCGGGCTTTTGCATGTGGCTAACCATCACATCTCTCCCGGAAAAAAGCAATGGACATGGGGAAATGGCGAATTCGGCCAAGCATGGGACCGGAATCTAACAGACGAAGACGGCCCCTACATCGAGTTGATGACGGGGGTATATACCGATAACCAACCAGATTTCACTTGGCTTCAGCCGTATGAAGAAAAATCGTTCTCGCAGTATTTTATGCCTTACAAACATATTGGTATTGTCAAAAACGCTTCAATTGACGCAGCCGTTAATTTGGAATTAAATCGCAGCGAAGGGACAGCACAGATTGGAGTCTATGTAACTTCGTCATTTCGTGACGCTGTTGTGGAATTAAGTAGTCAGCGGAAAGTTTATATCCAAGAAACCTTAGATCTGACACCTAATAAGGCCTTTATGCAGAAGACAGTTATTTTGGCTGAGGATGAGGATTATGAACTATGCTTAACCGTCAAAGACGCGACCGGAAGGGAGTTGATTAGCTATCAGCCGAAGAAAAAGGAAGTTGAACAGATGCCGGCTGCTGCCGCCCCCCTGCCAGAACCGGAGGAATTAAGAACGAACGAAGAATTATATTTAGCAGGACAACACTTGGAGCAATACCGTCATGCTACCTTTGAACCCGAGGCGTATTATCTTGAGGGCCTGAAAAGAGATAAAAATGACAGCCGCATAAATGTGGCATATGGTACGTTGCTTCTTCGTAGAGGGTTGTATTCAGAAAGTGAAGAGTGCTTTCGTAAAGCTATCTCGCGGGTAACCTGGCGTAACTCTAATCCCTATGACGGTGAGGCCTACTACCAGCTTGGCTTGTCGCTAAAATACCAAGAGCGGATGGATGAGGCGTTCGCTGCATTTTATAAATCAGTATGGAGTGCAGCATGGCAAGACAGCGGGTATTTCTCACTGGCACAGATTGCGACAGAAAAAGGGAACTATGAAGAAGCGTTGGAGCTGGTGGAGCGTTCGATAATCCGAAATGCTCGCAACTACAAAGCACGCAACCTGAAGTCGGCTATTCTTCGTAAGCTTGGCAGCTACGAAGCGGCAATAGCCTATTCCAAGGAAACAATTAAGCTCGATATCGCCGATTTTGGAGCTTACCGTGAGCAAGCATTATCATTAGAGGCTCTCGGGTTACGAGATGATGCTAAAACGGTCTTCGAAGAGCTGGAAAAATGGATGCGTGGAGATGTGCATAATTATATAGCAGTAGCATCGGACTATGCAGCGGCGGGACTCTATGAGGATGCAGTATGTGTGTTGGAAGAAGCTCCAGAGCAGGCGAAAACATACCCTATGCTGTATTACGTTCAGGCCTTCTGCTATGCTAAAATCGGCAAGTATGAGCAGGCGAATAATGCTCTCGCGCAGGCCGCAGTTGCAGTTCCCGACTACTGCTTTCCTAACAGTCTGTTGGAGTTGGATGTGTTACAATTTGCAATTCGAACGAGACCGGGGGATGGAAAGGCGCATTATTACTTAGGTAATTTACTCTATGACAAGAAACGGCATCGGGATGCCATTTCCAGCTGGGAAACGTCTCGTTCCATTGACGATACTTACCCCGTTGTTCACCGTAATCTTGCTCTTGGATATTTTAACAAACAAGGCCAAGTAAAGAAGGCTCGCCATTCGTTAGAGCAGGCCTTTGCGTGCAATACTTCAGACGCGCGTGTTCTTTATGAGCTTGACCAGCTGTATAAGAAGCTGAACATCAAGCCCAACGACAGATTGAACCTAATGGAGAGTTATCCGGGAATCATAAAGCTTCGCGATGATCTGTTTTTGGAATATGTAACCGTTCACAATACGATGAAGCAGCATAAAATAGCGTTGTCCTTGCTGACAGGGAGAATATTTCATCCATGGGAAGGCGGAGAGGGGAAGGTAACTGGACAGTATAGGCTTGCCAAGGTAGAGCTTGCGAAGTCCGACCTGAGGTCTGGGCAGATTGAGCAGGCTGTAAAAGGGCTGCGGGAGGCTTTAGTGTATCCAGAGAATCTTGGCGAAGGTAAGCTAGAGGGTTCCCGAGATAACGATATCTACTATTATTTGGGCTGCGCGTATGAGCTATTGAAATTAACAGATGAGGCAAGGCAGGCTTTTTCCACGGCCTCTCAAGGACAGGGGGAACCCATTAACGCCATGTATTATAACGATCAACAGCCGGATATGATATTTTACCAAGGATTGGCCTGGCAGAAACTTGGTTATGCGAAGGAAGGCAATCGTCGATTCAACAAGCTCATTGATTACGCCGAAAGGCACTTGTTTGAACCCGTGAAAATGGATTATTTTGCGGTTTCGTTACCCGACTTTCTCATCTTTGAAGATGACCTGAATAATCGTAATCAGGTTCATTGTACTTATATGAAAGCACTTGGTTTGCTTGGATTAGGACGACAGGACGAAGCTATCTTGCATTTTGAATCGGTGCTTAAGCTGGAAGCTAACCATCAAGGAGCATTGAACCATATGGACTGGAGCTGGGAGGGGAAATCAAATGAGTAATCTCATGAGAAATGTACCGCGCAAATTGACGATCACCATGTGGGACTTTTCTTGGTATACAATGACGCAAGAAGGTGAGCCCTACAGCGATCTTGAAGCCCGTTTTAAAGAAGCGGTCGAAAGAGGGTACAATACGATCCGAATATGTGCTATGCCATTCATGTTGTTTACAGCGGATGGCAAACGTCCTGGACCCTTGGAGTTTGCTAACCTTGGGGAAGTAGGTCAGCGTACGCGTTGGTATAACTGTCGTGGCGGCGCAGTGCTGGACGGGCATGCTCATTTACTTGAACTGTTTAAACAAGCAAAGGCTCATAACTGTTACATTATGTTATCCTCTTGGGAATATCAGCAGAGTCCCAGCTTTCTGGCTCATGCTGAGCTTAGAGATGAATTAGCTGCAATACCTCCTAAGGAGAGATTCATGGCCATTGCAAAATCAATGGATCAGTTGATCCGTTTCGTCACAGCAGAAGGCTATAGGAACCAGATCATCTATACAGAGTTGCATAACGAAGTGGAATTTGGGCAGTTAAACGCTGTTGGGACGTCTGAAGGCATAGCCGAAACGAATGTACCAGCGCTTATTGAAGCCATGCAGCCCTATGTAGAAGAAGCGATTGAATATCTTCGCCAATGTCATCCCGATATTATGATGACGGCAAGCTATACGTTAAATGAAGCCTACCCTAAAGCTTACGTCGCGCGCAATATGCAGGTTGCCCATTTTCATCTTTATATTAAAGGGGTGCTCAATGAGCTTATGGAAGCGGCAGGGCTTTATGATGAGTTGGCGCCGTTCCCCAATCCATTCGTACAATCCCTATTAAGAGAAGATGCTCCTCCATTTGCAAAGTGGACCCTGCCTCCGGAGCAGAATTGGCGGATGGAAGGCAATCCAGTCGGCATGAGGCTTATTTATTTACACGACTGGGTAGATCCCGACCAATGGGATTTATTTTTGTACGATCGGTATGGAGACCATAAAATTGCCATGTTGCAGAAGGCCGACACCCGTTTGGAAGAGATTTATGAATGGACTCGTCATTCCGGAATTCCAATAGTCATAGGAGAAGGTTATGTAGGCTACACGCCGCTGTATGCCCAATTTGAAGAAGGCCCAGTCGGCAAATTTATCGCTGAATATGTGTTGCGAAAAGGAATGGCACTTGGATTCTGGGGAATGACCCTCTGTTCTAACTGTGCTCCCCATCATCCATTCTGGGATGATATCGCTTGGCAGCGCAAATGGAATCAATTTATCCTGAATTCAGATTAACGAGTGAGGGGAGTGAACTCCATGAGAAACTATCGAGTTACAGTCAAAGACGATCAAAAGCATATTGTTAAAGGACATATCAAACTTGGCGGCACCAATCCCAAAGGAGAGGAAATCGGATTCACCAACTATTTTATGGAGAAGGACGGAGAGCCCTTTTTCGGTATTTGTGGTGAATTCCATTATGCCCGTTATGATGAACGCTATTGGGAAGACGAAATTATTAAAATAAAAATGGGCGGCGTAAACATCATTGCCACTTATATTTTTTGGAACCTACATGAAGAAGTTGAAGGTATTTTTGATTGGAGTGGGAACAAAAATCTTCGTCGTTTCATCGAGTTGTGCGGCAAGCATCAGGTATACTCCATGATTCGGATCGGACCCTTTGATCATGGGGAAATTCGAAACGGCGGTATGCCGGATTGGTTATTCGGTCGACCATTTGAGGTTCGTTCTAATGATGAGGGGTATCTGTTCTATACAAGAAGAATGTATAACGAAATCGGTACCCAGGTTAAAGGGTTGTTATATAAGGAGGGGGGGCCAATTATCGGCACCCAAATCGAAAATGAACATAATCATTCATCTGCCCAGTGGGCCTTGACTGTAGGAATTAATGATATGTGGTTAAACAGTGGAAGTGACGGCAACTCGCATATGTTAAAACTTAAAGAAATAGCTCTGGAAGCAGGGATTGATACTCCGATCTATACGTGCACAGGATGGGGAGGAGCGACAACTCCTGTACCTGATATGCTGCCATTATGGGGCGGGTATGCCTATTGGCCATGGATATACTACGAAGAGGGACGGTTGGAGGGGATGAACGAGCATCCTGCGACACCGGAATACATTTTCCGAGACAAGCATAATAACAAGATTCCAAAGAGCTACAATTTTGAGCCTCAATACGCGCCTGAAGACTATCCGTACGCTTGCTGTGAAATGGGTGGCGGCATGGTTCAGTTTTATAAATATCGATTCGCATTTCCCTACCGCAGTGTTCCAGCGATGACTGTCATGAAGGTTGCAGAAGGCTGTAACCTGATCGGATACTACATGTATCATGGGGGTTCCAATCCTCGAGGTAAGGTTAACCCGTTCACAAATGATCTAGCCACTCCTAAAATATCCTATGATTTCAACGCTATGATCGGCGAATTCGGCCAAGTAAGGGAATCATACCAAAGAACAAAGCTGCAGCATTACTTTTTTTCAACGTTCCAAAAGCAATTCTCACTAACAAAGACAATTCTGCCAGGGGATACGTCCCAGATGGACCCTTATGATGTGGATACGTTACGATATGCAGTGCGATCTAGTGCCGGATCGGGTTACCTGTTTCTAAATAATTTTCAAGACCATGTCGAAAATTACGACCTGTGCGATTTTAATGTGAGTATTGAGCTACCCGAGGAAACAATTGTAATCCCTAGCCAAGGTGAACTGACGTTAGGACGTGATAGTTTTGCCATATTGCCATTTAACTTCAATTTAGATGGAATGAAGCTCAAATATGCTACGGCACAGCTGATAACAAGGATAGAAGAGGATGGAGAAGCATATTATTTTTTCTTTGTACCAGAGGGTATGAAAGGAACGTATGTAATGGAGTCAAAAGATATAATCAGTGCCACAATCGACAAAGGTTCGATAGAGCAATTGGATGGGAACACGATCATTAAGGTTGCTGAAGAGGAGGATAGTCTCATCCATCTGGTATCTGAAAGTGGTCAAAAAGTTGCCATCTATACGATGACTGATGAGCAAAGTCTTACATTTTGGAAGGTAAACATGCAAGGCCGGGACAGAGTCATTTTGACAAATGCCAATCTACTTGTATCTGAGGGCGATCTAAGGCTGGAATCAACGGACCAAGAAATGGTAACCCTGAGTGTATTCCCGGATTTTGACGCCTCATTCACATCGATTTCCGGTGGAGAACTGCTTGAAATAACAGAAAACAATGTATTCAAAACATATCGTTTAAAGGCTCCTGAGAAAGAAATTCATTTCAATTTGAAAAGGATAAATAACGATAAATTTACCCTTGATTTCGAATTAGATGCCTTTCACGGAATCAAGGAAGCTCTGCTGCGTATCCGTTATACTGGAGATATCGGTTATGCTTTTATTGATGGCGAACTGATCAACGATAATTTCTGCAACCATACGACCTGGGAAATAGGTTTGAAAGCATTTGAGCATCGGCTCATCGAGCAAGGGTTGTACGTATATGTTTCTTCCATTCGAAAAGGTAAGGTTCTCAATAGCAATACGACCATGGCTGGCTGGAAAGAGACGACAAAGGAAAGTATTGTAGATATCGGTTCGGTTAGCCTTGTGCCTGTATATGAAATCAAAATCACCATATAACCCAGAAGGTTACATGGTGATTCCTTTCCAGACTAATTTCACATAAAGTAAGGGGCCAGTGAATACATGAGTATTTTTTATTTTCTTAATGTGTTTTTAGTAGATACCGGCTTTTTTCGATGTTTGTTTGATCCCGTTGCTTCCGTTAACTACAGTTTTTCCCCAATCCGTCAGATTGCCATTAGGTCCTGTTACAAGATCAAGATAGGAAAGGTTGGAACTATTACCATACCAGGACCAAGCTAACCATCCTATCCCTTTGGATTGGCCATATCTCATGATTTCTGTCTCGTCGACGTCTGCTCCCTGGTGGTAACCGCCAAATTCACCAATAATCAGAGGAAGTCCTTGATTCAGAACGTTATCAATATTGGTTCGAACAGTTTGAACATCTTTACCCGCGAACTCATACATATGGATGGAGAATACCGTATTCTTCAAAGAATCAGCTGCAAATACAGATTTACCAAAGTCATTGATAGACTGAGGATATTGTCCCCATCCGGCACAATCGACGATGAGCGTATTTTTGATACCTGCGTTTCTCAACTTGGGAATCGCTTGCTTGTATCCATCAGCCCAACCACTTCCATTCCAAGAACCATACCATTCGTTCGCAATGTTTACGATAACCCGGTCTTCCTTGCCGATCAGAGCATCCTTTATGCTAATCCAGTAGTTCACAGCTGCATCCAAAGACGCATAGTCGTCTTTGCCTGTAGCGTCATGAACTTCAAGCACAGCAATCATTTTGTAACTCGTGACTAGAGAGATAATATTTTTCACGGAATTAATGTCATCCTTGGTGTACTGGTTTCCGTTAGAAAGGACAATTCGGACGGTATTAGCACCTGTCTGGGCAATTGCCGGGATAGCTGTATAAAGATCATTTTTGTACCATGTGTGAGCATGATTGACGCCTCTCATAACAAATGGCTTGCCTGTAGAATCATACAATTTGGTACCGCTTACATAAAAACCTGAAGCAGCTTCTACCTTGGAGAAAACTCCTCCTAAACCAATCATGATGAGCAAGCCGACCAGTCCAGACAATAATGCTTTTCTTAACAATACCTTCATTTTTGTTCCTCCCTAAATATATTATTCAACTTCCTGCTATACAGAGATGAGGTAGGTATGTAAGTGTGTAAATAGCAGTAAGCTAAACACAAATTAATCGTTTTCAATTTGGAGAAAAGTTATTTTTTGTTATTCTATCATTTGAGTTTTTGTTATTCAATTGATTTTTTTAGTTATTTTTTGTGTTTTCTAATCATAAACACATAGATTTATTATTTAAGTGAGATTTTCTATGGTATCATTGTATTTATTGCTTATATTTGTTTGAAATTTAGTTTATTTCAATAAAACTAACCTAACTTTTTTGCTTTAATATATCTGATTTATGTAGATAAACCTAACGTTGTACTTGGCTAATTATCTTGAACAAAGGCGAGATCTAATCGGACAGCAATACCTAAGCTTCACCGCGATATTAAATTATAGTATGATATTCTTGTGAAAAATTTTACCAGAGTGAATAGGGGCAAGCTGATGAGAAAACCAATCATTGCAGTCGATATGGACGATACCATCTGTCATCTCGTCAAACGAGCCATATACCATAACAATAGTGAATTTCCCACTCATCCGCTTCGGTATGAAGAAATGTTAGATTGGAACACCGATCATCTACGTCATCCCAAAAGCACGCATGATGTATTTTATGGGCGACCGGGTTTGTTTGAGGAACTTGAACTGTATGACGAGTATGTTGTAGAAGAGATGGAGAAGCTTTGCAATGCTTTTGATGTCATTATTGTGACAGCGGCAGAACCCAAGACCGTCGTAGAGAAATGGAACTGGCTTCAAAGACATATGCCATTCATTCCGATTGAGAACTTTTTCCCATGTAAACGAAAGAACCTGATTAACTATGATCTCCTGATTGATGATGGTCCTCATAATTTAGTGCCTGCGCTAGAGGAGGGGAAAAAGGTGCTTTGCATTCCTCATCCATGGAATCTGAGAGTAAGAGAGCAATATGAGTTCCCCGTCATGACATCCTGGCAAGGAGCAAAAGAACGAATCGACTCCATTTTAGGAGTTCTGTATAAATAATAGAACCATTCGTAAAACAGCTGGCTCCTTTGGAACTGGCTATTTTGCTAGAAAGAATAGCACTTATGATTGAAATAAAATGGTACAATTGATATGCATTATCCATGAGGAGGGAACGTGTATGACCATGACTATGGGTCAGATTGTGAATCATCTGACCAAGGGAATAAGCATACCCAACACCACCGTAGATCTGCTGGACCCAGGATATATAGATACTGAGGTGCAAGGAATTGTAACCGCTTTCTCAGCTTCGCAGTATGTGATAGAACAAGCTATTTCTCTAGGTGCAAATTTTATCATTACGCATGAAGGCATCTTTTATAGTCATCAGAGAATGCATGAATGTTTACTATATGATCCTGTTTTTTTGCAAAAATCTCGCCTCATTGCCGATGCAGGTATAGGCATTTATCGGTTTCATGACGCCATACATCGTTATCAACCGGATGGAGTGATGGTTGGGCTTCTTCAGGCGCTTAGCTGGCACAACTACATTGTGAAACAGCAGCCGACGGCCGCCATTTTGACTATTCCGGCTATGGAGGTTAAGGAGATCGCTGAATATATCAAAGCCAAACTACATATTCGTTATGTACGGGTGGCTGGCGAGGTTTCCATGCCATGTGAACGAGTGGGAATCTCAGTAGGATACAGGGGAGGTGGTGAACTAGCCATTCCATTATTTCTAAATGAAAATGTGGATTTAGTCATTGCCGGTGAGGGCCCAGAATGGGAAACACCAGAATATGTTAAAGATGCTGTCTATCAAGGGCAAAGTAAAGCACTTATCATGCTGGGACATGCTGAAAGTGAAGCACCTGGGATGAAGTATCTCGCAGATGTACTTTCCGCCCAATTTCCAATGCTCCCCGTACACTTTATAGAAGATCGCCCGGTGTTTCAAATATTGTAATGAGAACACGTCTTTTGTGATGGTCATCCCGCACTGTTGTTATATCCGTTCATCCACTTTATGAAATGGAGGCAAGATGATGGGAAGCAGAGTGATTATGCCATTCAAAATAGATTGGAAATTTATAGAAGGTAATTATGCAGGTGCTGAGAAAATGGACTACAACGATGAGCATTGGCGACTCCTTCAAGTCCCTCATGATTGGAGCATTGAAAAGTCCTTTGATCCGCATATGCTGTATGGTGGCAATCAAGCTTATTTGCCGAGATGGTCTGTCGGGTGGTACAGAAAGCATTTTAATGTGAAGCCCTCCTCTCCAAAACAGCGCGTATACATACAATTTGATGGCATTCACAGTAACAGTGAGGTTTGGATCAATGGGCATTTTGTGGGCAAGCGACCCTATGGATATGTTAGCTTTCAATATGATTTGACTCCATATATTCGGTGGGATGAGGAGAATGTGATTGCCGTCAAAGTGGACAATACGATTCTTTCACCTGATAGATGGTATTCGGGGGCCGGTATTTATCGTAATGTTTGGCTGATTTGTACGGATTATATTCATATAACCGAATGGGGGACTTACATTACCACACCTGAAATTTCGCCAGATGAAGCCAAGGTGACTGCCAGAATCCAGGTCACTAATCATCACGCGCATGCCGTAGAGTGTACGATTATGACTGAAATGCTGGACCCACAGGGACAGATCAAAGGAAAAGTGGAAAACCGAGTAACTCTTTCGGGCTGTGAAACGGGGGAAATAGAGCAAAAAGCGCGAGTTTTAGAGCCAGAACTATGGTCACCGGACAACCCACTGCTCTACGAAGCTCAGACGACGATCTATTGCGACAATACAGAGGTGGATCGTTATTGCACCCCTTTTGGTATAAGAGAAATGAAGCTGGATACACAAAAAGGTTTATTGCTGAACGGAAGCAACTTAAAGCTAAAGGGAGTGTGCATTCACCATGATTTAGGCTGTCTGGGGGCTGCTTACCATGATACAGCCATGAAGAGAAGGCTGCAGAGGCTGAAAGAAATGGGCTGTAACTCAATTCGTTTTGCTCATAACCCGATGGCGCCCGAATTATTAGATTTATGTGATCAGATGGGGTTCTTGGTGGTTGATGAAGCTTTTGACAAATGGAAGTCTCTTTTCTATGAGCATTTGTATGATGAGTGGTGGGAAAAAGATCTGGAAGCAATGTTGCTCAGGGACAGGAACCATCCCAGTGTTTTCATGTGGAGCGTTGGGAATGAAGTGGAAAACCAAGGTCAGCCATCCATGCTCAAAATGTTGGAGCAGCTCGTGGGTTTCTGCCATGAAAAAGACCCAACCCGACCGGTTACATGTGCGCTTGAGCCGCATAATACACCGATCAGCTTGCGTGAGGGTTCGATTGAGGCCAAAGTGGAGCATACCAAACAGCTGGCACAACGAGTGGATGTTCTGGGGGTAAACTATCAGGAGCAGTGGTATGAGCACTATAGAGCGGCCATGCCGGATACGCTTATCTTTGGAACAGAAACATTCCCATACTATCGGGGTAAGGATAACCGGGTTAAAGGTTATTTGCCTATGAATCCCTGGTTTGATGTCGCTAATCATGATTATGTGATCGGTCAATTTGTTTGGAGTGGAATTGACTATTTGGGAGAAACGAGCTATCCCTCCAAAGGGTGGTCTTCGGGTCTGATTGATACTTGCGGATTCCGCAAACCAGTATCTTATCTCCAACAAAGTTTATGGTCTGATCAGCCTATTGTGCACATAGCCGCATTTAACGAACATATGAAATCGGAATTTAATCCGACATGGACGATGCACTGGAAATCTCCGGCTATGGAAGATCACTGGACATTTCCTGAATACGGTGGAAAATTGATACGGTTGGTTACTTTCACTAATTGTGAGAGTGTGGAATTGATCGTGAATGATGAATCATACGGTGAGAGGAAGCTAGTGGATTACCCTAATCATCTAATCCTATGGGAGCTTCCCTATACACCGGGCAAAATCCGGGCTGTGGGTCGTAATGGAAACGAGAAGGTTTGTGAGCATGAACTGACCACTGCCGGGGCTCCTTATGCTCTAAAGTTGGAGGCCGATCGGACGGTTCTACCTGCTGATGGGCATGAGATATCTCATGTGGAAGTAACCGTCATAGACCCAAACGGGACCATTGTACCTAACCAGGATTTTGATGTAACCTTTAAACTGCATGGTGATGGTCGTATCCTTGGAATAGACAATGGTGATCTCACCAGCGATGAATCCTTCAAGGGGAATGAGAGACGAACACACAGGGGAAGGTGTCTCGTTGTTATACAATCCGGTTATGTGGCTGGTGAGTTGTTGCTTCAGGCGTCAGCAGATGGAGGGTTGCTGGGAGAAACCAGACTGAAAATAGAAGAAGAATCCAAAAGACAATTCAAGGCTGATTCAGTATAGAGCTTGTATGGTTTAACTAATAAGGTCTGAACAGGTGGTGAATGCTTATGCCCTACCTGCTCAGGCCCTTTTTAATATGTTTACAACTGACAGTCAATAGCCATCTATGACTATAATTCTCTTTTTGACAAATAGTTTGGATACGAATAGAATGACTAATTATAATATAACTTATTAAAAGATTAATAAAAAGTGGTGATAAGGAGATAAGTAAATGCCAGTAGAACCCTCCATGAATCCCAGGGTAATTCGTAACATTTTATTTTTGTTATTCGCTTTACCGGGTGTAGCTTTTGCTTCCTGGGTGTCTCGAACGCCTATTATCCGGGATATTTTACATGTCTCGACTGCCGAAATGGGAATTATAATTTTTGGCTTAGCCGCAGGTTCTTTAGTGGGACTACTTAGTGCAGGCAATATGATTTCTCGTATAGGTGGACGGGCGGTCATTTTGGTAAGTGCGATTTTGATTGTGATCGGTTTTGTCATTGTAGGGTTGGGAACTGCATTTTCGCTCACGAGCATCGTGTTTGCTGGTTTAGTCATCTTTGGAGGTGGCTATGGGACAGCAGAAGTAGCTCTTAATGTCGAAGGTTCTGCGGTAGAAAATCAATTGCAAAAAACGCTTTTGCCCGCTTTTCACGGTTCATTTAGTATGGGTACACTTGTAGGTGCGATCATTGGCTCTGGAGCAGCGGCGCTACATATACCTGTTGTGGTCCATTTTGGAGCTATGGCTATCATGATTGCAGCGGTAACCTTCTATTTTTATCGTTTTCTGCCCCACGATACAGGTATAGAGAAAGAAGTTTCTACTCAAAAGGTCGGATCTAATCTCAAGGCGCAGCTTGCTGTATGGAAAGAAAGACGGATTTTATTAATCGGTATCATCGTGTTAGGTATGGCGTTTGCAGAAGGGTCTGCGAATGACTGGTTGCCACTAGCGATGGTAGATGGTTATGGCGTGGATTCTTTAACAGGCTCTTATATGTATGGACTATTTGTGGCAGCGATGACCATTGGACGTTTTACTGGCGGATTCATACTGGATAAATACGGCCGTGTCCCTGTGTTGAAAGGGAGTGCTGTCCTGGCTGCTATCGGTATCATTCTAGTGATCTGGGGACAGCATTACCTCATGGCCGGACTGGGCGTCGTATTATGGGGGTTTGGAGCCTCACTTGGTTTTCCTGTGGGCTTATCTGCTGCCGGAGACGATCCTCGTGGTGCAGCTATCCGGGTTGGAGCCGTAGCCACGATCGGTTACATTGCCTTTTTAGTAGGCCCTCCAAGCTTAGGGTTTTTAGGTGAACATGTTGGACTTCTACATGCCTTGATTGTAGTGCTTGTTGGCGTTATTGTTGCTGGCTTGATATCGGGCGCAGCCCAACCTATTGGGATGAAAGAAAAAAATCAGATTAAAATATAAAGGGGATTGTCCCATGACTATGAAAACGGAAAAACAAAAGATGATGAATGGAGAACTTTATGTAGCTGCTGATCCTCAATTAACAAATGAAAGAGAGTATGCGAGAAGCTGTGTACGTCTCTTTAATCAGACGGCAGAGACGGATCGTAAGTACCGTGAAAAGTTACTTAAGGAGCTTTTCGGATCAACTGGTGAAAATATAGGTATGGAACCCAACATACGCTGTGACTACGGATACAATATCCATGTTGGGGAAAATTTCTACGCCAACTTTGACTGTACCATTTTGGATGTTTGCGAAGTGCGCATTGGAGATAATTGTTTCATGGCTCCAGGAGTCCATATTTACACAGCGAATCATCCCATAGATCCGTTTGAACGAATCGCTGGCCCAGAGTATGGAAAACCTGTAACGATTGGCAACAATGTATGGATCGGCGGTAGAGCAGTTATTAATCCCGGTGTTACGATAGGTAATAATGTCGTAGTGGCATCAGGAGCAGTAGTAACCAAGGATGTTCCAGATCATGTGGTTGTAGCTGGAAATCCAGCACGAGTGATAAAGCAAATTAAAATCTCCTAAACAGCATACAGGCAAATCATTTAATATTTGTACCGATGATCCTATTAAAAGCGCTCCTTATTTTAATAGGATCATTTAATTTAAAGACTTGTATACTTATGGTCTTCAAGATTGAACTATACAGAGTAATAAATAATCATATTCACCCGAACCAGGGTTTCTCCTAGATTATAGTAAATGTGTGGGCGGTCTGCTTTAAAGCGGATCGAATCTCCAGCTTTAACCGTGTATATTTCCTCACTGACTTTTACCACCATCTCACCCACAAATACCGTAATAAATTCTTCTGTACCTTCACGATGCGGCGCTGAACTCAGTTCTCCGCCTGCTTCAATCTCTACGGTGTAAACCTCAAAATTTCTACTGCCTTCATAGGGGAAAAATGGATACAACCGATATTGATTATTTTCTTCAAGCACTTGTACTTTGCTTTTAGGAACGACTACTGCATCTGAAGGTGGTTCATTAATCAGAGCAGTGAAAGAGATTTTCAAGCCGTTCGCAATTTTCCATACGGTTGTAATCGAGGGATTAGATTCTCCGCGCTCAATCTGACCGAGCATCGTTTTACTGATCCCCGTCAGATCAGCTAATTTATCTAAACTTAATTTTCTTTCATTTCTTAGATGTTTCAAATTTTTACTTAAAATCAGATTAATATTCTCCATAATTCTTCGCTCCTATTGTGCTTTATAAAGAACATATTGTACAATTATAAAGTACAAATGTACGTCTCAACGTACATTTCATTCAATTATAACATACGGGAGTTGATTGTTGCATGCCGTTTATTCCGTTCCTTTCTTATGCACTTGTTAGCAGCTTTACGCCAGGTCCCAACAATATTATGTCTTTAGACAGTGCCAGGCGGTTGGGTTTGAAAAAAGCATTCCCATTCTTGCTGGGAGTAACAGCAGGTTGTTTCGCCATTATGCTGTTAGCCTGCTATTTTAATCTTGCTTTGTATCATTTTTTGCCACGGGTTAAGATCTGGATGAATGTTCTCGGCAGTCTGTATATGCTTTATCTGGCGGTGAAAATTGCAAAGAGCAAATCCTCTACGGAGGATAATGATCACAATGAGGGATATTCCTTCAAATCAGGACTGTTGCTACAATTTATCAATTTAAAAATCATTTTGTATGGTATTACGGTCATTTCAACGTTTGTAATGCCTTATGATGTATCGTATATAGAGCTTATTACGATTTCATTACTCCTGACCTGTATTGGTTTTGTAGCTGTAGTGAGCTGGGCGATTTTTGGCGCAGTGTTTCAACGTTTCTTGAATAAGCATGAGCGTTCCTTCAATATCATAATGTCCTTATTGCTCCTTTATAGTGCACTATCGATATGGATGTAAATGAGTACCTTATTCATCATAGAAAAGAAAGGTTCCTGACTATAGGCAGGAGCCTTTTTTCGTGTGAATTGAGCTTATTCTACGAGTCATAACATACAATCGGACAGAATGGATGAGTCTCCTGATCATTTAGCTGTAAAACGGGTATTACCTTAATAGATAAAGCTGTTGACAACTTGTATATACATGACTTAATCTTGTATATACAAGATGTTGAAAGCGTTATATTATTTTTTACGCTACTTCATTTCGCAAGAAAGGAATGAGCATGAATGGAAGCAATGAACAAGACTTTAATTCCTCAAGATAAGGACTGGTGGCGCAAATCAGTGGTCTATCAGGTTTATCCCAAAAGTTTTAACGATACAACGGGCAAAGGAACCGGTGATATAAGAGGACTGACGCAAAAGCTGGATTATTTGAAAAAACTGGGTGTCGATATTGTCTGGTTGCAGCCTGTATATGTCTCACCACAACGTGATAACGGGTATGATGTAGCCGATTATTGCCAGATTAATCCCGATTATGGAACAATGCAGGATTTTGAAGAATTGAGCGAGGGAATCCGGGCGCGTGGGATGTACCTAATGATCGACATCGTGGTTAACCATTCTTCCACAGAACATGCCTGGTTCCAGGAGGCACGGCTTTCTAAGGATAGTGAGTATAGGGACTACTATATCTGGCGTGATCCAGCACCTGATGGTGGACCTCCAAACAATTGGGTTTCCAAATTTGGTGGACCAGCTTGGCAATATGACGAGGCAACAGGCCAATATTTCCTGACACTGTTTGATAAGACTCAGGCGGATCTAAACTGGGAAAATCCCAAAGTCCGTCAAGAAGTTGTCAATCTGCTGGAATTTTGGGCTGAGAAGGGAGTTAGTGGTTTCCGACTGGATGTCATTAATTTGATTTCCAAGGATCAGCAATTCTCGGACGATGATAGAAGCACGGCTCCTGGCGACGGACGTAAGTATTATACGGACGGTCCACATGTGCATGAATACATCCATGAGTTACATGAGAAAGTATTTGCCAAACAGAATAGCGTCACTGTGGGTGAGATGTCCTCCACCTCACTGGATCACTGTATCCGTTATTCCAATCCAGAGAGAAAAGAATTGTCCATGACCTTTAATTTTCATCATTTGAAGGTGGATTATCCAAATGGACAAAAGTGGGAATTGATGCCATATGATTTTGAAATGCTGAAAAAGCTATTCTCGGATTGGCAAACGGGCATGCAACAGGGCGGTGGCTGGAGTGCATTGTTTTTTAATAATCATGATCAGCCAAGGGCAATCTCTCGCTTTTTGGATGATGGCGAATATCATGCGGAAAGCGCCAAGCTGCTGGCAACCACGCTACATGGTCTTCAAGGAACGCCTTATATATTTCAGGGTGAAGAGATTGGGATGGCCAACCCGCAGTGGGCAGACATTGAAGAGTTTCGGGATGTTGAATCTCTGAATATGTATCGTATCTTACAGGAGCAAGGCAAAAGTGCAGAAGAAGCATTGAATATCATTCGAGAGCGGTCTCGTGATAATTCGAGAACACCGATGCAGTGGGATGGCACTCGCAATGCGGGCTTCACTTCAGGTACTCCCTGGATTAAGGTAGATGAACGATATCCACAGATTAATGTTCAGGCTCAGTTAGAGGACCCGAATTCTATCTACCACCATTACCGTAAGCTGATTCATTTGCGTAAGACGGTACAAGTCATTACCGATGGGAATTATCTACGCCTGGACGAAGCTCATCCTCAGGTCTATGCCTATCAACGCAGCAATGAAGAGGAGACTTTGATCGTCATCTCCAATTTTAGCGGACAGAATACGCAATTCCGTATACCGGATTCATTTTATTCATCATTAGAAAATCAAGCGTTGGCTGGGGCTGAGCTTTTAATAGGTAATACCCAGCACGCCCCGGAGCTAAAAGAAGTAATCTCTTTGACCCCATATGCTTCCTATATGTGGATTGTTCGTAGCCTTAGTGAATAGTATGGAGACATCAGGTAGCACCCCGGGTACGCTACTTTTTACAACCGGGGTTGCTGCTTTAAAATGAGCAAACGTTAAGGGAGTGGGCTAAATGGCGATTGAAAGATCACAGGTAGAAGACATTATAAAAGCCGTTGGTGGCAAAGACAACATAGAGGCCTCTACGCATTGCGTAACTCGTCTGCGATTTGCCCTTTATGATGATAAGCTGGTTGATAAAGATGCACTTGAACAAAATGATCTGGTCAAAGGCCAATTCTCTTCACAAGGACAGTATCAGGTCGTGATTGGCCCAGGTCTGGTGGATAAGGTATATGACGAAATGATCTCCATTACAGGAGGTAGTCGGGCTTCTAAAGACGATGTCAAAAATGCGGCAAGCAAAAAACAAAATCCAATTCAGCGTGCCATCAAGACGCTGGCAGATATTTTTATCCCTATCTTGCCCGCAATCGTGACTGCAGGCTTATTGCTTGGAATAAATAATATTTTGACTGGTAAGGGAATCTTCTTCGAAGGAATGGCTCTGGTTCAGGTCTATCCTCAATGGACCGACTTTGCTGCTATCATTAACACCATTGCCAGCACCGCATTTACATTTCTACCTGCCTTAATTGGATGGTCGGCCGTTGTTAGGTTTGGCGGCAGTCCTTTACTCGGGATCGTACTGGGTCTGATTCTGGTTCATCCGGATCTGCTAAGTGCATACGGTTATGCGGATGCGGTTACAAAGGGCACCGTTCCGGTTTGGAATTTGTTTGGGTGGGAAGTGAACAAGATTGGTTATCAAGGACAGGTTTTACCCGTTTTAGTATCCGCTTACGTGCTCGCGCACATTGAGAAATTCCTAAATAAGAAGATAGCGGATTCGTTTAAACTGTTACTCGTAGCACCGATTACATTATTAATAACGGGATTTCTGGCTTTTACAGTGATCGGTCCGGTTACTTTTATGATTGGTAATGCTATTACGTCTGGTCTTGTATACGTTTTCGATTTGGCTCCTGCAGTGGGAGGCCTGATTTATGGAGGCTTGTACTCCTTGCTCGTGATTACGGGAATGCACCATACTTTCCTGGCGGTGGACGTGCAATTAATTGGTACGCAGGGTGGAACATTCCTTTGGCCGATGCTGGCGCTGTCCAATATCGCTCAGGGTGCCGGAGCACTGGCAATGATGCTGGTATTGAAGGAGCAAAAGGGAAAAGGATTGGCTCTTACCTCTTCAGTGTCTGCATTTCTGGGTGTAACCGAGCCTGCCATATTCGGAGTGAATATCCGGTATAAATATCCGTTTGTATTCGCAATGATCGGTTCCGGTATTGCAGGTATATTGCTCACCGTAAATCATGTGATGGCTTCTTCCATTGGTGTGGGCGGGATTCCAGGCTTCTTGTCTATTTTCCCAAACAACTGGGGTGTATTCTTCATCGGGATGGCGATCGTGTTAATTGTGCCGTTTGCTTTAACTTTAATGTATGGCAAGTTGTTAACTAAGCGCCGTCAGGCTGCACCAGCCAATGATTCCGTAAGGAAAGACTCGCTTCCGCAAAATACCGCACTAGATGTGCTTGAAGTGAGGACTCCCGTACGAGGACGTGTTGTACCGTTAGAACAAGTTCCTGACCCGGCTTTTGCCGAACGGCAGATGGGTCAAGGTATAGCAGTGGAACCGAAGGATGGCAAAATTCTTGCCCCTTTCAGTGGGCAAGTCATTCACATCATGGTGAAAAGCAAGCATGCCTTGATCTTAGAGCATCCGACAGGTGTACAGATTCTGGTACATGTGGGAATTAACACGGTGTCCCTGAAGGGGGAAGGATTCACCATGCATGTGGAGACAGGTCAAACCGTAAAGCAAGGCCAGCTATTGATGGAATTTGACCGTGAGCTGATTCAGAAATCGGGATACCCCATTATTACACCAGTCATTGTCCCGGATGGTCAGAGTATGATTGAATCGGTTGAGGAACTGCCGGGTGAGGCAGACGATTTGCAGTATACCTTAATGAGAATTCATTTGAATTCTTCATCAGACAATACGAATTAAGTCAGATTCATCGTACAGCCTATTTTAGTGAACAGGAAGTGAAAGGATGCTACAATGAACGTGGTGATGAAAATTGACAAAGAATATATTTTTGCAAATTTATCAGGAGTACTCGGGACGAATCCAGACAGGCGAATTGGCTCCAGGCACGAAAATGCCATCTGAAAATGAACTGGCCCGAGAGTATAACACTTCTCGCGAAACCGTACGTAAGGCACTTCACATGCTTGCACAAAATGGGTATATCCATAAAATAAAAGCTAAAGGATCTTTTGTTCTGGATATGGGACGGATGGATTTCCCTATAGGAGGCTTGGTCAGTTTCAAGGAAATGTCTGAACGGATTGGGCGTACATCACGAACAATTGTACATGAAAATCATTTAATTCCAGTTCCAGATGACATAGCCAATCATCTTGAGATTAACAAAGACAAGTATTTGGTCTGGAAAGTTATTCGTGCGCGTGAGATTGAGGGTGAATGCGTCATACTGGATAAAGATTACTTTCGATCAGACATTGTACCTGTGCTTACCGAGGAAATTAGTCGTGGGTCCATCTACGAATATTTGGAGGGAGAACTCCATCTTCAAATCAGTTATGCCAAAAAAGTGGTTTCCGTAGAAAATGCAGACGAAGAAGATCATAAACTGATGGACCTTCAGAACTACACTCATGTGGTCGTAGTACGTAACTATGTTTATCTGGAGGACACCACCTTGTTCCAGTATACCGAGTCAAGGCATCGGTTGGACAAATTCCAATTTGTCGACTTTGCCAGACGTTCCCACGGTGAAGAGAAAAGAACTGATTTTTTTAAATAACGATCAATAAAACAGTTAAGAAACCCCGTCTTTTGAAGACGAGGGTTTCTTTTTTACCTTGGATGCAGCTGCTGAGCAGCTTGTATACTGGCATTTGAGGGATTTGAATTTGCGTTTTATCCAAAAGCTGTTTATAGAATATTAAAAGGTTATATACTGTTTAGAATACAATTCCATGATCAGTGCAATGGGAATGAGGTGTATGTTATTTATGTATAGAGTGGCTATCTGCGATGATGAGCACAAGCACAGAGAACTTGTTAAAAATATGCTGATTACTTTGTCGTTAAAGACCAATATAGAATTTAAAGTTGAATTATTCGACTCAGGAGAACAGCTGGTATCTTATTATCAAAACTATGAGTCTCCATTCCATATCTTAATATTGGATGTTGAAATGAATGGCATAAACGGAATTCAAACCGCCCAAAAAATAAGGAATTTAAATCATCTAGATGAACAGATTGTTTTTTTAACGAGCTACCCTGAATATATGGTGGAAAGTTTTGACGTAGTCACATTTCAGTATTTAATAAAACCGATTGCTCCCCATATCTTTGAGGAAAAAATGATAAAGCTGTGTCAATATTTTCAATCTCTCGATAAAAAATTCGTTATCATCAAGTCAGCTTATGAGGAAGTGCTTTTAAAATATGATGATATCATTAGTATTGAAGTGGCCAAAAGCTTAACCATAAAAAACAAACTGCATTTTGTAACCTCTACTCAAACCTATGATAGCAAAGGGATTCTTTCGGACTATGCTTCAGCATTAAAAGAACATAATTTTCTACAAATTCATCGTTCGATTATTATAAACTTAATTCATGTGAAAAAATTTGCTGGCGGTGATGTTTTGATGTCAAATGATGTGAAGTTACCTATTGGGCGTTCTAAAATAAAAGAAGTTAAAGATCTATATACCAAATTTATGATCATGAAGATGCATTAATATGATGGAATATAGCTACCTGCTTCTTAACCTATGTGTTGTACTGGTGATGTGCTTTCAAGTGAATTTTTACTTTAACTCCGTTTTTGATAAGTCCAATCGAAAGCCAAATAGATTCATATATTTCATTATTTTCGGGTTGCTGAACATCTTATATTTAAGTGTTTATCTGTCTCCTACGCTATCCTCGATTTTGGCATTACTTGTCATATTTAGTTTAGCGCACTCGTATACAGTGGAAATAAAGACAAAGATCATTTTTTCTATCCTTTATGCTGTATTGATAACCATCGTTAATTTTATATCTCTTTATATTTTATATGCTGTAGGCTCCGTTAAAATTAGCAACTTTAGCCATTTGGGTGGGCAAGATCACTTGATATCCTCTAAGGTTATGTTACTCAGCTGCATTATCATGTTTGCTGTCATTCAGATTATACGGCTATTTGCCAAACGCAGAACCTTCCCTTTGCAGCATCGTTACTATATTTTATTTTTAATCGTTCCCATCATAAGTTTATACCAGGTCAATGTTTTATCTGTTTATAGTGAAAAGAATATGTATTATTTTGGTTCTATTATTAGCTTTATTTTTTTAAATGTTTTTATCATATATATTTTCGATAATATCATTGAAAAATTTCAATTAATGCATGAAAATGCTCAATTACAACATCAGATGGACTACCAAGATGCTAACTACGAAAAAACGGTTTACAGCTTCAAAAATATGAAAAGAATCATTCATGATACACACCAACAGTTTTTGTATATTGAAGAATGTATCAAGAGAAATGAATTGGCTGAGGCGAGTGAACATATTAAGGTTACATTAAATAAAATCGAAGGAGCCTATCAAAGGGTTAATACCGGTAATCTGGTTATAGATGCTCTTGTCACAAATAGTCTTAATATTGCTCAGGCCAATGGCATCAAGGTGGATACTCAGCTTAACTTGTATTCACAAAAAGTAAATATTGAACGTTATGACTTGTGTGTCGCTCTGGGCAATATGCTGGATAATGCCATAGAAGCATCTAAAAAGGTCAAGATTGCGGATGATAGGTACATTCTTATTAAAATACATTCCAATGAGTCCGCGCTTTTCATTCACATCCTTAATCATGTGGAGAATGAAGTGGCTCATTTGCATAGTCAAAAATCAAACCCGGATGTACATGGCATTGGCTTGACCAATATATCCAGAATATGTGACAAATACGGTGGGAATATGACCATTGAAACAAAAAATAAAGTATTCGATAATATGGTTTTATTGCCATTTTATAAGGACAATTCTTAGACATCTTGCTGTTTAGGGATTGTTTTTTTCGTTTCAGGGTGACTTTTTTATATAGAATCCTCGTTCATAGTATGATCAGTCCAGTAATAATCTGGGAACCCATAAGAGGAGGAAATATGGAATGAAGAAAATAATAGCTGTGTTCATTTCGGCTATGCTTTTTGTACTGCCGATGACGAATGCTTTTGCTCAAGACAATCCTGAACCCATTAAGGAAAAGGCTCGCAATCTGGCCTCGGAGCTGGTATCCAAATACGGTGCTAGCGGTGTGCAGTATGCCATTAGGGACCATGGAAACATCGTATTATCGGATAGCGTGGGTGTAAAGAATAAAGCAACCAACGAGCCAATCACCAAGGATACGATGTTCGGTATAGGCTCTACAAGCAAAATGTATGTATCTGCTGCAACGATGATGCTGGTGGATGCCCATAAGGTAGATATTGATCAGCCGCTAACAACATACATTAAGGACTTTACAATGGCTGATGAAAGGTACAAACAAATTACACCACGTATGCTGTTAAATCATTCGTCGGGTCTTTACGGTGCCCACTATAAAAATAGTATGTTATTTAATGACAATGATACAGAAAATCATGATGAGCTATTGCTGAGATTACGATCAGAAACTTTAAAATCCAACCCCGGCGAATATTCTGTATATAGTAATGATAGTTTTCAATTGCTTGAAATATTGGTTGAACGGGTGAGTGGTCTAAGTTATACCGAATTTCTGGCAAAGCATATTAGTGCCCCTTTGGGTTTGAACTCTACGAAAACACCACTCGATCAGTTTGACAGACAAAAGCTGTCCAAAACTTATTTTCCTGCGATTGAGGGGGCCTTACCCGTTGAAAATGCCAATGTCATCGGGACAGGGGGCTTATACTCTACCGCAGAAGAGGTGGCTATGTTTTCAGAAGTATTAATGGGGAACAGACCCGATATTTTATCTGCACAATCGGCGAAGTCCATGCAAAGTCATGAATATCGAAAAGGAATATGGGTACCTGAAGAGACAAACAGCTTTAATTATGGGCTTGGCTGGGATGCGGTTCAGTTGGCACCGTTTAGTGATTACGGAATAACTGCGCTATCCAAGGGTGGGGATACTGTTTTGTATCACTCTACTTTGATCACCATACCAGAGCATCAAATTTCTATGGCTGTGCTTTCATCTGGAGGGTCTTCCATCTTAGATAGTATTTTTGCTTCTAACGTTTTATTGGAAGTTTTAAAAGATAAGGGCATCATTAAAGACATCATACCGGATAAAACATTTGAGGCTCCTGTAAAAGTGGAAATGCCATCTGATTTACTTTCTTATTCGGGATTATACGGTTCTGTGGGTACAACCATCAATGTAGAGATTAAAAACGGTGAGTTTGATTTACCTGCTTTTTTGGATGGATTCGTCCCGGCGCAAAAATATGTGTATACAGGTGATGGACAATTCAAAAGCAGTGATGGCAGTGTAGCCGTAAGCTTTGACAAACAAAAAAACGGGAAAACGTATATTAAGGCTAACATTTATTTAAACTTTCCGGGATTAGGCCAAATGGTTATGGTGATTTATGAATATCAAAAGCTTGATGCCAATCCTCTAAATAATACAGTTAAAAAGGCATGGGAAAATAGAAACGGGAAAAATTATTATGCTTTGGACGAAAAGATATCTTCCATATTTTATCTGGCCCCCTCATTTATAACAAAAAAAATATCCGTTGATCATGATGGATACGCAAGTGGTACTAAAATTGTGGATGAGAATAAAGCAGTAAATGCCGTTGAGATTCCTGTTATGAGTGGAAGAGATGCATTTGATCTGAATTTTTATACCAAGGATGGTTCGGAGTATTTAACCATAGATGGACAATCCTATATCAGTGAAGATGCTGTTAAACCTATCTTGGGAGGAAAATCAGTGTACACCATACCATCTAATGGCCAAGCCACATGGTATAAAATAGATAAAAACTCAGCCAATAAAACGATGACCGTTGATTTTCCAAAAAGCGGAGGCTTCGCTGTCTATGATGAAAACGGAGCGGTTGTACAATTTTCAACTGCTAGCAATAACAATTCGGTTGTACTGCCCAAAGGTGGCTTGATCGTTTTAGGTGGCCATGCAGGGGATGGATTTAAAATCAATTTGAATTAAGCGTGTAGCCGCTTCTGGAAATTCAGGAGCGACCGTTGCAGTGTTGGATGGTTATGAAGACAACCGCGAATCTTAAGTCGAATTGGCTTTTATATAAGGCCAATTCGACTCTTTCATTCGGCAGATGAGCCTAAATCCGTAATAGATAATTTTATATCGAAGGTTACGGGTATTTTGCTGAATTTGTAATCCCAATCATCCTTTACTTTTTTCCACACTTGAGGCTGCTCAATATTTAAACGTTCACCAAAACTGGCGACATCGACTTTATATTCTGATTGTAATTTGTGCATAAGAGACTTAATCCTTCTAGTCACTTCTTTTTCAAATTCTTTCTCAGCCTCTTTCATGTTTCGTGTCTCTGTCGGGTTCACTTTCTCATCCCAGTTTTCGATTAAACGTCCTTTGGATTCAATTTTTACGTGAAACGAGATATCGTTACCCTCGGTCACCTTCGCTGTTATTTTGCTTTTTACCGATTTGATCTCATAAGTTATAGCTTCATTCCGCTTGTCATACGTTTTGACAGCTCCGCCCTCAACATCACCTTTAATCCATGCAATGCTCTCTACGTCTTGTTGTCCCAAACTACCGATCCAGTGACCGGTGTCTCCTTTAATAACACCAGCACCCGAAAATTCTAATTCCCCATCGGATTCAGAAATGTTTTGCAATATATAGCTTTTTTTGGAGTGCATCAACCCATCCAATTCAGACAAATTGACTCCCCTCATCACCTTGCTGGTTCTGAAATGATTACGAAGCATATACAGAATATGAATGGATGGGACCTCGTCCTTATATTTGGTAACTAAGGTATCAGCTGCACGTTCCTTACTTAAGAAAACAAAACAACTCGGACGAATATCATTATCACGAAGCACAAAATCCATCAATTGCTGCATCGTCTGTTGTTCTGCCAATTTGGTGGAAACCACCATGACCTTTAGATGGTGGCCAATAATCGGGCGATCCAGACGAAGGGATAATTGCCGGAAGATTTCAAGTAAAGAATCCCCGGTGGCAGCTATATTAATATAGTTTGGCCCTTGTCCACCACCTTGTTTTGCCGTGTTTCCAAAAGTCTTTTTGGGGACGATTTGCACAGTGGCAGTAATTTTATTTTTCTTGAAGTAACGGCTGCCTTCCTTTTCCAGGTCCTTTTCCACTGTGCTGGGCTCACCCTTATCCAGAGCCAGTCCTGTATACATGCTTAGTTCTTCTATTTCTCTGCTGCTCCAGCAACCGGCTTGAGTTACCAGGAGAATGAAGGCAAGCAGCAAAGATAGGATTTGTTGCCTATACATTTTGCTTCATTCCCTTCTTCCTGATCATGAAAACGATGGAGAGAAGTACCGGGACCAGAAAAAATAAAATGATTCCCATGTATCCGATCGCATCGCCTAGGCTAAACACTTCCATCATACGAACAGGAGTCATTGTGGAGATAAAGATAATTGGGATTAAGCCGAAAATCGCATAACGATATTTAAGGCCAAATACCTGTGAGACACCTAAGGATGCATTGAAGAAAAAACTGCAGAAATTACAAAACATTTGCATCATCCAGATTACCAGCAACGGAAACTCAAGACGTTCAAAAAGAAATCCGGAGATTTCAAAGCTGCGCATTAAATTAATGGTGGGCCAGGTACTTGTCATAGTAGAGTCCACCGATAACCCGCCGACTACCATAACTACTGTCAAAAAGTATAATACCCAAGGGATGCTGATTCCCACTACCATGGCCTTTATGGCTTTTTCAGGGTACTGTAAGAAAGCGACCAGTGTCATGATGACTTCACATCCAGTGAAAACAAGGACAGTCGACTTTAGCCCCTTAACTACTGGAAGAATACCGCTACTCAATACAGGACGAAGATGGTCAATTTCAAAGATCCTTAGGCTAAGGACAAAACAGATGAGTAAAAAGAAGAGACTGATCGGGAGTACAATCTGGTATAACCGCGCAATGGGATTAATACCTCCAAAAACCAGATAACTTCCCACCCAGATGAATGGAATCACAATCGCCCATATGGGTGTCCCTTCAAGCAAAAAATAAATCGTCACTTCAGCTAAAACACGAATCTCAAAGCCAGCGATGATGATAAAGTATATGATTAATAATAGACTTAAAAATCCTCCTGGAATGATACCGACGATTCTCCTGGAGTATTGATACACAGTGTTACCGGGAAATTGTTGGCTTAATTTTACCATGAGCAACACCACTAATATGACAATACATCCGCCAAGCAGGACAGAGAGCCATGCATCCGGAGTCTTTACCGTTTCAGTTACACCTCTCGGCAGTGTCAAAATCCCTGCGCCTAATACCGTATTGGTCAGGAATACTGCCGCCTGTTTGGATGTAATCTTATCATCAGAACGTCTAAACACAATCCTTCCTCCTTCCTCCGGGTGCTATGATTTGCGCTTGCTTTGCTGAGTTTTCATCATAACGGGTCTTCGTTTCATCAGAGATATAGGGGCTCGAATGTACACATCCTTCCAGTCGCTTGGACGCATAGGGGAGAAGGGAGTCACATACGGTACGCCAAAGCTTTTTAATTTCGTCAGATGGATACAAATTAACAGAAAGAACAATACGGTTCCAAACATGCCCAGGATTGCTGCAAATAGCATGCCAACGAAACGCAAAAGACGCAAGGTAATGCCCGCACTATATGTCGGTATCGAAAACGAAGAGATGGCAGTAACCGAAACCACAATCACCAGGAACGGGCTAACAATGCCCGCATTGACAGCAGCATCGCCGATGACTAAGCCTCCCACAATGCCCATGGCAGGACCGATAGGTTTGGGCAATCGTATGCCGGCTTCCCGCAGGATTTCGATAGAGATTTCCAGAATCATAACTTCTATGACAGATGGAAAAGGAACGCCTTGACGGGTCTCGATGATGCTAATAATCAGCTTGGTTGGAATCAAACCGGGATGAAACGATATGAAAGAGATATATAAAGCAGGACCCATAAGCGCTATAAAAGCTCCGCAAAATCGTAACACGCGTAAAAGTGTCCCTGGAATCCAGCGCTCATAATAGTCCTCGGGAGATTGGAGTAGCATACTGAAGGTCACCGGAACAATAAGTGCAAAGGGAGTACCATCCAGCAGAATCGCTACTCTTCCTTCCAACAAGGCACTCATGACACGGTCGGGGCGCTCAGTGTTGTGAGCCTGCTGGAACGGACTTAAATAATTGTCTTCAATAAGTTGCTCCACATAACCGGATTCAGCTAAAAAGTCCATGTCTATTTTTGAAATTCTGCTGTTTACTTCTTCGAGGAGATCCGGATTCACAATATCCTTGATGTACGCGACAACCAGATCTTTTTTGATTCGGCTTCCCACTTGGAATTTCTTCATTTCCAGACTTTTGTTTATGCCTTGGCGTCGAAGCATCGAAGTATTTTCACTTAATACCTCCGTAAAACCGATCCTGGGACCCCGAAGTAATGCTTCAGAGGTTGGTTCATTGACGGAGCGAATGGCGCCATTAGGCGAGCCTACCAGCAGTGCTCCCTTCATTCCTTCAATTAATAAGGCAGTATGCCCTAAAAGTATAGACTCCTGCAGGTCCTCCATATCAGCAACTTCACTAATTTGCGTAAGCGGCATCAAGCTTTCTTTTATAAAAGAGCTATTTATACTTTCCTGCTGTTCCTGTGGGGCCTGCTGGCCGTCAAACATCAAGACCTCCAATACCTGCTTGCTCATTAGCTTTTCATCCTGCATACCATCTATGAAGACTAAAACGGACCGTGCATGATATTTCTTTACTACAAACTCACGAAAATGCACATCACTATTTTCGCCTATAGCTTCTTGGATCGACTTTAAGTCGGAATCATAATTCCCTGTAATTTTGGAGCTTGGTTCATGCTGCTGATCAGCGTGGCCTTCGTTATGTTCGTCGGAAAGAGAACGACCAGAAGAATGCTTGGATTTCGCTCCCTTACTGCCAACAAACGAATAAATCGAGGTGTTTATATAATAAATCCCTAAAGGAATAATCAATGCGAGGCCTGCTTGAAAGAGTGTACTCCAGCTTGGAATATAAGAAATTATTTTAGACCACATGATGATCACCTCCATACGATTAATTCATTTTTCCTTAAGATACAAGTTGTTCCTAAAGTATTCCTTATAAAGGTTGTATTTACTCATTAAATGGTATGTTGACTTGTGGTCTCTTCGTATTTTGGCGGAAAACTCTTTCTATGCTAGTGTGTCAGTTGACACCCATATTAGGATTATGTTAATCTCCAATCAGGAAAACGTTTACTCAATATAATTATTTGAGGGAAATAATATGAAAAAAAATCAAGTGTCCATAAAGGATATTGCCAGGTTAAGTGGAGTTTCTGTAGCTACGGTTTCCCGTGTGATTAACGAGAATGGTCGCTTCTCTGAGGAAACACGGCAGAAGGTTGTTGAAGTAATCCAAAAGTACCAATATGAGACTAACAGCATCGCCAAAAGCCTGCGGATGAGTAAATCACAGACGATTGGCGTTTTGGTGCCGGATATTAATAATGAATTTTTTTCAGTCATTGTACAAAAAGTGGAAAGCTTCTTTTTTAAACAAGGATATTCTACCATTATATGTAATACTGCTAAAGATGCGGAGAAGGAACGAGAATATTTGAAAACTTTGGATGGAAAAATGGTAGATGGTCTGATCTGCATTTCGGGTCAGGAGGAGCTTTCTGCGGAATTGCTTAAACGTCCCATTCCGATTGTATGTATTGACCGACGACCAAAGATTAATACGAACGTAGCTTTTATTGAGTCCAATCATTATGAGGGTGGATTTTTGGCGACAGAGGAGCTGATTAACAAAGGCTGCAAGGAAATTTTGCTGTTGACCAAGCAAAACAATCTATCCTCTGTTAATGAGCGTCTGTACGGGTATAAAGATGCTCTGCAAAAGCATGGACTGCATCCATCCGAGGACCACTTGGTTGCAGTTCGCAATGATGGGCCTACTCTGGAGACCGCACAGGCTGCTATTAAACATGTCTTGGAAAAAGGACTGCGGTTTGACGGTATTTTTGCAACTAATGACTGGTTGGCTTTGGGCGGATTACTGGCGTTACAGAAATTCGGAGTACAGGTCCCCGGTGAAGTCAAGATAGTGGGTTTTGATAATGACACAATTTCCCAATACTGTAATCCACCATTGACTACAATTGAACAGGATAAAGAAACACTTGCAGATAAAGCTTCCAGTATGCTGCTTCGTATGCTGAGTGGAGACAAGATGGAACAAGAGCAGCATTATTCCATCCCAGTACGATTGATACAACGCAGTACCACCTAGTTTCGTGGTCAGATATCATCTTGCATTAGCCAAGGGAGAGGTGAGCATAGGTACTGTTTTACCTCTCCAGAGTAAGATGGTCGAGCTGTGCTCTATTATGCTGTAAACTTTCCCGTTTAATATCCAACAAAAAAATGGTTTGACAACAATATCAGAAAATGATAACTTTAATTATGTTAAATGTAATCGTTTACCCAAGAGAGATCAGAATCCATATGATGTGTGAGGAACCAACAAGTGATGGAGTTCGAGCCATGAACTGTTGTTATTTTTTTAATGGGTAAACGTTTTCTCTACCAATTTATTCAATACCAAAGGGCATAAAGATCAACTGCTGCTTTTTGGAAAATGTTAAATAGATTATGTCGTTTGAGTAATCGTTTACTCTATTTTAGAAGAAGGGTGATTATGAATGAGTATGTTATTATGTCCTTCCATGATGTGCGCTAATTTCAGCTCCTTGGAACATGAAGTAAACGCGCTGGAAGAAGCCAATGTGGATATTTATCATATTGATATTATGGATGGTAGATTTGTCCCTAATTTCGGAATGGGGCTTCAGGATTTGGAGTTTATCCGTAAACAAACCCAAAAAACAATGGATGTACATCTGATGATAGACAACCCTTCCGCCTATATTGATTTATTTGCCGATAAGGGTGCAGACATCATTTATTTTCACCCGGAGGCCGATATGCACCCGACGCGCACCATTGACCGAATTGTTGGAAGCGGGGTAAAAGCGGGAATCGCTCTTAATCCGGGGACAGCCATTGCTGCAGTAGAACCTTTACTTGGCATGGTTGACTATGTGTTGGTCATGACCGTAAATCCGGGTTTTGCAGGGCAAAAATATTTACCCTTCGTGAACGACAAGATTAAAGCGCTGCAAGCTTTTAAACACGAAAAGGGATTGAATTATACAATCGTGGTTGATGGGGCTATCTCCGAAGAGAAGATCAACGAATTGGCACACTACGGGGTTGAAGGATTCGTACTGGGGACATCCACTTTGTTTGGTAAAGAAGAATCTTACAAAACCATCATTAACAGATTAAAAAATATCTAATTCGGGGAGGAATAAAGCCATGAAAATTGCCATCGGTAGCGACCATGTGGCTGTAGAGCTTAAAACGACGATTTCAACTTATCTTAATGAACTGGGTCATGAGGTCATGGACTATGGACCGCAAACTTCAGAAAGAACCGACTATCCGAAGTATGGAAAGCTCGTTGCAGAGGCTGTGGTCGGAAAGCAGGCTGACGCAGGCATTCTGATTTGCGGCACAGGCGTGGGAATATCCATCTCGGCCAACAAAGTCAAGGGAATTCGGGCTGTAGTATGCAGCGAGCCTTATTCTGCACAGTTGTCCAAGCAGCACAACAATACAAATGTTCTTGCATTCGGTGCACGTGTCGTCGGAAGCGAATTGGCGAAAATGATAGTGAAATCATGGCTGGAGGCTGAGTTTGAAGGAGGACGCCATGGCGACCGCATCAAGATGATATCCGACATCGAGGAACAGCATTTGTGCTGACGAACGACCACTTAAAACATAAATGACTTGGAGGAGATTACATTGGCAAAAAGATTAATCGCAAGCACGAAAACGGATATTTTGAAATTTAGCGCAGCAGATCTAAAAGAATCCATTCTGGCTTCTGAAGGGCGCGTCATTATGGGACAGCATCATGTGATGCTGAATTCCGGCCTGGTCGATGGCGTTACCAATGCGGAGATCCAAGCAGCTTACGGCGCAGATATGGTTATGCTGAATGGCTTTGATATGATCAAGGAAGAATCCAATATCGGATTGCGTGAAATGAAGCATGGCAAGCTGGCTGATAAGCCGTATAGCCTGAAGCAAATCAAGGAATGGGCCGGTGTTCCGCTCGGTATTTATTTTGAGTGTCCAAGCCCGGATGCTCAGGTTGCGGGAGAACAATATGTGGAGGCCAAAGAAGGAAGAATCGCTTCCAGAGAGAACTTCCTGCGTGCCTTAGAGATTGGAGCTGACTTTATCGTATTGGGAGGAAATCCTTCCGCAGGTACAACCTTTGAACGGATCATTGAGGCTACCAAGCTGGCAAAAGAAACACTGGGAGACAAAATCCTGATCTGCGCCGGAAAATGGGAAGACGGAACCATTGAGAAAGTATTGGGTGATCCACTGAGCGAGAGACCTTCCAATGAAATTATTAAGGACTTGATCGATTCTGGTGCTGACGTTATTACGTTGCCTGCACCTGGCTCCAGACATGGTATTACAGTGGAGCACGTCAGACAATGTGTAGAATTTGTCCATTCATATAAACCCGGAACGCTTGCTCTTTCTTTCCTGAACAGCTCAGTTGAAGGGGCAGATGTTCAAACGATTGCCTGGATCGCACTCATGATGAAACAGACGGGCGCGGATATTCATGCCATTGGAGATGGTGGTTATGCAGGAACACCTCTTCCTGAGAACGTATACCAGCTTGCGCTGTCCATTAAAGGACGCAGACATACAATCAAGAGAATGGTAGGAAGAAGTCGGTAACGATTGAACCCGTGTAATTCAAAGACTCTATATTCTTTTCGTACTCCTTGGAGTGCGCGTAGAGTCTTTGAATTACCACCATCCATGTAAACGTTTACTTTTATAGAAAAATGCCAAATGAGGATTAAAGGAGCGAGCAGTATGTCCAATGAAAAACTGGCAAAAGACATTTTAGCGTCCGTTGGCGGAGAAGGAAATGTCTCTAGCTTGGTGCATTGTGCCACTCGGTTAAGATTTAAATTAAAAAACAGGGATCAGGCCGACAAGAACCAAACACAAAATATTCCCGGGGTTATTACGGTTGTTGAAAACGGTGGACAATATCAAGTGGTCATTGGAAATACGGTAGGGGATGTATATAAAGACATTTTAAAGATCAGTAGCCTTGGAGATGACGACAAATCGAATGCATCCGCTGCTTCTGATGGCAACTGGTTCAACAAAACGGTGGATATTATTTCCGGTATTTTCACACCATTTTTGGGGGCGCTGGCAGCTTCCGGTATTTTGAAAGGGCTTTTATTAATGCTTGTCTCGTTAGGATGGCTCACCAAAACAGGTGGTGTCTATTCGATCTGGTTCGCTGCCGCAGATAGTATCTTTTATTTCCTGCCGCTAGCGATTGCAGTCACTTCTTCGAGAAAGTTTGGAGCGAATACGTTTGTAGCGCTTGCAGTAGCGGGAGCTCTGGTATACCCGAATATTATTACTTTGTATAACGATAAAGTGGATATTACGTTCTTCAATATTCCAGTTGTTCTTATGAGTTATACTTCTTCGGTTATTCCAGTGATTATCGCGATTTGGTTGCTATCGATTCTGGAGAAATTCCTGAATAGAGTAATTCATGATAGCGTGAAAAATTTTATAACGCCACTTATCTGTCTAATGGTCATTGTTCCCTTGACTCTGATCGCGGTTGGACCGATTGGAATATATGCCAGCTTGGGAATGGCTAAGGGCTACACCTTCTTATACAATTTGAGTCCGATTGTAGCGGGAGTCATTGTAGGTGCCGGGTGGCAGATGTTAGTTGTTATGGGGCTGCACTGGGCGTTTATTCCTATCATGTACAATAACATTGCGGTATACGGTCATGATACTTTGAAACCATTATTTGCGCCTTCTAACTTTGCACAAGCAGGTGCGGCACTGGGTGTATTCCTTAAAACCAGAAATCCAAAAGTGAGAGCGATTGCCGGGCCTGCAGCGATAACAGGTTTGTTTGGCATCACGGAACCGATCATCTACGGGATTAGTATCCGCTACAAAAAACCGTTCGTATGGGCTATTATCGGGGGCGCTATCGCCGGGGCAATCACAGGTGCGGCGGGTTCCGTGGCGATTGCTCCAGGTATACCGGGCTTGGCATCCCTGCCGATATTCTTCGGCACAGGATTTGCCGGATTTGTAATTGCCATTATCGTAGCTTATATATTCACAGCCATTACTACGTATTTCTTTGGATTTAATGATTCCATGGAAACAGAAATGATTGCAGTCCATGAAGAGAAGAAAGAAGCTGCAACCCCAGCTCCTGCGCTAACGAACGAGAATATTTCCAGCCCGCTGACGGGTACTGTCAAACCGTTATCCGAGATATCTGATGAAGTGTTCTCTACTGGAGCCATGGGTAAAGGCGTTGCTATTGTGCCTGAGGATGGCAAACTGCTCTCTCCATTCAACGGAACTATAGCTAATGCCTTCCGTACAGGCCATGCGATTGGTATTGTATCGGATGGAGGAACGGAGATCTTGGTTCACATCGGTATGGACACCGTCAAGTTGAAAGGACAGCATTTTAAAACGCATATCTCAGAAGGGGATCGGGTTACCAAAGGTCAACTGCTGGTCGAGTTTGATATTGGAGCAATTAAAGCTATGGGCTATGACATGACTACACCGATTATTGTGACGAATACAGCCGAATACTCTGACGTTAAGGTGCTGGGAAATAACCAAGTGTACACAGGAGATTCATTGCTGGAGGTCAAGCTATGAAGACTACGGAAAGACTAAATCAAATCAATGCACCTTTGGTCATTTATGAGGTAATGAGCGAAGCATTCCGCCCGTATGGAAGGCTGCTGCCTCATTTTAATACCACAGAGCTTATCAAGTATGCAAAAGAAACGACCAGCGTACCCGATCAAGGAAACCATTATGTACCTTCGGTCGCAGAACTCGAAGACTTCGGTGTAATTCACCGGATTCAAGATGAGGTGTACGGCCAACTTCCAATTCAGGCTGGTTTTTGCGCAGGTCAGAATACGGGTCTGACCGGGCTGGAATATCATCAGGGCAGCGAGGTGGTGATTGCCGCTACAGACTGTATTCATCTTGTCGGCAGAGTACAGGACATTGAGGACAATTCCTATGACAGTGCAAATGTTCAGGTGTTTTTTCAGCCTAAAAACACGGTTGTCGAGATATATTCAACGACACTTCATTATGCTCCCTGTAAAGTTGACAGTGAAGGATATTTGACGATTGTGATCCTTCCGGCAGGAACGAATATGCCACTTGAAGCGGGAGAAGGTAGCCGGGGGAACCTACTGCTGACTAAGAAAAATAAATTTCTTATGGTTCATAGTACACAGATGGAAAAAATCGCGGCTGGCGTCCATCCCGGGCTGCACGGGAAGTTGCTGAATATTTCACCCATTTGAGTCAAAGTCCATCATTCATAAATTAAACTAAGGGACCAGCTAGCTGGTCCTTTTTTTTAACTCAATTTCAGCTGCTTACCTTTATCCCTTGAAGCAGAATAGGGAAATCCCTAAATATTTTTAATTTGAACTACATTGTGATTCTAATCACATATAGCTCTATCTGCTGCATTAAAATAGAAGCATAAGCAATATTCATAGGAACGTAGGAGATGTCGTCGGATAGGAAGCATCGTCGAATGAATGGAGGAACCGGTATATGATAAACAGTAAACAAAAACTTGTGGTTATAGGGAACGGGATGGCTGGTATCAATACGGTCGAACAAATTTTGAAATTAACGGATAAGTATGAAATTACGGTCCTGGGAAATGAGCCGCATCCGAACTATAACAGGATCATGCTCTCTTATGTGTTGGAAGGTAGTAAAACGATTGATGATATCATACTGAACGATTTGCAATGGTACGCGGATCAAGGGATTACTTTATATACAGGAAAAATGGTGAAAAGCATTGACGGTGAGAACAAGAAGATTCGCACCGAAGACGGACTGGAAATTGATTATGATGTAGCTTTGGTAGCTACTGGTTCACAATCATTTATTCTGCCTATTCCGGGTAAAGAATTACCGGGTGTCATCGGTTTCCGAGATATCGCCGATTGCTCGGCAATGCTTGAGGCAGCAAAGACCTTTAAAAAGGCAGCTGTCATTGGTGGAGGCCTATTGGGGCTGGAAGCAGCTAAAGGCTTGGTCAACCTGGGTATGGATGTTACGGTCGTTCATTTAATGGAGGATTTGATGGAACGCCAGCTGGACCGGGAAGCCTCTGCGATGCTGAAAACAGAACTAGAACGCCAGGGAATCAAGTTTGCTATGCAAATGCAAACTGCGGAGGTGTACGGTCAAGATCGGGTACAAGGACTGCGGTTTTCAGACGGAAGCGAGCTGGAAGCGGATTTGGTCGTTATGGCCGTCGGGATCAAACCTAATATTCAGGTGGCTGTGCAAAGTGGTATGGAAACGAACCGTGGTATTGTAGTCGATGATTTGATGAGAACCTCCGTGCCGGATGTATATGCTGTAGGGGAATGTGTTGAACACCGCGGAACCTGTTACGGCTTGGTAGCTCCGCTGTTTGAACAGGGGAGTGTAATTGCCAAACATTTGGCAGGTGCGGATACTGAAGGTTATATGGGATCGGTGGTTTCCACCAAGCTCAAAATTTCAGGGGTGGATGTTTTCTCAGCTGGCGAATTCATAACCCAGCCTGAACATACGGTGATTGTGGCAAAGGATGAGTGGAAGCGCACATACAAAAAAGTGCTGCTTCGTGAAAATAAGATTGTTGGAACTGTACTGTTTGGCGATGTGAGCGAATCTGCTAGCCTTCAAAAATATGTGCGTCAGCAAACATTGATGACAGATGAGATATATGGACAGATCATGGGTACTGGATGCAGCAAGGACGGGGCGAAATCATTATCCGCTGAAACGATGGCTGATGACGAAATTGTCTGTGGCTGTAACGGTGTAACCAAAAAGACGATTGTGGATGCGATTAATGATAATGGACTGACCACAGTCGATGAAATTAAGGCATGCACCGGAGCAACGCGTTCCTGTGGAGGGTGTAAGCCGGTTGTAGAGCAAATTCTGCAGTACGTTCTTGGAGACAGCTTCAAGACGTCAGCCAAGCAAGGAATATGTGGCTGCACAACTTTGAGTCGGGACGAGATTGTGGAAGCGATCAAAACCAAAGGGCTGACAACAACGCGTGAAGTTATGAATGTACTGGGTTGGCATAATGATGAAGGATGCTCCAAATGTCGGCCAGCGCTGAATTACTATCTGGGAATGATTAACCCGGATACCTATGAAAATGAGGGAGATTCCCGTTTTGTAAATGAGCGATTGCACGCGAACATTCAAAAGGATGGAACGTTTACAGTTGTTCCTAGAATGTACGGTGGTGTAACGACCCCAGAAGATTTGAAGAAGATAGCAGATGTTTCTCTTAAATACAACGTTAAGGTCGTTAAAGTAACAGGAGGACAGCGGCTTGATTTGATCGGTGTCCGTAAAGAGGATCTGCCTAAAGTATGGGAAGAACTCGATATGCCGTCGGGATATGCCTACGCGAAGTCACTTCGTACAGTTAAAACCTGTGTTGGATCACAATTTTGCCGGTTTGGCACACAGGACTCGATGGGAATGGGAGAAGTGTTGGAACGGAAATTCGAACGACTGGATTTCCCGGCAAAATTCAAATTAGCGGTTAATGGATGTCCACGCAACTGTGCGGAATCATGTACCAAAGATATCGGAATCGTAGGTAATGATGGGGGCTGGGAGATCTTTATCGGTGGTAATGGCGGTATTAAAGCGCGGTTGGCTGATTCACTCTGTAAAGTAAAAACCGACGCCGAGTTGATTGATATTGTAGGAAGCGTAATGCAACTCTACCGGGAAACAGGACAATACCTGGAACGTACTTCGGAGTGGGTGGAACGGATCGGTCTGGAGGAGATTCAGAAGGCTGTCGTTCATGATACAGATCATCGACAAGCTTTAGTAGAACGCATCGAATTTGCATTACAACAGGTCGAAGACCCTTGGAAAAAGATCATCAATGATGAGGATTCACGCAAAAATTTATTCGAGGTTGTCACCCCGTCTATTGTGTAATTGTATCTAAAATGCCTGAGGAAGGGAGCGATCAAGCAAATGATCAAAAATGCCGAATGGCTTGTCGTCGGTCATAGTAAGGATTTTCCGATCAGAATAGGGCGTACCATCCATATCAAAGGTACTGAAATTGCTGTTTTCCGCACTTCGGAGAATGAGCTTTATGCCGTTGAAAATAGCAGTCCTCATCCCAAAGGAGGTCCTCTTACAGAGGCTATAGTATCTGGTCATTATATCTATGATCCTTTATATGACTGGAAAATTGATCTGCAGACGGGCATCGTTCAAGAGCCTGATCACGGACAAATTAAAACGTTCGCCGTTTGTGAAGAGGGAGAAGAAGTAAAAATATCGTTCGAAACGGTTTAGTTCGTCTGTTGGAATACAAATAAAAAGGGCTCGACAGGAACAATCCTGTGGGGCCCTTTTTTCGTCTTGGATCAGGTAATGGTAACGCCTGCGCTTGCATAACCTACGATAGTGTTTACGAGGGAAAGTCCCGTAGCTGTTGCAGAGAAGACAAGGAGCAGACGAGTCTGTGCGGTTACGGGGATAGCCAAACCAGTAGTAATGCCGCTAGAGGTCGTTCCCAAAGCAACAATGCCATTCAGTGGAGGGGCCAATGTAACGATAGCTCCCGGAACTGCTGTGAAAGTGTTATTAGGTGTTGGGGAACTAAACAGCTGGGCAGTAATTGCCGCAGTTGAACCCACGAGAGTTAATGCAGCTGTTGTACTGAAGTAACCAGTAATAGATGTAATTACGCCATCCCGTGGTACGGAAAAAGCAAAGTTAATCAGAGGTCCTACAAGTGTACCTGTCAGGTCTATGACCCCGCCTACGAGGCTAATACCTGTTGCTGAGCTCCCAAAGCCGATCAAACTTGTGGTTCCTACCACTCCGCCAAGAACAGTTGTCAGTATAGCAGGTCCTCCTGAAGCAAACGGGATGATGGCTCCCGAGCCGGTGGCTCCGGTAATCCCTGTAACGCCCGTAACACCCGTGGCTCCAGCAGGCCCTATGGCCCCGGCTGGCCCGACCAATCCATCCGCGCCCGTAGCGCCCGTGGCGCCTGTCACACCCCCGGCAGGGCCCGCAGCACCTGTAGCGCCGACAGGTCCGGCCGGGCCTTCCGGTCCAGCGGCCCCGATAGGCCCGGCGGCGCCAACAGGTCCAGCCGCTCCAATGGGCCCCGCAGGCCCCACGGGCCCGGCAGGGCCAACAGGTCCGGGTGCTCCGATAGGTCCGGGAGGCCCTTGTGGCCCTGGTCCACCTGCGGGTCCAGGCGCACCGCCGGGTCCCACAGGTCCAGGAGGTCCTTGTGCACCGGACTCCCCTGACAAGTATGTTTCACCTAATACGTTGCTAACCGTCGTTCCAGCGATTCTGATCGCGCTGATTAAGCTGTCTTTAAGAGCAGGATCAAGGGATTCTTGTAAAACGATGGACAATAGGGCATCCAGCAATTGTTGCAGTGCAGTACCTACGCCGATCGGAGAGAAAGGTGTAGCTTCTAACGCAACAATAGCAAGCTCCAGCGCTGCCAGCAAGTCTGCCTTAACCCCGCCTCTAAGTCTTAAGCTTTTCGCCAGAGACAACAAACGTCTTAAAATCTGTTGCAAGGAAGATACATTAGCCGCAGAGGGGTTTGCGAATACGACGGGGATGATCGCGGTCAATTCATTAATCAGTCTGAGAAGAGCTTCGATACTTTTATTTACTCTTGTTGGTTTACAGTCTTCGTCTTTTTTTGAAGCACCACTGAACCTGAACGGTTTTTTATGTTTCATGCTCAAATATCTCCTCCTTATCATTCTTCCTACTGTAGAGGTGATAGGTGGTTCATCGCCCCGCTTCGCAGATATTCATAATATATTTACTGAAGCGAAAAGGGTGAATAAACAAGCGAAAATGATTGTTGGAGGCTTGTACATAAAATATACATAAAAAAATACGGCCCCCGAAAAGCTTGGAGGCCGCGTTGTATTTGCTTATACTCATCTGATGTATGAAGCTTGAAAAGTCTTATTTAAGAATACGTACCAGCAGTTCAGCCATCTCACCTCTGCTGATGGCTGCTTTTGGCTTGAGTGTTCCATCTGGATAACCGCTGATCCAACCGGAGGATACTGCATTTTGAAATGCTGCGGAGGCCCATGCTGAAATCTGCTGCTCATCCTTGTAGGATTGCAGTGCAGTAGTGCTGGAAATGGATGTCTGATTCTGCATCGCGTGTGACAGGATCACCATCGCCTGCTCACGGGTAAGACTCTCATCAGGTCCGAAAGTTTGAGCGGTTAGCCCTTGAATCCATCCCTGACGATGAGCAGAATCCACGGCTGATCCAGCCCAGTGTCCCTGCATATCTGTAAATGAGGTAGAAGGGCTCTCATCTCCAGCAGTTCCCAATGCTCTGGTCAGTATGGCTACAAATTCTGCACGGCTTACAGCGCGCTCAGGGCGTATGTTGCCGTCTTTATAGCCTTGTATCCAGCCTTTGTCTGCAAGAGATTGCAGGGACTTCGCTGCCCAATGGCCTTGTACATCCGGCCATACCTGAGCTAGCTCTTGCGAATCTGACGAATTGATTTGGTCATTTTGCACACTGGCATTATTGGTTTGAGACTTTGCGTCTGTGGCGACGACAAAGGTACCTAACCCGGTCGTATTGACACTCACACCCGACAAAATCCCTTTTGAATCCATTACAGCAGTCCCTTTTAGAATCTCACGCTCGCCATTCTCATGAATAACAAGAATGGAGAACTGGGGCTCTGCATTGTGTAACTCACCTAAGGATTCGTTATCCAGCGGTAGAATGATCGACGAGGTTCCTGTCACATTGGCTTTGATGTCTGTAACCGGACCCATCAGCGTCAGGCTGGATTGTTGCTCAGCCCAATCACGGATCTGCTGTGCACGTTGTACATCTACCTGCTGGAATGACAATGTAACGTCCTGCTGGCCTGAGGCCATGCTGGTTAAGGTGTCACTGGATATCATCAGTGTTCCATATCGGGATATTACCGATGCACCAATCTTATCCCATTTATTCAGTAAAGAATGAGAAAGGATAACACGACTCAGTTGCTTCTCCTGCTCCAAACGAATGTCTGCGTATGCTTTGCCTTCGCGAAGTGCTTGCTGTATCTGCTCATCCAGGAATGCCGGCGAAGGAACAAAGAGGGAGAACTCTTTCCCTTGTTCGGAAAATCCGATCTGTGGTATGAAAGCAGATAGATCCTCATTCTTATCTTTGTTAGATTTGCCTGTGTTCGCAATTACCTTGGCAGGAACGGTGACTTCTATGGCTTGCGTCAAAGCACGAGAACCATCGCTTACCCTCATAACATCCAGCATGATAGTTACAACGGAAGGAGTATCTGCTTGAACAATAGTTCCGTCTGTACGCACGATGTCTGGCTGGCTACTGCTGCTGATGGTCACACGGAAACCATCAGGTACAACAGGCAAACTGAGCAGTGTATCACTTGTTGTAGGAGTTGTTATGCTTGTGATGGAATCCGCAACGCGCTGCGCGGTTAACCCTTGCGGATATACTAGCCCTGACGGGGCACTCTTCATACCATTTACGTTCTGTAGCACATAGTAGCTGGCTCCTTCAGGAACAGGTGTAAATGTATATTTTCCCTCTCCCGAAGCGATTCCTTCCGCTATAAGCTCCTGCTGGGCATTGTACAGCTCAAGCCGTGCGCCTGGTAAGGCACCTGTAACGACCACAGAGGCTATATCCCCATTGCCTGCTGCGGCCCCAACAGCACGGGGCAGCACGTTTATATGGCGCTCTGCTGGCTCCGCTGTCCAACCTCCATTGTCGCTATAAGCATAGTTCAATACATATACACCGGGTACATTTATATCGACATTCCCGTTACCTGAAAGCTCAGGGATCAGGATATTGCCGTATACGCTGTCCAGTACACTGGCTCCCGGATCAGTGAAGCTGTCACCGGCTTCCAGAACAATTGGATTACTACCGTTTAATCGTACGTAAGGTGTATTCGGTAATGCCTTCAGCACTGTGATCGTGAATGTTCTTTGTACAGAAGCTGCACCTTTAGAAATAATGGCAATTAATTGTACATTCACATCACCGTCTGTATATTTAGGCCGATTCACCTGACCGCTATTGCTGAGGATATCTGGTTGATCCGAAGACCAGTCGATCTGGGTGTCAAATGCTCCTGTACGAGGCAGAGCGATGGAATCCTTAATCCCTTGCGGATAATCTAAATTCAGTGTATTAGCTGCCAAATTTACGGCTTCATCAGCGCTTACGGGCAGTGCAGGCACGAGCAGGCTGAATGTTTTTCGTAGCTCAACCCCGCCTCGTGACACAACTGCTTCCAGCGTGATGGTCTGATCGCCCTGCACATAGCTTGGGAATGTTACATGCCCAGTATGATCCAAGAACTGGGGCTGAGTCGATGACCATGACACCTGAACACCATGCAGAGCGTCTTTTGGCAAATATACGTCTCCGGTTACTGTAGTCATTGGCAGCTCAAGCGCCCTGTATGCTGCGTCAACGGCTTCTGTATCGCTCATGGGCAGACTGAGTACATGCGCAGTAAAGTTCTTTGTTTTCGTTAAGCCTGCAAGTTGCAGGGTAGCCGTTAGGGTAACATCCGTATCTCCACTATTATAAGAGGGTCTGGTGAGTGTTCCATCTGCTGCAATAATTAGTGGTTTGGCTGAGGACCATTCGATCTGCGCTCCACCATAACCGGATAAAGGGAGAGAAATATTTTCTGTTACCGCAGACAAATTGCCAAGCGAGAGGGTGTCTGCTGCTTGATCCAATGTATCTTGTGCAGTTATCTTCGGTACGGTAACCTCGAAAGTTTGAGTATCCGAGGAGCTTCCCTTCGCAATCGTAGCTGTCAGTTTTACTTTTCGGTCACCCAGATCGTACCGCGGGCGTGTGACAGCCCCCTCGTTCGTAATGACGTCAGGAGTATCCGAACTCCAGCTCACCGTCGTATCATTCAATCCAGCGAGTGGCAGTGTCAGCTTTTGGGATACGGAATCAACTGTATCTCCAGATGCGAAGCCTAATGCAAGAGCAGCCTTTGCCTGTGCAACTCTCTCGGCATCGGTAAGTATGTTCACTTTAAGCTCTGAGGGAGTGCTCTCCCCCTTAGCATTCACGGCCTGAACCGTGTAAAGGGCTTCACCTGGCGGCAATGCTGAGGTGTCTATGAATTGGGTTAAGTTACCTGTATAGAGGGTTACACTATCACGTATGACTTTGTATGAAGTTGCATAAGGAACAGCATCCCAGCTTAACTCCACCGTATTTCCATTTTTGGTTCCTGTAAAATGACCCGGAGCCTGTGGAACGGGCAATCGCTCCCCATAAGCTGCGAATTCCATGATGGAAGCCCATTGATTGTTTCTCGCATTTCCTTGATCAATATATAATCGCAAGTATCGTGTAGTTACAGGGATAATGCTCTTTTCAACATTAGAGCTCCCATTATTCTGGACGGTATCAACGGTCACCCAATTACTTCCGTTGCTGCTTGTTTGCAATCGGAAACTGTATGGATCACGTTGATCCTGCCATCCGTTATGGACTCCCATACCTGTAACAACGTATCGATCTACGATATACCAGTCTCTCAGATCTACCTGAATCCATTTTTCACCGTTGCTGGCTTGATACCAGCGGCTTGTTGGTTCGATTGACCCATCCACAGCTCTGGAAGGATCATAGGGCTGGCTGTAGCCACTGGATGTGGCTGGCTTGTTAAGCACCACATTTTCCCAACCGGCAGCGTGAACCTCATTCGTCCCTATGAGCAGGAATGCACCGCCGATGAATGGCAGCAATGGAACCAGCAAGCGATACGGTTTTGAATTGTTGCGTGTGAAGTTATTGCCTTCGAGCACGCCATCACCTCTTCTTCATTAATTAGCCCACCGATGAACACATTCATTAAGGGCGGGATGGGTAAACCCCTTCGGTTGCGATATAGTAGTTTACATTCGGCAACGGGGAAGCCCCGCGCAAGTCGGGTAATGCAAATGTGCTCATTCCATCGCCGCCAAAATTAGTGCCCAGCAGACTGAACAGTGCTGTATTTTGCGAAATAGATAAGAGCTGACCCTCGCATTTTAGCCAACCTTTAGGAGCGAACATGTACGGGTACACCGTAATTTCCCCAATATAAGGCTCATAACCTGCATGTGCCTGTTTGGGACTGATCGCCGTTCCCCCTAACAAAATGACCGCTAACAAACTCAACACAGCGGCTTTCTTCCAAAAATGATTCTTCATACCTACAACTCCTTTTTAGTTTCGAATAATGGCCCACGAATTCAACAAATTTGTGACATTAGTCATAGAATGAATAGATATTATCATGTAATTCCACTTTTGGCACTACAGTTCATCTATCAAATTCACCTTTTTATTCCTTTTGTGAGTAAAGAAATTTATTCCATTGCCCATGCATCTTTTTTCTAATCCAGGTAAATCTATATACAAATCCTATGGAAGTGAAGGAGGAAAGAGTGTGTGGCAGGTCATCGGAACTCATATGCCTAAATGGAACGTATGGATGGAAGCTTTCTTTTTGTTCCTCATCCCTTTGATTATTTTTCTGACGGTACGACAAATTAGAGCGATGGATGGTCGAGAGAGCAGACGTATGGAACGATTAAAGCTTTTAGAAGAAGAAGACCGTTCGCAGCATGCAGATCGTAATCCGTCTGTAAGTGAGGCTGAGAAGGTAAAAGGGACCTTTACCGAAGATTATGAAGCCAATGTAGCAAAAATCAGACAAGCAGTTACGGATATGTCAGACGTGAACGAACGATCTATTTTTCTGGAAAAATTGAACGCTGTAGGCACACTTTTTTTTGTGGATGGATTAACGGACAAGGTTGGCATGGATCAGAATATTTTAAAGCCGTTGATGGATTGGGGCAGCTCCGGGCAAGAGGGGGAAGATCTCCCGAGAGGAGAAGAGCTTCGGGATATGTTTATTCGTCAGGTTATGCTGGTATCGGAGACAGAGCATACGTTAGAGGTGCAGTTCTCCTTGCAAAAGGTGCTGTTCGGTTCAGTCATACTCTTGATTCAGGGCATACCGGGTGCTTTCGTGCTGGGTACACCCAAAGGGAATACACGAGGGGTGGAAGACCCCATATCGGAATCGGTGCTGCGGGGACCGCGAGTCGGTTTTACAGAGATACTCAGCGATAATACAGCGATGCTGCGCAGGCATGGAGAAAGTACGGAACTAGCCATGTCGTCCTTTAAAGTCGGCAAAAGAGTGGAAAAGCAGCTGATGGTAGTATATTTCAGAGATATTGCCGACCCGGAGCTTGTAGATGAGGTGAAGCGGCGGGTCAAAACCATTGATATGGATGAGGTGCTGGAGTCGGGCTATGTGGAGCAACTTATTGAGGATAATTTTCTTAGCCCCTTTCTGCAAATTCAAAATACGGAGAGACCGGATCGGGTCATGGCTGCATTGCTGGAGGGACGCGTGGCGATTCTGCTGGACGGTACACCTTTTGCGCTCCTTATGCCTGTGACCTACGGGATGATGCTCCAGTCTCCCGAAGATTACTATGAACGATGGATACCGGGGTCGCTTATTCGATTTCTTCGTTTTATGGCAACTTCGATATCTCTGTTCGCCCCGGCGCTCTATATTTCCTTTATCTCGTTTCATCCCGGACTGATTCCAACCAAGTTGGTCATTTCCATTATCAGTGCGAGACAGGGAGTTCCGTTTTCGACGCTGATTGAGGCCCTGATTATGGAAATTTCCATCGAAATTTTACGCGAGGCAGGACTTCGGCTCCCCAAACCCATCGGTCCAGCGATGGGCATCGTCGGCGGTTTGATTATTGGACAGGCCGCTGTTGACGCCGGGATTGTGAGTCCGATTCTCGTTATTGTAGTAGCAGTCACGGCGATTTCTTCCTTTGCCTCACCTGTATACAGCGCCGGGATCTCTATGCGTGTTCTTCGTTTTGGGGCCATGTTCACGGCAGCTATCTTCGGTTTGTATGGCGTGATCATGTTTTTCCTGATGCTGAGCATTCATATGGCTAAATTACACAGCTTCGGCGTGCCATATCTTAGCTTAACGGCCCCACGTTCATTGAAGGACTGGAAAGATTACTTTTTGCGAGCACCGTTACAATTTATGAAAAATAGACCCATTCTATTGAAGCATAAAGACCCTAAGCGACAAGGATGAGTTCAACAACACAGGAGGGAGCAAGATGGCCCGTGGGAAAAAAACGGATAAAATTACAACGTTACAGACGACGGAAATCGTGCTTTGCTTTATGCTGGCTGCCGGGTTGCTTACTCTTCCCAGAGTAGCCGTTGAAACTGCAAAAACACCGGATGTGTGGATGTCCGTCATTTTAGCAGGGGCTGCCACTTTCCTATTCGGATGGATTATAGTCAAACTAAGTTCACGGTTTCCAGAAAGCACCTTTTACCAGTATGTTCAGCGGATAACTGGCAAAGCCATCGGCAAAGTGTTGGGCATCTTGTTCGTCATCTATTTTATTTGTATAGCTGCATACGAAATCCGAGCTGTGGAGGAAGTAACGTCGTTCTTTTTGCTTGAAGGAACTCCAGTGTGGGCTATTTCAGCACCCTTTATGTGGATCTCTCTGTATCTCTGCTTGGGGGGGATAGGTACATTGGGTAAAATATGTCAAGTTATATTCCCGATTACGGCAGCTATCTTTTTATTGATATGTTTGCTGAGTTTGAATATTTTCGAATTGAATAATTTGCGTCCTGTTTTGTCCGAGGGTGTGATGCCAGTGATTAAAGCGCTCAAGACTACAACCCTGACCCTAACGGGGACAGAGTGCCTACTGTTTATTCTTTGTCGGATGGAAAAACCGGAGAAAGCAACCAAGGCGGTCGGACTGGCAATCGGGATCTCGACTATTTTTTATACAGCTACGATGATCTTATGCATTGGCGCCTTTTCGGTGGAAGGAGTTATGACCAGAACCTGGCCTTTTTTAGATTTGGCCCGCAGTTTTGAAGTGGAGTATCTGTTATTGGAACGGTTCGAATCCCTATTGTTGTCCATTTGGATCATGCAAATTTTTGCTACATTCAGTATTGCTTTTTATTGCGCTTCGCTCGGAGTTTCTCAAATTTTGAATAGCTCTTATTCCAAGGCGCTGTTTATTTTGCTCCCGTTCATCTACGTCCTGTCCCAAATTCCCAAAAATCTGAATGAGTTATTTTCTTTTGGAACGATGATCGGGAATGCAGCTTTCGTTCTATTCGCTCTGCTTCCACTCCCTCTGCTGCTTATTTCTCATTGGAGAGGGGTGCGGTCATGAAGAGAGTCCAGTCAGGATTACTCGGAATGGTGGCTCTCCTGACATGCTGTACACTTTCAGGCTGCTGGAGCAGCTCTCCGGTGGAGGATCTAAATCTGGAGACGGGCATTGCTATGGATGTAGTGTCACAATCTTCACAAGAAGAACAAATTAAACGGAAAGGAGGAGACTATCCGAAAAAAGAGTTAATCACCGGAACCTTTCAATTTATCATCCCAGAGGAAAGCGGCGGCTCCAACAGCTCCTCCCCACAAGCTAAAAAGTTTTTTAATATTACGGAAACGGGGGATTCCGTTTTTGAAATGTTAAGAGAAATTTCATTGCGAACCAATCGACCGCCCATCGGACAACATTTGAAAACGATTATTATCAGCTCCAGTCTGCTTCGCAAAATTCCATTGTATGAGCTGCTGGACTTTTTCTTGGGGGATAATGACATTCGGCCCAGCGTCCAGCTGCTGATTAGTACAGACAAGGCGGGCAATGCGCTTCAGGAGAAAATTCCTGGTCAAATTCCTGCCTATATCTTAAAGGATATTTTCGAAAATCGTAAACGGAATGCCCGGTTGATAAAACCCGTGGCTTTGGTTAAAGTGGTCGGGCCCATGAAGGGTAAAAGAAGCTTTATATTGCCCAATGTCATTACGGCTGAGAATGAAATCAAGCTCGCAGGTGCGGGAATCATCAAGGGAAAGACACAAACCTACGGTGGCTTTCTGAATGAGTCAGAGGTCGAGGGTCTCATGTGGATCAAAGGCCAATTGGTTGGAGGCGTGCTGAAAAGTAGTGATCCCCAAACCGGTAAAAATATAGCCTATGAGATCAAAGCGGTGAAAAGCAGGATCAAGGCCATCGTTCAGGGAGACGACATTTCCTTCCAAGTAAAAATGACCTCAGAGGGGCGCGTTTCCGAGGTTTTTAACAAGAAAGAAAATTTGCGTAGCAATGATGTGCTCGGACAAGAAGAGAGTATCTTTCAGGAGAGAGTTAATTCATTAGCTGAACAAACTGTAGCCAAAATGCAAAAGCTGCAGGCTGATGTTGGAGGTTTCGGAGAAGCGTTGAGGATTCAGCATCCTAAAGTTTGGCGTAAGGTTAAAGAGGATTGGGATAACATTTTTAGTACCATTCCTGTACGTTTTAGCACAGATATCCATATTGAAGATTACGGCTCTTCGATTACGACGGCAGACTAGTTTGCACCTATTTAGAAAAACCTTCAATACCACGAATCTACGTGGCGTTGAAGGTTTTTTAGGCTATTCAAACAGGGACAGTGTTTCTTCCAGCCACGTAATATAGCTTTCTTCCCGATTAATGGCACGGCTCAGCACCAGATAATGCCCAAATTGATTAGAACCGGGGGCTTGAAGGTTCTCGTCCAGCCGTTGGAGGGATTTTTTACTTTCGTACAGATACTCCAGCTTCTCTTTACGTTTGATTATCTGGTCCTCGAACAATCGCTTGTTCTCTTCCTTGGGGATGGCTGCTGAGAAATACAGCATGAGCATAAACTCATCCTTTTCCGTTTCCGGTAACTCTTTGGCGCTCAACAGCCATTCGGTCAGCTCTTGGGTTCCTTTGGGGGTGATGCAGTACAGCTTCTTTTCCAGCTTGGCTCCTGTAATGGAGGTGCGATATTCAATAAGCTCCTCTTCGGTCAGCCTTTTTAACTCAGGATAAATCTGACTGTGTTTGGCGCTCCAAAATTGTCCGATTTCCTTCTTGAATTGACTCGTAATATCGTAGCCGCTCATTTCCTCTTTATGAACCAGGCCCAAAATGGCGTATTTTAATGTGCGCTTCAACGTAGTTCTCCTTGTCAAACATTATTTGACACTAGTATACCATAGTGCTACAATTTATATGTACTTAAAAACATGTTTAACATTACATGTTTTGAATTGAATATTTTTATTTTTGGTCTCCTATTCAATTCATGAAAACTTATAATTTAGGAAAGAAGGATGCAAGATGGACAAGTTTATCGGCAGCCACATGATCTACACTTATGAGAATGGTTGGGAGTACGAAATATATATTAAAAATGAAGATACGATCGATTATCGCATTCATAGTGGTATGGTAGGCGGTCGCTGGGTACGTGATCAGAAGGTCAATCTGGTGAAGCTGGTGGAAAATGTGTATAAAGTATCGTGGACCGAACCGACAGGCACTGACGTGTCTCTGAACTTTATGCCTGAGGAAAAACGTATGCACGGCATTATTTTCTTCCCTAAATGGGTTCATGAGCATCCGGAAATCACTGTGCGCTATCAAAACGATTTTATTCCGCTGATGGAGGAATCGCGTGAAAAGTATGAAACATATCCGAAGTATGTGGTTCCTGAATTTGCAGATATTACATTCATCGAAAATGCAGGTGTGAACAACGAACAATTAATTTCCCAAGCACCTTATGCAGGAATGACAGACGATATTCGTGCAGGTAAACTGCAAGTGTAATCAACTCTGTGCTGAAAGTGTAAAAGCCTGGCCTGTGATAAACAGTCTCAGGCTTTTTTACGTCAACTGGAAAGTGGATTGCTAATGGAGTTGTGGACGATATTTAGAATGAATAGTAGACCAGACCATGCTCGATAAGATATGAACGACTAATCCGAGGGGGGAGTATGGTCGCTGATGGGGAGAGAATGTGCAGGTTCGCATGGGTAGTCAGATCGGATAAGGCAGATAGAGCTAGCTCTGTTTTATCAGGCCCCCAGTGATCAGCATGGTGCTGAATATATTGCTCAGCCTCGGTTAAGGACAGACCCTTGAGCGAGGTAAACACGGAAGCCCAGCGGACGAGGTCAAAGGCACCTTTAATTTCAGGCAGCTCATATTCCGCCAGACCTTGAGCGCCGTTACACGACATAGTAAGCAAGCCACAGCAATGGTGTTGATAAGGTTTTGAGTCAGGAAACTGACGATAGTCGTATTGAATCATTTCCATGGAACCAATGCTTAATTGGGTCGCTTGGGATGTTGTGGGCTGGGCAAGCGTCATGCTCATGCTAGAACGGCCTCCTTCTCGGATTCACTGTAAATAGGGATGGAAGAATCATACGTCACAGCGGATGTAATGTAAATCACGAATACAAGTGTAAAATGAGGATATGTAGCGGAAAACGAGCTTTAATGCCAATGGAAACGGATACTTGCATCCATTTCTTTTATTATCTTGGGGAACGTCTTTATATCACAAAAAAACAACCCCAGATCTCCCCAGGGTCGTCTCTACAAAAATATAGTTCAGCATTTTGCAAAATGCTTGTTTTGCTGATCACACGGGTGTGACATCCTGAATCGCTTCTTCTTCTTTCCAAATCACGTTCTCGCGATAGTTTGATCCCCAATCGTACATTGCTCTCAGTACCGGAATCAGGCTTTCGCCATGCTCCGTCAGTGAATATTCCACATGTGGAGGGACGACGGGATAGACTTTACGAAGAATGAGTTTATCTTCCTCCAGCTCGCGCAATTGGTTGGTCAGCATTTTTTGCGTAATATGGGGGATCAGCTTCTTCAATTCACCAAACCGCTTGGTGCCTTCCATACCGAGATGCCACAAAATAATCAGCTTCCATTTTCCACCGATGACCGCGAGAGTCAATTCCTTATCACAATTAATCAGCTTCAAATCAATCCGGTCTTTTACAGTAGTGATATTCATCGACCTCCTGTCCGTAGTTATTCCAAGTATACTATTTATAGCTACTATACGCAAAAGGATATACATCCATTTTGGAAACTATACATATGCTTGGACACTTATAGACCGGACAGGGGTACCTAATGATATGTGCAAGCTGGAAGAGTCCAGAAATCTGTGGCGTTAAGAAGGAATCACGATAGTATTAAAGGACTCCGGCTCCAGCTCCAAGCGGTGTGTTGTTTCACCGAGAGACAGATTCAGCACACGCGATTCCTTGAACGGATTGGCGATGACCACCACCCTTTGCCCGTCTGTATTTTGAAAAGCAACTGCATTTCCAGTCCATGAGCCACGAAGTCCGATGCGTCGGGCACCTGGTAATACAAAATGAGAAAAATGCTTCATAACGTAATATTCCGGGTTCAGGACAGGTTTTCGATCCGCGGGATCAACAGTAATCATCGAATTTTGCTCCCAGCCCCATGTACTCTTGCCTTTCGGTTCCAAAACCATATTCCAGTAAATATAAGCATTCACACCATTGGTGAAGTAGTGCTGGTACAGATTATATACATATTTGGCGTAGTCCCATGAGTTTTCTCCGTTGCCGCATTCATTTTCTGTTTGCATGTAACGAAGCTCAGGATAACTGGCAACGGTGCGCTGAATGGCATTTTTGCCTGCCCACTGGTAGCCTACGCCTTTAATATATTTGTAGGCCTCGGGGTCACTCAATACGGTATGGGCATACTCATCGAATCCGGTAGAAGTCTTCTTCATTAATTCCTCCCACGGATCGGGAGCGTTAATGGTCCCCAGCCAAATTTCCGTATCCAGTCCGTGTTCCTCAAAAGCAGGACCCAAATAGTCGCGAATAAATTCACGCAGTTGCTCTCCGGTCCATACACAGGAAGGGAACTTCTGATCGGCAATGACTTCATTTTGAACATGAATCTGATGGATCGTAATACCTGCCTCGCGGTAAGCCTGAACAAATTTGACAAAGTACAATGCATACGCTTTCAAAATATCCTTTTCCCAGCGCAGAGTGCCGTAATTGTAGGCTTTCGGTGATTTCATCCATGTCGGCGGGCTCCAGGGTGAAGCGAACAACTTCAGGTTAGGATTGAGTTGTAACGCTTCCCGAATAAAAGGAATGAGATATTGCTGATCACGCTCAATGGAAAAGTGCTTCATCTCCACGTCGCCGTCTGTTTCATTGTGGCTGTACCACTCCAGCGCGTAGTCACTCGCTCCAATAGGAAGTCGGCATATTGCAAATTTGTGCTCGCCCTCTGGATGAAAGAGAGAATGAAGCACCCGATCTCGTTCGTCCTTTTCCAAATGGTTCAGGGCTACATAACCCAATTCATTAAAACAGCCACCAAAACCTTCGACAAGCTGATGTGTTTCTCCCGTAAGGGTTAGGTTGGCACTATCTTGGGTATCGGTAAGATGATGAGCTTGGGATTGCCAAGCTTTAGCTTTAGAAGTGGAAAACCACTGAATGGTTTGATTACTCATGTATTACCCTCCTGTTCAAGCTTTTTGTATCTCTTCTTATTATAGGGTAGGATCACAGGAGATGAGATGGTCTGAGCCAAGACAAATTTGCCCTAATCCAAGGTCGAATTTGCTGATGAGAAGTTCTGCTGATAAGAGGTATCAAGAACACATAAAGTACACATGTCTTTGATATGCTGGTGTCCTAGAATGACGAAAGAGGGAAGTCGATTGAAGAAAAGGGTTCTTCTCGTGGAGGATGAAATACGTATTCGTGAAGTTATTGCTGATTATTTTAAACAAAATAATTGGGAAGTCTATGAAGCAGGTAATGGAAAAGATGCACTAATCTGGTTTGATTCGGTGCAGCCGGACCTGATTATACTCGATATTATGATGCCGGAGCTGGATGGTTGGGAGGTGTGCCGCCAGGTACGCAGCCGTTCAGGTGTGCCGATCATTTTGTTGACAGCCAAATCCGGTGATGATGATAAAATATTAGGCTTTGAACTGGGAGCCGATGATTATGTTACCAAACCTTTTAGCCCCAAGGTGTTGATCGCCCGCGCAAACGCGCTGATGAAGCGAGTGGAAGGACATGTGCAGCCGGAGTTGCATATTTTGCGATTCGGCACTGCCATTCTCAATACGATGGCTCATCGACTTGAGGTGGATCAGGCGGAAGTCGAGCTGACGCCCAAGGAGTATGAGTTGCTGCGGCTGCTTATACATAATAAAGGCATAGTCATTTCACGGGATGTGATACTGAACCGGGTGTGGGGCATCGACTTTGAAGGAGACACACGGGTTGTCGATACTCATATCAAAAAGCTGAGAAGTAAGCTAGGCCGTGAATCACGCCATATCCGCACGGTTTTTGGTACAGGCTACAGGTTTGAGGAGGAAGAATGAACAAACGGGGAGTTACCTTTAAGTTGTTCATTATGACGGTTGTGTTTTTCCTGTGTTTTTACGGTATGGTGATTTTAAGTCAATTTCTGTTTTTTGAAAATTTTTATCAGCAACAGAAGATTGGTCGTGTGGAAAGCCGTTTGAAAAGCTTCGGTCAAAGTTATGTCCAGGAGGCTTGGGGATCGGGCAGGGTTTCGCGAGAGGCAGCTCGCTTTATGCTTCAGAATAAGAACCAGTTGGCGATTGTTACCCTAGACGGCAAAGTAAAGCTGGATGATGCGTTTCATATCAGCCTCAGAACAGCAGATGGTAAAGTTGTTAAGATATCGCTGTCTCTGTTTATGAGCGAGTACGGAGATGAGTTGAGAGCTGCCCGGATTCAGCCCGGTGATACGGTAACGGTTGAAGGTGAGGTATTGGGGACTGACGGCATCACTTCCCCCAACTTAATTTATCCATTAGGCATTCAGAAGCCTGGTTTCAAAAATATAGGAACGACATCGCAAGCGGCTGGCACAGATGACAGTGTAAGGTTATCCGGTACGGTGACAGAGATTGCACTGCCAGATCTGAAAACATGGAGTCAGCGACAAGGATTACTGTTTGGTGCGCTGGAGGAATGGTTCCCTTTATCACAGGCGCATCTGGAGAAACTTAAGAATTTCGAAGTGTTGGAGGAAGATTGGACGGAACCTTGGACAGGGGTACGTAATGCAGTCATAGTCCATCCTGTTCGTCAGGACACAGGCGAGATCGACCTCCTGTTCACAGTGACATCGTTGCAGGAAATTAGTGAGACGAATGAAGCTCTGCGCTGGTTTTATCTGTACCTAGGGATCGGGGGATTTGCACTCATTCTGATTTTGTCCCTGTTCTATTCCCGGATGGTGACCCGTCCGCTCATTGCTTTGAATAATACCGCCAAGCGAATGGCTAAGCTCGATTTTACAGCCCATACACCAATCCGGCAGAATGATGAGCTGGGCAGCCTGTCCTACAGCATGTATACCCTGTCCCAGAACCTGGACACGGCTTTGCGCGAGCTTCAGGAGGTCAATCAACAATTGGTCGAGGACATGGAACAGAAACAGAGGATGGAGGCTGTGCAACAAGACTTTTTTGCCAACGCTTCTCATGAGCTAAAAACCCCGCTGAGTATCATTAAAGGCTTCGCAGAAGGACTACAAGATGGGGTTAGCGCCGGGAAGCAGGATCATTATATGAAAGTCATTGTAGAGGAAGCGGACAAAATGGAGCGATTGGTCAAAGATATGCTGGACCTCGCCAAATTGGAATCGGGTACTCTCAAGCTTCGCAAGACGACCTTTATCTTGAGTGAGCTGGTGGAGGAAGTCGTGGACAAGCTATTCCATCTGTTGAAGGAGAAAAAGCTGGAAGTGGTCATTATCCCCGCCAATGAGATGCCGATTCATGCCGATGTAGGATGGATGGAACAGGTGATTATCAACTTTGTTGTCAATGCCATACGGCATGCTGAGGAAGGAAGCTCAATCACGATTCGTATCGAAGGCGCTGAGGAAATCCGTTTTTTTTCCATTGAAAATAAAGGTGAGACCATTCCTGACGATCAACTGGAGCAGATATGGGACCGTTTTTACCGGGCCGAGCTGTCACGTAGCCGCCAGACGGGTGGGACAGGACTGGGGCTGTCGATCGTCAAACGAATTTTAGATTTGCACGAATTCCGCTATAAGGTGGAGAATACCAAGGACGGCGTCCGTTTTGTTGTTATATTCGGAGGCTAAGCTACGGCAAAGGAGTTAAGGAGTATGAAATGGAATTGGTTGCCCTCACTATTCACGATTGCAAACCTGGGGGCAGGGGTCTTATCCCTGTATTTTACGATTCATGAGCAATACATGACCGCTTTTATTCTCGTGGTGGTGGCTGCTTTATGGGATGTATTAGACGGTTTGCTGGCAAGGCTGTTGCATTGCTCCAGTGATTTTGGCAAACAGCTCGACTCGCTGGCGGATGTTGTCTCATTTGGGGTTGCCCCTGCTTTCTTGATCTTGTTATACAAACTGGGAGATACCCATTGGATAGGACCGCTTGTGGCTGTTTTGTTTGTCATATGCGGTGCGGTAAGATTGGCAAGATTCAACCTAATGGCTTTTAGCAAAGGCTTTGTAGGTATGCCGATTACGGCGGCGGGTGTGATTTTGTCCTTTATGTTTTTATGGAGTGAGCATTTGAAGCCGGGGTTGTTGCTTGCATTAATGGTAGTGCTGTCGTTCCTGATGGTTAGCCGTATTCCCTTTCCGTCCTTCAAAAAATAATCGGTCAGGAGGTGGCTCTCCTATGGAATGGGTCATCAGCATGATTACACAATACGGATATATCGCTATTTTTGCTCTTCTTGCTCTTGGGATTATCGGTCTACCGGTTCCGGATGAAATTATTATGGTTTTTGTCGGCTATTTATCCTCTATCATGGTACTGAATTATTCGGTGTCTATATTAGTCAGCTTCATCGGTGCAATGACAGGGATGATGATCAGCTACACGCTAGGCAAAAAGCTGGGTCAGCCGCTGGTGGATAAGCACGGCAAGTGGGTTGGATTGACACCGAAGCGATTTGCAAGAGTTAAGGGGTGGTTTGCGCGTTTTGGGTTATGGACCATTTTGTTTGGTTATTTTATCCCAGGAGTCAGACATGCGACAAGCTATTTGTCGGGCATTAGTGCGATGCCTGTCCGAAAATATATGCTGGTGGCAAGCGCAGGTTCTCTGATATGGACGCTTATCTTTATCTCCATTGGTTATATTGCAGGGGCGAATATAAACTTTCATTAAGGTGACCTCAAAAGTAATGTAGCATTTTTCACGTATACCACCGATAATATAAATAAAGATACTGTACAACCAGTGAGGGGATCTGTATTGAATGCATTAATGAAGTATATTGAGAAGTTACCTAGTTTTCTGCAAATGATCTTGAATATCTCGCTGTTTCTGGTCGGGCTGATTTTAAGCTTCTTACTTCTAAAAGAAACATGGTCCATTTTTTCTTATGTTTTTTTGTACACAGAGGCCGACAAAAATTACTATGAATTCACGGAAGAGTTGCTTGTGTTTTTCTTGTATTTTGAATTCATAGCATTAATAGTTAAGTACTTTAAAACCAATTTTCATTTTCCATTACGTTATTTTATCTATATTGGGATCACGGCTGTCATCAGGCTCATTATTGTAGATCATGATGATGCTAAAAATACATTCTGGTGGTCTATTGCTATCCTAGTCATGGTAGGTTCTCTATTGATCGCTAACAGTAAATTGATAAAAAGAGAAAATTGATGCTCAGGAAGATTGCAAAGTTGACAGTCAAGTGGGAAAGAGGGAATAAAGACGAATGGTAAGAAACTGGATGAATCATGCGGGCGTCAGGCGGGTAGCCGTCCTTGCGATAATCGTTTTACTGTTGTTTATGTTAAGAAGCATGATGAATATTATGTTGTTAACACTGCTGCTTACGATCTTGATTGGTAGTATATATAACGGAGTGAATAAGCTGGTCAAGCGGTTCGTCAATGTGCCGTCAATGATCGTGTTGCTACTGGTGTATGGGCTGCTAATTCTGATTATGGTGTGGGGCGTTTACCGAATGGTGCCGCTAATCGTTGTACAGGTCAAGCAGGTGTATCTCATGATTCAGCAAGCGTATATGTATCCTGATCGTAATCAATGGAACGAAACGATTATCGAATTTATGGACACGCTGAATGTTCAGCGGCTATTTGAGCCTGGCCTGAGTGCAGTGATGAAGGTCAGTCAATTGGGAACACAGCTTCTGGTGTCGATTATTTTGAGCTTGTTCTTCCTGATGGAAAAATCATATATTACACGTTTTACAGCTACGTTTGTAGATAGCAAACTGGGTTGGTTTTTCAAGGAAGTGGGTCATTTTGGCCGTATGTTTCTGGATACGTTCGGGAAGGTATTGGAGGCTCAACTACTGATTTCACTTATTAACTGTATATTGACCACGATTGCACTCTGGATTATGGGTTTCCCTAATCTGCTTGGTCTTGCGCTCATCATTTTCGTACTTGGATTGGTTCCAGTGGCAGGTGTGTTTATCTCACTGGCACCGCTCGGCCTGATCGCTTTCAGTGTCGGCGGCATTCAATATGTGATTTATCTAGTTATTCTGATCGTGGTGATTCATGCGATTGAGGCCTATTTCTTAAATCCGAAGCTGATGTCATCCAAAACGAATTTACCGATCTTCTTTACCTTTGTCGTACTTATTTTCTCTGAGCATCTGATTGGAATTTGGGGCTTGATTGTAGGTATTCCGTTGTTTGTTTTCTTCCTTGATCTGATTGGGATAAAACGCAAGCAAGAGAAGGATACTTGATTCAGCACTACAGATTCCACCCTTGTATAGTGACTATTGATTCATCACGAATGCCTGCGAAGCCGCAGGCATTTTTTTATTGCCCTTTTGTTCATAGGAAAAAATCGCTGACGCTCATCATCATGCAGGAGGTGTCCAACGGCATTATCAATGCATTCTCACTTGCTTTTTAATTCTCTTGTTAGCTATAGTACACTGAATATGCAAGATTAGATCAAGTTAAAAGAAATGAGATGATCGGATGGAACAGAAAATTAAGGTATTGGCTATATCGGGTAGCCTTCGTCAAAAGTCCTCCAATACAGCGCTTATGAAGGCTACTATTGGGCTGGCTTCTGAAAATATGATATTCACAGTCTATGATGGATTGGGGGATCTCCCGCATTTTAACCCTGACTTGGATGTAGATGAGGGGTCAGCTTCCGTAAAAGAGCTACGGGAGCAATTGAAACAAGTGGATGGAGTGCTGATCTGTACACCGGAATATGGGAATGGTGTGCCGGGTGCTTTGAAAAATGCCTTGGATTGGCTCGTATCTTCAGGTGAATTTGTAAATAAACCTACAGCGGTCATTAGCGCGTCACCGTCTCCTATGGGCGGCCATCTTGCGCATGCCTCGCTGCTGCTCACATTGCAAATGATCAATGCACAGATTGTGGAGAATGGAAAGGTCATTATTCCGCATATCACCTTGAAGCTAAATCAGGAAGGTGAAATTACAAACGCTGAAACTAGGCAGGAGCTAGAAGCATTACTTCAAGGGCTTGAGCAAGCATGCTCAAGCACAGGAACTCTTTAGATTTTTGAAGTTTAATAAAGGAAAAGCAGCGGCAGTCTAAGATTTCATTTTCACCTTCGAAGCTGCCGCTTCCTCTTTTAATTGATTTTAAAGTTTGAATTTTAGACAGTGTCCAATAAGCTCTCGTATACCTTTAATCGGGCATATACCGTTTCGAGTATGGGGTAAACAGTATTACTGGTTGCAGCCAATGCAAGCAGTGAACCATGTAGATGGCTGGCTTCAATCGGAAGCTTTTTAAGCATATCGCGTTGCATGGATGACATCATCTCTGGTCGTAAGGATTCCATCGTTTTCAGTGTATGAGCTTCCATCTCTGAATCAATCGGCATCCCCGCGTTGTGAGCAAGTGTGACAATCTCATGCAGCAGCTTTTCGTAAATAGCACGTGACTCTGCCGTGGCAAGTATAGTTCCAACCGAGGCATCCATCAGTGTTGTAATTGCACTCAAGCTGGCAACGAATATATATTTCTGCCAAACTTCACGCTGGATATCGTGGCTTCGTGCCACTGTGAAGCCTGCATGATCAAGATGATTCAGCAGCAATTGTGTACGCTCTGAGTGCACTCCGTTCCATTCACCGAAGACGATACGGTGGAACGGACTTGTCTGAACAACAGAACCATCATGATCCAGCGTAGTTTCAATATAACAAAGTCCGCCCAGCACTTTTTCAGAACCGAATTGCTTGCGCAAAAAGTCAAAATGTTCGTAACCATTAAGTAACGGAAGAATCATGGTATGATCACCGATATAAGGCTCAAGATCGAACTGCAATTGGGGAAGATGATACGCTTTGACCGAAATGATAATACAGTCGAACGGATCGGCGGCTTCACCATTTGTAATAGCACGGATTGGCGTCTGGAAATCTCCATGAACACTTCTAACAATCAGACCGACTTCTGCCAACTGAGATTTTTTTGAAGGGCGTACGAAGAAGGTCACGTCTTCTCCTTTTTGAACAAGAAGTCCCCCGAAATAGCCTCCAATCGCCCCTGCACCTACAATCAGAAATCGCATTATAGGGTCCCTGCCTTTACTTTTGCATTCCCGTATAATCCTTCTACTACGTTCTCATCTGCCTTAAAAACATGCTCCTCGCCTGGAAAAGAACGATTCTTCACGTCTTCGACATATTGCCCGATGCTGTTACGAATCAAAGCACCTATATCCGAATAGGTTTTTACGAACTTCTTCTCCCGGTAAGGAGCTGAGTATTGTAACATGTCATGATACACCAAAACCTGGCCATCACAGTATCTCCCCGCACCGATGCCTATGACCGGAATAGATATCTCTCGGGTGATGCTCTTCGCTACTTCCTCTGTCACCAGCTCTAACACGATGGCAAAAGCTCCCGCTTGCTCCAGGGCCCGGGCATCATTTAGAAGGCGCTCAGCGGCCTGTGAGTTTTTACCTTGAATGAAGTATCCGCCGATTTGATGCACAGACTGTGGTGTAAGTCCGATATGCCCCAGTAGTGGGACGCCGGATTGAACAATTCGCTTCACGGTGTCGCAAATTTCCATGCCCCCTTCTAATTTCACGGCATGGGCATGTCCCTCTTGCATGAGCCTGCGCACATTAGTAAGGGCTTCTTCACTACTCCCGTGGTACGTCATAAATGGCATATCAGCAACAATAAAAGTATGTTCCGCACCGCGCACGACAGACCGTGTATGATAGACCATATCATCCATAGTGACGGGCAGTGTGGAGTTATAATTAGATAACACATTACCTACGGAATCACCGACAAGGATGATATCGATCCCGGCTTCCTCAGCCAAACGAGCAGATGGATAGTCATACGCCGTAATCATACTTATAGGTGAACCTTCTCGTTTCATTTTCTTCAATTGCAAAATATTAAGTGCTTTCGAGGTTGCCATGGTTGCATTCAAATCCTTTCCTACCTTTATTTTAGATCACAAAAAAAACCTTTCAGCACATGGCTGAAAAGGTCCGAAAGGCAAAAAAAGAGTCAATTTGCGACCGTTCTTTTGTCTCGGTCCTTGCGGATCAGAGCAAAATCCAACGAGTTCACCTCCATAGGCTCACACATCTACATATTGAATTACACTAACTAGAGTACCGTTCGAATGTATCGATACAGCCTCTCACGGAAGTATACCAAAATATAGGGCTGTTGCATAACATTCTCTACTATATGAACAAAACAAGCCCCTCCAACTTCCTATTCGGAAGTGAAGGGCTGTCAGCTTGCAGATACAGTATGTGAAATATTGCTAAATCATCAGGACGTGTATGAGGTCACGGACGGTCAATAAATTCATATAGAAAGGATTGACCCTCCCGATAGAATTCTAATTGTAGCATGGGACTATTGTATGTGGAGAGCGTGATATAATAGGGCACAAATCGTTTTATAGATGATGACTCAAGCAGAGGAGTGAAGGCTGGTGTATGAACAAATTGTAGCGTATGGTCTGAGCCAAAAAGAGGCTGTTAAGGATTATCCATTCGGTGCTGAAACGCTAGTACTGAAAGTTGGAGGCAAGATGTTTGCTCTATTATCTGAAAAGGACGGCATTAGCCATCTATCCTTGAAATGTGATCCGATCATTGCGGTAAATCTGCGTGAACAAAACAAGGCAATTAAGCCAGGCTATCATTTAAATAAAAAGCATTGGAATACGATTGAGGTTGATGCTACCTTCCCACTGGAGGATTTGTACAGCATGATCGACCATTCGTATGAGCTAGTCTTCAAGAGCTTAACCAAAGCGCAACGCGAAGCGATTACGATGAGAATACGGGCAACGGATTTGTAAAGGGCTGGTGAAGCCCTTAGGTTGTATCCAAAAATACTTACTAACATTATTATAGTTTTACTTGACAGAAAACACGAATAGATATATTCTTAATTTAAAGATAATTTATTTGAAAATAATATCAAGGAGTGGAACTTAACATGAGCGAACTGGTGAATATTATTCAAGAGAGAAGATCAGCTTCTAAATTTATTCCTGATGTTACTATAGATGCAAAAGAACTAGAAGAAATATTTCAGTTGGTGAAGTTTGCTCCATCGGCTTTTAATTTACAGCATACGCGCTATATCGTAGTGCAGGATGCTGATACCAAACAAAGACTGCATGATGAGGCAAGTAAGCAGTATAAAATATTAACGGCTTCGGCGACCATTGTAGTGCTGGGGGATACAGAAGCTTATACCAAGGTAGCTGACCTCAACGAAGGATTCCTGAATTTAGGTGTCCTAAGCAAGCAGGAATATGATAGTACGGTGGAATCGGTAACTCAGTTTTATCGCGAGCGGGGACCTGTCTTCCAGAGAGAAGAAGCGATCCGTAATGCCAGTCTGTCGGCTATGCAATTGATGTTGATTGCCAAGGACAAAGGCTGGGATACTTGCCCGATGATCGGTTTTGATCCGGCGAAGGTGCAGGAAGTACTGAATATTCCAGAGCAATTTGTACCCGTGATGATGATTACCTTGGGTAAAGAGGACGAATCGGGTCAGCGGGCACGGGGATACCGCAAGCCGGTTGGACAATTTGTCAGCTACAATGGATTTTGAAATTTGTAAATCATTTGTGTAAATAAATCATCATGTTAATGAAGGAGTGATAAAGATGTCATTGAAAACCGCTGGAATTCACCATATCACGTCCTTTGCAGGAGACCCGCAGGGCAACGTTGATTTTTACGCAGGCGTACTTGGTCTGCGATTGATTAAAAAGACGATCAACTTTGATGCTCCAGAAGTATACCATTTGTACTTTGGTAATGAAGAGGGCAGCCCGGGAACGATCATTACCTTTTTTCCAGCTCCGGGTACACGCAAGGGTAAGATTGGAGGTGGACAGGTCGGGATTACGACGTATGTCGTGCCGTCCGGTGCTTTGGAATACTGGGAAAACCGTCTGCACAGCTTGAAGGTGTCTTTCACGAAGGCCACTCGTTTTGGCGAGTCATTCATCCAGTTCCGAGACAACGAGGGCTTGCATCTGGAGCTGGTGGAGCGGGAAGATGGCCCGGTGAACACGTGGACAGCTGGCGGCGTGCCTACGGATAAAGCTATCAAGGGCTTTGGCGGGGCGGTACTGTACAGTGCGGATTCCAAGCATACGCAAGAGGTGTTGGAGAACGTCCTGGGGATGACTCCCATCGGAGAAGACGCAAATGCAGGCTACATCCGCTATCAGGCGACAGGTGATTTGGGCAACCTGATCGACATTCCGGTCAAAGATGTCCCGTGGGGGAATGGCGGCGCCGGTACGGTTCACCATATTGCCTGGCGCGCGCAGGACGATACGGAGCATCAGGCGTGGAACGAATGGGTTCATCAGCATGGTTTTGGGACCAGTGGTATTGTAGATCGCCAATACTTTAATGCCGTATACTTCCGCGAGCGGGGCGGTATTTTATTCGAGATCGCAACCGATCCACCCGGATTTACCGTGGATGAGGAATTGAATGAGTTAGGGCACAAGCTGATGCTGCCTGAATGGTATGAGCCTCAGCGCACCCAGATTGAGTCTAACCTGGTTCCTATTGAACCTAGAGTATTAAAACAGGATTAATCTGCTCGATCCAAACAATCATATTTAGAAGCAAAAAGGTCCAATGCGGGAAGATTTCTACCGTGATTGGACCTTTTTTGCGTGTGGAATTGTCATACTAACGTATAAATAAGCGTGGAAGAGTTGGCTAGATCATGAGCAGTTCACGAATCTCCAGCTCGGTCAGTGCCGAAAGGGTTTCTTGCCCCGGTTGAATGACCTGGTCGATCATGTTTTTCTTTTTTTGTTGCAGCTCATACATTTTATCCTCTACCGTGCCTTGGGCGACGAGACGAATAACCTGTACGACTTTTTTCTGACCCATTCGGTGTGCGCGGTTGGTAGCCTGCTCCTCTACAGCGGGATTCCACCACAGGTCATACAGAATGACTGTATCTGCGCCGGTGAGGTTCAGGCCAGTGCCTCCTGCCTTTAGGGAGATCAGGAACAGCTCGCGTTCTCCTTCATTGAAGCGACTACACAGCTCGACTCGTTCCGGAGCGGGAGTCTGCCCATCCAGGTAAAAGTAGGACACCCCTTCTCGAGCAAGCTCACGTCCGATCATTTGAAGCATCGTAGTGAACTGTGAAAAAATGAGTATCCGTTTCCCGGAGCTGAGACATTCCGTAATGATCTCCAACAGCTGTTCAAATTTGGCGGAGCTTCCCGTATATCCTTCGATGAACAAGCCCGGATGACAGCAGAGCTGACGAAGTCGGGTCAGACCTGCGAGAATTTTGATCCGATTTTTCTGAAATCCTTCCTCGTTGAGATGCTTCAACGTTTCATGCTGGAGCTTGGCCAGATAGGCTGTATACAGCTTTTTTTGATCTGGCAGAAGCCGGGATACCTGCACGGATTCGATTTTCTCCGGCAGCTCCTTGAGGACATCGCTCTTAAGACGGCGCAACAGAAACGGACGAACCCGCTTGGCAATCACATTTCGAGGCAGGTTGTGAAACACTCTTTTCCCACCGGGAAATAGCGCAGGAAATACAACGTCGAATATGGACCATAACTCTTCCAATGTATTTTCTATAGGCGTTCCTGTCAGGGCAAAACGGTAACGGGCTTTTACATCCTTAACAGCTTGTGCCGTCTGGGTGGCATGGTTCTTGAAAGCCTGCGCCTCGTCCAGTATGAGCGTATGAAACGATGGTTTGCTGTACACATCTGCATCGCGCCGTAGCAGCGGGTAGGACGTAATGACGACGTCATAACTGGCGGCATCCCGTATGATCCGGCCGCGTTCTTCCGGGCTGCCATCTGCGATAGTGACGCGGACGTGTGGAGCAAATTTCTCCAGCTCATTCCGCCAGTTGTACACCAGTGATGCAGGGGACACGATCATGGCTGGAAGCTGCTGGCTGCGAATCTCCGGCAATACTGAGACGAGAAAGGCGATACTTTGCAGCGTTTTACCCAGCCCCATATCATCTGCCAAAATGCCCCCAAAACGGTAATGCGCCAATGTCTTAAGCCATTGAAAGCCGTAAACCTGATAATCTCTCAAGATAGGAGCAAGCACGTCTGGAACTGGAAAGTCGAGATGGTCTGGGTTACGTATATTTTCCAGCAGCTGGCGAAAGGTTTTACCCAAAGTCAGGTTTTTCCCATGATCGTGAGGATCAATTAAATACAGTCCTTGTGTGACGGGAACACGAATTTGCGCTGCATCCAGATCACTTTTACGGATACCTGTTTCATTCATGAACCGAATCAATTCCTTGTACTCCTCTGTTTCCAGCGGCAGCAAGGCACCATTAGGCAGACGGTGATATCTCTGTTTTTCCTCTAACGATTTGAGCAGTTTGCGAATTTCCGGTTCCGGAATGCCCTCCATATCAAATTTAAATTCAAGCCAATCCGTACGTTCATCCCATTCCGCCCGTATCCTTGGGGTAGGCAGAGTATTGTTTATTTTCGCTTTGACTGCACCTGTAGCATAGACGTCCAGCAGCTTTTCCAGTTGAGGAACAGTATGGTACAAAAAATCATACTCTGCATCTTCATCTTCCATAAAATATCCGCTGTCTGTTCTGGCAAAGGAGCTATGCTCCATCAGTTCCAAAATACGCTGCTCCTGTTCCCCATCACGTATCAGAATTCGGTCGTTACCAGGCGTTCGTGCATCTGTTTCCAGCGGGTTGATGATGATATCCCCATATTGGAACTCCAGCCCTGCCAGTAGCTTGTCTCTTACCCGGTCCAGATATAGCTTTGCCTTCAATGGCTGCTGTGTGACCCGATCTGAGACGGACCGAGTCATATGAACACGTCCGAGCTTCATTAACCCGGGTACAACCTTGTCCATAAAAGATTCCATCTGCTCTGGCGCAATCAGAACTTTTCGCCTGTGGTGTACCTCTACCATCCGTTTTAGCTCGGACAAACGCCGTAAGGGATCGGCCTTCTGTTTGACAAGCTTGCCATCGGCAATGACGACACCATAGTCCTCCATGATGGTCAAGTCATCCAATCCTTGTATGCTTAGCTGGTAGCCTTCGGTTATGGCCCCGGCCTCATCAAATTCAAATTGCAGTGGAAGCATCAGGTCGGACTGGGGAATACCCTCACTCATGTTTCCGTGAATTTCAAAGTAGACGCCCTGTGCTGTTGTCAGCAAGGGGAGCAGCTTTTCCCAAGCCGCAGGCGGAATGAGGAGCATTCGCTCGCCGCTCATATGGCTACTGGAAGATGAATACGTGCCTGAGGTTTCCCGAATCATACGCTCATGGTGGCACACCTGGGATAATTGCTGGAGAATAGCGTCATGTTCAGGTCGGAAGCGGTACAACTCAGGCTCGTACGAGAAGCTTTTCGTGAACATGTAGCTATCCCCACGGTCAATACTATCCAGAAACGGACGAATTTTCTGGACGATATATAATCGTTTGGGGCCAGCCTTCATTTCTACACCAAACATATATTTTTGGTAACCGTAGGCAAAAGGCCGGATGACGAATTGAAAATCCAAGACCGCACGAGTATCCAGCAGGGTAGGCGTGCTGCGAAGCGGTCGCTTGCGGTCAAATAGTTTTAACATACTGTCGGTCAGCTGGAGATCCCCTTGTGTGATGTCAGAGGATCGTGCCGTTTTAGCAGTGTAATCATACGGAGCATCTGTAGATGTGTACATCCCGTCTGAATCCATGCTTCCTGCTGTATCTGGGGTAGTACCGGGATGAAGTCTGGAGGCGTAGGAGCGTACAGACAGACTTTTTCCACGGCGTATATCATGGGCGTTAAGGAGAACAGCAGCGATATGTTTGCAATATCGTCCGGTGTTCTGAAATGTGCTACAGGTGCACTCTGCTCGGATACTTCCATTGGATCGGATCATCGCCGCAACAGCATAAAAGCTGCTTCCTTTGACCGTAGCTTCGTATACCCCTTCATCATGATCTATTTGTGTAAAGGCCACTCTTTTGGCCCGGTAATAGGCATCCCCGTCGTCATAAGCAGCTTGACTGCATAGTTGTCTGATGGCTCGCCGGGTAAGTTCAAAACTCATGATTCGTAATCCTTTCCTGAGTTATTCCGTTTTCTTACATGATAACAGAACAGACAGGAGGATGGACACTTGGGCGCGAAACGTAACTTTACAAAAAAAGGAGAGCAGAAAAAAACAGGCCTTGGTCCGTCATTGAACCAAAGCCTGCCAGGTGGCTACAGCTATATTATATGTCGGGCAGTCCTTCTTCTTGCTCATGGACACCCAGCGCGTTACGTGCCATCTCCATATATTCATCTAGCCCGGATTTGAGGGCGAATTCGGCGATAAGCACAGGGTAAGCCGCGGTCAGTTCAACGATATGTTCGATCATACGCGGCCATACACGTCCGCCTGCTGCCTCGTAAAGCTTCAATAAACGAGTAAGCTCTACTTCTCCGAACAAAGTATAGTAACTCGTAAAATCAATCGCCGGATCAGCTACTTCGGCCTCGGTCCAGTCCAGCATTCCAGTAACCTCTGTATTCGAAGAGACTAAAATATGGCCTGGGTGCAAATCACCGTGTACAAGTACGGAATATTCCGGCCAGTAGCTATCGTCTGCCAGCCAGGTTTGCCATCGTTGCCATAGCTCGCCAGATACACCAAAGACGCTCCTTATTTCCTTCATCCGCTGGTCCATCAATTGCCGAACTTCGTCGTGCTGCTTTACGCGGACACCGAAATTTGCTGCCTGTTGGTGATCCGTCCGGTGCAACGCGGCTAGGGCTTTAGCGAGCGAAGCAACGAATCTTTCCGTCAGAGCCTCAGGATTGATGAACCATACGTAGCTTTTGGTTTCCATATCAATGGTAGCGGCAGGAGTGCCCTCCAGTTGAGGGTAGGCGATGAACTCTGGACGATACACTTGCCAATCCGGTACCGCTACAGGAAGAGTATTCCGAATCAACTGAAGCACTTTGTGCTCGTAAGCGGCTGATTGGACCACATCTGTTCGTCGCGGTGTACGTAGAACCCAAGGGGTACCCTGAATGTCTTTGGCGAATAGTGCCCGGAAATCTAGCCCGGACTCGTTGAGCTCTAATCCTTCATGTAGTATGTGAAGCCCGTTGCTTTTGGCAAGGGCCAATATATCACTAACGTCTTTTGAGTTAGTCAAGGAACGCTTTTCAGTCATATGAAACACACCTCATTGTTCAGATTTAGTTTAAAAAAAAGGTAACTTAAACAAGCCTCAACCTTCCATATAAAAAAACGGGTTGAGCTTCATTGAAAAGCCTATCCTTTTATCTGAGACGCATGTAGTGAGTACACATGAAAGAGCAAACCTCCTTTACAAAATAGGGCATCTAACCCAGCACCAATATAACATCCTACATTGGAGGATGTCTACAATACGAAGAATAATATAAATGGCTACCCCAGTTCGCTTATCTGTGGGTTAGAGAAGTTTTTACAAGCTGCACATAGCAGGATACAATGGAAGTGTTAAAGAAAGGAGGCGGATACTTTTGCAAAATGAAGAGAAAAAGAACGATTCCAAATCCGGCTCATCCAAATGGTACCTTGGTAGTGCAGCAGCATTGCTTCTTCTGAAAGGTAAGTCGTTACTTGCCCTTTTAAAATTCAGTAAATTTGGCGGTGCGCTGATATCTATGGCGATAACGATTGGCACATATGCGATCATTTACCCGTGGGGATTTGCGGTCGGATTCGTGTTGCTGTTGTTTGTGCATGAGCTGGGGCATGTATTGGCCGCCAAGCGCAAGGGGCTTCCCGTATCAGCACCGTTATTTATTCCTTTTCTCGGTGCGCTGATCACAATGAAACGGCAACCTTTGGATGCGCAGACAGAGGCTTATGTAGCCATGGGCGGCCCGTTACTGGGGACGGTTGGGGCTATGGCGGTATACGCAGGAGCCTATGCCACAGACAGTCCCCTGTTGTATGCGCTCTCGTATGTCGGATTTTTCCTGAACCTGATCAACCTGCTGCCGATTCATCCGCTCGACGGAGGACGGATTTCCACGGCAGTGACGCGTTGGCTGTGGCTGGTGGGCCTATTGGGTGGAATTGTAGTCGTAGTATATTTAAAATCCTTTTTATTTTTCTTGATATGGGCGTTCTTTGCCTACGATTTGTACAAAAAATATGTTAAACGCAATAAAGAGGAGGTTAAGGTCCAATCCTTTTTGCAAAAGCCGCTGGTGAACGTACAGCATCTGTATGAGCAAGGATATCCGCTGCCCGGACCGGAGCACACGCGCAGATTATCTTTTAATACCTACTCGGATTTGGAGGGGCAGCAATATGTGACGGTGTATATGGAAAGTCTGGATGTGGAACAGACGCTTCTGCTGCCACAGCAGTGTCTTGTCCAGCATGTATGGCTGAACGGTGTGGAACATATACCGACGCCGGATGCGTACCAGCTCAGATTGCTGTGTGGGATTGATTGCATTCCGTTTGAAAATGATAAATATTACGAAGTACCCGCATCATCGCGCTGGAAATTCGGCATCGGTTACTTGGCTTTGGTCGTATTTCTGATGGGGATGATGTATGTGGTGCACCAGCATATAGGGGATATTAGGCTGTGATTCGAGTAATGAGATCTTAGTCAAGATTTTAGATCATTAAGGCAACGGTAGAGCTTATAGAAAATAGAGTCAAAAGAGCGCGACAACCGCAATATTCGGTGTCACGCTCTTTTTTTTGTATGAATAGCAGGGTGGAGCCCTTGCTATCCGTCCTTATATCTTAAATCCTTTGTGCATCAGTAATCGGCTTTAACGTCTGACGGTATTTAAGTGGGCTGGTGCCTGTCCAGCGCTTGAACTGTCTGCTGAAATGAGCCAGACTGGAGTATCCGAGCAGGGAAGCTACCTTGTTGAGTGGCAGATTGGGCTGCTGGATCAGCACCTTAGCCTCATGCAGCTTGGTCTCCGATAGATAGTGACGTGGAGAATAGCCGTATACCTTGCGGAACACTTCCTGGGCATAGCCAGGACTGATCCCGAGCGAAGCCGCCACATCTTCAAGGCGGAACGCTTGCTCGCCAGATTCATCTTCCCGATAAGGCTTAAACCTTGATTGAATGGCTTCCATGATGGCCTTGGCATATTGAACGGATGAAGGCGCAATTCTGGGCTCCAAACCGGTAGATATCATTTGCGAGAATATCCCGAATAGCTCAAATAAGGCAATTTGCATACGAAAACGGTCTGCTGTCGTATATTCTCCGCTTTCCTGTACCATGCCAATCCAGCTATGGACGACCTTTTGCAGCTTGGTATTCGTTTCAGTACCCGCTGGGAAAAAGAGCTGATTGCTCTTAATCATTTCCTGACGGAACAATGGATCATCGACATTAAAATGAGAGCTAAAATAGTACATGCCGTTTGGGGAAACACACTGACTCACATGCTTGAAACCCGGCGGAATAATTAAAATATCACCTTCCCCAACCGAATATACGTTATTTTCCATAATCGTTTCCTGACGACCTTCTAAAATAAGTGCAATTTCAAAACCGATATGAGATTCCTCAGGCATGCACCAATCCGCTTTGACCCGGTGAATATGGGCTCCAAAAAATTTCACATTCCAGTCAATAATGGGCAGCCATCGGCAATCATGGAATAGAGCTGGATCAACATCAGGATTTAATATCATCAGATCACCTTCGATTAGGGCAAATTTTACACCGCTTAGACAATCTCATTGTATCTAACATTTAACTATAATAAAAGAGCGTTTACAAATGCTATAGTATAAGCTTTTACATAAAAGAAAGCGCTTATATGTAGATTTTTTGAAAGCGATGCCATATTGTAATCAGGAGGAGCTATGGAAACAACATCGAAAGAACGTGTATCGTATTACGTTTACTTTTTGGGGAGCAACGCAATTCTCTGTCTGGTCGCCTCTTTTGCGATGCTATTTTATACGGATTATGTTGGCATATCTGTTTCTATTATCGGTACTTTATTCGTACTAGCCCGTATATGGGATGCACTTAGTGCTCCGATCTTCGGCGTGATCATTGACCGGGCCAATCTAAAGGGCGGCTTGTTCAAACCGTGGACGAATCTGGCTTCCATCATTTTGCCGATACTTACTGTACTTATTTTTCTCGTTCCTAATGATGCGTCGCTTACCGCCAAGGTGATTTATATCGCCGTCACGTATCTGGCATGGGAAATGTGTTATACGATCAGTGATGCGCCTGGCTTTGGGTTGGCTACACTGATGACGAAAAATACGCATGAACGTGATCTGTTAATGTCCAGAGGCCGGACGATGGTCTTCTTGGGTTTTATGGTCATCTCCTCATCTTCGGTAGCTGTGGCCAATCAGATATCATGGCCAATTTTGGCACTGATTGTTGCCATAGCGGGTTTGATACTCATGAACTTTACTCGCTTTAATGTCAAAGAACGGTATTCCAACAAGGCGGAGAAGGTTACGCTCAAGCAAATTATGACGTATCCATTGCAAAACAAGCAGCTTTTATTTTACCTGATGTCGTTTATGATGCTGTCTATGACCAATCTGCAAGGGATTGTCGTCAGTTACTTTGCCTTATACAACTTGAAAAATCCTATTTATATTTCCATTCTCATGTTCATTTCCTTGGGTGTGCAGCTGCTCACCGCGTTGATTTTACCACCAATTATTAAAAGATTCGGCAAGTGGAAAGTGAATGTCGTCAGCTTGATTGGATTGTTTACTACGGGCTTGTCCTTATTTGTAATCGGTTACAGTAATCCCGTTGTCGTATGTGTATTCGCGGTTCTTTTCGGTTTATTCAGCTCTGCACCACAGCTCATGGTACCGATGTTTACGGCCGATTGTGTGGAATATGGCGCATTCAAAAAAGGCGTACGTGCCAGTGGTACCGCTTTTGCTACCCAAACGTTTGCAGGAAAACTGGGGGGAGCGGCAGCCAGTGGAATCGTCGCTTATGCGCTTGCCTTTGCAGGCTATATCCCGAATGTACCGCAGACCGGACAGGTTCTCACATGGATATTCGCGCTCTATGCAGTAGTACCTGGAGTGGGGGCCTTAATTACGGCAGGTCTGTTTGCATGGCTGTACAAGATTAAAGAAAAAGACGTAGAAGGCTGGCTGGCAAGTGCGAAAAAAAATCTACAACAGGCAGATTCTGCGAAGCAGGGTGTTGCCGACAAGACGATATCCGTTCCATCCCTGAAAAAACCGCATAACAGCCACGGTGTTTGAAAATAACCTTATATAGCTCCACATACCCTATTACGAACCTAATTGGAGGACGACTTGATGAAAAAGCTACTGTACGGTGTTGCCTATTATGATGAGTATATGCCTTATGACCGTTTGGACCAGGATATCCAAATGATGAAGGATGCGGGCATCAACGTGGTGCGGATTGCCGAATCCACTTGGAGTACGCATGAACCGCAAAATGGCGTGTTTGATTTTACCTCTGTGGATCGGGTGCTGGACGCCATGCATAAGGCGGGCATCGAAGTCATTGTGGGGACGCCCACCTATGCCGTACCCACATGGCTAGTGAAGGAGCATCCTGATGTATTGGCAACAACGCCTCATGGTCCGGGCAAATATGGAGCTCGCCAGATTATGGATATTACGAACCCGGTGTACCTGTTCCATGCTGAGCGAATCATACGCAAGCTGATCGGACGAGTGAGTCAGCATCCGGCGGTCATTGGCTTTCAGACGGATAACGAGACCAAGCATTACCACACGAGTGGGCCCAATGTGCAATTGCAATTTGTAAAGTATTTGCGGGAGCGGTTCGAATCGCTGGAGGAGCTAAACCGCAAATTTGGTCTGGACTACTGGAGTAATCGCATCAATAGCTGGGAGGACTTTCCTTCGGTGGTCGGAACGATTAATGGAAGTTTGGGCGCAGCCTTTTCCCAATTCCAGCGCAAGCTGGTGACGGATTTCCTGGCATGGCAGGTCGCGCTGGTGAATGAATATAAGCGGGAAGACCAATTTGTTACGCAAAACTTTGATTTTGAATGGAGAGGTCATTCCTTTGGTGTTCAGCCAGACGTGGATCACTTTGCGGCATCGCAAGCCTTTGATGTGACTGGGGTGGATATTTACCATCCATCACAGGATGATCTGACCGGAATTGAAATTTCCTTCGGTGGCGATGTAGCGCGTTCGACGAAAAATAACAACTATCTAGTGCTGGAAACGGAAGCGCAGGCTTTTACCCACTGGGTTCCCTATCCGGGGCAATTGCGTCTGCAAGCGTTCAGCCATCTGGCTTCTGGAGCCAATATGGTGGCATACTGGCACTGGCATTCCATCCATAATTCCTTCGAAACCTACTGGAAGGGTCTGCTCAGCCATGATTTTGAACCGAATCCTGTGTATGAGGAAGCACAGACCATAGGGAAGGATTTTGCAAGATTGTCTCCGCATTTGGTCAACCTGAAAAAGAAAAATAAAACGGCGATTCTGGTCAGCAACGAAGCATTGACGTCGATTGACTGGTTTAAATTTAATATGAGCAGCCCGTTGAATTACAATGACATCGTACGCCGTTTGTATGACGAGTTGTATAAACTGAATATCGGGACGGATATTGTTCATCCAGGTACAGAATCGTTTGACGACTATGATCTCTTGATCGTCCCGGTCCTCTATTCTGCCCCAGACGCACTACTGGAGAAGCTGAACCGATATGTGGAGAAAGGTGGTCATATAGTATACACATTCCGAAGCGGATTTACTGACGAGCATGTGCAGGTGAGAACGTCCCGGCAGCCGGGCGTGATTAGCGAAGCCTGCGGCATTCATTACAGCTTGTTCGTGGAGCCGAAGAAGGTGACGCTCAAAAATAATCCTTTTGAGGTGGCACCAGAGGACAATCAGGTAGATACGTGGATGGAGCTGATTACCCCGACGACCGCCGAAGTGTTGGCCTATTACGATCACCCGCATTGGGGAAAATATGCCGCGATTACGCAAAACCGCTATGGTCAGGGAACAGCGACCTACATCGGCTGTATCGTCAGCCCGGCGGTCATCCGCGAACTATTCAGCTCTGTAGCCAAAAAGGCGGGAGTATGGGGAGTGGATCAGGAAACGTCTTATCCGATCATTGTTAAATCCGGCACAAATGAGCTGGGACGGACAATCCGGTACTATTTTAACTATTCCGAACAAGCAGGCTCGGTGGTATATCCACATGGAGACGGCAAGGAGTTAATCGGGAGGCGTACAGTTATCCAAGGACAAACGCTTCCATTAGAGCCTTGGGGTGTTATAATTATCGAAGAAGCGTAAATGATGAATAATGAGCTGAAACCAACTTACGAATAATATCATATAGGTATTCTCCGGGAGTATCCGGTAAATGAAGCGCCCCTGCGAATTGCGGGGCGTTTTCGCATATGGCTGAGTAGAGGAGTGCATCGCTATGCCAACCCGAGCAGTCCGCTGGTTCCGGGCGCTGACGGCCCCGTATCGACGCAGCATTCAGCTTAAGCTGATCTTGACGATGATTGTTCTATCTGTGCTGCCGGTCATTGCTGTCACGGTGCTGGCTGCGGAAAAAAGTAGAGCTTCCATGGAAACTGAAGTGGCAGAGACGAACATGTCCAATATGAAATGGACGGGGATCTATATCAGCGACCAGCTAGATCGTCTGAATCATCTGATTTACAGCATTCAGATCAGCCCTGATCTGAGCGATTATTTGAATGAGCGCGAGCCTGACAATCTTTCGAGCCAATTTAATGCCCAGCGAAAAATGCTGAATACGATGGCGAATGTGTATTATTCGGCCGGAAGTCATGTGATCGGCATCCAGCTTTATTTGAAGCAATCGCAAACCCTGTTTACCTTCAATAGTATGCAAAATGAAATTACGACAGTGAGCGGTATTCCCCCACAGTATGCCGAGATGTGGCAAGCAAATAAGGATTATTCGATTCGCCCAAGCTCTGCTGACCCGGAACGCTTTACTTTGACGCGCAGTATTCGGCGTTTCGAAGACCAGAAGCAGACGGGGGCTATTTCATTGGATGTATTGTGGTCGCAATTCGATCAGACGCTGGGCCTGCTGGGACGAGGGGATCAGCATCAGGTGCTTATTACAGATGCGGATGGCAGGGTCATGTATCCAGCACAGGCTCGGCAGTCGCCTCCACCTGCAGGTGTGCTGACAGCTCTTCGTGACGTTAAGCCGGGCCCTGGAGTGATTCAAACTGCTGAACATTATGTGTTCTATAATGATCTGGATGTAGTTGGGCTAAAGCTGGTCAAAATCGTACCCACTTCCTCCATTAACCACAGTGCCTTTTCAACCATGCTGTATGGTATTATCGTAGGCGTGATTTCAATTCTGGTTTCCATCTGCATTGCCGTTTTCATCGCATGGCGGACTGCACGTCCGATTGTTCATTTGGCGCGTTCCGTACAGGAGCTGGATATGATCAAAGGACCGATTGGACAGCCAAGTACACGCCCGGATGAGATTGGGCTGCTGGAAAGAAGTCTGCATGGGATGGCAGGCCGAATTCGCGAGCATATTCAGGCGGAATACAGTATAAATTTGCAAAAAAAGACGGCTGAATTGAAAGCGCTCCAAGCGCAGATTCATCCACATTTTCTGCAAAATACGCTGCAAATGATCGGAAGTATGGTATTTTCTCAAAAGCCGGAGGACACCTATGAAGTCATTCGGTCGCTGAGTGAGATGTTCCGTTACGTGGTACGGGAACCTCAGGATTTGGCCTCTTTACGCGCAGAGCTTGACCATGTGGGACACTATATGCGCATCCAGCAACGGCGATTTCCACAAAGATTGGTGTTCCAGGTGGAGACGGAAGAACAGGCGATGGATATTCGACTGCCTAAGCTATCGCTTCAGCCATTGTTGGAAAACGCTTTTCAGCACGGTCTTGATCGAAAGGCGGGGGCATGGCAAATAGGGATTCGGGTGGAGATTATGAAACAAGATGTGTGTATTACGGTTTGCGATAATGGAAACGGCATGGCCCCGGACAAGCTGGAAAAACTACGGGCAAAGCTGGAAAACGCCTCGGAGGAACCGATCTGGGCGCAGGGTAGCCATATCGGATTGAGCAATGTGTCTTCACGCATACGGATGAATTTTGGAGTGCCCTACGGAGTGACGATAGATAGTGAGCAGGGAGTCGGTACACGTGTCACCATCCGCATTCCATTCACCTCAGCAGAGGAGGGAAAAGTATGATCAGAGTATTAATTGTGGACGATGAGCCGTGGAACCGTGATATTCTGAAGACATTTGGCACATGGGAAAAACTTGGAATGTTGGTAGTGGGTGAGGCTGAAGACGGGGACGAGGCGTTCAGGCTGGTCGGAGAGTTAGCTCCCCATATTGTGATTACTGATATGCGCATGCCGGGTGCGGACGGAGTGGAGCTGCTGCAAGCACTAAATAACCATTGTCCTGATGTGAAAATCATTGTCGTAAGTGGATATGATGACTTTGCGTATGCCAAACATGCCATCCGTTATAAGGCCGTCGATTATTTGTTAAAGCCAGTCAATCCTGCAGAGCTGAATGCAGTGCTACTCAAATGCAAAAACGATCTGGAGGTCAAGGTGGCCGAGCAGCAACAAGAAGCAACAGAGCTGGATTATGAGTTTTTTCACAAGTTGACCCGGTATAAGCAACTGCTGCGTCTTTATTTTAATGAGTTGAACCGTGACGGGGTGAACCTAACCTGCAGGCAGGTTATGCAGGAGCTGGAGAGTTATGGAGCACCAAGTCCACATATGCTAGGCAGGCTGGTGCAGGAGCTTCTTTCCCTGCTGAAAGAGCTCGCAGCGGATAACGGGCTGGATAATTCTACGACAAAGGCAGGATCTCCACTGCCGCAGGATGCCGTGTCCTCTGTAGAACATGCGCTGGAATTCGTATCGTCGTGCTATGTTCAGGAACTGGATCAGCTCATTCGGCAGCGGAAATACAAAAACAAGCTGAATTTAGAAGAGGTACGGCGATATATCGACAGTCACTTTGCTGGGCCGATTACACTGGAGCAGTTGGCGAAAAACTTTTTTGTGAGCAAAGAGTATATGAGCAAGGTATTTAAGCAGGAGTATGGTCAAAATGTAACGGACTACATCGTAGAGCGAAGAATGGAAAAGGCGCGGGAATGGCTGGCCAATAAACAGATTTCAATTAAAGCAGTTGCGGAGATGGCAGGATATGAGGATGTGTCTTATTTCTATCGGGTATTTAAAAAGCATTTTGGCATGGCACCCGGTGAAATGAGGAAGGAAGTTTAAAAAAGTCCAATTCAATAAGCTAAGGGTGTCCAATGGCAGAAGTGACCTCCCATCCTATAATGAAAGCGTATACAAAACAAGCAGTACAAAGGAAACTGGCCTTTACGAAGTTCGCACAGAGCTGAATAGAGGTTGAAGACCGGCGGCATAGCTGCTTTGAATAACAGCTGATTTGCCGATGGGTAACAGTTATTTTCAAAATAGGGGAGGTCATTTTTCATGAAAGTGTGGAAAGGTGTATTGAGCACGATGCTGGTTGGCACGTTATTGGCCGGGTGTGGAGCGAATTCTTCAGGCAGTGACAGCAGCGGTTCCGGTGGAGACGGCAAAACGGTGAATCTCAAAATGTTTATTGCTCAGCCCCGTTTGAAGGAGCACTACGATAAATACATTAATGCGTTCGTAGCGAAAGAGAAGAAAGATAAAAATATCGACGTTACGGTCCAACTGGAGATGCCGCCTGCTGACAACGCCGCACAAATTTTGAAGACAAGACTCGCATCCAACGATGCGCCGGACGTATTTGCATTGCACGCGGTGAATGAAATTCCTCCGTTTTATAAAGCGGGCTATTTGGAGGATTTGTCCGGTCAGCCTTTTGTTAACAAATTGATGGATAGTGTGAAGCCTTCGGTGACAACCAAAGACGGAAAGGTCGTAGCGGTTCCCTTGGAAACGATCTCATGGGGCTACTTGTACAATAAAAAGATATTTAAGGATTTGGATTTGCAGCCGCCGGGAACGTTGACCGAAATGAAGGCTGTGGTCGAGAAGCTGAAAGCGAATAATGTGAAACCGTTCCTGTTGTCCTACAAGGAATCCTGGATTCCACAGCTGTTTGTGCCACTTACGGCAGGTGCAATGATGAACACACAGAATAAGGATTTTATCGACCGGATGAATCAGGATAAAGGCTCTTTTTCCGAAATGAAGAGCATGTTCGATATTATTGATCTGGTGAATAGCAACGGTACTGACAAGGCGCTGGAAATCGGCGGGGATGATGGATCGGCTGCGTTTGCCTCGGGTAAAGCGGCGATGTGGATTCAAGGGCCGTGGTTTGCGGAAACGATTTTAAAATCGGATCCGAAGATGGATTTTGGGGTAGCACCGCTGCCGATCAATGACGATTCCAATGCGACATTGATTAATTTGTCCACTTCGACTTCGCTGGCTGTATCCTCTACAAGCAAGAATAAGGAGGTTGCGCTCGACTTTGTTAACTATGTGCTGGATGACAAGGATTCTAGCGCGTTCTATGAAGCATTGAAATTTAACCCGATCTCCAAAGTGCATACGTTTAAAAGCTATCCTTGGGTTAATGACGCTACCGAATACGTGAAAGCAGGCAAGTCGTACCAAGATCCATCTATCCCGCAAGCGGTTAAGGACGAGGCAGGCAAATCGCTACAATCCTATTATGCTGGTCAGCTCTCGCAGGATGACGTAATTAAGGCGCTGGATAAGGCATGGAAATCGTATAACAAAGTGAACAAGTAACGGTAACCTACAGAATTACACCGGGAGGGAGAGACTCCATGCCTTTTAAAATCTATAAAAAATACGTCATGTTACTGGCGTTTACAGCCCCGGCGCTGATCTTTTATGCTATCTTCCTGCTCATTCCAACGATCAGCGGCATGTACTACAGCTTTACAGACTGGAACGGATTGAATCCTAATTACAGCTTTATCGGCTTGGGGAACTTTGTGGAATCGTTGAAGGAAGACCCCGATTTTCTCAATTCCCTTTGGTTTACCCTTAAATACGTATTGGTCATGATTGTGCTGCAAAATGTACTGGCACTGGCACTGGCAGTGTTGATTGAGTCGCGTACACGTACCAAAGGATTTTTCCGGACGATATTTTTTATGCCCAATATGATCAGTACCATTATTAGCGCATTTATGTGGACCTTCGTTTTTTCTTCCGTGCTGCCACAGATCGCCGAAAAGACGGCTATCGCCTTTTTGGGCCAATCGTGGCTGGGCGATCCGAAAGTATCTTTCTTCTCAATTATTATCGTGTCGCTCTGGAATGGTGTAGGTTATATGATGATCATCTATCTGGCTGCGCTTCAAGGTGTACCACAAAGCTTGAAGGAGGCTGCTATTATTGACGGGGCGAACGCATTTCAGACATTGCGAAGCGTAACGATGCCAATGATTACTCATGCGATTACGATCTGTTTCTTCCTGACGCTGAATGGTGCCTTCAAGGTGTATGAGGTCGTATACGGACTGACTGGCGGGGGGCCGGGGCGCAGTACACAGGTGATTACGATGAACATTTATGAGGAGGCGTTCTCCAACAACTTCCGTTATGGTTATGCGAGCGCCAAATCCGTTATTTTGTTCGCAATCGTTCTCATTTTCACCCTGATTCAGCTGCGTGTCATGAAGAAGAGGGAGGTGGAGGCATGAGGCTGAAGAAAGCTAATTCCTTGCTGATTACGCTGATTCTGTGCGTGGGCGCTGTCGTGTCCTTCTTCCCAATCTACATGGCGGTAATTAACTCGTTTAAAACACAGGGTGAGATGTTTGCATCCTTTACGGCGCTGCCGACAAAGCTTCACTTTGAAAATTACAGTCAGGCTTTTCATCAGACTCATTTGCTGAACAGCGCCCTTAATTCCACGATTATTTCTTTTATCGGCATTGGTGGCATTGTGATCTGTTCGGCACTGGCAGGCTACAAGCTGTCTCGTACACAGGGGAAACTGAGCAGTGCGATTTTCTTCCTGTTTGTCGCATCGATGCTGGTACCGTTTCACTCTATTATGATACCGCTTACGCGAATGGCAAAAGATTTGTCCGTTCAGGGCAGTACGTACGGCTTGGCCCTGATCTATATCGGCTTGGGTGTGAATATGGCGATCTTTTTGTATCATGGATTCGTCAAATCCATTCCGCGTGAGCTGGAAGAATCCGCACAAATGGACGGCTGTAATGAGTTTCAAACATTCTTTCGCATTATATTTCCATTGCTGCTACCAATCACAGTTACCATTGCGATTTTGGATTTTCTGTGGATTTGGAATGACTTTTTGCTTCCATTGTTAATGCTGACGGATGTGAACCATTACACCCTGATTCTCTCGACCAATATGCTGTTTGGAGAGTACAACAAGGATTGGTCGCTTATTCTGGCCGCACTTGTGCTGACCTCCATCCCGGTTATCCTGATCTACGCCTTCTTTCAGAAATTCATCATGGAGGGCATTGCGGAGGGAGCGGTTAAGGGATAAGGTGGAAAGCCTTCCTATCAACAAGGAAGGCTTTTTCTCTGATTCAGCTTTTTTCGCGCCAACGTTTCAATAAAAAGATAGGAAGGGTTACAAACAAAATTGCAAAGGCTACAATGATCCACCACTGGTCAATGATATACAACACGACTCCGATCAGCAGAACTGTTGTTATTATGGAAATTCTCACTTTCAACATTATTCTCTTACTCACCCTAGCTTCTAATTTTGGCAGCGTTATGAGGGTGATTGCAGTTAACGCAGCAAAAAATATGGAGGTAAATGAATTATAGATAATATCAGCTCCCTTGATTATTATGCATACCTCATATTCCACTGGGCTTAAAATGTTGAGAGTTTACTTGTAATAAGATATGCTTCTCATTTGAAGTTAGCCACAATTCCTTTACTTTTGAGTATATTGCAAACGCAACTCTTTATGGAAAGGAACGTTTATGTGAATTGTAAATGAACATCAAACAAAATCGATATAACTTGTTTAATCTATTTAGAGGGCACATGGAGATTGTTTGCCGCCCATAAAGTTAACAAGTAAAAGAAGAACAGGATGCCTATTATAACTCCAATTACGATAAAAAATTTCTTTTTCATCACTCTCTCCTCTTCATTACAATGAATAGGTCTTCCATTTGCAACAAGGGCTTTAATTTACGAATACCGTGACATAGTTTGTCTCATATACTATCTTTTCCTTTATCCAACTATAAAGGATGTGACCAATAACAAGCGCAGAACCAAGTACAAGGACTGTAGTGTGCCAAGTCCACTCTTGTATTCCACTAAGAAAGACAGGAGCGATACCTATGAGAACTCCGATCACTAAACCAACAATTATCACTACATCAGGTGTTTTGCTACCTTCACCTTTATTTTTTTGGAAAAATTAAATAAAGCGCCTTGGATTTAACTCCAAGACGCTCCCCTGCTTGTAATAACGGTTAGTTAATGTCTGATGGGTACTGACCAGTAGTAGCCCAAGCCTCGCCATCAACTTTGTTTCCGTCGGCTCTGAATTGAATTACGTATTTCCCTGAAGGCATCCCATTAGGGAATGAATTAAGACTATTCCACGTTAATGAGCCTCCTTTGCCAACAGTTTTATAGACATATTCTTTCCCGTTACCCTGCAAGCTCCAAGAGATAGTTGATGTTCCTTGATTCCGAACTTTAATCTTTACATGTCCATAACCTTTATCAACAGTTAAGTCCATCGTCGGACTTGTCCCACCAAGAACCTCATGTACCTCTTGACCAGTTTGTTGGATAACTATACCTCCATGATCCTTCGATACTTTAATCCCCGTAACTGGTGCGGCAGTAGCAGCCAGCGGAGCTACTGCCGTAAGAGCCAATACACCTGTAAGAATGATTACTGTGTTTTTAAACTTCATCAAAAATCGCCCTCTCGATTGGTATAATTTGTACTACTGACCAAGTATATCATTAAAAAAAGGAATATAGTGTATATTTTTGTTAACAAAATGGTAAAAAGAATTAATATTCGAAAATATATATTTTATTCGAATATTGCATGACATATATTTCAAAGCTTATTGACAACTGTTAAATTATGGACAAAAATAGAATGCAATAATAAAAAGTTTTGGAATTTCTGTGTGGAAGGTGGATATGACATGAAGCATACACCTACGATTAGAGCAGAATTAGATAGTTACCTACAACAAAAGGGTTTGAGCTTAGCGCAATTCGGACAACTTGCAGGCATGAATAGGGGAATAGTAAGTGCTATTGTGACAGGGAATAAGTCAATGTCTGTTAACCAGCTTGACCTAATCACTGAGGCTATGGATTTACCAGAAGGGTATTTTTACGATCTGTTTATAGAAAACTACATCATCGACACCCCCCCGAATATGAGGCGAATCGAGCCATTTCTATTTCGTTGTGCGGAGTTGGACAAGTTGGATGCGATTAGTCGAGTGGTGGGAGCCATCATGGACAATCTACTGTATTCGCCCAAGCTATTTGAAATTGCAGAAGAATTGTTGAAGCAGGGAAGACATGCGGCTGCACTACTGCTCTATGAGGGTGTGGCTGAAGCGGAGAAGTATCAACATTCTGAACGATTGGCAGTCTGCCAATATCGTATATTCACGATTCAAGTTGGAAACGATCAAAGCCGGAATCTCAAGGCAGCAACGCTATTTGAATCCTTCGTGGAACGTCTGGATGAAATAGAACAGCTTGACGCGCTGAAGGATTTAGCAAACGTGTACAGGTCTTTGCGTAAATGGGACAAGGTTGAGGAAGTAGCTAGAACAATGAGAGCTAAAGCTGAAATCCAATATACTTTGGAACATCAACAGCAGAGTCGAATGCGTGATGAGTCTTCCAAGAAACTAAGTCGTCCACTGTTTGTGTACATCGCTTATGCTGATTTGTTGTGTTCAGGTTCTTGCGAAGCTAAAGGCGATTACCACCAAGCCCTACAGTATACATACGCCTACACTAATTTAGATTGGGTTTTGGAGAAGGACGAGGACACCCAATACTGGATGGGCTTGTTCCAAAACTGGGCAGAAGGTAACACGTACGTATATAAGCTTTTATCTGGAGATGTAAGCGTGCTAAACGATTATGTTCAATATATTATTGCATCAAGTGATAAAGTCGATAAGGAAATGATCGTAAAGCTTTTGAACGTAATGTTTGCAGCTAACCGATTTCAGTTAGACGTGAATGATATACTTAAACGGTTTGAAATGATTATTGATTCTTTTGTACAACAGCCATCATCGGATATGTATACCTATCAGGTAGTACCAGAGCAAACAACACGTTTTAAATATGAACTTGCTAAATACTACTTGAACAGAGGCAATTACTCTTATGGCTTCAGATACCTGCTAGACGTTTTATCTAAATCATTAGCCAATAACAAAGAATCCTTCTTCATTAGATGCATAAGATTATTTGAGCAGTTTAAACAATTTGCTGACGTTAGAACTTTTATAAAGTATGAAAGTTTAGTTAGTGTAGGGCAAAGAGAAAGATTATTTTACTATTAATATTTATGCCCTCTATTTTAGAATGAATGGTTAGACAATGTTAAAAAAATGGTACTGCTAATGATTGCAGCTAGTTTTTTGTTTATTGTTACTGTACCTGCCCAGACGCATGATATACAGCCTCATGTACAGCATGGAGGTGCTTAAGCGTAAGCAAACAAATCACCGCCATCCAGTGGTTGGCGGTGATTTGTTATTTTGGAGGAATTAACACATCAATCACCGAATACCTATCTTGAGGTGATCAGCATGAACCATACATATTGTATTTACAAATTTATCCAAACCAATCGTATTGATAAAACGAATACGGAAGTACTGTTGTGCAATCCGAAAGCATCGGTGACACCCTACTGGCTAAGCTGGTGGGGTGTTTTTATATTCATTTTTCAATCGATATCAAAATAAACAGTTGAAAAGCCGATATCATAATTACCAACTAATGAATACTTAGGAGGATTATAGATGGTCTTTTGGATTCTTTTACTTATAGTCGTGGGACTTATTCTTTCAGCGTTTATAGGCGGTTCTCGGATTGCGAGCAATAATCGTAAACAACCGAGAATAGAACGTATAGGTGAGGTGGTTGATAAGCGGGTAGATTGGACTGAAGGATCGTCTTCAAAAACATTTTATATAACTTGCGAGTTCGAAAGCAATGAGCGCAAAGAAATTTCAGTTAGTAACGATAAATATGGCCTTTTTGTCGTAGGGGATAAAATCAAAGTAACAAGCCAAGGTACTTGGAACTGGGTAGAACGTGTCATAATATGAGGGGATCAGCTTAATCTATATATTTATTTACATAATCACCCAAACGTTATATACTTCCCATATAAATCCGAAAGCATCGGTAGCACCCTGCTGGCATACGCTGGTGGGGTGTTTTAATAAGTTGGGAATTTAAATATGCTACGTAATATAAAAAGCCTTCCATTAATGGAGGGCTTTTGTTAGACGCTGAGTATGAGAATCATAAATCAATGTGGCTTATTACGCCTTTTCAAAAGTTTTATAACAAGTAGTATGCAGAAAAATACTGCAAAAGCAATCACAATCCACCACTGAGTATCAATTATATACAACACGACTCCGATAAGCAGGACTGTTATTATTGTAATTCTCACTTTCAACATCGTACCTTTGTCCACTCTTGTTTCCAATATTGGCATCTTTATAAGGATGATTGCAGTCAGTGCCGGAAAGAATATGGAGGTAAATGAATTATAGATAATACCAACTCCTTGATCTAATTACTCACCCCGGATTGTTCGGATTTAATGTATAAAACAACAACCTCCGCTAAGACAACTTTCACTTCAAGAAAATGCTGATAATAAAAATAAAAGTGAAATGATGATCAAAAATAGATATATACTGGAAATCCGTTTTCCGATTGTAGCTCCAAACTCCTTAGGATTTTTATATCCAATGATTAAACTGGGAATAAAAAAAATACTGGATAGAAAAATGGTGTAGTGAAACCTAGTATTATCAACACTGTTAGACCAGGCGGGCAATCCTAAAAAGGAAAGCAACTGGTCTCCCAATACGTAATTGCCAAATTCGAAAGAAACAGCCATGCCAAGAAGAGATAACAGCAGTGAAAGTGATCCCCAGCCTATTTTTTTTCTGTTTTTTCTCAACAATTCAAAGATAATCAGTAAAATTACAATTGCTTGTATGCTGTATGTCAACATGATTGAAAACATAAAGTACCTCCTTGAACATCAGAATCAAATGATAAGATGTCAATTTCGGAAATGAGTATACCATTTTTTGGAATGTTTTCATATGCCTTTCAATACAGCGATCGTATGATCAAATGGAACGCGAAGCGGCCTTAGCCATACAATATTTCATCTGAATGTAAAAGGAGATGATTATGTTGGCTACCTTCTCGGCCGCGCTTCAAGTGAAAAAGCGGATGGCCAAGCGAGTCTTAAAAATGTCCGGTGTCCACGGCATTGGCGTAGGGTACAGGGACCCTGCCCATCCCAAAAGAGGAGCCGCTGTCATTGTGTACACAGACCGTCTCGTTTCGGCCTCTACCGGACTCCTGTCGGCCACCGCATTAGGAAAGAAAACGAACGTTCCAGTCCGAATTGTAAAGACTGGAAAGATCAGAGCCAATGCCACGGACTACAAAGTGCGCATACGCCCGGTCATCGCCGGCTACAGTGTCGGGACGATTGAAGGCTCCGGTTCAACCGGACTCATCGTTGCCCCAACTGGAGCGCCGGCGACACGTTATCTTTTTAGCAATAACCATGTCCTCAATCCCTCCAATACAGATAACCGAGAGGCTACAATTCAGCCAGGCGGAGCCGATGGTGGGACGGTTGCCCAGGATCGTATAGGACGGCTCTATCGTTACGTACGCTTGAATACCACCGGAACGAACCTGATTGATGCGGCGCTTTCGCTTCCGACCCGCAACAACCTGCTCAATCCGCGTTATGCTACAGTAGGAGCGATTCCGGGTCATGTGACCGCATATCGCATAGGGGAAAGATTGAAGAAGGTAGGGCGTACGACCGGGCGGGTCAATGGCACGGTAGAGTCCGTCTATACGGACCTGCAAATCAATTATGGTGGAGAGTTGGGCTTACTAACCTTCGAAGATCAGACGGTTATTAGAGGTACGACTCCCGTATCACTACCTGGGGATTCTGGCTCTGTATGGCTCAGACAGTCAGATAATTATGCAGCTGCGGTCAACTATGCAGGCACGGCAGATGGTCGCTTATCCATAGCCTTTCCGGTGCAGTGGGCCATGCAGGTATTCAACACACGGGTAGCCCGCCCCAACGGGGCAGGCAGGGTGCTCAGGGTAGATACAGGATCTTCCCCTCGCTCTTATACTAGGCAGCTCACCAGTGAGGAACTGGTTCGCCTAAGACCAAGGACGACACGCATTAGACGGAGCTAAACGCCCTCCAGATGGAAAAGTTGCCGCTGATCGTCCCGGTAAGGCGGTCGCTTTAAATGCTTTCCATAGGGTGGCTCGCTCGGAAGCATCATCTCCCCGGATTTCTCCCCTGATTACAGACTTAACTTAAGAAATCCGGGGGTAGAGCTAATATAAGCAAGAATCATTCACGATACCAATCATTTACGACGCAAATGATTCACGACACAAATGATTCACAGTACAAATCATTCACAATCTAAAACGTTAACGGCATGAATGAATGCGTAAATGTATTCTAATCTGCTCCTTCGGCATATGAACGGGCTCCCTCATCATGGGCTGTAATGGTGCTGCTTGCAGAGGCCAAGCCCCGGATTTCCTGAGCGGTCAGGGCTCTGTTGTAAATGATCAGTTCATCCACTGCACCGTTCAGGTAGGGATCATCAAACTGGGATTTCCCAATATAGTTCCGGTCTGTCAGTCCAAGGCTGGAAGGCTTCAGCGTCATGTTGGTGTTACGCGTCGCCTCTACACCGTCCACATACATCATTCCAGTATTGCCTGACAAAGTCACAGCGACATGCTTCCAAACCCCAGTTGCCAGCTCTGGCGCATTCAACTGTTGTTCCTCTCCGTTCCCCGAGACGGTGATAGCAAAGCGCATGCCAGTTCCCTCGGCCTTGGGTGTCAAAAACATATACCGATCCGTGCCTGCTCCAAAATCAAACAGGCGTGCCCAGCCGTTATGCGTGTTCACCCGTACCCACGCGGCAATCGTAAAGTCATTTATGCTGCTAACGATACCACCGGGCAGGCTAGCATAGGCGTCTGTACCGTTAAAGTGCAGGGCATTACCTTTTCGTCCGGCGCCCCACGCGCCTCCACTTACACTGGCCTGCTGTCCATAACCTGACGAATCGGCTGCGGTAGATCCGGCCGTTTCGTCAAATTCATAACGGGCTACAATGTCTCCGGCGGGAGACGGGTTGTCTGTACTCGACTGGATACGGATATCATAGTTGGCTGCCGTACCAATATTCAGTCTGACCGTGGTCGCAGAGCTGTTAGCAGCCGTGACTGACCCGGTTTTTGTGCCATCTACAAGCACGTCATACGTACCTGCCGCGAGTCCGATCAAGCTCATAACGGTGGTATGAGTCGTGCCTGGGGTCATATTTTTCAGTGTCAGACGGATGTTGTTCTTGGACTTGGACACGATGGCCGAGCTATATTGATCCCGATTCAGCTCCAAACTCAGCTTTTGGGTGATCAGATGCAGACGTTGGAATACACCGTCCTTTGGAGTAATCGCGTAGCTGTTACTGCTTTCTGTAACGTCACAGCCATAGCCGAACAAGCCGAATATTGGATCTACAGCAACATCCGAGCTTAGGATTTTAATGGCTCCAAACAATCCCAGATCGGCTTCCCCGGACATGCCGCGCCATCCGTTAAAGAGAGGGCCGCCGTCCAGACCAAGTGCGCCATAATTGCCTTTGCCCGCCTGATATGTCCACGATACTGCCCCGATGTTGGCAGGATCAGAGCTGATCTGTCCCGAGTTAATCGCTCCGATGTTCGCCAACTTGGCGGCATAGGATAGACGCTGATCCAATTCGGGCTTGGACGAATGCCGACGTGTCCAGTCATCCATCACATAGCCGGCCAGTGAGGTGGTGTACTGGAAGTTCCACCAATTCTCTCCGGTGATGGTGACCGGATCGGTGTAATAGTACCAGACAGGCATATGACCGCGTGCAGCACGCGTTTTGGCGTTGATTTTGCTCATCATCGTCGTGTTGTTGTTCATTTTGGCGAGTGTATATACGGCTTCTTCGCCTGTATTGTCATAGTTATACTCAGAGCCATAAGGATAGGTGGTGTTTTTGAAATTGTTGTACTTGGTAGCCATTTTGCCAATCAGGTCGTTAGCCTCGGTGGTCAAGCCTTCTTCCTGAAGCGCTTTAATCATATCAGGTGTAGTTAGCTCACCCATGAGTCCCGTGTTCCAGTTATAAGCAACAGGGCCTTCATACAACGCTTTAAAAATTCGATAAGCACGTAGCAAATATGTGTTTTTGCTATTGCGATAGCTGATCAGGTTGGGATACAGCTTGGCAAGTTTATACATGCTAAAAAACGTATTATAAATGTGCGGATAGGCATAGCCACGGTACGTTGGTGTCGTGTTAGGCTGCGGCATCAGGAAATCAGGGACCAGATAATCGGTATGATGGCCTTCCATCAAATTCGTCCAGATGGCTACTTCCAAATAATCATCGACTGCCTTGATCTCAGATGCCACGGGCTTCTGAACGTTTTTCTCCGCCAGAAACTGGCCGTGAGTTAGTCCCCAATCATCACCCCAGCCCCAGTAACCAGCAAAGCTGTTGCGTCTAGCCTTGTACTGCATCATCCAGTCATCAAAGACCTTGTCCCTCAGGTCGCCCGGCACGTTCCATTGGGTGCTGTTGACCATGAAGGTAGAGTGACGCTGAAGTGCAGCTTCGACTGGCTCGATGGCATAGAACTGGAGAACGGTTTTTTCGCCGTTACCATAGTTTACAGTAATATTGTTATGTCCCAGTCGTCCCAGTGTGAGTTCATATATTTTATGGTTTGTAGGGGCTGTTTCCAGATAGCTGATGGTCGTTTCAGACGGATATTGCGCTGTGACAGAGGTAATGGATTTGCTGGTATGCAGATCGAATTTGGCCTTGAGATTCGTCGGGAAAATCATACCCGGAACCACGGTCACATCCACATGTCCCTCACTGTACAGCCTGTCCTTTACAGCCAGCTCGTCCGCTACCTTGTAAAATTTAAAGGCATACGTTTTGCTTTCACCAGGAGCCAGCGACAGACTGGTGCTTCCAAGATAGCCACGGTTGGTGCTCTTGATGACATTGGAATGGATATAGAACACATTCAGTCCTTCGGACCAGCCACCTTGCTCCATAGCCCATGTGCTGCCGGGATGCTCCTCAGTTCTCCAATGGTCCTGATATTCGAGACCAGCACCCGTTGAGGCATCAGGGATCAGCAGTACATACGGTCCGATGCCGCTAGGTCGTCCAGCGGTAATAAAGGAGCTGTTATGGCCTACAAAGGAGTGTGAGAGTACTCTGGTTTCATAAATTTGTTCATTATTGCCGCCGGACCAGTACTCGTTAAACGGAAGCGGCAGTCCCCAATCTCCGATCTCCAGTGTTTGATTAGAGGTGTTCGTTACTTTCATTTGCCAATGCAAATAATCGTTAACCAACGAATAAGTTTCATGTAAAATGAAATTACGTATTCCCTGATTGTTTGATGAATTCTGATAGGCTACCTGGACACTGTTTCCAGAAGAGGTGATCTGGCGCGCATCAGCAGAATTACTTGTCCATGCCCGAGTCCACGCTCCGTTGCCGAGACGATAGGTGAACATCAGTTCACCCAGCCACTGATGATCCGACGTATTCTGTTTAGGTGCGTTAGAGCTGTTCATGACATAGTTGGTATTAAAAGTGTCCCCTACCAGCCGCAAGGAAGAGAGATCGCCGTAATCTCCGACAGAGATGGAGAACACTTGATTAGATAGTTGTACTGCCATGCTATCAACCTCCTAACAAAGGTTCGTGAGCGTGCTCACTACGTTAATATATGTGTGAGAAATACTTTTGCTACCCTATGTATGAGAATTGATAGAAAATAGATTCATATAGATGTCCTAGAGGGCTCTCAATCGTGGAGGTAGAGTTATTATGAAAATTAAAATGGAGTTGCCGAAAATTCCTGTGGACTTGCCCGTACTAAACGAAGAAATGTATTCCTTACGGTCCAAAGGCGAATATAGTATGGGGTCTGTAGAAGATATGATTTTGGATAATGTGGAAGCGGTTAAGGTTTCATTAGAGAAGATGACTTTTAAAAATGTAACGATCATGGAATCGTCATTACCGGAAAGTGAATGGACAGACGTCATTTTTGATAAATGCGATCTGTCTAATGTTAATTTTTCCGGTTCCTTTATCCATCGGGTAGAGTTCAAAAACTGCAAATTGCTTGGAACAGACTTTTCCAGAAGCAGGCTCCAAAACGTTCGTTTTTCGGATTGCTTAGCGGATTATTCGATGTTCCGTTTTGCTAATTTTAAGCAAGTTGGTTTTGAGGATTGTTCTTTAATAAGTGCCGATCTGTATCATTTAACACTACAAAAAACCTTTTTTAACCGTTGCAATCTGGATCAAGCGGTACTATCCGGGTCCAAGCTCAAAGGAATTGATCTGAGCGATTGCGAATTTGATGGGTTACAGGTGGATATAGAAGATTTGAATGGCTGCATCATCTCACCGCATCAGGCTTCATCATTTGTAGGGCTGTTGGGGCTAGTGATTAAATAAGGGAACTCCTCATTGATTTTTAATATGGTCCCAAGCCTGGCGCAGACGGTTAAACCCTTCAACAATTTGTTGCTCCGTTAAATGGGCAAAGATAAAGCAGGCTGATGGAGGTCCCGGTGTCAGTTGGTAATCGGCGGCATCACGCCATGTGACTCCGTAAAACTGTGTTGTCTGCATCAAATGATAATACTGGGCAGGCTCATGCTTCCAGATGGCATAGGCATGTAGTCCACAATCGTTCTGATGCCAGTGAAACAGTTCACTTAACTGCTGTATTTCACGTTGGAACACGTCGTAGCGTGATCTGTATATTCGAGTCATCCGTCGCACATGGCGAACGTAGTCGCCGCGCATCATAAAACGTGCCAGTGCGCGCTGTTCCAAGCGGGCAGGCGGCAGGGGATCGTATAGTCGTTTGGCAGCTGTCAGCGCTTGGGCTAATTCAACGGGCAAGATTGCAAACCCGAGTCGAAGGCTGCTGAACATGCTTTTGGAAAAGGAGCCGACATAGATGACACATTCTGTACGATCCAGTGCTTTTAATGGTTCAATGGGCCGTCCTGCCCAACGGAATTCACTGTCATAATCGTCCTCAATGATCCACGCTCCCTTGGATGCTGCCCATTGCAAAATATGTTGACGGCGTGTTAATGGCAACACTGCACCGGTTGGAAACTGTCGTCCAGGTGTAACAAATAGGAGTTTGGAATCCCAATCCTGTGGGACAATTCCATGTTGGTCCATTTCAGCAGCATGTATCTGTCCGCCTGAGGCAGTAACTGCACGGTAGATGCCGGAATAACAGGGATTCTCCAATACAATTCGATCTTGTTCATGAATAAGCAACTGACTTAATAACGTGATCACTTCCATGGAACCACTGCATAATACGACTTGATCCGGAGTGGCTGTAATTCCGCGTGTTCTGCCAACATGATGGCAAATCGCTTCACGCAGCCATTCATCACCGCTCACTGGTGCAGTCGTCGCGTCAGCCGAGGGCTTTTGCAGATCTTTTCCAGCGGCAGTCATTGCGCTTTTCCATGCGATCTGTGAACTGCCCTCCAATACAACTTCTCCTGCCTGAAAAGAAATCAAAGGCTGTTGCGCACTGTCTCTATTTGTAGCAGAAGCAGGAGACGGCTGTAAGTTTCGTTCCCTTTCGATCTGCATGATTCGTTGTCCCCAAGCTGATAGAGCAGGGGCTTTTTGTTTTACAACAGGTGAATTTTGGTTCTGCTGGTTGATTAAAGATTTGTCGGGCAGCACCGCTGTCTGTTCCATAACAAAGGTTCCTCTGCCTACTGCCGAATCTATATATCCTTCTGCCAACAGCATATCATATGCCTCTTTAACGCTCCCTCGTGAAATTCCATACATCACAGCCAGATCACGAGTGGAAGGCAGACGCGTACCACTGGCAAGGGAACCATTGAGGATTCCCTCACGAAGAGCATGATACAATGCCAAATATTTTAAATGATATTTTTGAAGCGCACGCTGATAAGCAATCGTAATATCCATACTCTTCTCCTTCGATTGGGCCACTCATTTTCGTTCATATTGGATCTTTTTATGAATCCATTTTCAACATAATCTGAAATGTATCATTGGTCAATAGATGGAAGGAGAGTTCCCTGTGAGAAGAAAAGAATTTACGGTGGCAGAACTAGAGGAAATAGAGCAGTTTCTAAGCGAGGTCAGTTTCGGATTTTTAGGCATGAACAGCGAGGATGGTTTTCCGCGTGTGGTTCCCTTGAATTTCGCTTATGGAAATGGCGTTTTTTATATTCATGGCAGCCGTGCTGGAGAAAAGATGGAACGGATGAAAGAAGATAATCGAGTTACTTTTTCAGCCGCCAAAGAATATGCGCTCATTCCGTCTTATTTTACGGATGAACATATGGCATGTCCGGCGACTTCATTTTTTAAAAGTATTACCGTGCGTGGTCATGCGGAGCATGTAGTGGATCTGGAAGAAAAAGCATCGGCCTTTTCCATTTTTATGAGTAAGCTGCAACCGGAAGGCGGGTATGACACGATTGATGCCAGCGATTCTCGGTATGCTTCACGTTTAAAAGGGGTCGCTCTGATCAAAATTGTACCGGAGGAATGGACTGCCAAGTTTAAATTCGGTCAAAATGTTAAAGATCAGGAACGTCAGCAAATTATCGATGGCTTGCAACAACGGGGGTTGGATGATGATCTGACAACGATTGAGATGATGCGCAAATATTGTCCTCATCACTGATATATATCGAAAGTCAGGATTTTGCAAAATCCTCAAGTATAAATATTTGAATTCCACGTAATAATTCCTGCTCGCTCACCGTCAGATTGGTTAATTATACCTTGTAGGGAGATGCCCTTGATTTTCCAAAACGTTCAGTCCTTCTGTATTAGGACTTTTGAAGGACAGGTATATATCATCCTCAAGCCCGTTGTTCTTACTGCAAAGGAACTTTATAATACGATAGATTTGTGGCGTAAGGGGGCAAGACCGTGATGAGAGCAGGAGTCAGAAGTCGGGAGAGTCGACGGTTGTTACTGGAAGCGGGGGCTGAAGAGTTTGCTCAGACGGGGTTTTATCAGACAAAGGTAAGTTCGATCGCGGCACGTGCAGGATTGACGCAGCCGGATTTTTATATTCATTTTGAAAGCAAGGAACAGTTGTACGAGGAGCTTGTGGAGAGCTTCGGTACTTTGGTGAATGATACGGTACAAAGCATGAAGATAGGCCCAGACCTAAGCGAGGCTGAAATTTTGAGACGGGGACAGGTGTTTCTGGAAGCTATTTTTCGCGTGTTGTCTAATAATCCGGCGATCACTCGTGTCGGATTTTACCAGGCGACAGATTCGGTGCGTATTAAGGCGGAAATGGCTGAGCATATCAAAAAGCATCTGCTGGCGGCGCAACGATGGGGCTCCTGCCGTGAGGAACTGGACCCTGAACTGACAGCAGAATGCGTGATCGGCTTGATTGAACGGCTGACGTTAACTAAATTGCTGCCTGGACGTGAAAGTCCGTCTGTGCTTGCCAAGCAGGCACGAAACCTCCTGTATCACGGCATGCTCGGGTCCGAAGAATAACAGGACAGTACAACCCCAACCTAGATTTGGGCGGCAGGCGCGGCATTTGTCCCTATCATGGATGATGGCATAAGCATAAGATGCTCTTGTAAACCATGAAGGGAGGAATCACCATGTCTGGAGTAGGCGCTGGTTATGGAGCTTTTACATCTACAGGAGCGATTCTGGTACTTTTCATTCTGCTCGTTATTATTTCCAAAGCATTTATCATCTAATTCGTAGCTCAAGGATTTAAAATTCGGGAGATTTGCTGGAATCAGTAGGGAGGAGGAATACGAAATGGGTGAAGTAGATAGAGGTTGTGGCGGTTGTAACATGTTCACCTCCACTGGTGTTATTCTGGTTCTCTTCATTTTACTGGTTATCATCACTCGTACTTGTTTCATCTAAAGCTATATTCATGGGCTTGAGCACCGATGCTCGGGTCTATGACCGTACTAGTCAAAATAGGAACCGTCTCCAATTAGAGGCGGTTTTTTTTATATTGAAGTTTACGTTGACGTTAACGTTATAGAGGCGTAGTATTTATATATAATCTTTTTCATAAGGTGGGTGTCATGGTTACGTATAAAATTGATGAGGTCGCCAAACAAAGCGGATTAACCAAGCGAACCATTCGTTATTATGAGGAAATCGGCTTATTGCCCTCTCCGCAGCGCAGTGAAGGAAATATGCGCCTGTATACGCAGGAGGATGTGGACTTACTAAAAAAAATAGTGAGTGCCAAGGAAGTACTTGGATTCTCCTTGCAAGAGCTTCAGCGTTACATGTCCGCAGCGGAAATGCTTAAGGGTCAGCGGGAGGAATATCGCGAGCGAACGGAGCATTTGCAACCGAACGAGCGACGGGCCATGTTGGAGGATATGGAAAGTACATTGAACGAGCAGTTGGAATTAATGGAGGGAAAAATCAACAGCATCCGTATGCTCCAGACTGAGTTGGAGGAGTTACGGGTTAGGGTGCGTGAACGCAAGGTTCTTCTGGATGATGAACTTGATCACGACCCGTCATAACAAGAACATTTACATTCAGATGTGGAGGTAACATCATAATATGAGTTCACAACATGCATTACCTGAAGAGTTAAAAGAACGCTCAGGCTTGCTGTCTCAACCTAAAGCGGTATGGGCAGTCGCCTTTGCTTGTGTTATTTCATTTATGGGTCTGGGATTGGTCGATCCGATTCTTCCGGCCATTGCTGATCAGCTTCATGCTACGAAAAGCCAAGTGTCATTGCTGTTCACCAGCTATAATCTGGTAACAGGCGTTGCGATGCTGATTACAGGCGTTGTATCTAGTCGATTGGGTGTCAAATGGACACTACTAACCGGGATTTTATTTATTATTGTGTTTGCTGGACTGGGCGGCACAGCCAGTACAGTTGGCGGAATTGTGGGCTACCGGGCAGGCTGGGGTTTGGGGAACGCTTTGTTTATCGCAACAGCGTTGTCTGCGATTGTAGGTCTGTCCACTTCTGGAACAGCTAAAGCAATTATTTTGTATGAAGCGGCATTGGGCCTCGGGATTTCAGTGGGTCCGTTGCTGGGCGGTGAGTTAGGTTCCATTTCCTGGCGCGGTCCGTTTTTCGGTGTAGCCGGACTGATGGTAGTGGGATTTTTGTTCATTACGTTTATGCTGCCTTCCATTCCAAAGCCCAAAAAACGCGGTTCCATTGCCGATCCGTTCAAAGCGCTCAGTTATCCGGCTTTGCTCACGCTCGGCATTGTAGCGTTGTTATATAACTTTGGATTTTTTACGTTGATGGCGTATTCTCCATATGTAATGAATCTGGACGAGCATGGTTTGGGTTATGTGTTTTTTGGCTGGGGAATTATGCTGGCCTTTACCTCGGTGTTTGTAGCACCGAAGATTCAAGCACGCTTGAGCGTGGTATCTTCCATTAGTATCATGCTGACGCTGTTTGCCATTGATTTAGGTGTTATGGCGATCGGGACGGTAGCTGGTTCACCAACGACTGTCATTGTCGCCGTCATTGTGGCTGGTATTTTTCTGGGGATTAACAATACATTGATTACAACTGCTGTTATGCAGGCTGCTCCAGTGGAGCGCTCGACAGCATCTGCGGCCTACAGCTTCATGCGGTTTTTGGGCGGGGCAATTTCGCCGTGGCTTGCAGGGAAGCTGTCAGAGTGGTACTCAGCAGAAACCCCATTTTATTTTGGAGCATTGATGGTACTGATTGGCGTAGCTGTGCTGATCGTACGTCGTCGACATATGCAGGATATTCAGGTGGATGCACACTAAGATCGAACTTCTGAGGAGGAAAAGAGTATGAGCGAATACAAACATATTCTGGTCGCGATTGATGGTTCGGAACATGCTATGAATGCGTTGCAGACAGCCAAAACGTTGTCTAAGCAGCTTCAGGGGAATCCACATCTGACTGTATTACATGTAAACCCGGCTTTATCCATGAATGAGCCCCCGGTTGGGGTTGATGTGGATGAGCGAATCGAAGAGGAAGGTCGTCATATCTTGGAACCAGCATCCGACTATTTGAAGGACGAGGGTATTTCTTACCGTATGCTGGCGGGTCACGGTGATCCGGCGAGTGTCATTTGCGAAAGTGCAAAGCAGGAAAAGACGGATTTGATCATTATGGGAACGCGGGGCAAAGGACTTGTTTCCGAAATGATACTGGGTAGCGTGAGCCATCAGGTGATTCAGCATGCACCTTGTCCGGTGTTGACGGTAAAATAGACGGTAAAAGGAACGTTGATATCAAGAGAAGGAGGAAAAAGCATGCAGCAGCATTTATTTATTGGTGGAGAATGGAAAGCAGCTTCATCGTACACGACGTTGAAATCACCCTATTCCGGAAAAATCATTGCTGAGGTGGCAGAGGCCACAGCAGAGGATGCCAAGGCTGCTATTCAGGCAGCCTCTGATGCACGCTCGGAGATGCGGGTCATGCCAGCGCACCAGCGGTCAGCCATTTTGGAGAAGCTGGCTGACCTGCTGGAAGAGCGGCGTGAGGATGCAGCGCGCATCATTGCACGTGAAGCATCCAAACCATGGAAGGCTGCGCTGGCGGAGGTTGACCGGACGGTGCAAACCTACAAGTTCGCAGCTGAAGAAGCCAAACGGATTCACGGGGAAACCATTCCGCTGGATGCCGCACCGGGCGGCGAGGGTCGTATGGCCTACACGCTCAAAGAACCTGTAGGGGTAGTAGGAGCTATCACACCATTTAACTTCCCGATGAATCTGGTTGCTCATAAAGTGGGTCCCGCGCTGGCAGCAGGCAATACGGTCGTATTGAAGCCTGCGGAGCAGACGCCGTTGTCGGCTTACTTGATTGCGGAGCTGCTGGAGCAGGCTGGATTGCCTGCGGGCGCTCTTAACGTGATCAGCGGCGATGGTAAAACCATTGGCGACGTACTTGTCACTGATCCGCGCGTCAGCTATATCACTTTTACCGGTAGCCCGGCGGTCGGTACAGAAATTCGCTCCAAGGCTGGCTTGAAGCGGGTCACGCTGGAGCTGGGTTCCAACGCGGCCGTTATTATCGACCGTGATACGGATGTAGACGCGGTCATCGACCGTTGTGTGAGTGGAGCCTTTGCCAATCAGGGGCAGGTATGTATCTCAGTTCAACGTATTTACGTTGTCGATGAACTGTATGATACCTTTGTATCCCGATTTATAGAAGCAACTCAACGTTTAAAAATTGGAGATCCGCTAGAGCCGGACACGGATGTATCCGCGCTTATTTCAGCCAAGGATGTCGAACGTGTCCGTGAATGGCTGGAAGAAGCGGTTCAAGCAGGCGCAAGGATCGCTCTGGGTGGCCAAGCCAAGGGAGGTATTCTGGAGCCGACGGTTTTGCTTAATGTGGACCCGACCTCCAAGGTGTCCTGTCGTGAAGTGTTTGCCCCGCTTGTGCTGATTCATTCTGTTAGCTCTATAGATGAAGCCGTAAACCATGTAAATGATTCGATCTATGGCCTGCAGGCGGGAATTTACACTCGTAATATCACGACCGCGCTGGATGCAGCGGACAAGCTTGAGGTGGGCGGCGTGATGATCAATGACATTCCAAGCTTCCGTGTTGATCATATGCCGTATGGTGGTGTGAAGCAAAGTGGCACGGGACGCGAAGGTGTAAAGTATGCAATGGAAGAAATGCTGGAAACAAAGCTGATCGTTATTAAACGGTAGTAGTTATATAAAAGCCTATCTGATGGACATAGATAATACGTTTTGCGTATGTCTGCTCATTAGATGGGCTTTTTTTTCACCTTTTGCGTGATTGTCAGATGAAAATAAAGTGTTAGACCGTTGGAACTGTTCCACCGTCAATATTATATTCACTTCCTGTAATTGAAGCGGCCCGGTCGGATACCAGAAAAGCAACAAGCTCAGCGACTTCTTCTGGTAGTCCTGGACGACCAATTGGAATTCCTCCCAACGAGTCCATCAGTTGCTTTAATGCACTTTCTCGGTCACCTGTCGTCTCAGCAATCCGATCAATCAAACTTTGTGCTGCCTTCGTTTCGATAAAGCCCGGCGCAACTGTATTAATACGAATGCCTTGAGGTGAAAACTGCTTGGATAACCCTTTGCTGTAAGTAGTTAAAGCTGCTTTGGCTGCAGCATAAGCCAATGTTGCATCATATAGCGGCAAGCGACGTTGAATGGATGAAATATGAATAATAACACCGGAACCCTCTTCCACCATAGCCGGCAGCAGTCCACGGTCTAAACGGACGGCAGCAAACAGATTGGCGTTAAAAGTTTGCTGCCAATGCTCGTCTGTCAAGATAAGAGCTCCCCCAGATGGGGCTGACGAGCCTCCAACATTGTTGACAAGAATATCTACACCGCCTAGGCGCTCAAGAACACTGTTTACTACTTTATCTACACCTTCAGGCACACTAATATCGGCTGGAATAAACAGGTCTGGATTTTCTAAATTAACTGGAGTCGTTCGAGCCGTAGTTATTACGGTAGCACCTGCAGCCGTAAGTCTCTTAGCAATAGCCTCTCCCATTCCTTTGGTACCGCCTGTGACCAAGGCCCTTTTGCCTTTAAACTCACTTAATATGCTTTCTAATTGAAAACTCATGCGAATAATTCCTCCTAAATTTTACAATGTGGTTGAGGAATACCTCTAGGTATCTCCACTCCGAGAATAGAGTTGGAGTTCAGTTTGATCGGTACTCTGTTCACGTATAAAAACAACATAAGCAGGCATATTCGTTTTCCCTTTCTTATTTTTTAAATTCCTTTATGGAAGTGTAATAATCAGTTCTTTAATTTTATTGTTGTTTACTAGAAATTGATGTTTAAGGAGGAGTGGATCGGGAAGATTCGATTTATCAAAGTCTCCGTCTACTTTCGCAATTACGACGATGGTATTATTACTGTCATCCATATCCACGATCTCGAAGGTGACATTCGGCTCCAATATTTCTGCTTCACACTATGATTTTATGGCTTCCATACCTTTGATTTCGCGATGATTATCCAAGATCAACGCATCTTTATCGAAAGCGGAAGTAAATACTTCAAGCTGGGATTTGTTCGCTGATGTAAAGTAAGTTTCTACTGCCGGTGGCATGGTTTTATGTGGATTCATTAATCCTTCAACCTCCTATGGTGAGTATGTTGTGAGCGATAACTTCAAACTCATCATAGCAGTGATAATATGACTACATGGTGTCATATTATAGAGGATCATTTAAATTTCTTTTCATCGTTTCTAAAAGAGACAATATTCTTGTACGTACTTGTTCGGGGCTAACCTCTATAAGGAGGGGACCAAAGGACAGCAGATAACTGTCCAGCCAATTGCCTACAGGAAATTGTGCCGTGACGGTATAAGAGCCGTCTTCCTTCTGAGTAATTGTTTTCTCGGCAAATTCATCGTATACGCGGTAAGCTCCTTGAGCAGAAATGTGAAGAGTTACTTCAATGGTATGAAGCAAGTCGTTCATCTTTGTATCTGTAGATGCTACGACCGTTCTTGGCTCATAACTAATTTCGGTAACTGCAATCTCTTTCATTCGGCTAATCTTAAATACACGATGACTTTCGGTATTTAAACAGTAACCTTCCACATACCAGGATTTATCTTTAAACAAGAGCTTGGCAGGTTCGACGCTACGATAACTCTGTTCCCCGGCGACGTTATAATAGCGGAACTTTATAACACGGTTTGTGATTATTGCGTTGCGTATAAGAGTGAATAGCTGTCTCTGGCTGTTTTGGCTTCCCCATGGCGAAAAATCTACTTCGATCCAGTTTCCCATGTCTTTTTTAAAAAGCCTACTCAACTTGTTTAGCACTTCTTCTACCTGTGGGATGGTAGCTGTAGCCACACTCTGAAGGGCCATTAAGATATCATCTTGTTCCTGCTCGGACAGTAAAGAGGTGTTAAAGACATAACCCTCCATCAATGATATTCCGCCACCCTTGCCTCTACTGCTGTAGATGGGAATCCCAGCTGCGCTTAAGGCATCTATGTCCCGATAAATCGTTCGTGTGGAAACCTCAAAATGCTCTGCCAATTCATCAGCAGTCACTTTTTTCTTATGGAGTAATATATAAACGATTTCAAAATGTCTGCTTAACGGCATACGCTTCACCTCTCTCAGTAGCATACACCTTATAATATGACATTATAAAGTCATATTAAGTGATTGCTTGATATCACACCATGATGGACATCAATCTGTTTAAAACCAACTGGGGGACTTTATTTACTTTGAACAGCGATAATAACACTGTTTTGGGATCAGATCTTTTTACAATCTTTTATATAAAGTTGAACAAAGAGCACTTGCAAAGTAAAAAGGTATATACTATACTGAGGCCAATCATTAGTGATTGATCAATCACTAACTGGATTAATAAGCAACGGAGGTGATATTCATGAGCAGGATACCGCTAAAGTTTACTCAAACGTATCTTTATCCGAACTATGGATTGAGCATATTCAGTTGATTGAAGGAGTACGTAGTTAAGTAATTGATCAATCACTTATTTTAAAGTAAATGGAGGAGAGAACATGAAGCATCTTATTATTTACGCACATCCATCCGAGGGAAGCTTTAATCATGCAATTTTGACCACAGCAGTCGAGGGGCTAAAGCAAAAAGGACATGATGTGGTTGTTCGTGATCTATATGCAATCAACTTTCAACCTGTGATTAGCAGCAGCGAGGTCATTGAAGGAATCGGAGAAGATGTTGTACGGGAACAGGAATTTTTGCAATGGGCAGAGGTAATCACCTTTATTTATCCTATTTGGTGGACGGGGATGCCAGCTATTATGAAGGGGTATATTGACCGTGTATTCTCTTATGGATTTGCTTATAAATATGTAAATGGAGTGCAGATGGGAATGCTCAAGGGAAAGAAAGCTATTATCCTCAATACGCAAGGAAAATCACATGCGGAATATGCTAGCAATGGCATGGATCAAGCACTTCGCTTGACGTCCGACAAAGGTATATTTGAATACTGTGGGCTTGACGTCATGTATCATCTGTTCTTCGAGTCGGTACCCCAATCCGATGAGGATACACGTAAAGTGTGGCTTCGCCAGATTGCAGACATGGCCAGCAAAGCCTAATGGAAATATGTTTAGGAGCAGAGGATTAAGAATTAGGGGAATCGAAGTAGCCAGTGGCTAATCCAAAAGGCATCGCGTGCATTTGCAGGCGACGCCTTTTTGTTTGGTCCAATATTGAATGTGTTCCAATCGACACTCGCTCATGGCAAACGGCAATTGCTACAATAAGGGTTGGGTATTAGTTTTTCCGATTGGCGCTACGAGATCCACCGGAAGGCCACTGTGATCCACCACCTTGACCATGTTGAGGCCACCACTGTGATCCACCACCCTGACCGCCACCTTGACCATGTTGAGGCCACCACTGCGACCCACCGCCCTGACCGCCGCCTTGACCATGTTGAGGCCACCACTGCGACCCACCGCCCTGACCACCGCCTTGACCGTGAGGAGGCCAAGGCGATCCACCGCCTTGATGACCGCCCTGACCACTGCTTTGTCCTGGAATAGAAGGCATACTTGGATAAGGGCCTTGTGCCTGACTGATTTGAGTTACATCAATATATGATTGTGTACCATTAGGATATAGCACTAACATTGATTTGTTAGCGGGATCTACGCTTTTTACAAAAGCAACGATCTGTTGACCATTCACAGTAAATATTCCCCATAAATTAACAAAATTGCTCACTTCAGTAGTGGTCGCGAAATGTGGTTGTAACGGCCCCATCGAACGATGAGAAGAATGTTTAGACAAGGTGTGTATCTCTCCTTTAGATTGAATTTTGTGACATCATATGTGCAAACGTACTTGTTGGAATGGGCAATGTTGCTACAAGATATTTTTTTGGAAAAATTCATTGTCCCAAAAAAGTGTGCTTTTAGCGACTACTAAAAACATACCTTTACGAATGAAAAGCATTTGGTTTATAGCATCATGAATGAAATCGAGATAAATGCATCTTAGAGAATTTAGTTAATCAATTGAAACAATTTGCCATGCACCATCTTTATCTTTTTCTAAATAGAAGGTATATCGTATATCGGGTGAATATCCTTCTTCATTTTTCAGCCGTTCCCCTACAATGGGTATCAATATCCGATTATTTTCTTTCATAGCTTCAGCAATACCAGTAAACTTCACCGGATGATCGAAGAGGTAATCGTGACCTGTTCCAACGTCTGGACCGAGCGCAGCATGGAATTGATCCAAATCTTTTGACACGAAGGCAGCTATTGCTGCTTTGAGTTTTGCTATCATGGCATCCTCAATTAGAGGGTCTTTAACATCATTCCATTTGATCTCGTCCAAGTTTTGCAGGGCGGCTGGTTGATCTGTTTCTTCTTTTACTACCGTTTCTGAGGTTGTTGGTATTGTTCCATTGGTAGATGTATCCGTTGTTCCCTGCTTTCCACAACCAGCAAACACACTTACACTTACGGAAAATATAAGAATAGAAATAATTTGAGCAGGTCTGTTCATATTAGATTCACCCATCCTTATTTACAACCATATGTAAAAACAGTTTTACTTTTTTTGTGATAAATCATAGTTGTAAAATTTTTTTTACATTATTGGGGTTAAAGTGGATTAATTGAAAAATAACATTAGAAGTGTGTGGTGGTTTACTATAGAAAAATGAATAAATAAATGAAATGACCTTCTCTAATTAAAGAAGGTCATTTTTTAATTCAGGAACCATTATTAAATGTAGCACAGCCTTCTGCTTATAGGCGTTCTCGCTTGCAAGTCATTCACTAGTTCTTTATACCTAGTGTGGAATTTTCGTATGGACGTTCATGCGTTTTGTCGGTTAGCTATGATGCTGCGTATCACGGTTCAAAAGTAGCTGCACATGATGAAATCTCTGGTGTATATCTATGTAGGGTATCAAGCTGTAGTTAGAGCATTTTTTTGAGCTGGGATATACGGGCTTGGGAAACCTCAAGTATTTTGGCATATTCGTGCTGTGCTGCATTGGGGTGTTTTTGCATTAATTCTTTTAGACTTTCGATCATCTGTTGTGTCGATCGCCGCAGACGTTTGGACTCTTTATTAGATCGTTGTGAGTTGGATAAAGCTGACTTGGCTGGTCTTAGGATAGGGCTAAAATGTATTCCCTTTTTTAAACTTTCAATACATTCCCCGCAAATAAAGCTGTCTCTAAAATAAGTTAATTGTTCTGTTGAACCACACATTTTACACGTCACCCCAGTATACTTTCGAAAGGCGAGAATACCAGTTTCCTCATCTGCAAAAATCTCAACAGGATCACCCACATTATAATCCATGGAAATTCGCATTTCTTTGGGGATAACGATACGGCCTAACGCATCTAGGGGACGTGTCATACCTGTACTTTTCAAATGATAACCTCCTTTTTTATATCCTTATAATACTAAATAGTTATGATAAAAAAGAATAGGCTTAGAGAAGCAATCGCATATATTTAGTAAACTGTTGAAAAGTATACAAGTAATTTCCAAAATATGTTTTATTATTGGAGAAAACGTATTGAGGAGATTATAAAGAATTTCCGATATATATTCATAAAGAATATTCTAGTTGGCAATGAAATTGTTAGTAACACGGGATAAGGAGCTGTGAATTACATATGAGAATATTTCAGTTTTGGAAGAAGAATAAGAAAGCTGTAGTGGCAATCGATTTGGATACTGCTATTCGGTGTGTACGATTGGACGCAGTATAAGGCGGTGCGAATACTAACTCGATTAGCACGTGAAGGTCTTCAGACCGACCAGATTGTGGACGATATTATCAGCCATGTCGACGATTTTCGTTATGAGGCACAGATGCCCACGTTCTATTTTCTGTCTGGACTGACGGGCAATAAGAAGGTTGCTTCGCTGCTGCAAAGGCATTTCCTTGAGAATCTGGAATACGATCCGATTGATGCCTTTGATATTTTCGAGAATTTGTACCGTTGTTCGCCGGATGTTGCCATGAGGCATGCCGATTTTCTCAAAGCAATTGCCCGTGGTGAAGGGTTAGAAGGCCGTTCTCCCTTGCTGGATGGAGCTATAGGGACTACCGATGAGAATGGCAAGCAAGAGTACCACTGGCCCGACGATGAACCTGTCGAGGAGCATCACCAATTACGAGCTGCCATATTTTATTATCGGCTGCAACCTCTGGATGAGGAGGTTAATCGGCTGTTGGATCATTGGGAAGTGAACCATCCGGAGGAGAATGTTAGGAGTTGTATTGGGAAATTGAGAGAAGAAGGACAGGGAGAGGGCTAGCTTTTCTGCTAGACGAATATCGGAATCTTAATTTTGCACTCTTTACTATGAAAACTTATACTTATCGTTAAAGCTGACTTGAAGAGAAAATAAAAGAACGAGGAGGGGAATAACCATGTACTCCATTAAAGAAGTTCAAATCAAGAGCGGATTGCCCGCATCCACCCTTCGTTATTATGAAAAAGAAGGCATATTACCTGATGTCGGTCGGGATGAAGGTGGAAGAAGGGTATATACCGAAAAACAAATCGATTGGATTAGGTTCCTTATGGCTATGAAAGATACAGGGATGACTATTGAAGAAATTAAGGCATACCTTGAGCTAAATGTAAAAGGAGAAGCCACAATCCAAGAGAGAAGAGATTTCCTTGTAGCCCACAAAAAGAAAGTGGAAGCACATGTGGCACAAACGCAGCACAATTTGGAGAAAATTATTCAAAAGATAGCTTTTTATGATCATGTGGTTATGGGGAAAAGCCTCTCTTAACTAAGCAATTGCTGCAAAGGTAAAAAAGCCAAAGCCGCCTGCTTACATAGTAAACGGCTTTGGAGGTAGCGGGGTACTATATATTTCTAGTAACCTCATAGGCGTCCCAGACAGCATACATAATATTTTGTACTTGCTTGGCATCGCCGATTAAGTAGGACTCGGAAACCTCATTTTGAATGTCTTCATAAAGCGATTGCTGAGGAGTATATCCTACAGCCAGAATCGCTGTATCTGCGTTTAGAATCGTTTCTTCACCATCTTTATTTTGAAGAACGAATTCTTGATCGTTGGCATCGACAATTTTGGCGTTGGTCAGGAGATGGATATCCTTGTATGCAACAAGGTCACGCAGCATATCTTCATTTGCATGGCACAGCGGGCCGCCGACGGTTAAAATATCTTCTTGCATTTCCACCAGCGTTACTTTTTTACCTTGATCAGCAAGCCAAAGTGCAGTTTCGCATCCCACAAGCCCACCTCCGACAATTACGGTGGAAGCACCGGGATCTTTTTTCCCAAGCAAAACTTCTTCTGCGGAATACACCTTAGTAGATGTACCAATGGAGAAGGTTTTGGGAGAGGAGCCGGTAGCAAAAATAACAACATCTGCTGCATATTCATTTACGGTAGTCCGGTTAACCTCGGTATTCAATTGAACGTCAACTTTTAAATCCTTTAGCTCCCCTTCATACCAGGTCGCAAGTAAATGATCGTCTTCTTTGAAGTCTGGAATTCCACCCGGGATCAGATTACCTCCCAATCGGTTATTTTTATCGAATAAGGTAACGTGGTGTCCGCGAATAGCAGCTACACGGGCAGCTTCACATCCTGCGGGTCCTCCACCGATCACCAAGACTTTTTTGGACTGATCTGCTTTTCCGAGTGCATAGTCTTTTTCTCTGCCGCAAGCCGGATTAACGGCACATGAAATCGTTGCAAAAGATGCCAATCGACCCATGCAGCCCTCTTGGCAGGAGAGGCAAGGACGAATCTTTTCTATTTTCCCGGCCTTGATTTTGTTGGGGATGTCAGCATCAGCCAACAATGGCCGACCCAGTGCAATCATATCGGTTTTTCCTTCACGTATAGCCTTGCTGGCCAAGTCTGGATTATCCAATCTGCCAGCAGTAATGACAGGTACCTTTAGAATGGTTTTTAAAATTTTGTTATAAGGAAGATAGAGTCCTTTTTCCTGATACATTGGTGGATGTGCCCAATACCATGAATCGTACGAACCAACATCACCATTAAAAGCATCATATCCAGCTTCCTCTAATATTTTGGCCGCTTCAATTCCTTCTTCAATATCCCGTCCCTGTTCTTGAAACTCTTCGCCTGGCAATCCGCCCTGACGCCAATCTTTAATAAAGCTTTTGATGCTGTACCGAAGAGATACCGGGAAATCCTGTCCACATTCGGCTTTGATGGCTTGGACGATCTCTATGGCAAATCTTAAGCGGTTTCTCAGATTTCCGCCGTATTGGTCTTTTCGATGGTTAAAGAAAGAAATCGCAAATTGATCCAGTAAATAGCCTTCATGAACCGCATGGATTTCAATACCGTCAAAGCCTGCCTTTTTGGCAATAGCCGCAGATTCCGCAAATTTTCTAACGTAGGTGTGAATTTCATCGATAGTTAGCTCACGACAGATTACATCGGGAAGCCAGCGATGAGGGATAGGAGAGGGAGCGACAGCCGTTTTACCTACAATTGAAGGGATGCTTACCCGTCCAAAGCCTGCGGATAATTGTAGAAATATTTTTGTGCCGTATGCATGAATCCGCTCCGTCATCATTTTACCCGTTTTAACAAAATTTAAGGGGTTTAGAGTAGGGCAGGGCATTGATGGCAGGGCACATTTCTCAATTTCATTCTCAACCATCGTTACACCTGTAATGAGCAGTCCTGTCCCGCCTTTTGCCCGTTCAACATAATATTCGACGCCGCGCTCATTAAAGGTGCCATCGGCATCACAAAGCCCACCAGGGCCCATGGGAGCCATGACAAACCGATTTTTAATTTCTAGTTTTCCAATTTTCATAGACTCAAATAAAATTCGATGCTCTTCTTTCATAACAATGCCTCCTAATTATGAATCGACCATTTCAATGAATCCATTCAGTGAATGAATTCATTGAATGGATTCAGTATAGGACGGTAGCGGACATTATTATGTGATTGTTTTCACAAATAAACAAAATAGCATTTCTTATTATAATTAAGTAACATGGACAAGGCATCGAGGATAGGAATGTTTAGAATAGAAAGGAAGAGTAGGTAAATGCCAAACCAACAATTGAGTGGACGAAAGCTGCAAAGCCTGCAGACTAAAAAAAATATATATAACAGTACATTAGAGCTAATGCATGAAAAGAGTCTGGAAAAAATTAAAATTGAGGATATCTGCCGGAGGGCCGGAGTGTCTGTGGGCTCATTTTATAATCATTTCAAGACTAAAAGTGATATTTTGGTGGAGATGTATGCGCAGGCGGATGGCTACTTTGAATTGAAATTTAAGAATGAACCACCTTCAGAAAGTATTGTGCAGGATATTATTCAATATTTTGAAGTTTATGCGGAATATAATCAGAATATTGGTTTAGAGACGGTGAAACAGTTATATACAACTAATAACAAGCTTTTCATTACTAAGGGTCGTGATATGCAAAATATACTTCAACAGATTATAGAGAGAGGACAAGCTGCAGGAGAGTTGGATCAAAGCATGACATCCGAAGAGATGACAGACTACTTATTTATTGCAGCTCGTGGGGTCATGTACAACTGGTGTCTTCATGATGGCGACTCGAATTTAATTGTAAATATGCGTGAATATATGAGTCGTCTGATCACGATCTTTAAACAAAAGAATTGATTGTATCCTTGTCACAGGGACGGTTCATCACACGCTTAACGGGTAAAAGTGTAGTACCAAGGTGGGCAAGTGGGGGTGTTGACTCTCACGCCACGTGAGACACTAGACTGTCAAGCAAGGGAGGTGAAGCGGAATGGCCTATACGGTAAAGGAAGTATCTAATCTGTCGGGAATCAGCGTACGAACTTTGCATTATTATGATGAAATCGGATTGCTGAAACCGCATCATATTGGAAATAATGGATATCGATATTACGAACATGAACAACTTTTGAGGCTTCAGCAAATCATGGTGTACAGGGAACTGGATTTGCCTTTATCTGAAATTGGAAAGGTGCTGGAGCAAACCAAGGAACAAAAAGCTGAGGTTTTACAGGAGCATCGAGCCAAGGTCGAGGCCAAAGTCTTCCGCTTGCATACTCTCCTACAGACCATCGACGAAACGGTGGCTCATTTGAAAGGGGAACAAGCAATGAAACCAGAGCACATGTACCAAGGGTTTAACCCGGAAAAGCAGGAAATGTACGAACGTGATTTGACAGACCGTTATGGTCAAGAGGCTCAGGAAACAATTCAGGAAAGCAAGACGGCGACAAAGAACTGGAGCAAAGAGGATTATTTGGATTCACAGGCAGAGGCTGATCAGATTCATCGGCAGCTGGCTGAAGCCATGAATAAAGGATTGAAGCATAATAGTGAAGAAGTACAGGCGCTGATCCGCCGTCATCTTCAATGGGTAAGCCGATTCTATACTCCTACAGCAGAAATTTATAGCGGGCTGGGAGACTTGTATGTGGAGCATGAGGATTTCAGTAAAATGTATGAAGGCTATCGCCCCGGACTAGCTGAGTATTTGCGAGACGGGATGAAGGTTCTAGCCGAACGGGAATTAAATTAACAAAGCGGGGAAGAAGGGCTGTAAAAGGTCTGAAAAAGAGGTGAACAACAAGCCAATTCCGATGGCCTGCTGTTCACCCTTTTTGTGTGTAGAGCAGTTTACATGCTGCTTTGTGTCGCTCTCATGCCTTGCTGGCTGTTGTTTCCGTACTGCTGCATGCCACTACCGCTTACATAATGCTGTCCAGTCGTCCCCATGTGTTGCGGGAAGCTGTGATTCATGTGGCTTCCTGCATTATAGGAGGATGGTTGCATACTGCGTGAGGCGTAGCTATCGCCAAATCCGGGCTGAGTCATTTGACTGCTGGAACGGATGGAGTTTTCCAACTGACTACACAGTTGAATAACTTGCTGGTACTGCTGCATAGCCTGCTGGTGATGCTGAATTGCAGTTTGGATCATTTGAGCTGCACTTCGTTCACGTTGCACCAGGCTTTCAAGACTGGATGCATTTTGTTGTTCCTGTTGCAGCAACTGCTGATACATGGCAGTTCCTTGCTGTGTTTGTTGTACCAATTGCTGCATGATTTGTTCACATTGATGAAGTTGTTGTTGTGGAGCCATGTTGTTGTACATGAATCATCAATCTCCTTCGCCGCATAATTTTGGGTTTCAGACCCTCATTTATTGTGGCGAAGGGAGACCATATATATGCACAATTTTGGTTACAAGCTAGACACCAGAATAGCCGTAAATTCCTCTAGGAATACACGATCTTCGTGATCAAAGCGGCCTTTTAGCGGGCTGTCAATGTCCAGCACTCCAATCAGTTCCCCATTCTTGACAAGGGGAATAACGATTTCACTATTGGAAGCAGCGTCACAGGCGATATGTCCTGGAAACGCATGCACATCATCTACAACAAGTGTTCGTTGCTCAGCTGCTGCGGTACCGCATACGCCACGTCCCAATGGAATCCGTATACATGCAGGTAAGCCCTGGAAAGGACCAAGTACAAGCTCAGTACCATCATAAAGATAGAAGCCGCTCCAGTTAATATCTGGAAGGAAATGACCAAGTAGTGCTGAAGCATTCGCCAGATTGGCAATGGTATTGGATTCATCATGAATAAGTGCCCGGAGTTGTCCGAGAACCGATTCGAATTGTTCATGACGTGTGCCCTCGTAAGGTATGGTTTGAAACATGTAGAGTTCACGCTCCTAACATTAAATTTTTACATTAACTGTTGTATATATCGTCAAAAATAGGTAATTATGCAATTCGCTTTTACCATTGGTTAATTAATTTAAGATATAACGATTGTATATATTCAGTCAAGTGAAAAATCACTCTGTAACCTTTTGGTATCTCCGTACTCTAACCTCTGTACAGAATCATTTTGGGAAGGGGATAAGCTATACGTTTTAGCGGGGCAAACAGTATAGAAAGTAATCCAGCAAGGGTTGCCCTCATCTGTTTCCAGCTTATCCTCTATGGGTAAAAACAGTGTAACATGGTTGGCCTAGGCCAGGGAGGAGTTGCAATTATGCATGCAGATGTTCAGAACTTGTTTATCCGTATACAGATGCTTTCTTATGCACATCAGAACGATCTCACGGTAAGAGATATTCAACCTGTGTTGGAAGAACGCGGTTACCGTGTAGGAGAACGTGAGGTCAAGCAGGAGCTTGAAAACTTGACGCAGGAAAACTTTCTGACACCGCATGATGATATGTTTAGCATTACCGGTGCAGGGATCGATGAATTACAGGAAATTCAGTCGATGCTAGGCGTACTGTACAAGGATGTTGTGAAGAAACCGACTCGCACCACTACCCGAGTCTCTTCTTAAAGGCTTAGAGGCTCGATAATTTTGATTCGGAAGACAAGCTCGCACAGTTTAATCTCTTATAATATAGAAGATGCCCTTCTAATTCCTAATCCTAGGAACAGGAGGGCTATTTATATATTTAAGCTTCTCAGCTTTAAATAAGGTTGTGTTTGTTAAAGGTGTATGCTTAAATGTAGCGTATATTTATTGTCATTTTAATGTTGGAAGGATGATTGAACATGTGTGCATATGCATGTAAGGGGCATATACCACCGCTGGAAAGTCCGCGTCTTCGGCTGCGAAGGATGGAAAGCGGGGATGCGGCTACGATGTTCGCTTGCTGGTCTGACCCGGAGGTTCACCGTTATATGAACCTTTCTGGTATGTCAGGACGTGAGGATGCAGAGGATATGATTGAGTTGTTGAATGAGCTGGCGAAGACGGAGGATGCGCTGCGCTGGGGAATAGAACTGAAGGAGAATGGGAAGTTGATTGGAAGCTGTGGGTTTAATTATTGGCAGACGGAGGGAGCTTATAAAGCCGAGATTGGTTATGAGATAGCCAAGCCTTATTGGCGACAGGGTTACATGACCGAGGCGCTACGCTTGGTGCTGTCATTCGGGTATAACACGATTCGGTTGAATCGGATCGAAGCGCTGGTGGACCCGCGTAATACAGGCTCGCAAGCCCTGCTGTCCTCGATGGGCTGGACACAGGAAGGACTGTTGCGGCAGGTACAGCATACATCTACAGGCTTTAAGGATATGCTGATGTATTCTTTACTGCATGAAGAATGGCTCAGACTGGAGGCACAACGAAATGCTGTTTCAGTATAATGGCGGTTCGTCGCCGCTGCACAGGCTAGGGCCGTTAAGTAAGCTAATATGGGTGGGGTGCTTTAGCCTCCTGTCAATGGCTTGGGATTCGACGCTGCGGGAAGCAGCACTCTTGGCTGTACTGATTGCTGTGGCTGGCTTGGGCGCACGTTTGACCTTAGCACGCCAACTTCGGACTATGTCGTTCCTGATTGGTTTAGGTATCCCGTATTTTATACTGTCTATCCTAGCGATTCGAGAAGGACATACCGTGGCTTCATGGGGACCCATTGTCATTACAGCAGAGGGACTGGATATCGCAGGGGCGTTAACGTTGCGGATTTTTGTGTTGTTTTTGGCATCTTATATCTATCTCTCGACGACGGATCCCCGAGATTTTGTGCAGGCATTGAATCTGCGCTTGCGTGTTCCTTATCGGTTTGCGTTCGGTATTTCAGTGGCACTGACGTTTCTCCCCTTATTGGAAGAAGAAGGGCGAACAATTATGGCAGCACGGCGTGTTCGTGGACAGGAACCACCACGAGGGTGGGGCAATCGGTTATCATGGTGGAGCGGGTATGCGGCTGCCGTGTTGGTGAATGCTGTAAGACGGGTTCAGCAGACGGCGCTGGCTATGGAGGGCAAAGGTTTCGGCGCTTATGCAGAACGGACATATCTTCGTACACTGAACAATGGGCGTGTAGGCAACTTATGTGCTGTGACTGCTGTATTAACTACGGCTGTTTTATGGTGGAGCTTATAAAGTGAAGCCTCTTATTTTTGTTCTTATTGTCAACCTGTAAAATATAATTAGGTTGACAATAAGGCTGCAAATGAATACATTTATACAGTAGCAGCTTGTACAAGGATCAGAGCTGTAATCTTATAGATTAGATAGGGAGAGGAGTCAAGAAATACATATGAAGGAATCTCGTATGTTTGCAAAGTTTACAACGCTGGATATCGTACTCATGGCGATGCTGGCCACGTTGAACGGCGTCATGACCGTGTATTTGTCGCTCATTAACAAAACATTAAACAGTCTGGGAGGGCCTATCGCAACTTCCGCTATTGTCGGGCTGTACATGATATACGGCTTGTTGGCCTATTATATTATTCGTAAGCCGGGTACGGCGGTTATTGCTTATGCATTTGGCGCGGTAGTGCAGTCTTTTATGGGCTCCGCCTATGGAATTGCTTCTATTATCGCGGCGGCTGTCTGCTATATGATTGCGGCTGAGTTGGTATTTGCCTTGTTGCGGTATCGGCGCTGGAACGCAGTTTCGCTGATGCTAGTGGGTGGGGCTATGGTTCCGCTGTGGTTTATTGTCGCAGCCAATATGTTTGGCTATATGCATTGGGGGTGGAAGGTGCTGACGATTGCACTGGTCGTTCGTATCCTGAGCGGCATTGTCCTGTGCGGTCTGCTGACGAAAGTGCTGGGCGATGCCTTAAATCGTACGGGACTGTTAAAACGGTTTGAACTGGGACGCGCTTCACGTGCATAGCCGTGGCTATGCATGTGGTTATATCTTCAACAATGGGGATCGAGGATATTTCAGTTATGATTGAACATAGCGATTATAATTCTAGCCGTAAAATAGCCGTATCCTTGAAGAATTTTGGCTATCGGTATGATGATCAGGTAGAGCCAGCGTTACATGGTCTGACACTGGACATTGCGGTGGGTGAGTATGTAGCCATTGTCGGAGCTAGTGGAAGTGGAAAGTCTACGCTATGTCAGCTGCTTCATGGTGGATTGTCCCGTTCCGGTGAGGGCGAACGGACAGGGGAGCTGACCGTGTACGGGATGGACCCCGATATCGCTGATCTGGCTACTGTCGCCACCACTGTTGGCGTCGTGCTTCAGGACCCGGATGCCCAGCTGGTGCAGGGAATCGTCGAAGATGAGATTGCTTTTGGGCCGGAGAACCTGCGCGTGCCTCCGGCAGAAATAGCGCAGCGCATTGCTACTGCGCTGGAAGCCGTCGGCCTAGCTCCCGAGCGCGACTCCTTCGTGCGGCGCCTCTCGGGAGGCCAGCGCCAACGCACCGCGATTGCTGCGGTACTGGCGTTGGAAGCGCCGCTGGTCGTGTTCGACGACGCAGCTGCGCAGTTGGACCCGCCGGCTGTACGCGAATTCGTAGAGTTATGTCGGCGGCTCCACGCGGCGGGTCGGACGGTGGTTACCGCGTCCGGCCGCATAGACGATGGCGTGCGGGCAGCGCAGCGCGTCATCGTCTTGAAGGGCGGGACCGTGCAGCTGCAGGGTCCGCCCGAAACGCTGCTGCGCGAACATGGTGCGCAGCTGGCCGCTTTGGGGCTGCTCCCCTCTTCCGCAGGGAGGGGAGACATGACGGGTGAGCCGGAGGTGAATCCCGGCTCAGCGGCAGACCGCGCTGGGCAGCCATTGTTGGAGGTGAAGGGATTGACCTTCACCTATCCCGGTAGCCAGCGGACAGCGCTAAAGGGCGTGAGCCTAGCTCTTGCGCCCGGTGAACGAGCCGTGCTGCTGGGTGAGAACGGCTCGGGTAAAACCACGCTCGGCAAGTTGCTCATGGGCCTGCTCCCAGCACCGAAGGGGTGCATGCGGTGGGAGGGGCAGGATATGGCGAAGCTGCCAATTCACCAGCTGGCTGCCGGAATCGGCTATGTGTTCCAGCAGCCAGAGCACCAGTTTGCAGCTGCAACGGTGTGGGAGGAGTGTTTATACAGCGTGCGCGCCAAGCTTGGTTTACGGACCGGGGAGCCGGTTCCCGCCGCATATGTGGAACGGGCGCAGCGCTTACTGGCCGCCGCCAGGCTGGAGCACAGACTGGATGCCTCCCCGTACCTACTAAGTGGAGGCGAAAAAAGACTGTTGAGCGTTGCGGCACAGTTCATCTTGCCCAAAAAGCTATACATTCTGGATGAGCCTACCGCAGGAACGGATTACGAAGGGGCGAGAATTCTGCTCCGTATGTGCACAGAGCAGTCTGCCGAAGGTGCGGCTTTTCTGGTCATCACCCACGATATGCAGGTGGCTGAAAGCTTTGCCAGCGATGTTCTGTGCATGGAAGAGGGTCATCTCTATAAAGTGGAAAATAGTGAGATTTATCATACGATTACAGTTGACAAAAATTAACGACATGTAGACAATAATATATATACATCGTACAAAACAGGCGGCCTATATAGGCCGCCTGTTTACGATTATGCAGTGCGGGTAATAATCCAATCTGGAAAGGCAAACCGCGCACAGATACAACACAGTTTTTATAAGGGAAGGATTTGTGATTTGCTTGGCAAACGATAAACCCATGAAGCGCGGACTCGTGCTGACAGGTGTTCTATTGGCCACTTTTCTGGCCGCAATTGAAGGAACGGTTATCGGTCCGGCGGGACCGACGATTGTTAGCGAGCTGGGCAGCGTGAATTTGCTCAGTTGGATTTTTACGGCATATTTGCTGACTATGGCTGTGACCACACCCATTTTCGGCAAGCTTAGCGATTTGTTTGGCCGAAAACCCATATTTTTAATCGGCTGTTCGTTGTTTGTACTTGGCTCTTTGCTTTGTATGCTGGCTGGTAGTATGGAGCAACTTATTATCTACCGGGCCATTCAGGGTATTGGTGCGGGTGGTGTCATTCCTGTTACTTTTACCATCATCGGTGATATCTACAAAATGGAGGAACGCGGCAAAGTCCAAGGCATGATTAGCTCCGTATGGGGGATTTCTTCCCTGATCGGGCCTCTCTTGGGTGGTTATGTGGTTACCTATTTTGGCTGGGAGTGGATTTTCGGTTTTAACGTTCCCTTTGGATTGCTGGCTATGTTCTTCATCGCCCGTTACTTGCGGGAACAGGTAAGCAAGCGTACTGCGCGTATCGACGTGCCGGGAGCGGTTACCTTTACCATCGGGATGACGGCCCTCTTGCTCGTATTGGCACTGGGCGGGCAGTATATCGGCTGGGCTTCTCCTGAATTGTTGGCCTTGGCTGCCGTAGCCATTTTGTTCCTGATTCTGTTTTTGGTTATCGAAAAACGCGCTCAGGAACCGATGGTGCCACTAAAGCTATTTCGGATACGGGATATCGCTTTTTCCTGTGCCGCAGCACTGTTAGTCAGCACCCTGCTGATCGGACTGACTAGCTATCTTCCACTATGGATTCAAGGTGTACACGGTGAAGATGCCGCTTCATCTGGTCTCGCGCTGGCTCCAATGTCCGTAGGCTGGCTATTTGGCTCCATGATCGGAGGACGCATTTTGCTGACCCTGGGCTCACGTCGAACCTCTTTGATTGGGCTGACCCTGATTGTTTTGGGGGCTTTCGTCATGACCTTGATGGGCCAAACGGCTCCGATCTGGCTGCTGTTCCTGTCTACATTGTTGTATGGACTGGGGTTTGGCTTCTCGATGACTGTGTTTACGATTATTGCCCAGTCCTCGGTCGGGTTCCAGTTGCGTGGCGCGTCTACAGCTTTGAATACATTCCTGCGCACGTTGGGGCAAACGATCGGGGTTGCAGCCTTCGGTTCATGGCTGAATTATCGCATTGCTGCCCAGACAGCAGACGGACAGCTTACACAGCAAGGGGTAACGCAGGAGGATATTAACGGTCTGCTTGCACCTCATGCTTCACAGAGTCTAAGTGACAAGGTTGCCGGATTACTTCGTTCTGTATTGGAAAACAGTCTGCATTCTCTGTTCGTTATCATGGTCGTTATTGCGGTTATTAGCTGGTTTGTCGTCCTCGGACTGCGGAACCGTCCGCCGGGCACTGAAGAAGAGGCAGATCAGCGCGTAAAGACACCACAAAGAGAACATGCATAAAAAATAATATAAATCTTTCATGATAAAGAGACAGTCCGGTACACCAAATAAGGGTCCGGGCTGTCTCTTTATGCAATGGTCTCTCCTCCTACTGATTCAGCAAAATAGCCACCTCGTATAGGACCGATAAATTCCCCAGTATACAAAAAGGAGATAAAAACCCCCTAGAGTTGCTATATATTCATAGGGTATAGGTAACAAAATGGTAAAAAAGTCTTAAGAAATTGTAACAAAAAATATGTTTCTGAATTGAGCTGTAGGGTACTAAGGAACCATTTTTTTGAACCCGCTTACAAATCGGGCTTTGTATGATTTATTTTAGAACGATTTTGCATGTGAATGAAGCAACCAACCTAGCAAAATGGGACACGGAAAAAAATCAAGTAGCAAATTTTTCTGAATGTAATAAAAATGAAAAATGTAGGAATTTTCAGAAAATTACTAGGAAAATATGAGGATGAAATTCAAGAGGCACCTGTTTGCTTACCTCACATAATAGGGCTTTTCAGTCTATATCAATCGTTTGACATACCATATAAAATGGCCCTACCAACCAAAAAGTTGGGTTTCAAATCTAGAAGCATAATTAGATTAAGGGAGATGGAGTACTTGAAGTTTAACAAATGGTTCAGTAAAGCAGCCACTGCAACAGTAGCAACTACCTTGCTGTTAGGAGGCGGCGTTCAGGCTTTTGCCGAGGAAAATGATGCATCTGATCTCAAAACAGACAATGCATTTACCCAAATTACGCGTAATGACATGCTGAATATTTTCAAACAGCAAGGCAAAGAAAAATATGAGGTTCCGTCCTTCGATGCGTCTACAATTAAGAATATTCCTTCTGCTATTGGTCGCGACAGCTCAGGCAAGCTAATTGATTTCGATGTCTGGGACTCTTGGCCGTTACAAAATGCCGATGGCACAGTAGCCAATTACAAAGGGTATAATATCGTTTTTGGATTGGCAGGCGATCCTAAAAGAGGCGAGGATACATTCATATACCTGTTCTATCAAAAAGCGGGCAATACTTCACTGAGCGGCTGGAAAAATGCCGGCAGAGTATTTAAAGACAATGATAAATTGCTTGCCAACGATCCGATTCTAAAAAATCAGTCAGAAGAATGGTCAGGTTCAGCTACCTTAACCTCTGATGGACAAGTACGTTTATTTTATACCAGCAGACAGCCCTATGATCCGAATAACAAATTATACGGCAAGCAAACCTTGAGCACGGCTCAAATTAATGTCTCTCAGCCTGATGATAAGACACTGAAAGTAGATGGAGTCGAGGATTTGAAATCGATCTATGACGGTGGAGATGGGAAAACCTATCAAAATGTGCAGCAAAGCGTCGGAGTGGATATGGATAACCATACGTTTAGAGACCCTCACTATGTCGAGGATCAAGGCCACAAATATATTATATTTGAAGCCAATACAGGGACAGAGACAGGCTACCAAGGCGAAGATTCGCTTCAAAACTCAGCTTATTATGGCGGCAATAAGAAATTCTTCAGGGAAGAGCTTTCTAATCTGCAGCAAAGTCCTAAGAAAAAAGGAGCTGAGCTGGCGAACGGCGCACTGGGCATCGTTGAATTGAATGATGATTATACGTTGAAAAATGTAATGCCTCCTTTGATTGCTTCCAATCTGGTAACAGATGAAATTGAACGGGCGAATGTGTTCAAAATGAACGGTTTGTGGTATTTATTTACGAGTACGAGAGGTTCCAAGGTGACTGTAGATGCGATCGGAGACGATGATATTTACATGCTGGGTTATGTTTCTACTTCCTTGACAGGGCCTTATAAACCGTTGAATGGAACCGGTCTCGTTCTTCATCAGGATCTGGATCGTGATGATATTACCTGGACGTATGCCCATTTTGCTATCCCGCAAGGCAAAGGCAATAACGTAGTCGTTTCGAGTTATATGACTAATCGAGGGCTTTTCCCGGATCACAAATCTACTTTCGCGCCAAGCTTCCTGCTGAATATTAAAGGCTCGAAAACGTCTGTTGTGAAAAACGGTATTTTGGAGCAAGGGCAAATCACGGTTGATCCAACGAATGACAAAAAAGAATCTCCAAATGAGTATGGGAAGAAATAAGTAGGTATATGCAGTATGTCCGAAGGCGGCGGTTTGGTAGCTTACCGATCTGCCGTCCGTCGGACGATACATAACAATGCAATGAGAGGTAAGGAGGATCGTCATAATGAGAAAAAAAGCTCCCAAGAGCATTTGGATACGATCCGTTGTAATCATCACAGGCTTAACTATATTTATAGCTATGGGATGGAGTATGTACCAACAGGATGTAGCCAAACCCCAAAAACCTGCTGCAATTCCCAAAAATCAAGCTAATCAAAGTAAGCATACAACACCGACCTATCGGGCATCCTATCATTTTACTGTTCCGGATAAGTGGAAGAATGATCCTCAACGGCCCATTTATTTTGATGGAAAATATCATTATTACTATTTATATAATCGTGACTATCCCAAAAAGAACGGTACAGAATGGCGACATGCCACATCAACCGACCTGGTACATTGGAAAGATGAAGGGGTGGCGATTCCCAAATATACGAACCCGAATGGAGATCCTTGGTCCGGTTCGGTCGTGATCGATGTTAATAATACCGCGGGTTTTGGAAAAGGCACTCTAGTAGCCATTGTGACGCAGCCCTCCGCAGATGGCGGAAAGCAGGAACAATTTTTGTGGTACAGTAAGGACAAAGGCAAGACGTTTACTTCTTACCGCAACAAGCCTGTGATGTCCAACCCAGGTACAAAGGACTTCAGAGATCCCAAAATCATCCGAGATACTCAACGTAATCAATGGGTGATGGTCATGGCAGAGGGAACAAAGATTGGCTTTTATGAGTCTGATAATTTAAAGAATTGGCGGTATACGAGTGGCTTTCAAACGGAAAATATCGGGCTTGTGGAGTGTCCTGACCTTTACCGGATGCGTGCGGATGATGGAACCTATCAATGGATTCTAGGCGTGAGCGCCAATAGCAAATCAACAGGCGGGCCCAACACGTATGCCTATTGGACGGGAGATTTTAATGGAGAAGCATTTCTCCCTGATCACAGTGAACCTGAGTGGCTGGATTATGGGTTTGACTGGTATGGTGCAGTTACGTTCGAGGAAGGAAAAGACAAAGATAAATATAGTCACCGTTATGCTCTGGCCTGGATGAACAATTGGGATTATGCCAATAACACGCCTACCCTAAAGGAAGGCTTTAATGGAATGGATTCGATTGTTCGCCAAATTCGACTGAAACATACGGCAGATGCTGGATATCGATTGGTTTCACAGCCGGTACCCAATTTGGAGCGATTCCAAACATCCAAAAAATCATTAGGAACGATTAAAGTAGAGGGTGCTCACCGGCTTCCAGTAGCAGGCGATGCCTATCAGCTAGAGGCGGATGTATCTTGGTCCACGATTAAAAATGTAGGATTGAGGCTTCGAGAGTCGACGGATGGCAAGCGTCATGTCGATGTGGGTGTCTCAGTGGAAGGTCAATACTCTTACGTAAACAGAGCGAACACTGGGCAGCCGGATCAGAGTGGAAAATATGTAGAGAGCAAGGCGCCATTTGATCCCGATAAGAAAAAGGTACACCTGAACATTCTCGTCGATAAAACCAGTATTGAAGTGTTTGTCGATGGTGGAGAAGTAGCTTATTCCTCTTTAATATTTCCACGGTTAGAGGATCAGAAAATCACTCTGTTTTCCGATGGCGGTCCAGCAATTTTTAATAATGTAGTGGTCAAACATTTTAGTCGATAGCAGGTACTTATGCTGCTCGTAAGCTTGGGCATATTTCGCTCTATTCAGGTATATGAAAAGTCCACCCATGAATATAAGGGTGGACTTTTCTGTGTAAATCTAAATTTTTGTTTAGCACAGCTATAAGATTGTTCGTTTATTCACAAACGATCAGTTGCTAAAATTACTATTCGTTCTATTTGTGATAAGGTGACAGGTTATCAGCGCTACGGCCCAATTTTTTGAGCAAGCCGATGAGTTGATCTCTTTCGGTTTCACTGATTCCGCTAAAGGCACGTTCAATCTGACGTGTATAATCAGGATAAATTTCGTCCATGACACGTTGTCCTTCGTCCGTCAATTCTGCATATATAATCCGACGATCTTGGTCGCACGGGTGACGGTGCAAATAACCGCGGCTTTCCAGCTTGTCAATAACATAAGTGACATTTCCGCTTTGCAGAAGCAGCTTTGCTCCAATTTGTTGGATTGGCTGCGCGCCCTTGTGATATAAAACTTCCATCACGGCGAAGGCCGTTGGGTTGAAGCCCACCGTTTTGATGCCAGCAACCGCATGTTCGTTTACACTTTTGAATGACTTGGCAAACACGCTATACAAATGCATAGATTGCTGTGTCACCAATGTTCGGTAATCTATCATCTTCATTCCGCCTTTATGTATGGATTTGGGCATCCTTTGACCGCTCGGCTCGGATGACCGGGCAACCATACCCTTGTTACTAGCATAAAGGGATTTACGTAGCGAAAACATGCGATTTGTCACAGTAGCTGCTTTTTTAACTATTTAATTTCAAAGCTTTAAAGTAAATTTTTGAAAAATAAAGGTTTTGAATGTAAAAATACTGTTCCGGTTGGTTATATTAAAAATAACATACCTAACCTAATGAACCCCAATTAACAAAATAAGCTACTTCAGAGGAGGATGAAACACATGGATACGGGTTCTTTCCGTTTTCAATTTCGTGATCCGCAGCAAGCCACCCAAGCCTGTGAAACATTAAAGGAAATTGGATACTCCGCCAGCACAAATGGTGACACAGGTCTCAGTGTTCATATTGAGAACCAGGATGTGCTGTCTGCATTGGAGATTTGCCAAGCCTATGAAGGAAGTATGATTGAGGTAGGAACTCTTTTCTCTAGACCGGATGCAATTCCCGATCTGCAAGGAAATGTCGGTGTACAAAATCCAGGTTATAGCCCGGAGGACTGGATTATCCCGGCGCACACGATCAACGAGGATTGGAGTGAAGCGTATAAAAACGGTTCCTCTCGAACGTACAGCAACACAACTGGGGAGCACAACGTCAGCTCTGATCAACAACCGGAAGACGAAGTGGATGGATTTTCTGGAAGCATCCATATTTGACCCAAATGATGACGCTATGTCGATTAGGCGGTTGTTTATGTTCCAAATGTTTTGTGAAGTAAAAAGCACCAGTAAACCTTGAGCGGGTTAGCTGGTGCTTTTTTATTGATAAAGAAGAGTCATTCATTCACATGAAATATATTGGAGAGGGCAATCTAAAGAATGGAGAGATCTGTCTCAAAATTCAGGAGTAGGGTGATTTTTTAAATGGACAAACCGTCTGATATGCAAAAAGAACAAAAACTAAAATGGTGGCAACTTAGCTTGTTAGGAGTTGCAGGTACTATCGGTACAGGATATTTTCTGGGGTCCGGCTTAGCGATTTCTATTGGCGGTCCAGCCGTACTGATTGCATACTTTTTGGCAGCGGTTGGAACATATGTAGTGTTTGATGCTCTTTCGCGAATGACGGCAGATCATCCTGAACAGGGTTCCTTCCGTTCCTATGCCCAAAAAGCATTTGGAAGTTGGGCAGGATTCGGCAGTGGCTGGGTATATTGGTTTTCGGAACTCCTTATTAATGGGAGCCAGTTAACTGCGTTGTCTATATTCTCACGTTTTTGGTTTCCTCAGGTACCGATGTGGATCTTTGCGGCAGGCTTCGGGATTTTAGGGCTTGTGATTGTTTTTTTTGGCAATAAGGGTTTTGATCGAGTTGAAAATGTATTGGCCATCATTAAGATGGCAGCTATTGTTATGTTTCTGGTCTTGGCCGTTGCTCTTTTGGCAGGCTGGATCGGAGGAGGAAAATATAATCCAAAGCTCCCCAACAGTTACAAAGAGTTTTTCCCTACCGGCGGTATAGGATTGTGGTCATCTTTTATTTTTGCCTTTTATGCATACGGAGGTATTGAAGTGCTCGGAATTATGTCAAATCGGCTTCAAAAACCGGAGGATGCACCTAAAGCAGGAAAAGTAATGCTGGTTACACTGGTTGCAGTGTATGTGCTTTCGATTGGTCTGGCTGTGTCTATGGTGCCATTAAGTGCCTTTAACCCGAAAGAAAGTCCTTTTGTGCTTGCGCTCAGCAGCGATCATCTGGTTTTTATGCCTCATTTATTTAATGGAGTGCTTATTATTGCAGGGTTCTCAACAATGACAGCATCTCTATATGCAGAGACATCTATGATGATTACACTCGCACAGGAAGGAGATGCACCCACATTATTTTCACGGAAGTGGAAGGGTAAATATCCTCTATATGCACTTAGTTTGATCTCCGTTGGATTAATCTCAGCCATCGTAATGTCGTTGCTACTACCGGGAAAAGTATATGAATATATCACTACTGCAGCGGGTTTAATGCTGTTGTATAATTGGTGCTTTATTTTGCTGTCTTCAGGTAAGCTACTGGAATCGAGTAGATCAAACCATATTAAACGTTGGATTGGATTATTGTTGATAGCTATGGCTGTGGTCGGATCATTTTTTCATAAGCTTAGCCGCCCGGGAGTTTACATCAGCTTATTGCTTGTCTTGTTAATTGCAATATGTGACCTTATCGTACAATGGGTTCGCCGAAAACACACGAAGGTATCTCGGTAATTTTGCCAAGAAGCCAAGAGTTAGCGTAAAAAAAGTAATTGAAATGCTTGTACACCAAAATAAAAGCCAAAACCGATAAGAGATAATCCAGACATCCAAGAGATGGTTTTAAGCAATCCGGTTTTTAGAAACCTACGGAAAATACTTGAAGCGGCTGCCATAGTCACATCCCAGAGTAACACACCTAATACAATCGCTCCGCTAAAGATCATTAGCTGTTGTACTGGATATGAATTAGCGACGTTTGCGAGTATGGACCCGTAAATCCCAAGCCAGAACAGGATGGAGAGGGGATTGAATAATGACATCAGGAAACCCGCTAGAAATGAGTTGGTTAGGGTATTACCATTTCCCCTTAATTCAGATTCTGAAATCACGCCAGCATTTTTAATACTTTCAAGACCTGTATACACAAGCACGAAAAAACCAAACATCCATAAAAAAGCTTTGACAAACGGGGCATTAAGAAGGTGGATCATTCCCAAATAGACAAGCAACATATAGATTATATCTGCGGTTATTGCACCAAGCCCGATAAACCAGGCGTGCCAAAACCCATTCTTAATACCTCGATCCAACTGTGCGGCATTAATCGGTCCAATGGGAGCGGAAAGTGACAAACCAAGAAAAATATAACTGATAAACGTATTAATGTCCTTTTTCCTCCTTGAGTATTATTGGATGTTATGTATTTGTCTATATTAGTTTATTCGGACAAACCCATCTGTAAGACCATTATTTTGTACGTATATTGCAGGAGTAGCCTCGATATTGCCAACCACTATCAATGAATTAAAACTAAAAAAGGAGCTCTAATCCCTTACATAAAAGGATTAGAGCTTTTTAATGACAGGTTATAAAAAAAGTCTATTTGATCGAATAATTGGGCTTGACACTTTTATTGAAAGCGCTTATATTTATCTCGTAAACAATACGTTATATAACGTTATATAAAAGGGAGAGATAACAATGAATGTACATCAGACGGTTCAAACGATTTATGAACAAGCGAGTGGGAAGATTTCAGAGGTTTATTTAGTAGCCTGCGGGGGCTCATTAGTCGATATGTATCCCTCAAAATATTTTCTGGATAGTGAAGCAAAGAAGCTGGTAGCAGGCATGTATACGGCGAATGAGTTTGTGCACGCGCTGCCAAAACGTTTAGGTAAAAACGCAGTAGTCATCGTTTGCTCCCATGGTGGAAACACGCCGGAATCGGTTGCGGCTGCTAAATCAGCCAAAGAGAAAGGCGCTTACACCATCGGCTTAACCCACAATAGTGAAGCGACACTGCTCAATTATTCCGATTATTCATTCATCTACGAATGGGGAGATGAGAGCGATGTCAAAAATAACCCTATGGCTATTATTTTAGAGCTTACTGTTGAGCTGCTTCAAATCGCTGAAGGCTATGTGCATTATCAAGCTTTCCAGAACGGCTTGGGAGCAATCAATGGAATTATTAACCGGGCAAAAATACAAGTTGAACCGCGTGCCAGTGTATTCGCTGACAAATATCGCAATGAAGATCTCTTCTATATTCTGACTAGCGGAGCTTCTTATGGACATGCCTACGGATTTGCTATCTGTTCTCTGATGGAAATGCAATGGCTCCATGCGGCTTCAATCCATTCCGGTGAATTTTTCCACGGTCCGTTTGAAGTAACGGATAAAGAAACTCCATTTATTCTGATGATCAACGAAGGACGCACACGGGCACTGGATGAGCGGGCACGGACTTTCCTGAGTCAATATGCCGAGAAAGTGGAAGTGATCGATGCGAAGGAGCTTGGAATCGGAACCATTGCCGACGAGGTCGTCGAGTTTTTTAACCCGGTTTTATTTTACAGCATTGTATGTGTTTATCGTGAAGCACTCGCAAATGTACGCAATCACCCACTGGAAACTCGCCGTTATATGGGCAAAGTAGCTTACTAAGCGCTCTTACCAACAGGAGGAAACCATCATGAAAGTTCTAGGCATTGGCGATAATGTGGTAGATAAATATGTTCATCTGCGCATGATGTATCCTGGCGGCAATGCGCTTAATTTCAGTGTATTTGCCAAAAAAGCGGGAGTAGATGCAGCCTTTATAGGAGTATTCGGAGATGATAACGAAGCGCAGCATGTAGAACACATTCTCCGTGAGCTGGAAATTGACATTTCACGGTGCAGATATCACAGCGGTGAGAACGGCTGCGCACGTGTAACCCTGGAAGACGGAGACAGAGTATTTCTGGGCAGCAATGAGGGAGGAGTTACACGTCTCCATCCGCTGGAGCTGAGTGAAGAAGACAAGGCCTATGTTGGCGGGTTCGACCTTATACACACCGGCTTGTACAGTCATACAGGGCACTTGCTGCCTGAATTGGAGACGCTGGGAATCCCTCTTTCTTTTGACTTTTCGGATGATTTCGTAGATGCACAAGTGGAGAAATATATTGCGTATGCCGATTTCGCTTTCTTCTCTTGCAGCCATATGACGGATGAAGAGACACAGAACTATATCCGCTCCAATCGAAAAAAAGAGGGGCAAATCCTGGTAGCCACACGCGGTGGAGATAGGTCTATTGCCTATGATGGTACTAAGTTCTATTTTCAAATGCCTGATTCCGTTGACGCTGTGGATACGATGGGGGCAGGAGACTCTTATATAACCGCCTTTTTACTGAGTTTTTTAAAAAATAGCAACATTCAGGACGCTATGGCAGAAGGCTCGAGGGTTGCCGCCCAGAGCTGTCTGGTAGAAGGTTCTTTCGGATACGGCGTCTGCTACTAAAAAATTATTTTCAAATATCTTCACTTGTAAGAATATGTAACATTTGATACTCTAAGTGGGAGTAATATAACGTTATATGACAAGTGAGGGCACATTATGTTGAATTCAGACCAAGCAGAGCCATTATATATTCAATTACAAAAAGCAGTCAAAACCGCTATTCATAATGGAACATTTACGCAGGGAAGTCGTATACCGACCGAAACTGAGCTAAGCGAGACCTACAATGTAAGTCGAATTACCGTAAGAAAAGCAATTGCCGAATTGGTTCATGAAGGTTATCTGACCAAACGTCAAGGAAAAGGTACCTTTGTCAATGTACCCAAAATTGGGCGGAAGATTGAACATATTATCAGCTTTACAGCTGCCTGCAAATCCAACGGCCTCTCTTCACACAGTGTGGTCACAGAACGTGAAATCATAGAAGCAGATGAGAAAATTGCACATCAGTTGCAGCTGCCACAAGGAGAAAAAGTGTTATTTATTCAGCGCAAGAGATACGCCGGTGATCGACCGCTCATGCTGGAGAATAACTTTTATCCTTATGACCGATTTTCTTTTCTAATGGAAGAACAGTTGGAGGGCTCTGTATACGAACTGCTGCGTCATAAATACAGCATCGATCCTAACCAACCGGGAGAGACGATATTACAAATCGCTTTGGCGGATGAATACCAAGCAAAGCTGCTGGAGACGGCCATCGGACAGGCGTTGTTCTACATGCATACGATTATTTATGATCAGCATGGAAGCCCCGTTCATGTAGGTAAGCAGTACATCATTGGAGACCGTTATCAATTCTCAATATAAATCCGTTGCCTGTTAGGTAATGTTATTCAGGTACGGCGCAGCTTCTGCTTCCACTTCATAAGAGAAGCAGAAGCAATATTATAACGTTATATTACGTTATGTTATAGGGCGGATAAATAATGAGGGGGTGAAATTGTGCAAGGGAAGAATGACACATTAGCGGACAAAGTTTTACTGTCAAATGCTATTTTTAATGGCTTGGAAAATGAAGCCTCACCTGGGTTTATTGCACTGCGAGGAGAATGTATTGCAGCAGTGGGGCGTCCCGAGGAAGCACAAGCTTGGATAGGAGCGGGAACGGTTGTCTGTGATTTGGGTGATGCTTTTATCATGCCAGGAGTTCATGACAACCATGTATTTTTTACCGGATATATGTCGATGCATCGGGGCGTGGATTTGACTCATGCAGCCTCGATCGAAGAAGCAGTGAACTTCATGCTACAAGCGGCAAACAATCTTCCGCTAGGGAAAGATGTAACCGCTTACGGGTGGAGCGAGGAAGGATGGGGCAAGCTGCCTGAGCAAAGCTTGTTGGACGAGCTATTCCCTGATCGGGCGGTAATTGCCATTAACCTAAATAAAAGCTATTGCTGGATGAACCGACTGGCTCAGGAGAAATATCAATTTTTGCCGGATCAATGCAGTGCTGAGGCACGCGCTTTGCTGCTCCAAGCTATGATGCAGGACCACAGTCTTGTCAAACAAGAGTTTATGGAGTTTTGCCGCATACTAGCTGCACGAGGAGTTACTTCCATAAAAGATATTGGCTTTGACCGGCATAGCGAGTTGCTGCCGATTCTAGAAGAATTGAAAGAAACAGGGGAACTGCCACTCCGATTTCATTTCTCGCTTGAACCCGTTGTTGAATCGCTTGATATTGCCACCGGTATGAAGTATAAAGCACTTTATAATGGAGACCTTATTCGTTTCCAAGGATACAAGCTGATGCTTGACGGTGTCGTAGCAGATCATACGGGGGACATGCTGGAACCTTACGCAGATATGCCCGGAGTAACGACTTTGAGGACGGTTGACTACAAAAAGATTGAAGCCTCTGTGCTGGAAGCAGACAGCCAAGGTATCAAATGCTGCCTAACTGCAGAAGGTGATGCTGCGATTCGCCAAGCGGTATCCATGATTGAAAAATGCCGCGAACAACAAGGTAATAACCTTATCAGACATTCTATCAGTGATCTAGAGTATCCTCATCCAGATGATCTGATCAGAATGGGCGAAAACGAAATTTTTGCCGAAGTCTACGCTCAAATCCTGCTACTGAATCCAACCTATGAAGAGGCCTATATGCCTGTTGTGGTAGGCAAAGGTAATGAAAATCGGTTTTATAATTATAAATCTATGCTGGAGGCTAATGTGCCAATAACCATTGGGACTGATCTGCCCTTATTTATCACGAGTGTTCCCGATTCACTGTACTCAGCTTCTCATCGGTTATTTCCGGACGGATCACCTGCTGGAGGCTGGTATCCCGATCGGGGGATGCCGCCATCCGAAGTTTTAAAGGCATGGACCATTAATGGAGCCAAACATTGTTATATGGAAGAGGTTACAGGCACGCTAGAGGCTGGAAAATATGCTGACATCGCCGTTTTTGATCGCGACCTCCTTAACGCATCCGCTGGTGACATCAGGGACGCCCAAGTGATATTGACCATTATGGGAGGGAAGGTTACGTATAACCATTCTTGGAATGAGGGATAAACATGAACATCAAGAATATGAAATGGAAATTATCCTTGCCCCATAGCTATACTTTAATATTTTTGATTATTATTACAGTCGCCGCATTGACATGGATTGTGCCCAGCGGACAATTTGAGCGTCATGAAGTGACAGTGAACGGTGTGACCAAAACGGCGATCGTTTCGGGAACCTATCACACTGTACCCAAAACTGGTGAGAACGGTGATTTAAGACAAGGACTCCCTCAAATCCTAAGCGCTCCTATTGAGGGGATTATCAATGCCGCGGATGTCGTCTCTTTTGTCCTTATTGTGGGCGGCTCCTTCGGGATTATACTGCAGACGGGAGCCATCGATCGTGCCCTGACAGCTCTTGCCAGACGGCTGAAGAATAAGGGGATTCTGCTTATTCCAATTGCCATGGTTATATTCAGTCTCGGAGGCTCTACCTTTGGGATGAGCGAAGAAATTATTCCGCTTTATGCGATTTTTATTCCGTTAATGTTTGCCCTAGGCTTCGATTCTATGACTGCTATTCTCATTCTATTTCTGGGAACGCAAATTGGCTATGTTGGTTCGACTGTTAATCCATTTTCAGTATTGATTGCCCAGGGGATCGCAGGAGTGGAGGGGAATCCTCAGCTCTGGCTGAGATTTATTGAATGGCTTGTATTTACTATGATTTCTATTGTCTTTACGATGTGGTATGCGCATCGGGTTAAGAGAAATCCGGAGAAATCCATTGTTTTTCAGAGTGATATTATAAATCGTGAGCAATTTATAAAAGAAAATACAGGTGAGGACGTCGTCTTCACGTTTCGGGACAAATTAATAATAGGTGGATTTATTGTAACGCTTGGAGCAATTGTCTGGGGAATTTTGTCCAAAGGCTGGTATATGACTGAAATTGGTGCCCTTTTCTTCGCACTCGGTCTTTTTGTCGGGGTAGTTACTAAAATGAGCCAGAAGGAAATAGCTGAGAATTTTGTAAAAGGGTGTGGAGAATTCATCTACGCTGCAGTGATCATAGGTCTCGCCCGCGGAATTCTGATCATCGCCGAGCAGGGTATGATCATCGATACCGTATTGAATGCACTCGCAAGCATTCTGGAAGGATTGCCAAGTTACTTGTTCACTACCATTATGTTGGTTGCACATAATATTATTACTTTCCTAGTCCCATCTTCTTCGGGGGAAGCAGCACTAACCATGCCTGTACTTGCACCGCTTGGCGATCTTGTAGGTATCAATCGTGAAGCAGTAGTCACAGCGTACCAATTCGGTAACGGGTTAACCAATCTAATTTCACCGACAGGCGGAGTACTGCTGGCGGGATTGGCCATTGCCCGGATCAGCTTTGGACAGTGGCTGAAGGTAATCTTCAAGCTATTCCCGATCCTGTGGTTAGTTGCTGCTATTTTTGCTGCTATTTCGGCTGCGGTGGGTATCTAATAAATCAAGTGAGAGCCCCTGTCTTTTAGAGACAAGGGTTTCTTTTTGTGCATAAGTTTACGTGGAAAATGAATAATATGGATAGCATTTTCCTAAGGAGGAAATAAAATTGATGCATGCTGATAATAGATTACTCATTGCTGCTCTAGGCGGTGTTAATGAAATCGGGAAAAACATGTATTTTATCCAATACGATCAGGATATTGTCGTTATCGATTGTGGTTCCAAGTTTCCTGATGAGAACTTGCCTGGTATTGACCTCATTGTGCCGGATGTCACCTATCTGCTGGAAAATCAGGATAAAGTCAGAGCGCTCATTGTGACTCATGGGCATGAGGATCACATCGGAGGTATTCCCTATCTGCTGAAGCAGATTAATATGCCCGTTTATGGAACAAAGCTCACCATCGAATTAATTAAGATTAAGTTAAGGGAGCACAACCTTTTACGTGATGCTGAGCTTCATCTTATAGATGCGGATTCAACCGTTCAAGCGGGAACGATTCAGGCATCCTTTTTCACTACCGTCCACAGTATCCCGGATTGCCTGGGTGTCTTTTTTCAGACACCGGAAGGAAATGTGGTCCATACCGGGGATTTCAAATTCGATATGTCTCCCGTTAGTGGACCTTTCCCCGATCTTCATCGCATGGCTGAAATAGGAAAGAAGGGGGTAAAAGTGCTGCTCTCCGAAAGTACAAATGCCGAAAGGCCAGGATTTACTCCTTCAGAGCGTTTGGTTGGCGGACATATTTTGGATGCTTTCGCCAGAGCCAAACAGCAAGTATTTATTTCTACGTTTGCATCCAATGTGAACCGTGTCCAACAAGTCATTGACGCGGCTGTAGAAACAGGCAGAAAACTCGTTCTACTGGGTCGCAGCATGATAAATGTGGTGTCAGTGGCTAAGGAGCTGGGTTTCTTGCACATGCCTGAGGACTTGTTGATTGAGGCGGGAGAAACAGAACGGTTTCCTGCAGAAGAAATTGCTATTTTATGTACAGGAAGTCAGGGTGAGCCAATGGCTGCACTGTCCCGTCTAGCCAATTCCCTGCATCCCAGAATCGAAATTTTGCCTGGTGATACTGTAATCATTGCTGCAGGAGCCATACCCGGGAATGAACGGAATCTTTCCCAGGTCATTGATAACCTGTACGTACTGGGCGCCAACGTTATTTATGGATCAGGCAGCACCACAGGGATGCACGTGTCCGGTCATGGCAGCCAGGAAGAATTAAAATTAATGATGACCCTGATGAAACCCGAGTTTTTAATTCCCATACACGGCGAATTCAGGATGTTGTATCAGCATCGTCAGCTAGCGGAGTCTGTGGGAATTCCGATGGAGAATGTATTTATCGTCCATAACGGTGACACTGTTCAAATCGAAGAGGGAAGGGCATCCCTAGGCCCCAAAGTAGCAGCAGGCAATAGCTTAGTAGACGGGTTGGTCACAGGGGACGTAGGTAATATTGTACTGCGAGACCGTAAAAAGCTTTCATCAGACGGAATGCTGATTATTGTGATGACGTTGAGCAAAAACGAGAAGCAAATGCTCGCAACGCCAGAGGTCATATCAAGAGGGTTTGTATATGTTAAGGATTCCGAAGAGCTCATGAGCCAGATCCACGACACGATTATGTCCACAGTGAACGAGTTAACAGAAATCGAAATGAGTCAGTGGGGACTGATTAAGCAGATGTTAAAAGATGATGTTGGCCGGTTTATTTACAGTCAGACGAAGAGAAGACCCATGATTTTACCTATCATTATTGAGGTTTAAATAGCGGCAAATGTCAAAACAAGATGGAGCTTGTTCTTTACGCCATTTTAAAAAAAAGGCTTAAATCAGTAACATGACTGATTTAAGTCTTTTTGATTTCCTTCCTACTTTTCCTATAAGAATGCGGATGTAATGGCGGTTTGCAGCGCAGCGGAGGATTTGAATCTGGAGAAGCAACAGCGATCGTAAGATCAAATCCTACGCGCAGCGTCTTAATCGCTTACGGCCGCTTGGGTTCCTGCTGTATGCCCTGTCGTAAACGCCGCTGTAATATTATAACCTCCAGTGTAACCGTGAATATCGAGAATCTCACCGCAGAAGAACAATCCAGGCATCAGCTTGGACTCCATTGTTTTCGGATTAATTTCCTTCAAATTCACACCGCCCCCGGTAACAAATGCTTCCTTCAGAGAGAGCGTACCGTTCACACGGATTGGAAACGCCTTAATGCGATGAGCAAGTTCTTGCCACTGCTGCTTGGGAATATGATCATAGGTCAAGTCCTCACGCAGTTCGGCTTGCTGGAGCAACAATGGAATTAAGCGTTCCGGTAAATAAGGCTTAAGCACGTTTTTGATCGCTTTTTTAGCATCGACCGATGCCAATTCCAGTGTCTCACGGTAGACTTCATCGGCATGTTTGTGAGGCTGCAAATCGAGAGTCAACAACATCGTGTTCACCTTATCCTTTTTCATTCCCTTGACGACAAACTGACTGCACCGCAAAGCAGTCGGGCCAGATAGACCAAAATGTGTAAAAATCATATCTCCTTCATGGACGACAACTTTCTTTTGCTTCGCATTCCATACGGTCAGACTGATGTCGCGTAAGGATAGTCCCTGAAGCTCTTTCGTCTGGATAAACGTCTCGCCTGAGGTCAACGGCACCTCTGTTGGATACAGCTCCGTAATGGTATGCCCTGCTTGTTCTGCCCATGCATAGCCGTCACCTTCCGAGCCTGTATGCGGGACGGATTTGCCACCAACGGCTACAATGACATTACGGCTATGTAGGATTTCACCGGAACGCAGTCGCACCCCAGCTGTATGACCTTCATTGTAAATAACCTCTTGAACAGGACAGCTTGTCCGAATCTCGACTCCTTGAGAGCGTACCTTGTTGATCAAAGCATCGACAACTGTTTTGGCTTTGTCCGTCACTGGAAACATACGCCCGTTGTCTTCTTCCTTTAAGGCTATACCCAACTGTTCAAAAAAGGCGATGATATCCCGATTGCCGAAAGCCGCCAGTGCACTGTGCAGAAATCGGCCATTGCCGGGAATGTGCCGAATGAGTTCGTCCAGCTCTTTGGCATTTGTGACATTGCAACGGCCTCCACCAGAGATCCCCAGCTTACGCCCGAGTTTATTTCCCTTTTCCAGCAAAATCACCTTGGCACCTTCACCGCTGGCAGCAGCAGCAGCCATTAATCCGGCTGAGCCGCCTCCGATCACAATAACGTCGTAAGTCATTAACCTCTTCCTTTTCGTCGACAAATTTTCAAAATCATTCAGAACGGCGTAACCGATTGTTCATCATAACGTAATACCGTCACTTTAGATACCTTTCGAGTATAGTAAACGCACATATCTTTCAATTGTAGGGATTTGGATTGCGTAAAAACGCTCCTCTTATAAACATCTAGTATTTAGCAAATTTTGTCGTTCTACACCGGGATTTTAACACATATATTGTAATATATTGTAGCCTGTGCTTTAATTCAACTAACGGCGTCAAGGAAAGATGATGAGGGGGAGAAGTCCTTGTTAATTGCGTTGAAGGAAAGTGTGCTCCAAGTTCTCCTTGCCGTTATATCGGCGGGTTTTTTCTCTATATTAACGGATTATGGGGATAAGAAAAAGGTTTGGGGTGGCAATCTGCTTCCTGGACCCAATCAAGGAATACTGTATTTGTGTTGCTTGCCAGCCATATTGCTATGTACACTCTTTCAATATCAGTCTCCATATGGTCTACCTTCCAATCTCGGTATTATTCCCCTTGCAGTTGGCATCATGTACGGTAGACGTCGCACTGCCTTCGTGCTCGCCGCTTCCGCACTGATGGGAGTCCTAATTATAGCCCAGTCGACAGAAATGTCCCCGATGTATGTGGGCACAGGTTTTATCCTTTTTCCTTTTATGCTCCTGCATGTCAAGTTTTTTCAAAGAGGAACAATGTTGGACAAAAAGCTCCTGATCTCCGCATATGTTGTGGCTGATATGCTGTTTAAGGCGATATTTCCGCTACTGTGGGGCAAACAGGATATTGCGGTATACATTCCTGACTTACTTACAACGTTTTGGAATATTGGTGCAGGGGTACTGGCAAGTTTTACGGTCGTGAGCCTGATGCATAATGCCTTTGAGAAGCTGGCGTTACGGCGTGATGTGACTGAGTTTACGAGCAAATATTTAATTGAAGTGGATAAGCTGCGTCAAGTTATGGATTTGATGCCGTTATCTCTTGTTACTTTGGACAGCGAAGAACGAGTTATACATATGAACAAAACGATGCTGGAACTCTATCGGGACTACGATCCCTACATTACGCTGCCTGAGGTAGTAGGTCGTCCATTCACCTCGTTATATGGTTTTAGCGCTTTGCCTGCGGTTAACGAACGTGTTGCGAAAGCGTTGGAAGGAGAGGCGGGGGCTGATTTTATAAATGTTACCCCCAAAGTATTCTTCTCAAGTTTCCTTCCTATTCGGGATAAACATGCAAACCAAACGACAGGTGTCATTATCGCCTTGCAAGATATTACAGAGCTGGAGACGCTGCGCAGTGAGCTGGGTAATTTTGAAAGGCTCAGTCTGGTTGGACAGATGGCAGCAGGCATTACTCATGAAATACGTAATCCGATGGCGGTTGTGCGTGGTTTTTTACAGCTTATGCGTGAGAAAAGCCCAGAATCCCTCAACCATTATTACCGCATTGTGATGGAGGAACTTGACCGGGCGAACGGGATTATTAACGATTTTCTTTCACTGGCCCAGAATCGAATTGTCGAGAAGGAGCAATGTCATCTGCATGATATTATTCGCGAACTGACGCCTTTATTGTGGGCAGATGCGAATCTGAGGGGACAGACGATTGAGCTAAAGTTAGAGGATCATGTGACGATGCTGCATTTGAACCCTAAGGAAATGAAGCAATTGCTGCTTAATTTATCGCGTAATGCGATGGAAGCTATGGGGGAAAAGGGAGTGCTGACCATTTCGACTCATGAGGAAGGGGATTTCGTGGAAATGGAAGTAAAGGATACAGGTCCGGGAATTCCGCAAAAGCAGCTTGAAAAGCTGTTCCAACCTTTTTACACGACCAAAACGAAAGGTACAGGTCTGGGTCTGGCCTTATGTCAAAGTATAGTGGAGCGTCATCACGGTACAATTGCCGTAGATTCGGTGGAGGGAATGGGCACGCAGTTTAAAGTTCGATTGCGCAGAACCGTTCCGACTTACCGGGATCATTCTGAGTTTCCTGTCATGAATTCGATACAGAAATAATCGTGCAAATATATATCCGGATTTTTGCAAATTACGTGAAAAAGATTGTATAATGAAGTTTAGATGTCCATGCCTTTACTACGGCAAAGGATGAAATTAGAAACGTAGTATACATGATTTTTGGAAAAGGAGTGAAAGAATATGTCTATGTCTTTCGATCAATATATGAGAGATTCAGTTCAGCCAATGCGTGATGAACTGACGAATCTTGGGATTCAGGAACTGCGTACTTCTGAAGATGTGGAGGCCAAGCTGCCTAATGCTAAAGGTACAGTGCTGGTTGTTGTGAACTCGGTATGTGGTTGTGCCGCAGGCCAGTGCCGCCCAGGTGTGGCTGAAGCACTGAAGCATGATCTTACGCCAGATCATCTGTATTCGGTTTTTGCCGGACAGGACAAGGAAGCAACAGCAAAGGCTCGCGAATTTTTCGCACCTTATCCACCGTCTTCCCCTTCTATCGCGCTGTTGAAAGACGGCGAGCTGGTTCACTTCATCGAGCGTCATCAGGTGGAGGATCGTTCGGCAGATCAGATCGCTGCTGATTTGACCAGTGCATTTGATCGTTTTTGCCGGTAAGACTGCTCAAGCTATGCCCCGCATTTTTCGCCTGCGAAACTTGCCGGGGCTTTTGCATGTTGGCTTGTGAAGGAAATTCCTAAAAAAGAGGTGCTTATCTGATGAGTTTGCAGGAACAGATTATTGCTGAATTGGGAGTACAGCCTACGATTAACGTAGAAGCGGAGGTCCGCAAGCGTGTGGATTTCCTCAAGTCGTATGTAACGAAAACGGGAAGCAAAGGGCTGCTGATCGCCATCAGTGGCGGGATTGACAGTGCCGTAGCAGCCGCTTTGTGCAAGCGGGCTACAGATGAATTGACGCAGGAGCAAGGGGACGAATACAAAACGCTGGGTGTATTCCAGCCATATGGCCAACAGGAAGATATCGAGCATAGCTACGCGGTAGCCAAAGCGTTCGACCTGAAATATGCTGGGGAAACGAACATTAAGGAAGCCGTGGACAAGGTTGCCGTGGAAGTGGAGCATACGTTAAAGGATATCGGTCTGGAGCGTTCCATTACTCCGCAAGTGAGAGGGAATGTAAAGGCAAGAACACGTATGGTGGTTCAGTACGCACTCGCGAATGAGCTGAATCTGCTCGTCGTTGGCACAGATCACGCTTCAGAAGCCATCACAGGCTTTTATACCAAATGGGGCGATGGAGCGGTCGATATTACGCCACTTAGCACGCTTAACAAACGTCAGGTGCGCTTGCTGGCCAGCTATCTCGGAGTTCCGCAGGCCATTTTGGACAAAGCGCCTACAGCAGGATTGTGGGAAGGCCAGACGGATGAAAAAGAACTGGGGATCTCCTACGAAGCAAACAGCGACTACCTAGAAGGCAAGGAAATTGACCCGGCGGCACGCGAAAAGCTGGAAAGCTTCTTTACACGTACAGCGCATAAGCGGACAAGCATCCCAGGAGTGTAAGCATTAATCATTATGGAATTGTAAAAATGCTCAAGTGAGGATTTTGCAAAAATCCAATAAGCGATTTTCAATAAACAATATATAGATCGAAATGGTCTAGTTCGTCTATATATTGCACTTGGAGCGACTGGAATCGAATTTTGCAAAATCCTGAAGTAAATAAATGCGGCGATCCGCCCGGCGGATCGCCGTTTGTATTGAAGGGGCAATAATTAATTGGCGATCCACTCAATGAAGCGGCGAGTTTCGGTAATCGCCTGATCGAGTGGAAGACTGCCTCCCTGGAATGGATGAACGGTATTAAAGGTATGAGTGCCGCCTTGAATTTGTACCCATTCGATGTCGGGACGAACGGAAGTGAGCAGGGCAGAGCCTTCCCGTAGACGTTTGGAATCTTCGGTTCCCTGGATCAGTACAGCTGGGAGCTGGCTGTTGGCAAGTCTGTCTACAATGGCAAAACGCTGGCGATTTTGTTCCAGGTCTTCCAGAATGACAGCATCCAGCGGAAGCTGTTGTCCGGTTCTGGCGTTTTCCACATAGCTGCGCCCCTTGGCGCGCATTTCTTCTTTTTGCGGTAAAGTAAACAGATCAAGATCTGTCACGCCATTCCATGAAATGACGCCAGCAATCTCACCGGGATGATCTAGAGCATATACAAAGCAGCTCCCCGCGCCTCGGCTATGTCCTAACAGAAACAACGGCAATTCTCTGAACTCATGACGTGCTCTCAGATTGGATAGCAATAGTTCCAAATCCTCTTGTTCGCGGCTATAGGTGTTGCGTGCGAACTTTTCCAGCTCGGTAAAATTCTCTAGATCCTCACCTATGCCATTATGTGAAAAGTTGAAGGTCACAACATGGTTATCCGTACTCAATGCTTCTGCTATATAGGGGAACATGCCCCAATCCTTAAATCCTTTGTAGCCGTGAGCGATGATGAGCAGGCTTTTGGCTGTATTTTTAGCGGGAAACCAGGAAGCCCGGATCACCGCATCTGTTCCTGCTTCGGTACCTGCTTCAACAATAATGGTTTCTGACATCCAATCCTTCCTTTCTACGGGAATTTTTTTAAATGGGCATATCAGCTGAATTTCAAAACATTCACCTATAGCCTTTCTTATTTTAACATATTTTGGTGCCGGTTTTACGCCTTTGTGACTCGCCAGGGTGTGGACGCACTGTTACAATAGATCCAGTAAAGTAAAAAGGACGGGGAATACCCAAATGATCTACGGAATTGGACATGATGTGCTGGAAATAAACCGTATGGCTAATATTTTGGCAGGTAAATATGCAGATTCGTTTTTGAATCGGGTGCTGACCCCGGCAGAACGTGAGCTTGCTGTGGAACGCAAGGGTAGACTAACGGAGTTCGTAGCAGGGCGCTTTGCCGCCAAGGAAGCGATAACGAAAGCCTTCGGTTGTGGAATTGGGCAAATCATCGGGTTCGGCGATATGGATATTTTACCGGAACCTGGGGGGAAGCCAGTAGTTTATTTGTCTTCATCCGCGTGGGATAGACTGAGGTTGCCGTCTACAGGTGACTCGAATTACAGCATTCACTTGAGTATTACACATCAGCCTAACATTGCCTCTGCTTTTGTGATTGTCGAATATAAGGAGATGTGATGTGATGACTACAAATACATTGGAACAAAAGCGTTATTTCAGCTTTGAACTGTTGAATTGGTATACACGTAACAAACGCGATTTGCCGTGGCGCCGCCATCGGAATCCTTTTTATATCTGGATCTCGGAAATTATGCTTCAGCAGACGCGTGTGGATACGGTCATTCCGTATTTTAATCGCTTTATTGCACGTTTTCCTACAATTGAAGCACTGGCGGAAGCACCCGAAGAGGATGTGCTTAAGCTGTGGGAAGGGCTGGGTTATTATTCGCGGGCCCGGAATTTGCAAACTGCGGCAAAACAAGTAGTTGAGCTTCACGGCGGGCAGGTGCCGGATGATACACAAGCTGTCGCTGCACTGAAAGGAGTAGGCCCATATACGACGGGGGCGATTATGAGTATCGCCTTTAACCGACCAGAGCCTGCTGTGGACGGGAATGTGATGCGTGTGCTGTCGCGTTATTTTCTCATTGAAGAGGATATTATGAAGGGCAGCACGCGGGCGCATATGGAAAGTCTGGTACGGGAGCTGATTCCCGAAGGAAGAGCCTCTGATTTTAATCAGGCTCTGATGGAGCTGGGGGCGCTGGTCTGCACGCCGAAGTCGCCTCATTGTCTGACCTGCCCGGTCATGGAGCATTGCTCGGGCAGATTGGCAGGTCGCGAGGAGACACTGCCAGTCAAGACCAAGGCGAAGCCGCCGCGGCTGGAGCCGCGCTCCGTCGCTCTCATCGAGGGCAGCGGAGCGAACGCCGGCCGCTTGCTCGTACGGCAGCGCCCGGCCAAGGGCCTGTTGGCCCGCATGTGGGAGCTGCCGCATGAGCTTGCCGGGCCGGAGGGCTACAACGGCCCGGTGCCGGATGAGCCCGCCATGGACCATCTGGCGGCTCATTTGCTGGCAGAGGGCGTGCTTGCGCGCCCGGTGCGGTTTGTACGTGAGGCGGAGCACACGTTCAGCCACATTCACTGGAACCTGCGTGTGTTCCAGTGTGAAGAGGTCGCCGCCCCTGCCGGAGAGGCGGGAGGACATCCGCTGGCTGCCGAACAGCGGGCCAGCTACAGCACCGGAGCGAAGCCGGGGGCATTGATTACGCTGGCTGAGCAGGCGGAGCACACGCGCAATGCGCTGCCAGCGGGGTACCGCTGGATCAGCGAGGCGGATATGGCCACCTTGGCATTTCCCAAGGTGTTCCTTGATCTGATCACCGAGTATTATGCGAAGCAAAAAGAGAACTAATGGTCAAACTAAAGGTTTTGCCCATAAAAGAGGGTAGTTAAAAAAATAGCGGCAGTATGGACATGAGGTTGATCCATACTGCCGCTATTTTTCTGTTTTTGGAATGAATATGCCTAATTTAATTGCGAACGAAGCGTGTTATTATTGGGGATTTTTTCGGTATTCGGATGGAGTCACCTTGTTGACCGTTTTGAACATTTTGGAGAATAGGAGTACATCTTTATACCCTACAGACCGCGCAATATCTCCGATTTTAAGGGAAGTATTTCTTAATAGGGAGCACGATTTTTCAATCCTCAAATGTAATAAAAATTCCTGCGGTGACTTATTTAGTTGCTGTTTAAATAAACGATGCAAATACGAACGGTCAATTGAAATGTACTTGGCAATGTCACTTACGGTAATGAAGTGTGAATAGTTTTGCTGAATGAAGAGAAGCGCTTCTTTAATATACCGCTGCTGTCTTACTTCATGGTTGACTTCCTGATTAGGGTAATGTTCAAACATCAAATACAGAAATTCATATAGCTTGGATGCAAGCAGCAGGTCTTTGTTGGATTTCAGTGTAGAAGAAACGACGATGCTCTCCATACAGCGGGCAAGGCTACCCTCCGCTTCAAACCGGAAAATGGGATTGTCCCTATTGATACAGGTTCGGCTTAGATATTCTTTTGCTTGCACCCCATTAAAACCAATCCAGGCATATTCCCATGGGTCCATTTCATCTGCTTCATAATAAATTAAAACCTTCGGCTCAATGAAGAAAGCATCGTTTTTCTCCAAATGATAGATTTTATCGTTGACTTTAAAGATCCCTTTTCCTTTTAAAATATAATGCACCATATACCCGCTTCGAATGGCTGGACCATAAGAGTGCTTGCTGGTACAGCTTTCTTTGCCACATGTGTATAAATTGAGATCCAGGTTGTTATAGGAATGATTGGAAAAGTGCGAACTCATTTGTTTTCACCCCTTAATTCATCTCTGTATATTATCACACCGTTTCATATAGAGTCTACATTATTCCATATAATTATTAAAACTATTCAATTATTATTAGGATGTAAACAATAAGAAAACAACATAATTTATAATTTTGAAAAAACGTACTATTGGCGCTATAAGGGGGTTGCTATGACTATACACATCGATAAAGAGAATCTTTTATTCCATTTACAAGGCAGCAATACGAGTTATGTCATGCAGGTTATACGAGATGGTTATTTAGCCCATCTGTATTGGGGAAAGAAAATTCAGAACTATCGGGGAAGCAATAAGATCATCTTTATGGATAGAGGATTTTCACCCAATCCGGATGGTGAGGATCGAGCCTTTTCACTGGACACCATCCCACAAGAGTATCCATCATTTGGAAATAGTGATTTCAGAATTCCTGCGTATCAGCTTCAATTGGAGAATGGTTCTACCGTGACAGACTTTCGGTATAAAGAACATCAGGTTTACCAAGGCAAGTCAAAATTGAAAGGGCTTCCTTCTACTTATGCAGAGGATGATGGCGAAGTAGAAACTCTGGAAATCGTCCTTGAAGACCCATTAATTGATGTAAAGATTGTACTATCCTATAGCCTTTATCAAAAGTGGGATGTCATTACCCGTTCAGTCCGTTTCGATAATGAAGGTCGACAGCAGCTAAAACTGCTTAGAGCGTTAAGTGCTAGTGTGGATTTTCGTGATGATGAATACGAACTAATTACCTTGTACGGTGCGCATAATAATGAAAAAAATATAGCAAGGCGAAAAATTTTACCCGGAATTCAAATGGTAGACAGCTGCCGTGGAGCCAGCAGCCCTCAACAGGCACCCTTTATGGCACTTGTAAGAGAAGGAACAGATGAAGAACAGGGTGAAGTGTACGCCTTTAATCTGGTGTACAGCGGGAACTTTACGGCCCAGGCTCAGGTAGATTCCTATCGGAACACAAGAGTCGCGATGGGGATTAATCCTTTTGATTTTACATGGCTGCTTGAACCGGAGGAATCCTTCCAAACGCCAGAAGTGGTCATGGTATACACCGAAAATGGATTGGGCGGCATGTCGAGAATTTATCATGAATTATACAGGAGCAGATTATGTCGTGGGCCTTTTCGTGACAAGGAGCGGCCGATCCTGATTAATAACTGGGAAGCCACCTACTTTAACTTTGATGCCGACAAGATTGAGCAGTTGGCGAAGGAGGCTCAAAGTGTAGGAGTGGAGCTGTTTGTACTGGATGATGGGTGGTTTGGAAAACGGGATGATGACAATACTTCATTAGGCGATTGGGTGGTGGATCGTCGCAAACTTCCAGATGGATTGCCGGATCTTGCAAACCGCATACGAAATCTGGGTATGGAGTTTGGTTTGTGGTTTGAACCTGAAATGGTATCCATAGACAGCGATTTATACAGAAAGCATTCAGATTGGTGTATCCATGTCCCTGATCGTCCGTATACGTTGGGAAGAAATCAACTGATGTTGGATTTATCGAGGAAGGAAGTGTGTGAGTACATTATTAAGTCGGTTTCCGATATTTTATCGGACGTTCCAATTACTTATGTAAAATGGGACATGAATCGTCACATGACGGATGTGGGTTCGGCAGCCTTGCCGCCTGAGAGACAAAGGGAGACTGCGCATCGTTATATCCTGGGACTCTATAATATTATGGAAGAGCTTACATCAAAGTTTCCCCATGTCTTATTCGAGAGCTGTTCTAGTGGAGGAGGCCGTTTTGATGCCGGTATGCTCTATTACATGCCTCAGACCTGGACGAGTGACAATACGGATGCCATTTGCCGACTGAAAATTCAATGGGGAACAAGTCTTGTCTACCCTCCAATTACCATGGGGGCACACGTCTCCACAGTACCCAACCATCAAGTGGGCAGAATAACTCCCTTGGAGACAAGAGGTTATGTCGCCATGGCCGGGAATTTTGGATATGAGCTAGATTTGACGACATTAACCGTTGAGGAAAAAGAAATAGTAAAAAAACAGATAGCTCTATATAAAGAAATGAGATCGCTCATTCAATTTGGGAAGTTTTACAGAATAATTAATCCGTTTGATGAAAATGAAGCCGCATGGAGCTTTGTATCAGAGGATCAAATGGAAATGGCGGCCAGCTATTTCAAGATTTTATCCCAACCTGCTGCCGCGATTAAAACATTAAAATTTAAAGGTCTGAATCCAGACTACGTTTATAGAAATGTAGAAACCGGTGAGCTGTTCGGCGGTGATGAATTAATGCATGTCGGCATAACACTTGCCAGGGTAAAGCAGGACTTTTTAGGCATGTTCTGGAGATTTGTTAAAGAAGACATCTGACTCAGCTAGAGGAGGTTTTACTAGATGGAAGCAAAAGAAAAGCAGTATAAGCAAATTTCTCAAGAAATTTTAAAATATATCGGTGGTGAAGAGAACATTATCGGTGTGGCCCATTGTGCCACAAGATTAAGAATTGTACTTGAGGACAATGAAAAAGCGGAATTAAAAAAGATTGAAGATATTGATCTGGTTAAAGGCGTTTTCATAGCGGGGGACCAACTGCAGATCATTTTTGGAGCAGGGTTGGTCAATAACATCTATGCCGTGTTCTCCAAACTGACCGGAACAGAAGATATGTCATTAAGTGATGTCAAATCGAAGTCCGCACAAAAGCAAAATCCTTTTCAAAAGGCCATTAAATCGCTGTCAGATGTCTTCATTGAGATCATGCCGGGAATTCTTGCTGCCGCATTGTTAATGGGGATAACCGGGCTGTTAGGTCAGAAGGGGTTATTTGGTCCTAAGTCGATTGTGGAGATGTATCCAATTTTTCAAGGGATCAATCGCTTCGTTCAAATCGTTTCCACGGGTATTTTTACAATCCTGCCGCTGCTTGTTGTTTATTCCGCAACCAAGAGATACGGCGGTCGTCCTATTCTGGGGCTTGTGCTGGGTGCGATTATGCTTCATCCGGCGCTGGCAGATGCTTTTGAGGTAGCTAAAGGGAGTCAAAATCCGGAATCGATCAGTCTTTTCGGCCTTCCCGTACAGTTGGTTGGATTTCAGGGCGGTATTATTATTGCTCTAATGATGGGATATGTGGTAGCCAAGTTGGATCAGTTTTTTAACAAAAAGGTTCCAGACATGATTAAACTATTTTTGGCTCCTTTGCTGACTGTCTTTATTTCTTCCCTGCTATTGTTTACGATTATCGGCCCTCTTGGGCGAGAGCTAGCCAGTCTGGTCACCGTTTCGCTGCTTTGGATGACGCAAAACCTTGGGATATTCGGTTTTATGTTTTTTGCAGGCATTCAGCAGATCATTGTTATTACAGGCTTACATCATGTTATGGGTGCGGTAGAAGCGCAGCTGTTAACCGATACAGGCAGAAATTTTATCAACCCATTGGCATCAGTAGCTTTGATGGCTCAAGGGGGCGCCGTTTTGGGGTATATTCTTTTGAATCGCAAAGACACCAAGGTTAAAGAAATGGGTTACTCTGCATTCGGGTCTGTACTTTTTGGAATCTCCGAACCAGCGATCTTCGGGGTCACTTTAAAGTATAAGTTCCCCCTGATTGCTGGATGCCTTGGAGGAATGATTGCGGGAGCATATGTATATTTAAGCAAGCTGACAGCCATAGGATTCGGAACCACGGCTCTTCCTGGCTTTGCAATTGCAGCGTCAGAGAACCATGGTCATATGAATTATCTTATCGCTCATCTTATTGCCCTGTTATGTGGAGCATTATTTACATTTGCTTACGGTGCTATCAAGAGCAAGAGGTCAACACTCTGAACCAAGAGAGTATTGATAAGTTGAATAACTTAATCAGTTACAATCAGGCTTTATGAAAACGGTTAAAAGAAGAGAATATGCGTGGAATGGACAAGAGAGTATAGATGAAAAAGTAAAAGAGCCGTCCTCAGTCGTTAAAAAAGACCGAGGACGGCTCTGAGTCACATGAATATACTTGTATGTTCGTTAAAGCTAATCGATGCCACCATCGCTTTCAATCAGCCCTTTGCCGATTACATTGGCCGAAACCGGAGGCTTGCCTAGCTCCCGAGACCATATGGACAACTGCCCAATATGGTGGATTTGGTGGGCGATGACATGACGCATCACCTCGCCCCAGGCATCAATTACAATCCTGCCGTCCGGGAGGTGATCTTCAAACCTTTTCCGTTCCAGACCATCATGCCAGGCGAGCACGAACGGCTCGACATCGAGTCGAAAATTTGCATCCAGCTCACGGACTTTGTCGAGCGTATCATACAGAGAGAAGTCCTCCTGAAAGTCGGGTTTGCCCTGAATCGTTTGAATCCAGCTCCACTCCACATCAACGATATGAAAGAGTGTCTTTAGAATGCCGCCGACTCCGCCGACGCGTTGTTTCAGTAATTCCTCCTGCGACACCTCTTCACACCAGCGGTACCATTGTTCACGAATCATCCAGTTGTAACGAAAAAAAGTCTGCATCCATCAACCTCCAGAGCTGTATTTGAGAATCATCTCCACCAGTTTACCATGGAATGCCAAAAGGGCTGTCTCATTCGTAGAAAATCTACTTTTGAGACAGCCCTTTATTATAGGATAGAGATGTTGTTACTGGCTTATTTCTTTGCAGCCGCGTAACGTTTGTTTACTTCATCCCAGTTGATTACATTGTAGAATGCTGCAATGTAGTCTGGGCGTTTGTTTTGATATTTCAGGTAGTAAGCATGCTCCCAAACGTCCAGTCCAAGTACTGGAGTCAGACCTTCGGACAGCGGGCTATCCTGGTTTGGAGTGCTAGTGATCGCCAGTTTGCCGTCTTTGCCGACAACCAACCAAGCCCAGCCGCTACCAAAACGTGTTGTAGCTGCTTTAGTGAAGTCTTCTTTAAATTTGTCGTAGCCGCCCAGCTCGTTGCTGATTGCTTCAGCAATAGCACCTGTCGGTTGTCCACCGCCGTTAGGACCGATAACTTCCCAGAACAGGCTGTGGTTGTGGTGTCCACCACCGTTGTTGCGAACCGCAGTGCGGATGCTTTCAGGAACGCTGTCCAGATTGGAGATCAGATCCTCCAGGCTTTTGCTTTGCAGTTCAGGAGCGCTCTCCAGAGCTGCGTTTAAGTTCGTTACATATGTGTTATGGTGACGATCATGGTGAATTTCTACTGTCAGTGCATCAATGTGCGGTTCCAGTGCGTCTTTTGCGTAAGGAAGTTCTGGTAATTGAAATGCCATAGTAAAATCCCTCCTGGTTATATGGTTGGGTAAGTGTTCCTATGTAATAATACCCTCGACAGTTATATTAAACCGCATTCAGCCTATTTAATCAACATTTTTGTTTGTAAAATAGCAAACTGGGCAATACGGCCTGGTAGCTAGCATGTCCAAAAACCCGATTTGAATACATAATACCTAGGTAATAAGAGGTAAATTGTGAACATTGAAATGTAAACGCTTTATATACAGCGCTTACATGAGAAAAAGGGATGTATTCCATCAAAAAGTATGGTTTAATGGTCAAGGAAGCAGAAATTTCGGCTTTTTTGTCGTCTGCTATAATCTGTCATGTCTATGACATGACGAACTTGAGGGCATACACCCTTTTCCTGTTCTTCATTTCATATATAGCAGATCGTATGCATTTTTATCATAATGCCTTGTGATTAACACCATGATAAGAAATTTAAGGATTTATGTAAAAATGACGGTGCTGTCTCAATTTTTTTATTATGCTTACGAAAAGGGAGATATTACTTATGCACGTTCGTTCCTTTCAATTAAGTGATGTGAACTCAGTAACGGAACTCATGCAAATTGCCTTGTCAGAGGAGTGCTACAAAGAGACGGTGAGTGCGTTTGCCCGTCAGCTTTCGTGGGATTCCGGTTTGATCATCGTTGCAGAAGAAGAGGGTGAGATCGTTGGTGCTTTGATCGGCACGATCGATCAGAATGATGGTTGTTACTATCGTATCGCTATTCACCCGGATCGTCGTCGGATGGGAATCGGCAAATCGCTTGTGGAATCCATGGAGCAGCGTTTTCAGCAACGTAAGGTTAGCCGTATTTGGGTAGCAGGGGACAAGCATAACAGTGCGGCCATGCCTTTGTACGAAGCGATGGGCTATGGAGCAAGCCAGATTTTACAGGCTTTTCAGAAGCTGAGTATTTTGGCGCCTCATTAATCGGGAATCGAAATAAAGAGAATTGAATAACATTAAGTATAATATTTACATTTAGAGCATATCTGAGTAACCGTTGCAATCGGGTACGGGATATGCTTTTCTATTTATAACAGGGTTAAGGAGGTTTAATCATGGACGCTTTGGCTCCTTCGCCAGGCCCGCTTCCCTCGCCGGAAACGTCCAAACCAGCAGGTCACTCTGGTTACATACGCGATTGGTTAGTCACCCTTCTGATTGCCATGGTCGTCTTGCTGCTTCTGAACCTGTTTGTATTTAACTTGTCCACGGTCAGAGGACATTCGATGCAGCCGACGCTAATGGAAAGCCAGCATTTGTTCGTCAACAAGCTGGTTTATAATTTTCATGATCCGGGCAGGGGGGACATTGTGATTTTAAAAGATCCCGATTCCAAGCTGTCGAGTCCAAGATTTTTAGTGAAAAGAGTCATAGGTATTCCCGGAGATGTAATCCGAGTTGAACATAATCATTTGTATGTGAACGGTGAACTGCTAAATGAACCTTACACCAACTCTGACGTGGAGGATGGTGATTATGGTCCTTTTACGGTGGAGCCGGAGCACTTTTTTGTCATGGGAGATAATCGCCATATTGCAGCGAGCAAGGATAGCCGCTATTTTGGAAGCATTAAATCTGAAGATTTACTGGGACGTGCAGAATTTATATTTTGGCCGATATCTGAGTGGAAATGGCTATAGAGCAACTAAAGTCTGAAATTAATGCGGAACACGTCCGAACCGATCAGGACCATGACGGAGCAGGCGGTTACCGATTAGGAAAGGAAGAGGATGATGAAAGAAGTGATGGTATATACCGACGGTGCTTGTTCGGGAAATCCCGGTCCTGGGGGCTGGGGGATTGTTTTGCTGTATGGGGAACATCGTAAGGAGCTGTCGGGTGCCGAGAAAATGACGACAAACAACCGTATGGAGATCAAGTCCGTGATTGAAGCACTGAAGCTGCTCAAGGAGCCTTGCCATGTGAAAGTACATAGTGACTCTGCCTATGTCGTCAATTGCTTCAAACAGGGCTGGATTAAGAATTGGCTTCGTAATGGCTGGCGCAACAGTAAAAACCAGCCAGTGGAGAACAAGGAACTATGGGAAGAATTGTGGGAACTGATGGGTAAGCATGAGGTTGAATATGTGAAGGTTAAGGGGCACAGTGACAATGAACTGAATAATCGCTGTGATTTTCTGGCGACCAGTGCTGTTAAAAATTTACGGTAGCATCTGCTGCTATTTTCTGTTGAAATTTGAGATATGAGAATTTTGCAAATCCTCATATCTGTAATGATAAAAAGTGGAAGAGAGGTGAGTATCGGATGCAACGCGGATTGACTCAGGCGGCTGCCGGAACCGCTTCGACTTGGGCTTCGCTCAAGCAGGAAATTATTGAGGCAGCTCCAGGGCTGGGTATCGACTCCATCGGGTTCGCATCCGCCGACCCCTTTCTGTCTCTGAAAGCTATATTGGAAGAGCATCGTGCGAAAGGCTATGAATCCGGCTTTGAAGAGCCAGATATTGATAAGCGGATCTACCCGGAGCTGTATGGCTCACAGCCTGCATCTCTGATTGCTATTGCGGTGGCGTACCCTTCCAAAATGAAGGACCCGCCGAAGTCGGACAAGGGGAAGTACCGTGGTATTTTGGCACGTTCAGCCTGGGGGAAAGATTATCATCTGGTACTACGCGAAGCGATGGAAAAGCTTGAGGCTTTTATAAGTGAGCGGGTACCTGATGCCATATTGAAAAACATGGTGGATACCGGAGAATTGTCGGATCGAGCCGTTGCGGAACGCGCAGGGATTGGCTTTAGCGGCAAAAATACGATGATGATTTCACCGACGCTGGGATCATGGATTTATCTAGGTGAGCTGTTGACGAACATTCCTTTCCAGCCAGATGAACCGGTAACGGATGGTTGCGGCGAGTGTACCAAATGTTTGGATGCCTGTCCTACGGGCGCGCTTGTGGGTCCTGGACAGCTGAATGCCCAGCGGTGTGTGTCCTTTTTGACGCAAACGAAGGGCTTTCTGGATGAGGAGTTTATGCGGAAGATAGGGAATCGGCTATACGGATGTGATACCTGCCAAATGGTATGCCCCAAAAATCGGGGTCTCAATTGGGATCACCATCCCGAGCTTACACCCGATCCTGAAATTGTGAAGCCGTTGCTGCTGCCGTTATTGGATTTGAGCAACCGTGAATTCAAAGACCGATTTGGACAAAGTGCGGCGGCTTGGCGGGGGAAGAAGCCCATTCAACGCAATGCAGTCATTGGACTGGGCAATTTCAAGGATATCAGCGCGGTGCCCAAGTTAACGGAGGTTTTATTGGATGATCCGCGTCCCGAGCTACGAGGCACGGCGGCGTGGGCTTTGAGTCGAATAGGAGGGGAGAACGCTATGACAGCGATCAAGCAAGCATCAGAGAAGGAACAACATGAGCAAGTACGCGAAATGATCGCGCAAGCGCATTCCAAACTAGAGGAACAAGAGCAGGCAGAACAGCAAAAGGCGTCTGAATTACCAAAATCAGAAGTAACGGCCGGAGATTCACAGGGTCCAACCACCATTTATTATGATGAGATGGAGACACCTGTGGGCACGTTGACGCTGTGCGCTACGGATCGGGGGCTGTGCCGAATAGACTATGGCGTTTTTCATGCAAAGGAAGCACTGCTTCAGCAATGGGCCCGAACATGGATTGGGGAATATGTCTATGTGCAGGAGCCGGAAAAACTGCGCGAAGCCGCGGACCAACTGCGTGAATATTTTGCGGGAGAACGACGGGAATTCAGTATAGCCTATGATTTGAGAGGCACTCCTTTTCAAGAGCAGGTATGGCGTGCATTACAAAATATTCCGTACGGACAAAGTGTGTCCTACAAAGATATTGCAGAATCGATCGGACGAGCCAAGGCGGTACGTGCTGTGGGTGGAGCCAATAACAAAAATCCGTTACCCATTCTGTTTCCATGTCACCGGGTATCGGGTGCAAACGGAAGTTTGGTCGGTTATGCTGGAGGCTTACCAGTCAAGACGAAGCTGCTGGATTTGGAGAAACAATAAGGACATATGTTTGCAAAAAGTGATTTGCTAGCTGTCCCATGTTTTGCTATGATAGGTTCGTGCAATTCAAGATGTTTCATATAAATATACAGAGGTGACGACTTCGTGGTGTGGAATATTGTCATTCCGATTATTACCCTGATTGCTGGTTTGGTTGGGGGATTTTTCATCGGTGCTTATTATCTTCGTAAACAGCTTGAAAAGATGCAAAACGACCCTGAAACGCTGCAAAAAATGGCCAAACAGATGGGTTACAACCTGAATGGGAAACAAATGCAAAAAGCCCAGCAGATGATGAAGAACCAACAGTTCTCCAAAAATCAGCCTGGTCCGCGTAAAAATCAGGGCCGTCGGAAATAATGAGCAACGTGAGCACGGATGCCGCATGAGGTTGCTGCATAGAGGAGGATTACTGTGGCTGGCGTAAAAGATTATATTAACCGCAAAGCTGCGGATAACCGGGATAAAATCGAGTACCATGTGGAGCAGATTTTACAACTGATCGGTGAGGACCCCAAGCGTGAAGGGTTGTTGGAAACACCGGCACGCGTTGCGCGCATGTATGAGGAAATATTTGCGGGTTATGAGGTTGATCCCCGGGATGCGTTGGGTGTGACATTTGACGAGAATCACGAGGAGCTTGTGATCGTGAAGGACATCGTCTATTACAGCCAGTGTGAGCACCATATGGCTCCTTTCTTCGGAAAAGTGCATATCGGCTATGTACCCAGCGGCAAAATTGTAGGACTGAGCAAGCTTGCACGCCTGGTAGAGGCAGTGACCCGCCGATTGCAGGTACAGGAGCGTATTACATCACAGATCGCTGATATTTTAAATGAAGCGGTCTCCGCTCACGGGGTTATGGTGGTCGTGGAAGGCGAGCACTTGTGCATGTGTGCAAGAGGTGTCAAAAAGCCTGGTAGCAAAACGGTAACGTCTGCGGTACGCGGTACGTTTCGTGATGATGCAGCGCAGCGCGCAGAGTTTTTGTCGCTGCTCAAGGATTGATCGAACATCGCAAGACGTTTATGTGATGAACAAAAAAAGGGTGGTTTACGCATAGGCGTAGCCACCTTTTTTTGTTAACATCAGAAATAGAGACGACGGGATAGCTGCCTTAAAATTACGATTTGCCTATGGATAACAGTTATTTTTATAGATAGGGGATAACGTATGGAGAATGTACATAGATCAACGGAAAAAACAACAGCTTTGCCTGAGTTACAGTGGTTTGAAACGCCACTCGCGGCCACTCAGGAGAATGTTTTGTCTCCGCTGGCTTGGGAGGAGCTGGCTTGTCGGCAAGTAGGGAAAGGAGCTACACCCATTTTGCATCTATGGCGGCATCCGTCAGCGCTTGTGATCGGTCACCGGGACCGCAGGCTTCCCTACGCCCCACAGGCGATGGAACGAGTGCGCAACGCGGGAACCTCGGTATGCGTACGCCCCTCGGGTGGAGCAGCCGTCATGCTGGACAGAGGGGTACTGAACCTGTCCTTAATCCTGCCGAATCCACAGCGGGCCATCAGCCTGCATGAGGATTTTCGGCTCATGGCAGCGCTAATTGCCGATGCGCTGGTTCCGTGGTCTGGCGAGGCGCAGACCGGAGAAATCCTCGGGTCCTTCTGTCCCGGGGATTACGATGTCAGCGTCCGGGGCCGCAAGTTTTGCGGCATTGCACAGCGGCGCCAAGCCAAGGCGTATATCATCACAGCCTTCGTGATGATTGAGGGCAGCGGTGCAGAGCGTGCACAGGCGGTGCAGCATTTCTATACAGAGGCAGCCGGGGACACATCGGCAGGCGTGCAGCAGCAGGATTACCCCCGGGTGAATCCAGCAACGATGGGTAGCCTGGCAGAGCTGGCTGGAGTGCCATCTGTTGAGGCGTACACGGCATCTCTGCGCCGTGTCGTTGAGAGCCGGACAGCCATTTTACCTGCCGATGGCTGGGTGGTACAACCGGAAGGATTGACCGAACAAATGGCAGCGCTCAGAGAGCGATACGATTTGTAGGTGTAGTTTTTCTTTAGCTTAGAAGCTTAGAAGGGTTGCCATCTCAGTTTGGAGGCTTGATCGTAGCGCGCTTCCACTTCAGGCCAGTTAACGACATGCCACCAATCCTCAATGTATTTGTTACGCTCATTTTGATGCTTTAAGTAATATGCATGTTCCCATACATCTATCGCCAGCAGCGGAATGGACTCCCATTGAGTCAGATTCTGGTGCTTTTCGGCCTGCAAAATTTCAAGCCGTCCCGCGCGTGGACTCCATACCAGGATAGCCCAGCCGCCACCCTCGACCTTTTCGGCTGCCGAACTGAATTGCTTTTTGAATGCATCGTAGCTGCCAAAATCCTTTTTAATCTGTTCAGCCAGCGGTCCGCTTGGGTTTCCGCCACCTTTAGGACTCATGATCGTCCAAAAAAGAGTATGCAGATAATGGCCTGCGCCGTTGAATGCCAGTTCTCGTTCCCAATGTTTTACGAGGTCAAAATCACCTGTTTTTCGGGCTTCTTCCAGCTTCTTTTCCGCTTTATTCAGGTCATTCACATAGCTCAAATGATGCTTATCATGGTGAATACGCATCGTTTTCTCATCAATATACGGTTCAAGCGCATTATAGGGGTAAGGGAGCGGCGGTAGCCGATGTCCCCCAATAGGAACCGACCGGCCGATTGAGGTTTTTTCCGTTGCCGAAGGTTGTGCCTGGCTGGACTTGACGCTTTTAGTCGTCCATGCGCCTTCTCCCCTTATGCCTGCCTGCCGTTCTCGAAACGCTTCCTCTGGGTAATTCTCACCCTCTGCCGCTACATGATACAACCTAGCAGCCCTTGCGATGGAGCCAGGTTCTTGAAAGGGGGTTGTCGAGATTAGGAAATATTGGCTTTCATGTGCCGCGTGTAATACAACTCCGGCGGATTTTGGCTGCTGACGCAATGCATGACTGTGTTCGCTCAGCAGACCGAGCTGTCGTACATACTCCTGTGACTGACGGTTTGCGGTTTGCAGCAAATCGTCCAGTCGACGATTTAATTCTTGTGAGTCAGGCTGAGAGTTTAAGGCTGACTCTGACAATGGCATCTTTACAGATGATGATGCGTCTAATCCCCTTGACTGTTTTGAATGTCCAGTGAATTCGTGTGTATGTGCTTGTGGAGCAGCCGACATCTGTTTCCATTCCTGATGCCACGCCTGATCTGCCGGATCGAGTACGCTCCGTTGCTCTTCTAGCAACTCTATGGCGGTGCGTTCCGTCTGTTCGAATACAGTCCGCCAATCATCCAGCAACCGTACATAAGTTGGCTCCAATCCCTCGGTAGCGGATTTAATCACTTCCACATGCCAACTTTCCTGCTGCTTCCAATGCCGAATTTCCTCCAGCACACGTAAGGGCAGGAAAGACCCATAAGTACTCAGCATCGTTTTTTTACCTCCCGTATCCTACTATGGCTATCCGGCGGATCTGGCAGATCTGCCCTGGATGCATACGTACCCAGTATATTCGCTGTCTCATCAGGAATATGTCTATGAACTCCCTTAATCCGGTCACATCTGTTACGTAAAACAATGAATACCCATGGAAAACGAAAAAGAAGCCCAGCTACGGCACGGGTTAAGTGTCCATAGGCAGGCTTCTTCCAGGCGAAGAATAGAATACAGTTCTTCGAAAAATTTACTTCGTAGTCGTTTGTTTGTGGGCATCAGCGATGGTTTTCTTGTCCTCCAGCTCCTGTACACTGCTTAGAAACGTCGATACCCGTCGCAAATATTCACGAGGGTGCTCTCTGAAAATAAGCTCATGTATCCCGTTTTTAACAATCCATACACTGGAAAGCGGGTTGGTTTGATTGGCAGCGAGCTTTTCCGCAATAGGATAAGGAGCTTTTTCATCCTGTGTACCATGCACAAACATGATCGGGAACGGATAGTTTTCCTTTTTAACTTCCTGATATGGAATTTGATGCAAGCTGGTTCCGTTCAAGACTGGAAACAGCAACTCCAGAATTTCCAAAGACGGATGTCTTGGCAGATTAATTTGATTGTGAATGTTATGGTACAGCGTATCTGGCTCCAGCAGGAAGGTGCTGTCCAAAATCATTGCGTCCACATCCTTGGTTTGCAAGCCCGCCTGAAGAGCGGTTCCTGCCCCCATGGAGAAGCCCCATACGATAATCTCCGACGAGCCGCGTTGCTTCGCAAGCTGAATTGCTCCGAGGAGCTGTTGGGATTCTGCTTTGCCTCCGGTTGCGACTGCTTTGCTGTTTTGTGACGCAAATCCATAATCGAACATGACCACATTAAAGTTCAAACTGTGGGCATAATGCGCCAGATCATACATGGGAATCCAGCTTTCTTCGCGGTTAGCCCCATAGCCATGACTGAAAATAATCGTTTTCCGCGATTGATCCGCCGGGATATACCAGCCTTGTACCATGCGGCTACCATCCTTGGCAGGGAAGCTGACTTCCTCATAAGGCATGCTTTTGGCCTGCATCGGATTAGAGTACAGTGGTGCAACGGTGGGATTCGTAAGTACCCATGCGATGTAAGCATGCAAGGCAATAAAACAAAACAACAGAAAAAAGACGACCGACAGCAGCAGAGCAATCACAACGTGCTTGAACCGCAGCAGACGGGGATTAAAGAGTGGGGTGGACGGCTCCTGAACAGCGGTCTGTAGCTGAGCGTTGCGCTGGGATGTCGAAATCATGTAAGAGCCTCCTTATATAAAATTGATCTTCGTTTCATAGAATTTAGGTATAATTCCACTTGAAAATAGTAGTGTAGATCCGTATAGATACCTATTATCGTATGATGGGGATTATCCAAAGTCAACGCCTGAACCGGAAAAGTAAAAATGATGCAAAGAATTGTCGATGTTTGTTCTCGTTCTGTAATATGGTTGTCACAAAAACATCGGTTTACAGTAGCCGCGACTATTCTATATAATTTATGTAACCATGTTTCATAGTGTGAAACGAATATGGATACAAGAGGAGCGGTTCACGATGGAAGACCGTAAATTAACCGTTCGCGCTGTAGAGCGTGCACTTGATATACTGCTGTGTTTTACCGCAGATTCGGATCTTGGCCTGACGGAGATTGCCTCCAAAATTGGTCTACATAAAAGCACGGTTCATCGGCTGCTGACTACGTTGGAGGATCGGGGCTTTGTCGTTCGGAATGCCGAAACGGAAAAATATCGACTTGGCTTCCGCATTTGGGAGCTATCCACGCACTTGTCCCAAAGCGACGAGCCGGCGGTGTTGTTACAGCCTGCAATGGAAGGACTACGTGATCGTCTGGGCGAGACGGTCAGCTTGTACTTACGTGACGGCAGCATGCGTATTCGCATACAAGCCGTGCAGAGCAATCAGGCGATCCGCAGGGTTGCGCCTGTAGGTGCGCGTATGCCGCTGGCTGTAGGGGCCTCCAGCAAAGTGCTGGCAGCCTTTATGCCGCCGCAGGAGCTGGAAGCCCTGCTAAGCGGGGATGAATGGCCGTCCTCAGTAGACCCGGAGGTCTATAAAGCCCAGCTGCAGGACATTCGCGAGAAGGGCTATGCGACCAGCTATGAAGAACGGGAGCCAGGGGCTGCTGCTGTGGCTGCCCCAATTGTAAACCGGAAGGGACAGGTCACTGCGGCTTTATCTGTATCCGGTCCGGTCAGTCGGCTTGCACCCGAGACGCTACATGACTTTGCTCCGATTTTGATTGAAGCGGCGAAGGAAATGGGGCTTATGCTTCCGTAACAAGAATGAACACAGTTGAAGCAAGCAGAGTGATTTGATGGGGAGCGTCTCCTTGGTAAAGGGAACCTAGAAGGGTTGCCAAAGCCATAAATTTAAAGTAGTCTGGTAAGGATGGCGGGATATCTGTTATAGCCGCCTCATGTGAATAGAAGTATCACAGTTACTGGGGGAGCCTGTAATGCCGGGCTGAGATGGAATCGTGCAAGATTCCGGACCCTTTGCACCTGATCTGGATCATACCAGCGTAGGGAAGTAATCGGCCATTGAAATGTATACGCGGCTGCTGTCTACGGTGACGCATTGGAATAGGATTATTCCACATGCGTACTGTCTGGATAGCTGCCTCGTTAGATTAGCCGGTTCCCTGGGGAACCGGCTTTTTTGCATAGATCAGCGCCACCCTGGGAATGGTTCCGGATCGGTGTGTCATTTCATCGAAACGGGAGGAATGGACAATGAAGCCGACAGAAGTAGAAGGAACAAAAGGAACAGAATTGAAATCAACAGAAGTAAGATTGGTAGGAACAAAAGAAGTTGAGGTAGAGAAGACAAACGGGGAGCAAGCCAGAGGGGTAACGCCCTTTCCAGGGAGCCGTAAGGTATATATTCAAGGCTCACGGCCGGACATTGCCGTGCCAGAGCGCGAAATTGCTCTTCATCCTACACATACGCCGCAGGGCACGGAGCATCATGAGCCATTGCGTGTGTACGATACGAGCGGTCCCATGACCGACGAAGCCTATCAGGTCGATATCCGTCAGGGCCTGCCTCCATTACGGCGAGCTTGGGCCCTGGAACGGGGCGATGTGGAGGCTTACGAGGGACGCGCCGTCAAACCGGAGGATAATGGACTGAAACCTGGCTCCAAACGGGAGACAGTTGAATTTCCCGGCGTGACCAACCGTCCGCTTCGTGCTTCGCAAGGTCGTACAGTGACGCAAATGCATTATGCGCGGCAAGGGATCATTACGCCCGAAATGGAATTTGCGGCGATCCGCGAAGGGGTGGAGCCTGAGTTTGTACGGCAGGAGTTGGCGGCTGGACGAGCCATTTTGCCTTCGAATATCAATCACCCGGAAAGTGAGCCAATGGTCATTGGGCGTCATTTTCACGTGAAGATCAATGCGAACATTGGTAATTCTGCGGTTACCTCCTCCATCGAGGAGGAAGTGGAGAAAATGACCTGGGCTGTGCGTTGGGGCTCGGATACAGTTATGGACCTGTCCACAGGCCGTAATATCCATACAACACGTGAATGGATCATTCGGAATTCTCCTGTACCGATTGGGACTGTACCGCTGTATCAGGCACTTGAAAAGGTGAACGGCGAAGCAGAAGCGCTGACGTGGGAGCTGTATCGCGATACGCTGATTGAGCAGGCGGAGCAGGGAGTGGACTATTTTACAATTCATGCGGGTGTATTGCTGAGGTATATACCGATGACGGCGAATAGAATGACGGGAATTGTATCCCGTGGTGGGTCGATCATGGCAGCCTGGTGCCTTGCGCACCATCAGGAGAATTTTTTGTATACGCATTTTGAAGAAATCTGCGAAATTATGAAAGCCTATGATGTGGCCTTTTCTCTCGGGGATGGTCTACGTCCGGGTAGCATCTATGATGCGAATGATGAAGCACAGTTTGCAGAGCTGGAAACGTTGGGCGAGCTAACGCAAATCGCCTGGAAGCATGATGTTCAGGTCATGATTGAAGGGCCAGGACATGTCCCTATGCATAAAATCAAAGAGAATGTGGATTTACAAATGGAGATTTGTAAGGAAGCTCCTTTCTATACCTTGGGACCGCTCACGACGGATATTGCCCCCGGATATGATCATATTACCTCAGCCATCGGGGCGGCGATGATCGGTTGGTTCGGGACGTCCATGCTGTGTTATGTTACGCCTAAGGAGCATTTGGGTCTGCCGAATAAGGATGATGTCCGCGAGGGTGTCATTACCTACAAAATTGCGGCACATGCTGCCGATCTGGCGAAGGGTCATCCACGGGCACAGCAGCGGGATGATGCTTTGTCCAAGGCACGCTTTGAGTTCCGCTGGCGGGACCAGTTCAATCTGTCGCTTGATCCCGAGCGGGCCTTGTCCTACCATGATGAAACGCTACCGGCAGAGGGCGCCAAGGAAGCACATTTTTGCTCGATGTGTGGTCCCAAATTTTGTAGTATGCGCATCACGCAGGACATTCGCGCTTATGCAGCGGATAAGGGGCTGAACACTCAAGAAGCAGTAGCTGCCGGGATGCGTGAGAAGGCAGAGCAGTATCGGGATGGCGGTCAGTAAAACGAACGTGTGAGTTTAGGAACAAATGAACTAAAAAAAGCCGTGGTTCTCTACAGTCGATGTAGGAAACTACGGCTTTTTAGCTTATGTAAAGCGGGATCTTGCAACCGGATAAACGGCGCCTTATTTTTTACCCATTTTTTCATTCAAAATGTCCTGAAAGCTGAGCTTCTTCTCCGAGCTATCTTCTTTCTTCTGCATACTCACCGCGTTGGCACGTTGGTATTGGTGGTGAAAGGGCATCAGGGTGTGGACGGTTAAGTTCATTGTATTCATGTAGGTCATTCCTCCAATTCCATATTGTCAAATTCAGATTGAGTTGCTTAGGACGTCTGTATAGGACTATTTGTATGTACTTGATGTCGTGATGCTATGTAGGTTGCTTGGTAATGTTTCAATCATTATACCCACATTTTTTCAAAGTAAAACGCTTTTGACATAAAACAGGAAGATGGTCATATGTGTCCAAAATGTTGATTAGGAGGATGGTCGTTTTAGAGGAAAATGTGCCTAGGTCTAAAACAAGGGCTAGAGGCCCGTTTTCTTAGTTTAGTAGTCGGGATTGTGTTATTTTGTCGAATAACCTTGTAAAAGGAGAATTTTGCGGAATCCAAGTCAGGATTGAGGCAGTCTGGTGGCGAATTAAAGTGTCAAAGTTGTATTGACTTTATGTTTGGTAGTAGATACCATGAACTGGTTGTCAGCGTATTTTGGCAACAAGAGTCAGCCAATCCATCTGGCGATTCATCCTTTGAAATGTTAGAGAAAGGATTAGAGCATATATGAAAAAAAGTATTGCAGATATCGCATTTATTATTCTGGGTGCGTTTTTTTTCGCGCTAGCTGTTAATCTGTTTGTGATCCCGAATGAGTTTGGTGAGGGGGGCGTTACAGGGGTTACGATCATTTTGTACTACCTGTTTCAGTGGTCTCCCTCGATCGTCAATCTGGTGATCAATGGCTTGCTGTTGATTGTCGGATATAAATTTTTGGACAAGAGAACGACCCTGTACACTATAATTGCGGTCGCTTTTAACTCGCTGTTTCTACATTTAACGGTCAACTGGCGGATTGATTCGCATGAGCCGACGATTAATGCTGTATTTGCCGGAGTTTTGGTGGGGGTCGGCATTGGCTTAATTGTACGTGTAGGTGGCACTACGGCGGGAACGGTCATTTTAGCCCGAATTGCCAACAAGTATCTGGATTGGAATATCAGCTATGGCCTGCTGTTTTTTGATTTGATTGTCGCGTTCTCTTCCTATTTTATTATTGGTCCAGAAAAATTGATGCTAACTATCGTTATTTTGTACGTTGGTACGAAGGTGATGGACTTCATGATCGAAGGACTAAACCCTAAAAAAGCGGTCATGATCATTTCGGAGCACCAAGATAAAATTGCCGAGATGGTCATCACGAAAATGGATCGTGGAGTTACCGTCCTGTCAGGCCACGGATATTACACTAAAAATCCAAAAGAAGTGCTGTATATCGTCATTAGTAAACAAGAGGTGTCAGCGCTTAAAAAGATAGTGAAAGCCATCGACACAGCAGCATTTATCACCATTCATGACGTGCGGGACGTGTTCGGAGAGGGCTTTTTGGATATTTCGAAGTAACTCGCGTGCGAAGGTAGGGTTATAAGAGAACGTGGCTAGAAGTCGGTCCTGAGGGATCGACTTTTTTTGTTTTATATAAATAAGATGAACTTGAAAAATGAACATCAAAACGGAGTAGGCGGAATGGTGCTGTACAAGCGAAGCACCATCCGACTGCGCAGTGGCGCTATAGGTAACTCTTAAGTTCGGTTTATATAAATAAAAAAATACCCCCGATTGCAGCTTTATCTGCAAAACGGGGGTTCTTCACATATGAAGTTCATAAACTTAGCTTTCGATCATTTGACGCAATACGGTTTGCAGAATACCACCGTTGTGGTAGTAGTCGATATCGACAGTGCTGTCCAGACGGGCAATTACCGGGAATTCGAACTTCGTGCCATCCTCGCGTTTAGCCACAACCGTAAGCTCTTGACCAGGCTTCACGTCATTGTCGATGCCAAGAATGTCAAACGTTTCACGACCGTTCAGACCCAAGCTGGACCAGCCATAGCCTTCCTGGAATTGCAGAGGCAGTACACCCATGCCGACCAGGTTACTGCGGTGAATCCGCTCGAAGCTTTCGGCAATGACAGCCTTAACACCCAGCAAAAGCGTACCTTTGGCCGCCCAGTCACGGGAACTGCCTGTGCCGTATTCCTTACCAGCAATGACGATCAGGTTTTGATCGGCTGCCTGATATTTCATGGATGCATCATAGATGGACATTTCCTCATCCGTTGGCAAGTATTTGGTCACGCCGCCTTCAGTACCTGGAGCCACATTGTTGCGGATACGGATGTTGGCGAATGTACCGCGCATCATGACCTCGTGGTTACCGCGACGGGAGCCGTAGGAGTTGAAGTCCTTGCGTTCCACGCCATGCTCCTTCAAGTACAGTCCTGCCGGGCTGGAAGGAGCAATGTTGCCTGCTGGTGAGATATGGTCGGTTGTGACCGAATCATTCAACAGGGCAAGCACACGGGCATTACGGATTTCCTTGATATCCTGCACGCCATCCTGAAGTTTTTCAAAGAATGGTGGATTTTGAATATAAGTTGATTTTTCATCCCATTCATATAGTTCGCCTTCAGGAACCGGAATGGAGTTCCATTTTTCGTTGGCAGTAAATACATTCTCATATTTACGACGGAACATATCCGGGCTGAGAGACAGGCTGATGGCTTCCTTGATCTCCTCGGAGGTTGGCCAGATATCTTTCAGGTAGACAGGCTGATTGTCCTGATCGTAACCGAGCGGATCATTCACCAAATCAATGTTCACTGTGCCTGCCAGCGCATAAGCGACAACCAGTGGCGGTGAGCCGAGATAGTTGGCTTTTACTTGCGCATGCACACGACCTTCAAAGTTCCGGTTGCCGGAAATGACTGCTCCAACCGTCAAATCATTGTCTGTGATGGCTTGACTCACTTCGTCAGGAAGTGGGCCGGAGTTACCGATACAGGTCGCGCAGCCGTAACCTGCTACATGGAAGCCGAGGGCTTCGAGCGGTCCGATTAATCCGGCTTTTTGCAGGTATTCCGTCACGACGAGGGAGCCTGGTGTCAAGCTGGTTTTAACATAGCCTGGAGTTTTGAGCCCGCGCTGCACTGCTTTTTTGGCCAGCAAGCCCGCACCGAGCATAACGCTTGGATTGGAGGTATTCGTGCAGCTTGTGATAGCTGCAATAACGACTGCTCCTGTACCCAACTCGCTGGTGGAGCCGTCCGGATGGGTCAGCGGAATCTTCTGTGCGATTTTTTCATCGCTCAGTCCATAGCCGCCTTTGTCCACCGGGGTACGGATAATGCCTTCAAACGTTTCTTTCATGCGGCTAAGCTCAACACGGTCCTGCGGACGTTTGGGTCCGGCGAGACTCGGTACAACCGAAGCCAGATCCAGCTCAATCGTATCGCTGAACACAGGGTCCGGTGTATCGGATGTGCGGAACATGCCTTGGGCTTTGTAATATTCCTCTACGAGGCTTACTTGCTCATCGGAACGTCCGGTGCTGCGCAGGTAGGCCAGCGTTTCCGCATCGACCGGGAAGAAGCCAATCGTTGCGCCGTATTCCGGTGCCATGTTGGCAACTGTCGCACGGTCAGCCAAGCTGATGTTAGCCAGACCAGGCCCGTAAAATTCCACGAATTTGCCGACTACGCCTTTTTTACGCAGCATTTGCGTTACAGTGAGCGCCAGATCGGTGGCGGTAGAGCCTTCCGTCAGACTGCCTGTCAGCTTGAAGCCAATCACATCGGGAGTGACAAAATACAGCGGTTGCCCCAGCATACCCGCCTCTGCCTCAATCCCGCCGACACCCCAGCCAACAACACCAAGGCCGTTAATCATCGTGGTATGGGAGTCTGTTCCCACGAGGGAATCTGGAAAGACGACCGTTTCGCCGTCAATGGTTTTGGTGGCGGCCACGGAGGCGAGATACTCCAGATTGACCTGATGGACGATACCGGTGGATGGCGGAACGGCGCGGAAGTTGTTGAACGCCGTTTGCGCCCAACGCAGAAAACGGTACCGCTCCTCGTTGCGTTCAAACTCTACATTAATATTGTAATCCAGCGCATCACTGGTACCGAAAGCATCGACCATGACCGAGTGGTCGATAACGAGATCGACAGGGACGAGCGGATTGATTTGTTTCGGATCACCGCCCGCTTTTTTCACCGTATCACGCATAGCTGCCAAATCGACAACCACCGGGACACCGGTAAAATCCTGAAGCACGATGCGTGCAGGAATGAACGGAATCTCCTTGTTGGTGTCACGATCCTCAGCCCATCCTGTCAGCTGTTGCACATGTTCTTCTGTAATGGCGCGTCCGTCAAATTGGCGAACCGCGGCTTCCAGCAACACTTTAATGGAGAAAGGCAGCTTGGCAATACCGCTCTTTCCTTGTTCCTCCAGTGCCTTAAGACTATAGTAGCGATAAGGCTTACCGTTAACTTCGAGACTACGGGCAATGGAGAATTGATCTTTTCCTGACATAAGTATTACCTCCTTGAAGTGGATGCTTGGGGGAAAATAGGGATGTCGTTTTTTCGACGTCTTGCACAGTTGGTTTAAATTGGTTGCGTTCTCAATTACATCTTCAGTGGTTCATTACGTGTTAGAGGTTGCGATCAATGTAATTTGTTTCATTAGATGAAACGTGATTTCAAAATGATTGCTTTTGGATTAAGTATACCGTTTTCAGACGGTTCCGTAAAGTTTTTTTGGCCTAAATGATGCGTTGCAGATTGGAAAATAAAACGTTCCGCTCCCTCGCGTTTCGATGTTCATACCAAGCTTTAGAGATTCATACTTATAGATAGAGAGCATTTCAGACCAGAGAGGGAAGAAAGGAAGTTATACATCATTCCGGTTATCCCCGGAAAAGGATAGCGGGACGAATATGGAGGGATTGGGATGGGGGAGCGGGAATGGAAACAGGCCCTTTTTGCTTACGTGAATCAATACAATCGCAGTGAAGTGAATGGTGTACCGCAGCCAGATGAGTATCTGGAGGTGGGGCAGCGGATGGAACGAGCAGCACGTGCGGCCAGATTGGAGCAGTGGTACAACGAACGGGACGCTGTTCCCCTACGCAGCGAGACACGCGCCAAGCCGCTACGAATGGTGCAGGATACTCCGGATGAGGCTGTGGTAGATGTACAACTGCATGTCCGACTCTTTTATGAGAAGGGCGGGATGACTCACCGGGAGGATCGGATTGAACGGGAGCGTCTGACGTTCACACGCGAGGGTGAAGCCTGGCAGGTAGCGAGAATTGAGCGCGATCCGGCAGAAAGGAAACCTGCGGGGGGAGAGGTTCCTTTTGAACAGGCTTCGTTTAATCAAGGAGGAAATCTGCCGCTGCTGAATCGCGGTGTGCTGGGCTTCGGCTCATCAGCACGTCCCAGCCGATATCGCCGCGAAGAAGCAGCGGCCTATGCAGATCAGTGGTGGGATAGCTTCAATCCGGAGTTTGAAGGTTTTGATGTGGATTGCACCAATTATATCTCGCAATGCCTCTTTGCAGGGGGAGCACCGATCCACTATACTGGTAAAAGAGAATCGGGCTGGTGGTATAAAGGACGGGTCGCCGGACGTGAGCTGTGGAGCTACAGTTGGGCAGTTTCCAACAGTCTGGAGCGGTATTTGGGCTCCAGCTCATGGGGGTTGACCGCTGAGCAGGTGAGTCGCCCAGAGCAGCTCATGCTGGGGGACGTCATTTTTTACGATTGGGATGGTGACGGAACCTTCCAGCACAGCACGGTGGTCACGGCCTTTGATGCGGGCGGCATGCCGCTAGTCAATGCACATACGGTAAGCTCCAGACATCGTTATTGGGACTATAAAAATTCGTATGCGTGGACCGACAACACGGTATATCGCTTTTATCACATCGCCGACTATTTTTAAATGAGATGATGGATAACAGGTACATTGATGCAAATCAGTCACATGACGAAAGCAGGAAAGCGGAGGATAGGCATGGCAAATCAAAAATTGACCGTAGGGCTGGTGTACGGTGGCAAATCGGGTGAACATGAGGTTTCGCTGCAAACGGCGTATGCGGTAATGAACGCTTTTAACTATGAGAAATACGAGATTATTCCTTTTTATATTACGAAGGCTGGCGATTGGCGTAGAGGGGCGCTATTAAGCGCTCCTCTGGCTTCTGTAGAGCAATTGAAGCTGGAACGCGCAGAGGGTGACACCAAGGCGGCATTAGATACATTGTTCGGCAAGCTGTACGGAGAGCAGACGCTGGATGTGCTGTTTCCGTTGCTGCACGGCACCTTTGGCGAGGACGGAACGATTCAGGGGCTGTTCGAAATGGCGGATATGCCTTATGTCGGTGCAGGAGTGCTGGCTTCGGCAGCAGGTATGGATAAAGGCGTCATGAAGAAGCTGTTTGAGCATGCAGGATTGCCGCAAGTGAAATACTGTTATTTTAATAGTACACAGTGGGCACAAACCAGTCATGATCTGGTACGTAACATGGAAACCGAGCTAGGTTATCCTTGCTTTGTCAAACCAGCCAATCTGGGATCAAGTGTCGGTATTTCCAAAGCCAGCAACCGAGAAGAGCTGGAAAAGGCTGTAGATCTGGCTTTGCAATTTGACCTAAAGGTGATTGTCGAGGAGTACGTCGATGCCCGTGAGATTGAGGTCAGCGTACTGGGCAATGATGAGCCGATTGCCTCGGTACCGGGTGAAATTGTATCGGCGAGTGATTATTACGATTACGCTGCCAAATATACGGATGGCCAATCGGAAATGCTTATTCCGGCACCGTTGGATGAGGAAGTGGCAGATCGTATTCGTGAAGCCGCATTGCAAGCATTCCGCGCTCTAGAAGGCTGCGGGATTTCCCGTGCCGATTTCTTCGTCAGACGCTCGGACGGACATATCCTTATTAATGAAGTGAATACAATGCCTGGTTTTACACCGTTCAGTATGTATCCATTACTGTGGAGAGAAACAGGCGTATCCTATGCAAGTCTGCTGGACCGCATGATTGCCCTTGCACTGGAGCGTTATGAGCGCAGGTCGGCACTGCACTACGAGAACTCATAAACGAAACAAAGGGGAGCTGATCACTCTCCTTTTTGTTCATATAAATGGCATATCTTTGAGCACAACACTAAACCCTTAATCATGAAAGGTGGCGGCTACACATGGGCTTTCAAACTGAATTTAACTCAGTGTGCAAATTCAAGAGCGAACAAGAACTTTACGAACTGCTGGAATACGGACGTGGCAAGATGGTTAAATCCGGGCTGCGCGTGTTTCCGACAGGCCAGAAGGTCATCGCTTACAGCGTGGATAACGTGGCAGTAGCCATCGTGCAGATTGTGGGCTGTATCGCCGAAATTAATTTCCAGGGCGATGAAGTGACCGAAGTTGAAATGATTCTCATTCGTAAGCTGAATGAAGAGGAAGCGAGAATTCAGACCGCATTGGCGGATGAAATGTTTTTTGGAGCACAGCAGCAATCCTAGCTGTTTCCTTCTTGCAATTTGTGCGATAACACCGAATCAGCAGGTGCTTTTCCGGGTATGATCAGTAGAAAAGGGTTTTAGGTCACAGAACGAAAGCGGCCTTACCATCTACTGCGACTGCTGAAAGGAAGACACCCTATGATCGTAAGGTTCGGTTATGTAGCCATGTCGGTTACCGTGCAAAATGCATCCCCCTCTAAAACCATGACAATGAGCAGCTTTACCAAGATTGGAGACCGAGAAGCTGCGATCCGCAAGCTAGAACGGATAGCAGCCGAAAATCTCCATAATACTTTGAGGCTGCTGCGCCATAATCGCGCGAGTGATATCCAGGTCTATCGTTTCTCATCTAAGCTGATTCCGCTCGCGACCCATCAGGATCTGCGGGATTGGGACCCGTTTCAGGCGCTTGCTGCTGATTTTGCAGAGGTAGGGAACTATGTCAAGGCGAATAGGATGAGGGTATCGTTTCACCCCGATCATTTTACAGTGTTAAGCACTCCCCGTCCTGAGGTGTTGCAGAGCTCCATTAATGATCTGAAGTACCACAAAGCGATGCTGGAGGCCATGGGGCTCGGTGCCGAAGCCAAGAACAACATTCATATTGGTGGTGCATACGGAGATAAGGTGACCTCAGGCCAGCGTTTTGTAGAGCAGGTTAGTGTGCTGGATCTTTCGTTAAGAGAACGGTTAACGCTGGAAAATGATGATAAAACGTTCAATGCGGTGGAAACGCTGGAGGCTTGCAAATTGACGGGGTTGCCGATGGTTCTCGATATTCATCATCAATGGGTGAATAATGAGGGGGAAAAGCCGTGGGAGCTATGGCCGGATATTTTGGATACCTGGAAAGGGGAATTGGCCCAAGCCGGATCTTCTGTTGATCATCCATTGCCGCCCAAAATCCATGCGTCCAGTCCCAAAAGTGAAAAAGATCCCCGGGGCCATGCGGACGGTGTTCTAGTGGAGCCGTTGCTTACCTTTTTGCGCAATATTGCCGGATATACGGATCGGATTGATGTCATGCTTGAAGCCAAGCTTAAGGATGAAGCGTTATTCGGATTGATGAATGAACTGCGCCTTCAGGAAGACAATGGGGTTAAAGTGCTGGATGGGGCTTCCGTAGAAATTATGCCTTAGAAAGTGGCATTTCGCGGATAAAGCTCCCATTTAGAGAAACTTTATGCAGTTTATTGTGTATACTAGAATGTGTAAACTAGCAAACTTGTAATGAAACAGAGATGGTTAAGAGACTGTGCTGTAGGGCAGCTTCATAAACCACGTAACAATGATATAGAAAGTAGAGTGAACACGTTGAACGAACATGAAAACGAAAAGGTTCCCTATATCGTATCAGGAAAAAGCTATACTGCCGTGGCTATTAACGCGGCATCCAAAGCCGGGGAATGGATTAAGAGCAGACTGGGAACTGTTGAACATTTGAATACCAAACAGTCTCCTACGGATCTAGTGACCGAGGTAGATAAAGGTGCAGAGCAGATGATTCGCAGACTGATTCTGACCCATTTTCCCGATCATGCTATTTTGGGTGAAGAGAGTGTAGAGCCGGGAGCCGAAGCTTCGGCCCGCGCATTAGAGGCTGCCCGTGAAGAGGAATATTTATGGATTATTGATCCGGTAGATGGCACTACCAATTTTGTACACAGTCTGCCGTATTACAGTGTGTCTATTGCCTTGGCCCATCGTGGAGAGGTGATTGTCGGGGTCATTTATGATCCGTCCCGTGATGAAATGTTTGTAGCGGAAAAAGGAAAAGGCGCGTATGTACATGGCAATCGCATGCAAGCATCGAGAGAAGAAACACTGGGAGATAGTCTGGTCTGCATCGGCTTCCCACCGGACCGTACGTATGCACAACCGCTAAATATGAAAATTACGCAGGTTCTTACACCTCAAGTACGTGGCATTCGGGCGCTGGGATCGGCAGCATTGCATCTGGCTTATGTAGCGTCAGGACGGCTGTCGGCTTATTGCGAAATTGGTTTGAATGCGTGGGATGTAGCAGCGGGCGCTTTGCTGGTACAGGAATCAGGCGGTACCATCACCGATACATTGGGCAGACCTTATGACCTGAGTGTACGGCATATTGCAGCTACGAATACAGCTATTCATTCTCAACTTATTCAAGTGCTGAAAGAAGCAGACGCAACCGGGTTATAATTCTACGTAGACCATCATCCTGAAGGAGGAAATCGCGATGAGCCAATCCGAAGAATTGGAACGCCAGCTCAGTGAACTGCTGACGGAAGGCGAAATTCGTGAGAATGAGGCCAAAAAGCGGGAACGGCTCAGCCCTAAATATGAGGTGCGGATTCAGACTCATATCGATCCCATTGTTGAGGAGACGCGTAAATACCGGAGTATGGCACGTGAACTTGATGACCGATACGACGAATATATGAGCAAGGCGGACAAATCGAAACCATCCGATCAACGCTAAGCAAATACAAATACCTCTTGCCGAATGACCAAGGCATGGGGTATTTTGTATGTTATAAAGGAGGCGACATTCACTGATTACCTACTTTAAAAGCGCTTACAAAAATGCTGGAATCCATCATAAAATGGTACTACTGATTACGGTGCTTATGCTGGTTAATTTTGCAGTAGTTGCAGTCATACTTAAGTACGTATTTCATATTTATGATAATCAAATGTACAAAAAAACATCCGAAGTACTCAATATTTCTTCAATCGGTATAGAAAATGAGTTGAAGGATGTGGAAAAAGTTACTTTCAAGGTAACAACGGACGAGCAGCTTCAACGTTATTTGCTGCAATTGGAAAAGGAAACGTCACCTTATGCCAAAATGGTGCTGCGTAAAAAAATAACGAATAGGCTCGTCGCCTTTGCCGGCTCTGAGACCTATGTCTATTCTATGATAGTGATCGATAAAGAGGGACAGGTCATGAGTGCGGGCAACCGCGAAGGTATTCCCCAAGAACTTCGATCCACCCTGTCGGAGCTGGCAGACGAACATGACGGTTCCAATGCATGGTATGCGGCAGGCCATTCCTCCTTGCTGGCAGCTCGGCAGTTCAAATCCTTTACCGATTCCAATTTTACGCTGAATGGGCTCGGAACGCTTGCGATTCGTGTGCGAATTGACCGGATTGTAGCGGACCGCGTGCAAACCTCCGGCCGTGACGGACAACTGATGATTACAGATGGAAGGCGGATGATTTATCCCGAAACACCACTATTGAGTGAGAGTGATATTCAGGCCGAGCTTGGTCGGAAGCAGCCTTACGGGATTGCGACCTACTCAGGAGGAACCTTTTTCGCTGCTCAAATCAAATCCTCTTATACGGGTTGGACGTATTTGCATATGACCCCCTTCGATGATATGTTTCGCAGCATTACGATCATTAAAGAAGTTGTAAGCGCTATTTTTGTCATTATGCTTCTTATTGCATTGGCACTGGGAGCTAGGTTGTCAGGCAGCATTACCAAACCGATCGTTCAACTAATCCAGAACATGCGTAAAATAGAAAAAGGCGATCTCGACCGTTTGGAAGAAGAAGCACTTGGCGCGGTCCCCCTTTCCACACAGGACGAGGTAGGCTTGCTACATCGGACATATAAGAAAATGATTCGCCGCATTCGTGAGCTCATTAATGAAAATGTTGCCAAGCAGCTATTACTGAGGGAAACAGAGCTAAAGGCACTACAAGCACAGATTAATCCACATTTTTTATACAACACGCTGGAATCCGTGAACTGGCTCGCCAAGGCCAATAAGCAGGATCGGATTTCAGAGATGGTGGAAGCACTTGCTTTTCTATTGCGTAGTGCGGTCAGTTTTGAAGAGCAACTGATTCCGCTTCGAAAAGAACTGGATATTGTAAGGAGCTACGTAACGATCCAAACAACACGTTTTGATGAGCGTCTCGTTTTCCATCTGGATGTCCCGGAAGAACTGATGGATGCGCAAATTCCGAAGCTAACGCTTCAGCCTTTGGTGGAGAATGCCATCCATTATGCGTTGGAGCCGCGAATTGAACCCTGTCGGATTGCTATTATTGCGAGAGAAAGCGAGGGGGCTCTATTTCTGCGAGTTGAAGATGACGGACCGGGAATGACGCCGGATTTCTTGGAAAAACTGCGGAGCGGGCAGGTCACGACTCGTGGGCAGGGCATTGGACTTACGAATATTCAAGAACGGATTAACCTGACATTTGGTACACCTTGGGGGATAGAGCTGCATAGCGAGTCAGGAACAGGAACGTCGATTCATGTCTGTATTCCATATGTGAAAGGGGATCAGGGTCGTGTACAAGGTGCTACTGGTTGATGATGAGCGTATGATTTTGGAAGGCATATCGCAGGTGGTTGATTGGGGTAAAGCGGGAACGAGATTGGTGGGTACGGCACGTAATGGGATTGAGGCTTATGATCAGATTCAGGCCAGCCCGCCTGACTTTGTGATTAGCGACATCTCTATGCCTGGACTAGACGGTATCGGACTGGTTGCCAAAACGACGGAGCACTTTCCAGACGTTCGTTTCATTCTGTTGTCTGGTTACAAAGATTTCGACTATGCCTGTCGGGCCATGCAATACGGGGTGAAGCACTACTTGTTGAAGCCATGCAATGAGCGGCAAATTCATGAGGCTCTGACCGAGTTGGGGCAGGAGCGGGAGGAGCAGGAAGAACGCAAGCAGTTTGTAAACCGGATGAAGCTAGATTTTCAGCGTATGCTGCCTCATGTGAAGGAACACTTTTTGAAGGAGTTTATTTCCTATAAAACTTACGGTAGCCGCGATATCGCTTTTTATGAGCGGTTATTCGGACTTGAATTGCAAGATAAGCAGGTTCGAATGCTGCTGCTGCGGGTGGAGGAATCCCATGAGCCGGAGCATTTGTTTGCATTGCAAAATATAGCGGCAGATTTGATGGATGATGTCTTGCTCAGTACGACCATGCAGGGGCAATTGCTCATCGTGCTGGAAAGTGAGGATGACACGTCACGGTTTATGAAACAGATTGAAGCGGTACGTGCGACATTTCATCGCTTTTACAAGCTGGAGGTAACGGTCGCAGTTAGTGAGTCGGATAGTATGCAGCATTCACGGGGGATGTATCGGGAGACACTGCATTGTATGAATCACCGTTTTTACACCGGGGAGGGCAGTCTGATTACGAAGGAGGATTTAGCGGCTGAGGATACCCGGGAGATGGCAGATTTGGAGCTGGACGAGGAGAAGTTCGGTCTGCTGATCAAGGCTGGAAATACGGTGGAGGTTGCACAGGAAGTGGATCGGTTGTTCGGTATTCTGTCCCGTATGAAGCTGGAAATTTCCGTGACCCGCTCCTATGTGCTTCAGCTCTATGCCGCTATGATCCGTATATGCCCCGAAGAAGAGCGTGCGGCGTTTACGAGCCGAATGGTGGTGCTGGCAGAGCAAAAAACGCTGGCATGTCTCAAATCTTTTGTACAGGAAGCTGCCGAACGAATGACCGCAATCTATTATAAAAGTAATGTGTATCGCCAATCTTCCACCGTTGATAAAATGATCACTATTATTGAGCAAAACTACAGAAAATCGGATCTGTCGCTGAACGGAGTGGCAGGTCAAATGCTGTATATGAATTCCGACTACTTAGGGAAGATATTCAAAAAGGTGACGGGCGAAAACTTCTCACACTACGTCAATCGTTATCGGATCGAACGTGCGGCTGAGCATATTCGGGAGACCGGAGACGTGAAGGTGTTTGAGCTGGCGGAATGGTTCGGCTTCGGTGGGAACGCACAATATTTTAGCCAGGTGTTCAAAAAGTGGGCGGGTATGACGCCTTCCGAGTACATTAAATCACATGAACGGGGATGAGCGTATGGAGTCCCACTGTTTTTTAAACCCAGGAAACCTGATTTGTGTATTCCAATGTTTCTCGGCTTTTGGGAAAATAACAACAGGAGCTAATGTAAACGCTATCAAAATTGCGAAAGTGCGTTGTCACTCGTAATTTGGCTCCTTTCTAGAACAGCGAAAAGGGGAGAGATAGGTGAGCAAAAAGGGATGGTTTCTGATCATAGCTATGCTGCTCGTTTTGACGACGGCATGTAGCGGAGCGGACGGCGGCGGCAATTCGGGCACAAGTGCAGACGGGAAAGTAAAGTTACGTATCGCTTGGTGGGGATCGGATACGCGTCATGAATACACGCAAAAGGTCGTTGATTTGTATAAGCAGAAAAATCCAAATGTAACGATTGATGTGGAATATGCCTCTTTTGATGACTATTGGAAAAAACTCGCTCCGCAGGCTGCGGCTAATCAGTTGCCGGATATCGTGCAAATGGACATTTCGTACATTAGCCAATATGCAAAAAATGGTCAACTGGAGGATCTCGCGCCCTACTTGAATCAAAAAATTCAGGTTGCTGATGTGACAGAAAATGTACTCAAAACCGGCGTAATTGCTGGAAAGCAATATGGTATCCCAACCGGTGTTAATGTTCTGGGTTTCCAGTATGATCCGGCGTTGCTCAAGAAGGCGGGTATAGACAAAATTCCTGACAACTGGACATGGGATCAATACAAAGAGATGGCTTTAAAGGCTGGTTCCAATAAAGTATACTTTGACAGCTCGATGGCTGCCGATATTTTCTTCCACTACTATTTGCGTACGCAAGGAAAAACTCTCTACAATGCGGAAGGAACAGGATTGGGGTATGACGACGATAAGCTGTTTGTTGACTTCTTCAGCGGATTGGCTGATCTGATTAAGAAGGGAGCGACCCCGCCTCCTGAAATCATGAACCAGACCAAGGGGATTCTTGAGGAATCCGATATCGTAAAAGGAACAGGTATCGGTATTTGGCAGTGGTCCAATCAGTATGTGGGCTTACAGCAGGTCGTTAACCGCCCAATGGCACTGGCTCCGATGTTTGGGCCGAATATGGAAAAAGGCGTATATATGCAGCCTACGATGTACTGGACGGTTGCTTCCCGTTCACAGGTGAAGGATGAAGCCGCTAAGTTTATTGATTTCTGGATGAACGATGTAGAAGCGAATAAATTGATTAAAGGCGAACGGGGCGTGCCGATTTCCGCCAAAATCAAGGAAGCTGTTGCACCAGAGTTGAGCGAGCCTACGAAGCAGGTGTTTGAATTTGTAGCTTCCATGGAGCCGAAGGCTTCTCCAATGAGCCCGCCGCCACCAGTCGGATCGCCGGAAGTGATTGCGACTCTGACCGATTATATTGAGCAGGTCAATTTTGGACAGATGACGGCTGAAGACGCAGCGGCCAAATTCCGGGCTGATGCGAATACCATCCTTGCGAATAACAAGCAATAATAAGCGTAATGAGACCTTTAGGATATCTGACAACGTTTTAGCATAAGAATCGATAGGATCGAAGGAACATTTCGTTAAGTTAACCGTGCGTAGTCCAAAACATGATTGCGCACGGTTGATTCGACGAACCAACTGCATAAGCACCCTTTGCAGACATCACGATATTATTCTCATAACAACGAATTATTGACAATATAAAGTTTTACTAATTCTTTAAATGCAACAGAAGGGAGGCTTGATGAGCTTGCGAAATCATCAGAGCTTGAAAGCCAATATGACCGGATATGCGTTTATCAGCCCTTTTATTGTGGGCTTTCTGGCGTTTACGTTAATTCCAATGTTTATTTCGCTGTATCTGTCCTTTACCACCTACAACCTGTTCACCCCGCCCAAATGGATTGGTCTGGGTAACTTCGAAAAGATGTTCACAGGCGACCCGAAATACTGGAATTCGATCAGGGTCACGTTTACGTATGTATTGGTCGGTGTACCGTTGCGACTGATTTTCGCGCTGTTTGTGGCTATGATTTTGAATACCAAATCGCGCATGGTCGGCACCTATCGGACGATGTACTATCTGCCATCCATTATCGGAGGTAGCGTTGCGGTATCGATTATGTGGCGGAACATTTTCAGTAATAACGGCATAGTGAACAGCCTGCTTTCGACTCTAGGGGCGACCCCGGTGAAATGGTTTGGTGATCCGGATGCTTCGCTTACGATGCTGATCACCCTGTCCGTATGGCAATTTGGCTCCTCTATGCTGATTTTTCTGGCAGGTTTGAAGAACATTCCTGTTGAATTGTACGAGGCGTCCAGTGTAGATGGCGCTAAGCCAGTACGAAAATTTTTCAGTATTACGCTGCCGTTGCTTAGCCCCATTATTCTATTTAATCTGATTATGCAGACGATCAGCGCCTTTATGACCTTCGTCCCGGCTTATGTTATTTCTAAGGGCGAAGGAGGTCCGATGGATGGAACGATGCTGCATTCACTGTATCTGTTCCGGCAGGCGTTTATGTTCAGCAACATGGGATATGCGGCAGCCATGGCTTGGGTCATGCTCATTATGATTGGGATACTGACAGCGATTTTATTTATAACCTCCAGATACTGGGTATTTTATGAAACGGAAAAGGGGCGCTGATACTGATGGCATGGAAAACGGTCAAATGGCCAATTTATCACATACTGGTTGCTGCACTGGCGCTCCTGATGCTGTATCCTGTTTTTTGGATGCTGTTCAGCTCGTTTAAAGAAAGTCGGACGATATTCGTCACGGCATCCTCGCTTTTCCCTACAGAATGGATCTGGCAAAACTATGTAACAGGCTGGAAAGGGACGACTGGCTACAACTTTGGCACGTACATTCTGAACTCGCTCACGATCGTGGTGATTTCAACGATTGGAGCTGTGCTTTCCTCCTCATTGATCGCATTTGGCTTCGCACGCTTGAAATTCAAAGGGCGTAACTTGTGGTTTGCTTTGATGATGGTGACGCTTATGCTACCAGGGGATGTGGTACTGGTACCGCAATATATTATTTTCACCAAGCTCGGTTGGATCAATACGATCTTACCGTTAGTGGTACCCTCCTTCTTCGGGATGCCGTTCTTCATCTTTCTAATGGTGCAGTTTATACGGACGATTCCAGCAGAGTTGGATGAGGCGGCGACGATTGACGGATGCGGCAAGTTCCGGCTGTATTTCAGAATTATTTTACCCTTACTTAAATCGTCGTTGGCTACAGCGGCAATCTTCTCTTTCTACTGGAAGTGGGAGGATTTGCTTGGTCCGGTACTGTATCTGAATTCGCCAGAGAAATATACCGTATCTATTGCACTCAAGATGTTCCTCGACAGCGAGTCGGCTTCCAACTGGGGAGGAATGTTCGCGATGTCTATCCTAAGCCTGCTTCCAGTTATCGCTGTATTCTTCGCATTCCAGAAGCAAATTGTAGAAGGAATGAGTACGAGTGGTTTGAAGGGGTAAGATCCAAAATCCATAGCGTGAGTTATGAAGCTTACGAGTGGAAATGGAAGGCATCCGGGTTTGTGCGATTGAATGGACGGGATTTGAGGGCGATGGCTGAGAGGTGAGTAAATTGTGGAAGTTTGATTTTGGTCCGGGGGAGCCTGCGGATGGCTACAAGGGAGTGTCTCCGGATTGCTTATATACAACTGAACAGGGCTATGGCTTTGAGACTACGGAGCATGTGTACGGTCGAAAAAGGCAGAGTGCAGCCAAGGATGCACGTACGCGGCTGCGAAGCAGCTTTTGTATTCCACTGAACGCTGCATTTGTTGCAGATGTGCCAGACGGGCTGTATCTCGTCACTATACTGGTCGGCGATTCGCAGGCGGAAACGCTCACGCGACTCAAGGCTGGTGAAGGCAAGCACATGCTTCCCCCAGTACACACGCTGCCGGGCCAGTTCACCGAAGCGCTGTTTGCGGTGCCTGTACGGGGTGGCAAACTACGCCTCACCGTGTCAGGCACCGCGCCACGGCTCAATGCGCTGGAGATTGCGCCAGCTCCACAGAATCTCCGGCTATTCCTAGCCGGAGATTCCACGGTTACGGATCAGGACGCATCCGGCTATCCGTATACAGGCTGGGGTCAGGCTTTGCCCGCCCTGTTCAAGCATGATGTCTGCGTGGATAATCATGCCGTATCGGGACGAAGCTCCAAAAGCTTCGTGGACGAAGGACGGCTGGGTGTCATTTTGGGCGAAATAAAGGCAGGAGATTTCCTGTTCATCCAGTTCGGTCATAATGATCAGAAGCCTGATCCGGAGCGGGCTACAGAGCCTTTTACAACCTACAAGGAGCATCTTCGCCTCTATATCGACGGCGCAAGAAGCCATGGGGCAACCCCGGTACTGGTCACGCCCGTACATCGTCGCTATTTTAACGAGGATGGTACGCTATCTGATACACATGGTGACTATGTAACAGCGGTTCGTGAGCTGGCGGAAGAAGCGAATGTACCGCTGATTGATTTGTCTGCCTGCACGCAGGAGTTATATGAGCAGCTGGGTCCCGAAGAGAGTAAAGAGCTTTTTATGTGGTTGCTGCCTGGTGAATACATGAACTTTTCCGGCGGCTTAGAGGATAACACGCATTTTCATGAGAATGGCGCGGTTCGTATTGCAGACATGGTGGTGGATGCTGTGAAGGAACTGGATTTGCAACCGCTGCGCATGTATTTACGTTGAAGGACGACCTTTTCATGTACGGGCGTCAAGGAGGTAACTCACGTGAAACTTACCAAAGGGGGAGACGTGGAAATGCCTGCATTGATTTTTGATGAAGAACAAGTTAAGCAGGTGATCGACCGGGTAGTAGAACGCACCTTTCAAATGCACTACAGCTGGGATTGGCCGGGCGGAGTAGCCTTTTACGGAGTATGCGAAGCGTATGAAGCGACAGGGAACGAAAAGTATCTGACCAAGCTAAAAGAATGGGTAGACGAAAATATCGAGGATGGGCTTCCGTCTCTCTCGGTGAACGGCGTTTCTGTCGGGCACTGTTTGTTGACGCTTTATCAGGCCACAGGTGAGCAAAAATACCTTGATATTGCCATCGAGATGGCAGAATTTTTGGCCAAAAAAGCGGAGCGGTTTGCCGACGGCATTTTCCAGCATACGGTGAATTCACTTCATGATGTATTTCCGCAGCAAGCATGGGTGGATACGATGTTTATGGCCGGTTATTATTTGCTGCGCATCGGTCATCTGTTAGGCAAGAAGGAGTATTGGGAGGATGGGGTTCGTCAATATCACGGGCATGAAGAATTTTTGCAGGACCCGGATACGAATCTGTATTATCACGGATGGGATCATGCGAATCAAAGCCGGATGTCAGGAATATATTGGGCGCGCGGCAATTCATGGGCAGCCCTCACGATGGCAAAAGCGCTGAAACTTGTGGAGGTGCAGCATCCATCTTATATGATCATCGACGGCTCGCTGCGTGACCAGCTCAATGCACTGGTGCGGCTGCAATCCCCAGAAGGGCTGTGGCATACGGTGCTGAACGATGATACCTCTTATCTGGAAACCTCGGGCTCGGCAGGAATTGCGACCGCCTTGCTTATGCAAGGAAGATTGTTTAACAAATACACCCAAAAGGCGATCGAAGGTATTCTTTCCCGCATTAAGGACGACGGCACAGTCACGGGTGTATCCGCTGGAACTGCTGTAATGAACGATATTGACGGTTATCGAAACGTTCCATATAAACGCATTCAGGGATGGGGTCAGGGATTGGCGCTTGCTTTTCTGGCCCAACTGTTGCGTACCAAGGAGAATCCGTACGGCTAGAAGAAGGGACATAGGGAAACGAAAGTATTCATAGGTCAAAGGAGGCCGATAGCATGGGAGATACTGAACTTTCTCAGGAGCTTTCTCATGAAAAAGTAGCTAATCAGCCGCGAGGCAGCCTATTCTGGGTCATCCCCGATGGGTATATTCCACCGGAAAGCCGGGGTGAGCTGCTCAGTCATGAGAGTATATGCGTGCTGAATTGTGGGAGACGTGTGGCAAATCTGAGTATAGACATCTATTTTGAAGACCGCGAGCCATTGGAGGGATTGATCGAGGTGGTGGAAGGAAGACGAACCCGTCATATCCGAACAGCCTCGTTGGAGAAATCCGGCGAGCAGATTCCGGTAGGTATTCCTTACGCAATTACGGTCACTAGCGATGTGCCCATAATCGTACAATATAGCAGATTGGACACGACACAGCCGGAATTGGCGTTAATGAGTGTCATGGCGTACCCTATCTAATGTGACGAAGACTAAGAAATGAAAAAAGAAATCTCTCGGCTGGAATTGCGCAGCCTGGAGATTTCTTTTTTTGCAGGCAAATGAGTGTCTATTTTTAGCCCGTTTTTTGTGATTTTGCCGAAGTTGTTTTGATTGGCGTGAAGTTTTTTCGTCCTCCGAAATTGGTACCCAACACGCCGATAATGATCATCACAGCCCCAATAATGTGATAGTAGGCGAGCTGCTCCTTCAAAATGTAAGCACCGGCAATCATGGAAATGAGGGTGGATAAATTGCCGATCACACTCATTTTGGAGGCTTCGATCCACTTCAAGGCAAAGCTCGATAACAGCGAGGTGACGAGGGTAGACAGAATGCCCAGATAAATCAGTGCCATCCAATAACCAGGCTTCACCAGTGGAGCGGTATAGGCGCTCATGGAGCCGTCTATGGCATGATATCCCAGTGCCACCACGTTAAAAACGATACATCCCAAAATAGAGGTAACGTAGGTCAATTCCATTGGGTTGTACTTTTGTGTTAATGGACGTGCCAGTACGTTATAGCCGGATAGGCATATCGCAGAGAGCACGAGCAGAAGAATACCACCATAGCTACTGGATGCTAACGGTGCCCCACTTTTCATCACAAATATAAAAACCACGCCAAAGACAGAGAGCAGTAAGGAAATCTTCTGAACTACCGTTGTACGCTCTTTAATAAAATAGGAAGCTAACAGCAGCGTAAAGATGGGAACGGTTGCTTGGATTATTCCACCTTCCGATGAAGAAGTGCTCATCAGCCCGAAGGCTTGCAGTGGAAAATACACTAATGGCGAGAGCAGCGCCAGTGGTAAAATGCGCAGAATGTCACGCATCTTGATGTTGATCTTGATCCAACCGAGCAACACGGGAATGGTCAAAGCGATAAAAGACAGCGCAAAGCGGTGGGCGATCACATCCAGCGGGCTCGCCTCTGTGACTGTCAATTTTACAAATAAAAATGAAAATCCAAGTATAGCTGCATAGCTGAGAGCTGCCAGATAGGCGGCTCCATTTCTGGAACGACTGTTCATAATAAACCTCCGTAATAATGACCTTAACCTGTGGTTCTCTCAATATACCCGGATGGCATAACTTGATACAATCCATAAAATCTGCAACTGTACGGGTACAGTTGTGAAATGAAAAAAAGCCGGAACGAAGTCCCAGAGGTCGGATACCCATCCCTAAGACTACTTCCAGCTCTTATCCTATTCATATTTTATCAACTTACTGTTTAGTTTACTTACCTTGTGACATCGCCCGGAACGAATCGTCCGCCGCTTCCAGCGTAGTATCCACATCTTCGTCCGTATGCGCTGTTGTGAGGAACCAGGCTTCGTACTTGGATGGTGCCAGATGAATACCGCGATCCAGCATGTGACGGAAGAAGGATGCAAACGCTTCGCTATCCGTATCCTGCGCCTGCGCGTAATTCGTGATCGGATGATCACAGAAATGCGTCGAGAACGCTCCACGAATACGGTTGATCGTCAATGGCACGCCGTAGCGTTCGGCAGAGGACTGGATACCGTCCGTCAGCCTCACAGCCAGACGTTCCATCTCTTCATACACGCCTTCCCCTTGAAGGACTTCAAGGCAGGCGATGCCTGACGAGATGGACGCCGGGTTGCCCGCCATCGTACCCGCCTGATAAGCTGGGCCGAGTGGGGCAACCTGCTCCATGATGTGCTTGCTGCCGCCGTAGGCACCAATCGGCAGACCACCGCCCATGATTTTGCCCAGCGCGGTCAAATCTGGCTGAATCGCATCATGGTTGTCCAAACCTGCATACGTTTGGGTGGAACCGAAGTGGAATCGGAATGCGGTAATGACCTCGTCATAAATGACGAGTGAGCCGTTCGCACGCGCCATGGAGCACAACCCTTCCAAATAACCGGGTTGCGGCATGACCATGCCAAAATTACCGACAATGGGCTCGACCATGACTGCCGCCACATCGTCGCTCCAACGCTCCAAGGCTTGGCGTAACGCGTCGAGATCATTGAATGGTACGGTAATAACCTCGCTCGCAATGTTGGTCGTAATGCCTGCACTGTCAGGTATGCCTAGCGTGGAAGGGCCGGAGCCTGCGGCAACAAGTACCAGATCCGAGTGACCGTGGTAGCAGCCGGCAAATTTGATGATCTTGTTCCGTTTCGTATAGGCCCGTGCAACACGAATCGTTGTCATAACCGCTTCTGTGCCAGAATTCACAAACCGGACCTTGTCCATAGAAGGAATTGCTTCCTTCAGCATCTTGGCCAGTTTGATTTCCAATACCGTTGAGGTTCCGTATAATACGCCGTTCGCGGCCGCTTCGCTGATAGCCTTAGTAATATGGGGATGGGCATGTCCAGTAATAATAGGGCCATAAGCCGCCAAATAGTCGATATACCGATTATCATCCTCATCCCAGAAATGAGCACCTTTAGCGCGTTTCATGAATACTGGAGCGCCGCCGCCCACAGCTTTAAAGGAGCGTGAAGGGCTGTTAACGCCCCCGACAATATGCTCCAGGGCTTCTTTATATAGTGCTTCGGAGTTTTCCCGTTTCATCATCAAAAACTTCCTTTCCGTTCATTAAAATAGGGTATACACACGCCAAAGGGCAGCGTTCACGGCTGCCCCTGCATACATCATTATAGCTCTTTTTGTCCTGTCTTTGTTGTTGATTGTGTGGAAGCATCCTCATTACTGGTTTTACTGCCCCCTGTAAAAGAAGCTTTATCCTTCTTGGTAGACGATGCACTGTCTGGCTGTTTCGTTTCATTCTGATCCTTATTTTGTTCCTGTGTTTGTGCGGGTGGATTATTAAATATATCCTGCACATACGTTTTCAGTTCTTCCGGATCGCGGACAGTAAGAACTGCCGCGCCGCCCACATTCTCTTCTCCGAGCATCTTCATCGGTGGAACCTGTTCGCTGCCTGCAAAGTTGCTTTGGTACCCCACATTTGCCAGCTTCCACATATCGTTAACACTGAGATTCGTGTCAATGAACGGGTTAACCTGCTCTAAAATATTTGGCAAGTTAGCGATGGAAGTCGTGGTCTGCATTTTCTGGGCTATTGCCTCCAAAAATGCGCGTTGCCGTCCTGATCGGGAGAAGTCGGACATTGCATCGTGGCGGAACCGCACATATTGAAGCGCCGTGTTGCCATCTAGATGCTGCATGCCCTTTTTCAAATCAATATCGTACTGATGTTTATCCGCATTACTTGTATAATGCATATCCTTTTCCACTTCAAAATCAATCCCGCCTACGGCATCCACCAGTTTGATAAAGCCCTGGAAATCCGTGTACACATAATATTGCACCGGGATGCCTAACAGATCGCCAGCCGTCTTCATGGCTGTGTTGGGTCCGTGAGTAATGGCGGTGTTAATTCGATTTTTTCCATAGCCGGGAATATCCACGTACGTATCACGCAAAATAGAGAACAGGTGGATTTTTTTCTTAACGGGGTCCAGCGATACGACCATCATACTGTCTGATCGGGGAACTTCCCCTTTCTGGATACCGCGCCCATCGACACCCATCAGCAAAATGTTAACCATATCGGTACCTTCCCACTTGGGCGGTTCTGGCGTACGAACCTGATCGACCTGCTTTACATTTTTGAAGGGGGAGTTAGCGCCCTCTTTATGCAGATTATCCAGCTGATTATAAATAGATGTAAAATAGTACACGGCAAAGCCGACAATCGCGACGATTACCACGGCTAGAACCGACCATATCGTCCTTTTGGTTCTGCTTGTCATGGATGCTCTCCCTTTCGCTTTTCAGTTCATTACATTATAATTTCTTTTTGGAGCACAATCAATTTAACTATGGATTTTACAAATCCTGATTGAGAGGTATAACATGCTGGCAATTGATGTGCAGGATCTGCGCAAAACATTTAAGGTTCAAAAAAATCGCGAGGGCTTAAAAGGTGCCTTCCTTGATTTATTCGCCCGCGAATACAACGAGGTAGCCGCGGTCAAAGATATATCCTTCCGTATTCCGCAAGGAGAAATATGCGGTTATATCGGTGAGAACGGCGCCGGAAAGTCCACCACGATTAAGATGCTGACAGGCATTCTCGTGCCGACATCGGGACATCTCAAGGTGGGCGGTTATGTCCCCTATGAGGAACGCGAGAAATTTGTAGGCAACATTGGTGTTGTTTTCGGTCAGCGCAGCCAGCTTTGGTGGGACATCGGTGTGATCGAGTCTTTTCAACTACTGCGGAAAGTATATCAGGTTCCGGCCACGGACTTCAAACGCAGGCTGGATGAGCTGGTAGAGAGACTGCAATTGCAGGATCTGCTAAGCCGCCCGGTACGCAAGCTTAGTCTCGGGCAACGGATGCGCTGTGAGTTAGTAGCAGCCTTGCTGCACAATCCGTCCATTGTTTTTCTGGACGAGCCGACCATTGGCCTCGATATTATGGTAAAGTCCGAAATCCGCGAGTTTCTAAAGGACATGAACCGGGATTATGGTACGACTATTTTGCTGACAACCCATGATTTGCAGGATATTGAAGCGCTGTGCTCGCGCGTCATTATGCTGGATGATGGGAATATCATCTATGATGGTGGTCTGGAGGATCTGAAGGCACGTTGGGGTACAGGTCGAGAAGTACGGTTTCAGTTCGGCACACCGACCCAACTGGAGCAATTACAGGCATGGACTGCTGATATGCCACTGGCTTGGACGGCGGATAACGATTTGGCTGCCAAGGTATGGATTCCGCTTCATATTAATGTATCGGATGTGCTCGCAAGCGTAGTCGGTCGCACGGACATTACGGATATCAAAATCATTGAAACCAACACGGATGATATCGTCCGCAGTATCTATCAGTCTGGCTCGGCGGAACGCCAGGGCAATCCGGTAGTGGAGGCCAAAGTTCATGCTTAGCGTATACACCGATTTTATTCGTATCCGATTTCTCACGATGCTTGCGTATCGTGTAAACTACTATTCAGGAATCCTTATTTATTCCATGAATATTGGCGTGTATTATTTCACATACAAAGCGATATATGGCGATGCGGGTAGCATTGGAGGTTTTACCGCTGCTCAGATGACGACGTATGTTGCAGTATCGTGGATGGCGAGAGCCTTTTATTTTAACAATCTGGATCGTGAAATCTCGACGGATATTCGTGATGGAAGCATCGCAATTCAGATGATCCGACCTTATAACTATGTACTTGTTAAATTTATGCAGGGACTCGGTGAGGGAATGTTCCGTTTTCTGTTGTTTATGATTCCGGGCATGGCGATTGCGATGCTGCTGTTTCCAGTGACACTCCCCAGTGACCCGGTAGCCTGGGTTGGTTTTCTGGTCATGCTGTTTTTCAGCTTTCTGATCAACACTCAGATCAATATTATTACGGGGTTAACGGCCTTTTTTATCGAAAATAATGAGGGCATGATGCGTATGAAGCGCGTAGTTGTAGATCTGTTTTCTGGGTTGATTTTGCCAATCAGTTTGTTTCCAGGCTGGCTGGCGACGATCGCCCAATGGATGCCGTTTCAGGCGATTACCTATTTGCCAGGCTCTGTATTTACGGGACGTGTAAAAGGCGTTGGCATCTGGAATGTACTGGGTATCCAAATCATTTGGCTGGTCGTTCTGCTCGTGCCGATGATCATCATTTGGCGACTGGCGCGCAGACGTCTGTTCGTGCAGGGAGGGTAAGCCGATGATGTACTATTTGGGTCTCATTAGCGAATATTTAAAAAATTACATGAAGTCACGGCTCACCTATCGAGCCGACTTTTGGGTAGAAGTTATTTCAGACCTGCTGTTTCAGGCCACAAATCTTATTTTTATCCTGGTTATTTTTATGCATACAGACAGTTTGGGCGGCTGGAGTGAAAATGAAGTCGTGTTCGTTTATGGATTTTTCATGGTTCCATACGGACTATTCAGTTGTTTTGTAAATCTTTGGAACTTTAGCGAACGTTACATCGTGAAAGGTGAACTCGACCGGGTAATGACCCGTCCCGCGTATAATCTGTTCCAGATTTTCCTTGAAAATGTGGATCCGCCTGCGTTGGTGGGTTCTGTGATTGGCCTGATTATCATGGGGATCAGCGGGGCACAGATGGACTTGGCTATGGAGTGGTGGTTCGTACCGGCGCTGATCATTTTGAGCCTAAGTGCCGTGGCGATCTATACGGGCATATACACCATATTGACATCCCTTTCGTTTTTTTCGGATGCGCCGACAGGAATTATCCCGCTCATGTACAATATTCAGGGCTACGGACGTTATCCAGTGACGATCTATAACCGTGCTATTCAGGTTGTGCTAACTTGGATACTGCCTTTTGCTTTTGTTGGTGTATATCCAGCCTCCCTGTTCCTTCACCGAGAGGATATGCGCCATATGGCCCTGTTAACTCCTGTGATGGGAATTGTCTTTCTGACTTTGGGTTTACTGGCATGGAACTGGGGAGTTCGCCGTTACAGAGGGGCAGGCTCATAGGGCGGATCACATAAGAACTCCCACAAGATAGGAGATGATGAGATGTCCACGACATCTACCATTATTGGACAACCGGCACCGGATTTTGAATTGCCTGGGAGTGAGGGAAAGTGTGTCAAGCTGTCTGATTATCGAGGCAGTAGGGTATTGCTGTATTTCTATCCCAAGGATTTGACCTCTAGTTGCTCGACTCAGGCTTGTGATTTTCGGGATAAACATACGGAGTTTGAAGACTTGAACACGGTGATTCTGGGGATAAGCCCAGATCCACTCAAGCAGCATGACAAGTTTATTGCAAAGTATGGACTCCCTTTTCAGTTGTTATCCGATGAAGAGCATCAGGTGGCTGAGACGTATAGTGTATGGCAGCAAAAACAGATGTACGGCAAGCAGTATATGGGCATAGTTCGGTCTACGTTCCTTATTGATGAAAATGGTATCCTAATTCATGAATGGCGTGGTTTAAGAGTGAAAGGACATATTGATGCTGCGCTGGCATACATTCAGGATATGGCGTAAGTGAAGAACAAAAGAAAACCTTTTGAAACCGGATCGTGCTTTCAGGCGCATGGGTTTCAAAAGGTTTTTGTTAATTTCCAGATGTGTTTTGCCGCTGCTTCCACTTTTGCTGGCAAAGGTAAATACCCCATAATATAAGCGGAATGAACAAGCCGTTACCACAGAAAATGAATACATATACAGATAACAGCATCTCACTAACGCGACTAAAAGCCTCTATTCCCGATAGTACAGTAAACACCAGTAATATCCATTTCCTCCAAACTACCTGAGTTACCAGCAATCAATGCTTGATCCTTTAAATAGTCGAATGGTTCCGCGCCCTCTGGTACATGATGTTCGTTTTCCCGCATTAATGAACGCAGAACGGAATCATGGAGTAATTGAGTGTTAATCAGACCATTGATATAAAACAAAGCCGCTGGCCATTTTTGCATCCATAATAGCTCTTTAATGATTAAATCTCCGCTGTTTCCAAAGGAGCTTTATGGTTTACATTATCCCTCAAGTTAGAGGACACATGAGTAACTGGACAACTTTTATTCTGATTTGGCATACGTAAAATCCTCCGATATTGGAGTTTCTTGGCTTAGTATGTTCTGAATATATGAATTTATGCCTTGACGGTTTATAGAGTGATTTTTATAAATTAGATAAACAACTAATTATATGCAGTGCAGGATTTCAGGCTGGACGATGCCGGAATTGGAGTGTTTTAAGCCGCTTTGGGCGCGGGTCTGGTTGCTAGCGGGGTAGGGGGGCATTTGTCTGGATACATTATTAATGCGGGAGACCCCATTGTATTTACAGGGTCCATTGTGGTCATGCTGGGCATGCTGACGGCGTGGAGTCAAGGTATCATCGGACTGTCTATGTTTGGAGCAGGGGTGGCGATTGAAATGATGGAGCCGCGGGGTTTGTTGTGATATCTATCGTGATTTCAATGTATTATGCAAGGACCCGTAGTCGTAAGGCAGCAGGAGTTTGACTACTCCGTGTCATCCTTGTTGCTGGTTTTCACTGATTTTTCGGATTTGCGTAGCCAACTAAACAGAAAGTTTCTCCACCGGTAAATAATATACAGCAGGATCATAAACCCAACGACTCCCGCAATTCGCAGTGCATACAGCTCTACCAAATGGAAAATGACATCCCATTGGGGACCAAACAGCTTGCCGATGCTTAGAAAGAGGATGACCCAGAATAAAGCGCCGCTGTAAGCATACAAGACAAATTTACGGAAAGAAAGAGCAATAATCCCGGCAAAATAACCGGTAAAATGCCTGACACCGGGGATGAAATATCCAAGGAAAATAAGCCAGTATCCATATCGTTGAAACCATTTTTGTGTTTTCTGAAGCTTGTCCGGCGATAACAAAACCCATTTACCATATTTCTGAATAAAGGGGAGTCCAGCCCACTTTCCGATAAAGTAGGTAATAGTCATACCGATGGTTGTGCCCAAGAAAGCTAGTAGCACCAGTTTACCGTAATCCAGGGTACCGGCATAGGAAAGATATCCCGCATAAGCCATTGTGGTTTCCCCGGGAAAAGGTAAAGCAATAAACTCAAGCAGCAAGCCGAAAAAAAGGACGCCGTAGCCGTATTCTTCGAACAATTGCGCGATCCACTTCAGCACATCCATCGTTTACACTCCTACGAACAGATTGAGTATTTTAGAATCAATTCATTTTAACAATCTTTTCATGCCCACTCAACTCCGGTTGATTTCTTGACGTCTTGTTTTATCGTTGCGTATAATGAAACGAACAATTGAGGGAGGCACGGTAATGAATAAGCCTAATGAAATCGTTGTAGTTCTCGATTTTGGAGGACAATACAACCAGTTAATCGCAAGAAGAATTCGGGATCTCGGTGTATATAGCGAGCTCCTTCCATACAATACGCCTGCGGAGAAGCTGAGAGAGCTGGCGCCAAAAGGGATTGTTTTCTCAGGCGGACCTTCCAGCGTATATACAGACAATGCTCCTCAGGTGGATCGGGCAATTTATGATCTTGGCATCCCTATCTTTGGTATTTGTTATGGCATGCAACTGATGGCTCACCAACTGGATGGTAAGGTAGAACGTGCGGGCAAGCGTGAGTATGGCAAAGCAGACGTGCAATTCAATCAGGATGCCCGCTTGGCTAAAGGACTGGATTCTCGTCAAACCGTATGGATGAGCCATGGGGATCACGTTACAGATCTGCCAACCGGATTTACACTTGATGCAGGAACAGAGAGTGCGCCGATTGCCGCGATGAGTAACCTGGAGCGGAATCTGTATGCGGTGCAATTCCATCCAGAGGTACGTCATTCCGTTCAAGGTAACGAGATGATCAGCAACTTCCTTTATGAAGTGTGCGGTTGTGAAGGCAACTGGACCATGGAATCGTTCATTGAAGATCAAATTCGTGAGATTCGTCAACAGGTTGGCGACAAGAAAGTATTGTGTGCCTTAAGCGGTGGCGTGGATTCTTCCGTTGTAGCGATGCTCATTCACAAAGCGATTGGTGACCAACTGACGTGTATGTTCATTGACCATGGATTGCTGCGCAAAGGTGAAGCCGAAAGTGTAATGGAGACGTTCGTTGGTAAATTTGATATGAAAGTTGTCAAAATTGACGCACGTGAGCGCTTCTTGTCCAAGCTGGCAGGAGTTGATGATCCGGAACAAAAACGTAAAATCATCGGTAACGAGTTTATCTATGTGTTCGAGGAAGAATCTTCTCAATTCGACGATTTTACTTTCCTGGCACAAGGTACACTGTATACGGATATTGTAGAGAGCGGAACAGCAACGGCACAGACCATTAAATCCCATCATAATGTGGGTGGTTTGCCGGAGAACATGAAGTTCAAGCTGATCGAGCCGTTGAATGCCCTGTTCAAGGACGAAGTGCGTAAAGTCGGAGAAGAATGCGGACTGCCACCTGAGATTGTATGGCGTCAGCCGTTCCCAGGTCCGGGTCTTGCCATTCGTGTGCTGGGTGAAGTGACAGAGGACAAGCTAACCATTGTTCGTGAGTCGGATTACATTTTGCGCGAGGAGATTGCTAAAGCCGGTCTGGACCGGGAAATCTGGCAATACTTCACCGCTTTGCCGAATATGAAGAGTGTTGGCGTTATGGGCGATGCTCGTACGTATTCTTACACTGTTGGTATTCGTGCAGTAACCTCTATCGACGGTATGACTGCCGACTGGGCACGTATCCCTTGGGATGTGCTGGAGAAAATTTCGGTACGTATCGTAAACGAAGTGGATAACGTGAATCGCATCGTGTATGATATCACCTCCAAACCACCAGCAACGATTGAGTGGGAATAAACGCGGAGACTCCCGCGCCGTAACCATCAATCCTTTAAGATTTACCAATACAACATCAGGACTCCTCCGTATCGGCGAAATATCGCTATGCGGTTGGAGTCTTTTTTACGGGTGCCAGGTCGAACCTTTGCTCGGGAAAGTTTACTGTACGGCAACCTCAATCGACGGGGGTTAGCTAAAGGCGAACAGCATTGCCTCATGCGGCGGAGATATGAAGTCATTTATTGTTGCAAAACGGAATATGAAGCTGAAAAAAGGAGATATTATTCAATGGTAATGTCTCCTTTTTTTATATGGTTTTATTAGATTCAAGCTATAAATAGCTTAAATCAAGTATGAAATTAAACGTTCACTTCTTTTTCATGTCATGCTCTAATGGTGTCATGTTTTGATACTAATATATTTTATAATGTACCTAGATTAAAGTGTTGCATATCTCGTTTTATTAAACGCTGTTCTAAGGAGAATAAAGAGATGAAAAAATTATTTCTGTCGTCCTCATTTAAGGATGTTGCACCATGCTTAGTCCATTTCGCTGGTGAAAACTTAGAAGGAAAAAAAGTCACCTTCATCCCAACCGCAAGTATTCCAGAGAAAGTTAAGTTTTATGTGGATTCAGGGAAAAAAGCATTAGAGAATTTAGGATTAGTCGTGGATGAAATCGAAATCGGCACAGCAACATTGAACGAAATAGAGAGTAAAATTAGAGAAAATGACTATATTTATATTACCGGAGGCAACACATTTTATTTACTTCAAGAGTTGAGAAGAACCGGGGCTGACAAAATCATTGCTGATGAAGTTAATGCAGGGAAGTTATATATAGGCGAATCGGCAGGTTCGATGATTTTATCACCGAATATCGAATATGCCCGACTTATGGACAATGTGGAGGAGGCGCCTGCTTTGGATTCCTTTATTGCGCTTGGGATAATTGAATTCTATCCAGTCCCCCACCATACGAACATCCCGTTTAAAAAAGCGGTGGAGAGCATCATTGAGGAATATGGCAGCCAATTAAATTTATATCCAATCAGCAACGCGGAAGTTATTTTGGTTGAAAGTGACAGTATAAAGGTCGAGAATGCATGATTTTAAAAGATCAAGAACCTTTAACTCCACATCTATCGTGGTGTTAAAGGTTCTTTTTTATAATTCTACCTTACCATACGATCCTTTTCCCAGTTGCAGCCGATTCCTCAATGCGGTCCAGTAGCTGATGCAGCTTTATGGCATGGTTGAAATCGGGAGCGAGACGGGTGTGTGTCAAAATATCCTCGGCAAAAACATAATGAGCCTTGGCTACATTTAGGGTTACCCCTTCTCTTGGGAAATCCAGGCTTATATTAGGCTCTCTAGTTATACTTATTTGTTCAAAAGCGCCATTAGGACCATGACTTTGCGTACTGCTTGGATCGTACACAAGTTTTTCGAGCGTTAGATTCCCGAATTGAACATGCCCAAGCGAAGGATTCTGTGACAAACGCAAAATGCCCTTTTTCCCTTGAATCTCTATCTCAAACTTAGAATTCACCCCACCTTGAATGTGAACGGATACAGGTGCTCCTTTTTCCAATAGTCCGTGAATCAGAATCTGATCGGCTGTATCCTTGGAAATGACTTCACCCGTTTCCTGAATAGTGGCTTCGTGATAACGGGATGATGTGATGGCCGATAGCTCGCGGAATTCGCCAACGATGTATTGCAGCGCATCCAGGGAATGTCCGCCATTAATCGTGAGCAGATTAGCCCCATTGGCTCTATTCAGCAGATAAGCAGTGTCCTGATTTACTTGTCCTCCTTTGCCGGGAGTAGCTACTTGCATATGACAGGATATAATTTCACCAATCTCTCCGCCCTCCACGAGCTTTTTCATCGTTTGCACTTCAAGATCCTGCCGTGCCTGCAAGCCGACGGTATGATGAATGCCTGCCAGTTCCGCCGCTTTGGCCATTTCAGCAGCTTCCGCAGTGTTTGCCCCCAAGGGCCATTCACAAAAAATATGCTTTCTCTCTTGAATTGCCGCCATCACCGCCTCGTAATGATGGGGAACTTTTACGCTCACCACGACCATGTCCACATCCTCGGAAGCTGCGAGCTTTTTGGAATCATCAAAAGCTAGTGCCGCACCTACTTCTTCTGCGCTTTGTCGCGCACTCTCCATACGAGAGGTACCGACGGCAGTGATATCCAGGTTCGAGTGCTTGAGCAAAGCCGGAATATGCGTTTGACTGGCCCATTTATTATTCATCGAACCTCCTACGATACCTACACGAATCTTCTTTTTGATCATGTTGCCATACCTCCTGATTTTTAAAATGAGGGTGGAAAATAGCATCCAAGGCCAATATAATACACTTAACTCATAAATAAAAATGCTTGTTTATGATATAGGTATCATTTTATTTGATGGGTGGTGAAGGGATGGATATTGAAAATATGCAGGCGTTTGTTTCGGTGGCAGAGCTGAGAAGCCTGACAGAAGCAGCACAAAAGTTGAATCACCTGCAATCGAATATGACGGCCAAAATAAAGAAGCTGGAGGCCCATTACGGCACAGCGTTATTTTACCGAAAGCCCCGTGGTATGGAGCTGACACCCGCAGGAGAAACCTTGTATGCTCAGTTCAAGCAAATGTTGTTGCTATGGCAAGACACGGAGATGAAAATGAGACCTCAGGAGGAAAAGCTGCGCATCGGTACCATGCAGTCCATCGTGGCGGGCGAAACAACGAGGGCGCTCACGAAGGTATATGAGCTGTATCCGCAGGCTTCGGTTACATTAAAAACCGGAACCACGACGGAAATGGAGCGATTGATCCTTGACGGCGAACTCGATATTGCTTTTGTTACAGGGTATCCCGCCAACCCGTATATTCATTATCAAAAAATATGCCGTGAAGAACTGGTGCTGGTGGGGAAAGGCATACATGAAGGCTCGGATCTCAAACAGGTACTCCAAGGAGCGTCTATTATCATATTGTCGGATGGTTGCCTGTATCTCACGTATTTAGAGAAGATGTATCAGGACATGCAATTGACCCATGGCGAGGTGGTAGAGGTCGGTGTGTTTGATACGATGGTGCAATTTTCCTTGATGGGAATGGGAATCACCCTCATGTCCAAAAAGCTGGCGCGGCAATTTAAAGTAACATCCTATTTGCCCGCTCCCCCAACCTTCGGCTACATGGATACATATTTAATAACCCGGCCAAATCACGAAATGACAGCGATTGAACATAAATTTATCGAAATCAACAATACGATCTAATAGATAGGAGAGATATCGAATGACAATCAATCAAGGCAAATACCAAGGCAGCCATGCTGTATTTCTGGGCGATAGCATTACGTTTGGATATGAATTGCGTGATGGAGAAAAGCCTTACCCCCACCTTGTGAGCGACGCACTGGGATTCCTAACCTTTGAGAATCACGGCATATCCGGCAGCAGTGTAGCCAGCGGCGGTTTTGAACCGATGTGTGAGCGTTATGAGAAAATGAACCCTCATGCAGACGTGATCTTTTTTATGGGGGGAAGAAACGATTTTTCGATGGGAGAAATACCGTTCGGTAGCTTGGATACGCCATCGACAGAAACGCGTACGTTTTATGGTGCGCTCAAGCATATTGCCGAAGGACTAATTAACCGTTACCCGGACAAGCTGATCGTCTTTTTGACTCCGCCTCACGGATCAAGTGATACGGTTCCTGAGCATCTGCCTAATGCCATTACTGGTCAAGTCTATAGCGCGTATGCACAGGCCGTGAGAGAAGTGGCCTCACTTTATTCTTTCCCGTGCTGCGATCTGTGGAATATCGCCGGAATTCAACCACTATTGCCTGTACATAAACAGATGTACTTTACAGGGGAAAATGGTGTTCCTGACGGCCTGCACCCGAATCAGGCAGGCCACGAGCGGATGGCGGCCCGTATTATCGGATTTATGAATACACTGTAATTTGGACCATTTCATCGTTTTATCGAATGACCCTACTAACTACAAATTCTAGATTGCTCAGGCTTATTCGTTTAGCTTGAGCATTTTTTTGTGATTGTAGGATTTGTATATATAGACTTGTCTCAGGGCTTGTTTATTTTTAGAGGGGGTGTATAATACTTGATATATCAATTGATAGGTCAAGTATTAGGAGGAGGGTTTGTCATCGAACATTGCTCTGAAAAAAGCCAGTTGTTTTATCGCATGCATCTTTTGTGTAAAGAAATGAATAACGCCTTTGAAGCACAGTTAAAAACCAGCTTTACCAAGGTTGAAATTTTGTATCATATTGATCATCGTCAGGAACTAAGTCAGCTGGAACTCCAACACCTGCTCGTTCTGGATGGTGCAGCAGTAACCCGACATCTGAGAAGGCTGGAAGAGGAAGGTCTGATTTTACGTAGTAAAAAAGAGCAGGATAAGCGTGTGACCTATATATGTTTGACCGAATTAGGGGTTCAAGAGCTGCAAGTTTTGTCAGAGCAAAGACAAGCCTTTCAGGAAAAGCTGCTATGTAAGTTTACAGATGAGGAAATTGTGGCTTTGACAGATGTGCTACAGCGTATGTCTAGCAATGTAAAGAATATGTAAATGTGCGAGGAGGAAATGAATATGAAAGCCATCGTTATAGATCAGTATGGAAGCAAGGATGAATTGAAAGAAAGAGAAGTGGCTACTCCTACACCACAGGCTCATCAGGTTGTAGTCAAAGTGGCGGCTACCTCCATCAATCCAATTGACTGGAAGCTGCGTGAAGGTTACTTAAAACAAATGATGGATTGGGAGTTCCCGATTATTTTAGGCTGGGATGTAGCCGGCACTATTTCGGAAGTAGGCAGCGAGGTCACCGATTGGAAAGTGGGAGATGAAGTGTTTGCACGCCCGGACACCACACGGTTCGGTACTTATGCCGAGTATACCTTGGTGGATGATCACTTGCTGGCACGTAAACCTGCCTCAACTTCTTGGGAAGAAGCCGCTTCTGTACCTTTGGCGGGGTTGACTGCTTGGCAGGCGCTCTTTACACATGGTCAACTGACCAAAGGGGAGAAAGTATTAATCCACGCAGGTGCAGGTGGCGTAGGCATGTTTGCTATCCAGTTTGCCAAACAAGCCGGAGCCTATGTCATTACTACAGCCAGTGAGCGTAATCATGAATTGCTTGCTTCATTGGGAGCCGACCAAATCATTGACTATCGTACAACTCGTTTTGAGGAAGTTTTATCTGATGTGGACGTGGTGTTCGATACGATGGGTGGGGATGTTCAGAAGAACAGCTTTAAGGTAATGAAAAGGGATACCGGACGGATCATATCCATTGTCAGCAATTTTGACGAAGAGCTGGTGAAGGAGTACAACGTAACGGCCAAAAATATATGGCTGGAGCCCAACGGACAGCAGCTACAGGAAATTGCCGACCTGTTGGAGCAAAAGAAAGTAAGATCGGTAGTAGGAGCTACGTTTCCTTTTTCACAAAAAGGTTTGTATGACGCACACGCTTTAAGCGAAACTCACCACGCTGTCGGTAAAATTGCAATAACCTTCTCATAAGGACGCATACACATATACAGCACGAAAGGAATTGCACACGATGAAGATTTTAGAAGAATATTTTCACTACTATGATTTAGCAAAAGATGACGAGAAGAGTAGAGAACGATTAATTAGCCTTTTTTCTGAGAAGATTGAGTTTGTATTGAATGGTGATCGAAAACAAGGTATGGACAGTTGGAAAAGCTTCTTGAATATGTTCTTTGAGGGATCGCTCGAAATCAAGCATATGTATGAAGGTTGGAAACCTGTACCCAGAGAACCTGATACCTATCAAACCAAATGGGCAGTGTGTGGTAAAAAAGCAACAGGCGAAGTTTATACACTTACTGGAGTGGACAAGGCCCGGCTGGATGCGGAAGGTAAGATCGTTTATCTGGAAAATATACCAGACACAGCGAATGCCTTTGATAAGTACAAAAATCTCTGATTCCTCTAAATCATAACCCGTCAGCTGCATAATAGCTTGCGGGTTTTCTGTTTTCCGAACAATACATATGTGTTCAATTTGTAACATTCGCTTTTTCTGTTGACAAGCAGTAGGTGAGAGCCTAAAATAACGAATGTAATAATATAGCGCATATGAATGCGAATATTACTTCAAACGAACGATAACAATACGAGTATGCTTTGCGTAGGAGGAATTACGACTCATGGAGCGTTTCTTTAAATTAAAGGAACATGGCACGAACGTCCGCACAGAGATTATTGCGGGGATTACTACTTTTATGACCATGGCTTATATTCTGGTGGTCAACAATACTTTTTTAGGTCCGACTGGAGCAGGTATGCCCAGTGAAGCTGTCTTTTTTGCGACGGCGGTAGGTGCAGGTTTGGTTACCATACTGATGGGTTTATTCGTTAATGTGCCGATCGGCATGGCGCCGGGTATGGGCTTGAATGCTTATTTTATGACTGTAGTCCTGAGTTCGAATGGCATGATTACTTGGCAAGCGGCACTTGGCGCTGTATTTATATCCGGTATCGTCTTTCTGATTTTAACCGTGACACGAGTAAGACAGATGCTGCTTGTTGCGGTTCCGGAAAATTTAAAGACAGCCATTACAGTGGGTATCGGCTTGTTTATTACGATTGTCGGCTTCAAGCTTTGCAATCTGGTTATGGTGAGCATCGTTCCAGGGACAGATGTTGGTCAGCCGGTTCCGGGTCATGCTTTTAATTTGATTCTGGGAAGTCTGGTACATCAAAAGGATGCACTGCTGGCGCTAATCGGATTGCTTATTATCGCAGCACTGATGGTCGTTCGGGTCAAAGGTGCATTGCTGATTGGGATCGTAGCTACTACATTAATCGGTATTCCGATGGGAGTAACAAATCTGAGTAGCTTGACAACAGGCAACTGGATTCCTGATTTCAGTAATTTGGCTGTAGGTCAGTTAGACTTGAAAGCAGCTTTGCATATTGGTCTGTTTGATATCATTTTCATTTTCACATTTGTAGAGTTGTTTGATACGTTCGGTACCTTGGTAGGTACAGCTACACGCGCGGGTATAATGAAAGATAAGAAAAAAGGCGAGAAAATTATCGGTAAAGCGATGCTGGTGGATGCTGTTGGCGTAAGTACCGGCGCAGTATTGGGTACAAGTACGATTACAGCATTCGTAGAAAGCTCCGCAGGGGTAGAAGAAGGCGGACGTACCGGACTGACTGCTGTAACGACAGGTGTTCTGTTCTTGTTGGCCCTGTTTATTGCACCATTGGCTCTGGTTGTGCCTTCTGCCGCTACTGCTCCAGCTCTGATTATCGTTGGGGTCCTAATGATGAGTCAGGTTCGCAACATCGACTGGGATAACTTCCTGTTGGCATTTCCTGCATTTTTGACCATCGTGCTAATGCCTTTCACAGGTGGAATCGCGAATGGTATCTCTGCTGGTATTCTGTCTTACGTTGTGCTGGCTGTGTTCAGTAATCTGTTTACCAGCAATAAAGTTAAAATTCACTGGCTCATGTGGGTGCTTGCTATTATTGTAGTGATCCGCTTTGCCTTTATGGGCTCCGAATAATCAGTAGATATAGAACACAGAACCTCTTTCCTGTTGCTTAAGGGAAGAGGTTCTTTTTTTGTAGTTAGACGCAGATAGATACAAAGAAGCTATTATATAGAAGGAAAACGAATAATAAATAAAGCATTGTGAAATCTTATCTAATAAATGCTTGCAATAGGGATATGCATATGGTATATTCTAATTCCGGCCAAGAAATACAATGTTGCGAGCGAGTGTTACAAAAAAAGATTTCAAAAAAATGCTTGCAAAGTTGGTTCGGACATGATATGATATAAGAGTTGATGAAGTGACAAGCTAAATCAACGAAAAAGAATGTTTGATCTTTGAAAACTGAACAACGAGTGAGTAAAAT
>NZ_JBBOTK010000006.1:0-374266 GCF_038005565.1 Paenibacillus sp. FSL R10-2748
GTTGAAACTGACGAGATAAAATATCTCTTGTTTGATTTTGCGAACAAAATCATTTTACTCACTCGTTGTTCAGTTTTCAAAGATCAAACCTGCATAATGTCTCACTTTGTTTCACCACCACATCTCAGCGGCGACTTAAATAATATATCATGTTTTCTACGTCTTTGCAACACTTTTTTTCAAGAGAATTTTTTAATCAATTCTGCTTTGTTTTCGTGTTGCTAACTATCTTGTAAAAGACATCTATAAGAATATACCACATAAATACGCTAAATAGCAACACCTTTTTTTGAATTCTTTTTTCATCTTTAAATCACTGCATTTAAATAAAGAGACCATTATTCCCACAAGCAGAATAACAGTCTCTTTAACATTCATTTCTTTCTCTTAATGAATAGTAAAACCGGGCACTACTAGGAGGTCCCTCTCTTTTTACATTTAGACACGTCAGTCCTTAATCCATGGATTTTTACGCGAACGAGCATTATAGGATGAGGAACGGGGTTCTCCTCCACTTGAATTATGGGATTTTTGCTTCTTATTGCTAGCATTTTTACTGGAAACCTTGGCTTTGGACGTCTCTTCTTTGGATGTACCGCCAGAACCGTCTTTTGATTTACCTTTACGCACGCTACGTTCCTTTGGTTTAGAAGAAGAAACAACTTCATTTTGGGATGCAATAGTCAGATTGTTACCCATCTCCTGCGTTCCTGGAATTGCTGGTGCCGACTGGACGTTATCTTCCCGGCATCCACAGTCTGGCATAAACATATAGGGGGTTGTATATCCCTCTAATGGATACATAGGTGCATTCCCATGCGCAAACGGATGATAAGGGGAATTCGCAGATTGTTGTCCTTGTAGCTGGCTATAGTCGGACACGTTTCCACCCGCAGGCAAACCATATTGAGGTCCTCCCCATGCCTGGCTCCATTGACTGCCCTGGACTGTACTCTCTGGATACTGCTGCGGATGCCCTTGATGGATAAAGGGAGGATAGACAGGGTAGGATGCATTTTCAGACGCCTCATGACTCGGATAATATCCGGGGGCGCAGCAATCTGAATAGGCAGGATAAGGTGTTGGATAGGCATTTATGGGTGATGTCTGCACAGGCCCCCAGCACCATGGATGCTCACATTCATGATGATAGCCCTGATCAGAAACTACAGTAGGAGAGGCATATTCTGCTAAGGAGGTATTTATAGGCGCATTCCCCAAAGTTTGTGGAGACCCAATCCCCGGATACCACGAGTTCGGCATTGCATTTATTTGTGGGCTATAATCAAATGTCGGCTGTTGTATCGACCACTCGGAATTTACCATCGGCTCCGATTTTGTGCAGCCGCAAAATTTTTCAGCTACAGGTTGCTTCACAACAGTTGTAGGAAGCTGTGGCTTAGATGCAATCGGTTGGGTAACTATGGGCTGCATTTGAGGTGGAGCAGGATTTACGGGTGCCATAGGAACTTCAGGCAGTTTTAATTCAGGAAGCTTAGGAGGATTCACTGTTTCTTTTGGCTGTGTCATCTCTTCTTTAGGGCTAGGCATATTCTCCTGCTTAGGCTGCGTCAACTCCGCCTTGGGCTGGGTAAGTTCTTGCTTGGTTGGGGATTCAGGTTTAGGCTGTGTCATCTCTTCTTTGACTGCGGTATTTTTTTTATTCTCAGTAAAATCAGACGCCTCTTCTTTGTAGTGTGGAATATTAACTGTTTCTCCAACCAGAAGTGCGTTCGGGTTTTTAAGCTGGGAATTGGCATCAATAATTAGCTTAAGCGGTACATTCCACGCCTTGGACAACTTCCACAATGAATCTCCTTGCTTAACCTTGTGTTGATATACCGTTGACGGCTGTGTTTCCATCGTAACAGGGTCTGTTGGAATTTTAATTTTCTCGCCGATGCTCAACTGATTAGGGTCTGCCAATTGGGGATTGGCGGCAATAACTTTCTCCAGCGTCACATTATACTTCTGTGCCAGCAAGTACAGAGTGTCACCTTTTTTGACGATGTGTATTTTCACAGGTCACAAACCTCCTAGACTTTCGTTCGGGCGGGATAAACGCCCGGCTTCTGTTATTACATCCTATGCACCTCCCGGGCGAATGACCCCATACAAACAAAAAAATCCTCTCAACCGAATACTCTCACGAGCATTCAGCTAAAAGGATTCGGTTTTATTTTAGTCCTGCCACACTTTGTAGCCATCCTTATCCACGATCTTCCGGAACTCAGCCAAGAGCTCCAAAGTCACTGGGCCAGCAACGCCGGAGCCGATCGTACGACCATCCACTTCATAAGCTGCAATAACTTCTGCTGCAGTTCCTGTAAAAAACACCTCGTCCGCAACATATACATCATGCAGTGTAAAAGGTTGTTCCTTAAGGGGGTATCCAAGCTTAGCACACAAATCGATAATAGCATTACGAGTAATCCCTTCAAGCGCTCCCAAATAGCAAGGAGGTGTATATAACACTCCGTTTTTGACAATGAAAATGTTGTCCGCAGAGCCTTCCGTCACATACCCTTGGGAATTGAGCATAATAGCCTCACCTACACCAGCATAGTTAGACTGGATCTTCACGAGGATATTGTTGAGATAGTTCAATGATTTAATCTTCGGATTCAAAGCATCTGGGATGTTGCGACGCTGAGAGACAGAAATTGTCTTCAGGCCAGTCAAGTAAGCTTCTTCCGGGTAAATGGCGAGCTGTTCCACGATAATGATGACACTCGCCTTCGCACAACGAAGAGGATCTAAACCTAGATTTCCTGCACCTCGGGATACAATCAGACGGATATATCCGTTACGCATTTCGTTAAGACGAATCGTTTCAGCCATTGCTTCCAACATCTCATCAGGAGACAACGGAATGTTTAACTGAATGGACTTCGCAGAATCATACAGACGCTCCAAGTGCTCCTTACATTTAAAAATATTCCCGTTATAGATACGAATGCCCTCAAATATACCGTCTCCGTACAAGAATCCATGATCATATACGGAAACCTTTGCGTTTTCCTTAGTCACATGCTGCCCATCCAGATAGATCCATTGTTCTGCCATTAAAACCACACCTCCGATTAATGTTCCTTTAAAATAGGTTCGATCGCTGCTTCAACATACTTGTAGCTTGGATAAGAGCCAAGAATACGTACATGGCATCCCAAAGCCTCAATCTCTGCAAAGGCTGCCGGAAGCAGAACGGAATGCAGAGATTCCAAAACTTCAATGTAAAAATAATAATTCCCCAATTGCTTTTTGGTCGGACGCGATTCAATACGGGACAGATTTAACCTGCGCCATGCAAATGCGGATAAAACCTGATGCAGCGCTCCCGGGAAATCCTGCGGTGGCGTGACCAAAATACTGGTTCGCTGACCTTCAGGTGTACCCGGGAGACTTATAGGTTGATGGCCGATCAAGACAAAGCGGGTAAAGTTGTTATCGTGATCCGTTACTTTGCTGGCCAAAATATCCAATCCGTGTTTGGCAGCCGCGAGCTTGGTTCCGAGAGCGGTCCAGCCTTTACCGGGGTTATGTTTAACAATTTCGACGGCTTCTGCCGTACTTCCTGCACTCTCCAGCTCGGCCTGAGGAGCGGAAGCCTGTATGAATTCTTTACACTGGGGAAGCGCTACAGGATGAGACATAATTTTGACCACTTTGCTCAAATCCAGCTTGTCCAAATCCTTCGTAAACTCACTACGATGTCCAATAAGATTTTGAATTGAAGGATATACCCATTCCGCCTGCATTTGAATGTCTACTTCATGTACAAGCCAATCCATATGCAAACTTACAGAGCCATCAATCGTATTTTCAATGGGAATTACACTATAGTCTGCCTGTCCCTTGTCTACTGCCTGAAATACGTCCGCAATATGCTTGTAAAACAGTAATTCATGGGACGTATCTCCTAACAAATACTTAATCGCTTCATGAGAAACGGTCCCCTCAGGAAGAAGTGCAATTCGTTTCATATCGTAAGTTCCCCTTTAATCATATCCATAAAAGGGAGTGTATTCCCTTCTGTATATACTTTAACTCCTTCACTCTCAGGGCGCAATTTTAAAACAGAAGCAGTGATCCCCTCTTTGTTCATGGTATCCGTTAAATACTGCTCCAGCTCCGCTTTCCGATTCACCCGTTGATCCGTCAATGCCAGCAGCGTCGGTCCAGCCCCACTGAGAGCCACACCCAAGGCACCATAATGGTGCGCATCCCGCAGGATCTCTGTCATACCCGGCACAAGCGCCGCACGGTAAGGCTGATGAAGCTGATCACGCATCGCTTCGGCAATTAAATCGGTTCTTCCCGACGCCAATGCTGCTACTAGCATGGAAGCATGACTTATATTATATACGGCATCCTTCAATGATACATGCGCGGGTAGAACCTCTCTGGCTTTCGACGTGGATAGCTGAAAATCTGGAATAACTACCATAACCTCCAAATTAGCATCCGGTTCAAGTCGTAAATGCCTAGCATGCTCGCCATCCCACATCGCTGTAATAATACCACCAAACAGGGAAGCTCCAACATTATCCGGATGTTTTTCAATGGCGCTTGCCATATCGAACAGTTTGGAATCCGGCAGAGGTGAGCCAATCAACGTATTGGCAGCGACCAAGGCGCCCACAATGGCAGAAGCACTACTGCCCAAACCACGAGTGAGTGGAATATCCGAGTACATCGAAATATCGAGCTCAGGTACAGATACACCTGCTTCCCGAAAAACCATTTGTGCTACCTTGAAAATCAGATTAGTTTTATCTTGGGGAACACCATTCATTTCATTTCCGTATAAATGAAAAGCCGTCTGTTCGGCCTCCTTCATTTCAATCCATGCATATAAGGACAATGCCATGCCCAATGTATCAAAGCCGGGACCCAAGTTGGCCGTACTCGCAGGCACACGCACTCTTGCTGTTTTTAAAACGGTCATACAGACAATTCCTCCTGCTTTTATTGACTATCCCTCTACTCGATATACGCTCTTGATGCGACGGATGACGTCCAAAGTTTCAAAATGCTCCAAAACCTTTTTCATACTCGCTTTACTGGCTAAATGAGTCACGATAATAATTTCAGCATCGGGGTTAACCTCATTCGGTTGCTGCACAACAGATGCCAGACTGACATCAAATTCAGCAAATACTTGCGTAATCCGTGCCAACACCCCTGCTTTATCATCCACATGCAGAAGCACGAAGTTTTTGAAATACACATCTTCATCGTTACTAATTTTTTTGGGATTGTAAGGAACGATGGCTTTAAGCCCATTGACACCAAGTTTGAGATTTTTCACTACAGCTACTAAATCGGCTACAACCGATGTTGCCGTCGGCATTTCACCTGCACCCGCACCATAAAACATGGTTTCACCCACTGCTTCACCATGCACATACACTGCGTTGAATACCCCGTTCACCGAAGCCAATGGATGCTGCTTGCGTACCATAGTCGGCTGAACGTTAATCGTAAATTCATCACCTTGGCGCTCTGCAATGCCGAGCAATTTCATTTCATATCCTAGTTTTTTAGCAAAAGCAATATCTTCACTGGTTACCTTTGAAATGCCGCTGACACTTACATCCTTGAGCTCTACATTAGAGCGGAAACCAAGCGTGCCGAGAATTGCCATTTTACGAGCTGCATCCAGTCCTTCCACGTCTGAGGTCGGATCCGATTCAGCATACCCAAGCTCCTGCGCTTCCTTGAGAACTTCCTCGTACGAGGCCCCTTCCTGACTCATTTTTGTTAAAATAAAGTTTGTCGTACCGTTCACAATCCCCATAATGCGGGTAATGCGATCGGAGGAGAAGCCTTCAATTAATGTACGAATGATCGGGATACCACCTGCTACACTAGCTTCATAAAAAATATCACACTGCTTTTCCTGCGCCTTTGCTAATACTTCAGAACCGTGCAAAGCCATTAAGTCCTTATTTGCTGTTACGATGTGTTTCCCCCGCTCCAGCGCTTCAAGAATGTACTCCTTCGTCTGATCAACGCCGCCCATGACTTCAATAATTACATCAATTTCAGGGTCCCGAATAACTTCCCATGGGTCCTCAGTAAGCTTGGCTGTCTCCACTTCAATGGAACGATATTTTTCTATGTTTTTTACAGCTATTTTTTCAATGATGATCGGTGAACCGACTTGTCTGCTCAAGTCTTCCTGATTGCCTTCTACGATTCGAACGACTCCCGTTCCAACCGTCCCCAAACCTAACAATCCTACTTTGACCGGTTTCATCCATTCCCCTCCCGCGAACTTATGTCTAATGAACTGAATCGCCTTAACCTTGCCCAATCAGGCGAACACGTTTAACTCCAGAGATATCTTCCAAGCCCTCCAGTAGAACACCCAACTCTTCACTGAGTCTGGACATTTCTACGGAGATGACTACGTTGGCTCTGCCTTGCAGTGGAATACTTTGCTGGATCGTCAGCACATTGCCTCCGAAATCAGCCACTCTGCCAAGCACCCTGGACAACATTCCGGATTGATGCTCTAAATCAATAGAGATATTGACAATTCGCTCACGCTCCAGCTGATTAACCAAATGTATGCCATCCTTATATTTATAAAAGGCGCTTCGGCTTAGCCCAACTTGCTCCACGGCATCATGCACGGTTTTAACATCTCCTGAAGCCAGCAGCAGTTTCACCTGTATGGTCTTAACAATTGCTTCAGGCAAAATATCTTCCCGTACCAAGTAATAGCGCTCTTTCAAGAACGTCCTCTCCTCAAAGACTTATGTTTTTGTATAGAGGACATTATATCGAAACTCTTGAAAATCGGCAAGCAAACAATGCAAAAAACGGCTACTGCCTTCTATAGAGTTTCCTATAGTACAGTAACCGTTCAGGTTTTAGAACTTTATTTGAAATTTAGTAGTAGCTGCTGCCTTCAACAAATTCGAACTCGAAATCAGCAATGCGTACAGATGTACCATCTTTGGCGCCACGCTTGCGTAACTCAGCATCCACACCCATATGGCGTAACGTTCTTGCTAATTTCAAAATGGCATCATGCGAGTTCAACTGCATGCGCTTCATCATGCGCTCAATTTTAGGGCTCTGCACCACGAATGTGTCGTTTTCACGTACAATTGTAAAGCCATCGTCTTCTGCTGTATCCAGCTTAAATACCTTACGTTCATTGACTTCTGCTACTTCCTCAACAACCGGCTCGTCCGGTATTTGATCCAGCAAATCAGCAGCCCGGTAGAGCAGTTCCTTCACACCTTGACGTGTCAGTGAGGAAATAGGCATGATTTCAAGATCAGGACGTATAGAAGCAATCTGCTCTTTGAAGTGAGTCAGGTTTTCTTCCGCTTCCGGCATATCCATTTTATTGGCCGCCACAATTTGTGGACGCTCAGCCAATGTTGCATTATATTGCTTCAATTCGTCGTTAATTTTAGTCCAATCTTCAAACGGATCACGTCCTTCGGAGCCCGCCATATCCACGACATGGATAATAATACGCGTCCGCTCAATGTGCCGCAGAAATTCATGTCCCAGCCCAATACCTTCATGAGCTCCTTCAATCAAACCAGGCAAATCCGCCATCACAAAGTTACGATGATCCCCCACATCCACAACGCCCAAATTCGGAGTAATCGTTGTAAAGTGGTATGCCCCAATTTTCGGTTTTGCGGAAGATACAACCGACAACAAGGTAGACTTCCCTACACTAGGGAACCCGACCAAACCTACGTCAGCCATTACTTTTAACTCAAGCGTGATATAACGTTCTTGTCCCTCTGCGCCGTTCTCAGCCAACTCAGGCGCTGGATTATTCGGTGTAGCAAAACGGATGTTCCCGCGTCCTCCGCGTCCTCCTTTAGCTACGACGACTTGTTGACCATGACGTGTCATATCTGCTACTACTTCACCAGTATCATCATCTATGATGACCGTTCCCGGTGGTATACGTACGATCATGTGCTCCGCATTGGCTCCGTGTTGGCTTTTGTTACGACCTTTCACTCCACGCTGGGCTTTAAAATGACGTTGGTACCGAAAATCCATCAAGGTACGCAAACCCTCATCTACACGGAAAATTACGTCTCCACCGTTCCCTCCGTCACCACCACCTGGGCCACCTTCAGGAACGTATTTCTCACGGCGAAACGCAATTAATCCGTCCCCACCGTCACCGCCTTTAACAAAAATCTTCGCTTTATCTACAAACATGGTTACACCTTCCTTATGTCTGGCACTGCATCCGAATTTGAAGCATTTCGCCCGTAGGGAGCTTCTCTGTTCGAATGCGTTCACTTCCGAGTACGGATCTGACCCGCTTCAGGATATTCAAATCCGCAGGTATGTCACTTCCTTCAAAACGGACGATAACATCATTCTGATCCATACCGAAAAAAAGTGTCAATCTGCGCACTTCTCCCCAGGACGACCGGCCCCCGCCATATTGATACGCACGCACCGTTTCTATGACGGCCGAGGCAAGCGACTCGCCGTCTTCGGGAGACATGACAGCGTCTAACTTTAACTGCTCCTCAACCTGTACCGACAACTGTAAATTACCGGCGTTCACGCGAAAAGACTGCAAATAAAACACCAGTGAGGGAATACCCAACTTAGATATTTTACTGTCTTCCGCCACGCGCCCTTTTATTGTTTCCACATAAGCAACAGATTTATCATGCTTATTCATACGAATATATCCATAAAGCACCTGCAAGTCATTCATCCAGTCATGCCGATGATGGTTAAGCATTGAAATCGCTGTACGCTCAAAAGAACGCAAAGCAGCTTTCCGCTCATACTCAACCTGTCTTTGCGTATACCACATACCAAAGCATGCAGCAACTACAGACCATACTGCTAATAAGATAATCGTTAATACTTCAGGATAGAGCAGTGAAAAAACCAAAGGAATCAGAATGGAACCCAACGCCAGATAAGGCGCTCTTATCCGCTGGAACATGGCTTCTCTCCGTTCTGCGAAATTAAATGGATTATTAAAGAACCTTAATCCAGTATAGCACAGACTAACTTTCCAGTTCATTACCATCATGCAAAAAAGCCTCCGACAAAAGTGCCGGAGGCTTTTCAGCGTGTCTAAGCCGCTATTAAGCTTCTACAGTAGCTGCTACTGGAGCAACGTCGATCGGGTAGATGCTCACCTTTTTGCGATCACGGCCCCAACGTTCGAACTTCACAACGCCGTCCACTTTCGCGAACAGAGTGTCGTCCTTACCGATGCCCACGTTCGTGCCCGGGTGAATTTTCGTTCCGCGTTGACGAACCAGGATGCTACCGCCGGTAACTGCTTGACCGTCAGCACGTTTCACTCCAAGACGTTTCGATCTACTGTCACGTCCGTTTTTTGTGGAACCTACACCTTTTTTCGATGCGAATAATTGAAGATCCAATGTCAATTTCAACATGATGTCTACCTCCTTCTTTGATTATTTTCTATTTGAATATACTTACCGTATGATTCAGCAATACTTGTCAGCATAATCACCATGGACTCCAGCAACAGTTGAACCTGTGCGTTCGCATCATGATAACTTTCAGGAGAAAGATACGCGCTTAAAAAGCCGTTTTCCATTTCCGTTTCCATCTCAACGTCCGTAAGAGCTCCAATCGAATTGACAGTTCCTACCGTTACCGCTGAAACGCCAGCACATACGATATCCTCGCCAGATTTAGCGAAATTCGCATGCCCTTTAACGGAAAACCCCTGTATGCTGCCATCCTCCAGTCGTGTAATACGCACGATAATCACTTATCGCACCCTCTTACGCTTGGATTTTTTCAATCGTCACTTTCGTGTACGGTTGACGATGACCTTGCTTCACATGGTAGTTCTTTTTAGGTTTGTATTTGTATACGATGACCTTTTGACCTTGACCATGCTTCTCAACTTTAGCTGTTACAGAAGCTCCAGAAAGAAGCGGTGTACCTGCTGTCAAGCCATTGTCGCCGGACACTGCCAGAACACGATCAAACGTTACAGTTTCACCATCATTAGCTTCCAACTTCTCGATGAACAATACGTCGCCCTCTTGAACTTTGTATTGCTTACCACCTGTTTCGATAATTGCGTACATTTGCTTGCACCTCCTTATGTCTCAGACTCGCCTAATAGCAGGTGACAGATTCCCTTAGGATACTGCACTTCAGTACCTGATTGGAGCGGTTACAGCATGTGCAGCCAATCTTACGCATCACACATACTAAATGATTGTAGCACAAGCTTTGTACACATTCAACCTTTAGTTTTAAAATGATTTTTGGTTTCGCACCACTCTACACGAGCGTCTTTTCCTCACGCACTTTTTTGCGGGTCATTTCCAGCAAACCTAACCGCGTCCAACCGACAACATAAGATTTGGTCCGATCCTTCTTCAATCTTGCTTCCAACACAGAGGATACTTCCCGACGGTTCTCCTCTTGTTCCATGTCAATAAAATCAATGATGATGATACCACCAATATCACGCACACGTACCAGGCGGGCAATCTCTTCGGCTGCTTCAATGTTAGTCTGGGTCACCGTCTCTTCCAGATTACTGCCTCCCGTAAACTTCCCCGTATTCACATCAATGACGGTTAATGCCTCCGTATGATCAATGACAATATAACCGCCGCCCTGCAACCATACCTTTCGCGCAAAATCGCGTTCCAGCTGCTCATGAATGCCATAAGCTTTAAAAATTGTTTCTTCTGCACCACGAAATATACTTACATGAGCTTTCGCAGGACCAATCTGTTGCAGCATTATTTCTGCGTCCTTTGCTTGCTCTTCACTGTCAATAACCAGTTCATCCTGTTCAGGTGTAAACACATCCCTAATCAATCGCTGAACGATACTTAAATCCCGATGTAATTCGCACGGAGCCGAGTGTTCACCAGCTTTACGCTGAATAGCCGCCCACTGCTTACGCAATTGATTTAAATCATTTTCAATCGCCTCTATACTCATGTCTTCCGAAACGGTACGGATTATGAGTCCTTCCTCACTTGTGCGTAGCTGCTCTCCCATTGCTTTCAAACGGGTACGTTCGCCCTCACGTTCGATCTTCTTGGATACGGCCACATAATCAGCACGGGGCATATATACGATCCAGCGACCCGGAAGTGAAAAATGAGTGGTGACCCTGGCTCCCTTGCTACCAACAGCCTCTTTTAATACCTGCACTACAATTTCCTGCCCCACCTTTAACACTTCTGAAATGGATGGCTTTACCTCCGGCTGCTTGTCCAAATGAGCATGAAGTACGTCATCTACATACAAAAAGGCATTCTTTCGCTGTCCAATGTCAACAAAGGCGGCTTGCATACCTGGTAGCACATTGACCACCCTCGCTTTGAAAAAAGAACCTAGAATTCCCCGTTTTCGCGGTAGTTCAGCCGCATATTCAACCAATCGTCCCTCTTCCAACAGCGCCATTTGGGTCATCTGCTGCTGGCATTGTACAATCATTTGCTTCATGGTTTTTCAACCTCTCTGGATACAGCCTCTTCCTTAACTCATAAAACATTATTTGGGCTTGGGTTCTCCACCATCTGGCGGGCGTGTCGCAAAATAAGAGCGAATAAGACGTTGCTCCGGCAGTACGGCTACAATCCGTCCCTGTTCATTCATAACATAAACCATATGATACCGATCTCTTCTGAAAAGACGCAAAATAGGCTCCAAATGTTTCACTGGCAGGGATACAATAGGTAAGGCAATACTCCCCTTAGCTACTTCGCGGTAAAAAAGCTCGTCCCTCCCCAGCAAAAACCGTATAAAACGGTAAGGGATATTCCGATAATCCACAATATTAGAATAAAGCAAAAAAATCCCTACCGCCAGCAGATTTAAATGCATAGGTCCATTTTGCCTTAACAACGGTGAAATACCATACATACAAAATAGCAGACTCGTTACGATACTGGCTCTAAAAGTCCACACTAATGTGCGGTGATAAGAACAAGATAAGCTAATCAATGACTGTAATATTTTTCCACCATCAAGTGGTAAAATGGGCAGCAAATTAAACAGTGCAATAACTGCATTCCCCTGAATTATATAATTTACATAATCATACTCCAGCCCACTCACATTTCTGAACCACAAAAGGATGATGATCATGATTCCGTTTTGCAGGGGCCCCGCTAGCGCAATGACAATCTCCTTCCACGCATTGAGCTTCCCCTGATCCTCAATGACCGCCACTCCTCCAAAGGGTAACATCTGTATGGAAAGCACCCGCGCGCCCAACAACGAAGCAGCTGTCGCATGACCTAGCTCATGAATAAACACCAATGTAAATAAAGTTATGATCTCGATAAAATGTCCAGTTAATATAGAGGTCAGCATAACCAATACAAACAGTGGATGTAATGATAAGGTCACCCCTCGGACATTAATCAAGGGCTACCACTTCCGACGGGTCAATGTATTGATCCCCTCTCTGAACTGCCAAAAACAAAGTTGCCGCCTCGCTGCCACTGTGACTTGCTGGCAGTACACCGATCTCATCCCCCTCCTGAACCCAGTCGTTCACTTTTAAGGTAGAGCGGGAAAGCCTTCCGTAAGTTGCTGTGATACCGCCAGTGTGTCGAACTGTAACCGAAATCCCGCTTTTGGGATGATTTAATATGTCTAATACTCGTCCTGCATCTATACTTTTAACAGCGATTGCCCCGTTGTCGGTAACATTCGGCGTAATTTCTACTCCTTTAAGGCTCAGTACAAAAGGCTGTGTTATGTTGCCTTCGATCGGTGGAGATCCCTTTCGACTTGCGTCAACCTTGTGCGTTTCATGCTCCTCGCCAAAAATCGGCAAAAAGGAAGGAGCTCCGTCAAAATAAGTTTCATACCATTGTCCGACGGCTGCAAAATCCATATCCTTATTCAAGGCATCCGCAATAAACATTCTCAAATTCACTGCATAGGGAATATCCCAACGAAACATTCCCCATACCATTCCAAATAACACCGTTGCTATGACTAATCTTCGCCAAAAGGAAGTCCAAAAAGACGGACCACGATTCGTCCCAAAAGATTGCTGCCAGCGTTGCCGCTCATTTTTCCACTCAGTTTCTGGGTCTCTGGGCGAGTTGGCACTGACTATAGGCATCGACTTCATATCTTTATCCCCGTGCCTGTTCTGATATATGCCAGAGGGATACGTCTCCGCTTTGCTTCCCGCGATTAGCTGCTGTATACGTTCTTCTCTGCGCTGCTTGATTCCGGAATTTTTATTCATCCTGTTCAGCCCCCTCAGCGAGGTATGTTTGATACATCTTATGAGGACGGGCTTCAACTTATGTTGTCCGGTTAGGGAATACGCACCTAAAAATCAAAAAAAACCGGCGCTCGTGCACCGGTTATGTTTTGTATTTATGATATTTATGTAGTGACCCTAAATTTTGAGAAACTGTATTATGGAAATTAAAAAAACAAACCAAAAACACTTAAATAAGATTACTACTTATTTAAGTGTCTAGTATTACAAATGAATACTACTACAGCTCCTACCTTAGAACCAATGGAAAATCACGTAGGAAGTGTGGAAGCAATTTACCAGTCATAACTTCCTGTTTTCCTCATCCACCCATACCAAAAAACTTCTTAAAGCGTGTCATCACGCTTTTCTTCTGGTCCAGCTGCATGAGGGGCACTGTATCGCCCAAAATCCGTCTCGCAATGTTACGGTAAGCAATCGCGGCCTGTGAATCTGGATTCATAACGGTAGGCTCCCCTGTATTAGCTGCTTTAATTACCATTTCATCATCCGGCACAATCCCAATAAGGTCTATGCTAAGCACTTGTAAAATCCCGTCAATATCCAGCATATCTCCGGATTTAACCATGCTATTGCGAATGCGGTTAACCACCAACTTGGGTGATATCACATGTGAGCTTTCCAGTAAACCAATTACCCGGTCTGCATCGCGTACGGCTGCATTTTCCGGAGTGGTCACAACAATGGCCTGATCCGCTCCGGCAATGGCATTTTTAAAGCCTTGTTCAATACCCGCAGGGCAGTCGATCAATATATATTCAAAATCCTTTTTAAGCTCCAAAATAATATCCTTAACCTGCTCCGGCGTAACAGCACTCTTGTCCTTGGTTTGAGCGGCTGGCAGCATATACAGCTCCTCAAAACGCTTGTCCTTAACCAGTGCCTGATTTAAACGGCAACGACCTTCCGCTACATCAACAAGGTCGTAAATAATCCGGTTTTCCAGACCCATCACAACGTCTAGATTACGCAAACCGATATCCGTATCCACCAAACATACCTTTTTGCCGAGCAGTGCAAGCGCTGTTCCTATATTGGCTGACGTCGTCGTTTTGCCGACGCCGCCTTTTCCTGAAGTGACGACGATAGCCTCTCCCATGTGCTACACCCCTTTGAACACGTTAAAATCGCGGCCCAGACGCACAATATTGCTCATTTTATCTATTTGCATAGCGCCATCCTTGAGATACGCAAATTCCATACCGGATTCACGTGTCTCCCATTCGTCTGGTGGACGGCTGATCATTTCGGAAATTCGCAGCTGTGTCGGTGCAAAATAGGAAGCCGCAATAATCGCTTCACTATTTCCCTCCATCCCTGCATGCGCCATGCCTCGCAAAGCGCCGAGGACATAAATATCACCAGTACATGTTATAATTCCACCCGGGTTTACATCTCCCAAAAAGAGTAGGTTCCCATTGTGATGAAGCACTTGACCAGAACGGATAATCCCTGTCACCGTGTGAATAGGGGGCTTTCCCTGCACTTCCACAGGCAATCCAGGTGATTCTACAGACCTGATGAGCAGATTCCCCTTCTGCTTCAAAATCTCCAGAATACTTTCCTTCTGTTCCTCTGTCACTTCTCGGCTTCCCAGCTTAATATCCACATGAATGATCGGGCCTGTTAAAATATTTTGATGACTGTGCTCCAGCTTAAAACGCAGCTCACCCAGCAAATCCTCAAACTCGCATTGATCGTCCAGCAGGAATACCAGGCCATCTTTGATGCCTTTAATCGTGACATGATTCGATTTCACCGCCATTAGCCTGTCCCTCCTATCTCAATCATTTCGTCCCCGGGACGTCAAATCCCTGCTAACCCGGACAAAATGTGTGTAAAAAGACCTAGACAGCCTCTTCCTTTTTCACACGGGTACCCAAACGCTGCAATTGCTTGCGAACTGGGACATAAATGATGAGGGCGAACAGAAAATGGATAAATAAATCAGGAATCATATACTGAGCAAGTGCCCAATTGAAAGTCTGATGATTCAGCTGGAACAGCTGATCAATAGCAAATAGCATAGAATCCAGCAGGAAACTACCAATCAACACGGCTGCCATCATAATGGGCATCTGCGCACGTCGAGCTGTAAAAACAAGCCCCAATAAGTATGCAGACAACCCCATTGCAAAAGAATAAGGTCCAATGATAAACCCGTAGAACACAACATCATGAATAAGTCCAAAAACAATACCTAGCACCAATGCTGTATGACGGCTGTAATACACAGACACAAACAAGATCACGACATACACAAAATTCGGAACCATTCTTGAATGCCAACTATCCGGAAGAAGCCACGGAAGAATCGTCCCTTCAGCTATAAACAGTACAAACAGCAGCAGTATTAGAACCTGACCGCGCATCTTCATTATTCCGGTACCTCAGGAGTGTAGAGGATGAGCAATTCTTTCCAATCCACAAAGCTGGCTGCCGGTTTAATAATCGCTGTCCGTGTTTTGCCAAACTCCCCAACCTGAATCTTCTCTACCGTTCCAATCATTAGGTTTTTGCGGAATTTCCCGCCTGCGCCAGACGTAATAATCTGATCACCCTTTGCGATTGGATCTTTTTCCTCAATGCGAGTCATTTGAAATCTGTTCGTACCCGGATCATAGCTTTCAATCATACCAAACGATTGATTTTCCTTGCCCAAGACTGTCGCTGCAATGGCATAAGAATTCGGATTTTTAGGATCCAATGTAGTCAACAGTGTAACGGTGGACGTAAAATTCCCCGTTTGACTAATGACTCCTACAAATCCTTCAAGCGAACTGACTTCCTGACCAACCTTCGCTCCGTCCTTCTCACCAATATCGATCACAAGCGTTTTGGAATCATTGCTGACACTGTTCACTTGAGCAACACGATAATCATAATTATTCTTCGCCTTTTGCGTTTGGGTGAACTTCAGTTCATTCTGCAGTCTGGCATTTGTTTCAACATAATTATGGGTCTGAATCTGGTCACGAGTCAGCTTTGCTACAGCAATTTTTAACCGTTCATTTTCTTCGTAGATGCTGCGCATATTTCCGATATCTTCAAAGAAGCCCGCTATTGCTGAAGCGGGCCTGTAAAAGATACCTTGCACAAAGCCAATTGAATCTCTGGCGAACTTCTCGGGCCAGGTTAAGGAATTTCTCTGTCCAAGTGTAATCCCCATAAGGGCAATAAACAGAACGATTCCGATCAATAGAACAAATAGTCTTTTATTGCCAAACAGCTTAAACAGTTCCTACACCCCCGATTCAACGTTTGGAACGGACGGCAGAACTGCTGCGCGATTTGAACAAATGAATATTTTCCAGCGCTCTGCCTGTACCGATTGCCACACAATCCAGAGGATTTTCCGCTACGATCACCGGCATTCCGGTTTCACCTGCCAACAGCTTGTCCAGATTACGCAGAAGTGCTCCACCACCAGTAAGTACGATTCCTCTATCCATGATGTCCGCTGCCAACTCGGGAGGGCATTTTTCCAGTGTTACTTTGACCGCATCCACGATTGCATTGACTGTATCCGATAACGCTTCGCTAATTTCATCAGAAGTAATCGTGATCGTCTTCGGCAAACCTGTTACCAGATCACGTCCGCGGATTTCTGAGGTTTCCACTTGCTCTAATGGCATAGCTGAACCAACTTCCATTTTCAGTTGCTCTGAAGTCCGTTCACCAATCATCAGATTGTATTGGCGCTTCACGTATTGGATGATGGACTCGTCCATTTCATCGCCAGCCACACGCACGGAGCGGCTTGTTACAATCCCGCCCAGGGAAATGACTGCCACTTCGGTTGTACCTCCACCGATATCGACAACCATACTGCCTGTAGGCTCCCATACAGGAAGATCAGCGCCAATTGCTGCTGCAAACGGCTCCTCTATCGTATATGCCTCTCTTGCGCCTGCTTGCTTCGTCGCATCTTCAACAGCACGCTGCTCCACCGCAGTAATGCCTGAAGGCACACAAACCATCACGTTCGGATGGCGCGGAAACAAAGAGCGTTGTGCTTGCGCCTGACGGATAAAATATTTGATCATCGTTGCTGTCGTATCAAAATCAGCAATGACACCGTCCTTCATCGGACGAATCGCACGTATATTTCCCGGTGTGCGACCGATCATTTTTTTCGCAGATTCACCAACAGCCTCAATGGTTTTTGTATCTGTACGCAAAGCGACTACAGATGGTTCACGAACCACAATTCCTTTACCTCTTACGTATACAAGCGTGTTTGCCGTCCCCAAGTCTATTCCCAAATCTTTTGTAAAGCCACCCAGCATGATGTAATCTCCTTTTCTCTTCCCTGAAATCTGTTATCCATGTATAAACGGTTTATTCAGGCCGGATTATCCGGTCGTGTTTAAATGTTTGATTTAAATATTATATTATATTAGACCTTGTTCCTTCAAACTTACAAAGGTCCCGTCCCCGATCACAATATGATCAAGCACGTCGATACCCACGATGTTGCCCGCTTCCATCAGGCGGCGAGTCAACTGGACATCCTCCGGGCTTGGCTTCGGATCACCGCTCGGATGGTTATGAGCGCAAATGATTGAAGCACTGCTGCATTTGATTGCTGCCCGAAATACTTCACGAGGATGCACGATGGCAGAATTCAGGCTACCCATAGATAGTGTTTCCTGAGCAATGACATGATTTTTAGTGTTAAGGAACAAGCATACAAAATGCTCTTTCTGCAAATAACGAAGCTGCTCAAACAGCAGATCAGCCACATCCCGCGGGCAACTAATCACCGGGGTCTCCAAATGGCGAGACAATGCTAATCGACGCCCCAGTTCGATACCCGCTTTTAGCTGTATCGCTTTAGCATCCCCAATGCCCTTAATCTGGGTCAACTCGCTCAAGCTCATATCCACCAGTTGACGCAAATTTCCTGCCTGCTGCAAAATACGCTGCGCTAAATGCACCGAAGACTCATTTTGCGTTCCTGTACGCAGCAATATTGCCAGCAACTCCGCGTTGCTTAAGGCATCCGCCCCATATGTCATCATGCGCTCTCTTGGTCGTTCTTCATGGGGGAGGTCGCGAAGCATCAGTATTGGCGACTCCAGCATATGTTTATCCCCTTTATGGACGCAACACATTCACTCCAAAATCGGACAGCATGTCCGACAGCAAGGAAAGCGGCAATCCTACGACGTTAAAATAACAACCCTGAATAGATTCCACCAGCGTAGCACCCATGCCTTGAATGCCATACGCTCCTGCTTTGTCAGACGGTTCACCAGTATTCACGTATGCCACAATTTGCTCTTGACTCAGAGGCTTCATTGTAACCTCCGTTTGGCGATGTCTGACAAGCATTTCGCCGGTTCCGGTATGTATGCAGGCTACCCCGGTGTACACACGGTGTGTCCTTCCCTGCAATGCAGTCAGCATGCGAACCGCGTCCGCATGGTCGGCAGGCTTGCCCAATACCGAACCATCCAGCACGACAATGGTATCACTGCCAATCACCAGTCCGGCTTCCTTCGACTGAGCGGCAGTGTTCACGACCGCTTCGGCTTTGCGTGCCGCAAGGGTCTCCACGATTTGCTGAGGCGTCCAGCTCTCAGGCGTGCTCTCATCCGCATGACTCGGCACCACCTCAAAGGGGAATCTCAAAAATGCGAGCAATTCCTTCCTTCTTGGTGAAGTCGATGCCAGAATAATGCGGGGCGTAATTTTCCCGTCCATAAGGGAAGCTCCTTTTCATCAGTTAGAGCCTGCGGTACAGCCAGAACGCGGCAATGATGCCGATCAGACTAAGCAGGCTCAATTCAAAATTTATCGTTATGTTGTAGCTGATAATATCCAGGTCCGCTCTTGGCGACCAAGATATCCTAGTGGGGTGGGTCAGAAAGGAAAGGAACTTGATCGATTGAAGGGCTTTGGCAATCCATGCACCCAAGAGCCAACCGAGCAACAAAAACAGTATAAGCATTCCTACATTTTTTTTCATCCTGATCTTCCCTCGCCATTTTTTGACACCTTCATTATTATACGGTGATTTGTACTGCAATACAAACAGAAATCCGGCATGGGGAACTATTTCCAGTTCCTTGCCGGAAAATATGGTTAGCTTATTGTTTTATGAATTGGATAAATTCCCTCTCACGCAAAACATATTCCATCATGGAGGATTGAATCTCCCAAATGTGTTCCTTGGCTGTGTTCTTGTTATATTCCCCAATTGCAGAGATCGCACTGTTCATCGCCTTTTCAAGTGAGGTTGCGGAGACAGCCGCTTCCTTCGAAAGCCCAGTGGGAAGTGCAGTGATATTTTGTGTCCACTGCTGATGCAGGTCGTTCAGCTCCTTCATGTCGGAGGCTGGCACCGTATTCGGACCTCCTTCTCCGAGCAAGGTTGAGGAAAGTCCGCTCAACTTACCCACCAATGAACTGCTTAACTGAAAAAAGCTAGTGAGTTTATCACCTTCGCCTCCGTAAGCTGCTTTTTCGAATCCAGGCAATTCAAGCTCACGAACATACAAATCGACTCCTTGTGTTTTCAACTGATTGCTGAGCAACTTGGCTTGCTCCCTATCCGGCGATATTCCTGCATATACCCGGTTTTGGTCCTCGGTATCCCCTCCTGCTGCAATGCCTGCCTTCAACAGTTCTTCTTTTGCTTGTAAGGCCCGTTCTGGAGTGCTGAAAACCCCATATTGCAGCAAATAGTAGGTTTGTGGAGGTACCTGAGCCTCTATGACAGTGACAGGGACAGAATTCTCTTTTGCAGATATTGCATCCACACCAACAGATTCTTTAAAGACCGGTACTGCCTCCTCTACTGAAGGATCTGATCCCGGGACCATGCCTCCTCCGTTAAACAGTAACAACATAATATATCCAAACATGCCTCCAGTCACCAGCGCGCTGGCTACAGAGCCAACCAGTTTCCATCTTGAAGGGTGGGGCGGACGCTTTCTGTACTCTTGGACAGAATGATAAGCTTCCTCATCCTCTTCCAGGCTATCTGGTAGAACTTCCGCATCTGACCAGGAAGCCGCCGAACGACCAAAGGGGTCATCCCATCCCTCTTGTACTCTTAATGTTGGAGCAAAACGCCGACTTGAAATGCGTTTGTTCAGATCCTCAGGCTCGTTAATCTCTGATTCTTGCGTAGCTACAGTATTTTTCTTCATTCCTCTGTTCCGTTCCGTTCCTTTATGCGAGTTATCAGTTTCACGCTGTTCGTTCGTAATCGACTCGTTTTTGTACGGAAGCACCTGTAGCTTATCCTCCCGGCTTGTCTCCGGCAACTGTTGGTCGAACCGGAATGTCATCTTGGTCTTGTTCATGGATGCACTCCCTCCTTGTCCCATACTTCCTCATAGTCTGTTGTATGAGTCAAGCTAAGAATATATGCCCCAGCATTACAAAAAAAGGGTATCCCGAAACACAGTCGTGTTCGGAATACCCTCGAATAAATGTAATTCATTGGCGTAACAGCTCATTTTTATACGTATTACACTTGCTGTCCGCGAAGATGGCGCGCTAACGCGTCACCTGCTTTCCAGATATCTCCCGCTCCCATCGTCAGCACAAGATCACCCGGCTGTAAGCGATCTTTCAACTCCTCGATCACAGCTTCTTTGGTCGGCAAATAGATTGCATTCGCATTGCTGTTTTGGACGATTAAATCCACGAGCTTGGAAGAATGCACGCCTTCAATCTGTTTTTCTCCCGCTGGTGAATAAATATCGGTAATTATGACTTCACTAGCCTCGCTAAACGCGCGGCTGAACGCATCGAGCAGGAAAAAGGTGCGGCTATAGCGTTGCGGCTGGAATACAGCAATAATACGTTTGCCAGTCGCTCTCGCTGCGCTAATCGTAGCCTCAATCTCTGTTGGGTGATGCGCATAGTCATCAATAATCAGTATGTCATTGCTTTCACCTAGTACTTGAAAACGACGCTTCGCGCCGTGAAATTCCACAATTGTCGCAGCGATTTGATCGAATGGAATCCCTGCTTCCAAACATGAAATCACAGTCGCCATCGCATTATACATGTTATGTTTACCCGGCACTGATAGTTCGATCGTTCCGAGTGCTGTTCCCTTGCGGCTCATAGTGAAGCTTAATCGACGGTCACCTAATTGGATATCTGTCGCCATATAATCCGCTTCATGCTCCACTCCATAAGTAATGACCCGAGTCTGGAGTTGAGGCAGCATTTCCCGGATGTTCTGATCATCTGCGCATACAATAGCCGCCCCATCCGGTCGAATTTGACTCAAAAACTGTACATAGGCACTTTTCAGACGATTAAAGTCGCCATCGTAATTTTCCAAATGATCCGCTTCAATATTGGTTACGATGCCTTGCCAAGGATGATATTGCAGGAAAGAACCATCACTCTCATCCGCCTCAGCAACGACAAACTCGCTTTTACCTGCTTTGGCATTCGTCCCCAAATTCGTGATTTCGCCGCCAATAATATACGTTGGATCAACGTTACATCTCTCCATAACCAGAGCGATCATGGAAGAGGTTGTCGTTTTACCGTGCGCACCCGCAACAGCTATTCCCTTACGTTCGTTAAGCAAGCGAGCCAGCATCTGCGAACGGTGCAGAGTTGGAATATTCAATTCCTCCGCTGCCACCCGCTCCACATTGTCACGTGACAATGCTGTTGAATAGACGACGATATCCGCGCCTGCAATATGCTCAGGCGTGTGTCCAATATATATTTTTGCGCCTTTTGCCGCCAGTTTTTCTGTCAGCTCTTGTGATGCCACATCTGAGCCAGTCACGGTATAACCCATCTCCAGCATGACCCGAGCAATCGCGCTCATCCCGTATCCGCCGATACCGATAAAATGAACATGTTCCGAAGTAATCAACAAATTTCACCAACCTTTTTCCGAATCGGTTTGATACATAAGGGTAGCCCGTACATCCGCAATAAGGTACAGCGTGCCGGACACCACCCCCAGATCTTCCGCTTCCGTATGTGACTGAAACAGGCCAAGAGCCTTTTTCCAGTCACCTTCTACAATTATTTTTAAATCCGTTTTGGCATAAGACGGCCGCAGCTTCTCCACGAGATGAGCCAATTCAGCGGCATTCATTTTGCGGCGAAAATCGGGCTCGGTCAGGATAAGCGTATCCACTAGTGGCAGTATATGCTGCAAGTATGCTTCATGATGCTTGTTTGACAGCATCCCCATCATTAAAACCAATTTTTTGTACGAATACACTTGAGGAAGACTCTTGGCCAGCGTCTGTGCTCCTTCTGGATTATGAGCTCCATCAAGGACAATCCTCGGCGAGGTACTGACTTGTTCGAGACGCCCTGCCCAGGCAGTTTGCCTAAAGCCCTCCAGCAGTTCTGCATCATCCAACACAAAAGCCATATACTGACGTAGGACCTCAAGTGCCATCATAGCTCCTGCCGCATTAGAACATTGGTGCTCGCCTAACAACGTGATGTCAATTTCCATATGTCGGAAGGGCCCCGCGAATGAAAAGGTCTGAGCTGTTTCATCCCCATTTAGCCGTTCATACGTAAACTGTTCTCCTGCCAGGTACAAGGTAGCTCCTTGCTTTGCCGCCGTTTCACGTATGACCTGAATAGCCTCGGGTTGGGAAACACAACTGACGACAGGTACACCCGGTTTGATGATACCAGCCTTTTCCCTTGCAATCTGTTCGAGCGTATCTCCCAAAATATCCGTATGATCATAGCCGACATTCGTAATAACCGAGACGATTGGACTCACGATATTAGTTACATCCATCCTTCCCCCGAGACCTGTCTCCCATACCACAACATCTGGGAAAGATACCGTAGCATAGTATAAAATAGCCAACGCTGTCGATACCTCAAACATCGTAGGTGATCCCAATTCACTATCTGCGATTTCTTTCACCAACGGATACAAGCGATTGGCAAGCAAAACCAGCGTTTCATCGGGAATATCGGTCCCATTGAATTGAAAACGGTTCGTAAATCGGGTGATGTACGGAGATGTAAAAGTTCCGACATCGTACCCACATTTCAGTAGCACAGAGGTCAGAAAGGCACAAGTCGAGCCTTTACCGTTGGTTCCCGCAATATGCACAAACTTCAGATGTCGTTGCGGATCACCCAACTTACTCATTAGCTGTTCAATTCGTTCCAATCCGGGTCTGATGCCAAACGGAATCAAGCCGTTAATCCATTCCACTGCTTCATCATAGCTTTGTAAAGGAGCCGTATCTCCGCCCCTGATCGTATCTGACATCCTCTTCACCTTCAGGTCATTTTATTGTGAGTGAAATTATCCCTTGAGTTCTTCAATACGTGCGATAACTTTAGCGCGCTTATCTGAGTAATCGGCTTGCTTGGCCTTTTCTTCCTCGATGACTTTAGCTGGTGCCTTCGCCACAAAGCCTTGGTTAGATAACTTTTTCTCCACGCGCTCCACTTCACTGTTCAAATGCTGAAGTTCTTTTTCCAGTCTGCTAATTTCCTGGGCAATATCAAGCAGTCCGGCCAGCGGCAGGTATAGCTCTGCGCCGCTAACTATAGATGTCATCGCTTTATCTGGAACGGTGAATTCTAATCCTGCGTCGAATTCAGACGTATTACAGAATCTACGTACATATTCCCCATTGCGGTTAATGATATCGAGAACGGCTTGATCGCCGGGTTTTATGAATAATTCAATTTTCTTACTCATCGGCACGTTGACTTCAGCGCGGATATTGCGTACAGCGCGAATTACGTCGATCAGCAAATTCATTTCAGCGACTGCATCCTTATCCTCAAAAGCCGGATCATAAACAGGCCAAGCGGCCAGTGTAATCGTTTCTCCCTCATGCGGGAGATGCTGCCATATTTCCTCAGAGATAAACGGCATGAACGGATGAATCATGCGCAGCGTCCGATCCAATACATATGCAAGTACGGATTGCGTTTTCTTTTTCGCCTCTGCATTGTCGCCATATAGGGAAAGCTTCGCAAACTCAATGTACCAGTCGCACAAATCATCCCAAATAAAGTTATACAGAAGGCGGCCTGTCTCGCCAAATTCATAAGCATCTATTAGACGCGTGATGTCGCGTGAAGTTTCGTTTAGACGATGCAGGATCCAACGATCAGCGGTGCTCAAGTCACCAGTAATGTCTATATCTGCCGAAGTGACGCCTTCCAGATTCATCAGCGCAAAGCGTGACGCATTCCAGATTTTATTGGCAAAGTTACGGGCCTGCTCCACCCGCTCCCAGCGGAAACGAAGGTCTTGCCCAGGCGTGCTACTGGTGGAAATCATATAACGCATGGCATCGGTACCATATTGGTCAATCACATCGAGCGGATCAACACCGTTGCCGAGGGATTTGGACATTTTTCTACCGTCCGCATCACGAACCAACCCGTGCATAAGTACGTCCTTGAACGGAATCTCTTCCGTAAACTCCAGCGCGGTAAAAATCATACGCGATACCCAGAAATAAATAATGTCATAGCCTGTAACCAAGACATTAGTCGGATAGTAGCGTTTGAGGTCCTCTGTCTGCTCAGGCCAGCCCAGTGTCGAAAACGGCCACAAAGCCGAGCTGAACCAGGTATCCAGCACATCCTCATCCTGTTTTAGCTTTCTGCCAGCATACTCAGGCAAAGTTGTAGGGTCCTCCGCCGATACAATAACTTCTCCGGTTTCCTCATCGTACCATGCCGGAATACGGTGTCCCCACCATAATTGACGGGAAATACACCAGTCACGCACATTTTCAATCCAATGCAGATAAGTACGTTCAAAGCGATCCGGTACAAAGTTTACCCCGTTGCCAGCCTTCTGCACTTCAATCGCTTTAGCTGCCAGAGGCTTCATTTCCACAAACCATTGTGTGGACAGATAAGGTTCTACAACTACACCTGTACGTTCACTGTGGCCTACTTGGTGTACGTGCTCTTCAATACGAATCAGTACGCCTTGCTCTTTCAGATCAGCGACGATTTGCTTACGGCAATCGCTACGATCAAGGCCCTGATATTTGCCTGCTTCGGCATTCATCGTTCCCGTTTCGTCCATCACCGTAATTTGTGGCAGCTGGTGACGTTGTCCCATTTCAAAATCATTCGGGTCGTGAGCCGGTGTAATTTTAACCGCGCCGCTACCGAAATCTTTATCAACGTAGTCATCCGCAATGACCGGAATTTCCCGTCCGATGATTGGGAGCACAAGCGTTTTGCCAATCATTTGCTTGTAGCGTTCATCTTCCGGGTGTACAGCTACTGCTGTATCGCCCAGCATCGTTTCAGGACGTGTAGTAGCTACCGTAATAAATCCGCTACCGTCTTTCAGTGGATATTGCAGGTGATACAGATTTCCGTTCACCTCTTTGTATTCCACCTCAATGTCCGATAATGCAGTACGTGCAGCGGGGTCCCAGTTAATGATGCGTTTACCGCGATAAATCAGACCCTTCTTGTACAGTGTAACGAATACCTCGCGTACCGCTTGGGACAGTCCCTCATCCAACGTAAAACGCTCACGAGAATAATCGAGAGAGAAACCCATCTTTTCCCATTGATTATGGATATTATCCAGATAAAGTTCCTTCCACTCCCACACTTTCTCCAAAAACTTCTCGCGGCCCAAATCATAACGTGTCAGGCCTTCTTCACGCAGCTTTTGCTCTACCTTTGTTTGGGTAGCAATACCCGCATGGTCTGCCCCTGGCAGCCACAAGGCATCATAACCCTGCATCCGCTTGGCGCGAATAATAATATCCTGCAAAGTAAAGTCAAGAGCATGTCCAATATGCAACATACCTGTAACATTCGGTGGTGGAATAACGATTGTAAAAGGCTCTGCCTCTGGATGTTGCCCGGCGCGGAAATAGCCCTTCTCCATCCACGTTTTGTACCATTTTTGTTCTGCTGATTTTGGATCGTACGTTGTTGGCATTTCCAAGGTTGTCTTGTTGTCTTGTTCTGACATATCAGGATACCTCCATGATTTTTCAATTGGCAAATAAAAAAAGCCCTTCATCCTCAAAGGACGAAAGGCTGTTCTCTCGCGGTACCACCTTTGTTTCACCCCTAGTGTATGTATCCACTGATCCATTACACATGGTGTGACACTTTATGCAGATAACGGTTGCGGACCGGCCTTATTCTACCGTGAACCTCTTATCTTCCGTAGGAATTAAATGAGGAACCGTTCAAACAGGCGACTCCCGGGTGACTTCGGCCAGTAGCTTCCTGCGGAACCTCACAGCGCTGCAATTCCACTCTCTGAAGGGCTTGCTGCCTACTCTTCCCGATCTCAGTCTTTCAATAACTATACCACATCATACATTTCCCATTGACTATAGTCAACACCCGCTGTGCATTTTTCAGCAACCGGATCAAGGGATGTACAATACCTGTCCTTCTTCCACATGATGCTCCGCCAATCTGTTATACAGTTGAAGCTCACGTGTGCTGAGCTGATAACGGTCAGCTATGGTTTCCAGTGTATCCTCGCGCTGTACAATGCATAAGCGCACCTTGCGAAAAGGTGTTTCATCTTGTGTATGAAAAAAAAGGTTCTTCCACTTGGCATTCTCCCGCTCTTCTTCGGCTTTCTGATCCTGATCCTGCGGCTCCTGCTCCAATTGCTGCTGGTATTCGGCTTCCTTCACCGAACGGCTGGATTGGAGCAATGATGAGTAGACAACCGGGTCTGGCTCGTCTGCCCCTTCATCCTTTTTACTGTTAAGCGCCACACGCATCTCTGGCTTATCCTCAGTAAAGGTGTCATGGGCCTCGTGGTTCACCTGTTCTGACGCTTCAGGCCTGAAGTCGGAGTTATCTACTTGACTCGCCTCCAACTGTGGCTCCAGATAGACCTCGGACTCCGTGGCAGGATGCGGTTCATTCAACAAAGGGTCATATACTACATTGGGAGATGCGGAAGATACTTTAGGTTCATTCCCCCCTGTCCATGCTTCCTCTTGCTGAAATCCCCACACTTCCGGAGACCCATGCTCATGCTTGACCTCGGGAGAGCTGTCTTCAACTGCTTTACCCGTCCAAGGCTCATAGAACCGGTTAGAATCTACTGCCGACTCATAAGCTTGCTGTTCCGACGATGCCTTCTGTTCTCCATGGCCCTCAGACAGCTGTTCCCATGAAACGGACTCCTGTTGTGCTGGCACTCTGTAGGAAGTTTCAGGGTCTGTAAAATTGGAGGTCGAGTCATTGGTAGAATAGGCCTCTGCATGGCGATGCTCTCCATCGGCGGGAAGGGATTGAACCGGATGCTCAGGTGCATGCACTACGGTAAATTCCTCATCCAGCCAGACCGCCGTCTCCTCCGCGTGCGAGCTTTCCACGCCATGCAAAGAAAGAACACCTGTAATGTTTAGACTACGTAAAGAGAGCAGGTCCACATCAAAATTTTCAATCTCGACAGAGATATCTTCCAATCTCCCTACGCGGTTTAGCGGAATGGTAATTTCCACAGGGATCAAATGATGAAGCTCGCTCGTGATCTGTTCAGGTGTGCGGTACACGCCCTCCAGCAGCAAATGCCCTCGCAAAGCGGCATGGTCGCCGTGGGTTACAACCTGAATGCGTGGCAGAAGCTCAATTTCCTCCAACTCAGCAATCCCGGCAGCTTCCTCCGTCAAATGAATGCGTTCATAAATATCAAAACGCAAGCCTTGCGGCTGATCATTCTGTTGTTTGTTCAAGGATGGCATCCTCCTTTGGGCAGTCTCCGCACATCCTCTGACTTCTGGTCAGGCGCACGGAAACTCCATATTGCAAACCGTTTCTAGGTTCAAGTATATGCGCCAAAATAGAAGGCATGCCATCTTTTATAGCTGTTTGTGCAGCTTTTGAAAATCATCCGGCCAAGCATCCTCCACGGTAATCGTTTCGCCACTCAGCGGATGACAGAAGATAAGACGCTCTCCGTGCAGCGCCTGCCTGCCAAAATCAGTAGCCCGCCCCCCGTATAATACATCCCCAAGCAACGGGTAGCCAGCATGACTAAGATGTACGCGAATCTGGTGCGTCCGGCCTGTCTCCAGCGTCAGATATACGAGACTCACTGCACTTGAACCGCTTCCCCATACTTCCCCAAGTTCAATATGGGTAACCGCCTTCTGCCCAGTCGGAGATACACGGCGGCGCTGCTTATGATGCCTGTCCTTGCCAATCGGCCAATCCAACGTTCGCAGCGATGGAGGTACTTTCCCTCGTACCAAAGCTACATACCTGCGGCCGATATCCTTAGCTCTCATTTGCTCGTCCAGCTTGAGCAACGCAAATTCATTTTTGGCATACAGCACTGGGCCCGTCGTATCCACATCCAGACGATGTACATGCCGTACCGCCGCATGTATGCCATTCATCTCATAGTAGGATGCGACAGCATGATCCAACGTCAGCGGACCATCCTGCACAGCGCCGTCCGGATGTACTGCCATACCTGCTGGTTTATGCACTACCAGGCAAAAATCATCTTCATACAGTACCTTTAAATCATACCAACGAGGGGTGATGCCAAGGTTCATTACAGGAAAAAGGGCCAGCCGCAGCCGGTCCCCTGTAAGTTCAATCTCTTTTTCATGACGCAGTCTGCGCCACAGCTTTTCCGGTAATTCCAAACGATTCAGCAACCACTGATCTACAGCATCAGCGCTGTTTTTTTCCCCGTCTGTGACTTCCCGTCCTGGCGTGACTTCCAGCCACGGTCCTCTTCTTTTCCAGCCACCTTGCCAGCTCATAGACGTTTGAGCGCGCGATAGTTCGCCTCAATGGTAGCATCAATATCCTCTACCGTATGCACGCCCGACACAAACATACCCTCAAATTGAGATGGTGCCACACTAACTCCCTCATTCACCATTTCAGTAAAGTAACGGCGGAAGTGGTCCTGATTACTCGTTTTAGCTGTGTCAAAATTGACAACCTTTTCTTCTGTAAAAAATGGACAAACCATAGAACCCACGCGATTGATCGTGACAGGGATACCCAGCTCGCTCGCATTACGTTCGAATCCGGCTTGAAGCCTTGCTGCCCGCTCTTCCAGACGATCGTATACTTCTGGCGTCAGCAATTTAAGTGTCGAATAACCTGCTGCCATAGCCAGCGGATTTCCGCTAAGCGTACCCGCTTGATATATTGGTCCCGATGGAGCAATCTGCTCCAGAATATCGCGACGTCCGCCGTAAGCACCTACAGGGAGTCCACCACCAATCACTTTACCCAGACAGGTAAGATCCGGCGTCACACCAAAGCGACCTTGAGCCGAATGAAGTCCAACCCGGAATCCAGTCATTACTTCATCAAAAATCAGCAGACTTCCGTACTGCTGGGTTACCTCACGCAAACCTTCCAAAAATCCAGGCTGTGGCGGTACAACGCCCATATTGCCTGCTACTGGCTCGACAATAATTGCGGCAATCTCTTCGCCAAATTTCTCAAAAGCTAGCTTCACCGAAGCCAAATCATTATAAGGGACGGTGATTGTATGGGTGGCCACGACTTCAGGTACACCCGGACTATCGGGCAAGCCTAAGGTCGCAACACCAGAGCCTGCTTTAATCAGCAAGCTGTCCGCATGACCGTGATATGATCCCTCAAATTTAAGAATTTTACTACGGCTCGTAAATCCGCGTGCGAGTCGAATCGCACTCATAGTCGCCTCAGTTCCGGAGTTAACCATACGTACAATATCCATGGAAGGAACACGTTCACAAACGAGCTTGGCCATTTCAGTTTCTGCCAACGTTGGTGCGCCGAAGCTGGTTCCTTTTACAACAGCAGCCTGTAAAGCTTTAACCACTTCGGGATGTGCATGCCCCATAATAAGCGGTCCCCATGAACATACATAGTCTAAATAGGATTGACCATCAATATCATATACGCGCGATCCTTCGCCATGGTCGATATATACAGGTGTAATCCCAACAGATTTAAAAGCCCGTACCGGGCTGTTTACGCCACCCGGAATGTATTGTTTTGCCTCATCGAAGGCTACTTTGGAGTTCGTATCCTTGCGCACTGTTCGTTGTTCATCGATCAATCTGACCACTCCTATCTTCTGAAAATAGACTTATTGCTTCAACCATCTTGCCGCATCCTTGGCCGAATAGGTAATAATCATATCTGCACCCGCACGCTTCATGCTTGTCAAAATCTCTAGCACCATTGCTTTTTCATCAATCCAGCCTTGAAGAGCTGCTGCCTTGACCATGGCATATTCACCACTAACGTTGTAAGCCACCATAGGCAGATCAAATTGATCCTTAATCGTGCGCATCACGTCCAGGTAAGAAAGAGAAGGCTTCACCATCAGCATATCCGCACCCTCCAGCACATCAGATTCCGCTTCTCGCAATGCTTCACGTGCATTAGCAGGATCCATCTGATAGGATTTACGGTCACCAAACTGCGGTGCAGAATCAGCAGCTTCCCGGAAAGGACCATAAAAAGCAGACGCATATTTGACGGAATACGACATAATCGGAATATGTGAAAAGCCTTCTAGATCCAGCCCCTGCCGAATCGCCTGTACAAAACCGTCCATCATATTAGATGGCGCGATAATATCCGCACCAGCTCTGGCCTGAGAAACGGCTGTACGTACCAGCACCTTCAGAGATTCATCATTCAATACTTCACCGCATACCTCACCATCATGCTCATGCATGTGTACCATACCGCAGTGTCCATGGTCCGTAAACTCACACAAACAAGTATCAGCCACAACCAGCAGTTCGGGATAACGAGACTTGATCAAACGAGTTGCTTCCTGAACAATACCATCGTCCACAAAAGCCGAAGTCCCTACACTGTCTTTTGTTTCCGGTATGCCAAACAGGAGCACGGCGGGAATGCCAAGCTCACTAATCTCTTTCAGTTCTTCCTCCAGCCGATCCAGAGAAAAACGGTATACACCTGGCATAGAGCTAATTTCCTGTTTCACTCCAGTGCCAAATGTTACGTAAATCGGTTGGATAAAATCAGCGGGATTCAATACCGTCTCACGCACCATACTGCGGATTGCAGCTGACTGGCGCAAACGACGATGTCTAGTAAAAGGAACACTCATGAATACAAACCTCCATTTTTTATACATTCATTAGCAAAAACAAAAAATTATAATGTCATAAGAGTACTTGATCGTTTCCAGTCACATAACGATTGAATCAGACTTTCAATGGTTGCCTTCTCTGACATAAAACTCACAGTCAAACCGGCTTGGGTAGCTGTCTCACCGGTCAAAGGACCGATCACAGCAATCGTAACTCCCTCCAGCAGCGACAACGGATCATGGATCCCCATTTGTCTGAGCGCTTCCAGAAAAAAGGTGACGGTTGAGGAACTCGTAAACGTAATCGCGTGAATGGCACGTTCCTCAAGCAGCTTGAGGAGCTCGTCATCCTGTGTGTTGGCTGCCAGCACCGTTTGATACAAATCAGCCTCGGTCACATGAAGGCCCATCTCCCTCAGCTTTTCTGGCAGCCACGACCGAGCTAGATCACCCCTTGGGAGAAATACATCCTGCCCTGCCTGCAAATCCTGCTCAAACCCTTCGAGCAAGCCCTCTGCCTGAAAAGGGCCTTCGATCTGTTCTGCCGCAATTCCGTGCGTCCGAAGCGCGGCTGCTGTAGCCGGTCCGACTGCGGCAATACGCGCTTTGAACAACGCGCGTACGTCCTTGCCCTGTTCCTTTAAGTGCGTGAAAAAGTATTCCACTCCATTAACGCTGGTAAAAAACACCCAATCATATTCAGGCAGTCGTGCAAATGCCTCTTTAATTTCCTGTTTGGTTGGCTCGTCCGAAGGGGCGACAGTCTGAATAACTGGAAATTCATAAGGCTCGCCACCAAGCTCTTCAATCCGGTGAACCAGACTGCTGGCCTGCGCACGCGCGCGAGTAACTAAAATCCGCTTGCCAAACAAAGGCATGTCCTCAGCCCATTTTAACTGTTCACGTTGATTGACCACTTCTCCGACAACGATGACGGCGGGAGGCTGAAAATTCGCGGCTTTCACCTTAGCTTCAATATCCGCCAGCGTACCCACCAGCGTATCCTGCTCGGCGCGGGTCCCCCAACGGATCAAGGCAACAGGAGTATCTGACGGCTTGCCGTGTTTTATGAGCTGTTCACTGATATAGCCGATCTTTGCTACACCCATCATAAAGATCAGTGTGCCCGTTGCGTTCGTCACTTTATCCCAATGAATACTTTTGTCGAGTTTATCCGGACTTTCATGACCTGTAATGATAGAAAGCGATGAGGCCATATCTCGGTGTGTGACTGGAATGCCCGCATAGGCGGGCACACTGATCGCTGATGTGATGCCGGGTATAATTTCATAGGAAATACCGTGTTTACGCAATAGCCCGGCTTCCTCGCCGACTCGTCCAAATATAGTGGGGTCTCCCCCTTTAAGACGAACAACTGTTTTGCCCTCCAAGGCCAAATCCACCAGCAGCTGATTAATTTCCTCTTGCTTCATGGTGTGACGATCTGGCAACTTGCCGACATATATTTTTTGGGCACCTGGCTTCATCAGTCCCAAGAGGCGTGGGCTTGCCAGTCTGTCGTACACAATGACATCGCCCAATTGAATGCATTCCCAACCCTTGACCGTAATTAATCTTGCGTCTCCGGGTCCTGCACCTACCAAATATACTTTTCCTGCCATGCTATCATCCCCTCACCTGCGCCAGAATCTGTTCCGCTCCTTTGGCTATCAAACTGGCCGCCACCGCTTCTCCCAGCTTTTGCGGATCATTTCCCTGGAGCGTTTCCTTCAAAATAAACTCGCCATCTGGCGATCCTACCATGCCCGTGAGGCTGATTTCTTGACCAGCCCAGACCGCATGAGCCCCGATCGGCACTTGACATCCCCCATTTAACACGCCCAGAAAGGTTCGTTCTGCCGCAACGGTAGCCGAGGTATCCCGGTCGTTGTAAAGGCGCAGCAAGGCCAATAGCTCTTCGTCGCTCGCACGACATTCAATACCCAGCGCTCCCTGCCCAACCGCCGGCAAACAGTCTTCTTCCGGTATATAGGACGTAATTCGCTCTTTCCAGCCCATCCGATGCAAGCCTGCTGCCGCCAAAATGATAGCGTCAAAACCTTCCGTCTCCAGCTTTTTCAGACGGGAATCAATATTACCACGCACAGGCTCCAATTGTAGATCAGGTCGCATGGACTTGATTTGACTGGCTCTGCGCAGGCTGCTCGTGCCCACCTTTGCCCCTTGAGGCAAATCCTCCAGGCTCTTGGCGCCCAATGTGATCAGGCAATCACGTGGATCCTCACGGCGCGGCACAGCGCCGTTGACAAGCCCTTCCGGTAATTCGGAAGGCATATCCTTCATACTATGTACTGCCATATCAATCTCACCAGCCAGCATGGCCTGTTCAATTTCTTTGACAAAAAGCCCTTTGCCACCCACTTTGGACAAGGTTACATCCAATATTCGATCACCCTTGGTCAGGATTTTCTTCACGACAAATTGCAAATCCATTCCATGCTCCGCGCACAGCGCGTTCAAATCTTCAATGACATGCCCGGTCTGAGTTAACGCCAGCGCACTCTGTCTGCTGCCTACCACAATTGTTCGCATGTTATTCCTCCTGATTTTGCGCAATCCATAGGTCTATTTCTTTTTCGGTCCAAGCCATAAATTCATGACGGCGTATTTGATCCAAAATTCCGCTACTCGCCAAGCGCCTCAGTAGTTTGGTCCTTTGCTGTGGAGAACTTATCTTATGTTTGATGATCTGTCGCATATCGTGCATGAAATCCAGATATGGCTCGTATTCGCTACCAAACAACGTATCCAAAGCTGATGTAATATCAGCGGTCACAGCAGGGCCAGCCCCTTCTGTGGAAATACTAATCGTCAATCTTCCTCGTCGAATGATACCCGGCGTTATAAAGTCTCCATCTTCCGATCGATCCGCCACATTTACCAGTATACCCCTTTGTCTGGCCTCATGCGCAACCTCATAATTCACTTCTCTCTGGTTCGTCGCCGCATATACAAGAAAGGCTCCCTGAAGGTCACCCTCGCGATATACGCGATTTACCCAGTGGAGCTGCTTGTGATCCGCCAGAACCTGTAAATCCGGCGTTATATTCGGGCTAATGACGGTAATGAATGCCCCACTTTCCATCATCCCCTTTACCTTTCGTTCCGCAATCCTACCGCCACCTACAACACAACAGATCCTATTCTTACAATTCAACGAAATCGGGACAAAATGCTGCAAAAGGCTTTTCACTCTCCCGTCCACTGATGAAATACAGACCAGGAATTCAGCAAAAAATTAAGAATCAATAGCGTGTAGCCCACCAATGCCCACTTTGCCATCACAAGCCCTGAACGCTGATTCAATCTTTTGCTCACTAAAAATACAATATACACGCACAAGGCAATCGCTGTCATCAGCACCTTGGTATCGAGCAAGAGACGCCAGCGTTCCTCGGCAATAATAGAAATAACGGCAACTACAATAGAGACTCCCAGCAAAGGAGTACCAATCAACAGCGCCATATGCGTATACCGATCCATCATTTCCAGACTCGGCAGGCGCCTGATCGTGTCATTCCATTTCTTTACTTTCAATTTACGATGCAAAAACAGATATAACCCCGAAAATACAGCCGCTACCGTCATTGCTACAAAACCAAGATTAGCCAGCGCAATATGAATCAGGAGCAGCCCATGCACTGTATGCCAATTTCCAAGCGGGTTGTCGAGAGGCTTCATCCATATATTGTTGAGCACTAGCACTGCAAAACTAATAATATTAAGCAGCAATACCGCAAATTCGGATCGCTGATAACGTGTCAGAATCAAAGAAATCAGTACCAAAATAACTGAGAACAGAAATAGAAAATCATAGGTCACGAAAATAGGAAGATGCCCTTCATTCCAGGTTCTTATCCCCATATAAGCAAGCTGGAGCACCAGAACGACAACAAGAAGCCCTGTACCTGTCCGTTTAGCATTCGCATTGCGACGAATCCCATCCGAGAATACAAACAGAAGGCTCAGGGCAAAAACATAAATCATTGAATCATATATAAGCATGCCTGAAGCCACGTCTGTTCACCCACCTTTACAGGCTGGCCGGCGCAAACGACGCTGGCAAAGCCTGAGCCTGAACGGTCTTTTCATGAACACCGGCTTCCGGTTTCATTAACGCAGATGCATCGCTTTTATCTACTTTCTGAGCGGCGTCATCCAAACGATCCTCCAGAGCAAAAATGTGGCTAAACATGTCTAGGGCCTCATTTCCCTGCTTTTGGACAGCCAGTTCCTTTACCCGATTGATCGGATCATGCATCATCTGATTCAGCATACTCTTCGTCAAGCGGCTAATCACTTTGCGTTGCCGTTCATCCAGCTCGGGAAGCTTATTGAACAAGCTTTCCAACGTATCCTGATGTACAGACTCCGCTTTTTCCTGTAATGCACGAATCACCGGACGCACTCCCATCGTTTTCAACCATTGATAAAACTCGCTAAGCTCATCTTCGATCATATGCTCGATTTTTGTAGCTTCGGTACGGCGCATTTCCAAATTGCTCTCCACGATCCCTTCCAGATCATCAATATCGTACAGGAAAACATTCTGTAATTCACCAATAGCCGGGTCGAGATCACGCGGAACCGCAATATCAATCATAAACAAAGGACGGGACTGTCGACGTTTCATACTTGCTTCAACCCGAGTCCGATCCAGAATATAACCCTGGGCACCTGTCGAGCTAATAACAATATCCACATCCGCCAACCGATTCATGCCTTCCTCCATCGTAACCGGCGTTCCATGAAACTTGGAGGCAAGGTCTTCCGCACGGGACAAGGTTCGGTTTGCTACAATAACCTCGGCTGCTCCGCCGCTGTACAAATGCTTAACAGTAAGCTCGCTCATTTTACCAGCACCGAGAATCAGTACCTTTTTATCGGTAAACATCCCGAAAATCCGTTTGCCCAGCTCAACTGCTGCATAGCTGACAGATACGGCACTTTCTCCAATAGACGTCTCCGAATGGGCACGCTTGCCCAATGTGACGGCCTGCTTAAACAACATATTAAACCACGTTGCCGTAATTTTCTGGGATTGAGCCTGAAGAAAAGCGTTCTTTACCTGTCCCAAAATTTGTGTTTCTCCGATTACCATAGAATCAAGACCACAAGTCACACGGAACAAATGCCGAATCGCCTGCTCGTCCTCATATATATATAAATGTTGTGTAAATTGATCACGCGGAATGCCAAACCATTGCTCCATAAAACTGCGTATAAAATAACCGCACATGTGAAGGCGGTCCACCACAACATATATTTCAGTCCGATTGCAGGTTGCGACAACTACGCCTTCCAACACACTTTTGGTAAGTTTGAGTTGTTCCAGCGCTTTTGGCAAATCTTGTTCTGCAAATGTAAAACGCTCTCTGACTTCCACAGGCGCCGTACGATAATTCAACCCAACAACGACGATGTGCATTGCAAATTCACCTGCCTAAACTGTAATAAGAATAACCACTGTTATCATAAACTATGTTAATTATATCACAGAAGTCCGAATCTCCTCCGGCTGTTTTATGAATTGTTTATGAAAATTGGATGGCTTTCATGAACATCTAGCACGTTCTGTATGATTTGATTTAGTGTAAACCACTTTTAAAACAAATAACCATGGAAATGTTCCATGGTTATAATATAGGACGCACAAATGGCTCCATAAAGAACGATTTACACTAACTCGGCCAGCTTGCACTCCGGTGATTCCACCTGAAGTTCTCCCAAGCCGCGAATCAGCTTCTTCGCATATGTTTTTTTCGGTTTTAGAACGGATACCAGGTAATCAATAGCCAGCTGCGGATCGACAGTCTCACCGCAAGTATAACAATCAATAGCGGCAAATCCTCTCTCAGGATACGTATGAATAGAGAGATGACTCTCCGACAACAGTACAAGCACGGTAGCTCCCTGTGGTTCGAATTGCTTGGATTGAACGGACATCACCGTTGCTCCGCAAGCTTCAGCTGCTTCAACTAATTGAGCCTCCAAAAACTGCGCATCATTCAGCAATTCAAACTCAACACCCCAAGTATCTACGGCAACGTGTCTTCCGAAAGTTGAGTACTCCAATTCCATCTTTCGGTTCCCCCTTCCTAGGAATAAAATGTTTGAAAAAATTTCATCCGCTAGGACCTACGTCATTCACTTCCCGAGGGAATAACCTCTCGCAACATTCAATGTCCTGAGTGAATCCTGGTTCCTATATTCATTTTCAACGAGATTAAAAATAACATCTATGTGCAGCAAATGCAATCATTTTTTTGGAATAAAAAAGCCCCTTTCGGTAAAGAAAGGGACTACACTGCATAACGATTCATTCCATATATTCATGCCTTATTAAGCTTCCAGTGCAAATAATTTCGAGCAACTCATTCGAAGCTTGTGGTCAATCTGTTCCAACTCCGAGAAAGTACGCGCCAAATTCCGCTGGTCAAGCAACGAATTAATGAGATGATATACGTCTGATATTTCATTTTCGACGTTCTGATGCTGAAAAAGCTGTTGCAGTTCCTGTACCGTATTTTTATATTCAAATACCAGCTTAGAGCCTGCGGCATTCTTCTCCATAATTTTACGAACCGTACCTTCATTATAAAAATACACCATAGTGAATCCTTGATACATTCGGTAAACGATGCCTTCACCCTTAAAACGAACAAAAAGTTTGCGTATAAATAGGGTTAGTTGCGGATGAATTAAGCGGCAAGTCAATTCACACACTAATGCTCCCTCTTTGGCTTCAAAAAACAAATGAACTTCCTCACCCGCACTATGCTCCAGAACGATTTCCTGACTTCCGTTATCCAGAACTTTAATGTGGTAATGCACCTGCGGATCATCCACTGCCCGCAAAAATTCGTCCATTTGAGTTTCCGACAAGGTCAATGTGGTTTTAACATACTCTGTGGCTAACCGCTGAGCCATACCAATCTCCTCAATTCTTTCCTGAACCTTTAGTTTAAGCTCTATGCTTCATTATACATCAGACCTACAGCGCTTATCTTGCACATCAATCATAAATTTCCGTCACACATCGAAAAAAACAGAAAATAATGGGGTTGAGACTGCATTATCCTCCATATACACTCACTTTTCTGCTTAAAGTCCACGAGTTCCTTTAGTTATTATATATTATTCCTACCATTTTAGTAAGCTTATTTTCCCGAAGCCCGAATCATGAAAAAAGGACGCCCTTAAGGACGTCCCTAGCCTTACAATTCCGTCTGCTCTTCGTCGTCATTCTCTATATAGCTGGAGATGACAGACCACAGCTCTTCCTTGCCCATACCTTCTTCGGATGAAAAGGGGATAAACAATCCCCCGGGAAGTATTCCGAGTTCTTGCTTGATTACTTTATAATGCTTTTCTCGTCGCGTTTTAGGGATTTTATCTGCCTTCGTGCCTACAACACATACGGGAAGCCCATTATGACGCAGCCAATCATACATCATGATATCATCCTTGGACGGCGGATGGCGTAAATCTACCATTTGAAGCACCAGTTTGAGTGGCTCACGCTCCAGCAAATAAGACTCAATCATCTGCCCCCAAGCCTTGCGGGACGTTTTGGATACTTTGGCGTAACCGTAACCGGGAAAATCGACAAAATAAAGATCATCATTAATCCGGTAATAATTGAGTTGCTGGGTTTTACCTGGCGTAGAACTGGTACGCGCCAAATTCTTACGGTTAATCAACCGATTAATCAGTGAAGACTTTCCTACATTGGAGCGCCCCGCCAGAGCAATCTCTGGCAAAGCGTCCACAGGAAACTGATCGGGGCCAACCGCACTTATTATAAATTCTGCTTTTGTTACTTTCATTGTGTCCTTAATTCCTCTCTAATGTACCCTTGCCTGCTCAACCAAAGCATGCTTTAGCACCTGATCCATATGGGCAACGGGGACAAATTCAACATCCTGCCGGATACTGTCGGGAATATCCTTCAAATCCCGTTCATTATCTTTGGGAAGCAGAATTTTTTTGTAGCCTGCCCGGTGGGCAGCCAGCGACTTCTCTTTCAAACCACCAATTGGCAATACACGACCACGCAGAGTAATTTCGCCCGTCATAGCCACATCTTTGGATACATGACGGTTGGTCAAAGCTGAAATTAATGCGGTAGCAATAGTAATTCCTGCAGATGGGCCATCCTTCGGAATCGCACCCTCAGGAATATGAATGTGGATATCATTTTTCTCATAAAAGTCCAGTTCAATGCCCAGATCAACTGCTTTCGAACGAGTGTAGCTGAATGCCGCCTGTGCAGATTCCTTCATAACGTCTCCCAGTTTACCCGTAAGAATCAGTTTACCGCTACCAGGTACGACCGTCACTTCAATCATCAATGTTTCACCACCGACTTCTGTCCATGCCAAGCCTGTAACCGTACCGATCTGATCCTCCAGTTCTGCAACACCGTAACGGAATTTAGCGATACCTAGATAATCCTTCAGATTATCCGGTGTGATTTGAATCGGGCCTTCGCCACCAGATACAACTGACTTCGCCGCCTTGCGGCACAGAGAAGCCATTTGCTGCTCAAGATTCCGTACACCGGATTCACGGGTATATTCGCGAATGACACGCAGTAGCGTATCCTCCCCGATAACCAGTTGTTCCTCGTCCAAGCCATGCTCTCTCTTCTGCTTGGGCAATAAATACCGATTGGCGATTTCCAGCTTCTCCAGTTCGGTGTAGCCAGGAATATATAATGTCTCCATGCGGTCCATTAGCGGACGCGGGATGTTGTGCGCAGCATTGGCTGTCGTTACAAACATCACATTGGACAGATCAAACGGCAGCTCGACAAAATGGTCACTGAACGTATTGTTTTGTTCAGGATCAAGCACTTCAAGCAATGCCGCCGATGGATCCCCTCGAAAATCGGAAGCCATTTTATCAATCTCATCCAGCAAAAATACCGGATTAGACGTTCCTGCGGTCTTCATCCCTTGAATGATCCGCCCTGGCATCGCGCCAACATAAGTCCGGCGGTGACCACGGATTTCCGCTTCATCCCGCACACCTCCGAGAGAGATGCGAACAAATTCCCGACCCATGGATTTGGCAATCGAACGGGCCAACGAGGTCTTGCCGACCCCTGGCGGACCTACAAGACACAGAATCGGTCCCTTAATGGTCTTCACTAGCTTACGTACAGCCAAATACTCCAATACACGCTCCTTGGGTTTATCCAGTCCGTAGTGGTCGTTATTGAGTACCTCTTCAGCTTTGACGATATCCAGATCATCATCGGTAAACTTGTTCCATGGCAAGCTTAACAACCAATCAACATAATTACGGATGACGCCACCCTCGGCAGAGCTTGCTGGCATTTTTTCCAGACGGTCGATTTCCTTTTCAACCTTCTCCTTCACCGGAACAGGCAACTCCAGTTCACTTAGCTGGTTGCGTAGTTCTTCAACTTCTCCTGCGCGACCTTCCTTCTCACCAAGTTCCTTCTGAATTGCCTTCATTTGTTCACGCAGATAATACTCCTTCTGCGTCTTTTCCATCTGCTTCTTCACACGCTGGTTGATTTTACGTTCCAGCTCCAGTACTTCACGCTCATTGTTCAAAATATCCAGAAGCTTCTCCAGACGCTGAGTAACGTCGATCGTCTCCAGTATATCCTGCTTTTCCTTAATTTTGAGCGTCAGGTGACTTGTGATCACGTCTGCAAGCCGTCCTGGCTCCTCAATATCGGATACCGCAGCGAGAGTCTCTGGTGTTACCTTTTTGGACAAGTTGATATAATGCTCGAACTGAGTTAATACAGTGCGCATAAGCGCATCCGTCTCAGGCTGTACGTTTTCTGCCTCGTGCAGCTCCTTCGCCATTACCTCGTAATATTCTTCATTGTCCGTATATTGAATAATCTCGGCGCGTTCCAGCCCTTCCACCAATACTCGAATGGTTCCATTAGGAAGCTTGAGCATCTGACGTACCTTGGCTACCGTGCCGACTCGAAAGATGTCCTCTTGTGTGGGTTCTTCAATATTTACTTCTGATTGAGAACACAGGAGAATCAAATTGTCTTCAACCATCGCTTTTTCCAAAGCCTTGACCGATTTTTCCCGGCCCACATCGAGATGCAGAACCATGCTCGGGTAGACCAGAAGCCCTCTTAAAGGCAGCAAAGGAAAACGACGACCTTTTGTCTTGGTGGGTCCCATCGCTTTCGCACCTCCAGTGATTCTCAGGTTCCGGATTTTACAATCCTCACGTTGCTATCTTTCATATTTTATCAAATGTTTTATGAAAAAACCAATGAAAGGGTGGTTTATCAGCAAGATCCTGTATCTGATATCGTCCCGTTATGCGTTCCATCAGCCTGTAACAAGGAAGATTGGGATGGGCGAAAAGTCTCAATTGGCGCATGCACAGGCAAATCCGACGTCATCTCTTCCCCAAACACATGTCGGAACACTTCTGTAACCGACTGTACGGGGATGACTTTTAGACCCTCAATGCTATCAAAAAGAGCTTGCCAGTTATCCTGCGGAATGATCACTTTTTTGGCTCCCGCCTGAAAAGCGGCTTCAACCTTGGCTAACACACCACCAATCGGTTTGACACGACCATGGATGCTAACTTCGCCAGTCATAGCAATTTCATGATCCACCGGAATTCCCCGCATCGCGGAAGCAATAGCTGTTGCCATCGCAATTCCTGCGGACGGGCCATCTACCGGCGTACCCCCGGGGAAATTGATATGCAGATCGTAATTCGACGGAGCCAATCCGAGCGTACGCAAAACGGTCAGAACATTTTCCACAGAACCTTTAGCCATGCTCTTACGGCGCAGTGTGCGGGACCCACCTCCGATTTCTTCCTCGTCCACGACCCCCGTAATATTATAGCTTCCCTTCCCCTCAGGAACCGGAACCGCGGTAACTTCAATTTCCAGCAGCATTCCCATGTTTGGGCCATATACAGCTAATCCGTTAACAAATCCGATTTGCGGCAAGCCCGGTATTTTTCGGTCAGGACGCGGCTGAATTTGACTGCTGCCCGCTACCCATTCCACGTCGGAAGCATTGAGACGTTCCCTTTTCTCGGTAAGTGCCAAACCAGCAGCAAGCTGGATCATATTGACCGCCTCCCGGCCGTTAGTGGCGTAACGCTGTACAACTTCTACCGCCTCAGGACAAGGACCAAAGCCTAGCTTGTGGACAGCATCCTCAGCAATACGGGCAATCTCCTGTGGCTGCAAGGCACGGAAATAAATTTCCATGCACCGGGAGCGAATCGCAGGTGGCAACTCATGCGGCGAACGGGTCGTCGCACCTACCAAACGAAAATCCGCTGGCAAACCGTTTTGGAATATATCGTGGATATAAGCAGGAGTATGCGAATCTTCCGAGTTGTAATACGCACTTTCCAAAAATACCTTGCGATCCTCCAGCACTTTCAACAGTTTATTCATCTGCGTTGGATGCAGCTCACCAATCTCATCAATGAACAGCATACCCCCATGTGCCTTCGTTACAGCTCCAGGCTTAGGCTGCGGGATACCCGCCACCCCCATCGCTCCTGCCCCTTGATAGATTGGATCATGTACTGAACCTATCAGCGGGTCCGCAATACCGCGCTCGTCAAAGCGGGCCGTCGTGGCATCAATCTCCGTGAATTTGGCATCTCCCTTGAACGGGGATGACAGATTCTTCTTCGCCTCTTCCAACACCACGCGTGCAGCAGCCGTCTTCCCTACACCCGGCGGGCCATAAATAATGACATGCTGCGGATTCGCACTACATAACGCCGCCTTGAGCGCGCGCAATCCGTCCTTCTGACCCACGATATCCTGTAATGTGGCAGGACGTGTGCGTTCAGCCAATGGTTTGGTAAGTGAAATTGAACGCAATTTGCGTAGCTTATCTAATTCCTTCCGGGATTCTCGATCCACCGCACTACGGTTCGTTTTCTGGCTCCGCAGGAGGTTCCAGAAATACAGACCAATAACAATCCCGAAAAACATTTGCACCAATAACAAAATCATAGTCAAGTCCATCGTATTTCCTCCGTTTCTCATCTCAGCAATTTGAAAAATGCCGCTCTATGAAAAACAGTATTTCCTTTTCCGCGATAGCTAAACGGCGGTCTTTCAAAAGATCAGAGAGAAATACAAAAACACCGCGAAGAACAGTTCTGTAGCAGAGCTGCTCTCCACGGCGTATAAATGATGACAATAGATTATGACTATGCCTCTTTATAATAACTGCTTTTGCCTACACCTTCTCGGCGGTATGACGTTCTTCACGTCCAGGGATTTTCCCTGTTTCCTCATATGCCTTGACGATGATATCAATTTCTTTTTTCAATTCCTCGACCATATCAGCCTCAGGTACTTTGCGAATCATTTTTCCATAACGGAACAAAAGGCCTTCACCGCGCGCTCCGGCAATTCCGATATCAGCTTCCTTCGCTTCACCCGGGCCATTCACTGCACAACCCAGTACTGATACTTTAATCGGTACCTTGAGTTTTGCAATGTAGTCTTCTACCTCGTTAGCAATAGAGAACAGATCAATATCCAGACGTCCGCAAGTCGGACAAGAAATCAGTGTAGCTGCGTTTGTGATCAATCCAAACGTCTTGAGCAACTCACGTGCTACCTTCACTTCTTCCACCGGATCGGCGCTGAGCGAAATACGCATTGTGGAGCCGATGCCTGATGCCAGCAAAGCGCCCATACCTGCCGCGCTTTTAACCGTACCCGTAAAGAGCGTCCCAGCTTCGGTAATACCCAGATGGAGCGGATATTTAATAATTTCAGCTGCCTTCGTGTAAGCGGCAATCGCCATAGGAACATCAGACGCCTTCAATGACACGATAATGTCATGGAAATCAAGCTCTTCCAGTATCCCGATATGATACAGTGCGCTTTCTACCATCGCTTCTGGCGTAGGGTAGCCATACTTATCAAGTAAATGCTGTTCCAACGACCCGGCGTTCACACCAATCCGAATTGGAATCCCTTTTTCCTTACATGCCTTAACGACAGCTTCCACTTTTTCACGTCGTCCAATGTTACCTGGATTAATGCGAACCTTATCAATTCCATTTTCAATTGCCAGTAGAGCCAGCTTGTGATTAAAGTGAATATCTGCAACCAGCGGAATATGAATCCGTTTTTTTATTTCCTTAATGGCAGCGGCAGCTTCCTCATTGTTGACAGTAACCCGCACCAGTTGACATCCGGCTTCTTCCAAACGAAGAATCTCGGCTACAGTTGCTTCCACATCTGCTGTTTTGGTTGTACACATGCTTTGGATGATGACTTCATTGCTGCCGCCAATCGTCAGATTCCCGACTTTTACGGGACGTGTGTCTTGTCTTAAGAACATGTACTTTTCTCTCCCATTAACGCCAAACCTCCACCCCTTAAAACCTCATACAGGTTTAGTGAAGTGGAGATCCGGCTTCTCATGTTTTAGAGATCGCGAAGTATCAATCCTTAGGCGCTCTCTTCTTGTTTTTTATCCTTATCTGTACCACCGAGTTCCGGTGCGATTTTATCTTTTACAACCTGCTCATTGATGACGCAAGTAGTGATATCATCACGGGAAGGAACCTCATACATCACATCCAGCATAATGCCTTCAATGATCGCACGAAGACCACGGGCACCCGTGTTACGCTTGATGGCTTCACGGGCAATGGCTTCCAGAGCATCTTGCTTAAACTCCAAAGTAACATTATCCAGTTCAAGCATCTTCTGATACTGCTTGACTAACGCATTTTTCGGCTCAGACAAAATACGAACCAATGTGTTCTCATCAAGCGGCTCCAGCGTAGAAATAACCGGCAAACGTCCTACAAACTCCGGAATCAGACCGAATTTCAAAAGATCCTCAGGCAATACCATTGAAGTATATTCGCCTGGTTTCAGATCTTTTTGTTCGCTAGTAGCGTTAAAGCCGATGACCTTTTTACCGATACGGCGTTTAATCATTTGCTCCAAACCATCAAAGGCACCACCGCAAATGAACAGGATATTCGTGGTGTCAATTTGAATGAACTCTTGATGTGGATGCTTGCGACCGCCTTGCGGAGGTACAGAAGCAACCGTGCCTTCCAAAATTTTAAGCAACGCCTGCTGTACACCTTCACCCGATACGTCACGCGTAATGGACGGGTTTTCGGATTTGCGGGCTACTTTATCAATTTCGTCAATGTAGATAATGCCGCGTTCGGCTTTTTCCACATCATAATCGGCAGCTTGAATCAGTTTCAGCAAAATATTTTCAACGTCTTCACCCACATAACCTGCTTCCGTAAGGGAAGTGGCATCTGCGATAGCAAAAGGAACGTTCAAAATTTTAGCCATGGTTTGCGCAAGCAACGTTTTACCCGAACCTGTAGGTCCAAGCATCAAAATGTTACTTTTTTGCAGTTCCACATCATCAATTTTGTTTTGAGTATTAATACGTTTGTAGTGATTATATACCGCTACAGACAACGATTTTTTCGCTTGATCCTGACCAATGACATATTGGTCCAGAATGTCACGGATTTGCATTGGTTTCGGAATGTCTTTCAGATCTACTTCTTCTTCATGACCCAGTTCCTCTTCTACAATCTCCGTGCATAACTCAATGCATTCGTCACATATATATACGCCCGGTCCAGCAACAAGCTTGCGAACCTGATCCTGAGATTTACCGCAGAAAGAACATTTCAATTGTCCTTTTTCATCATTAAATTTAAACATAGAGCCACCCCTTTACAGATTAATCGGTTTAGACAGCACCTGGTCAATGATACCGTATGCTTTTGCCTCTTCCGCTTCCATGAAGAAATCCCGGTCAGTATCACGTTCGATTTTTTCGAGGGGCTGACCCGTACGCTCTACATAGATTTGATTCAGCTTAGCACGTGTTTTGATAATCCAGTCCGCATGAATCAGCATATCGGAGGCTTGCCCCTGAATGCCACCGAGCGGCTGATGGATCATGACTTCACTGTTGGTAAGTGCATATCTCTTGCCTGGTGCACCCGCTGTTAGCAGCAACGACCCCATACTTGCAGCCATGCCTACACAGATCGTCGATACGTCCGGCTTAATGAATTGCATTGTATCATATATACCCATGCCCGCAGTTACAGAACCGCCTGGCGAGTTAATGTACAAATTAATATCCTTCTCTGGATCTTCCGCAGAAAGGAACAATAGCTGTGCAATGACGAGATTGGCGACATCGTCATCAATCGGGCCACTTAGGAAAATAATACGATCCTTAAGCAACCGCGAGTAAATATCGTAAGATCGTTCTCCTCGATTCGTTTGTTCCACAACCATAGGGACGAGACTCATCACGACCAACCTCTTTTCTTTATTAAAATGAACACCTGTATTCATCCGCTTCCTTATGTCCCATTAAAACGGAAGCAGCAAGCATGAAACGTGAACACCTTACAAAATATTTTAACATGTTCAGAGTCTCGTGTCATATTTGCATGCGCTCATATATGCAGTGCGGGCTGTTTAAAGTACACTCTGCCGAGACCTTCTCATATTTAACCATGTTTCGTATGTATGTGCAAATATACGGTAGTGACTTATGTAAAACAAGAAAACACGACTCACAGCACTTTCCATAAACGACTAAAATTTGGGTTACCAAAGGTAAAAATAAGGCACGTAACTTTCACTACGTGCCTTATCCCTATCTAATTGCTACGTTGCAGCTTGTTACAGCATACTCCGTATATTTATCGTCTGAATTATTCAGCAGCTTCAACTGGCGCTTCTACTTCTTTGCTGTTTTCCACCAACAAAGCAATTGTTTTGCGCAGTGAAATTTCTTCTTTCAGGTTAGCGAACGAGCCGTTACCTTCCAGAATGCTGCGGATTTCCTCAACTGAACGTTTGTAAGCTTCAGCCATGTTTTTCAGTTCTTCATCAATTTCCGCTTCGGAAACTTCGATGTTTTCTGCTTTAGCCACTTGCTCCAGCACGAGGTTGTTACGTACGCGCTTCTCAGCATCAGCTTTCATTTGCTCTTCCAGGTCTTCCTTGCTTTGACCAGAGAATCCGAGGAACATTTCAAGGTTCATACCTTGGCTACGCAAACGGTTGTCGAAATCGCGAACCATGTTTTGCACTTCGCTCTTCACCATTGCTTCAGGAATGTCGATTGTTGCATTCTCAGCAACTTTCTCCACTACAGCACCCTCACGGGCTGCTTTAGCTTCGTTTTCCTTACGATCCAACAATTGCTTTTTCAAGTCTTCCTTGAATTCAGCCAGTGTGTCAAATTCGCTTACATCTTTAGCAAATTCATCGTCCAGTTCAGGAAGAACTTTGCGTTTCAGTTCGTGAACTTTCACTTTGAATACCGCTTGTTTGCCAGCGAGGTCAGCAGAATGGTAGTTCTCAGGGAACGTTACTTCAACGTCCTTGGAATCGCCAGTGTGCAAACCAACCACTTGCTCTTCAAAACCAGGGATAAATGTGTTAGAGCCCAGTTCCAAAGAATACTTCTCAGCTTGTCCACCTTCGAACGGTACACCGTCCACGGAACCGTCGAAGTCAATAATAGCTGTATCACCGGATTGAGCAGCATCTTCATCAACGACAACCAATTCAGCATGACGTTGTTGCAGGCGCTCCAGTTCTTGAGCTAATTCTTCGTCGCTTACTTCGAGTTTGCTTACAGGCACTTCTACGCCTTTGTAATCGCCCAAAGTCACTTCAGGTTTAACAGTAACCTTCGCTTTGAACTTGAAAGATTCGCCTTTAGCAAATTGATCAATTTCAACGTCAGGGCTGTCAACCGGGAAGATGTCCGTTTGCTCTACAGCTTGGCTGTAAGCTTCTGGCAACAGGATGTCAATTGCATCCTGGTACAGACTTTCAATACCATAGCGTTTTTCAAAAATAGGACGTGGTACTTTACCTTTACGGAATCCTGGTACACTTACTTGTTTTGCCACTTTATTAAAAGCTTTGTCGAGTGCAGCGGCTACACGATCCGCGTCAACCTCAACTTCAAGAACCCCAAGGTTCTTCTCTATTTTCTCCCAAGTTGCTTTCATTTTATGCTTTCCCCTCCAACAAAATCTTCACTTAGTTTTCATTACAATCAACGCACACAAAATAACCACTATAGTATATCTAACATTACTGTCTTTTTCAAGAGCAGCCCTTTGAATGCTTCACAGGTAAACGTTTCCGGTCATTAAGGAGTGTTCATTCCCGCCGCTACAAATAGTCGCATCGACCGATACGCCTGCTCAAAACGGAAGCGCAACGCATCTGTAATGCCATATATAGCACGGGTTTCTTCCTCATTATTATTTCCGTTCAAACTTTCCGAAACTGTCTGATGGAGTGCTGCAGCCCAAATATCTGGCATTCCGTCCTCTTCCACCAACATTGATCTATAATCTTTCGTACCGTATACCGCCATCACAAACTGTGACCACAGCTCCTGTGCAAAATAGAATAGTGTAGGCTCGTGCACCTCAGTCTGATCAGCCACCCGTTCCAAAATACGCATAATCGACTCTGGAAAATCACCTGGCTGTAACGGAACCGTTTCAATGTCGATTTCCGCTTGTTCATCACCCCGTCTGATTTCTATCGTCCCTTCCGTTCCGCGTCGTCGCATTGTTTGTAGAACACGGAATTGAAGTAAAGGATGGATTTCCCGTTCCGTAATCCAGCGAAGCAAGGCATCGTCGATTTCTGGGAGTTCCAGATAGGACAACTGCTCCAATGCTAAAATCGTCTGTTCGGATAAAGGTTCATCCATAGCCATCCGCAACAGCTTGTTGCCGTAGCCTGCATCCTGCTCCTGCTTAAAGCGTGCATGACGGCGAGCTAACTCTACTTCACTGACTTCTTCTTCCACAGCGTCCGTTACCGCCCCGCTGTCAGCGTACTGTGGAAATGCAGCTTCCAGCCATTGTAATAGAGCGTTCCATTCATCGTATTGCTTCTGCTCCTGTCCCTGACACTGCATTAAAAAACGCAGCATCGCCATCGCCTCTCCGTAACGTTCGTTTTCAAGCATCACAGTAAGTTGAATTTGATAATAGTCCAGTGTCTTCGGAAACAATACAATATTATTTTCTTTTGTCGTCACCTTGGAGTCCTTTATTCAAGGCACCCCCTCTCCTTCGCAAGCTCAAGTATTTGTAGATTATATGAGAAACAGTAGCCGAAGTCCAACCACTCGTCTTACACATATTCACCTGTATTCTAACATACCCTTTTATAAGGCAAAAAAAACTACGTCTACTCAGAATTTATGCTGTATAAAGCTTAAATAAGCGATATATGCAAAATAAGACTTGAATTTCTTTTATCCATATGATATATTAATATTCGCTTGAATTTTATGTCCCAGTAGCTCAGCTGGATAGAGCAACGGCCTTCTAAGCCGTCGGTCGGGGGTTCGAATCCCTCCTGGGACGTCATAACAAGAAGCTTCCATAATGGAGGCTTTTTTTGTTCTCATGAGATAAACCACGGGGGAACGTCGGGCCATCGGCATCGTTAGCCTATACTTCGCAGTCGACCATAGGAGAGTTCTCTCCTGATATATTACACCAAAAAAAGCTTCCGCAAGGGAGCTTTTTTTGGTGTAAATAATGTAGAAAGAATAGTCTGCCCAACGTTACTTTAGGCGCTGGTTTCAAGTCTCTACTCTTTCAAAAAAACGCAGAAATTGCTATCATCTATCATGATGCACCATTTTTAAGTAAAGGAGGTAGACTGACTCCCTTGACTACGAATAAACTGCAAAAGTCGCGGGAAATTCATCGTTTTCTTGCCACTTTGCTTTCTATATTAGGTACTGGATTGGGTATGTTTTATCTCGCCATTCCTTCCTATATGATTGGAGGAGCGGCTCTTATCATCACACAGGGAATTCTGATCTATTTTACAATGTTTTCACTCGGATACCTGCTTATTATCTCGGGACCGTTGGCCATTCTTTTTCACATTTTAGGCATTGTTTTTACAGTACGATCTTTTCAAATTCCACACCATGCGGAGAGAGCACCGACAGGTGTATCCTTGCCATCCAAATGGCGCGCTTTACTCAGTCTCGCTTTGGGAGCTACACTTCTACTTCTTGCAGTCACAATGAAATACGTAGATATTATCGAGCCTTTTACACAAACAGGTGAAAATAAACGCAACGTAGCCGCAGAATCAGAGCAATATCTGGAGCAATACGGAGAGGACTTTCAAATTCAAAATATTAGCTATCATAGTATTCCCTTCACTGAATATACCATGGAGGCGATCTCTAATCGTCATCCTTCCGTCCTCTTTAACATGACCAAGCGTCCTTATGATGATGTCCCATTTAGAGAAAATTATCTTAACGCCCTTTGGGAGAGTCAACTGGACATGAAGCTCAAACCCGTTATACAAAAGCTATACGATGATTCAGCCGCTGTTCATTCTGGAGTGCAAGAAGGGAACACGGATAAAATGATCAAAGAATACGACGATTTTAAACTGAATCCCAAAGCGTTCGGCGATCAGTATATTCGTATAATTGTATTCGAGGATCTAACTGACTCAGGATTGCCATTGGAAAAAGAACGAGTATTACAAACCGCGAAAGTTCTCAAGACAGTGTTGGCCGGAAATAAAGCCTCATTAGATATCGAATACTTCCCTTCGACTATGAATACCAAACGAAACCTTAAGGCAATAGAAATAAACGATTATATGTTTGGTCAGGACCATTTTGATGAAAAGACCTATGAAGTCCAGATAGAAGACATTTATAAACTTATGTCAACAAAGGATATACAAATCACATCGCTTGACCGCGTGAATTAGCAAGGAGATTAATCAAATGAAATTAATATCTTGGAATGTAAATGGCTTAAGAGCCTGTGTGACCAAAGGGTTTTATACTTATCTAAAAGAAACAAATGCCGATATTTTTTGCGTACAGGAAACGAAGCTTCAAGAAGGTCAAATCCTCATGGAGAACATGGAGGAATACACACAATACTGGAATTATGCTGAGAAAAAAGGATATTCCGGCACGGCTATTTTCACCAAAATCAAGCCGCTCTCTGTGCATTATGGACTTGAAGAAAATGAAGAACCGGAGGGCCGAACCATTACTTTGGAATTCGAAAAATTTTATCTCGTCAATGTGTACACACCAAATACCAAACGGGACTTATCCCGACTGCCCTACAGACTGGAATGGGAAGACCGTTTTCGCAGCTACCTGCAACAACTGGATGCTTTGAAGCCTGTCATCGTTTGTGGAGACTTGAACGTAGCTCATCAGGAGATCGACCTCAAAAATGCCAAAGCTAACTACGGAAATGCGGGATTTACGCCTGAGGAACGGGAACGCATGTCACAGCTGCTAGACGCCGGATTTATAGATACCTTTAGATACTTTTATCCTGACCGGACGGATGTTTATTCCTGGTGGTCCTACATGCCAAAGGTGAGAGAAAGGAATATCGGCTGGCGGATTGATTACTTCCTCGTCTCGGAGAGACTTCGTCCGCTATTGATGGATGCGAGCATTGATTGTCATATTACAGGCAGTGACCACTGTCCTGTGATATTGGAATTGCAAGATATTTCAGCATAGGCCCCTGCCTGGCACAAGGATTTATGAAGTCTTAAAAAGCCGTCATGCTCTGTTATTGCAGCATGACGGCTTTAATTCATGGAGCTATGTCCCCAAATATACCTCGATACGGGAAATCAACCGCTCTCTCACATCTTGCGCCTCTTTTTGATCTAATACAGCCTGGCTTATCGTCTTCTTTTCGCCACTGGCGTAATGCAGTACATACTGGGTCACTATGCATTCCGGTGCATAAGTATCCTTGCGATCCTTATTTAAATAAGTCACCTGGCAGCTTCCGAGAAAACAGAAAGATAGCTCACCTGTAGCTGTGAACAGCCAGCCTGGCAGCTTGGGCTCCAGTCTCAAGGATAGGCCCCTATGATCATAGCCAAACGGTTGCCCGCCGGTCATCATCCATATCCACATATGAATAAATTCTGCCGTAGATCCGCTCAGCCTCGCAATATATCCCGTTCCATGCAAACTTGCATCAGGATTAGCCATACTAGCAATAAAGGAGCTGTTCTCCAGCGTGCTTCTTCCGTAGACCTCTGGGTCCATAAAAGGCGGTAACGCTTTTTTAATGTCTGAAAAAAATTCAGTGTATAGACCCGCCCTTAAGCATTCAAGTAAATATTTATATTCCATATGCATAAATATAGATTCATTTTCCAGCCAACCCGGTGTAAAAGCTCTGGAACGACCGAGTTCGAACGGCTGCCCCGCCAGACTTTCATTCACCTTATACATGCCCAGCTTCCTGTCGTAAAGTCCACTCTGCCTGATTTGCCGATACAGCTTCTGCCCATTTACAATGTCACCAACCACTTTCATAGCCCGGGTCGGTCCCTCCAGAAAATATGGTGTATCCTTACGTTCGAAGGAATGTATGTTTACGAGCTTGCCCCCGCAGTCATCCTCCTGTACCTCGAATTCTCTGGCTTCATAATAAAAGAAGGTTGGGTATATCCCCTCACCGATAAGCAGAGCCTTATCCATCCCCTGTTGGAGCTTACGTTCAGCCTGGCGCAAAAACACCAGCACATCATCAAACGCTAGCGGTGTTTCTACCCCTTCAAATCCAAAACGAACTGTTTCTCGATACGCTTCTCTAGCATCGGAAATTCGTGACCAGAAGCTGTAATCCTTGCTTTCATTCCTGTAATCAGCCTCATCAGAAGCGTGGTAGTATTCCTCCATTGTGAGCCTCAGCTGTTGGATTAACTTAGCAACTTCTCGCGGCAACCGTAGCACAGAATCGCCCAAAAGCTTCACCTGTGCATGTATTAAAAATCTTACGAGTCGCTGTAATTCACACAGTTCACTGAATCCAGAAGCAAACAGCCCCGGAAGTCCGTTCATGGAATCATTCCATCCCGGCTTGCCCGCCTCCATCTCAATTCCCAAGCCCTCCGGGTCCAGCGTGGACAGCTTGATGGCTGCCAATGACAGCAGCTTTTCATATAAATTGGACTTATAAATCTCTCCGCTTCCATGTTCGGTTCGAACCCAATGAACATCGCGATCCCGGGCGTGCAGCTGAGCTTCTTTCTCCTTGCTCTCTACGACCGCCCCGTACTGACGGATACGTCCGTCCTTCATCTGCACGTATTTGTTTCGACGTGGCTGTACCCATGCCGGACTGTCGTAATACATGTACTCTCGGGTCGCGAGCAAGAGTTCCTCTTGTTTGTCCGGATAAATACTTAGATAACTTTCGATGAGATCCATGTTATAAGTCCAATGGTCGATCCAAAAACCTTCACCAAAATCAGCCTCATAGCATTGTTCGGAATGCTTGAGAGCTTCGGTTACAAACGTCTCAACCGTTTGCTTTAGCGCGATGTTGTCATGAATGATATGTTGAATCAGCTCACCCGGGGTGAACGACGATTGGAAAAAAGCACGCAAAGACGAATGATCTGCCACCTCCACCTGTCCTAGCAACGGTTCCAGCTCTCGTATTTGAAAGCTACACCCCTTTACAACAAGCGGATTATAGCCGTCTGGCTGAATCAGGCTCATAAACAAACGGATATTGAAATCTCCTATGCTGGGGTTAAACCACACATCATTTCTCCGGTTCTGGTTCGCATCTCGAAAATTACCATTTCCTTGAGAATAATATCCCGCCTGGAGCTTAAAGAAATTATAGTCCCGTTCCAGATCCCCATGCTTGCGCGAAAATACATGATATACAAATGGTTGCTCGGTGCCGTTGTCCAGCAGCAATGGATAACCACCGCGTAACAGGTTATCCAGATAGTTCTGACGGCAGTATTCGTCAAATAACGGAATGGATGTCCGCGTTGCCATTTCATCCGTCAACTCTTCGATCAACGCTTTGGCTTCCTCCGCCTTCCGCTCAATATAAGACATGGTTGCAATTTCCGTAATCCGTTCATTGATAGAGTGAATATCATTCACATGCCCGATGATCGTACAGTGATTGACGGCAGTACCTGCCGCTAGTCGTGCTGTGTAGCCGCTAAACCCACAAGGCACTTTATTCGTCGTCACAGGCTGCTGTGAAACCAAGTCTTCGACGCGTGAATGGATAAAGCGATCCGGGAAGGTCAGTGCCGTATTTTCACCAAAGATTACGGACGGATCGACAATTGGACTCAATAGCCTGGTCTTGCCCTCCTCCTCCACAAAGCTGTACATAAAATGTCCCGCTTCAATTTGATGAATCTCACTTGTATCCGCTGTACTTCCACGTACCTTATAGTAAGGAATGCTATTGTTGAGATTATACACATCCATCCAGCTTTTCAGTGTATGTCCAAGCTCCTTGTATGCCGCATTATCAATACCGAAGGGCAGCACGGCAGGCATGCCGTCCAGCACCTCCAGTTCAAGCTCTTGAGCGGAATGATTGACAATCTCCACCTTGCGCACCAAAGCAGCGTAACTTTCATGAGGAAGCGTGAAATATTGCACACGTACCTCAAGCCCTGTGTCTGGATTAGAGCTGTGTATTTCCAGCATGTGGCGGGATATCAGCATTTTTTGCTGTTCACGCTTCATAGGATGCACAGCCGAAAATGGCTCCACATAGTTCCACTCCCCCTGCATCTTCACCTTTAAAAACGTTCGAAAGCCATGTATCGGCACGAGACTATAGCTGCGGTTGGCCGGGAAAAACTCCATGATTGCTCCATTCTTATCCTCCACACCAAAGCTCGCAATTCCTTGTCCACGATTAACATAATATGCCCACAGAGGAATCCCATGAACCCCAGCAATACCGGGTAGAAAACTGGAAAAGGGCTTGACCTGCGCATAATTCTCAATCACAAAACGTCCTTGATCGTCAAAATAATACTGCTGCATCGTATCCCCCTTTTCTATTTAAAACCCGTTATTCGCCATCACTTGTTTGAACCACAGCGCACTTTGTTTGGGAGTCCGTTCCTGTGTGTCGTAATTGATGTGTATAATACCGAAACGTTTGCTGTATCCCCAGGCCCATTCAAAGTTATCGAGGAACGACCAGACAAAATAGCCCTTAAGCTGACCTCCCTCCCCAATAAAGCGATGGCATGCCTTTAAATGTTCCTCAATGTAATGCTGACGCTCAATGTCCTCAATCTTTCCATTCACCAGTTCGTCCTTCATCGCTGCTCCGTTTTCCGTAATCAGGATAGGTAATCCCTTGGTAAAATCCTTCTCAATCCGCGTTAGCAGCTTATAAAAGGATTCAGGGTGAATCTCCCATCCCATATCCGTTACCGGTTCCTCTATGGAAATCTGCTCGACCTGAAGCAACGAAGCGTCTGTAGTCGCTTGAATGATACTGCGGGCGTAGTAGTTGATGCCCAAAAAATCCCCTGGCTGCTGAATCAGCTCCATATCACCAGGCTGTACAAAATCCAATCCGTTCAAGTGCCCCCCGTACCATTCCACCATATCCTCAGGGTATTTCCCGTTAAACAATGGCTCGGCAAACCAACGATTAATAAAACCATCCCGCCGGACAGCAGCGGCTACATCTTCGGGGTGTTCAGAGGCTGCATCGACATGCTCCATGTTCAGCGTAATACCGATGTTGCCCGTCAGGCCCTTTTCCTTGTGTAAGTTCATGGCTATCCCGTGACACATCAGAATATGATGAGCGGCAGTAAAGGCTTCCCTCCAGTTCTCGTGGCCGGGGGCATGCTCGCCTGTACCATAGCCCAAAATAGAGGCGCAGTAGGGCTCATTTATCGTATTCCACCAGCTTATACGCTGTCCAAATCGATCCATGATTACAGAGGCATACGTTTTAAAATGTTGGGTAATCTCTCGCTGCGTCCAACCGCCCTCGTCCTCAATCCACTGCGGTAGATCCCAATGATACAGCGTCAGCATTGGAATTAGCCCGGCCGACTCAATCTCATCCAGCAGACGCTCATAGAAGAGTAGCCCCTGTTCGTTAACCACACCGGGTGCGGGAATAATGCGCGGCCAGGCCACGGAAAAACGGTAATGTAAAAAGCCAAGTTGCTTCATTAATTGCACGTCTTCCTTAAAGCGGTGAAAATGGTCACAAGCCACATCTCCGCAGTCCCCTCCTATCACCTTCCCGGGTGCTCGACAGAAAGTATCCCAAATAGAAGGCGTTCTCCCTTCCTCATCCGCGCCACCTTCAATTTGATAAGAAGAGGTCGAAGTTCCCCACATAAACGTGGTGGGGAATGTATAGGTATTCTCACTCATACTCGGTATCATCCTTTCAGGTATCAAGACTTCACAGCTCCGGCCATTGCACCGCCGACAATAAAGCGCTGGAGGAAAATATACAAAATCACGAGCGGTAGTGTAACAATCAGAATGCCGCAAGCGAGCAGCGGCCAGTTGTTCATGTATTGTCCGTAGAAGGAGAACAATCCCTTGGTCACTGGCTGATAAGCAGGATCAGACAAATAAATAGTAGGACCTATAATGTCATTCCACGCCCCAATAGCTGTCAAAATAATGCCTGTCGCCAACACTGGCTTCATCAGCGGGACAAGAATCGTAAACAAATATCGTGAATATCCGCACCCGTCCATTGCAGCCGCTTCATCCAGCTCTCGGGAGACAGACTTGATATACCCTACAAACATCAGGAAGGCGATGCCGGTACCTGTTGTTTTCAGTAAGATAAAACCAAGCTGTGTATTGTAAAGTCCCAGACTATTAATAAGAGCAAATTGCGGAATCAGAGGATTCGGGAGATACATAGATATCAGGAAAAACACATAAAAGAAGGTACTGAACTTAACGTATCCCCGTGCCAACGGAAAAGCTGCGAACACGGATATAATCAGTGTTAATAACGTAGATACGCCTGTATACAAAATGCTATTCCACATGTATTGAGAGAAGTTCCCTTTCTCCCAAGCATCCATGAAATTTTCCAAATGTAGACTCTTGGCTAGAGCTACAGGATTCATCAAATACTCACTTTGAGTCTTCATGGATACATTAAAAAGGTAAAAAAGAGGGAACACATATAACGAAAGCATGAGCAGTACGATGATGTAGCTCAGTATTTTGGTCCCTTTGGTACTGCTCATTACATTTCCACCTCTCTTCTACGTAAGTAATACAAGGCAATCATCGATACTGTAAATACGAACACGAACTGGATCATAGCAACTGCGGAAGCAAGACCGTAATCTGACGTTCCAGTACCAAAGGCTGTTGCATATACATCAAACGCCAGGGTTGTTGTGTTGAATTTACCACCTGTCAGCACATAAATAATGTCAAAGGTCTGCAAGGCGCCGATAATGGACAGCAGCATATTGACGGTAAAGGACGGTGCAATCATCGGAAAGGTAATATTTTTGAACGCTTTCCATCCAGAGGCACCGTCCATATACCCTGCTTCATATAAGTCACTGGGGATAGATTGGAGTCCGGCTAAGAAAATAGTCATCGAGTAACCCATATACATCCAAATTTGCACAAAAATAATCAACTCAAATGCAATATTGTAATCCCCGAAGAAGTTAGAGCTCGTTCCAAAAAAGTTCATCAAGGCTTGCGCAGGACCCCCAAGCGGATTGGCAAGCAGCTGCCAGATCAGGCCGGATACCGTTACCCCGAGTACAACAGGGAGGAAAAATACAGAGCGATATAACATATCCCCTTTAAGCTTTTTATTAATCAGGACGGCCATGAACAGCCCTACCGCATTTTGAATTACAACCACCGCTACGGCAAAATACAAGGAACGTCCTATAGAAGCGAGACGATCTCCAGAATCGGAGGAGGTGAAGAAAGTTGTGTAATTCTCGAATCCGATAAAACTCCATGTCTGTCCCGGAACCCCGGTAGCATCTGTAAAGGAAAAAAGCACCGTTACCATAGAGGGTCCAAAACCAAGAAGCAAATAGAGCAGAACCGGTATACCCAGCAAAAGATAGGGCATTATCCGGGCCGCACCCTTTCCGAAGGGATACATGTGCCTCACACCTTTTTACATTATTTAAGGTCTTGCAGTTGCCCAATTGTTTTCCTGTAAAATCTATGCATTATTTAGGAGCAGCCGCATCCCAGTCAGCCTGAGATTTCTGAGCAAGTTCCAAAGGCGTCTTTATCGGACCAGCAGGAGCCAAGAATTCTGCATGTGCACTGGCATCCTTAACGTATTGCCCAGCATTCTTACGGTTGATAAACAACTGATCCCAAGAGAGCTTGAAGTTTTCAAGTGACGGCTGAATTTCAGCAACAAAATCACTTTTTATCTTCACATCAGGCTGTGTTGGCAAAAATCCAGCAACGTTCACGAAATCGGTATAGTTCTGCTTCTCAGAAAGCATTTCAAGCCATTTAATCGCATATTCCTTATTCGGTGATTTTTCCAGAACCATCCATGTCATATCGTATTTTCCTGCTAGATTTTTATTTTTGGCAGGATCATTACTACCTGGAATCGGGAAATATCCAAATTTCATCTCTGGATTGGCTGTCTGAATCGTAGTTGCATCCCATGTACCATCCGCAATCATGGCCACACGACCTGAAGCAAACAAGCTTGGCAAGGTTCCATAGTCAATCCCCATAAATCCACTAATGGCGTTGTTCATCAAAATTTGTGATTTTTCCAAAACCTCGAGCTGGACGGGGTCTGTCAGCTTCGTCTTACCTGTCCACAACCCTTTGATATATTCCAGCTGATCATCATGGATAGAGGCTTGAAGCCCTTGGACAGCAAGGTTAATAGGCCATACATCCTTACCGCCAAAACCAAGCGGTTCTACGCCATTATCCTTGAGCACCTTCATCACATTCACCAGTTCGTCCCATGTCGTTGGCACAGTAAGATTATATTTTTCAAAAATCTCTTTGTTGTAAAACAGACCTGTCAGGGCCACCTTTCCCATGTTTACACCGTATACTTTGTCGTTGTAGGTCATGGCATTTTTGACATCTGTAGGATTATAGTTTTTGATAAAAGCTTGATCCGACAGATCTGCAATGAGTCCTCCCTCAATCCACTGCTTCCACATCGGATCAGCTGCTCCCTTAGACCATTCCTGCGGTGCGCCTACGAAGCTGAATTTCAAAGGAATAATGTCTGCATCACCGGTTGAACCAGCATTCATACGCGTTTGCATCAGTTGATCATAAGTTGAATCAGCAGGAACCGTCGTATACTCCACCTGAACATCGGGATACTTCTCTTCAAACTTTTTATTAAATCCCTTTATATAGTTATTAATATTTTCTTGCTGCCAATGAATAATCTTTAACGTGACCTTTTTATTCCCGTTCTGTCCAGCTTCACCACCTTTGCCGCAAGCAGCCAATACCACTATTAAAGCGGTTACAACAAGTAAAGAAAAACACTTTTTCAGCATTGCAAAATTCCCCCTGTACTCTTAGAATAAATGCATTCACTTTTACGAAAGCGGTTTAGTTAATTACAGCTACTATTATGTATCGGATAGCCTGTATTTGTAAATAGAGAATTGTAAATTATCAAATAAAACATAAATCACCGTTATTACTCCTTGAAATATTAGGCAATATCCTTTATTCACACTGTTGACTCACTTCTATGAGGTAGCATAGAATACGAGTAATCATTAAGTTTGAAAAGCAAAGTCAATTTAACTAAATCAGTTTAGTTACGGAGGATTCCATGAATATAAAAACAATAGCTAGCATGGCAGGCGTTTCAGTGGCAACGGTTTCGAAAATCATTAACAATTACACGGACATCAGTGAGGAAACCCGGCAGCGGGTACTTAAAATCATGGAGGAAACAGGCTATAGACCCTCCTCCTCGGCTAAAACGCTTGCTACCAAAAAATCTAATCTGGTAGGCGTTATATTTGCCGGCAAGCTGAATGTTGATTTTAGTCATCCTTTTTTTGTAGATATCATTAATGTCTTCAAAAAACAGATTGGCTTGCTCGGTTACGATCTGCTGTTTTTTTCAAATGAGAAATTTCTGGATAATGGAGAGGACTATTTGGCTCGCTCGAAATATTTTTCAGTGGACGGGTGCATTATTATTGCTGGAGATGAGGTGGAGAAGAGTGTTTTTGATCTCGACGCCAGCCCTATCCCCTGCATCGGTGTCGATATTGAGCTAACCGGAGCTAGTTCCTGCTATATCATGTCCGACAATCAGAAGATTTCAATGAAGGTTGTTGAGCACTTTTACATGAATGGATACCGCGAAATGGGTTTTATAGGCATTGAACGCCCCTCCTTGGTTATTAAAGAGAGAGAGGAGGCTTTTATTGCTTCACTAAAACGGTTTAGTCTTGATGTCAGACCTGAATGGATCGTGTATGGTAAGGACTACGCGGCAGAAGATGGATACCAGATCGCGAAGGCGTGGATACAGCAAGGAAATTTACCAAAAGCTATTTTTGCGGCTACCGACTTACTTGCTTTTGGTGCCATACGTGCTTTCAAGGAAAGCGGCTTGAGGGTACCCGAGGATATTGCTGTAGTGGGATGTGATGATATAGAAGCCTGTCGTTATACCGAACCTCCACTGACGACGGTAAAACAAGACAAGCAAAAAATAGGCCGTCTAGCCGCTATGGTGCTGTTTGACCTGATGAATAAACAAATGGACACGAAATGTATTAAAGTAGAGCCGGAACTAGTCATTCGTAGCTCCTGCGGAGCCCGGCAACATTGGAACCATACGAAGGTCAAGAGTTAGCATATGCCTTAAAAAAGATGACTTCTGATAAATTCAGAAGTCATCTTTTTGCAGTTTAATATTCAGAGACCCAACGCTTAATCTATTACTTGTAGGCCATCGTCGCATTCACAGCCTTTTTCCAGCCTTCATACAAGCTTTCACGTGTTGATTCATCCATATCCGGGGCAAAAGAGGTTTCCACCCTCACCCGCTTGCGAAGTTCATCCGTGCTCTTCCAATATCCAATAGCCAAACCTGCCAGACATGCAGCCCCCAGTGCCGTCGTCTCATGGATAACTGGCCGCTCCACTGTTGCATCCAAAATATCGCTCTGGAATTGCATCAGAAAATTGTTCAATACAGCTCCTCCATCCACCCGCAGCGTCTTCACTGCAATACCTGAATCAATCACCATGGCTGTAAGCACATCCTTGGTCTGATAAGCAAGTGACTCCAATGTGGCGCGAATAAAATGCTCCTTCGTGGTCCCGCGTGTCAAACCGAACATCGCTCCGCGCACCTCGCTATCCCAGTAGGGGCTGCCCAGTCCGACAAAAGCGGGTACAAGATACACTCCTTCTGTAGACGAAACACGGGCGGCATAAGGCTCACTGTCCTTCGCTTCACGGAACATACGCAGCCCGTCTCGCAGCCACTGGATCGCCGACCCCGCTACAAACACACTCCCCTCGAGTGCATATTGTACTTTGCCTTCCTCCAGTCCCCAAGCGATGGTCGTAATCAGGCCGTGCTTGGATTCAACAGGCTGATTCCCCGTATTCATCAGCATGAAGCAGCCTGTGCCGTAAGTATTTTTGATCATCCCTTTTTCGTAACATGCCTGACCAAACAAAGCTGCCTGCTGGTCACCTGCTGCACCGGCGATTGGTACATTCTGACCAAAGAAATGATAATCCACGGTGTGCGCATATACCTCGGAAGAAGGTCTTACCTCAGGTAGCATGATTTTCGGAACACCCAGAATGTCCAGCAGCTCTTCGTCCCACTTTAGTTCATAAATGTTGTACATCAGCGTCCTAGCTGCATTGGAGTAGTCTGTTACATGTGCCGTTCCGCCGGATAATTTCCAGATCAGCCACGAGTCAATCGTACCGAATAACAGGTCACCTCGTTCTGCCTTTTCCCGAGCGCCCTCCACATGGTCCAGTATCCACTTTACTTTAGTGCCTGAAAAATACGGGTCGATCAACAGCCCTGTTTTGCTGTGAAACAGCTCCTCGTGCCCTTGCCGCTTCAATTCTTCACAGATGTCCGAGGTTTGGCGTGATTGCCATACGAGTACGTTATACACAGGCACTCCTGTATTTTTGTCCCACACAGCCACCGATTCTCGCTGATTGGTAATGCCGATGGCAGCCACTTGATTTGCTTTTACACCGGATTCGGAAAGACAGGAGGCAATGACTCCGAGAATAGAGCTCCAGATTTCATTCGCATTCTGCTCTACCCAGCCGGGATGAGGAAAATATTGCGGAAATTCTCGCTGAGCCGAGTACACTACATCTCCTTCGCTATTGAACAAAATCGCTCTTGAGCTTGTCGTTCCCTGATCTAGTGACAGAATATATTTTCCCATTGTTCATCTCTCCCCTTGTAAATCCATCGTTTTTACGCTGTAAGTTTGTGATCCGTTTTATGATTTTTATAAGTACGACTCATACGGAAGGTAATCAAAAGTACAATCACGATGATCCCTAGTAAAATCCAGAAAGCCGGAGTCACACTCCCCTTAAAAACAGCCTGATAAAATAGCCCTGCGAAAGATCCACCCAACAGCGGCCCTACAATGGGTACCCAGGCATATTTCCAATTGGATGCTCCCTTACCGGGAATCGGTAGTAAATAATGCATCAGACGCGGCCCAAAATCTCTCGCTGGATTGATGGCATAGCCCGTTGTGCCTCCAAAGGATAAACCGATACTGACAACCAAAAAACCCACAATCAGCGGTTTCAAGCCCCCTGTAAATGAATTGGCACCAAATGACTGCAGAGCAAGAACAAAGATGAAAGTACCTATCATTTCACTAAGCACGTTGGCAAACGGATGATCAATAGCCGGTCCTGTCGCAAATACACTGAGTTTGGTTGCTGTGTCCTCCGTCTCTTTCCAGTGAGGCCAATAATGCAAAACGACGATTATCGCACCCGCCATGGCCCCGAGAAGCTGAGCCACAATATAGCCGGGAACGTCCTGCCATGGAAAAATGCCCTGAAATGCCAACGCCAGTGTCACTGCCGGATTCAAATGCGCTCCGCTGATTTCACCCACTGCATACACCCCAATAGCAACCGCGAGCCCCCATCCCATTCCAATCACAATCCAGCCGGAAGCGTGAGCAAATGACTTTTTCAGAGACACCCCTGCGCACACTCCGCCACCTAGGGCAATAAGAATCATTGTCCCTATGAATTCGGCTGCGTATGGCGACATACAACCTACCTCCTCAATAGATCATCCGATTTCGATCGCTTTCATCGCGCAAAAAAAGAAAAGCCATCACAAACCAACCCTGTGCTGTACCATGGGTGTCTGCGTGGCTCTCTTGTCTCCGTCACGATTATTAACTTAAATTTGATACTATATAAGCATGTAAGCGATGTCAACTACGGATTTACGTCTTTTCATAGCTTAAAATAATCGTTGACCATGTTAGTTTCTCCGATTTATGATGTAAAAAAATGGTTTAATGTAAGGGTTTCAGGATGAATACGACACTCCCAAACTCGATGAAGAAGGGAAGAATGTTATGCTGAAATTTCTGCAAAAAATCGGCAAGTCGTTAATGCTTCCAGTAGCCACTCTACCCGCCGCAGGGATTTTACAAGGATTAGCACTGATTAATTATGAAACGGATATACCACTTGGTCCCGGAGTTGGCGGATTTCTGAATCATTATGTCACTCCTTTTCTGAACGAGGGGGCGGGGGCCATCTTCGGTAACCTTGCGCTCATTTTCTCCATCGGTGTTGCCATTGGTCTGGCAGGCGACGCAGTAGCCGCATTATCGGCAGTCATTGCCTATATGGTGCTGACCCGTATTTTGGCGGCAGTGCCGGGTATATTTGCATATATTCCAGACGACGTCAAGCTGGACATGGGCGTATTGGGTGGTATTTTTATCGGTGGATGGTCTGCTTTTCTGTTTAAAAAATATCACAATATTCAGCTCCCAGATTGGCTTGGCTTCTTCTCGGGCAAACGTTTTGTCCCCATGATCACCGCCTTTACGACCATGATTCTGGCCATTCTGCTCGGTATGATCTGGAGTCCGATACAAGATGGGATTGCAGTCTTCGGCAACTGGATTGTCGGCTTTGGCGGAATCGGATCAATGATATTCATGATTGCCAATCGGCTGCTGATCCCGCTCGGTTTGCATCATGTGTTGAACTCGATCGCATGGTTTCAAATTGGTGACTACACCAATGCTGCCGGTGAGGTCGTTCATGGTGACCTGACGCGTTTTTTCGCAGGCGATACATCGGCGGGTATATTCATGTCCGGCTTCTTCCCCATTATGATGTTCGCTCTCCCAGCAGCAGCCCTCGCATTCATCCATACGGCCAAACCGGAAAAACGTAAAGCCGTCGCTTCCATTTTCATCGGTTCTGCACTGGCATCGTTCCTGACCGGAATTACCGAGCCCCTCGAATTTTCGTTTATGTTCATTGCACCATTGCTTTACGGCGTTCATGCTCTGCTGACAGGCCTGAGCGGCCTGGTCGTATACCTATTGGATGTCAAACTCGGCTTTTCTTTTTCAGCAGGACTCATTGACTATCTGGTCAATATGAAACTCTCCACCCACCCATTGCGAATGATCCCGGTTGGGCTTGTCTTTGCCCTCATCTATTACTTTCTGTTCCGATTTATCATTCTCAAATTCAACCTAAAAACTCCTGGGCGTGAAGATGATGTAGAAGACAGTCTCCTGTCTGAGGTTAACGAAACTATACCCGATGGAAAGGCAAGCACCACATCCGATACTCAGTCCAGTCAGGCAGGCAGAATACTAACCTATCTCGGCGGTTCAGACAATATCCAAAGCATTGATGCCTGCATCACACGGTTGCGTCTTGTCGTCAAAGACGACAAAGCGGTTAATGATCAAGCTCTCAAGCAGCTCGGAGCGTCGGGAATCATCAGGCTTGGTAACGGTACCCTGCAGGTTATTTTCGGGACTCGGTCCGAAATTCTGAAAGATGAAATACAGCGATTGATGTAAGTAAGTTCAGGTTCACAAAAAGGGTATCTCTTCAATCATCGAGATACCCTTTGGGGTTGCCGTCAATACGCCAATAACTTAGATACGCCTAAATTATGATGTCATATATGCGTTGTTATCTGCATTATTTCTTTTAGGCATTTATCTTAGATCGGTGCTTTGCGCTCTTTTTTGTTTCAACAATAACCATTCACGACATACCTTTATCTGCGCAAAGGCATAGACGATGCCGAAGGAGCATGCTACAGTCGTCAGATAAACCAAAAGCAGTGCCACAAATAAAGGAAGCTGACTTACCAAATCACCGACCAAGCGCAGCACGATGACCAAAATAAATACGTTCGCTGTAAAGGCCCGGTACGCATAAGTAGATAACCATTTGTAATAGGGAAGTGAACGGGAATTTACGCTGATTAAATGTCTTGCCAGCATGTAAATCAGGAAAATCACTACCAAGCTGTACAAGGTCATGGACGGCTTCAGATAAATCAGATTTCCGAAGGACATATCCTCAAATCCAAAACCGAAAAATTCGTGATTTGTCCAAATGAGAATAAGAAGCATTACCGGAATGAGTATGAACTGAATCCGGCGAAGCACTCCGTCGAACTGTTTCTTATATACCCAAGCGATTCCACCTAGTAAAGCATAAATAAAATAACTAACGAAAAAGCGGTCAAGGTAACGCAGACTAATCGCATATGCTCCTTGGAATACGAAGGTATCGTACATCCATAGCCACGCTCCGAAGATCACGAAGCTCACAATAAGCAGCGGAATGACCCGCTTAGGCTTAGCCAAGTATTTGTAGCAGATGAAAATAAGGACTGGCATCAGCAATTGAAATTGCAACATCATCACCGTGTACCAAAACTGTGATGATGCATTACCGAGCACAAATGACTCGATGAGCGTCCGGAATGATGCAACGTGCTGATTAACCTGAATTTCCGGGAAGAAAATTAAGCCAGCCGCTGCCCACAGTAAATAAGGGATCACGAGCTCCCCGAATTTTTCCTTGTAAAAATGGGATACCTTCGTATGCTGATTATTTTTCACCATCCCATATACAATGGCAAAAATAAAGACTGGCGCAGTATACTTTACTATATTGAAAATGACGCCTAATAAGGCTAGGTTATCGTTAGTGTGTGCATACTTCAGAAACATCCCCAGAACGCTTTGCAAGATCGCTCCGCTGACGGCAAACACCTTTAAGATGTCGCTCTCATTAATATTAATATTCCGCTCTTCAGTGTTTTCCATAATACGCACTTCCCCTTTGACAGCTTGCCTGAAGCCAAATGGTCGTGCATTCCTCCCTTTTGCCGTTGATTATAGCTCCTTATTGCCAAGGATTACGAACGAGCTTGGGACCCGAAGAAGTTCGCAGCACCACAGTGCTGGCCCGTCTCTCAAGAATTTCGCGCAGGACGTAGGCACCGTCTCTTGTCTCCAATTGAATGTCAATTCGAACACCCAGATGCTCCAACTTGTGCACAAGTCTTTCAACTACTGCATAATCAATAACCTCTGAACCATCTATAACAAGGTCAAGATCACTCGTTTCCTTCACAGTCGGGTATTGCGTTACTATTTCGAATCCTGCGCTCCCCGCTGGCCCCCAGCGCCAATCCGCCATCATTTCTGCTAACAAGTCCATCAACTGAAGAACAGGCTGCTGCCGTCTCTCTGTAGGCAAGGAGTTCCACATCTGACGTTTCACTATCGCATAGGGAGACACGAGCTGGGACACCCCCTTCGGGTCCAGGAATGCAGCTTCCCGTTGATTTCGCTCCTGTCCACGTACTCCGACGGGAATACAACCATCCGCCGACGGATCGGCTCGGCGAACGACCACAAAGGGGGTCCGCCTCAGCGAGGCGGTTACCCACTCCTTGTCTTCATATAAGGAGAGATATTTCAAATTGGACACTTCAATCAGATCATGTGGATGGATTACCATTGCTCCAAAAGCGCATCTCGAACGCCACGGGTTGCAGTCCGCCCGCCCGCCATAGCTTCCTTGGTCTGCAATCGGAAGCTAAGGTCGCGGGGCGCTCCTTTTGTACTCTCGATTGCCTCGGAAACGGTCTTTTCCACGATGGCTACATCACTACTCTGTGGATCGTCTGCATGGATACCGCTCAGCATCTGATATAATGCCCCCAGAGTACTGTAGCTACGAACATCGTAGGCCATAGCTGGAACTTTCTTGGTAGCTTCTTCAAGCTCGGCAATCGTCCGCTTGGTAATCCGAGCAGCAGAAGCCTTGGACATGGCCTGAATATTGACCTTGCTGTCATCCAGTGCGATCAAACGATTCGATTGCAGCCCATGCGCGAGGAAGCCCCCGGAAATCGCGTTACCGACAATCACACCGATAACTGGATGGCCTTCTAATCTAGCGGTTGCGTAAGCATCTGCACTTGCAGCCAGGGCAAGACTGATACCGACCATTTCTTCCTTATAGCCATAGGCTTGACTGGGTACATCAATGATGGCAATGATCGGACGTTTGGTTTCTTTTTTCTCATCTTGACGGATTGCGTCCCTGATGATTTGAGCCACCGTCCAGCCTTCAAGCATACCAACCTCACCGTTTCTGACACGCGGGAATCGGTTGGAGGCATTCGGAACAATGGCGATATATCTGCACAGTTGTCCGTTCTTATCCACGTCTGCCGCAAGCACTGAAGGAACATCGCTGATTGGGTGAGCAATGCCCGTCAAGCGGGAGAACCAGCGATAACCTCTACTATCCGACATGTCGGCCGCACCCTCTTTTGCCAGCGGGACAGGCTGCTGCACAGGCTGTATCTGCGTGTAAAATTCGCGATAGCGCTCAGGTGTCCAAGCTTCTGTAGGATCAAGAGTGTTTAACAGGGTCAGATAGAAATCGATTTGCTCTGTTTTAGCAGGCTTCGCCGGTGCCTTGAGCGCAGTATCAATCGCTTCGACAACTGCATCCGTCGTATCTTCCACCATTTCGTCAATCAATCCGGTTTGGAAGCGCTGGTTAGCTCCGATTGTGTTCCAAATCAAGGCTTTGTCGCTTGCATCGAACTCCATGACCCCTGCTTCCTGCTCAATGACCTCCGGCCCGTTCAGACCGAGGCGCGCTTTCTTCGTAGCAATCAGAGTGGTAAACAATTCTGCAGTAATGGACATTCCCCCAAATGCCCCTACGCGGCCCGGGATCAGTCCGATAACAGGAACGTATTTACGCAGGGCAACGATCTGGGTAGCAATCTCCGAAATCGACAACAATCCATAGTTCGCTTCCTGTAGCCGAACACCCCCTGTATCGAAGATCATGACGGGATATAGTTTGTTCCCTCTCTTATTCTCTTCCAGTGCCAGTTCGAGCGCTCCGGAAATTTTGGCCCCGCTGACTTCTCCAATCCCCCCTCCTTGAAAAGCGCCTTCCATCGAAATGATCAAGACCTTCTGTTTGTGTATTTCGCCAAGAGCCAGAATAATCCCGTCGTCGCTCTGAGGAACAATGCCTTGCGGCTCTAGGTGGGGGGATTGGATTTTGTCTAACGGCCCAAGTATCTCACGGAAAGTCCCTTCGTCCAGCAGCGCTTTAGCTCTCTCGCGTCCATTCAGCTCCACAAAACTATTCTGCATAATCCAGCACCTCCAGCACTTGCGTAAATCTAAGCATTACTACACCCGGAGTAGCTCCGAAGTCATGAACTGTAATATTGGCAGTAATCGGATAACGGTTAAAAAAACGGGTCAGAACATTCTCCCATACTTGTTCAAATCCTTCACTGCCTGTTAAAATGCTGACGTTGGTGGTCTGGCCTTTTACAGGCTCTACAATAATCTCCAAATCTCCCGAACCGACAACACCGATATGTGCCGGCTTACAGATGGGCTTCGTAGTCTGGTATTGAAACTGTAATTTTTCCATCCTTCAGAAACACCTCCAATTAAAGTATCAATCGATTAGAAATAATGTGGCAGCTAGCAGATCGGCACTACCTCCGGGTGAGAGTTGTCTAACATTACAATACTCGGACAAGCGGTAGAGCAGCTTTCTGCCCGACTGGGTTCTTAATCCATCTGCTGCAAGGAAGGCTGCGGCCATACTCTGAATCGCCATCAGATCCGTCAACTGACCGCGGTGTAGGATGCAGGTATCATCCACACATGCCACCAAGGCCAATAAAGCTTCTAAGCGTGCTTCGACCTCTGTCTTCCCACAAGCCCTAGCGCGCAGCAAAGCAGGTAAAGCTTCGTCCCGGATGTGCGGAAAGCCTAGCTTCGCTTCTTCCTCTGCCCCCACTACCGCGTATTTCTTCTTAACCGTTCGTCCATTCGTCTGCTGCATCGGACGGTACCGGTCATGGAACGATGCAATTCTTCCTGCAATGCTCATAATCTGATGTGGGTCCCGCTCCCTTGGAAAGGCTGCCCGTGCACTTGTTAAAAGCCCAAGGGCCCAAATGGCACCCTTATGTGTATTGACACCGTTCGTTGCACTGAGCATCACCTTCTCGCCCTCCCGCCCGATTAGAGCGATCTGCTCACGCAAAGTCTGGTCCACCGGGTGAAGGTATGACACAATGGCTATTTCCCGAAACGTATCCTCCAATGCTCTTGCGGATGCAAGCATAAGATCGATGGACATATCAGTATGAGAGCCATTGTCTCTGGCATCGACAAGTCCAGGCTTGGGCGTAAGAAGAGCCTCTTCCATCAGTGCCTTTACAGCTTTGGCAGCCAGAGAAGCCGCGAAAGCTGAATGATTCATCGTGAGCATGGCTTTAAGACCAGCTCCGGAATTTAGCCGGTGGATCATACAATCCGTCTGACCAATCTACGAGATCGTTAATCGTCTGTGCTGCCAGCATCGAGCGCTTGGCTTGTCTGCGCATGATCCCAAGATCCTCCGGATAGGCCACGATCCCTCTGTCACGCAACAGGCTTGCATCGCTTTCATTACTTTCCATTCCTAAAGGTGTTACGCCTCCGATTGCCGCGAGAGCCTTCTTTCTCTCCTCTATGCTGTCCGTCTTGTAGAGGTATGCAATGCCTTCCTCGGTAAGGACGTGGGTGACATCATCCCCGTAAATCATAATTGGCGTAATGGCGAGACCAGATTCATCCTTCACCTTGATGGCATCTAGCGAATCTACAAATACTGGCTTTTTGTTGGCACCGTATGTTTCAACCATCTGCACGACCAATTTCCGGCCTTTGGAGAGTTCCGTCGGGCGCTCGATCATGTCAAGCCAGGCAGGAGTCGCATGTCGCCGCCCCCGAGGATCATGCCCCATATTCGGCGCTCCTCCAAAACCGGACAATCTGCCGGAAGTAACGGTAGACGAATTACCTGCACAGTCCATTTGTAGCGTTGATCCGATAAACATATCTACAGCGAACTGGCCTGCAACCTGACACATCGCGCGGTTGGAGCGCATAGATCCGTCCTTGCCGACGAAGAACACATCTGAACGAGCCGCAATGTATTTCTCCATACCGACCTCGCCTCCAAAGCTGTGAATGCTTTCGACCCAACCCGATTCAATCGCCGGAATCAAAGTTGGATGCGGATTCAGGGCCCAGTGCTTGGCAATCTTCCCTTTCAGGCCAAGCTGTTCACCATAGGTCGGCAGCAAAAGCTCAATCGCTGCAGTATTAAAGCCAATGCCGTGATTAAGCGACTGCACCTGATGTTTTCCATAAATACCCTTGATCGCCATCATGCCCATCAGGATTTGCAGTTCAGTAATATTCTGCGGATCACGGGTAAACAGTGCTTCCAGTGCGTACGGTTTTTCGGCCTGTACAATGACGTCGACCCAGGACGCTGGAATATCGGTTCGCGGCAGCTCATCCACGATTTCGTTAACCTGCACGATTACGATCCCATCCTTGAAAGCCGCTGCTTCCACGATCGTCGGAGTTTCTTCCGTATTGTTTCCGGTATACAGATTGCCCTCGCGATCTGATTTGTCTGCCGCTACCAGCACCACATCTGGAATAAGGTCAATGAAGAGACGTCCGAACAATTCCAAATACGTATGGATGTCACCGAGCTTAAGTATCCCGTCATCAATCATTTGCGCAACACGCAGGCTTTGGGAGCCACTGTAGGAGAAGTCCAGCTTCCCGGCGATGCCCTTCTCGAAAATATCCAAATGTTCGGGTCTTGAAATGCTGGACATAATCATATGCAAATCATGCACTTTGCCAGGATCGACTTCCAGCAGCTTCTGGGAAAGGAAAGACGCTTGCTTCTGGTTATCTCCTTCCAGGACGACCTTCGCGCCTGGATCAATTAGCGCCTCCATCAGGTCGACAATTCGGGAGGAGTCGATGTATTTTCCGTCGAGCCACTTTTCCACCTTTCCTAACTTTTCCTGCTTTTTATCACGTTTTTGTGACCAGGATCGCAGTACTTTATTCATTCTTCTTGCTCCTTCCATTTTCTAATCAGATACTGAGTCGCTTCCAGACCGATCTCGTCCACGGCCATTTGCCGGGTATCCTTGTGGGCTTGCTTGACAAGTCTGGAAAGAGTATGACCCGGCGGCATCTCGATGAAACAGTCAGCTCCCGATTCGACGCAGACAGCCGCCATATCCATCCACCGAACGGGATATGCTACGTTTAGTGCAAGGTCCTCCGCGATTTTTTCCTTGGCTTTCGTCTTTCTGCCCGTATGATTCACCAAATATGGTATTTGAGCGTCCCGCAAAGAAAAAGTGTGTATTTTCAGCAATAGCTTATTGGCTACCTCTGACATCAGCAGGGAGTGTGAAGGAATCGGAACCTTCAGAAACGCCGTTTTAGCGGTCCCAAGCTCTTTCACATGCATAAATGCTTTATTTAACCCTACCAATGATCCGGATACGACGATTTGCTGCTCTGCGTTTATATTCGAGAGGTAGACTGGCGTCGCCTCACTATGGGAGAGAAGCACGGCTTGTTGAACCTCGGCCTGCGTAAGCCCAATAATCACACCCATTCCATAGCCTTCAGGAAAGGTTTCTTCCATCAACCGGGCACGGAGCCATACGATCCGAAGCGCATCCTCGAACGAGAGAACTCCCGCGATGACCGCCGCAGGAAATGCACCAATGGAATGCCCTGCCACGAATTGGGGCCGGATACCCTGCTCGATCAACCGGTAGGCTATTGCCGTCTCCTTAACGAAGAGTGCCATCTGAATCCAGACCGTTGAGCCCATAGCCTCCTCATCATCACGCAGTTCAGTTCCGATGATACTTGTTGCCTTTTTCACATACTCGGGTACATCTTGGAGCATTCCAGGAACCTGTGACCCCTGGCCGGGAAATGTAAAAACGATGTTCAGAATCTCACCACCTTTAGCGGATTCATTTTCTTTACATTGTTAATTGTAAGAAGTGAGTAAATACCTGTAAAATATATATATTCACATATGATCGATAACCTAGTGGTTATAAAGGAGATTTTTCACTATGGATTATTTGCAGCTTAAGTATTTTCAAGTGACCTCGAAGTATGAGCATGTCACACGTGCCGCGAACGAGTTGTTTATCTCACAGCCTGCCTTAAGTAAAATGATTAGAAACCTGGAGACGGAATTGGGTGTGCAGCTATTTGACCGCGAAGGAAAACATATCGTGCTGAATGAATATGGCAAGAAGTTCCTGAAAAGAGTGAACCAGTCGCTATCAGCACTAGAGCAAGGCGTATCCGAAGTCAAAGAAATGAAGAACGAAAAGGTAGAGGTCATCACGTTATACGTCGCTGTCGGCTCTATGCTATTGCCCAACCTTGTCGGCAAGTTTCGCGATCTCTATCCTCAAATTAGATTCAACCTGACCCAGCACCCTGCGAAGATGAAGAAAGGACCGGCGTACGATTTTGCGATTACGTCCGAAGAGTTGGCGGACAACGAGCATGCGATCCTGCTGGAGGAGGAAATTTTGCTTGGCGTACCAAAATCTCACCCTCTGAGCGTTCAGGACACCGTATTCCTGAAAGATCTAGAGCATGAGAAGTTTATCAGCCTTACACCTGGTAATTCGCTTAGGAAAACAACGGACCTCTTTTTTACTCACATCCCTTTTGAACCCAACATCGTCTTTGAAAGTGATGATCCGGCTACGGTAAGAGGGTTGATTCAAACAGGACTTGGCATCTCCTTTATTCCTTCTATCCTGTGGAGGAACGTCGTAACCGAAGACATTAAGCTGCTTCAAATCAGGGAGCCTCGATGTACGCGAACAATCTATCTGTCCTTTCCTACTGGGGAACTGCACACCGATATAGAGAAATCGTTCTTCGAATTCATCATTAGATTTTTCCAAGATATTGCTCAGCATTGACGATTTAGATACCTTTTGACATAATATCTGCCTTATTGTTTTATCATTCTTCGGATTAGTAAGATCAATATCTTTAGAGTATTTAATTTCTATACATGCTTTGTTTCAATTTTTTTGTTTTTGGTTAAGTCAATGCACATAAATGGGTAACAGCTTCATATGATGGAGCTAAACCATTTACAACTTGTTTAGCAGGCAGATTATCTCAGACAGCAAGGAGGGAAATGATGTGAAAACAGTACAATGGCTGGTATTATGTCTTGCTTTTCTCACGATGTTCAGTGCTTGTAGTGGACCCTCGTTCTCTGAAAGTCAATCATCTGAAACTAATTTGTCAAACGGAAAAAAGATAACGCTTACATTGTGGTACTGGAACCGTTCCATTGACGATGAACTACTCGCCCAGGCGGAAAAACAATTTCCCAACATTGAATTAAAAACTCAAAAAATAGGCGGTGACTTCAAAGCCAAACTGAAGACAACGCTCGCAGCTCGTTCCGGTGAACCAGACATCGTAGCTCTGAACGATTGGATGGTGGAGCTGTTCCCCAGTGCGGATCGTTTTTATGACTTAAGGGAACTCGGAGCAGACCGCTTAAAGGATCAATATTTGGAATGGAAATGGAATCAGGGGATTACTCCTGATGGTAAAATGATCGCATTTCCCATGGATACAGGACCTACCGCCCTCTTCTACCGAAGTGATCTGTTTGAACAAGCAGGCTTGCCTAGTGATCCTGAAAAGGTTAGTGCCTCCATTCGCACATGGGATGATTACATGGCGGCCGGAGAACAACTTCGCCAGAAATTCGGAAGCCGTTCATTTTTGGCTGACAATATTGTAAACGTTTACAATCAGGTACTCGCTCAGCATACAAACCTTTACTTCAAGCCAGATGGCAGCTATATCGGCAATCAATCTCCTGACATCCGTCTGGGCTGGAAAACCGCTGTCGATTTCCACAAGAAGCATCTGCTCGCCAATGCGGATGGCTGGACTCCCGAATGGAACGCTTCAGTCAATAACGGCAAAATCGCCTCTTTTGTAGGGGCTATCTGGATGAAGCAAGTTCTCACAGAGGCCGCGCCGGATACAGCGGGTAAATGGAGAGTCGCCCGTGCTCCTGGAGGAGACGGCAACCTGGGTGGTTCTTTCATTTCTATCCTCAAATCCAGCAAACATCCCAAAGAAGCCTTTGAAGTGCTGACCTGGCTGCAAAACCCGGAACACCAACTGGAAGCCTACCACAAAATCGGACTGTTCCCGTCCACTCCCGGCGTCTATAACGATCCTATCATGGGGACACCCGAGCCTTTCTTTGGTGGTCAGGCCACCGGACTCATCTTTGCCACCTCCGCACGTAATGTGAAAAGCAGCTATTTCGGCGAGCGCTATCCTGTCATCCACGGCATTGTGACCCGTCGTCTTGCTAATGTCGCCAAGCAGGATGCCAATTCCGATGCATTATGGACGGAAACAATGGATCGAATCGAACGGGAATTACAGCGGTAAAAACAAAATCCAAAAAAGGCGTGTGGACAATATGCTGAGAGAAATCTGGAAGCACCGTGCCGTTTATGCTGCGATCTCGCCGTTTTATCTACTGTTTGGCATCTTTGGACTGTTTCCGATTGGTTTTTCATTATATCTAGCGTTTCACAAATGGGACGGGATCGGAGACATGACCTACAACGGCTGGGGCAACTTTCGCTACCTTGTAACAGATCATGAATTTTGGCAGGCTGTAGGCAACACCTTTGTGATCTGGGTGTATGCAACGATTCCGATGCTATTCTTCGCACTGATTATTGCCTTTCTGCTTTATGCCCCTTTTGTGAAAATGCGTACCTTATGGCGAGTCGGATTCTTCCTGCCAAATGTGACGTCTATTGTAGCTGTTGCCATCATATTCGGTGCCTTATTTGCCAACAATTTTGGATTTCTCAACTACCTTCTGCAACTCATGGGGCTACCCATGGTTCAATGGCTGAATGTGCCATGGGGTATCCAAATCGCCATTTCTTCTATGGTCGTATGGAGATGGATGGGCTATAACTCAATCATCTATCTGGCTGGACTCCAGAGTATTCCGCATGTGCTGTATGAGGCCGCCAAAATAGACGGGGCAACCGGAGCGCAAGCTTTTTTCCGCATCACTATCCCCATGCTACGCCCAGTCATTCTGTTTACGGTGATTACGTCCACCATCGGCGGTATGCAGCTCTTCACCGAGCCACAGGTCCTGGTCGGTAATGACGGCGGTTCCGGGGCAAGTGGCATGACCATCGTTTTATACCTGTATCGCGAGTCGTTCATTAACAACTATTTTGGATATGGTGCAGCCGTCGGATGGGGCATGTTCCTCATCATTGCTCTATTCTCCATCATAAACTGGAAACTCGTTCAAGGTAAAAAATAACGATGGGAAGGAGCTTCACAACATGATGCAGACACGCGCAAAATCCTTTGTTTTATATGCTGGATTGTTGGTGGGAATCATCCTGTCGATGTTTCCATTTTACTGGCTGATCGTCATGGCAACCCGTACAACCTCAGACATCTATCGTTTTCCACCACAATTGTGGTTTGGCAGCCACTTCTTGGATAACATAACGAGAGTATTACAACAGATTAATTTTGCCGGAGCCTTTTTTAATACCCTTTTTGTAGCCGGTTCTGTTACCCTATTGGTTCTGTTTTTCGATTCACTAGCAGGTTTTGCATTCGCCAAGTTTGATTTTCCGGGCAAAAAAGTGCTATTTATCGTTCTGCTAGCTACGATGATGGTCCCTTCACAACTTTCGCTTGTCCCCTCCTTTGTCATGATGGCCTCCTTTGGATGGGTAGGTACGTTCAAAGCGCTTATCATCCCGGGGATGGTAAATGCCTTCGGCATTTTCTGGATTCGTCAATATGCGGAAGAATCCATTCCAAAGGAACTGCTGGATGCGGGCCGGATGGACGGATGCAGCTTTTTTCGACTGTACTTGAATGTAGCACTGCCTATTCTACGTCCTGCGTTCGCTTTTCTCGGCGCGTTTACCTTTATAGGAGCCTGGAATGATTATTTATGGCCGCTAATCGTCTTAACGGATGAGCGTAAATTCACGCTCCAGATTGCACTGTCACAATTGAACGGGATTTACAATACGGATTATGCGATGGTCATTGCGGGCACCCTGCTGGCTGTACTGCCACTTATTATTTTATTTCTTTTCATTAGCCGCCAGTTTATTTCCGATCTTGCCGCCGGAGCGGTCAAAGATTAGATTTACTTGAATTCCCTTATTCATTTCATGTATAATAGTTAATCGTCATTTCAAATAGCTTACATGATGAAGTTAGGTATCCAACAGGCAATCAGGTTAAGCGATTTACGATTTGAACATGAACAATGAAGAACTGAGGGAAACTTACCAGATGAACAAATTCACATATTATAACCCCACCAAATTAATTTTTGGAGACAATCAAATTGAAGAACTCCAGCAGGAACTGCTGAATTACGGCAAAAACATTTTGCTGGTATATGGAGGCGGAAGTGTCAAACGAAATGGTCTATATGACCAGGTATTAAACGCGTTAGAACCGCTACATCTGAACATTCATGAATTGTCCGGCGTAGAACCGAATCCGCGCTTGTCCACCGTTAAGAAGGGTATCGACATTTGCCGAAATGAAAAAATCGACTTCTTACTTGCTGTAGGCGGTGGAAGCGTTATTGATTGCACCAAAGCCATCGCAGCAGGGGCTGAATATGACGGCGATGTGTGGGATATTATCAACAAAAAGCACATGCCGACCCAGGCTCTGCCATTCGGCACCATCCTCACACTCGCCGCCACCGGTTCAGAAATGAATCCGGATTCTGTTATCACCAACTGGGAAACGAACGAAAAATACGTATGGGGCAGCGCGGTAACGCATCCGAAATTCTCGATTCTGGACCCAAAAAACACCTTCTCTGTGCCACGTGATCAGACGGTATATGGCATGGTGGATATGATGAGCCATGTGTTTGAACAATATTTTCACAATGTTAAAAATACACCGTTGCAAGATCGTATGTGCTTTTCCGTGTTGCAAACCGTGATCGAAACTGCACCTAAGCTGCTGGAGGATTTGCACAACTACGAGCATCGTGAAACGATTTTATATGCCGGAACGATTGCCCTTAACGGAACACTACAAATGGGCTACTTCGGGGACTGGGCTTCGCATACGATTGAACATGCATTATCCGCTGTATATGATATTCCTCATGCTGGCGGTCTGGCGATCCTGTTCCCCAACTGGATGAGACATACGGTGGATCAGGATGCTGCACGCATGAAGCGGCTGATGCTCAGCATGTTTGATTTAGATACCACTGGTAAAACGGATAAGGAAATTGCTTTGGAGGGGATTGATCGCCTGAGTGCATTCTGGACAAGTCTCGGTGCCCCTTCCACCCTGGCCGATTACAATATTAATGATGAGCAATTGGAAAAAGTCGCAAACATTGCAGCCCGTGAAATGGAATACGGAGGCTTCGGTAATTATAAAAAGCTGAACCAAGAAGATATTTCAGCTATTTTGCACGCATCGTTATAACATTCAAAAGGGAGTGTCCTCAAGCCTGTGATGACTGAGGGCACTCCCTTTTGGAAATTATGAATTAACCGTTTGTCCTTTTTCTTCTACTTGGATAGCTGCCCCTACACTGGCACCTGCAAGAATGCCCTTTTTCTTACTAGAATTCAGAGAATCCATATAGGTTCGGGTTTCTGCGACTACAATTCCTGATAAGCCGAGCAGGGCAATCAGGTTCGGGAAAGCCATCATTGCGTTAAAGATATCTGCCAGCAGCCAAATCGCATCCAGTTTAATGAACGCGCCCCCGGCAACCAGTAGGATGAACAGATAGCGGTATGGCTTAATCCACTTGACCCCAAGCAAATATTCAACACAGCGTTCCCCGTAATAGTTCCAGCCGAGCATGGTGGTGAACGCAAACATAATCAGAATGATTGTGAGCAGTTCTGCCCCCAGCGGGAATGCGCTGGAAAATGCTTGCTGAGTCATCAGGCCCGCATCGGTAGGCCCGCTCCACACACCACTAACCAGTAGCGTCAACCCGGTCATCACACAAATAACCATCGTATCAATAAACACGCCTGTCATGGAAATTAGCCCTTGCTCCGCAGGCCATTTGGTTTTGGCAGCTGCGGCTGCAATCGGTGCGCTTCCCAATCCGGCCTCATTGGCAAAAATACCTCTGGCTACCCCACTTCGCATCGCCAGCATAATCGTAGCTCCGGCAAATCCGCCCGTTGCAGATGTAGTTGAAAATGCCGAATGGAGCACCAGCGCAATTGCGGCAGGTAGTTGGTCAGCAAACCGAATTAGTACGATGAGACAGATCAGTACGTACAAGCCTGTTTTAAAAGGAACGACCTTCGTCGATACCTTGGCAATGCTTTTGAGTCCTCCAATAGTAACAAGTCCTGTAAGGATAGCAATAATCAGTGCCGTTACAATGGGCGGAACGCCAAAACTATTTTCAGTCGAAGATACAATCGCTTTGACCTGCGGAAACGTTCCAATCCCGAACAACGCTACCAGCATGCCCGAAAAAGCAAACAGCATCGCCAGCGGTTTAAAACGGCGTCCCAGACCTTTCTCAATATAATACATCGGGCCGCCGGAAAATTGCCCATTCCGATCCTTCACCCGGTATTTTACCGCAAGTACACCTTCCGCATATTTCGTCGCCATCCCAAAAAAGGCTGCAACGACCATCCAGAACAAGGCACCCGGCCCGCCCAGCTTAATGGCTGTCGCTACGCCGACAATACTTCCTGTGCCAACTGTAGCCGCCAACGCTGTACTCAAAGCCGCAAAACTACTTACATCCCCGCTGCCTTCATTCGGGGCCTTACCGATCAGCTTGATCGCCAGGGGCAGGCGGAATACCTGCAGCATCTTCAAACGTATGGTCAGCCACAACCCCGTTCCCATGACAAGAATGATGAGAGGCGCCCCCCATATCCAACTGCTAATCGCTTCTAACACATGTACCAAATTCATTTCAACCCGCTCCTCCAGCATATTAGAAAACAAAAAAGAGTCAAATCCGCTGATTCGACTCCTGGAGAGGTTAAAGGCACGAAAAAATACAACCATCTTGCGCAGGTTTCTGCCTCTAATAGCTTATAAAAAAGCCTAGGGCATCCCCTGTCACAGGTTATTCGCGTCTCTGTCCTTTTGCCTGAGAGTTTAAGCAGATGTTCTCTGCGGTGCACCTTCGGCGCCCAATTAAGGGTCTCTCCAGAGTTCTGTCCGTTTACGGTCCCCGCTTGTTGCTGTAATCAGCCTAAGCACCTGAGAGTTTTGCCCCTTCGGTCGGAACTTTCGTTCCATCTCCCGCAAACATCAACCAGACATATGAAATTTTTATTTATTATACAGAAAACTTTCAGCTTATTACAAGTGAAAAGTTTGTGAAGCCCTCTGAAATAAATATTATTATTATGTCTATCAAAAAAGCGGGTACAGCAGATTGCATCCTTAGGATGTCCTCTGCTATACCCGCCCGAGAAAATTTGGAATTACAATTCTTCACCATTGGTTGCTATCACATTTTTATACCAGTTAAATGAGTCCTTTTTGGAGCGTTTGAGCGTTCCGTTACCGTCATCATCCAGATCAACGTAAATAAATCCGTAGCGCTTGGACATTTCGGAAGTAGACATGCTCACAAGGTCGATAGGACCCCAGCTGGTGTAACCAAGCAGATCAACACCGTCGGCAATTGCTTCCTTCATTTGAACAATATGCTGACGCAAGTAATCAATACGATATGTGTCATGCACAGAACCGTCTTCCTCTACCTTATCATAAGCACCTAGGCCATTTTCCACGATGAACAGTGGCTTTTGGTAGCGGTCATATAACGTGTTCAGCGTAACACGCAGACCGATCGGATCAATTTGCCATCCCCAGTCAGAGGACTGTAAATATGGATTTTTCACGCCGCCAATCAGGTTTCCTGCTGCTTTCTCGCCTTCTGGACCTGCAGATACGGTCAAGGTCATGTAGTAGCTGAATGAGATATAATCGACCGTGTTATTTTTTAAAATTTCGGCATCGCCTGGTTCTGTGTGTATAACAACATTATTTTCTTCAAAATAACGATTCATGTAGTTGGAATATTCCCCACGGGCATGCACATCCGTAAAGAACAGGTTCATCTGATTTTCATGCTGGGCTTTCAGTATATCCTCTGGGTTACACGTATGTGGGTAGCTTTCCAAACGAGCCAGCATACAGCCGATTTGAGAGCCCGGGATGATCTCATGTCCTCGTTTTGTCGCCAGTGCACTAGCTACAAATTGATGATGCAGTGCTTGGTATATCGCTTGCTGCTTGTTTTCTACGCGGTCAATGACCACCCCGCCACCAGTAAACGGACTCATGGTCATTACATTGATTTCATTAAAGGTCAGCCAGTATTTTACTTTATCCTTATAACGCGTGAACACAGTTTCGGCATAATTTACGTAGTGCTGTATAACTTCACGACCCAGCCAACCATTATACTTCTGAGTCAAACCCAGCGGTGTCTCATAATGTGACAATGTTACCAGCGGTTCAATACCATATTTGCGCAGCTCATCAAATACATTGTCGTAGAATTGCAGTCCCGCTTCATTCGGCTCGGCATCATAGCCATTTGGGAAAATCCGCGACCAGTTGATGGACATACGAAATACCTTAAAGCCCATTTCCGCGAACAATGCAATATCTTCTTTGTAGTGGTGGAAGAAGTCCACACCTTCACGTTTTGGAAAACGGGCATTGACTTTGCCTGCCAAAATGTCTTCGAGTCGCTCGGACGAAATCTCCATAGCATGATCGTTCTTGCGCTCTGCTTTGGGTACATAGGCAACCATGTCCGCACTGGACAATCCTTTTCCATCTACGTCAAAAGCACCTTCCAATTGGTTGGCTGCGGTTGCCCCGCCCCACAAGAAGTTTTTCGGAAATCCTTTTAGCGTCTTCGTCATGGTATAAAAACCTCTTTCCGTATTTAAGATTTTTACTTTGGTCAAGTAATCCCATCAAGTGCTGCAAATGTGAATCAATACCTAACGGTAACCGTTCTTCCTTTGAAAAGGATTGACAGATGCTTTAAAATAGACGTAATGCCTTCATAAGCATCCTAATCGTTGTAACGCGTTTCATGTCAAGTATTTTTTTCTTATGTGAGGAGAAGCACCATGTCGAATCTTGATCAAATTGCAAAACTGGCGGGCTTTTCCAAAGCTACGGTATCCAGAGTATTAAATCAGTCACCCCATGTCAGTCACGAAACAAGAACTAAGATTTTGAAAATCATGCAGGAATTGGATTATGTTCCTAATCGGAATGCCATTTCTCTATCCAAGGGTCAGACGCTTCAGATCGGTATCATTACTTCAACTATTAATGAAATTGTTCTCGCTTTTCTGGACAGCTTTGTGGAAGTAGCCGGCCAGTATGAATTCCAAACCATTATTTATACTTCGGGAGAAGACAAAAAGAAAGAGCTTCAAGCCTTTGAGGATTTAAAAAGAAAAAGAGTCGATGCGCTGGTCATCATTTCCTGCGTGAATGACACTGATTTTTTGAGTACCTATTGCAAATATGGCCCGATCGTTTCGTGGCAACGAATGGAGCATACCGATATTCGCTCCGTCGCTATGGATCAGTATGAAGGATATATGTTAGCGCTAAAACATTTGATACAAAAAGGCTATACTCGTATAGCCAATGCTTTTGGTCGTCCGAGCAGCATCAATACCCATAGCAGACAACGAGCCTACGAACAGATCATGAGTGAGCACAATCTGCCAGTGTTGCAACACTGGAATCACTCTTCTATTTATAATATCCGTGATGGCGAACAGGTCGTACGGGATTTGTTACAGCGTCGGGAAGAATTCCCAGAGGCTATTTTATGTGCTAACGATTATGTAGCAGTGGGCATTCTCTGCGAAGCACGCAGACAACGGCTGAACGTACCGGAAGATCTGGCGATTGTCGGATTCGATAACACGGAGCTGGCGCATACGATGGGGATTACAACGATTCAAAATCCCATCATGGCTCAAGCACAAAATGCTTTTTTCATGCTTTCCCCTCAGCTGATTGGACGCCAACTGGAGCTTCATTCGCTAGAGTACTGCCTCATTGAACGTACGACCACGTAAGGTAACGATTTACTTGCAAATTAGGCAAAAGGGCCTTGATATGAAATATTTTTTGTCGAATCAGAATAAAATATGTTGAAATCGCTTTTTTTTGTGCTACAATAGCACTATATCGAAGGATTGTGACCGGTGATGCGGGCAATGCCTGAGTTCAATTGAGTGCTATTGCTAACAATAGTGTTGAATTGTGCTTAGGCATTTTTTATTGGTAAAGGATGGGAGGGGGAACTTCAATGATTATTGAGAAGGTGCTCAATAACAACGTCCTATTGACTAAAAACGATAAAGGCAAAGAGGTCATCGTGATGGGAAGAGGTATTTCCTTCAAAAAGGTGGCTGGCGATCAAGTCGATGATGATAAAATAGATAAGATTTTCATGTTAAATGAAAACGAGTTCACGGCTAAACTAACTGAACTGCTGAACGATATTCCAGTGTCTCATCTGGAGGTCGTGAATGAAATCGTAACCCATGCAACGGAAGTGCTGGATACGGAGTTAAGCGATAATATTTATTTAACATTGACCGACCATATTCATTTTGCCATACAACGGCAAGAAAAAGGACTGGCACTCCAAAACGCGATGCTGTATGAAATTAAACGCTTTTACAAAAAAGAATTTGCAGTTGGACTGGATGCTCTCCAAAAAATTGAAAATACGCTCGGAGTAAAATTGGGCGAAGATGAAGCAGGATTTATTGCATTGCATATGGTGAATGCACGGATCGACGGTAACGAAATGAAATCTACACTGAAAATGACCGAGATTGTCCAACATATATTGAACATTATTACGTATCATTACGGAATTGTGCTGGATGAGTCTTCTTTTAGCTATTCGAGATTTTTGACACATTTGCAATATTTTGCGATGCGAGTGATTCGCAAAGAAGTCATTCACAGTGGTGAAGAATTTTTGTACAACCAGGTGAAGCAGACGTATACCGAAGCTTTTGCTTGTGCCCAAAAGATCAATGAGTATCTGGAAAAAACATACGATCAATATTTAAGCAAGGATGAATACGTATATCTAACTATCCATATTCATCGGGTTACTGAGCGTAATAACATATAAGATTAACAACTTCATATCCTCATCGTTCATGGATTGTGACTGGTAAGGCAGGCAAAACCTAAACTGATGGTGAAATCGACGTTCCTCTATAGGAGAGTGCGTAGTTTTCACCACGAGTTTAGGTTTTTCTTGTTTACAAGTTTAAAAAGGTGCACGCCGGCGCATCTTAGCAACAGATGTAAACAGTAAATCCTATCAGTAGCAAGAATAACCCATAAGGAGTTCTGAACATGAGTGATAAAGAACTATCTAAAAAAATAGTGACCCTCGTTGGTGGCGAAGAGAATGTCAATTCGGTATTCCATTGCGCTACACGCTTGAGATTTAAATTAAATGATCGTACAAAAGCAGACAAAGCCGCACTGGAAGCAACCCCTGGTGTCATTACAGTAGTGGAAAGCAGCGGCCAGTTTCAAGTGGTCATCGGTAACAATGTAGGTCAAGTGTTTGAGCATATGATGGCAGAAACGAATTTGCAGGATGCAGATAATCCTAATGCCAAAAAAGAAGAATCTTCTGAAAAAACGAATTTTCTTGGCAAAGCAGTCGATATCATTTCCAGCATTTTTTCTCCCATTCTTGGTGCTCTTGCCGGGGCAGGTTTGCTTAAAGGGCTACTGGCGTTAATTTTATCTTTTCAATGGATTAATGATAAAAGCGGTACGTACCTGATCCTAAGTGCAGCTTCCGACAGTGTTTTCTATTTTCTACCTGTGTTCTTGGCTATTACATCGTCCCGTAAATTTAAGACAAACACCTTTGTATCGGTGGCAATCGCTGGAGCTCTGGTCTATCCAGCAGTTATAGCGGCGGTAAGCAACCCAGAAAGATTGGCGTTTTTAGGTATTCCGATCATTCTGATTAATTACAGTTCCAGTGTCATTCCAATTATTCTCGCGGTCTGGGTTCAGTCCTATGTGGAGCGCTGGTTCAATTCCTTTATCCATCAATCGGTTAAAAACATTATCGTGCCGATGCTTTCGCTCCTGGTCGTTATTCCGTTAACATTTCTGGCCTTTGGTCCAGTAGGTAACCTGATCAGTCAGGGCTTGGCAAACGGTTTTACATGGGTATACAATTTAAGCCCACTAATTGCCGGGGCTGTTGCCGGGGCATTCTGGCAAGTGTTTGTTATTTTCGGCGTACACTGGGGCTTCGTTCCGGTCATGCTGTCGAATATTGCAACATTGGGCTATGACACGATGCTTCCGATGCTTACAGCAGCCGTACTTTCTCAGGCTGGTGCAACATTGGGGGTATTCCTGAAATCCCGGAACACTCAGATGAAGGCTTTGGCAGGTTCCTCTACGCTGGCCGCTATTTTTGGGATTACAGAACCAACAATTTATGGAATAACTTTGAAATTGAAAAAGCCGTTCATTTATGCTTGTATTTCCGGAGCAATCGGCGGGGCGATTATCGCTTCTGGCGGAGCGCACGCACAATCCTTTGCATTACCGGGTCTACTGGCGTTGCCGACTTATTTCGGACCTGGATTCTTGTGGGTAGTCATCGGTTTGCTCGTTGCCTTTGTACTTGCAGTTGTATTGGTTATGATTTTGGGCTTTGATGATCCAAAAGAAGAAACTGCAAAAACAGAAGCTGCACCCGTAAAGAAAGAAGTGGCAATCGAGAAAGAAATTCTCGTAAGCCCACTGCAAGGTAAAGTATTGCCTTTGGAACAATCTTCTGATGTTGCTTTTGCTTCAGGTGCTATGGGGAAAGGAATCCTAATTGATCCTACAGAGGGTGTGCTGACATCTCCTGTCAATGGAACGATTACGACAGTATTCCCGACCGGACATGCCATCGGTATTACTTCCAATGACGGAGCAGAAATTCTGATTCACGTGGGTGTTAATACAGTGAAGCTGAAAGGACAATTCTTTGACAAGCGCGTCAAGGAAGGCGATATAGTTAAGCAAGGACAACTGTTGCTTGAATTTGATATCGAGCAAATTAAGGCGGCAGGCTATACTACGGCTACGCCGATTATCGTAACAAATTCCGCTCAATACCTGGATGTGTTGAACACAATGGAAACTGAAGTGAAGCGTGAGGATTACTTGTTGACTGTTGTGGTCTAACGTTTAACTTTCAGACTAGAGCATTTTGCATAAATCCCAGGAGCGTTTTCAAATCAGCAGTATATAGATCGAAACGCTTTAGTTCGTCTATATATTGTACTTACAAGCGTTGGGAATCGAATTATGCAAAATGCTGATTAAAGAAGCTTTCCCCATGGAAAGCTTCTTTTTTTATACATAATGAGACAAGTGTTACAGCGAAAAATGGAAATATCATTTATTGTAAGTGTAAGAATGTAAAAAAAGGAGGATTTCTGTGAAAAAAGGATATATCGCCGGGTTAAGTGTCATTGTGTTGCTTGTCATTGGTATCGCTATTTCAGCTGTAGTTAAATTTCAAGACCTAGAGCAGGTTGTTCAACAAAAAGACAAAGAAATCCAAGCGAGCAAAAGCAATTACCCAGAAATATATGACCACTTGAATGCGGTTACATTTGATGGTTTTAAGAGTTTGATTCAACAGGATCAAAGTGTATTTGTCTATGTCGGCAGACCGAGTTGTGGCGACTGCAATAGGTTTGAGCCTAACTTTAACAAGATGATCGAACAGTATAATCTAGGCTCTAAAATTACTTTTTTGAACGTTCACAAAATCCATAAGGACAAGCCCCAATGGAATAAATTCAAAGAGGATTACAACGTTAAATACACCCCCACCATTGCAGAATTCAGAAACGGCAAGCTGGTTGATAAAATAGAATGGACGCCTAAAAGAGACCTCAGTACAGACGCTGTAAAAGAGTGGCTGACCTCCAAGAAACTTATTTTATAAGTCTCTTTTCTATCCATTTCATTACGCACACAAAGAACTGTTTATGCAAAAAAAGGTATTCATTCGTGTAGCGCATGAATACCTTTTTTAGGAATGTACAGGTCATCTAAGCTCTCATAAAAAATAGTTCCTACTACTCTTCACTGCCTTCTGATAAACCTCGTTCGTATCTATCAGTCCCTATATTGTAGACACTTCATAGAGTATGATCGTCAATCGAATCATGGAAATTCATATCGGATAATATCCGTTTCGGATACGATATGTCCGATTTGTGACTCAATGAATTCTAAATCTCCCTCTACTGCCCCTATAAAATGCTTTGTACCGGGTTCTATGACGATGACCTCACCAGGGCTGACTGTCTGTGTCACGCCATTGATAGAGACACTCCCGGTTCCAGAAACTATAGTCCAAACTTCTTTACGAAACTGATGCTCATGATAGCTGATAAATCTCCCATTTGAAATGACCACGCGTTTGGTCACTGTCTGCAATCCACTTGCCGCCTGTTGATGGGATAATACGGTTTGCTTTCCCCAGAAGCGCTCCTCAAAACGCGGGCCGATTTCAATTTCTGCCACCATATCCTTAATTCCTGTTGACGACTGTCGATCCGTAACCAGCACGCCATCTGGACCAGCAACGACAATAATGTCTGGAACATTCCAGATGCTAACCGGAATCTCCAGTTCATTGATGATATGCGAGTCATGTGAAGCTTCTGAAATATATCCCGGGCCACTCAGCTTCGAACTTACTTCCCGTACCAAGGAATCCCATGTGCCCAAGTCTCTCCACTCTCCATGATAGGGAAGCACGGAGAGCTTATGAGTATGCTCTACTACCGCAATATCGAAGCTAGTTTTAGGTAAGTCTGCGTAATTTGTCGAAAGAGATTCATAGTCGGCTGGTAAACCCATTTGCTCCAGAATATCCAACAAAAAGCCCAGTCTAAAAGCAAACACCCCGCAATTCCATAAGGCCCCTTCACGGATCAACGCTTCTGAACGGATCAGATCCGGCTTTTCAACAAATGAACTAACCCTGTAATATGGCTGGTCAAGTGAAGGAGAGGCTGAAGGCACAATATATCCGTATTTATCTGAGGGCTCCGTTGGGGCAGCCCCCATTAATGCGATATGGCTTCCTGATTGCTCTAATATCGAAGGAAGCCTACGCAGATGCTCGAAAAATTCATCCCCCGCATACCCGTCCACAGGCATGACCCCTACGATCTCATCGCGTGATGCACCTGCAACGTCATGCAAGTAGGCCGTAGCCAGGGAAATGGCCGGGAAGGTATCCCGTTGAGTCGGCTCCTCAATAACTACAGCATCTCCGCCAATTTGCCCCCGAATCAGCTCGGCCTGAGTTCCACTCGTTGAAAAATAGGCCTCATCTGCCAAATTCGCCTCATCTAATTGCCTCCATATTCGTTGCAGCATGCTTTCTGGACGTTCATCATGACGTAAAATAGAAAGAAACTGCTTGGGGCGGTTCACATTGGATAAGGGCCATAGACGTTTACCCGAACCTCCAGATAATAAAATCATTCGCAAAGATGCAACCTTCTTCCTCTAAATTAATATTTTTCTTTCATTATAGGACTGTTCGATTTTCGCATTTCTGCCGAATACATAAGTATGTATTATCGTGGAAAATACATACTTATGCAATGTAATTGTATCTTTATCCGTACAGGAGATGTCAGTCATGCCCATAAAAATACTCATCATTGAAGATCAAAAAAGTTTGGCAGATATGATTGCTCTTCATCTGCAGGAGGAAGGCTATCATACCGAACTTATCTATGACTCTAAACTTGCAATTCCTACACTTATGCGTTTTAAGCCCGATATTATTGTGACCGCTCTAATGTTTTCCGGTAAAGTCGAATGTGCGCTGATCAGCCAAATCCGTCAATTTACTACGGTCCCTATGCTGGTTATCTCTAATAACACCCTGCTGAATATAAGAATAAAGGCTCTGGACGACGGAGCAGATGACTTCTTATGCAAACCATTCAGCCTGATAGAGTTAAATGCCCGCATCAAAGCCCTGCTGCGCCGCTGCGGCCCCAACATGCCCATTGAATCGCAAACGGTAACTCAAAAGCTTAAAAAGGTAAGAGTGTGGGTGAATGATTACCGTCATAGCCTGTTAGTCGATGACCAAGAAATAGAAGTCACTCAAATTGAATTTTCCATTATAAAAGAGATGTCCTGCAATCCAGGTAAAGTCTTTACCCGCAGCGAGCTGATGGATCGGATCAAAGGCGGAGATGGCGCTTATCTGGATCGTACCATCGACGTACATATTTCCAGCCTTCGCAAAAAAATAGAACGTGACCCTAAAAATCCTCAGCATATCCGTACCGTCTGGGGCAGAGGCTACAAATATGAGATGTAGCCGTATCATGGCTACCCATTTCCCCACTGAGCAGCTTGCTTTTTATGAAAGATTTCGCTTCTTCCATCGCCGATAAGGAAGAAAACAAGCTGCTCCACCCAGTATCCCTATGAGGAACAGTACCCAGCCGAAACGGTAGGCGGAAGCCAGAATAACGACGACTTTCCCGTTCCCGTTACCATTGGTAATGAATCCGGTAGTCACTCCATTGACGGACAGACGGGCTCGCTGATTTTCGCTACCTAGCCTGAACTCCCACAGTGGATTGGGTGATTCGGTCTCCCGGATCAGCACCTGTTCATGCGTTGGATTATATAGCGTAAAACTGCGTTCCATGGAATTTTCACGAGTTGCCTGAATGCTCTCCGATGCATGTGGAGCCATAAAAAAGGTATCCATATCCGATCCCTCAAACAACGTAAACTGATCCACTGTAATCATGGCTTGATAAGGGATGATGGAATATTGCTTCATTTGAAATAAGCCTGACTGCTTCTTGTGCGCATGCGCCAAAATCTGAAACTGCATCAAGGCAGTTCCTGCCGGAGCCTTCACAATTTGATCATAATGATTCCATTGTTCCTTATCTCTCTCCTCCACCTCATCAATATAGGAGGTTTGGAGAACCTGGGACGCTTTATTCAAAAAAATGACCTTCATATGCCGACTTCCAATTTGTTCTGATCGCGCATCCAACTGAACGGCATACTCTTGCAGCGGCTCTGCCTTCATTTTCTTGGACGCATAAATATTCCAGTCACAGGAATAGCTAGGTGCGTAACGGATAGAGAGTCCTTCGTCCTTGATTGACAGATTCGTCTGCCCAGGTCGAATATCCGCCACACATCCGACATCCGTCGTGCTCAATGATTCCTTCGTATCCTCCCACGGCATCACCGTCACTTCCTGCGCAGCCATTCGATGAATATCTCCAAAACGGCTCAATGACGGCACCTGACTATCCAGCACAAGGGTTAAGCGATACTTCCCCTTGGTTAGGAACAGATTTTTAAATTCGACTCGGCCGTAGTCATTCAGCAGACCGGGAATTTGTATGATTTTCTTGGCAAAACCATCCTGATCGGGCACCGTTTCAATAACCTGCTTTTCGGATAAAGAGGTCGCGGGTAGCCGCTTATACGACTCCTTCGTACGAATCGTTCTGGTCAGCACCTTTCCCGTCTCTTCATTCGTCCACTTCATCGTTAATGACCCCTGGTACCCAGCGGGGAGATTAGCCAAAATAGCTGTGGCATAGGTTCCCGTTTTGGCGACTTCCACATCCCTGCTTAACGTCCCCTTCTGATAGCTGATCCCCCGCCCCATACTAAGTCTTGGTAAAGCACGTTCCGTCTGTACATTCCCTTGTGCGTTAAAATCGCTCTCTGCCTCCAAGGTGAAAAAAAGCTTGCCCCGCTTCAATGCCTGCTCCACTGGAAAAGATAGCTGATCTAGCTGATCCACAGGGACAATCGCAAATTGATTGATCGCATTAAAGCCTTGCAGGTTATTAACCGTGACTGGAGTATCTCCTTTTGGAAAAACATGTTCTCCCAGATCCACCCATTGAAATTGGTTTAAACCATCATCCTGAGTCTTGATACTAACCACTTTGTCCGGCAGTGTGACTTGTAATTTTCCGCCTGCCTTATTCATAAACACTCTAGCATATACATGCGAGGTTTGAGGTTGATCCAGTTTTTTGTGCATCGTAAACGTATTAGGCTTGCTATATTGCCCCAAATCACGCAGCTGGATATCATGAATCCACCAGTAATTTTTTTGCTGTGGACGCTGTAGGGTTAACAAATCCATTCGCATCCAATAGCTACCGGGCGGCGACACGTATTCCCCGTAAAATTTCACACTGTCAAAATTATATCCCTCCGAAGGCGCCACGACATAGCTAACCCCCAGTTCACGCATTTGCTTATCATAAAATCTCATTTTCACATGCATTTTGTTCGTTCCGCGACCGGAAACAGTAATTTGGAACTGATACGGATTATTTTCCTTGGCTTCCAGCAAACCCGATCTAGCGACCTGCCATATATTACTCGGGTCTCCCTTCATAATTTCGCCGTGCAGAGTTGGCACATCATTCAATTCCTCACGGGGATTAGCCTGCACACTGAACAACTGCGGATTATCCGGCTTGAAGAAGGTTTCGGTCCGCAACATGGAATCAAAGTCCACGACCGTCTTCCCTTCGATACTGCTCATCTGATACGGGGCCACATCCAGCTTCTTACTGGCAAAGGTGACCGCAATCCCTGCATCCATTTCCATATCGAACGGAAAGTTCCGTATATTTTGGGAGGATAAATACCATAACCAATCGTTAGTCGAGGCAAAGGTTTTGGACCATTTTAAAAAGGCATTACCATCCTCAATGGCATCAAAAGGGCGTAAGTAATCCTCGGCTGGAAGCTGTGACAACAACAAGTCATTAAAGGACGCCGCTTCCACATAATCCCCTTTGTTAATCATCTGGATGGTTTTTAGCTCAGGCTTTAACGCACTGAACAGCACCCCAAAGCGGCTAAAATCAAAACCAGGCAGATGACTGTAGCTCTCCAGTCGGCTAAAACCGTAAGGTGTTACAATTTTACTCGCAAGGATGTTCATATAGGGCGGTGTCTGATCGAGATTGAATATGGAAAATAGCCCGTTCTGGTACGTACGTTTCAGCCCGGTCTGACCTTCCAGCTGAGACAGGTGGAAATCCTGCCGCTTCTCCTGCCCCACATATTCATCATGGTAGACCAACTGATTGACCCCAAAGGTAGAGAACAGCCAGCCTAATCGGGAGCTTAATCCGTTGTCCATGACATACTGCAGAAAATTCATATAGTATGTAATGCCGGGATCATTCCCCTCATGATGAAAGATCGTATTTTTAGGAGAAGAGTATACCTGAAAATCTCCGGTTGCCTTTTCGTTTGCGGTCTTCCCTTTATTCCATTTGGGCGTGGCTACTCCGTTATAGCTCTGAATCATATTGTCAGCAATCGGAAAGTATAATGCCTTGCTATCGAAACGATCCGGGTCAGTCAGCTTTTCAGCCATTTGACCATAAGCCTCCGGCACTTGTACCGGCTTGTAGTACCCCTCAATGAACTGAGTACGCAAGGGAGCAAAATATATCCCCAGGCACAAAACGACAATAACTACCGCCAGCTTTTTATATACACGCTGCAACGGGGATGATCCGAACCATTCCATAAATTGAATAACACCGAAGGTCAGCAACACCCCGAAATTAAGGGCAATCAGTCCAATAAATTTGTTAGGATCACGGAAAACCGAACCAATCACAGGGGTTTTCGTAACCAAAATGACAAACCACTTGGCAATGGATGGAAACGTCGTCCCAGTAGCTGCAACCAGAAACAGCAACGTAAGTAGCGAGAAGATCAGAATGATCGGATTTTTATGTGAACGTGTCAACATTGCATACCCGATCAATAGCAACAAAAACCCCCCTCCTACATAAAACATGACAGGCAGTGAGGACAAGGAAAACATGGGCCACCAATAGCTCAGTAAATAACCCACATTATCTAAGCTGCTGTTGCGGCTGAACAGAGACAACGTATCCACGACGTTAATATTATGCTGAGACGCTTGAGCGTCCATCAACATGCTACCGACATATAGAGACAACCAATAAAAACTGAGCAGACCGAAAAACACGCCAAAAATGATCCCTTTACGCAAAAAATTGCCGTATAACGGCTGCAAATAGGTGCGACCGGCCTTACGATGGGTCCAGGTCAACTTGATCAATAGCAACATGGTGAACAATCCCAAATAAATCATACCGAAGAAAAAATAATGAATTGCCGCAGCACTAACGGTGAATACCGCAGCCAACAGGAACAGGTCGATCCAGTTTCGCTGATACAACTTGTGGGGATGATAGTTTTTAATTTGTTGAATTTGAAACTTGGGGTCCACCGCACTGAAAAAGAATCGCAGCATTAACGGAAACAAACTATATCCACAGAGCAAATAAATATGCTGAATGCGGAAAATAACCCACGGATTCAGCGCATAAAACAACGAGCCGACCATGATGGCAAAAATACGGGTCTTCGTAAAGCTTGGTGAATAATACACGCTGACCAGTCGCTTGGCAAAGGCATACATCGAAAATGCCGAAACAAATAACAAGCCTGTAATAAACGACTTGAGCAAGACCGGGCCGCTTTCGTCAAATAAGAGTGACAGTCCATAGAAGGGCAAGATGTACAGGATACGTGGAGCATTGAACAAGGTCGAGGTAGACCATCGCTCGTTCCATACTCCGGTTATTTCCTCCAGATACCGATGAGAGGTGGCTCCAAAAGCAATGTCGCTAAACACAATTTGCCCTGGTCCATAGATGGGTGCAAGATATGCAACAATCGCAATCAGCATCAACATCATTGCCGCCATATCGTAGCGGTAGCGAAATATCCATTTTTTCATGCTTGTCCCCCTCTCTTGAACTTCTCGTATATCTGTCGGTTATCTTGGGCCTATCTCCTCAAACGAACGATTGCCTGCAAGCCCTGATCGGTATTACGCAGCTTTAAACGACCGCCTATGGTCTTCAGGTATGCATCCATATGATACAGGCTGAACGCATGCTCCTGGGAGTTTTGGGAATAGTCTGGCTGGAAATAGCTCCAACGCATTTTATCATCAATCCCGCCGCCCGTGTCTTCAATGTTAATAATAATTTCTCCTTCTTCCAGCCGTGAACTAACCTTAAGCACTTGAGATTGCCGCTTGGACCGCAGACCTGTTCGGCCCTTTTCCTGATTCTCAGGCTGCTCTCCACCTTGGCCCATGGCCTGAACTGCATTTTCCAGCAGCCCCTGAATCGTTTTGTACAGCATGGGTGCTTGTGCTGCAATCGATGGAACAGGCTCTTGCCGCAAGATCACTTGAATGTTCTTCATGTTCAATGAACGGTTCGCCCATTTCAGCGACTCAGACAATACTTCATTCATATCTGTAAAGCTAATTCCACTATTATCATGCATCTTCTCTTCCAGCTCATCGCGCAAGCTACGGACTCCCGTCAGTAACTCTCCCAGTGAGGATTCCTGTCTGAGACGACCCTGGATGAAATTTTCATTCAACTCGCGAAAATACTCCAGTTCCTCATGAGAGGCTCCTTTTCCCTGACTGGAAGCCGCTTCAAAACGGTTTGCTAGATCATGATAAAATCCCAGCAGCTTCAAATCATCACCGCCTGTGAGACGGCTAGTCTGCTCTTGCAGCTCTTGTAGCTGCTGCTCAATCGTCTGCATTAACGGCAAATAATATGTGTCCTGCTGCTGTCGCATATCTTCATCCCGCCGTTGGTCACGCACCTGATTGTTCACGATGGCATCCTTTACAATCCTTTTGCGGAACTGTACGAGCATGGCCCACAGAATGAACAATATCAGAACCATGACCATCCACAATTGTTTGCGAAAGGAGCTGATTCGCTGTGCTGTATCCTCGCTGACATCCTTAACCGATATGTAAAGGGCCTCTTCACCAATCCGGCTGAATCCTATTCCGTGTTTCTCACCGTCATCTTCAATGACACCTGTATTGCCCTCCAGCAGCCTACGGGTTACGCCCGTGATGTCCGTTCGGTTAATATCCGGAGTACTTCGGGAAGCTACGACCTTAAATTGACCGTTATAAAATAAAGTCTCATGCTGGTTAACTGGTTTACTTTTAATAATCCCGCTGAGCATATCAGCGTCAACCGTGCGCACCATAAAACCGCCCATCTGCGCTCCTTGAATCCTGCATGCTATATACTGGGCAGGCTGATGATCCTCTGTCACAAAAGAGCTTACTGCACAACCATTTTGCAGCCATTTAATCTGCTGGACCGCACTTTTCATCTCACGATTGTCTCGTCCGACCATCACACGATACTGCTCATCCAGCACATAAAAGGCCCCGCCGCTTTCACGCTTAAACCCTTCAGGATACTGGCGTGTTCCCTGATTCAGCATATCTCTGCCCAGACTGGACGACAGCTCCTTCAGTTCAGTCTGCCATGCAGCATAACGCTCGGTTATGCTGCTGGAAAGTTCCTGTACCTCATACTGGAGCTGCTCGTTCTGAATCTCCGCCAAGTGACCACTGAATTGCCGCACAACAAACCATTGAAGCACAGCGGCCAAGAACAATGTCACACCCAGAACGATCAGGTACAGGATCAGCTTTTGCCAACCTGGTTTCAACAAAGCCCATTGCTTCATGCTTCCCTGTCCCCTCCATTCTGTTCAAGACGGCTCAAAATAGCCTGCATCAGGCATTCCAGCTCGTAGCTGACCAGCGGTAGCCGTGCGCACAGCAACCGGGGAGTACGGCGCTGGAGTGCAGCAAACCTCGCAGCGGTTTCCGTTGCCCCGTCCGTCAGTAGGATCAACTCGCATGTTTTTGCGATATATAAGCGATCCAGCTCTTCCTCGCCGTATTCTCGCAGATCAACAACGTAAATATCATGACGATCGTCCATATGCTGAAGTGCGCTGGAGACAGCCAGGGTCACTCCTGTATGCCGTGCAGCATGATACTGATGAAGGAGACGCATACCTTTTTCCCAGAGGGCATGTTCAGCCGAATCAAATCGTTCACAAAAAAGACGCAACGCCCGTTCTGTATTGACATCTTTCAAAAATGCCAAAACGCTGATATTATACATGTAGTTCCTCATTTCTTACTTCCTGATTGGAGTTGCGCAGTTCTTATGACACCCCAAAACATTCTATTTGTTGACGACAGCCCTATGGTTCTGTCCCTGCTTGAACGGACCTTGACGCAAGAAGCATTCACCTTACATACCGCTCACACGCCCAAAGAAGCCTTACAAGTGCTGGAACAGCACCCGATTGATGTGGTAGTTTCCGATCTGCTCATGCCTGGTCTGGATGGGATTACCTTCCTTCGCATGATTAAGAAGGATTATCCACATATCGTACGAATTATTTTGTCTGGTCACCTGCATACGCAGTCCATTTTATCGGCGATTAACCAAGTCGGTGTGTTCCGTTTTTTGACGAAACCGCTGGAGCTGGATGATGATACGCTAAAAAAAATACTGTATGAGGCGCTTGATCAGGCCAAACTCAACCGAAACAGCCTACATGCAGACCAGAACGTAGCTTCCAACCTGTCAGTTTTTATAGACAGCATTTTGAATGCACCGTACCGACCCTATGTGCTGCTGAATGAACAAGATATCGTAACCGCTGTACACATTGCACTCGCTGAGCTGTATCCTGTCGGCTGCTCACTACGTCATCCTGACGGGGAAGGTATTCAGTTAACCACGCATTCATTATATATACCGTATGAGGAGTCGGAATCTTCCGATCCCGACTTATACACGCTGGATACACTGACCCTCGGCCATTCATCGTTACGCCTTATCCGCCTTAGCGAGATCGCCTGAGTGACGGGTGCCGCCCTTTAACACGGCGGCTACCCCAATCACAGTCAGGCATACATACATCCACAACATCCCCATCGTCAGCAAGGGGTGACGGATATAGTTTTTCAAATTCCCCCATGTATACAGCACCGGACGGAAGAAGTACCAACGTTCCAGCGCTTTTCGCAATCCGCCCTCTTCAGATGACATCGTACGATCCATCACCGAAAAGTAGTAGGCTTTTTTACGTAATACATCGTGCAGATACACCTGTTTTTCATCATGGTATACCCGTGTAAATACCGCCCGGCGAATGACTCCGCCAGACTCTATATAACGCAAGGTCGGCTGTATTTCTTCAAAAGCAATTTGCTCCGCATTAAACCCGCCCGTCGATTCGTAAGCGCTCATTCGCCAGAAGCGTGCCGCTTCAATGGAGCGTTTTCCCAAGGTCTCACCCGCATTGTTAATCACATTTCGCTCAAAAACTTTCACTTTGGAAAAAAAATTATTTGCTTCCGAATACGCCTCTTCCGGAACGACCAAGGCGCCAATATCCTGATGATCGTCAAAAAAGTCAATGCTCTGCTGAATCAGATGTTCGGCTAAAATCATATCGGAATCCAATACAAATATGTATTCGGCACCCAAGCGTTTCGCTTCCTCAACTGCCCTGACCCTAGCGACTCCCCGCTCCCCATGGGGAAGCTCCAATACCGTTACGGGTACTGAACTCCCTGCCGACAGCATACGAATCGTCTCAACGGTCCGGTCATTGGATCCATCATCAGCAATTACAATATGCAGATCCTTGTAATTTTGCCCCATACAGCTTCGCAAACAAGGCTCTATCGTCCGTTCATTGTTGTACGTGGAGAAGAGAATGACCACTTTGTCCACTCTGTTCCGCCTCCTCTACCCAATCTTCCATCAACTGCTCAAACGCAGCAGCCGTATGATCAAAATGGAATCTTAACGCATATTGATACGCCCGCTCACGGATGGCCATGTAATCTTCGCCGCCCTTCGCTGCTCTTTCCATTTGTTCAGATAATCCTCGGATGTCTCCGTGAAAGCATAGATACCCGCTTTTTCCGAAATCAGTTGCATCCACCAGACCCGGTGAATTGCTGACAATGCTAGGGGTTCCAACAGCTGCCGCTTCGGTAATCGTCAAACCCCAGCCTTCACGTAAGGAAGGAAATACGAGCGCGTGGGCACGACTCATCAACTCCAGCTTATGCTCTGCTGAAACAAATCCGTAAAAGGTAATATCGGCTTGCGATTGCCCCTGTTCATCCGGTTCTCCGTATGTCAAACCATACTGTTTCATAATCGGCACTAATTGTTCTGCTACATAGGTTTTATCGGTTTTTCCGGCAATCCATAACATAGCCTGAGGGAACTTTTCCTTGAGCTGCCCAAAGGCCTCAACGACCAGATCAATACCTTTATATTTGACGAAGCGCCCAGCATACATGAAGGTCGGATTAGGCTCCTTCGTTAAAAATTGTTCGCGCGGCCAATGATCAAACTCAATGCCTTCCGGTAAAAGATGAACACGATCCGGGTGAAAGCCCAGCTTAAGCAGATCATATCGGGTAGACGGAGATACCGTAAGCGTCCGATCCTTACGAGCCAGCTTAAGCATCAAGGGCTCCATATGAAACCCAATAACATTTAGCGGGAATTTGGCGTTCTCAAACCATATTTCCCTTGTTAGTTGATGTATGAAAAAGATCCGCTTGGATGCCTCCACCCAAAACCGGGTAAAGAATTGATGCGTATTCGCCTGGTTAATTACATAATCGATCTTCCCTCGATGACGACGGTAATAGCGCATCGCATAATAAATAACACTGTATATGTTCCCTTTTCGAATATACGTAATACCGTCAATAATTTCATGCTCAGGCATCCCCTCAAATTGGGGTGAAAAATGAATGAACTGGAAACGTCCTTGCTGTGAGCGTTTAAGCATTTCATGGGTAAAAATTTCTGCTCCCCCGCTTTTAGGTGAACGAATGTCACGCCAGGAAAGCAATAGAACTACGGTTTTACCGTCCTGTTCATGTATGGTATTCATGGGGTAAATCCCCCTTTATCTTTATTTTGAACAAATGCACATAGGCGTCTATCACAAAGTAGAGAGCCATAACCCCGTAAACTATGAACTCAGATAGCAAAAAATCTACCGGATCTGTGTGGGCAATATGAAAGGCTACTAATAAAGCCGCGGCTCCTGCCATCAGACTGAACATAAATTTTCGTCTGCCCACCAATACGTGCACATGCACAAAAAACAGCACGATGGAAAATAGCCAGTACACCCATCCTCCCCATGGAATATAGGCCTCGGCCGATTGGTAAGAGGCTCCGAATAATATGGGAATAGAGGAAGGGAACACAAAGGTCGTGCCCACATATACACAGATTGCAGCTATAGCCATTAAACCGGCATAGACGGCAATCAACTTGCCCAAAGCTTGGCGGTCATGCCCCTGCGCACCGATCTTTGGAATAAAGGCAGCAATTAGACTATACGAAACGTAATAGACCAACTGGCTGTACTTCAGCGCAATGGCATAGCTGCTGGCCTGCTCAGGAAAGTAATGCTGTACATACAACATGTCGATGGAGATACAAAACAAAATGAATAAATTCGTCATAAGGCTATCGGTGAAATCCTGACCCAATGATTTCCATAGCCCAGAAGGGATATGTTCTCCACTGTATGTGAATAAGGACAAGCCACGAGCCGAAACGATCCAGCCGTGGAGCAGCGACAGCAACATTCCTCCACAGCTTGCTAACAGTAGGGCTTCCAGCTTTAACCCCAGTGCAGCCAGAACAAAAAACAGGCTCAGCTTCCCTAATACCTCAATGTAATAGTTCACATTGAGCGCCAACATGCGTTCCCTGCCCTGTAAATCTCCGCGGCACGAACTTACAAGAATATGCAGTCCGATCAAGCCATACAGCATGAACAGCGGGCCGGATTCGACGCCTAATAGCGAACGCAGTAACGGATGAAAGATGAGTAAAATGATCATGGCAAGTACGGTTAGCACCAGAGGTGCTTTGAGTAATAGAGAACCGAGCGGTAAGCTTCGTAGCGCAAGCTTTTGGTCTCCCTTAGAGACCAGTTTGGCGGTTAATAGCTGGATGGATAAACCCAAAACGGATAAAAGTGCAAAAAGTGCCAGCAGCGCATTCGCCTGGCCATAAGCTTGTCCGGTAAGATACCAGCTCGCTGCAATGTGGAAGAAAAAATTAAATCCGTTAAGCAGCACATTAAAGAGAGGGAACATCAACGATCGCAATCGGTTGTTCACGTTGTTATCTCACCCGCCGATCCAGTCGCCAAATATCAATGATGGAGCGTAAAAAACGAATAGAATCCTTCCAGACATGAATGTGCGATCCATCGCGGTCAATACATTTGACGGGTAATTGCAGCACACGAAGCTGGAGTCGCTTGGCAATAAACATCATTTCTAGATCCAGCGCCAGTCCGAGCTGTTCCTTTAAATGCGGAAACATCCGTTTCACTGCAACCGAACTCATCACTTTAAGCCCAGTCTGCGAATCTACCACACCTGTTGGTAAAAAAGGACGGGAAATGACCCGCTTACCAAAGCTGACAACAGATCGCAATAAAGATCGATTCTCGGCGGTCATATCCTTGGTTCCGATCACGACATCATAATAGCCCTGCTGAACAACATTAATCATTCTGGCAATATCCTCAATAAAAAAGGAGTCGTCCGCATCCACAAATACGTAGTAATCCGCACCTATGGTCCGCATCCCTTCCAGATACGTCCCTGCCTTACGTGTATTGCGTCCCAATTCCCTTGTTTGAAGCAGCGGGCTAAGATTCTGATTAATCCTGTTTACGGACAAGTCCGTTGCTGCCTCCAGCGCTTTAATCAAGGCATTGGTACCATCGTGGCTGCCATCATCAATGAGATAAATCGAACCTTCAATAATATGGCTGCGGATAAAGGCTTGCAGTCGTTCAGCAAAGGTTTTGACATGAACAAAACGTTGCTCTTCGTTATATACAGACAAGATAAATGCAATATGTTGGCTTTTGGTCGAATACTCGGGATAGAGCAAGCTTTGTATTTCCGAAAGCATTTCTTCGGTGTCATTGGCTTGCCAAAATAGCAGCCGCAAACGGCCTACTCCGGTGATTTGCACCATATGCTGATCACTGAACGGAATTGTTACATCCGTCACCAGTAACAATGGCATTTGCGGAAATTGGCTACGGATCTGATTGGCTTTCCGCACCGCCTGCCCCGGCTCCCTATAATCAATCAGGCAACAACATGCGTTCTCGTAGACTGAAGCTGCCTCCGTGTCCTCGCACTGTATATATTGGTAAAAACAAATCACATTGGGATAATCAATAGCCCTGTCGTTATCGCTAAAAATGGCTATAGGTCCCTGCACACAAACCTCTCCTTTTCCTCCGAATAGTTCTATTTTGTTGAAAAAGAATTAAGAATGTTTGCTTATAGGAGTTAAATTAATGTCCAAATACTTCATATTTCCTTAACAAAATAGCTGACACTCCATGATATATAAGGATATAAGAGAAGAAAAACTGATTTTCATATTTGATAAAAACAGAGTATTTAGACCTGATTCATTAGAACCAAAACCATCAGAATAAGTTAGCGCATCCATATCGAAAATTAGTTCTTTTAGATCAACAGAAGGAAGAATATACGGTTATTTTGTCATAGATAAATAGAAGAATAAAACAGATTCGCACGTCCATACTATGGACAACATGTCATCTTGAGGATTTTGCAAAAATCCGATAAGCGACTTTCAATGAACAAGATATAGATCGAAATGGTTTAGTTCGTCTATATCTTGCACTTCGGAGCGACTGAAATCGAATTTTGTGAAATCCTTACCATATGTAAATGAAGAGAAGGAAGGTCTTTCTATGGAAGCATTTTATGTCAATCGCGATGGGTCATTATCTACTCCATTACGGGGAAAGGATGTGTTGGCAAATCCTCTTTTGAACAAAGGTGTCGCTTTTACAGAAGAAGAACGCAAAGAGCTGGGTTTGGAAGGAATCCTTCCTCCAACCGTCCTTTCATTGGAGAAACAGAGCGTACGGGCATATCAGCAGTTTCTCGCACAACCCACCATGCTGCGTAAAAATGCTTCTCTCAACGACCTTCACAACCGAAATGTCGTACTCTACTACCGGCTGCTAACCGATCATTTGAGTGAAATGCTGCCCGTAGTCTACACGCCGACCGTAGGAACCGCGATTCAAGAATATAGTCACGAGTACAACCGCCCTGGAGGCGTATATTTGTCGATAGATAACCCGAACGGTATTGGACAAGCATTCCATAATTCTGGTTTGAGCGGCCATGATGTGGATCTGATTGTCGTGACAGATTCCGAAAGTATTTTGGGGATTGGTGACTGGGGCGTCGGGGGGATTAACATTGCTATTGGCAAGCTTGCAGTATATACGGCTGCGGCAGGCATTCATCCTGGGCGGGTGCTGCCAATTGTACTGGATGTAGGCACGAATAATGAAAAGCTGCTGAATGATCCACTGTACATCGGAAACCGCCATAAACGAGTTCGCGGAGAAGCCTATAACCAGTTTATTGATACTTTTATCAGCAAAACGTTAGCGCAATTCCCGAAGGCGCTTTTACATTGGGAAGATGTGGGTAGCGTTAATGCGCGCCATATTATAGGAAAATACGGTCAAAGCATACTCACCTTCAACGATGATATACAAGGTACAGGAGCAGTGACCCTGGCTGCGATTCTTTCGGCGGTGGGTGTCACCAAGACTCCGCTGCGTGAACAAAAAATACTTGTTTTCGGCCCAGGGGCTGCAGGGATCGGTAACGCTGATCAAATTCGGGGCGCTATGATCGAGGATGGCCTTTCCGTAGATGATTCATTCAAGTCCTTTTGGGCCTTTGATTATCGCGGGCTGTTAACGGAAGATATGGAAGACGTATTGGAGTATCAGAAACCGTATGTGCGCAAAAAGGATGAAGTCAGCTCATGGACCCGGTCGGGTGACGGCAAAATACCGCTACTGGAGGTCATCCGTCAGGTGAAGCCTACGATATTGATTGGAACTTCCGGTGTAGCAAGTGCCTTTTCTGAAGAGATCATCAAGGAGATGGCAAAGCATGTAGAACGCCCGATCATTATGCCCATGTCCAATCCTACAAACCTTGCAGAAGCAGTACCCGAGGATTTGATCCGGTGGACAGATGGCAGAGCACTGATCGCAACCGGAAGTCCTTTTGAGCCCGTTACCTATAACGATACAAATTTTGAGATTGGACAGGCGAACAATGCCTTTGTTTTTCCGGGACTGGGTCTGGGTGCGATTGTGGTTAAAGCCAAAAGGATTACCCCTGCGATGTTTACAGCGGCAGCAGTTGCTGTTGCCAATGGTGTAGATTCGAATACGCCTGGCGGTGCGCTACTCCCTCATATCCGAAAATTACGCGAAGTTTCGTACGCTGTTGCGATTGCGGTTGCAAAAGCCGCGATTCAGGATCAGGTAGCGCAGGCGCACATTTCAGATGTGGAACAAGCTATACAAGATGCAATGTGGAAACCGGAATATGCCAAGGTCAAAGCAGTGGAAAGTGTAATTCATCATCCTCACTAAGCCCAAAACACCTAACTAGAGGAAATTTAATATTTTGCACACTATGTTTGACATAGCGTATGAACGTATGTACAGTAATAGTCAAAAGAATAGAAGTCCACTAGGGGAGCCAATATGGCTGAGACAAGAATGTATCTTGGACCCTTTGAACCTGATCTAGTTCGTACTAGCGTAGGAAAGTGGAGCCTTCGTATATAAGGTTTCAAGCGTTTTTTGCGTATTGGGCCTATTGTTGAAGCCGCTCCATTTTTCCGGGGCGGCTTTTTAGCGTTGTTCCGGAATTATATTCTTACAGGACTTCTTGCTCTTCAATTTAATGGAGGTGGGGAAATTGAGTTTTACACAAGAACTCCGTCGGCAGGCGGACGGCATTTTTCAAGCGATTTTTGAGCATCCCTTTGTGAGAGGTATTGCTGAAGGAAGTTTGACAAGGGGACAGCTGATTCACTATGTAAAACAGGACTTTGAATATTTGAACGCCTACATGCGGATATACGGCATCGCAATCTCCAAATGCACGAATCGGGAGGACATGGCTGTATTTAATGAACAAATCTCTTTTATTCTCCACAGCGAGGTTCATCCGCATCAAAATTTCTGTGCTGTCGCAGGGGTGAGCTATGAAGAGTTGCAGGGATATCCGCTCGCTCCGTCGGCTCATCACTATATCCGTCACATGCTGACGGTTGCGCATGAGGGCAGCCTGGGCGAGATCTTGGCTGTGCTGCTGCCATGTATGTGGACGTATGCCGAGATTGGTCGCAGGCTGCTGGATGAAGTAAAGCCGGATGAGTCTCATCCGTTCTATGAATGGATGGGCTTCTATGGAGACCAGCTTGATGATACAACACTCAAGTTCCGAGAACGTGTAGATGCTTGGGCGGAAGGCGCAACGGCTGCTGAGCGAGAGCGGATGATTGAGCATTTTATACTGAGCTGCCAGCTGGAATATAAGTTCTGGGACATGGCCTATAAGCAGGAAGAATGGCCGGTCCAGATACAGGCAGCGGTCTTGGAATAGTCAGCTTGGCAATTCGATGCGTGAAGTACAGTTAATGCCCTGTTGAACCACCAACTATAGAGAGGATAATCATTATGAGTACATGGGAAAAAAGTTATTCGGATCTCCTGACGAAGGTACAAAACAGCAAACCCCTCGTTCACAATATGACCAATGTGGTAGTCACTAACTTTACGGCCAACGGCCTGTATGCATTGGGCGCCTCCCCGGTGATGGCCTATGCACCCGAGGAAGTAGCAGACATGGCAAAAATAGCGGGAGCCGTCGTGTTAAACATCGGTACGCTGAACCGCGAACTGGTGGATGCCATGATCATTGCTGGACAATCGGCGAATGCACACGGTGTTCCGGTCCTGCTAGATCCGGTCGGTGCGGGAGCAACGAGCTTTAGAACTGAGTCGGCACTGCGAATCCTGAGAAAAGTCAAAATCTCATTGGTGCGGGGCAATGCAGCCGAAGTCGCGCATCTTGTTGGAGAAGCGCGTGAGATTAAAGGCGTAGATGCTGGTGACAGTGCTGACAGCGGAAATGTCGATCTGGCAATTCGGGCTGCTCGAACGCTCAATACAATGGTTGTCATTACTGGAAAAGAGGACGTCATCACCGATGGGGCCGAAGTACGAATGATTAGCGGTGGAGACGCGCTGCTCACGAAGGTAACCGGAGCAGGCTGCCTGCTGACCTCTGTGTTAGGTGCCTTTGCAGCTGTTGAACCCAACCTGCTGCTCGCAGGTACAGCAGGCTTGGCATTTTACGGTGCAGCAGCTTCCCGAGCCGCAGCACGTACCGCAGAGCTGGGGCCCGGCAGCTTCCAGATTGCCTTTCTCGACGAGCTCGCCAAACTACATACAGGTTCGCTAGAGGGGCATGTCACTGTCCGTGAAGCCGGAACAACCACAGCAGGTGGTGCGCGATGACAGACGTTCGTGTACCCAGAGCACTGACGATTGCCGGTTCGGACAGTGGCGGCGGGGCCGGGATTCAAGCCGATCTCAAAACCTTTCAGGAGCTTGGCGTTTACGGCATGTCGGCTATTACGGCCATTACCGTACAGAATACTTTAGGGGTCCACGGCGTATATCCGCTGCCACAGGAAGCAACAGCGGAACAGATCGAAGCTGTAGGATTAGACCTTGGAGTGGATGCCCTGAAGACTGGCATGCTGTTTAATGCGGGCATCATCCGTCTTGTGAGCAAGCAGATTCGAAAGTTCGGCTGGAAAAAGGTCGTCGTCGATCCCGTGATGATTGCCAAGGGAGGCGCTGAACTGCTGCAACTGGAAGCGGTGCAGGCTTTGAAGGACGACCTGCTACCCTTGGCCCTGGTCGTTACACCGAATATCCCGGAGGCAGAAGCCCTGACAGGGATCAGTATCCATACGATGGAGGATCGCCGCGAGGCTGCGAGACATATTAGCAGTATGGGATCAAAATTCGTTGTGATCAAGGGTGGCCACGCTGACGAGAGCGAGAGCAGCGAACAGATTGTGGACCTACTCTTTGACGGAACCGCCTTTACAGAGCTGAGCGGCAAGCGAGTACGGACTGTTCATACACACGGAACAGGATGCACCTTCTCAGCAGCGATTACCGCGGAATTAGGGAAAGGGATGTCTGTACCGGAGGCTATCTCGAATGGCAAAGCCTTCATCCAGGCAGCGATTGAGGAACCTTTGCAGCTTGGACAAGGACATGGACCCACCAATCATTGGGCCTTCCGCCGTCGTCAGGAGATGCTGCTATGAACGGCAGAATGTTGTCAGAGGTGGTGCGCCGCCAGCTACAGATGTACCTGGTGCTTGGAAGCGTGAATTGCCTCGCGGAACCAGGCTGGGTCGTGCAAGAGGCTCTGGCTGGCGGCGCAACCATGGTCCAGTTCCGAGAAAAGGGTCTTGGCGCGTTAACGGGCGTTCCTATGTTCGAACTTGCGTGCCAGCTACAGGAACTGTGCCGTCACGCTGGTGTCCCCTTCATCATCAATGACGATGTGGAGCTAGCTCTTGAAATCGACGCCGACGGTGTTCACATCGGTCAAGACGATGAATACGCCGAATCCGTCCGCGAGCGAATCGGAAATCGAATTTTAGGCGTCTCTGCCCATACCATTGAGGAAGCACGTCGAGCCATCCTGCAAGGTGCTGATTATCTCGGCGTCGGACCCATCTATCCCACCATCTCGAAAGATGATGCCCATGCCGTACAGGGACCGGCAATTTTATATGAGATGCGTAAAGCGGGAATTGATGTGCCGATTGTTGGGATCGGAGGTATTACAGTGGACCGTGTTGAGGAAGTCGCACGTGCAGGTGCAGATGGTGTGGCGGTGATTTCAGCCGTGACACAGACAGAGCAGGTTAGAGGTGCGGTCAAGGAATTAAAGAAAAATATGGTCTCATTTCTCAATGATCCGATCTACATGTTTGATAATGATTCAACAGATCATCCAGCTTTTTAGATTGTTCTATTACTTTGGGATGTGTTAAAAATCCATACTTTTTCTGGACCTGGTACAGTTTCTTCCTAGCTCGTTCGACACAAAGTAAAGTCACACCTTGGTTCATCAGCATGATCCCTCCTATATGTCATATTTTATGACAAAAAGACGTTTTTTGGATTTTTGAATGATGCACCTAACAAAAAAAGAACATCCCAAAAGTTTGCATAAACAAAGATGCCCCTAAATCCACGTTAAAAGAGCCTCCGTTTCCACTAATTAAGTGGAACAGAGGCCCTTTTCATAAAAAGATCCAATGAATACAGAGCATACATGCCAATTCTGACCTAGAGATTAACCTTATTTTGTTGGCTCTCTAATAGTCGCTGAACTCCCCAAACTTGAACTGGTCGGTGAGAATTGTCTTTGTTTCTAGCCGTTTAAGCACCTCCAATTTGTACGTGAGGCGTTATTCTTTGATTTTGGTTATGCGACTGAACAGGCATTGCTAAAATAAACAAGAAGCTAGCTGCGATGACCAGCAGAATCATTTTTTTCAACATTGTCTAACCACACCTTTTCTAGTAGTTTGAAATACTCTTCCCTTGTTTCGGGAAGCGCATGTGCTTGGAAATGTGCAAAAAGCCCTGTACAGTTTATAAAGTAAGTCTCATTGTTTAGTAGGTGGGCTTTTACCAGTGCATATATTAAGTGTTTAAAGCCATCATTGTACATTCCCCGCCTTAAATAGTAATAAGCCAGTTCGTAACCAAACCATGCAAAATAATCCGGCATCACTTGTTGGGTGTACATATCAGTAGATTGTGATAGCAGAGCAAAAGAATTAATCTCCACTTCAAAACGTGAAAGGATATCATTGATATCTATTGCATATCGGTTAGCAGCAATCATAACGTTCAGCAACTTGGATAGCTTTTCATTCTCGGTAGTGATTGATGTGGATGCAATATATTCAACATAATGAGGAAGCACATTGGTATCTCCAGATAGGAGTCTATTTACAAAAGTATTACCTTCTGCCCAATGCTTGAACAAGTTGACCCAGTGTTGGGTTTCCTGGTCTGTCTCGATCACCCAATCTAAATCAGTGTAGGCGTACGTAAATTGTAATGCTTGCTGATAATCGCCTTGCGCTTCACAGACACTCGCACACAGTAAATCAGCATAGGTAATGTACACAAACATCGGGCGACTCAGCCTCTGTTCAGACTCCTCCCACTCTCGCTTTTTCTGTTGATGTTTCAAAGAATATTGGATCTCCGCTTTGGCTCTCATTTTTCGAGCAGTTGCATCGAGCTTGTCCCATTCACGCAGAGAACGATACACATTCGCCAAATCTTTTAACGCATCGAGTTGATCTATTTCATTCAGACGTTCCACAAAGGGTTCAAATCGTGTAGCCGCCTTGAGATTTCGGATCTGATTGTTCCCTACCTGAATGGTAAACAGACGATACTGACAGACAGCCAAGCGTTCAGAGTGCTGGTACTTCTCGCCTTCCGCAATCCCTTCGTAGAGCAACAATGCAGCATTGTGCTGACCTTGTGCGAATAATTTTTCTGCTGCATCAAATAACTTTGGGGAATATAGAAGGTTGTCCATAATATGTCCCACTACAAGCTGGATAGCATCCAACTTGTCCAGTTCCGCACAGCGAAACAACAACGGCTCAATTCGCCTCCAATCCGGGGAGCGCTCAATGATGTAGTTATCTATGTATAGTTCGTAAAAAAAACCCTCTGGTAGTCCCATAGCCCAAGTGATTCGATCTAGCTGATGTATCGCAACAGGACGATGCTTGGCAATCCAATTATTAAGTGTTCTTTGATGAACACCTGAATATTCGGCAAATTGTGCCAGCGTCAAATTATTTTCCCCTAAATAATCCTCTAACTTCGCCAAAATCGTAGGTGTATGTCCCAAGTCATAACCACCCTTCATACAAAAAATCCAAATTTTATACTTTCACCTCAAATTATTCACCAATTATTAACATGTGTCAACATTTTTATTCCATTATTCCTACTATATAAACTTGAATATGGTAATTAATAACCACTAACATGAAGTTCCTTTTGGAATCAGGTGGTCGCTCGTTCTACTAATTTGAATTCCAGATGATGTATCGTTTCATCCAACCCTTCAAGGGCATTGCAAATCATAATGAACGCATTCTCCGCTTGCTTGTCTATCGGATAATGAATCGTAGTTAAATCAAGCAAATGCGAGATTTCGGTGTTATCAAAGCCTACTACTGCAAAATCGCTTGGTACAGAAACACCGAGTCTCCGTGCTTCAGTCAAAAGACCTGCTGCCAAATAATCGGTAGAACAGGCAAAAGCATCCGGTCTATCTGTTTGTTCTCGTTCTGCCCACCAATGAGCTATTTGTTCACCAGCTTCTATTGAATTTAAATCATAAAAATGCGGGAAGGCCTCAGCATCCAAATCGTATTTTTCGCAAAAGTCATGATAAGCTCGAATGCGTTCTTTTGTGTTCAACCCCCGCATGCTGCCGTACACATTCACAATTTTCCGATATCCTCGGGCGTACAAATGTTCCAACGCCAGCGTATAGCCCTGATACTGATCCATAAATACAGACGGGATTGCCTCAATGTTTACACGCTGCCAGGTCACAATCGGACCATATTTTGTATAATGCTCAATCACACTCCACTCATTAACACGAATCATACAGACCAAGGCGTCCAGTTGCTTTCTCCGCAACATTTCCAGCGCTTCAAGTTCTCGCCCCTTCTCCCCATTCGTAATAAACAGCGCTATATTAAAGCCATGCTCCTGAGCATACATTGTAAATCCACGCACAAATAAACCCAATGAATCATTAAAAGAAAGTGAAATAATCCCTATGAGCTTGGTCATGCCTTTTTTTAAAGATACCGCATTTAGATTAGGAACATAATCCAGTCGGTCTATGACCTCCTGCACACGCTGTCTTGTCGGTTCACTTACATACGGATGGTTGTTAATGACACGGGACACCGTAGCCGAGGATACGCCCGCCAGCTTTGCAATTTCATGAATATTCGCCATTTTTCTCACCTCGTTCTTTCTATTTTAGCATGTTCGTGTTTAGCATGTTCGTAGTGCCCGCCCTATAATTGTCACCTTCCCAAAATAAGTTTTTTAAAAGCGCTTGACCTGTAATGCATTACAGGGATTACAGTGAATTTGTGCTTAAGAAAGCGGTTAAAAAAACATACTTAGGAGGCACTAACCATGAAAAAAGGCATAAAGATTGCAACCATTGGCGGAGGTTCCAGTTATACACCAGAATTAGTAGAAGGCTTCATCAAACGTTATGCAGAGCTTCCCATTCGGGAATTGTGGCTGGTAGATATTGAGGCAGGACGTGAAAAACTGGAGATCGTAGGCGCCATGGCCAAACGGATGGTGAAGGCCGCAGGCATTGATTGTGAGGTACATTTGACCCTGGATCGTCGGGAAGCGTTGAAGGACGCCGATTTTGTAACGACCCAATTTCGGGTAGGCTTGCTGGAAGCCCGGATTAAGGATGAAAGTATTCCGTTAAAACATGGCATGATCGGTCAGGAGACCAATGGTGCCGGAGGAATGTTCAAAGCGTTTCGCACCATACCCGTTATCCTCAGTATTGTCGAAGATATGAAAGAACTGTGTCCGAATGCATGGTTGATTAATTTTACCAACCCTGCGGGTATGGTCACCGAAGCTGTGCTTCGTTATGGTCAGTGGGATAAAGTCATTGGATTATGTAATGTTCCAATCGGCGCGATCAAGAGTGCATCGGCTGTGCTGGACAAACCGGAAGAAGAGTTGTTCTTTAAATTTGCAGGGATTAACCACCTTCATTGGCACAAAGTTTATGACAAAACAGGGGCCGAATTAACAGAGCAAGTCATTGAAGGACTGTACGCTCCTGGCGCAAAACCGGAGAAGGTCGTTGAAAATATTAGAAACATGCGCTTCCTGTATGATCAAGTTCGTCAATTGAAAATGTTGCCTTGTCCTTACCATCGGTATTACTATATGACGGATAACATGCTCAAGGAAGAATTAGAGGAAGCCAAAAACGAAGGAACTCGGGGCCAAGTCGTCAAACGTCTGGAAGATAGTCTGTTTGAATTGTATAAAGATCCGAATCTGGATTACAAACCAGAGGAACTATCCAAACGCGGCGGTGCGCATTACAGCGATGCAGCCTGTGAGATCATTAATTCCATTTATAACAACAAAGGCACATTGATGGTGGTTAGTACACGTAACAATGGTGCGATTGATGATGTTCCTTATGATAGCGCCATCGAAGTGACCAGTGTCATTCGCGCCCATGGCGCCGAACCTGTCAACTTTGGCAAATTCCCACCTGCACAGCGGGGCTTGCTGCAAGTGATGAAGGCAATGGAAGAGCTGACGATTGAAGCGGCGGTCACCGGTGACTATGCAACAGCACTGCAAGCCTTCACCCTGAATCCGCTCGTACCAAGCGGGGACATTGCTCAAACCGTACTGGATGAATTGCTAGAAGCACACAAAGAGCATCTACCTCAATTCTTTGCTCATAAGGAGAAGGCGACGGTATAAATTTATAAAACAGATTGTTCATGCTGGACGTATGAAAAAACGGTCGTCTCCCTCATTTCGGTTGGGATCACGGCCGTTTATAATGACATTAACTTTTAAACTTCAAACTTAGTCATCTTAGATATTGTTTCATGGTATCCTTCTAATACATCATTTATGATATCTTTTACACTCTTAATCTCAGTTATTAGTGGTACTATTTGTCCTACCATAACAGCGCCCTTCTCTTCAACGTCGCCTTCCAGCATCGCCTTTTTCAAAGAACTTTCAGCAACTTCTTTTAGTTTTACTGCTGCTTCTTTTTTGCTGTAATTGTTTTCAATTTCCGTCATTTCCTCTGAAAGCTTGTTCTTCAATTGTCTGCATGGCTCATCAGTAGAATATCCTGTTATCACAGTCTCCATGTCACCAGCTTTTAACATGGCATCTTTTACATTTGCATGTACTACTGTTTCCTCTGCGCACATAAAAATGGTTCCCATTTCAATGCCTTCAGCACCAAGAGCGATAGCTGCTGCCATTCCTCTTCCATCTGCAATACCGCCAGAGGCTATCACTGGTACAGATAAGCAGTTCGCTGCTTGTGGAACAAGAACCGTTGTTGCTTCATAAGTAGTATGTCCGCCACCTTCCCAGCCTTTTACAATAACTGCATCAGCCCCCGCCTTCTCCGCAGTCATTGCATCTTGAATTGTACTTGCTTTTACGATTACTTTTATTCCTAATTCATGCCATATAGAAAAGTATTTTCGGGATAACTCAAAATCAAGTCCCACTAGCGTATCTGCATATATTACTGGTGGTTTTTCCTCCGAAGCAACTTTAGTTACATGATCTAATAATTCAGAGTTCATAATTACATTGATTCCAAACGGTTTACTCGTAAGATTTCTTGTAGCAATAATCTGGTCCCTAATAAAATCTAAAGGAGCAAATCCTACTCCTAATACACCAAGACCTCCACTTTCAGAAACTGCTGCAACTAATGGTGCTGTTGAAACCCAAGCCATAGGTCCTTGAATAATTGGTTTTTCAATTCCTAAAACTTTACATAAACGATTGTTAGACATAAAAGATTCTCCTTTTCATATTGAACAAAATGGATACCATTTATACAAATATTCTTTTATATTAAGATTATAATAAAGAAAAAAGATCCAGAATATCAGTAAGGCTTACCCTGAATGTTGCTTAAACAACAGTTCTGATAGCTTTTGTTGTTTTTAATATGTAGAATTAGTGAATTGGAGTGTGACACATATTGAATGAGATAACAGACTTACGTGTTGTGAAAACACTTGAAAATATAAAACATGGGTTTGCTAAATGTATTAGTCAAAAAAACTTTTCATCTATTTCCGTAAAAGATATTACTACAACTGCAAGAATTAATCGTTCTACATTCTACAAATATTATGAAGATAAATATCAGCTAAGAGAATCATTGGTAAAATCAACATTAGAAGAACTTTCAAACAATATTAATCTAGCATCTTTTAATCTGGAGAATAATGACATCGAATCCTTGAATGCTTTAAGAAAACAACTCCAATTTATGTATGATCATAAAGATTGGTACCTTATATTGTGGAATAAAAATATGGAGTTATATGTCTATGAAGATATGACACGCATATTTGAAAGGAGAACCGGGGAATGTCTTCGTGAAAATAGCAATGGAACAGAAATTACGAAGAAGGAACTTTCAGAAAAGCAGGAGTTATTAACTCGTTTGTTTGCAGCATCTGCAATGACAACGGTTAAATGGTGGTATGAATATTCACCAAATATGACTCCAAAGGATGTGGCAAATATTATTATGGATAATATCAAATTTGGAATGCATCATACCTTTTTTCAAGCTCCATGAACATGGAATACCCTCTCCATTAGCTTCACCGGATAAAATCCACCATGTGCGCAGGTAGCGCAGCGCTTTGGCAGCACTGAAAAACAAAAAAGCTTCCTACATGTAGGAAGCTTTTTGCTATACGTCCCAGGAGGGATTCGAACCCCCGACCGACGGCTTAGAAGGCCGTTGCTCTATCCAGCTGAGCTACTGGGACAAGATAGTGATCAATAAAACCTTATGTATTCAGCGCATTGATTATTATATCACATTTCGGGCAACTGTCAAAAGCATTTTTTTATGATATAGGGAAGCTGGCTGCAAAAGGAATCATTTGGACGCTAACGGGGTATTATGTACAAAGAACCATGCATAAAGGAGGGGTTAATCCGTGAGAGGTCTTTTGTCGTCACTTTGTTATTTCAGCATTTTCTTCGCACCTTTTCTAGTGCCTGTCATTGTGTGGATTGCAGTACGGGACGAATATGTTCAGGGACATGCAAAAAAGGCTATTTTATCGCATATTTTCCCCATTATTGCGGCAATTCCGCTAGTGTATTTTATTATTACGGCGAATCATGCAGGTTCAGTGATCGGGTTTGTACTGCTATTCGTAGTGGTCTATCTCGGGGTTTTTGTTTATAACATCTACAAAGGGATTATGACGCTGCGTGAAGCGGCTTAGTTCAAAAAGAAGCCTCCTGCATACCGCAAATTTGGCGGGATACGGAGGCTTCTTTAGGGTCATTTTTGATGAGTTGCTGTTGCTATTTAGTTCAATGGCTGCTTATTTATTCCCAAAGCGTTTAGGACTTTTCCGTACTTCATGTCTTACGTTTTTCTCCAGCACTTCTTCCGCGAACTCATTGTTATGAATATAACTGCTGCCTTTGTTTTTCTTATACTTCGCTTTGCCGTCTATGATTTCCCCCTCCTTTCACGCTGATCCGGCGATGGCGCCGGAGCCCAAATCAACAAAAGCCGAGGCATAGCACACCATATCCTCATGCCCCGAACTCCTTGGCGAACTCTGTACTGAGCTGCCCATAGGAGAGCAATTCTTTTTTAAACTTCTCTCGCTCCTCACCAGCAGTAATGTGTGTAGAGTCGGTAAAAGCCTTGTCTGTCACTTCCTCAAATGCCGAATGCAGATTATTGTCGTACCAATCCAGCTCCAGATCGGCGTCATTGCGGATGATCCGTACCATGTCATAGTCATGCTGACCATCCGTCTGATCCTTGACCGTGATATAGACCAGCAATTCCGGGTCATCTGCGGCACCGGGCCGCACCTCTACCTCAGCGCAGCGCACTCCGTCAAGTTCAGTGAAGCGGCGTATTTTGGCATCCTTGATGTAGTACATGGTCTCCCTCCTTCCTTGCGAGTAGACGGGTTTCCCCATCTGTAGTTTTCGGAACGGACAGACATTTTATGCTTCTTTTCGGCATATATACTGATGAACTGGGGATTTAGTTTTTGATTCATTCCAACACTGGATGAACACGACAAAGAGAGGATGAACAGACATGTGCGGAATTACAGGTTTCATACAGTGGAACGGAGACTTAATGCATCAATCTGAGCTGCTGCTGAATATGACACAAACGCTCTCCGATCGCGGACCGGATGCTGCGGGTACCTGGATATCCAACCCGTGTGCCTTCGGACACCGAAGACTGAGCGTAATGGACCCGGAAAATGGCGCTCAGCCCATGATCCGGCAGCTGGAGGATATCACTTATACGATTGTATATAACGGGGAAATATATAACGCGCCTGAGCTGAAAAAAGAGCTGCAACAGCGCGGGCATTTTTTCCGTACACAATGCGACACGGAGGTGCTGCTCGAATCCTATATCGAATGGGGCCCTGAATGTGTGGATCGGTTAAACGGCATTTTTGCGTTTGCGGTCTGGGATAGCGAGCGGGAGCAGGTATTTCTGGCACGGGATCGGCTGGGAGTGAAGCCGTTATTTTATAGCCAAACCGAAGAAGTATTCGTATTTGGCTCAGAACCCAAAGCACTGCTTCAGCATCCAGCAGTAGAAGCAGCAGTGGACGCCGAGGGATTGGCCGAAATTTTTATCATTGGGCCTGCACGTACCCCCGGACACGGCGTCTATTCGTCCATGAAGGAGCTACGTCCCGGGCATACGCTAACCTACACCCGCGACGGCGTGCGCATTCAAGCCTACTGGAAGTTGGAAAGCATTGCGCATGAGGATAACACCGAAGAAACGGCGCTCAAGGTACGAGAACTGTTGCTGGATACGGTGGAGCGGCAGCTCATTTCGGATGTTCCAGTGTGCACCTTATTGTCTGGCGGGCTGGATTCAAGCGCTCTATCCGCATTAGCTGTCGATTATTATAACCGTACCGGGCAAGGACAAGTTCATACGTATTCGGTCGATTATGTGGATAACGACAAGCATTTTAAAGCCCATGCGTTTCAACCCGGAGCCGATGCCCCCTGGATTCAGCGGATGGTGGATGAATTAGGGACAAATCATCACTGGATTGAATTCGATACGCCAGAAGTCGTAGCAGCTCTGAACAACTCCACACTAACGCGGGATTTACCCGGCATGGCGGACGTGGATTCGTCGCTGTATCTCTTTTGCCGGGAGATTAAAAAAGGAGCTACGGTCGCTATTTCCGGCGAGGCTGCGGATGAAGTTTTTGGCGGATATCCATGGTTCCACCGGGAGGATATGCTGAATTCGGGTACATTCCCGTGGGCAGTTGCACCCGATATGAGAGCCAGTCTGTTGTCTCCCGAGGTACGGGACTGGATCAAGCCGCTGGAGTATTTGAACGATCGCTACTCAGACGCGGTAGGAGAAGTGCCGAAGCTACCGGGGGAAACAGGAAAAGCTGCGCAAATGCGCGTCATGTCCTATTTGAACATCACCCGCTTTATGCCTACTCTACTGGATCGCAAGGATCGGATGAGTATGGGAGCTGGACTCGAAGTGCGGGTGCCATATTGCGATCATCGACTGGTACAATATGTATGGAACATTCCGTGGAGTATCAAGATGACAGGCGGACGTGAAAAAGGAATTTTGCGCAAGGCGCTGGAGGGCGTATTGCCGGATGATGTGCTGTATCGCAAAAAAAGCCCATATCCCAAAACGCATAACCCTTCCTATCTTGAGGCTGTGAAAAAGCAGGCGTTGCAGCTGCTGGATGATTCCTCTTCCCCACTGCTCAAGCTGATCGATGCGCAAAAGGTACGCGATATTGCCGCCTCACCGGAGGCATCCACCAATCTGCCTTGGTTTGGTCAGCTGATGTCGGGTCCCCAGTTGTTTGCCTACTTGGCTCAAGTGGATAACTGGTTGCGCACTTACAAGGTAGCTATTCGATAAGCTACACTGAATGCTGGAGCAATAGAGCTTCTAAGCGGCAGCGGCAATTTTTCGCTGTGTACTATATGGGGAACAGAAGGTACCAAAAAGGCTATCCGCAGCTCATGACTGACGGATAGCCTTTTTTTTCGTTATGTGAATGGGGGGATGATTTCGCCCCTGTTACCAAGCTATGCCTGTGGATTACCCAGCTTTGTTGCCAAATCACGCAGAGCTATTCCTCGGTGACTGATAGCCTGCTTTTGTTCCAACGTCAGCTCGGCCATTGTCTTTTCAAACTCTGGCAAATAAAACAGCGGATCATACCCAAACCCGCCGCTACCGGCGGTTTCAGTAGTAATCCAGCCCTCCACGGAGCCTGTCGATTCCAACGTCTCGCCAGTCTGCGGATTATACAGAATCAAGGTACAGACGAATTGAGCCGGGCTTAACAAAGGCTGTCCCGTATCATCACCCAGCTGCTTCGATTCCAGAACGTCGAGCAGCTTAATATTGTTTTCGTGATCGCTGGCACCTTCTCCAGCATAACGGGCAGAGTATACCCCCGGTGCACCGTCCAGCAAGTCCACACAGAGGCCGGAATCATCGGCCAGTACGGGCAATCCGAGCACATCTCCAACCGCTTTGGCTTTTTTCAGTGCATTTTCGGCAAAGGTTTTGCCATCTTCAACGACATCAGGAATGTCGGGATAATCGTACATGCTTCTGACTTCCTTGCCAAACGGCGCAAAAGCATGGGCAAATTCCCGCACCTTTCCTTTATTTTTCGTAGCGACAATGACGACCGGGCCATCCAGCCGCATTAGGCGCCAGCTCCTGTACGTCCAGCACCGATCTTATCAGCAATCGGTCCAAGCACTTCTTTTTGGCGCTCAATCATTTGCAGAATCCCTTGTTCGCCCAAGCTAAGCAGTTGATCCAATTCGTTACGGTCAAATGGGCTTTCTTCACCTGTACCTTGCAGCTCAACATATTTTCCGCTGCCAGTCATGACAAGATTCATGTCCACTTTGGCCTTGGAATCCTCTTCATAGTTCAGATCCAGCAATGCTTTTTCACCAACAACCCCTACGCTGACGGAAGCCAGGAAATCGGTAATTGGAAAAACAGGCAGCTTGTGCTGGGTGGCAATTTTATTGACCGCAATCGCCAACGCTACGAAAGAACCGGTAATTGAGGTTGTGCGTGTTCCGCCGTCCGCCTGAATGACGTCACAATCCAACGTAATCGTCCGTTCACCAAGCGCCTGCAAATTGACCACCGAACGCAACGCTCTTCCAATCAGACGCTGAATTTCCATGGTACGGCCTGTCAGCTTGCCACGCGCTGCTTCACGCTGATTACGGCTATGAGTCGCACGCGGAAGCATGGAATACTCTGCGGTTACCCAGCCTTTTCCTTGTCCCTTCATAAAGGGTGGTACGCGTTCTTCTACAGTAGCCGTGCAAATGACTTTCGTCTCGCCAACCTCTATAAAAACAGAGCCCTCCGCGTATTTATTTACTCCTGCTGTCAATTTCATCGGGCGCAGCTCATCACCGTTTCGTCCGTTAGATCTACTCATGCTTTTTCCTCCTACGTCGTATGCAACCTGTTCTTATATGTTTATTTTACCAAAGTGTGCAGGCAAAAGCACCCCAAGGACGATTCCCGCCCTTAAAGAGGGATTTCGTTAATATGTTGCGGCTTGGCTACAGGCTCTCCATAATTTTGATTATTTTGTCCAATTACGCTTTTTTCACCATTTAGTTCAATCCGAATTTTTGTTTTGACCGCATCATCTGAATTGTCTGCCGCTGTCAGCACAACCGATTCCAAAAATTCAGCAGGCACAGCTTCTCCTTTAGCAAACATATCATCTGAAAGAGATACCGTAATTACGTTGTCTTTGGAGCGTTCTACCGATTTCAGCGCCGTCTCCCCTGTCATCACTTCTTGTAACCCATCCTTGGTCTGCGGTCCTTGAATCAATTGATGCAGCGCTGACTGGACACGATCTTTTTCAGGGCTGACCAACCGTGTTACAGGTACGTAGTATTGAACTCCAGCAGGAGAAGATGAAGAGAAATACACGGTGACTGGACTGGAATCCAGGGGTGTTACGCCATGACCAATCTCCAAATTAATACCTACTGCACGCGTCAACGGATGATCCAGCGGTGTGCCGCCAACAGGCATTTCGTTCAGTTTTTTGCCATCCACCCAGATCTGTACGCTCTCAATATCGGGACGGTCGGTCAGGGTCCAGGTCAAACTCTCCATTAATTTTCGTTCTTCCTGTGGCTTATAGTTGGCGAAAGATTTATTGAACTCGACAACAGCCAGCTTGTTGTTCTTGTCCACCGTCACACTTTTCACTTCTGTACCCTGGGGTATTACCCCTTTAAATCCCTCTGGTAATAATCCAGCATACGGCCCGCCCTCAACCAATGTTTCCAGCGCTGACTTGGCATCTGCCTGCACATCACCTGTAGCAATCGGTAAAGATACCGGGGCCAGCAAACCGTTATGATCTTGCAAAAAAACAGCTCTCAGTTGACCTGTACTGGCAGGTGCTTTTCCGGTTACAGCCTTAATCATGGACTGCTCTGTCGTGGACGGCGGGGGGTCAATGGATGCCGATTCGTTGCCGAAAAGGCTGCAGCCCGACAACAACAGGGGTAGGGATAGCAGTCCAGCTACAGAGGTCATACGCCATGGGTGTTTTATATTCATAAGTGAAGTTCCTCCCTAACAATTTTGTACAGATTGTACTAATATGTATACGAGCCTCGCGTAAAAAATAACTACTTTTTCAGCAGACTGGACACACTGGTCATAATTGCAGTAGAAATCAGGATCTATACGAGGAGGGGAACTTCAACTTTATGGACAAGAAAAAAGCACCTTACAGCCTGAATAGTAAAAAGGTAGCCGATGCCACCCGCGAGTTGCTGCACAAGCGTGGTGTGAACCTGACTGAAATTGCAGAACTGGTCATGCTTTTACAAAAAAAATATTACCCGACCCTAACGATGGAAGAATGTATGGAGAATGTGGACAAGGTACTGATGAAGCGCGAGGTTCAAAATGCCGTGCTCACGGGCATCCAACTGGATATCCTTGCTGAACAAGGCGCTCTTCTTCCCCCATTGCAGGACATGATTGAGAATGATGAGGGATTATACGGTGTGGATGAAATTCTGGCCTTTTCCATCGTAAATGTGTACGGCAGCATTGGATTTACCAATTACGGTTATGTCGATAAGCTCAAACCGGGTGTGCTGGAACGCCTGAATGATAAAAGCCTCGGGCCGATCCATACGTTCCTAGACGACATTGTGGGCGCTATCGCAGCTTCGGCCAGCAGCCGCATCGCCCATCGCAAACAGGCAGAGCGCGAGCAGGAGCTTGGGGAAGAAAGTGCACCGAATACAACACGTTAAATAACAAACAACGCTTGGAATACAACAGATATATACAGGGTTAGAGGAGAACTAGACATGGCAAACGTAACTGAAGGATATACATTCCGTACGATGCAGGCTGACGATTATGATCAGGCCATTGACCTTTGGAATGGCTTAGACGGATTGGGATTAAGCGAGGCCGACTCACCGGAGCGGATTGCACGCTTTTTACAACGGAACGAAGGACTTAGCTTTGTCTGTGAGCATGATGGAAGCATCATAGGCACGATTTTGGCGGGTCACGATAGTCGCAGGGGGTTTCTGTATCATCTGGGTGTAGCCACAGCACATCGTGGTCAAGGGATCGCGCCCAGACTGGTGGATAAAGCGTTATCTGCTTTGCTGAGAGAAGGCATTGATAAATGTCATCTGTTTGTGATGGAGCATAACGCAGGGGGTCAACGCTTCTGGTCAGCTAATGGCTGGGAGAAACGGGATGGAATTTTACTATATTCCCGAGAACTAGAACTAGGATCTAACGCTTGATCTATACAAATAGGAACACCGGGTCTGATTCAAGTCAAGCTATAAACGATCAGACCCGGTGCATAAAACTCACAGCTTATTCATTGGAATTCTAACATTTCAAGCTCAGATTACCTTTATTCATAAATTACAATCCATTTTGTGGACGCAGTGCACGTTCTACAATTCCCAGCGTGGATTGACGAGAGAAGAACCGGGACACCTGAGCTACCCAATAGTTTTGGCGACCGGAAATGATGTGACTACGCCCCTTTTCAAATGCTCTCAACGCGTTCTTCACAACGGTTTGGGGAGTTTCCCTAGTTCCAATTGACGCTTCACTTGCGCCAACAATATCAAAAAACGGCGTTTCCGTTGAGCCTGGACAAAGGGCCAGAACTTTAAGCCCCCGTTTCCGATTTTCGGCCCATAGCGCTTCAGTAAAAGAAAGCACAAATGCTTTGGTTGCTCCATACACCGCCATATAAGGATCGGGCTGAAATGCAGCTGTGGAAGAAACATTGATTAATCCACCATCCCGCTTACGCAATAAATCAGGCATAAATGCATGTGTGATGTCGACTAAAGCAGCCACATTGAGCATCACTTCCTCATGCTGTCGTTCTCCTGAAACCTGCTCAAAGTATCCATAGGTGGCAAAACCCGCGTTGTTAATCAAGAGATCTACCTTTAGCTGTTGCTTTTGAACCTCCTGATGCAATGCTTGGGGTGCTCCTGGTGTGGAAAGATCCAACGCAATCACCGTTGCTTTTACGTTATATTTAGCTGAGAGTTCTTTAGCCAGTGTCTTTAATTTGGTTTCATTGCGTGCTACCAAAATGAGATTACATTTCTTAGCTGCGAGCGAATAGGCAAAGGCCTCGCCAATACCGGATGAAGCCCCTGTGATCAGAGCTATTTTATTTGCGTACATAAACATGATGACAACCTCCATAGTATTGTTGTTTTATTTAAGAAACATCGTTACCACTACTCTATAATGAACTGAAGTCATCTACTATGACGACCTCAGTACACTTCATATTTACGATGGAGATGAGGATGTTTTAAATGCTACGAGCGCATTCTTCAGTGTAAATGCATACACTCCTTGAGCCATATCTACATCTGAAAAATGACCTGCAAACTGAAGATGTATGACTCCATGTAAAGCAGACCAAAACATCCGGACAACCAGCAGCGGATCATGTTCTTTCAATGCTCCCTGCTCCATAGCGTGTATGACGGTTTGCAGGATTTGAGACAGGGCCGTTGTGGTACCCTCCAAGCTCTGTTCATCCGGCTTGAAATCAGATAATGCCCCGCCAAACATCATTTTGTAATAGGCTGAATGAAGCTGCGCAAATTCCCAGTACGCCCAGCATAGAGCTTCAAGATCAGCGAGTACGCTTTCGGTAACGGGTACTTGCTGAAAGGATTCAGCCAATAGCCGACATCCATCCAGGTACATCTCATTGGCAAGACCATCCTTACTGCCGAAAATACTGTAAATAATTTTGGTGGAACAGCTTAATTTCTGCGCAACTCGCCGCACGGTCACGGCCTCTGGCCCTTCTTCCGCAAGAAGGATACATGCGGCGTCAATGACATTTTTACGGAGCAATTGCTGCTGCTGTAGCTTCACTTCCGAATAGGTTTTATAGGGATGCGATGGCTCGGTCATGATTGAATGCACTTCCTTTTGCTTATTAAAAACTGTTGCTTGATGCTACTATAATAAATTAAAGATCTACACAAGATCTCAGGAAACATTGTTTCTGTTAAGAACCATAGTATTCTAAGCCTGAGTGTTTGTCAAATAAAAAAGAACGCAATGAGTAGGTACACTTACCGCGCTCTGGTTGAATGCTTAAAAATGAAGCTATGTTTGGCGTTCCACGATCAGTAGGCAATGCCTACCCGTGTACGGATAAATTCGTAACTCTTGCATTGACGATAGGTAAAATCAGCCGTATCCGCGGTGGTAATTTGTGAGCCACCTTCAGGCAAAAAATCTTTTTCCACGCGATAAATACCTGTCCGCGCTCCATCCGGCAGATAGGTTGGACATACGATTGTCCAGTCTAGTGGCGATTCATGCAGCAATTCGTACACTCGTCGATGTTCCTCGGCTGCACGAGTGCTGCGTCGCCGGGTCTCGGAGGACTCGTACCGATACAGGTCCGGTTCGGTCCGGCTTTGCAAAATCCCTGCCGTTCCTACTGTAATGAGCCGGGAAATGGACTGCTCCTGCATGAGCCGGACCAGCAGGGCTATATTAACGGATAAGGTAGTCGTTCCATCCGTATTCAGCGCACTGATTACAGCCGTCGCCCCACCCTTCAGCGCTTGTGCTACGTCCTCTGCATTAGTGGCATCGCCTTGTACGATTTGCAGCTGATTCCCGTACCCGGGTGCGAAATCCTCCAGCTTATCCGGTGAACGAACAAGGACCGTAACGACATGACCGTCCTCTAATGCATAATCTAATATGTACCGTCCTACGCGTCCGGTAGCTCCCAGCAGCAGCAAATTCATAAAATCCTCTTTTCCGGCATGCATGCCGCTTGTCATGTTGCTTCGTCATGTCACTTGTTGGGTAGTTTTCCGCGACTATTGACGGCAAAGGGGATAGAAGCGCGTGATTGAGTCCGTCTCGCTCATAGAGGCCCGTTCACGGCGCACCAGCTCCACCAGATGAGCCAGCGTCTCGGACATGGCAAACCTTAGCTGGTGAATACCCAGCTTGCCACCAAACATGGCAATGCACAGCTCATAGGCTGTGCTGCCCTCCGGTTGGATCAGCTGCTGGAATTTATCCAGCCGTTCTTCATGATGCGCCAGCAACGCTTGCGTCCGCTCCCGAAAATAACCAAACGGATTGCGGTGCCCCGGATATGCCCACGCTACCTCCAGCTCGCCTAGACGCTGCAAGCCGTCTACATAAGACCTCAACGGCTGGGCATCGCTGCCCGGCAGCAGACTGATATTAGGAGAAATCTGCGGCAAAACTGCGTCACCGCAGAAGATAACGCCGCTATTCGGGTCATATAAGGACACATGTCCAGGCGCATGCCCTCCTGTCTCGACGGGCAGCCAACTGCGTCCACCCCATTCCAGACGAGCGTCCATTCCGGTAGGAATAACGGTAATCTCAGGCTGTGGATTCACTTGCAAATAAGCCTGCCGTATATGTAATTCCAAGGCCGACACTTGCTCCAAAGGAAAGCCATGCTGGACAAAAAAGCTGGGAAGCCTGTTCTCCATTGCGACCGTCGATTCTGGAGCGTCCCACATCATCATCGCTTCCTTATGGCTTCGGGCTGACATATGTACACGAGCCTGACTTTGCTGCTGCATCCAACCCGCCAATCCGTAATGATCGGGGTGATGATGAGTGACCACAATGTCCGAAATATCCCCAAAGGACATTCCCAGCTGTTGGAAGACATGCGCCCATTCTGCCTCGGTGTCCATATTGCGCGGCCCCGGGTCTACAATCGTAAAACCGTGCTGTCCCTTGAGCACATAGCTATTCACCCAGCGCAGCGGAAAGGACATGGATATTTTGACCTGAAAGCCTCCGTCTATTCGCTCACACGGTGTAAGCTCTGGCATTTTCATGGCTTCCACCCGCCTTTCTGTTTCAAGCCCGCACGCCGACAAAAATCATTCGAGGCGAAGCATCTTCAATATATTGATCTTCATTATAGCTTCCGTGTACCTGCTCTACAGATAGTCCGGCTTGCTCTAGCAATCCACGAAACTTCTCATATGGATATAGCTTCACTCGTTCATGATACACGCGCGCAGGTTCTCCCTCAGTAGGAGTCGTGCCCAGAGCAGAGGCTGCCTCAGTGCCCGTAACGGATGCAGCTGACCGAATCGCAATTTGCTTTTTCACAAATCCATCTTCAATGACCCGATGCTCCTCAATCCAATTCCCTTCATCCTCCCGCGACGAATGCGGTACCAAATGAGCGGCTACGTAAGCAGGGTTCAAATAATCTATGATAAAGCGTCCTCCCGGCTTCAACAGCCGATATATTTCCTTTAGTACTTTAAGCTGCTCCTCATCCTGTTCAAAATAACCAAAGGAGGTGAACAAATTCATCACCGCGTCATAGCTTTCATCCAGCGGCACCTCTCTCATATCCCCTTGATGCCAACTTACCCGCCCTTCGGAATCTGCTGCACGAGCTTCTCTCAGCAGCACATTGGAAAGGTCCACACCTGTCACCTGATAACCTGCATCTGCGAGCGCAAGCGAGTGACGTCCCATCCCACAACATAAATCCAATACGCTGGAGCCTTGCGGTAATTTGAGCCAGGAGATCATTTTTTGCACTTCCTGATAGGCTCCCTGAAAGTCGCGATGCTTGTATACCAATAAATAATCTTCCCCAAAGCTTTGCTCGTACCATTCTGCCATATCGTTTCTCCTCCATGAACTCATTTCGCTCTATTACATACTATATTAGCTTTTTCAAACTGGAAACTCAAAAGCATTACGAATAAGGGTTTTGCAAAATCCTCAATAAGGAAACATGTTACAATAACCGTATTTGAGCTTAAATATTCATAGGAACTTCATACCAACTTCATGTGATTCACCCCATTTTATCATTAAAATGATTCATGGGAACGCCTTTCGAAGTTTTCATGAAGGAAAGGAGCGGGGAAATTATGATTCAAATTGGACTTACGGGTTGGGGCGATCACAATGACTTGTATCCAACGGGTACCAAAGCTAACCAAAAACTAAGTATCTATGGAAGCCATTTTCCGGTAGTAGAAATGGATAGCTCTTTCTATGCGGTGCAGCCCACAGATCGTATGGCACGCTGGGCGGCGGAAACCCCAGACTCTTTTTCATTTCTCGTCAAAGCCTATCAAGGCATGACTGGACATACCCGCGGCAAGCAGCCTTACTTCAAAACAATAGATGCCATGTACGAAGCACTGCATGCATCCATACAGCCTCTACGCGAAGCGGGCAAGCTTAAAGCCGTACTGTTTCAGTACCCACCCTGGTTCGACTGTACACGTGAGAATGTCGCTGTACTGCGAGACACGAAAAAAAGGATGGGAGAGGTCCCATCCGTACTTGAATTCAGACATCAAAGCTGGTTCACACCCGATTTTCGGAAACAAACGCTGGCATTCATGCGTGAAGAAGGCTGGATACACAGCGTATGCGACGAGCCGCAGGCGGGACCGGGGTCAGTTCCCATTGTGCCGTTGGCTACAGATGGTAATCTGACAGTCGTACGTCTCCACGGACGGAACATATCGGGCTGGAATCAAAGCTCCGCGCCTAATTGGCGGGAGGTTCGTTATCTGTATCGGTACAATGAACAAGAGTTGACCGAATGGAGAGACAGATTGCTGGAGCTGGAGCAGCAAAGCCGTGAGGTGTGCGTTATTTTCAACAACAACTCAGGTGGAGACGCCGCTGCTAACGCCAAGCAGCTCATGACCATGCTTGGCATGGACCCTAAACCTTTTCCACCTCGCAAGCCACCCGAAGAGGATAACGGGCCGGAACAGCTTGAACTATTTTGAGGAACGGGCTGAGGGTGAGGAGTTGGAAATAGCCTCCCTGAGCTTGCGTTCGTTATCCAGTAAATGCGGGTCGTTAGGTAAATAGCGTAAAGCGGTTTGGTTATGCTCATACGAAGCGTCCAGCTTACCTGCATGGGCGTAGCAATGGCTGAGCCGCACATGAGGTAACCAGGAGTAGCATGGCAGCGGAACAGGTCGCATACCCGGAAGCTGATGCTGTTGCTCCAATGCCTTTTCATACCAGTATGCGGCAGTGCTCCATTCGTTTCGTGTGAAAAACCAGTCACCGATCATGCAGCACAAGTCTGATTGCGGTACACCGTATCGAAAGGAGCGTAACAGACTATCCAGCTGTTGCTCCGGCTTCCCGAGGTGAAGATAGCATTCCGCCGAGCGCGCACAAGCGGTAATCCTCTCCTCCCGGTAGCCGCTCGGCTCCTCCAACAGATGATTGAACGCCTCTGCCGCCTCGGCATATTCTTTACGGTCAAAACATTCATTGGCATGCAAATACAGCAGACGCCCCTCCAGCTTGCCGCTTTCGCTGATCCACCTGGCGAGAATACGTTGATTACGGAGCGTGTGGTCTTGCATTCGGCGGTGTGTGACTGCCACATCTGAATGAACGATTTGCCCTTGAGGTATCACCAAATCCTCATGCAGACGTCCCTCCCAGCGATATTGTCGCTCACGCTTCACGAGACGGATACGGCGTGAGGTGAACAACAGTTCACCCTGCTCCCCCTCTGCCAAATGAAGTGGCATTACCACTGCGTCGATATCCATAGACAAACGCTGCTTCAAGGCACGCAGGCGCTCGCGGTCCGGCTCCAGCAGCACATCGTCCGCATCCAGCCACATGATGTAGGAACACGTCGCCTTGTCAAACGATTCATTACGGGCGGCTGCAAAATCATCCTTCCATTCAAACGTATAAAGCCGATCCGTATAGCAGGCTGCTATTGTCTTCGTCTGATCCGTCGATCCCGTGTCCACAATGATGATTTCATCCATTAGGTCTGCGACCGAATCCAGACAGCGAGCAAGTATCTGCTCCTCATTTTTTACGATCATGCACAAGCTGATGGTCGTCATTGGATGCTCAGTCATGACTTCACGTCATCCCCTTTACCTTTGGCTGAATCTGTGTTCGTTTTTCCGGTAGACTCGCCATCAGTATATGCACCTCTCCTTTCAGCCTGCGTCTTGTCTGTCTGTTCGACACGTGCATACCTTTCCAACGGCAAAAGTTGTTCCTCCATATGCCGGATTCGCTGTACCGCCTTGTCGAGTGCGGCCTTTCGCTGATTCATTTTGCGAACATGCTGCTGCTCCACCAATCGAAATTGTTCCTCGTCCAGTTTCATCCACTCATTCAGATGCGCTACCTCTGGTTTGACCTCACGCAGTTCTTTCGACTTCTTGCGGCCTGCAAAGCACAAATATTTGTGATGTACCTCCAGCGCTTTTTCATCAAAATAAGGATACAACACACGGGAGAGGCTCCCAGCATAGTAAGTCCGCTTGTGATCATGGAAAGGATGGTATCCATAAGGTACAGACAAGACGAGCGTTCCCTTTTTATTCAACAAGCGGTAAGCATGAGCCAGCAGGGTGTCGGGATGCGCAAAATGTTCCAAAATCTCCCCTAAAATAATGGTATCAAATCCACCGGGAGGACGCTCAAATTGTGAAATGTCCTTTAACTGAAAGTGGACTCTTCCCCGGACTGGTGCGGATTCCTGACGAAGTTCTTTTTTTGCATAAGAAATGCTGCCCTCTTCCAAATCAATAGCCGTTACCTCAAAGCCTTCCCGTCCAAGCAAAATGGACGTTATCCCCTGACTGCACCCAACATCCAGCACGGTACGCCCCTGTACATGGCGGCAAATCCAGTGAATTCTATTGCGGGTGGCTTCATGAGATTCCTCCGAATTGATCTGCCCGTAATAACGTTCGTTTACCTGATCACGGTTAGCCAACAGCGGCGCCCCCTCCATCACCGGGATGCCCCAAGATCACGACATGTCCACCTGTACAATGTGCGGTCGCATTACGTGTATCGAAAACCAGCGGGGCATGGTCGACCAGCTGTTGGTAATCCACCACAGAATGGTCTGTCGTGATGACTACGATATCTGCACTTTCCCATAGCTGAGCATTTGCCGTTCGAGATGGGATTGCTTCACCGTTCAGCTTAAAGCTCGATACATATGGGTCGGTGAAGCTCACCGAAGCTCCCATTTTTATTAGATGTTCAAACAGGACAAGAGCTGGGGATTCCCGAACATCATCAATGTCCTTTTTGTAGGCCACACCTGCCAGAATGATTTTGGCTTTGTTTATGGCTTTACCTTTCTGAGCGAGCATGGCTTCAATTCGCTCCGCAATATACAGCGGCATACGCCGATTCATGCGATCTGCCAAGTCCACGAATTCCAGTGGAAAACCATGCTGCTCGGATTTCCATGACAAGTATAGCGGATCAACCGGGATACAGTGCCCCCCGATGCCAGGTCCCGGATAAAAAGGCATATAGCCGAATGGCTTGGTTGCCGCTGCATCCAGTACCTCCCATATATTGATGCCAATTTTCTCACAGGCGGCTGTCAGCTCATTGACCATTCCAATGTTGACGCTACGGAACGTATTCTCGAACAGCTTGGCGGCTTCCGCCACGGTTGTCGAGCTGACTGGAACAATCTGGTCCAAAAAGGAGCCATAAAAACCCACTCCCGCTGCCAGACAATCCGGCGTGCAACCGCCGATCACCTTGGGTGTGTTGCGAATATTAAAATGAATGCTGCCCGGATCAACACGTTCCGGTGAAAAGCACACATAGAAATCCTTACCTACCGTCCAGCCCCTGCGCTGCTCTATCACCGGCCGAATCAGTTCCTCGGTCGTTCCCGGATAGGTGGTGCTTTCCAGAATCAACAGTGTTTGTCTACGCAAATGAGGTATGGCCTGATCAATAGCCGTTTCAATATAGGACGTATCCGGCTGATGTCCGTCTGTCAGCGGCGTAGGCACACAAATCACGACGATATCCGCATGCTCCAGCACCTTGATATCCGTAACTGGATGCAATTGCTGCCCGATCAGACCTTCCAATGCATCATCGCCAATGTCTATGATGTAAGACTTTCCTTGAAGCAGCTTGGCTACTTTGACAGGATCGGAATCTACACCATATACATCATAACCAGCCTGTGCCATTTCCACTGCCATGGGCAGCCCTACATAACCGAGGCCGATTACCGCAACCTTTACAGTTCCTTTAGTTATTTTTTCCATAAGCTGCAAAATACCCACCTCTTTCATCGTTACTCCATGCCTCGCAGTAGCTCAGCAATTCCAGCGCGATCCATTAACTCATCGTCCGAGCGATATTGATCGAAGCTCACTCGTTCCAATCCACCATATTGGCTCAGTAAGCGCTCGTCTGCTTGCTGGGGAAGAATAACAAAATAACGGTCATCATAGCGATACGTGTGCGGCACCTCATAGGGCGAAATCAGCACCTCATGCAGCTTTTCCCCACCACGTATACCAATCTCCTTCACTTTCAACGCAGGCTGTCCCGCCTGTTCTTTCATCACTTCTGCCAGATCTGCAATATTGCAGCCCTTCATTTTCATCACAAGGGTCTCTCCCCCAATTGCCGTGACAGAAGCCTTCAGCAGCAAGCCAATCGCCTCTCCGAGCGTGAGGAAGAAGCGTGTCATATCTGGGCTCGTCAGCGTTAATTCCTGCCCTTCCGCGATCTGGCGCTTGAACAGGGGCACGACACTTCCACTCGTCCCCAACACGTTGCCGCCGCGAATACACACAAAGCGAGTACGCTCACTTAAAGTGTTGGCGCGGATCATCAGTCTTTCACCGATCGCCTTCGTCATGCCATATACATTCACCGGGTCTACCGCCTTGTCTGTAGAGACATCAATTACCTTGGCGACTCCCTGCTCTATGCTGGCCCGGATCACATTTTCCGTACCGTGTACGTTCGTCTTGAAAGCCTCCTCTGGCTGTCTCTCACACACAGGGACATGCTTTAATGCCGCCAAATGGAACACATAGTCCACTCCGCGACATGCCTCCTGCAATGCCTGAAGATCGCGAATATCTCCAATCATGAAATTCAGGCGAGGATCAGATTGAAATTGCCGCTGCATGGCAATCTGTGCAAATTCACCGCGTGAGAATATCCGGATTTCCGCCGGTCCCTCCTTCAGCAATTCAGCCGTTAGGCGTTGCCCCCAAGATCCCGTGCCTCCGGTCACTAGCAGTTTTTTTCCTTTAAACAATATAATCTCCTCCTGACCGTTACGAATTGGCAATGTCTGTTCCCAGAAATTCAGCCAGCACAGCATTCATTTCATTCTCTGACAGCCGATCCTTCGCCGGCACTTTTTTTACCGAAGTATTTGCGGCATGAATGACGTTCACATAGTTGCGAAGTGGAATGACCTCATGCGGCAGCTCCGTTACATATCCGTGCGTACCCTTCCCAGGAATGACGACACGGTAATCATTTAGAAAATCCTCCACTTGATAGCGAAACACATAAAAAGAAGGCGAACGGTGAAACACCGGTGCCATCTGCCCCTCAACCGCATCCCACAGGTAACCCATCTGGTTCACCAGCGCAACCGTCTCCGGTTGAAACTTGTAATCATGTAACTGTTGTACAAATGACTGGTGGTATAAATCGTCGGAATCTATTCGAGCAATGAGCAGTTCGTCCGCGCCTTCGATGTACGCATGAATTCGACGTTTACTTTCGATGCTCGTACCAAAACGGATGTGGTCGGGAATGGGCTCATGTCGGGCTAGTTCCTCTTCCACAATGTCACTGCATCCGCCCGCCAGCTTGACGACAGATAAGAAATCCGTATTTGTCTGACTGAGTAAACTACGCAGCGTAAAGGTTCTGAATATATCCAGTCGCTCGCTGATCCACTCACGTGTCAGGCGGTTGGGATTCATCCCATAGTTATTAAAATTAATTTCAATTACAATCTTGCGATTCATTGATCTTCCTCCCTTTCAACCGTCTTCTCTCAAGTTATGAAGACGCCTCTGAAACGGCACGTACAGATGCAACGAATCTTGTAAAAATAGGTAGAATCCAAAAAGAATAGTCGTTCATACAAAAACCTTTTCGCTTTCGACATATGATAGAATACAAAGTTTTTTGCTCCATCTGAAAAGTTGAACAAGCAGGAACGACAGGGAGGTAACATGTTATGACGAATCCAAGGTATCTGGAGATTGACGAGGTACTGAAACGATTGAAGCTGGCACTCGATCAGCACCAGTCCTTTTCGCTCATTCGTATTGGGGATGGTGAAAATTTGGTGTTGTCGCAGGACACCGTCTGGCCGATGGAAAAGGTATTACAGGAACGTTGGGCGGTCAAAGCCAATCTCGGTCAAAAGGGACTGTTTCTACCGAATACGGAACTACGGGACGCGGTGGCTGAGGCAGTGAGCAAAGCTAGCATTGCTGGCATTTTGCCATATGATGACGAATCTATTAAAGCACCATCCTATATGAAGCGGGAGCTGACCGATCAGGTCTTTGCTCACTATGCTCTTTCCCCCGCACTGACCTGCCACGCCTGCCTGAATCGGTATTTGGCTGAGACACCCGCTTTCTGGGACATGCTGAAAAATCGACGCATTCTGCTGGTCACCCGGACGGCCGCTGAAGTAAAGCCTGTTCTTGAGGCCGATCCATACAGGCTGAATATCGCGCACACGCTGGCATTTCATCAATATGAACAAATGCCTGAAACACTCCAATGGATCGCAGCACACAAAGATGACTTTGATATTGCGCTATTCTCTTGTGGTGTCAATGCAGTCGTGTTAGCACAAAAAACAGCAGAGCTAACTGGCAAAGTAGGTATAGACTTCGGCAAGGCGATTAATATCGTCATGTTCGGCAAAGCTAATTAATGAATAAAGATAATTTGTGAAAAAATCCACTTAACAAGTAATCTTTGCTCCGTATATCAAAAAAGCACTAGCAAATTTCAGTTTGCTGGTGCTTTTTGCTATCATACATTTTCCTAAAGTCCGTGATCGAAAAGAATAATCCATATAAAGCCTTGGGCCCTTGCTTGTTTAGAAATAGAATTTGAGATTTCCTGTCACTTCTTTTACAATATTACAGAAACTAGCATTCATTTAGAAATTATGAGGAGGATGTTGAAATGTCACATAACAAGAGATTGAAGACATATCCACTTACAAAAGCAAAGCATGTAAAGGTTCATGGTCGAACTACGCAAACACGTACACCTCTTACTCTGTTTTGGACAGGCAGTGGCATTGAATTGAATATCAAAGGCTCAGAGCTGTGGATTGAAATTGAGGCCGATTACCAGGTGTTTGAACCCTGGATCAGTATTGTCATCAATGGGGTTCCGATGAGTCGCCTGATGGTGACCGCAGGACGACATTGGATCTGTCTTTTGAGAGGGTTGAACCCTGACACGGTCAAAAATGTCCGTGTGGTCAAGGATGTCCAGCCTATGAGTTCGGACTCGCGCTGCTTGTTGCAAATTCATGCCCTGAAGGTTGATGGGGAATTGCTGCCAGTCACTGATAAGCCCCTCAAGGTGGAATTTATCGGTGACAGCATTACCTCGGGAGAAGGAACGATTGGAGCGAAGGAGGAGACAGACTGGGTTCCCATGCTGTTCACAGCACTACGCAATTATACAGCCATAACAGCCGAAGCACTAAATGCGGACTACCGAGTGTTATCACAAAGCGGATGGGGTGTCCTAACAAGCTGGGATAATAATCCGCATGCGAACATACCGGCATATTATGAGCAGATATGTGGTGTGCTGACCGGTGAGAGAAATGAAGCATTAGGGGCATTTTCAGATTATGATTTTACCTCATGGCAGCCGGACGTGGTCGTAGTGAATTTGGGGACTAATGACGGGGGAGCCTTTTATTCTCCTGCATGGACGGACCCAGCAAGCGGGAAAGTGTACAAGCAACGCTTGAACGAGGACGGCACATTCAATGAAGAAGATTTACAATCTTTTGAAAGCGCTATCGTACGTTTTCTTGTCAAGCTTCGGACCTGCAATCCTGCTGCCCATATTGTGTGGGCCTATGGGATGCTGGGTACTCCGATGATGCCCTCAATCTACCGAGCGGTAGACGCGTACAAGAAAAAAACGAGGGATCGGAATGTGTCTGTATTCCAACTGCCTAACACGACGGAAGAAACGATAGGATCTCGCAGCCATCCCGGGCTCTCCGCCCATGCCAAAGCAGCAGATGAGTTGACAGTGTATTTGCGAGAGATTCTAAAGAAATAGAATCCGAGAAGCACAATCAACTCTGTAGAACACGCTCATAAAGGAGATTACAACAACTAGGTCATTTGTGCTCTGGGTGTTGTTGTTGAGAATTATAGCCACGAGTCTGCAGCAGATGTCTGTCTATGCTCGTGGCTAGTTAGCGCAGCGGACTATCCTAGGAGAACCACGAACAGGCAGCGAGCATTTACTATAGAAATAATCACCTGATATATTTACAAAAACGGAGTCGAAGCAATGCCCGTGAATACCTCTGGACCATTACGAACAGTGGTCGATACACCAGAAATATAAGAAGAATATACTGTTTGTATTGCCCAGGGAGCAGACAGATCCTGTGCATTAAAAGCTTGCGTTTCATTAGAACCAGTCACGCCCAGTACCCCCTCGGCGCGGTAGACTACCTCACTCGGATCATAGTCGGCTCCACGCACGATTTCAACCGCATACGTATCGCCAAGCTCACCGAGCAGACCAATGGAACCGCTAAAAGTCACAATCGGACCTGGCACAAGAAAGGTTCGCAGGGTGATCAAACCGAACCGCTCCGGTATAGGACCCAGCTGTATATCGGGACCCTCACCTGTTTTTGATGAATTGGTGGAGCTTCTCATATCCAGAAAAAAACCCATACCTTATCCCTCCAAATTGCAAGATACTCCATGCTATGCAAGAAATTCTTTAGCGTATTGGACAAATTAGTAATAAATCTATCAATTCAGCTCAAAATAACCGATAGTAAATACATATGGTATAAATATTAGAAATGAATATGTAGATAGAAAGCAGGGGTTTGATGAAACAACTGAGACGACTCAAAACATTAACACTACGCAAGAAATTGACAGCAGCATTTCTACTGGTCATGCTTGTTCCAAGCATTATTGTAAGTTCTTTTTCTTATCAAGCAGCATATAAACAGACGGACCGCCAATTACTCGATAGTGCGACAACTAGCGTTACCGCATCCGATCGTGCAGTTACTCAAACGATTCAAGCCAAAATCGCTGATCTCGAATATTACTCTACGACGATGACAGCTAGTGATAACAGTGCTGAAGCAGATGAAGACATCCTGAAAAGGTTACAAGTGTATTTAAAAATGCATGCGGAAGCTGTTGATATGTTTGTAGGAACTCCCGAAGGAAAACTCATTATTGGCAAAGCCGTAGGCTCCACAAACGACCCTCGTGAACGTCCGTGGTACAAACAGGCCATGGAGAAACCCGGACAAACCGTAATCAGCCCTGTCGGACTCAATACGGCTAAGGTCCCCGTTGTATATATTTCACGTACACTTCCTGACAACAGTGGTGTTCTCGGTCTTTCGCTGAACCTAAATAATTTAAAAGAAATCACAAATTTAAAAATCGGACAAAATGGCTATATTATGATATTAGATGGTACTAAACGTATCGTTACCCACCCGACAGAAGTCAGCGGAAGTACCAAAATGGGGGAAACGATACCTGAATTATTTGCCTCCAAAGAAGGTAGCTTTAGTTACGATATTAATGGCGTAGATAAACACCTGATTTTCAAAACCAATACGCTGACAGGCTGGAGAATTGCTGGAACGATGGACAAAGCAGAAACCAGTGCCTCCGCCCAACCGATTCTTATCACGACGATCATCGTGTTGGTGATTGCAGCCATCATCATTGGTGTGCTCGCAATGTGGCTAATCAGCAGTATACTTAAGCCCATCCAAAGATTACGTAATTCTATGGATGCCATCAGCCAAGGTAATCTTTCGATAAACGTGGCTACGACCAGTACAGATGAAATTGGTGAATTATCAAGATATTTTCAACAAATGGTAGATAACCTGCGTAACATGATTAAAGAAATTCAAGCGATGACAGGCAATTTGTCGGCATCCTCGCAAGAGCTTGCAGCAGGTGCAGAACAAACGACCCGGGCTATCGAGCATGTGACCATAGCCATTCAAGATGTGGCTGCAGGCAGCGAACGCCAAGTGGGCAGCGCTAAAGATAATCAGGAACGGATTAGCGGCATGGCAACAGACATTACCGCTATGACTGAAACCATGGCTGAAATGACCACTTACTCCGCACAGGCCATTCAGGCGTCGGATGCAGGCAGCGAGCATATCGGCAACAGCGTCGTTTCCATTGATGGCATTCGCACTACCGTGGAAGAACTGGATACCATCATCAGTGCTTTGAGTGACCGTTCTGGACGAATCGGAACGATTGTCACCGTCATTACGGAAATCGCCAGCCAGACTAATCTGCTCGCATTGAACGCTTCTATTGAAGCAGCACGTGCAGGCGAGCATGGCAAAGGTTTTGCTGTCGTGGCGACAGAGGTCCGCAAGCTGGCTGAAAACTCAGCTTATTCCGCACAACAAATTCGTGAACAGATTCAAGGGATACAGAGCGGTGTATCTGAAGCCCTGATCGCTATGGAATCCGCCAAGGAACGCGTAAGTGATGGTATTAATTCCATTGATCTATCCGGTCGCTCCTTCTCTCGCATCCGTAGAGCGGTAGCCAAATCAGCGAAGCAGCTCGATAACGTCGCAGCCTCTACCGCTGGAGTCGCAGATGGAACGAGTTCAGTCGTCAGCAGCATGGAGGAAATTACACGCATCGCTGAAGAAGCGGCATCCCATACGGAGACCGTGTCCGCAGCCGCAGAGGAGCAGCTCGCCTCCATGGAAGAGATCGGTTCGTCTGCCGCAGATTTGACCCGTCTGGCGGAGCAGCTTCAAGATTTACTGACACAATTCCAATTAGATGAAACAAAATAACCGTTCCAACCGATAAATACAGAGAAAGAGTCTTCACAATGAGGGAGGGTTGGAACATGGATATCGCAGCATTATCAACAGGTATGAGTCAGGCCAGCTTAGCTCAAGCCGTAAGTGTGAAGGTATTAAGTATGGCTAAGGATCAGGCCAGTGAACAAGGACAGGCTTTAGTGCAGATGATGGAAAAAAGCGTACAGCCTCATCTTGGCGGTCAACTGGACATTCGCGCATAAGTACATCCATATGCTTGGTTAAGGGCGATTCTGCTCAGGTCTGGACAGACCCGGGTAGAATCGTTTTTTATCTCCCTATTTTTCGTTCAGCACAAAACGTAGTAAACTAGACATATCGTCCACGACCTCGTTCGGAGGATAGCGCAACATTCACACGATTTACATTGAAAAAGGAGGATACATAGTCTATGAGTTATTCTGATTATTTTGAAAAAGCCAGAGAGCAACAACTGGGCGAGTTACAGGAGTGGTTGTCCATTCCGAGTATCTCAGCATTATCGGAGCACAAAAAGGACATTAACCAAGCAGCTGATTGGCTCGCTGCCAAACTGACTGCTGCCGGTCTGGAAAACGTTGAAATCATTCCAACCAAAGGGCACCCGCTGGTATATGCGGATCATTTGCACGCACCTGGTAAACCAACGATCCTCGTGTATGGACACTATGATGTACAACCCGTAGATCCGCTTCACCTGTGGGAAACGCCACCGTTTGAGCCATCCATCCGTGATGGAAAATTGTATGCGCGCGGAGCGACAGATGATAAAGGGCAGGTTTTCTTGCACATTAAGGCAGTTGAGGCCATTTTGAAGCAGGAAGGCACATTGCCGCTGAACATCAAATTCTGCGTTGAAGGTGAGGAAGAAGTGTCCAGTCCGAACTTGCTTGAGTTTTTGCAAACTGGAGCTGAACGTCTGGCCGCGGATGCTGTACTGGTGTCCGACACTTCCTTGATCGAAAAAGGGAAGCCTGCCATTTGCACAGGTTTGCGTGGACTATGTTCACTGGAAGTCGCCATTCACACGGCGAACACAGATCTACATTCCGGCTCTTTCGGTGGCGGCGTGCCGAATGCCCTGCATGCTCTGGTTTCCTTGCTGGCAACCCTGCATGACGACAAAGGCGGCGTAAGCGTCGAAGGATTCTACGACGATGTTGCTCCATTATCGGCAGAGATGAGAGAAGAATTCGTGAAGCAAGGCTTCAATGAGAGCAAGCTGCAACAAGATCTTGCACTTGATTCTCTCTATGGCGAAGAAGGATTCAGCTTCGTTGAGCGTGTTGGGGCACGTCCGACACTGGAGCTGAACGGCGTATACGGTGGCTTCCAAGGGGAAGGCACGAAAACGGTCATTCCAAAAGAAGCTCATGCTAAAATCACGTGCCGCTTGGTGGCTAACCAGAATCCGCAAGACATTCTGGACAAAATCGAGCGCCATTTGCGCGCCCATGTTCAGGCAGGAGCTACCCTGGATATTCAACAGGGTGAAAAAGCGAACGCCTTTAACATCGACCCGTCACACGCGTTTCTGCAAGCGGCGGCCGATGCTTTTGAGAAGGTATACGGTGTGCGTGCCCTCTTTACCAAGGATGGAGGCTCTATCCCAATCGTGGAGACCTTCTCCCGTGTGCTGACTGCCCCAGTCGTGCTGATGGGCTTCGGCTTGCCAGATGAGAACCTGCATGCGCCAAACGAGCATTTTAACTTGGACAATTTTGACAAGGGTCTGCTGACGATTGTAGAGTTTTTGAAATCGGTGTAAGCACATGACAACTTCTTATGACTAAGTTACAATAGAGAGGGCGAAAGCCCTTTCTATTTTTTTTTGAGGAGCGCTACATAATATGATTATTCAGTTTATTCGTTTACGGTAATGTGAGGTACAGTTCATGAAAACTCAACCATTTTTCCGAAAATGGGTTGGGTCTATTTGGCTGTGCCTTTTTTCATTCACCAAATACGAATGAACGGGGTGCTTTTCTGTGTCCAAATGGAATAAACACGAGATGAAGGCTGACCTGATTGGAAAACATCAACATCTCTTTAGGTGTCCTCTATGCTCTCAACCGATGCGTATGGTGGAAGGTAAAAGCCTCCTATGTACGAATCAGCATTGCTATGATCTCTCAAAATACGGGTATTTACATTTAGCCGCCCGGTCCTATAAGACTAAATATGATAAACAACTATTTTCCTCCAGAAGAATGATGTGCAATAACGGATTTTTCGATCCCTTAAATGAAGCGATAAGCAGCACTATAATGAAATTTATGAAGCCACTGTTTGATCAAAAATCACACCTTTACTTGCTCGATGCAGGTTGCGGGGAAGGCACTCATTTGAGCCACATTCAGGATAAGCTGACCTGGAAGGGAATCACTGAGCTTACAAGCGTAGGTATGGATCTGTCTAAAGAAGGTATTGTGGCCGCAGCCAAAGAATATCCTCATACCCTCTGGTGTGTTGCGGATCTGGCTCATTGTCCGTTTTCAAATCAACAATTTGACGGTGTATTCAATATTTTATCCCCTTCTAATTATGCTGAATTTACAAGAATCCTTTCGGAGGACGGCTGCGTCCTGAAGGTCATTCCCGAACAATATTATCTTCGGGAATTGAGATGCTTGTATGAACAGAAAAAGAATAAGCCTGCTTATTCGAATGACAATATATTAAGCCGATTTAAAGATCATTTTAAACTTCTATCCGCCGAACGGTTAACCTATCGTTTTATGTTAAATGCCGACCTCATGAAACCTCTGCTCCATATGACTCCCTTATCGTGGGGAGCTACGGAAGCAGACTGGCAGCAAGTGCAGGAAATAAATTTACCGTATGTCACAGTAGATTTGCTCATCTTATGCGGTAAAAAATAGAATACTAAAAAGCATTCACAGCATGGAACCATCCATGCTTCGTGAATGCTTTTTTTACGTTAGTCCCGTCGCTTAAGAAAAACGGGTGTAGCGCAACAGGTGAGCTAGCCGATTGAGCCGTTCTATCTCCCGATCCAACTCATGCAGCGGCTGTCCAGCCAAAGCAGCGTTTGCTCTCAGATCCCGTAGCGGGTTCAATTTCCGACCCATGAGTTTGAGCACCGTTGCCTTCCCCATGTTATTCACCACCACATATTGCGTTAGCGGATCAAGCTCAATCCACAATACATGATGCTGTTGAAAAAACGATAATAGTTGCTTTTTTAACGCCTCCAGCTCATCAATCTCACCTGTGATTTGCGGATGATGATGAAAAGCCACATAGCCCATCACCCGCAGGTCACTTATGATTTGTTCCAAATGAAGCGTTTCGTTTATGTACACATGGTTCGTGCTCATGCGGTTTCTTGCACCATTCGTATGATCTTCCCGGATGACGTTCACCACCTGACTATCGTTATATCAAGATTTATCTTTCCCCTTTTCCAATAGCTGCACAAGCCAGTAACCTCCAAACAACAAAGCTCCTACTGCAAAAATAACGGTATACACCGTATATAACGTTGTCAGTTCAAACAAACTATTGTACCGATTAAGCAAGATCCCCCACAAGCATAGCAGAAAATTGCTACCATTTTGCTGATGAAAGCGATGCTTGTAGATCCGTTGAATCAAAACAGCCAGGAATCCTATCAACAAAACGTGATTCAGCAAAATACTCCACATTTCCATAAGCCCCCTTTTTCACTATAGCGCAATCGGCTTTGAAAAGTCAGGACATGTACAAACCTTACGAACAAAAAAACAACCGGCTTATACGCCAGTTGTTTCCCGTTCCACAAAATACTTATTGGTCATATAATGGGCCTTGCCTCTGGAAGTATCCACCATTCCCTTTTTGTTGTCGAGAAAAACAATCTCCCGGCATTTGGTGCAGTACCACTTGGTCCGCTTAAAGGGAGATTCTGTTACATACGATGTACCACATTTGCAATCTACTTTAATTAAGGTTTCTGTTGATTTGTAAGCCTGGGACAACTCTTTTAGGCCAGTGTCCGGCTGTTGAATCGGGATAATAACCTCCTGATAGCTTGAATACTGATTATGAACTTTAAAATCAGCCACCAGTTCTGCATGCAGTCCAAAGTACTCTTTGCCGATCTCGGTTACGAATTTTTTGCCAATTCTGTAACACTCAAGCCATTCCTGTATCTGTTGATTAGACAAAGGCACTGTGCCCTTGATACCACTATTTAATGTGTAAGTCATGATGTATAAAGTATCATCTTGTCTATGTCCGTACATGAGAAGCCTCCTTATAATACACTTGATAATGTACTACAAAGCGCAAAAAACATCAATTTTATTATTTGGCAAAAGACTTAATATATCTCGGTAAGCACATAAGAGGTGTGAGTGTATGGTTAGAAAGCAACTGACAATCTGTCAGTTGCTTTGTCTTTCCACATAGTATTTGTTGGTCATGTACCACGCCTTGCCTTTATCCGTATCCACCATGCCCTTTTTACGATCTAGGAACACAATGTTATTACACTCCTTGCATGACCACTTGGTTCTTTTATGCGGTGACTCTTCTATATAGGAAGCACCACATTTACATTCTACCTGAATTAATGTTTTATACTGGCTGTACGCCTCTACCAGTGGGTCCAGCTCTACAGCTTTGCGTTCCATTACAGGCTGTATTATGGATATGTGTTCTCTCTGCTCCGAGTATTCATTATGTACCTTGAAATCTGCTACCAACTCAGGGTTTAAACCAAAATACTGTTTCCCCACAACCGTTACAAACTTGCTGCCAATTCGATATGCTTTGATCCATTCCTGCACCTGCTTACTGGTTAGGTCGACAGTTCCCTTTATACCGCTGTTCAGCGTATAAGTCATCAAGTGTTGGTTGGGTGTCATATGTCTTAACGTTCACCTCCGATCAAGAATATACCACAGGTAGCTCTAGGCAAAAGCTACTTCCTACTACCTGAAGCAATGAGCTTTTTCTGCCTTGTGATTCTTCTTCAACACCTATATATAAAAGTATAGCTCAAAACCTGATCCATCTTCCATCCTGTCGTCATGCTGAATACTGCTTTGTAGGGATTTATATTCTTAGACTATCACCAGATGCATTTCTATCTTAGTATAACTTTGTGGTACAGTCTTATGTTTTGATCACTTCTGTTAGTTGCACTATGATCTCTAATGGTAGTTTCTTCCTTCTATATATAGTACATCATTTACACGCAAATTCCCACATATTTCAGCGGTTATTCTGTAAAACAAAAGCCTTCATCCTTTTTAAAAGGGTTACGGGACTGACCACATGGTAGAGGTTACTGCTTCCTTGCCGTCCCCCTGATTATGTTATAATAAAATAAAGCAAAAAGAGCGAGGTGAAGTCGATGAAATGGGAAGAAATTGCCGAATCACATCCGAGGCGATTTGTGTTGGTTGAGGCTATAAAAGCCAGTTCCAATAATCGCGTGCGCAATCTTGAAGACATGGCGGTTATTCAGGATTACGACAACCCGAAAGATGCTTGGAGCGGGTATAAACATTTTCACAAACTGTATCCGTCACGCGAACTGTATGTGTTCCATACCAGTCGATCCGATGTCGAGGTTGTAGAAGAGTTTTTCTCAGGAGTACGGCAGCGTACATGAAGATTAACCTCCATAATGGTTTGCCAATTGTTTCCTTAACTTTGAGACATCACAACCAAACTGCTCTATTACCAAACGTATTGTTCGATACAGGGTGCGCTGCAACAGTGTTTGATACGGATTTACTAGCCCAAATCGGCATTCACATTGATTTCATTAACGGGAGAGCAAAGCGGATGTACGGGGTGGGCGGCACAAAATTTGCTACGAACAGGTAATTCCTCATCTAAAACTCGGGCATATTCAATTAGATACATTTCCAATTCAACTAAGCTCTATTCAAGAGCCGTATGGATTTGATGGCATATTAGGCATTGATTTTATGCTAAAAACAAAATTAATTGTTGACTTTGATTTAATGAACATCCACTCCCCACTTTCACCTTTAAAATAATTCCAAGCAGGTGGCCACATGTCTCTTCCTTTAAATCTGATTACCATCATGCTCAGCCCGTAGAAGTATTACTTATACCCTTGGTTTCTCCTGCGGGCTGAGCCTTTGCCCAAGGGAGCGTGATGGTAATGAAACCTAATCAAAAAAATCGGTATCGAGCTTATTTTAGGCGCCACAGAAAACGTGTTATTCAGCGTAAAAAACGGCTTTCAGCACACCGGGGATGGGTCGTCAAATTTGATGGTGTATTCTCCAAAGGAAAAATCCATTGTTCCTGCTGGATGTGCAGTAATAAAACAAAACGACTGGGCTATCCCAAATCAGAGCTAGCAAGAATAGATAACTGCCAGGAACAGCTTCAGGATTATCGTTTCTAAACTAAAAAACGATCAAAACAAGCGAATGTCCATTGCTATGACACTCGCTTGTTTTACGTTTACAATAGATTTCCCAGCTTCTCTCCTCAATTTGAAATATAGAATAAACTTACTAGGTTTGATCAGCTAACATACCACAAAACAAAAGCCTTCCCGACCACCCTTCACTGTCGAAGGATCATCGAGAAGACTTTGTACCCCGCAAGGAACGAGAGGTCAGATTTTTAATTCGCCAAGCCTGATTAATTCTACGACCGCCTGTGAACGACCTTTTACGTTCAATTTTTGCATCACATTGGAAATATGGTTTCGGACCGTTTTTTCGCTAATAAATAGCTGTCCGGCGATGTCACGTGTTGTTTTGTCCTGCACGAGCAGTTCAAATACTTCACGTTCACGGTGAGTTAACAAAAACTTGTTTTTGTGGTCGTTACCCTTCGTCAATTTCACCCCTCCTTGCTCGGGTTTTGTGTGGTGTAACAAGGTTAAGGGATACAGTCAACACATTTTATGTCATGTGCTCAGGTATGGTTCAATATACGGATAAAAATGGGCATAGGCACCTCACTTGCTGTTTTAATGATGGGTTGGACTTTGTGTCTAAATTATGTATTGACAGGCATATGGGCCAGCCTTATGATAAGAAAAACCGCGACTGATAATCATTATCAAAATAAAAATTCGATATAGATATCGCGCAACAGACTATGGTTTAGGGCCAGTTTGGCCAGAAAGGGTGTTCATTGATTATGAAACTACGTTATGCCGTACCGGCCGGAGTGCTGGTCTCTTCTATTCTGTTCGCAGGTTGCGGACAAACCGGAACTGCTACTCAGCAGCCTGCCGCAACGATCAAAGATGCAGGAGCCACAACACAGACAACGACTCCTGCCGCTTCTGCCCCCAATTTTGATCAAGCGGTAGCCGCTTACCGAACCTATGCTATCGAGCAATGCGATACGTTTGTGAAGAAGACAGAAGAATTCACGAACGCGGTCAAAGCTGGCGAACTGGATAAAGCCAAGGCGCTGTATGCTCCTGCACGTATGTACTATGAACGGATTGAACCGATTGCAGAAGCGCTGGGTGATCTTGACCCAAATATTGATGCACGTGACGGTGATGTGGATGCAGCGGATTGGCGCGGCTTTCACCGTATTGAAAAAACATTATGGGAAGAAAACACAACCAAAGGAATGGACGAGTTTTCCGACCGACTGCTGAGTGATGCCAAGCTGCTGCGTGCCAAAGTAGAAACAGTTAATATTGACGCCAGCCTGATGGTAACGGGTGCAGTCGAGTTGTTGAATGAAGTATCTACCTCGAAGGTGACGGGTGAAGAGGAGCGATATTCTCATACGGATTTGTACGATTTTGCTGCCAATGTAGAAGGCGCGCAAAAGATATATGACATTTTGAAAACAGATCTGAACCAAAAAGATGCGGCATTGGAAAAACAAATCGGTGAGCGCTTTGCGGCCTTACAGCAGGAGTTGGCTCCTTTTAAAGACGGAGAAGGCTATGTATCGTATACAAAACTGAAACCGGAAGAAGTTAAAAAGCTGAGCCAAAACCTTGATGCCTTGGCAGAACCGTTGTCCCAAATGGGGAAATTGTTAGGAGTGTAATGATATGAAAGGCTTTAAGCGGCAAAAAGGGCAAGAAAAGCCGCAGTATGCGGAATCCCATAATGAACAGGCTGATCTGGTAAAAAAGGATGCGAAGCTAGTGGAAGATGAGTCGTCAGGAAAAAGCAAATCCGTATCACGCCGAGACCTATTGAAGCTGGCCGGGGTAGGTGGACTAGGCCTCCTGCTTGGCGGCGGGGGCGTGGGAGCCGTGCTGTCAGCCGGTCAACGCCTCGAAAGCATGATGACGGATGCGGATACCAAAGATGTAATCCCTTTTTACGGTAAGCATCAGGCAGGTATTGTGACTCCGGCGCAGGATTTCATCTGCTTCGCCGCTTTCGATCTAACAACCAGCGACAAGGAACAGATGCGTAGCCTCTTCAAAGCCTGGACGGAAGCAAGCGCTACAATGACTTCTGGCGTGCTCCTTGGCAACGATAATGAAAATCTCAACCTCCCTCCTTCCGATACGGGCGAGGCGGCAGGATTGTCGCCATCCCGCACGACGATCACCTTTGGTGTGGGCCCATCCTTTTTTGATGGACGATACGGCCTGGCAGGGCTTAAACCTGCCGAGTTCCGTGAGCTGCCCCGTTTTCAAGGGGATGCCCTGGAGGAGCAATGGTGCGGCGGCGATATCGGAGTGCAGGTATGTGCCAATGACTTGCAGGTAGCTTTCCATGCCCTGCGTAATTTGGCGCGTATCGCCAGAGGAACGGCGGTGCTTCGCTGGACGCAGGAAGGCTTCCAGCGAACAGCACAGGCCGATCCTGCGGGAAGCACACCACGCAATTTGCTGGGCTTCAAGGACGGTACGGGGAACCCCGACACCTCCAAGGCAGACGAGATGAATCGGCTGGTGTGGACACAGGCCAGTGACGGACCAGCATGGATGGGCGACGGCAGCTATATGGCTGTACGCCGTGTACGCATGCGGGTAGAGGTGTGGGATCGCTCAACATTGGGCGACCAGGAGGATACTTTTGGACGTCATCGCAGCAGCGGGGCCCCACTCGGTAAGGTCAAGGAGTTCGACAAGCTTGATCTGGCGGCCAAAAATCCGGAAGGCAAGCAAGTTACGCCTCCCACCTCTCATGTGGCTTTGGCTCATGGGGACGGGAGCATTAATATTTTGCGGAGGTCTTATTCGTATTCAAGCGGATTGGACAAGCAAACAGGGCAGCTGGATGCCGGGCTGCTGTTCATCAGCTACCAGCGTGATCTGTTCAAGCAGTTCGTTCATATTCAGGAGAAGCTTGCACGCAATGACAAGCTGAACGAATACATTGTACACAAAGGCAGTGCGGTGTTCGCCTGCTTCCCGGGTGTATCGCAAGGCGGCTACATCGGGGATACGTTATTTTAGCAGCAGGCAAGGAAGGGGATTTATATGAATCGGCGCAATAAAAGCTTGGGATGGGTGTTTGTGCTGGTGACAGCTCTGCTGCTGACCGTCACTCCGTTCATGTCCGGCTCCGGGTCGGTCGCTTTTGCACAAACGGATGCCAAAGCTGTCACCAATGATCAGCTGATGCCTGTGGTGGGCGGAGCGCTGGTGGAGGCGGGACAAGCTCAATGGACGGAAGCCTCCAAGGATCTGAAAGAATTCCGCACGCTGTGGGAGGCCGCCAAAACGAATGGCGGAGATTCAGCTCACATCGCGGCTGTAGATCAAGCACTCACCGATGCGGAGCAGACACTCGCCAGTGGCGGCGGGGAACCAGCGAAAGCTGCCTTATCCGTGCTGGCGCGCTCGGTCAATGAGTACGTCACTGCTGCCGAAGGGGACAAACCAGCCCCGGCTGGAGCCAAAGCAGCGGAAAAACTACTTCCCATGGCGAAGGGCAGTCTGGCCGCCATGCAAAAAGGCGATTGGGCTGCTGCCCGGGTGGATTACGATCGAATCGTCAAAGCCTGGTATCAGGTAGAAACACCGATTCGTTTGGACAATTTTCCGGTATACAGTTCGCTCGAAACTAAAATCAGTCTCATTCGCATCTCCATGCAAGCTGAGCCTATTCGCCAAGAACAGGCTCTTAAGGAAATGCAGGAATTAACGACTCTGCTGTCTGATTATAGTCAGGGCAAGTCTGTGAACACAGGCCAAGGAACAGATGCAGGCAATACGGCTACGGGAACGGCAAATGGTTCGGTAGCTTCTCTGACCGATGCAGTCACTTTGCTCGAATCCGCACGCCAAGATGCTGTAGCTAATCAATCAGAGCAAGCGGCTGATAAGGTAGTGCAGTTTATCGCTCTGTGGCCTTCCGTCGAAGGACATGTACAAATTTCCGATCCGACGTCTTACACTGCGATTGAAAATGAAATGACCGAAACTTCCGGATATCTGCTGTCTTCTCCACCGAATACGGACAAAGCCATTCAGACTCTTGATCAGATGCTGAACAGGCTCCGTCCGTTGACGGAAGAACGTTCTTACACTGCGTGGGATGCCGCGCTGATTTTGCTGCGTGAGGGCCTGGAGGCCATCCTCGTGCTCGCAGCTCTGCTGGCGTATGCCAAAAAAAGCGGCGAAGCCGTGGCTGGACGTTGGATATGGGCAGGAGCCGGAACGGGGCTGGTGCTGAGCGGAATTCTGGCAGTGCTGTTCACCACACTGGTGGCAGCTGCCGCATCAGGCAGCATGCGTGAGCTGCTGGAAGGTGTCACCGGGCTGGTGGCGGTCGTGCTGATGCTGACCGTGGGTAGCTGGTTGCATAGCAAATCCAACGCTGCCGCATGGAACCGCTTTGTGGAAAACAGCGTGGGCAACGCGCTGGCACGAGGAAGCCTGTGGTCGCTATTTGCGGTTTCTGCGCTCGCAATTCTGCGTGAAGGAGCCGAGACAGCTATCTTTTATGTCGGTATGGCTCCAGCCATCGAAACCTCACAATTGCTGATCGGCATTGGCTCAGCGACGATTATTCTGGTCATTCTGGCGTTTGCGATCATTAAATTCAGTGTACGATTGCCAATTCGCGCCTTTTTCCTGACTGCCACTGTACTGATTTACTATCTCGTATTCCGATTCCTGGGCGAAAGTATTCATTCGCTTCAGGTGGCTGGTAAGCTTCCGGGGCACACTGCCTCCTCGCTTCCGTCCATTAGCTGGCTGGGAATGTATCCAACTTGGGAAACATTTGTCCCACAAATCGCTGTACTGATCTTTATGGTATGGCAGCTTGTGCGTCAGGAAATGCGCAGCTCCAAGCAACAATAAGTCGATGCTACCCTACTCATCATGTAAAAAACGCCAAATCACAGGTCCGATTTATATCGGTTCCCATGAGTTTGGCGTTTTTTTACATACTTACTGCACATCCTCAGGCAACGGAATCATGCGCTGATGATGCAGCAGGTCTGTGCGGTCACCGTGTTCACGAATGACATGCACCTCCCCACGAAAATCGAGCAGCTCCGTCGGGGTAGCATGTCCTAAAAATTGTAGTGGACTATAGCTCAATCCATAGGCACCTGCATTCGGAAAGGCAATATAATCGCCCTCGTGAATCGGAGGAAGCTGCGCTTTTTTCACAATACAATCCTCGGGTGTACAAAGCGGACCGACAATGCTTACCGTCTCAAGCTCCATGGATGCCTCTTCCAGAGGCCCTCCTATTCGGTTTGCAACCTCTTCTAATGATTGTTCGACAGCAACAGCCGTTTGAGCAGAAGCGTCTCTCTGCCCCATCCATAGGGTTGCTTCCACTTCTCGTTCTTTGGGCTCTTTCAATTCTCCCGCTTGCCTGCGCATAATTCGCACCGGGTAGTTGTCCCTAATGCGGCGTCCTCGAAAAGTAGCTGCGGCGTAGTGATTCATGCCACCATCAGCCACGACAAACTTCTCCCCCTTGGATTCCTTTGTATACAATGCTCGGCAGACATACATGCCCGATTGAGCGACCAGATACCTGCCGCTTTCGATGATTAGCTTAACCCCGGGCATGCGGGTTCGGGTCTGCTCCGCGAGTGCGTTCAGTCCGTCAATGACGTGATCCATATCGAGCGGTTGCTCATGAGCAAAATAAGGTACACCAAACCCGCCGCCCAAATTGACCGTATGCATTGCCACACCATACTGAGCCTGTACCCGTTCTGCCAACTGTAGCGTATTCGCAAATGAAGCTAAAATCTGATCCGATTTCAACATTTGCGTACCTGTATATACCTGAATACCTTGAAAATTGACGTGCGGGCAATCTTCCAGCACCTTAAAAAAGTGATCCAGCTGCCCTTCATCCACTCCAAAGGGGCGCGGAACACCACCCATTTTAATCGTTGCTCCAGACAGATCGTTATCGGGATTGATGCGAACCGCTGCCCTGACAAGCTGGCCCGCTTGGGCAGCAATGTCCTCCAGCAGACGCAGCTCCCTCACCGATTCGACATGAATACAGCCGATTCCACAGGCTACTGCCTCGTTCAGCTCGGCTACTGTTTTTCCCGGTCCGGCGTACAGCACGTCTTCCGCAGCATACCCGGCCTCCATAGCGACGAACATTTCTCCAGCCGAAGCAATCTCAACACCACAACCTAACGAGCGCAGCAACCCAGCCAAGGCTACGTTACCATTAGCCTTGAGCGCATAATGTACACGCACGGCCGGGTGCAATCGGGATAGTAACGAGCTGACATGGGCATGCAGCGCATCCCCGTCATAATAGTAAAATGGCGTCGGATGCTCGCCGAAACGCTCCAGTAAGGCTTCGTCCTTTTTATCCATCTACTGAATTCCCCTCCTCTCTTTGCCTTGATACTCAGTATTTTGCATCATTCGCTCCCCACCGCTCGAAAACACAATCATACTCATACTGCATAGATCGTCTCGCCCGAGCGTGCTGCTTCATGAATGGCTGCCAGCAGTCTGACGCGTTCAGCAGCCTCGCGAAAAGGAATGGGCTCCGCTTCTCCCCGGATGATGCTGCAAAAGGTATTCAACTGATTGACATAATAGTTCATAGGCTCGAAAACCGTTTTGGTATGCGAGGATGTCTGTGATAACACAGGCAGTGCGTCCGCATCCGTTATATTCGGCATGATATCCTTCTTTATTTCCGTCTTGAGTGTCATTTTATAAAAACCTAAATTTGCCCGAAAGCAGTCCTTTAAAGTGACTACTGCCGAATCAAAGGTCAGTACATGAGCACAGTGATAAGGGCGCTCAAATGAAAAGAGGGCAGATGCCTTCAATCCGCTCGGATAACGGGCTTGCGCACTAAATGTCCAGTCACAACCATGAGGACCATCAAAATCCGATTGACTGTGGAATTCAGCCTGCTCCAATCCAACGACGGCTTGAAGCAGCTGGAGCCAGTACACGCCCAGATCCCAAAAGCATCCCCCACCCTGCTCCGGACGAGATCTGTAATTGTCCGCATGTCCTTCTTTTGCCGGAATGCATAGACTCGTCTCTATGGAGCATAAGCGACCATAACGCCCCGATTCTACGATCCTCCGCAGCTCATGCTGCCAAGGATGGTGCTGCACCATGACTCCCTCCAGCAGGTAAGCGCTGCTCTGCTCGACTGTGGCTGCCAAGGGAGCCAGATCAGCCGTATTCAGACATAACGGTTTTTCCACCAGCACATGCTTATGAGCCCGTAGTGCTTTGCCAATCCACTCGGCATGCAAGTCGTTGCTGAGCGCAATATATACAGCGTCGATCTCCGGGTCCTTTAGCATATCCTCAGCATGCCGATAAATGACACTGACGCCAAAACGATCTGCCATTTCTCCTGCCTTGGCAACCGTGCGGTTCGCAAGCGCGGTCACGCGTGCCCCTGCTACATGTCGGATCGGTTCCAGCAAGGCACGCGGAGCAATAGCAGAACAGCCAATGATCCCAAAGCGAATATCTCGCATCGCAGGTTCTTGCGCAGCCGCGGCAGCGTTCATGACCCCTGCTCCATTCCCAGTGAGCTTGCTGACATTTGGATGCTATTCACATAGGACTCTATATAACGCGGCGTTCGACTGCGCAGCTCTACGATCCTGCGATGCATATCCTCCAGTATCTGAGCACTGCCGTCATAGGTTTGTATCCACGTATCGTACCGCATACCCAGTCCAAGCCGTTCCCATAGATCCGCATTATGCTTCTCATGCACACCAAATGGCTCCAGCATAATGAGCGGAGTAGCTGTAGCGAACGAATCGGTTAGGCTGCCACCACCGGGCTTGCTGACAATGGCCTGGACACGACATGCTTGGTCCAGCATGCTATGGTAATCCGGTCCAACCTGATACACTGTCTTCTCGCCTCTTTTCACCTCTCCGAAAGGTGGAAATGTATGCTCTCCGGCTTCATTTCGCTGCCATGTCCTCCACTGCGGGTCCATCTGAAAATAGCGTATACTGTCCCGCTGTTCATCCGGTTGATCCTGATCATACAACAGCAGATCCAGCTCCCAGCCCGCTTCTTCCAATCGTCCAACCTTGTCACGGTAGGTGCCCATGCCCCAGCCGCCGCCATGTACGAATAAGCGGGATTGCCGTGCTTCAAACGGTACATACTCCACGGCCGGCACATCAATATAGTGGCTGACTCTATTGTTATCATTTTCAAAAAAGGTCGTTTCTCCACAGCCATCCGCAAAACGTGGGTTATGCTTGGCTAGATTTTTCCAGGAAGGAGAAGGTGTCGAATCCATATACACAATGTCCACATGCACCGACTTCGGTTCTCTGCGCTTGCGATACTCCTCCAGTACATACATCCAATGACCGGATAAGCACATAAAATACCGCCGATCTTCCTCTATCCATTGGTTCAGCAGTACTTCCATCGCTGCGAGATCCAGTGAATTACGCATATCCTGCGGAACCTTTTGTGACATTAAGGCCACCGCAAAATTGTCATGGTAAGCTTTGCGGCTTTTGTCGACCTTGAGACGGGCCGATTCTGGCAGCACATTTTCAAATACATGAATCGCCGTATCCACGCCCAGCCTGCGAAGACCCGCTTGCAACAACAAGCCAGGGGTATAAAAGCCCAATCCGAAACCGGAACACAAAATCGTTACCTTCATAAGCTTATCCGTATTCTTACGCATGCTCATACGCCTCCCGTTTAATTCAGCACTGTAAAATGATGCTCTGCCAAAAAACGCTCCAGCTTTGTAGTCAATCGCATTTTTTCCTCATCGCTCGCAGCAACCAGTTCCAAATAAAGACGACCCTTGCCTCGTGCCCGTTTGCTTCCAGCGGTTTCTTTTTTACCATTCAAGTCCGGCTTACCCAAGCCGTTCCCTTCTGATCCGCCATCGTTGGCCCCAATCCCGCTCACACGAACCTGCTTGGCAGATGATCTGCCTCCGCGCCCAGTTGCATTTCTGCTTGGCGTGCTTGTTTGGCCCACAATCTTGTTCTCGCCATCTCGTCCACCTGTGTTCACATATAACGTATTGGCACCCAGAGGCATGACGCCTTCTTCACGTTCACCTGTGAACAACAATCCTTCACCTTTCAGCCCTTCCAGCAGTTCTTCATAGGATAGACTGCCATCATGGGACAGCGAATAATTCGTCAGCGTGCCACGCATATTTTTCCTGGCCAGAAAGGTATCGAGCTGATGCTTGATCAAACTCATCGACTTTCTAGCATTAATTTCGATAATTGGCTCCAGCTTCCCACCACGAAGTGTCATGGAATCAATGCAAACATCGCCATAATAACCATCTTGATACAATTGCCGTCCCACATCCTGCATCAAGCTAAAATAGCCCTCGCGCTCCAGCCGCTCCAAAAATGCCCCGTCCGGCGACAAGGATTCCCGATAGGAGAATTGAGTGTTAGCCAGCCATTGTACAGATAAGATATCGACACTCCCATCATCACCAATCGTAAATTGGCATGAAAAATCCTGTTCTTTCTCCAGAAAAGGCTCCAAAAGGAAAAGCACCTGTTTGCCTTTACGCTCCTGTCCACGCAAATACGATACGATCCGGTCCAGCATTTGTGTCGAGGTAATGTGCAGGTTTCCTTTGCCCGATACGCCAAAATCATCCTTGATTAAAAAGCTTCCATCCCGTAGCAGCTTACGTCCCGCCTCAGCAACATCTGCAAACGAAGTCACAATATAGCCCGGGTTGCGCAGACCAAGGCTGCGTTTCAGATCAGAGGAATACGTTTTGGCATTTACCTTGCGAATCGTTTCCAGCGGCGGCTGATGCAGTGTTATTCCCCAAGCACGTGCAGCCTCCTCCACATGCGGTAAACCCGCAAACGGGCTAAGCACACAGCCTTCCAGTTGAGGAAACCCCTCTCCGGCATCGGCCTTGCGACTGCCCAGCAGTTCAAATACTGATGCGGTCGACACGTTGCCTGCACGCTCCATGCCATCGGTCAAGTCCCGTTCGTTGACAGCCGGATGAAAGCCCAACTGCGCGATATACTGACGATGTACGGGCGAAATGGCATAACGGGTCAATAACGCATCTCCCGGCTGGCAAAAGCTGAACAGCAGTTCATCCATGGCTGCTACAATCGCAGAAGAAGCCCGGTCTGGCAGGGCTGGCAAGGAAGCTAACTGGGCATCCCGCCAGTAAACCTCCGCTTCGAACGTTCCCATATACAAATGACGCTGATTCGGTATCGCATTCATATGATTCGCTTCCTTTCCTGCTTCATTATTGGCCTACTACACGGTAGCGCTACTGGCTCGCGCTCGTATAATCACGTAGAGCAAACTGCCATATCAGGCGGATGATCGCCAGCAGCCAGAGAGGTGCGAGAAATGCCCATACCACTAACCCGGTTTCCATTTTGCCGAGAATGAACATGGGCGGAAAATTACAAATGACAAACACCGGAAGCACGAACAAACCGATACGCTGAATCAGATTACTGTACACGGCCATCGGCACATAGTTTGTCTCGAAAATGCTGTTGGACAGCTCCGTAACGCCGTTCGTGCGGATGATCCAGAAGGCTAGCAGTTGAGGGAGCAAAAATACGGAGTATGCCGTAAGCACCCCGCATCCAAGCAGCACAGAGAACCCTCCTACAGTTTCAAAATTAAACGGCAATCCGAGTCGTTGCCAGCCGACCCCTGTCATAATTCCGCCGCCAATTACATTCGGCACGGTATAGCCCAATTCAAATTGACGCAGTGTTACCATAAATTGCAGCGATACGGGTTTAGTCATGAGCACGTCCAGTGAGCCGGTACGAATTTTGTCAGGCAGGCTTGTAAAATTACTGTAGAACAATCCACTATAAAATCCGCTCATCATCGTAAACACGCCGATATATAACAATATGGCGTCAGGAGACCAGCCATTAATATCCGTCCCAGCGCGGTATGGAACCGATGCGTACAGCAGCTTGATGAGCAAATAAGCCGTTTCAACCAGAAATGCAGTTATAAAATTAATGCGGTATTCCATCTGCGACATGACAGAAAACTGGACAAACTTCCAGTACAGTCTGATGTAGCGCCTAACGTTTCGGAAAACATTTTTCATGTTAACCCCCCACCGAGACAAAGCGTTTGACCCCGGCTTGCCACACCCAGCGTGATAGGGCCGCCAGCACTACAATCCAGAGCCATTGCACGCCAATGCCTTTAGCGGCTTCCAGCACAGTCAGCTTGCCCGTCAACGCATTCACCGGAAAAAATACGGTGTAGCTGAACGGTAGCAGACTGAACAGACGGGCCAAAACATCTCCAAAAATCGTCAGCGGAAACACGGTACCGCTAGCTACGTAAATGACAAGCGACAGCGTATAAAATAGTCCCGCCGATTCCGTCACCCAAAAGGCTATGCCGCTCAGCGCATAATAGACCACAAAATTAAGCACAAGCGCTCCCGGCAACGCCAATATGTAAAGCAGGATGTACGATAGCCCGAAGCTGATTTGTCCTTCCAGGCTAAGACATAACAGCAAAATAGCAGCCGCCAGCAGCACGACCGCAGACTGTATGACTTTGCCTCCGATAAACCGGCAAAAACGGTAAGCAAAATAATGCACAGGCTGTACCATGAATTTTGCCAGTCCACCTTCCTTGATATCTGTAGCAATTTCGTATTCAAAGCCCGTAGCAATCAGTTTTCCAGTTACTCCCGCCATGACCACATACACCAGCATTTCTGGCAGAGAATAGCCCAGCACTCTTGCTTGTCCCGAAGAACCGAATACAGCTAGCCAGAGAAAAATTTGCGTCATGATCGGCAACATAAATCCCGCCATTTGGAGCCAATAATTAGCCCGATACTCCATTTCGTTTTGCATACCAAGCTGGAGTACCTTCACATATTTGTTATTTCGCATCGGCCAGCCTGCCCCCATCGTACAAATTGGCTATCCCCTCTTCCAGCGGGACGTCCTCAATCGTAAAATCAACGACAGGCAGTGCGTCCAAAATCTTTTTGGACCAAGCCAAGGTATCTTCTGCATCCAGCTCAAATACCGCCTCCAGCTCCGAGTTGGAGCGAAGTTTGCCGAGGCTCGCCAACGTTAGGCTGGATACGGGGGTCTCCAGTCGAACCTTGAGTAATTTACGGGCACCGATGACCTCATTCACCTTGTGTAAGTCTCCGTCATAGACCAATCTGCCCCCGCTGATAATGATGGATCTACTGCACAAATCCTCAATATCCTTCATGTAGTGGCTTGTCAGCAGGATGGTTGTCCGGTGCGTGCGGTTATAGGCTTTGAAAAACTCTCGAATCCGCCGCTGAGAAACAAGGTCCAGTCCGATGGTCGGCTCATCCAGCAAAATGACCCGTGGACGATGCAGCAGCGCGGCGATCAGTTCCATTTTCATACGCTCGCCGAGAGACAGCCGCCGAACCTGCACATGAAGCTGCTCCTCCACCCCAAGCAGGGTGACCAGTTCTTCTAGTGCCTCTTTATAACGGTTTTCATCGATTTCATAGATAAGCTTGTTCAGCTCGAATGACTCGCTTGCAGGCAAATCCCACCAGAGCTGGTTTTTCTGTCCCATTACAATGGAAAACTGACGTTTAAACTCTTTTTGTCGTTTCCACGGGGTAAAGCCAAGTACCGATGCCTCCCCGTCCGTGGGATGGAGAATGCCAGACAGCATTTTGAGCGTCGTTGTTTTGCCCGCCCCGTTTGGACCGAGAAATCCGACAATTTCGCCTTCCTCAATGCTAAAGCTGACATTTTGCACAGCCTCTTTGGTCAGCTGCTCACGCCTGAACAAGTTTTGTAACGATTTGCGCACGCCCGGCTCCTTTTTGTAGTACGTAAATGTTTTCGACAATTGGTTTAATGTAATGGACGGCAATCAATTCCCCTCCTCTTTCCTCTGTGCAGGACACCTGATGAACGTTTCTTATACGGCCGAATGCTTGGACTACTCGGCTGCTTGCTCTGCTAAAATCATCAGTTCCTCCAGCATATGCCGCTGTCTTTCAATTAAATGCAAAGCTCGTTCCGTAATTTCAGGCATCCGATGCTTGCGCAATTGAAGCCCTGTTTTGTAAATATGCAGATTAAGCTTGTGCCAATCCGCGTACAGCGCCTGTGCCAATTCAATTACATGCTGTGTTTGTGGTCCCAGCGTAGCTTGATGCAGCAGGCAATAATCAGCTGTATAATCCGTCAAATGAAGGGCACTGCCCAATCGCAGATTGTAATAGATTTCATGACAGTACGTCCGAAAATCCTGATCCTCCATGTCTGCCAACAGATGGAAGTCACCGACAAATGCCCGGTACCCCTCATCTCCCCGCTTGACCTGCTTGCCTGTCACAGCTTTCCCCGTTTGACTTTCCGACTCATTAGACGTAGGTACGCCTCTCCAGATGGCTTCGTGTCCAGTCAAATACTGTCGAATATGATGAGCACACGCAGCATGCATCTCACTTGGCGAAAGCGGGGCAGGCTGCTCCACCAGCCATGCATACTCAATAATGCCCTGCATCAGATCGTCGAGCCGGGCTGAGCCCACATAAGTCATGGCATGTCCCGAGGAATCGAGCAGGAAGCTGTCATTCACCTGTGCTGTCCGTTCTTGCAAGTCCAACCCGCACAACTCAATCACGTGGCCCCTTGGGTAATTTTTCACATATACATCGTGATAGGTTAAAGCGGTGCTCGACGTATGCAGCATGGTACCGTAGCCCGATGTGAGCACCTGCAACAGGTTGGTTTCATCGCTGACACCAGCGACCCACGGTTCCACCCGAATAACAGGTCCACCACTGGCTGCCATTTCTTGAAGCTGCTCCGGATATTTCTCAGGTCCGAAGCGCTTCAAATCTCCACCGTACTCTGCGCACATACTTCCACACAGCATGAATAGCTCGGATTCGGCCATGTTCACCCCGTACCTCCGCAATGAGGTACGCAGGGAAGAATATACACAATGTTTCCCTGGAAGAGCGTTTGCGACTTCTTCTGCACCATAGTCCACAACGGAATCATGACGAGTCTCCATATCGGATTCCTGCATCAACCTTGTCTTTTCAGCGCCCTTATGCATATTTGCCCAGCAGACGCTCGATGCCTTGCAGTGTAGATAGATGCTCCAGCACTAGATCGTCGTCCTCCATCGTAATATCAAGCTCATTTTCCAACTCTACAATTAATTCCACAGCGGATAAGGAATTCAGCCCCAAGGTTCGCAGATCCTGATCCGGAGTCAACTGTTCCAGTTCTCCCGGAGCCAGTTTCAAAATCTTTTCCAGCAAGGGTACTACATGGTATACATCTGTTTTCATTTTTGATTCCCTCCAATTTATGAGCATCCTAATCCAGCAATAATACCTTCCAATTTGTGCGCATAAGCATCAGCTTCCTGCCAGCTGTCTGCCAAAATAAGTGTGAAAATCCGGTTCACATAGCCCCGCTTCACAGGAATACCAGACAATGTACCCGCCGTATACACAAACACCCCTTCTGGACGTTCGGGCGTATAGAGCAAGCCCTCCTCCGCGAGCAACCCGCACAAGCGGCTGTAGGTGAGAGGTGTAGCGGTAACGTTGCGGTAATAACGGGATAATGTTTTATGCTGTTCTCCCAGGACGGATGACAGGAACGAAATATAGGTAGACAACGTAAATCTACCATTTATCTCAATGACTGGAACCAGCAAACCTTCTTCGTCAACAAAACCGTCAATAGAGGCCATTCCCGTATACCCAATGGAATAGAGATGCGTACCCAGCTGATAGGCGCAGCGTCTCACTTCTTCCTCCAGCGCATCGCCAATCTCAGCCGGCACTTGAGATCCGATATATACGGTGCCATCCACGTTTTGCCTTTTTAGCGAAAACATCGTCACACCACCGCCCTCGTCAATGCAGAGCTGGTAGTTCAGATCCATCTGCTTATTGTGCCAGCGCTCCACCAGCCAACCGCCGGAAGATGGCGACGAGCCGCCAAAACGCTTCATCACACTCAGCAGTGTGTCCAGCTTGGACAGCTCGTCCAGCATATACATGCCTTGTCCTGAGGCACCGTGCGGTTGCTTGATAATCAGCTTCACAGGTCCATCCGATAAGTCAGCCAGTCTGGCACACTCCCTGCGGATCGCCGATTCGTCTGCACATACAGCGCCTTCGCTGACGGCAAAACCAAGCTTTTGCGCGGTCAGGCGGCTGAATATTTTATCATTCACCTGAGCACTGACCGCGGATGGAGCACCGATCAGCTCTAGCCCGCAAAGCTCCGCAATCGCTTCCTCCTGCGGTGTGACCGCATAGGGGACGAGCCACGCTTTGGCTCCGCCGCTGCTGTGGCCTGCATCTGCAACCGTGCGCAGTCGTGCCAAAAGCGCCTCATCCGCCAGCACCAGCTCTGAAATCGGCGTTAGCGGATCAGAAGGCTCCGGCACCTCAATACGCGGCAGGCTAAAGCCCAACCGTTGGAGCATGTCCAGAAACGCCTCATCCGGCTGTTCCCGAAGTACAATGACATCCTGACTTCGACATAGCAGGAGATTCATTTCCTCCATCCGGTTTACGACTTGCTGTTCATCCCGGTCTACCATGCCCCCCTTGCGGGGGGATGGATGCCACACTTGCTCTGCGCCGATATTAAACAGCCAAATCAGGACTCCATGGTCCCGTTCATGCGCAAGCGCTTCCACAAGGTTAATAGTTTTAGTCGTCACGTCTTGTCATCATCCCTCTCTCTTCCATCCAGTAACAAACAACATCCATAGAAAACTAAATGTATTTCAGAGAGCCTGCCCCGTGCAGATACAATACGCTGCATTTGGAGCACACCGGAGTCAATCCTTCATGATTAATCTTTTGACGAGTTTTCTCATACGCATCCGAGTTCCATATCTCCTTCAGACTGTGCTCACGCATGCTTCCAATCGTGAACTCACTGAAAAATTTGCAAGGCATGACCTTCCCGTCTGGTAAAATATCTGTTCTGGAGGTGAGCGCCAAACAATGATTGGAACAACGGCTGACCATTTCCTCGCCATGTATAAATTTATCAATTTCCTCATAATCCAAACCGGGCTGATAGCGCACGCGAATGTTCCATACTCGCTCATTGATCCGCTGTAGTTCCTGCATCAGAGGATCGATGTTATCCGGGTTGATTTTATATTTGAAAGCATGCCAGCTACTAATATTTTTTTCTTCAAGTTGTCGGAGCCAGGAGAAATTATGTGTGAAATATTCATCCATTTTGAGGGAGGTCTCTTTGGAAATGTACCAGGGGAACGTCAGCAGCACCAGATCCAGCCTTTTGTCCTCCAGCATTTGCAGAAATTCGTACATCCGTCCGATCATGTTATCGTTAATGACCGCATGGACAGTTACCCGTCCCTTGTACAATCCCTGGTCGCGCAGTTCAATCAGCTTATCCATCTGCCGCATTGTTTTTTGAAAGGTGCCTTTACCGCGAATTAGATCGTGTTCTCTTTCAAAACCTTCAATCGCTATTAATAACTCCAGATTTTCGGACAAATCCAAAATCCGGTCCAAATATTTATCAATAAGTAATCCATTTGTACAAAAGGTCATTTCGCGCCGATCTTCCGCCAGCACGTCCAAAATTTCATCAAAACGCCGGTGAAACATCGGTTCGCCGCCCCACATGTACAGTCTGGACTTGGCTTCCTTGGTTTCGCTCAAAATCTGCCGGAGCATGTCCGGAGCAAGATCCATGTTTTGTTCTTCTTTATCCATTTGGTGATGGTAGCCTTCCTCGTTCCATTCAAAACAGTGTGTACATCTCAGGTTGCAGCGGTTGGTCAGCTTAATGCCGATCGTCTGGGGCATGTCCGTTTTGAAAGTAGGGTCCTGTGTGGCGTTACGGTAAGATACAGAAGCGTTTTTCAGGTTACGCTTGATGAGCTTGAACGCTTTCTCATCAATCAGCACATTGCTTTTGGGCTGCATGCTAACACCTCGTTTAATGGATTTTCAGGCACATGTACCAAGCTGTACGTCAGACCGTCTCCATTCCCTCCAGGTGCGGCGCTTGTTCCGCATCGCTGATCCCCTGAATGTAGCTGCAAAACGCATCTACCGAGCTCAAATGCTCTAGCTCAAAGGAATCAAAATCAATCTCCACATCAAACGCATCCTCCACTTGCAGCATGAAATGAACCAACTGCAACGAATCCAGTCCGGCATCATGAATAATGTCCGAATGTCCATCCAGCTTAGCGACCAGTTCAGGATCTTCCTTAACCGCGCTGATCATTTCAATCACTTGGCTTTGCATAGCAAACTCCTCCTTGTGAATGAGATTCTGTTCGTTCCACCCAACGATGCCCTCTGCAAAGAAAGCTCCTAGAAAAATTCCTTCACTGGAACTTTATTCAATTATACTCCTCCAATGAAGAGACAAGTCAATAGGTTGTTTTGTAAGTAAAACTCGCAATATGTAAATTAATGTATGATAACTTCTACAATTTTCGCCGGCTATTTTTTCGCAAAATCTAATAAAAATTCTCCTCACATCTCTTGCATGAGCGGCAGAATTATTTTACAATACACATGAAAATGTTTTTCCTTATATTCTTCTTGTATACGATACTTTTTTTCACACAAACATTCTACAGCCAAAGGAGCACAGCTCATGTCCCCCATTCTTCATACATTAGCCCATAGACTGGAGCAGCTTCCCGTACAGGAGCGCAAGCTGGCGGAATCCATCCTGCAATCCCCGGAAGATGTGCTGCATTTGGGTATTCGGGAGCTGTCAGAGCGTTGTGGTGTGAGCGCGGCGACCGTTACGCGGTTTTGCAAATCACTACATTTTAAAGGCTATCCCGATTTCAAAATGAAGCTGGCCGCCGAGTTGTCCCACTCCAACCGTAATGGTGAAGAATCCTATCAGGATATTGTCGCCGGAAATTCACTTTCCCGAATCGTGCAGGCTATTCAGGCGAACCATACCGCATCCATTGCGGACACGACCCGACTGCTGGATTACGACAAGCTGGAGCAGGCCATTGCATGGCTGTCAGCCACGAGCCGCATTGATCTCTATGGGATGGCGACATCGTCGATTGTGGCACAGGATTTTTACCAGAAGCTCATCCGTATTGGCAAGAACAGCACTGCCTTTGCAGATTCGCATATGCAGATTACCTCTGCCTCCTCGCTCGGAGCAGGAGATGTCGCCTTTGCCGTCTCTTATTCAGGAGAAACCCAGGAGACCATTGCGGCTCTACGTTGTGCAAAGGAACAGGGGGCTAAGACATTATCCCTGACCTCCTTCGGAAACAATACGCTGGCAGGTCTTGCGGATATTGCGCTATTTTCCTCCTCATTGGAGGAAGGAATGCGACGTGGGGATATGGCCTCCCGCATTGCCCAGCTTCATATCATAGATATTCTGTTTACAGGTATGGTGAGCGCAGATTTTGACAAATATATTCCGAGATTGGAAGGTTCATATCAACAAGTGAGCAAGCTCAAAAAACAACCAGGGGGTCACTAAGATGAACATACGCATTTTGAACAGCCGTGAGGACCTGAACGCTACTGCCGCCGCTGTGATCGCCAGCTTGCTGCTATCCAAACCACAGGCCATGCTTGGCCTGGCCACCGGTAGTACGCCGATTGGCATTTACCAACATCTTGCAGATATGTACCGCAAGGGACAGGTCAGTTTTGCACGAGCCTATTCCGTGAATCTTGATGAGTATGTTGGTCTTCCCCCAGAACATCCGCAGAGCTATCGAAGCTTTATGAATGAGCACTTGTTCCAGCATATCGATATTCCGATATCCCATACACGTGTCCCTGACGGGAATGCACTGGATCTGGCAGCAGAATGTGCAGCGCACGAGCAGGCCATTTTGGACCATGGACCCGTGGATCTGCAATTGCTTGGCATTGGTCATAATGGTCATATCGGCTTTAACGAACCTGGTCACCGCTTGACTGGAACCACACATGTTGTAGATTTGAAAGAAAGTACGCGCTCGGCGAATGCTCGATTTTTTGGCGATATAGATGCTGTACCCAGGCAAGCAGTTACGATGGGAGTAGGCACGATTCTTAAGGCGAAGCAAATTATACTGGTGGCTTTTGGTGCGGATAAGGCTGATATTATAAAGCAGGCTTTAACTGGACCCGTCACGACTGAGTGTCCGGCTTCTCTGCTGCAATGTCACCCCAACGTACTTATTTTACTAGATCAGAAAGCAGGAGGATGGTTCAATTGAAGTCAAATGAAATGAGTGGTAACGTACCCCAGCTACTGTATGGGCAAGTTGTCGTTGGAAATGACATTATTGAAAAAGGGGTTGTCGTCATTGAGGGGCAATCCATTGTATTCGCTGGTTCAGAAGAGCATTTACCCGCCGATTGGACAGCGGTAGTCTTGGCAAATCAGGAAGAAACCGCAGCGAAAACCGCAAACATTGTGCGTTTGGAAGGAGGATATCTGCTACCAGGCTTTATTGATATTCATGTTCACGGCGGTAACGGTGAGGACTTTATGGACTCCAGTTCAAGGGTGCTGGATACGATCACCTCCTTTCACGGTTCACAAGGAACGACGGCTATGCTGGCTACCACCATGACCGCGCCCAAGGAACAGATTGACCGGGTATTGAGTGAAGTTCACGCATACATGGCACTACCTATGCCCTATGCTCAGTTGGAGGGCGTACATCTGGAAGGGCCGTTCATCAGTCCGAACTGGCCTGGAGCGCAAAACCCAGAACATATCGTGCCACCGAATCTCTCATGGGTGGCAGAATGGGAGCAGCGCTATCCAGGCCTTGTTCGCCAGCTCACGCTTGCGCCCGAACGGGAAGGAGCGCTGGAACTGATTGCATGGCTGCGTAGCCATGGCATTACCGCGGCTCTCGGTCATACGGATGCTACGTATGAAGAGGTTGAACAGGCAGCGACGGCGGGGCTGAATCATGCGGTGCATGCGTTTAATGCTATGACTCCGCTGCATCATCGCAAGCCGGGAGCCGCCGGAGCCGTACTCGCTGATCCGCGCATTGAAGCAGAAATCATCGCGGACGGCATTCATGTGCATCCCGCCGCCATTTCCCTGCTCGCTAGATTAAAGCAGGATCATAATCTCATTCTCATCACAGATGCCATGTCTGCTACTGGTCTGGAAGACGGTCATTATACGCTCGGCGATTTGCCGGTGATCGTGCAGGGCGGTGTAGCACGACTGGAGGATGGCGTCACTTTGGCAGGAAGCACACTAACGATGATTGAAGGCTTCCGCTACTTGGTTCAACATGTGGGTATAAGTATTCCCGCGGCATCACAAATGGCCAGCCTGAATCCGGCTCGATCCTTGCACATTGCTGATCGTACAGGTTCGCTTGAAGCAGGTAAACAAGCAGACATCCTGTTACTGGATAGAGACTTAAAGCTGCAAGGCGTATGGATTAAAGGATTGCGCAAATAATTCAGTTATAGTTATCATTCCCCAAAACTAAAGAGCTATCCACCAGCGTATTCGCTGAGATGGATAGCTCTTTCTTTGGCATTGCACACACTTATAGGGTTTGAATTAGCGATGATTCATCGGCGCGGGCGTATGATTTTGTGGGCGTGTGGGTGCTGTATTTTCCATTGGACGGTTTGTACCAGCCGCCGGAGTTGGGAATACACGTTCAATCACGTCCACCATTTCATTGCTCAAGCCTCTAATCGGATGACCATTTTGCACACTGTGTGTAAAGTCAGTGGCTTGTTTGACAAAATCCGGGTTAGCCGATACATACACCTGTTCAATCGAAGGTGCAAATTGCTTAACTTTATTCGCGATTCGGCTCTTGACTGCATCACTTGGTTCATATGCAGTTCTTGCTCCCTCGATGGTGGTGTTTCCGGTATTTGCGCGATTGTTGTCCGTCAAGCCACGCAACATACCGTACGAGCCTGTACCCATCGTACCGAATAAACCGTCATCACGACGCGCAGGTGTTCCATTCCCGGTTACTCCATTGTCTGTCATTCCAGGCGTTGTAGTATCCGTAGTACGGTTTCCTCTAGTACCATTAACGCCATTCACACTCGGTACATTCCCGTTACGTCCAATACTATTTGCACTTGGAGTACCGTCAACACTTGGAGCACCGACACCTGTTCCGTTGGCTTGGTCTTTCAAGGAAACGGCTACATAGGCATGTCGTTCACCGACCAGCACTGTCGCAGACTTTACATCCGGCATCTCGGATATACGTTTGGACAAATTGCGATCGACTTGCAGATTACGGACTGGATGTCCGGTTCGGTTGGCATTTTCATTCAATGCCATCCCATCCATACCATTGGACTTAACCCCATAACGATTCACACCATCCATACCATAACGGTTCACACCATCCATGTGATGTGTGCTTTGCGCGTTATAGCGTGTACTGTTCGTACGAACGTTATGATCGGCATTTCCGCACCCGGTCAAAGCAGCCATACTGGCGAGTAAAGCAGCAGAAATCGTAAAACTGATGACCTTCTTAGTTCCTGGCATGAACTCATCCTCCATACATTATAAAATGTGTGACGAGATTATCATGCGCTATGAATCATAGGGATATCCTGACTAAAAAATGACTAAAAAAATAAAATTTTAATGTAAATATGAAATACAATTGATGATTTACCACAAGATGGCATGTATAATAAGCTTGAAAAATACTTTATTTTACAAAGGAGGATTTTCAGTTTGAAAAAGATCACCGTTTTGATGCTCATTTTTTTGTTATCAGTTACTCTTGTCCCCGTTGGCGCTTTTGCAGGCTCCACTACACCCCAACCCCCAAAAGATCCCGCCGGAAGCTGGGCAGAAGGTCCACCACCTAATCGCGTTGATCCAGCCAAGCCCGCACTATTGTTCGTACATGGTTTGAACAGTAGCGCTGAAGTCTGGACCAAGAATGATAACGATATGCTTCAGCGCGCACGTGACGCCGGATACCAGACAGCCACCATTAATCTGTACGATACAACTGGCACATCCCAAGATATGTGGGACAATGGTAAGCTTCTGGCCGACAAAATTAAGGTCATCAGCAATCACTTTGGAAAAAAGCTTATCGTCATCGCCCACAGCAAAGGTGGAGTGGATACTCAAACCGCTCTCGTATATAACGGAGCCGCTCCTTATGTACAACGTGTCATCACCCTCAGCAGTCCTCATCATGGTTCACAACTTGCAGATCTCGCCTACAGTAGCTGGGCCGGATGGCTGGCAGATATCGTCGGGTCACAAAATCCCGGTACCTCCACTTTACAAACATCTTATATGAAGTATTTCCGAACCAAGACCGATTCACTTAGTAATGCGACTACAGTTCCATTCTTCACGTTTGCTGGTGATAACTGGTCTGGCGGCACTGCTTCCTACATACTGGGCGGACTTTACCTCTCCTCCTTTGGTAAGAATGATGGAGTGGTCACAGTCGACAACGCTAAGCTTCCCGGCGGACGTGTAGTTAAAGTCGGATCTTGGGATCATGCCAAGGTTCGCACCGGTTCTTACGTCTTCTCCCTGATCCAACCCTACCTCCAAGCGAATACTCCAGCATTGAATCAGGAAACTGAGGCACTTTCAGCATCTTCCCTGACTGCTTCTGCTTCACAATCCACCTATAGCGAGATCGATAATTCATATTTTATCCGAGGCGGCGATTATAATGGAAAAGCCTCAGAAACCCTCACTGTTGAAAATGGTGTAAAATCCATTGATCTGGACTGGATCAGCGATAAACGTGTGAGTAAACTGGAACTAACCAAGCCTGACGGTACTAGTGAAATTATTAATCTGAAAGCAGGCTATGATGACGATATTTTTGCTGGTGCCTGGCATCATAACGCCGTCATTCAAAATCCAAAACCGGGCACCTATAAACTGAACGTCACGGTTCCTGATAATGGAGCGTATCTCCTGATTGCACGTTACCAGGCTGTTCAAGTTCCTGAGCTGAAATACAATTTAAATGCAGTGGGCCCGAAGCTAAATCTGAAACCACAGGATTCCCCGAACAGTGTTACACAAGTTACCTACCAAGTTCAATATTATGGTGATCCGCAGCAAGGAGTCACTTCTACATCCAAAGGTTTGACGGTACAGCAAAAAAACGTTAACCCTACCGGACAAATTGAGCTATCCAAAGCGGACAAGCCCGGCATCTATTCTGTAACCTATGAAATTAGCGGCACCACAGAGGCTGGATATCCGTACCGCCGCACAGCTGTTCAATCCATTTATATTGATGCTGACGGCAACAAGTATGTTGACTAAATAAATCTACAACCTAAAAAGCCTGCAAACCCCCATTATAGTTGGGGCGTTTGCAGGCTTTTTTTCATTACAAAACATCTTGATAGAAATAATACTTTGTAAGGCATTCGTTGTGTTCAATCCGTTGTCTGATTCCTCAGCTTATGAAGCCAATAGTAGCGGTGTATATCCATAATAAAATGAAAAAGAACACATGCCAGCATCGAGTATACACTTATCAATACTGTGGCAACTAATTGTTGTGTAGCGAATCCGAGGGAAACATTAGCTATCAGATAACCAGCCCCAGTAAATGTGGTGATAGTTACTACAGGCGCTCTTTTGTTTTTTTCCTTAAACTTTGGTTTCTTCCTATGATTTGAAGGATCTTTGAATTTCGTTAAATTATATTTTATAAAGTAATACAAGGCCACTCCATAAAGGGCAAAAGAACCTACAAAATACCATGGAGTATCCAGATCCAACATGCCATAAGCAAACTTTTGTGTCATGATCATGAAGCCAATAGAACAAACCAAACCAAATACACCACGGAATAAAACGTAATTCAACTGCAATTTGCGTGGCATGATGACCAGTACAAGGGCCCAAATGTTTATCATAACAATCGGTGGCAACAATACATAAACGTAAACTGCAATGTATGGATTTCCCACTAAGGGGATAACTAGAAACAGATCTAACAGTAATAAAACAAGAATGATGACATTGGAACGAATACTGTTGACTGGGTACATCTTCATACTTTTTTCAAAAGAAGCCCTGTTATCACTCATAAACTTATAAGCCCTCCGTTAAATAAGTAAACCTACGGATAAGGATAGCCAAGGCTATATCCATTGTCCACTTTTTACTGTCTTTAACTCTTGTTGCAGTTCTTCTATAAAATCAGTCACAATGCTTTGGACAGCATCTTCACGGGACATACGAATATACCGACTGGTCTTTTGAATGTCTTCCTCGAACAATTGAAGTATCCTACACATGGCCTCCTGATCTCCACTTCGTACTAATTTTAGCAATTGGACGAACTCAGCATCCGAAATAACTCTTTGAGCATTTTCTTTTTCCATTTATTCACCGCCTGTTGGGATAGCTTTAACTCTTTTGCAATCTGTGCTTCGGTTTTGTCTAGTATGTAAAGGTCAAAGATGATCATTTTTCCGATCTCAGAAGGTAGAGAGTTGATAAGCTGTAGTGTGTACATATTAGAGTTTGAAGATTCTGTAAAAGATGGGGCGCTGACGGCTTCGTTCTTTTCCATTACAAATTCATGATTGGTTTGTACCCGAGCACGATACTGGATTCTCCAGGCAATGCGGTACAGCTTCTTTCGATATTGTTCCACCAATGTTAGCTGAGACTTATCCATTGTAAATTACCCTTTCTCTTTGGATTTGACTTTTTCTAAATCCTCATACTATAGGGTAATTTGCAAACCTATTTTACAACCAAAACAGAACATTTGTTCTTATTTATTATACTATTTTTACATGCAGTTGTATATGGTTCTTTTAATTTACCTTCCTTTATATATGGCTAAAAAGGAGGGAATACATTGCAAATGGATGATGCTCTTTCTCTGGTTACCAACGTAGGCTTTCCGGCTGGACTTTGTTTTATTTTGTTGCGGCACATCCTGCACACGATGGAAGAAAAGCTGGATAAGCTGGATCTCTCACTTCATGAGCTGATTCAGGTTATCCAAGATTTAAACGACAATAACAGCTCTTCTTCCAAAAGCAGCAAACCTGACGAATAACGAACACAAAGAAGCTCCAGACGACGATCATCCGCCGTTGGAGCCTCTTTGTGCGCTAATTTAATTTCTAATGATTATTTTCCAGTCTGAGCTTGGTCGTGGCCATTCTGTTCAGTACGGTTCACGTCAGATACTGACAGACCATAAGCCCAGTTACTTTGTGGCGGCACAACCCATACGGTATCTGGATCATCGTTAAGCGTCCAGCCCTGATAGACCAGCTGGGAATCATCCTTACCCAGCGATATACTCAGCGTAAAGCGGTGAACAGGCTTGCTCAGCTCGGAGGCTTTGCGCAAGGCCTGACTGCTAGCCAGGTTTTTGATTTGCTGCGAGAGGGAAGTCGCCGTGTCATTGGCTACTGACTTTCCGTTCAGCGTCCAAGATGTGGAAGCACTGTCTCCGGTTCCGCTGTTACCGGAGGATTTGAGCATCCATGAAGAATTTTGGCCTTCCCACTCTATTCCGCTCAGCTTGGTATCGTCCCAATCGAACGGCGTTGTATCTATAAAATCATCAGCACCCAGCAACAACCCTGAAAGTGTATCTATAGGTACAGAAGCTATCTCTTTTTTGTCTGATAATACATAAACAGCATCTCCGGAAGGCAACGTTTCACCGAAGGCAAAGGTACGAACGTCGCCCTTCTTGGTCTTAATCTCAATCTGATCATGGGTAGCGCTGATCCCATATTTGGCTACGTCTGTAGGGGAAGATTCCACCACTTCACCCAACTTTACATTTTGAATCGCTGCTAGCCAATTGTCTATTGTATATTGGTTTAGCGGGTAAGTCCGTGGCTTGCTCATACTCCATTGACCATCATGTTGTTCAAGTTCCACCGACTTGCCGTCCTTTCCTGTGATCGCGAAAGACGTAATATTCTCTTGCGTAAGCTGAACCAGCTGGCGAGCCGCCGGCGCTTGTTCACGAAAGAAGTTTTGGCTCTTTGCATAGATTATACCCGCTCCCAATACAACTAACAGTAGCACTGTGGGTATCCATTTTCTCATGCTCTTCTTCGCCTCCACCATAATAAGATTCCGATGACCGCGAATAGCAACGGCAATCCGATGACAGATATGGTCAATATCGTTTTTGCTTGTGCAGGAGTCAAGTAAGCTACCTTATAATCCTGCTCCTGACGAGGACGAATGGTAAGCCCATCAGAATGTTCCTGCACATAATTCAGACTGTTCAGCACAAAGTCTCGATTGCCTCCTGTGTTGATCTCAGTGTCGCTTAAAAGGGCAGACGTTCCGAGAATAACGGCTTTGGGCTTGCCGTCTTTCCCTTCTACCGCATAACCGAGATTCAGCGGCCCCTGCGGGTCCTTGTCATCCTTCTGCGTTTCGTTGTTCAGCAGCCCTTGGATATTCGTTTCGCCATAGCTGGCTGCAGAAGATTTCATCAAAAGCGTCGTCTTCCAATCCTTCTGCTCTCCTGCCTGCAAAGCAATAGACAGTGAAAGAACCGGGTACAGATTGGAAGCCGCCAACTTGTCGGTGATCGCATGACTGCCGAAGGTAGGAACCGTCCATAGAGGTCCAAGTGTATTCGTCTGTTCCTGATCCACCACGATGGCATGAGTGTCCTTCACTCCATAATCAGCCGCTAATGCATCAAGGTTTTTCCAATCGGACCCCATGTTCGGGTGAAAGCCTAGTGCCATAAAAAGCTTTCCGCCATCATTCAGATACGTACGAATACTCTTCAGTTCCGTTGCACTGATATCACGTTCTGGTCCGACAATAGCCAATACAGACGCATCTTTGGGCACGCTCCCCGCCTGATTGAGCTGAACTTCCTCTGTTTTCACATTATCTTGTGACAGTGAGCTACTTAATTCAGTCATTTGGGACAATGGGATTTCCTCATGTCCAGTTAGAAAGGCTACTTTCCCTTGACGGGTAGATGATAATCCCAGCAGTCCACTAGTCAGCTTTTCTTCCCCAGTAAATTGGTATGCCCCTTCACCACTCCCCTGAGCTTGCGTAAATAGACTCCCAATATCTATAACCCGCTTCTTCTCCCCCTGCACCAACACAATAGACGCTGCAGTAACACCATATTGCTTGGCCAGTATCGGTTCCTGATTCAGATCGTATTGCTCGACCTTGAGCTTGTTGTTACGCTTGGCGTATTCATTCAGCATATCCGTAACATCCCGGTTCAGCTTCTGATTTTGTGAAGTGGATACGGTAAAAGCAATGAGCCGTACGTTTTCCTTTACACCCTGGATGGTCGTCAACGTTTGGTCAGACAGCGTATACTGCTTGCCTGCCGTCAGATCCAGTTGAAAGCCACCTAACGACCGCAGAAATAACGTCAATAAAATAAAAATCCCTACAGCAGCAATCGATAGTACCACACTATTGGTATGACCCAGCCATTTTTTCATATTCATTACCTCCACCGTTTCCGTTCAACCACTTGGATGCTGAATAGCAAAAAGAGCACCGCCACCGTCACGTAGTACATCACATCGGCTCCATTCAGCAATCCTTTGGTGAAACTGTCAAACCGTGCGGTTAGTGAAAAAGGTTCCAGCCATTGCTGTACCGCCGCAGATGCACCCGTCTGTCCACCAAACGAATCCAGCATCCAGAACACAAGTAAAATAATAAAACTGACGACCGCCGACATCATCTGATGCTGTGAAAGCGTCGAAGCGAATAAGCCGATCGCCATCATGGCTGCGCCAAGCATGAACAGACCGATCACAGATGTTAATACCAGCGTCCAATCCAGCTTCCCATAAAAGGACATCACGACCGGATACGCTAGACTGCACAGCACCAATATGAGCAACATGCCCAGCGACGCCAAAAATTTACCTACGATCATTTCCGTCACACTCACAGGTGAGGTAAGCAGCAGTTCATCCGTACCTTGCCTGAATTCCTCCGCAACCAGCCTCATCGTGAGCAATGGGACGACGAACACCAGCATGGACAAGGTGTCACCGAGTACCAGTCGATAGTCCAGAATGCTAGGCTGATACATAACAAAATTTGTGTAAAAAAGTAACCCCGTCAGCAGCATGTACACTGCAAGCGCAAAATACGTCGTTGGTGTCCACAGATAGGCTTGCAGCTCTTTTTGACAGACCGCGAACAAACGCCTCATGACCGATTACCTCCTGTATCCTTATCTTTTTCAGCCTTATCGTCGCTGGACGCAGCTTCTCCGTGCTCCACCGTGATGGCCGTAGGTGCTGCAGTATCCGAGGAATGTAGGTCTTGTACTGCTGGATCGCTGACCTGACCTTCTTCCGTCTCGCGGGTCGTTAACTGCTGGAAGATATTTTCCAAGCTAAGGTTTTCTTTTTTCATCTCCAAAATTGGAAGCTTCGCATCAGACAACACATAAAATAGTTCTTCGCGAAAATCCTCACCGGAGGCTCCTGTGAGTAGCAATCCGGTCATATCTGGCTCTGCGGCAGTCAGATTCGTGTTCGCTGAAGGCAGCGTGGTCGCCATAGATTCAACCTCTACTTTTCCCCAAGTACGCAGGACATCCAGCACCTGCTCACGCTTGCCTTTAACCTCCACCTTCACCTTGAATCCATCTTCCATCGAACCGCCGAGCGCGTCAGGACGCCCATCCATGACCAGTTTCCCTTCATGGATGATGAGAACACGATTGCACAAAGCATCCACCTCAGGCAATATATGCGTACTTAGCAATACCGTATGATTTTCGCCAATCTCCTGAATGAGCTGACGAATCTCCAAAATCTGATTGGGGTCCAAACCTGAGGTCGGTTCATCCAGTACCAATAAATCCGGGTTATGAATAATCGCACCTGCCAGTCCCAAGCGCTGTTTATACCCTTTGGACAAACTGCGGACTAATTGTTTTTCCCGCCCATTCAGTCCTAGCCTGGAAATCATCTCCGAAATACGCAGCTTCTGCTCTCTCGCAGGCACGTCCCGAATACTAGCTACAAACTTTAAATAGGATCTTACGGACATATCCTCATACAAAGGGGGAGTCTCCGGCAGATAACCGATTTTGGAACGGGCCTGTCTGCCCTTATCCTGAATCGGGATACCGTCAATCGTAATCACTCCCTCGTTGGGTTGAAGATACCCTGTAATCATGCGCATCGTCGTCGTTTTACCCGCACCATTCGGCCCCAGGAAACCAACAATTTCACCGCGCTGCATTTCAAAATCCAGCTTATGTACACCCCGGTTGCCCTCATACCACTTGCTCACCTGCTGCACTTTGAGCACATGTTCCACCCTTTCTTTTATCGTAATCTTCTCCCTGCTGCTCCCCTACTTCCCTCCCACCTAAAATGTTGCATGAGTAGCGGGTAGCAGCGAAGCAGAGGATTTGAAGCTGGAGAAGCGCCAGCGTTCGCCTTTGCTGTAGGATTCTTACCTTTATATGTCTTATCTAATCAAAGAAGAATCCTACAGCAACAGCGATCGGAAGCTCAAAGCCTTCGCGGAGCGGTCTCCCCGCACCTTATGCTACACTTTTAAATTCTAATGATAATCCCCCACATATAACTCCAGCTTAACGTCACTTAAATAGAAGCTTAAAATAATGTGTCTGAAATGTGAACACAAAAATACACATCTGCCCTCGGAAACTTGTACGGTTCGCTAGGATATGGATTCGCATCTACTATCATTACAACGTGTGAAGGGAGTGTATAAAAGCGATGAGTGTATTGTTTACCAATCTAGTTTCTAACGGCGACTTCGAGATCGGATCAACCCTTTTTTGGAGCTCTGTCAATGTGACTGTCACTAACTTATCTGTAAAAAAGACAAACTTTTATAGTGCGATCCTGGCAGGAGGCGCAGTAGATGCATCTCTTTCCCAGGTCGTTTTTGCTGCACCAGGCGAAAGCTATACATTAAGCCTTTCAGCTGCAAAAGTAGGAAGCCTGTCCAGTCCTCAAGTTAACATATTTCTGTATTACTATGACGCAGCCTTTAGCTTCCTTGGCACAGGGCTAACTACCTATTTGAGCTCAGGCACATTGCCAGACGCTGTGAACGGAACATGGCAAAGCCTATATGAAGTAACAGCTCCTGTTCCAGCCAACGCAGCCTATGCCTTTTTGGTTATTAGTAAAAATGCCTTGGCTAACACTGCTGATGTAGCCATTGATTCTATTGCTCTTGTTAAAGCAAGTGCAGCTGGAGCTGTAGGACCAGCCGGACCTGTCGGGCCCACGGGCGCTACGGGTGACACTGGTGTTACTGGACCTGTCGGACCTACTGGTGCCACGGGGGACACTGGTGTTACTGGACCTGTCGGACCTACTGGCGCTACGGGCGACACTGGTGTTACTGGACCTGTCGGACCTACTGGTGCCACGGGTGACACTGGTGTTACTGGACCTGTCGGACCTACTGGTGCCACGGGCGACACTGGTGTTACTGGACCTGTCGGACCTACTGGTGCCACGGGCGACACCGGTGTTACCGGACCTGTCGGACCCTACTGGCGCTACGGCGACACTGCTACTGGACCTGCTGGACCTGCTCGGTGCCACGGGCGACACTGGTGTTACCGGACCTGTCGGACCTACGGGCGCCACGGGTGACACTGGTGTTACTGGACCTGTCGGACCTACTGGTGCCACGGGTGACACAGGTGCTACCGGACCTGTCGGACCTACTGGTGCCACGGGTGACACAGGTGCTACCGGACCTATCGGGCCTACTGGCGATACCGGGCCTACGGGGCCGACTGGACCGACTGGACCATTCGGCCTTGGATTTACCGGACCTGTCGGGCCTACGGGAGCCACGGGCGACACTGGTGTTACCGGACCTGCTGGACCAATCGGACCGATCGGGCCTATTGGCGACACAGGCGCTACTGGACCTGTCGGACCTACGGGCGACACGGGACCTACAGGAGCCACGGGTGATACTGGTGCTACCGGACCTGCTGGACCTACTGGTGCCACGGGCGACACTGGTGTTACTGGACCTATCGGACCTACTGGCGCCACTGGCGACACAGGTGCTACCGGACCTGTCGGACCTACTGGCGCCACGGGCGACACTGGTGTTACTGGACCTGTCGGACCTACTGGCGCCACGGGCGACACTGGTGTTACTGGACCTATCGGACCTACTGGCGCCACGGGCGACACAGGTGCTACCGGACCTGTCGGACCTACTGGCGCTACGGGTGACACTGGTGTTACTGGACCTACAGGGCCGACTGGACCGATTGGACCAACAGGAGACACAGGCCCAGAAGGACCGATTGGACCTACCGGACCTACAGGGCCGACTGGACCTACGGGGCCTACCGGACTCTAACCTCCTTTTTCTGTCACATCATTTTTAAGCGATGTACCATACCTTATCGACAAAGCCGCACAGCATGTTAAGGCTTTGTCATCCATGCCCTGCCGCGATTGCGGCAGGGCTTCTATAAATCAGACCTCTTTTAAATCCAACTTTATGTTTGATCGGAATCCTTAAATGGTTCCCAAAGGAGTGATGCTCAATTGATCAGTATCAGCCTGTGCATGATCGTCAAAAATGATCAACATACCATTGGCCGTTGCCTGGAATCGGTCCATCATATTGTGGATGAGATCAATATCGTGGACACAGGTTCACAGGATCGGACCATTGACATATGTCGCAACTTTACAGATCGAATTTTTCCATTTGAATGGGTAGATCATTTTGCCCTTGCACGTAACTATTCGTTTGAGCAAGCTACGCAGGAGTACATTCTCTGGCTTGATGCCGATGATATTTTGAAGGAGCAGGATGCTGTTAAGCTGCTTGAGCTAAAGCAAACCCTTGATTCCTCAGCTGTACCAACCGTCGATTCTGTGTCTATGAATTATCATTATGCCTTTGATGATCACGGCAATGTCACCCTACATTTTCGCCGAAACCGCTTGATCAGAAGGTCAGCCGGGTTCCGTTGGCATGGAGCCGTGCATGAGTACCTCGCCGTTGACGGGAATATTCAACATGCCGATATCGCCATAACTCACACTAGAACACACACGGCCTCTCCAGGGCGAAACCTGCGAATTTATGAGAAGTTGCTCGCCCAAGGTCATGCCTTCTCTCCTCGTGACCTCTACTATTACGCTAACGAGTTAAGAGATAATGAAAGATATGAGCAGGCCGTGCAGGCTTACCGGAATTTTCTGGATACCGGACAATGCTGGGTAGAGGATGCGATTAGTGCATGTAGCAAAATGGCCGACTGCCTGCAACAACTGGGCAAGCTGGAGCAAAGTATTACCGCGGCTCTCCATAGTTTGACCTTCGATACACCCAGGTCAGATCTATGCTGTCGGATAGGTCATTATTTTTTGCATAAAAATGAGATTACCAAAGCTATTTATTGGTACGACATGGCTACCACTCTCAATCCTCCCGACACGATGGGCCCAGTACAGGACGCGTACCAAACGTGGTTTCCTCATATCCAGCTATGCATTTGCCATTTTCGGCTGAAGGATTACACACGTGCGAATTGGCACAACGAGCAAGCTGCCACGTATATTCCCAACGACCCGCATGTCCTGCATAATCGACAATTTTTCAGCTCAATCCTGAATCCTCCCCAATAGAGATGTCCCCCATACTCAACCCTCAATCTTTAAGTACGTCAAAGGAGGAGCAAGCGGAATGCAACAATCGAATCGGTACAAGATAGCTGTCTATGCCATTAGCAAAAATGAAGCCCGATTCGCCAAACGATGGATGCACACCATGCGTGAAGCCGATGTTGTCATTGTAGCGGACACCGGCTCTACAGACGATACCGTTTCTCTGCTACGCGAAGCGGGTGCAGAGGTGCATCGTATCCAGGTAACTCCTTGGCGTTTTGACAAGGCTCGCAATGAGTCCCTACGGCTGGTCCCTGACGATATAGATATTTGTGTCTGTACGGATCTGGACGAAGTCTGGGAGGAAGGTTGGCGGTCGCGGCTGGAACGCAACTGGAGGGAAGGAACTACCCGGATGCTATATGCCTTTACACATGGACAGCCTGGGCAAGATACCGTTTATACATGGTTCTGGAAAGAAAAAATACACACTCGTCACGGTTACCGCTGGGTACGCCCGGTTCACGAGGTGCTTGAATATATCGGGGAGGGTGAAGAACGCAGCATCCGATCCGACCAGCTACGCTTGTATCATGATCCCGATCCGCACAAGTCCCGCAGCCAATACCTTCCACTGCTGGAGCAGTCTGTACGCGAGTTTCCTGAGGATGACCGCAACATGCATTACTTGGGGCGGGAATATATGTATCATGGCCGTTGGGACGAGTGCATTGCTACACTGCAACAACATCTTGCCATGCCGCAGGCACGCTGGGCAGATGAACGCAGCGCTTCGATGCGCTTTATTTCTAGAGCCTATAAGGCAAGTGAACAATGGCAGGAGGCAACGCGTTGGTTATACCGGGCTATTGCGGAAGCGCCGTATTTACGTGAACCTTACACGGAAATGGCTCAGCTGGCCTATCATACACGGAACTGGCCCGCCGTCTATCATATGGTCGAAGAAGCGCTGCATATTTCAACACGACCGGATACGTACATGCAAGAGGATTTTTGCTGGGACGCCACACTGTATGATCTTGGTGCCCTCGCTTGCTACGAGTTAGGCCTTTTACACAAAGCTTGTGAATTTGCGAGAGAAGCAACAGAGCACTCCCCGGAAGACCCTCGCCTTAGCCATAATTATGCGCTGATTCAATCCAGGCTTCCATAGAAACCCACACCCCGTCCTGTGGGTTGAATAACTTGGTATAGGAGCTTGCGTTTGGCAAAGGAGGTTATTGAGATCAAAGTTCTATTTACTTTTTATATACCCAGCGGCGGTGTGGAAACCTTGAACCGCCAACGCTGTAAAGTGCTCATGCAGGACGGGATTGAGTGTCACCTTCTCTATTATCAGCAGGGGACGGGGATGCAAAACCTACACGGCGATATTCCAGTGTTCATGACCTCTTCTGAAGAAGAAATTCGAAAACTGGTGGAGGCTCATCGCTATGATGCAATTATCGTCTCTTCGGACTATCCCATGCTCCCCAGACTGCGAATGTTGGGCTATCAGGGGGTATTAATCTATGAATCGCAAGGCTTTGGCCCACACGAGGAAGCGGCATGGGTAGTCGCGGATGCGGCTCCATATCTTCAAAAGTACGCCGATGCGGTGCTCCTGCCAGATACGACTCATTTAGTGAATTTATTCTCCAGCATGTGTCCATGGCTTAATCGCTACGTGTTTCCAAACGTACTGGATACCAGCGTATTTAATTATGTATCTAACACTCCTCCAACCAATCCGATTATTGCCTGGGTTGGGCGATTGGAGCCCAACAAGAACTGGAGGCATTTTGTCGACATTTCTTACTGGATGCTGCAAAACCGTGCTGATCTTCGAATCTGGATGTTTTATGATGACACCTTGTCTCAGCCGGAGGATAAAATACAATTCGAGAACATGCTTGCTCAGCTTGGCATGTCCTCCATTATCGAGCGTTTTAAAAGCGTACCTCATGCCCAAATGCCCCTGTACTACTCCATGATTGGCGACTCAGGCGGCTACCTGCTATCGACCTCGCTGGTAGAGGGCTTCGGCTATGCGGTTGCTGAGGCGATGGCCTGTCGTTGCCCGGTATTAAGCTCTGATTCAGACGGAGTACGAGCATTCATTGACCACAACGAAACCGGTAAATTTTATCAGCAGGGGGACATCTTGCAGGCGATACTGGAAGGACTAGACCTGATGAACAACGTACCTCAACGCGAATCTATCCGCAGGAAAGGGCTGGAACGAATCGTTAGTCTGTTGGCACCGGATAAATATGTGCGCTCCTTCAGGCAGATGATGAATACGCTGGGTGTGAGGTAACTAAAAAACAGCTGACGACAACCCTTTTTATATACGGGTCATCGTCAGCTTTAACTTGCTTTTTTATTATGGAATATTGGAATCTATCTAATCTTTAGTAAGCGGTCTCCTGCATGAATATCCTTGGGATCTTCAACTAAAATATCCGTGTACACGGCTGTATTGGTTACAATGACGGATGTGGTAATATCATATCCTTCATCCTCTATAGCCTTGGGATCAAATTCAACCAGCTTGTCCCCTTTTTGAATCGTATCCCCTTCAGATACAAAGGAAGTGAAATGTTTTCCTTTCAAGCTGACCGTATTAATTCCAATGTGAATGAGCAGTTCAACTCCATCCTCAGAAATAAGCCCGATGGCATGCTTGGTTTTGAAAACGGTAACAACAGTTCCGTTAAATGGAGCATAGGCTACTCCTTCTTTCGGAATAATTGCGGCCCCCTGGCCCATCGCACCGCTGGAAAAAGCTTCATCTTTTACTGCAGTTAAAGGAATCAATTCACCGTGTAGAGGACTGAATACCGCTTTTTCTTCTTCTTTGTTTTCATCTGCAATTTTAATCTCAGACGCAGGTTTTGCATTTTTATAACCAAAAAGATAGGTCAAAATAAATGCGACTACAAAAGCTACAACCAAAGATATAATAAAGCCGATGAAACCTGCATCCATGCCTTTTGGATTAATGAATAGAGGTATACCAAAAATGCCGCCTGAAGCAAATCCATATGCCGTTGAGCCGAGTAAGCCTGCAGCAGCTCCTCCTATACCTCCAGCGATCGAGGCTAAAATAAACGGTTTTTTAGCGGGTAAAGTAACCCCGTAAATAGCTGGTTCAGTAACCCCCATCAAACCCGCAATTGTGGCAGAAGTGGCGATAGGTTTTAATTTAGGGTCCCGTGATTTCAAAGCGATGGCAAATGCCGCACCTGTTTGCGCAAAAGTCGTACAGAAAAGCATACCGTTAATCGGATCAAACCCGTTCGTAACTACATTATTCAGGAGAATTGGAATGAACGCCCAATGCAGACCGAAGATAATGATGCCCTGCCAGAACCCGGCTAGAACGAGACCAGCTACAGCCGGACTTAACTGGTAAATCCACATAGAGCCTTTGGCTAACCCATCGCTGATTATAGTTGCTATCGGTCCGACAACCAGAAAAACAAGCGGTGATATGATGAGCAAGGTCAGAAAAGGCACCATGAACATTTTAATGGAGGCAGGTGCAAACTTACTTATCATTTTTTCGACCTTTGCTGCCAAGAACGCTCCAATAATGATAGGTATAACAGAAGAAGTATAATTAATCAGAACGACAGGTATGGTCAAAAAGGACAGCGCCGTTTTATCCGTAAAGGCGGAAGTAATGGTCGGGTACACCATCGCTGCTCCCAAAACGGCAGACAGATACGGGTTTCCTCCAAATTTTTTACCTGCTGAAAACCCTAGAATAACCGGAAAGAAATAAAACATTGCGTCTGCTGTCGCATATAAAATTTTATACGTGCCCATCTGATCAGTCATCCAGCCCAGGGATGTGCATAAAGCCAATAGTCCTTTTAGAATCCCCACAGCAGCGAGCACACCCACAACGGGCATAAACACACCTGAAATTACATCGACAAAGCGGCTAAATAGGCTCGCTTTTTCATTTTTTTGATCGTCTTCAACCATTTGATCTCCATGCTTTACTCCCATTGTATCCAAAAGAGCTTCGTATACTTTGGGAACCTCATTTCCGATGACCACCTGAAATTGGCCACCACTTTCCACAACGGTAATGACACCGTCAATCTGCTTGATCTTTTCTTTATCTGGCAATAGATTATCCTTCAGTTTAAATCTCAATCGAGTGACACAGTGAATGACACTGTTCACATTTTCATTTCCGCCCACGGCACTTAATACTTCTTTGGCTGTTTTTTTATGATCCATCATGTTCACTCCTTCTTGGATGCGCTTTCTATTTTTCTATCCGTAGTAGCTGGATGTGCTATAACTGCGACAATTACGGCACTTCTCCCAATTCAGTAGGTATATGGAATTGAGCTGCTTTTTGAAAAAGTAAATCTTAATTTCGATCACAAAATCCTTTGATTTCTGCATCCGAGATAAACTGCCATGCTTTTATATGTTTTTCCGACCAATATCCCGTTCCAATAACGCCGATTTTCCACATGTTGCTTCACTCCATCCACATTCTTCTCTGTTTTTATTTCGTTCCGATGATGACAACATCACTTTCAAAGCTGTGCATGTCTAGCACCGATTGATCCTTTTGGACGGACACGTCAGTTTGGGCAAACCGCTTCCCGGCTAAATCAATCGTTGTAAACTTGTAATCCTGCACGTTGATACTTAGCCGCACCTTCGTGTTAACCGGGACATACAAGATAAGGGTATTCTCGTTCCCCGCAGCTCTGATTTCCTCTGTCTTGTTTAAAACAATATCCAACGGCTTTATGCCAATCAGGTTATACATTTCAAACAAATATTTAATAAAGGAATAATCCCATGCGCCCTCAAATCGCAATGCTGTTCTCCAATCATAGGGACTATCGAATCCTTCCCCTTCTACAATGCCGAATTTCTTTCCTTTTTTGTGCCAGCTCCAAATGCCATGTGCTCCGTAGGTAATGCCCGCACCCCCGCCTGCAAGGAGGCTTTGCCATGCTGCTTTTCTGGCATCCAGTGCTGTGTATCTGCCATACACATTGCGGCTATAACTAATTTGTTCATAACATGGCTCTCCATTAATGACAGGCCGTATATCCGGCTTATGGTAGAAATGTTGAGCAATCTCATGGCCCACATGCTGAAACTCGGAATTATGTCCTGATTGATACATATAGAATCCAAGACCCTTGTGTTTCTCAAAGGCTGGAGGAATTTCTCTCAATCTCCCTTGAATATGCAGCGTAGTTAAGCTTGCAGGGCTTAATTGTTGTACAATGTCCAGTGCTTTTAAATAATAGGAATTGGCGCGTTCAGTCGGAAAATCACTATCCCCGCTAACCAGAAAAATAGGATCAAATGGAGAAAAACGGTTTACGACGTACGTTACATAGGGTTCAACGCATTCAAATGGCATTTTGTTACCCTTTTGGAACATTTCGGCCCATGTATCCGGTACATAGTTACACCACAACAGAACCAGTGCCGGAACAAATCCACGCTCTACAGCCATTTTCAACATGATTTCTGCCCGGTCAAAATAAGCTTCGTTTAATGTATGGTAGTCGAAATCCCCATTTTCCAGTAATGCAAACGGCTGTAGATTCAGATCCGATTCACTTGCGTCCCATTGTCGGAGCATGTTGATTTGCAACACATTGAAACCTTGCATCTTCCGATAGTCAAGATAATCGCTCCACTCCTCTATCGTCGCGTTGGTAAATACACTCCAAACCGTATCTGCCAAATAAAAAAAAGGTTTGTCCTCTTTTGTAAAACTTCTTTGATTTTCAGCAATGTTTAAACTCAAATGAATCACCTTTCCTTTCTTGCTACATTCACAAATTCCCCTAAACAAAAAACTAAAATAAACAACTAAATTTATATGTTTTTTCGCAAATAAACTAAATTAAAGCGCTTTACACTTGCATATTAACACTATAAATAATAAAAGGTCAACATTTTTTTCTTTTCATTTATTTAGTTTAGTTTAGTTTATAATCTAAACTTTCTTGTAGAGTAATGATATAATTTATGTAGTTTAGTTCAATAGGGGGTTCCACATTGAAAATTGATGATATTGCAAGGCTTGCAGGTGTTTCGAAATCTGCTGTCTCTCTTGCTTTTAATAACAAACCCGGAGTCAGTGAAGAAACCAAGGAGCAAATTCTAAAAATAGCCCAAGAGCATGGATATAAACCACGCACCATGAAGACAAGCAAGGAAGTCATTAAAAATCATCATGTGATACGCTTTGTGGCCTGTAAAAATACAGACATCGTAACAGAGCATTATGATTCACTTCCATTTTTCAATGAATTAATTCATCATATTACCAATCAGGTGAGAGAACATGGAAACACCTTGATTTTTTCGTCTTTTGATAGCCATAGCCTCGAAGAAGAATTATCTGCTTTGGAAAAAGATCAGCCTTCTTCAGGCATACTTCTGCTTGGCACCAATTTAACTTCCGAGATTATTCATTCTATACAATCCATTCATTCCAATATCGTGATTCTAGATACCTACTTTGAACACGTCGACGCCAGTTTCGTATCTATTAACAACTATCTTGGTGGATATCAGGCAGGCCAATATTTAATTCAGTCAGGACACAGAAAGATAGGATACGTACAATCCAGTACCAGAATTCTTAACTTTAAAAAACGAAAGGAAGGGTTTATGGCAGCTTTAGAGGAGCACAATCTTTCCATAGAAAATGGGCTTATATTTGATATGCATCCCATGCTTGTGATGTCACAGGACGCATTTAAAACAGCTATTCATGAATTGAATGAGCTACCTTCAGCCCTATTTTGCGAAAATGATTATATGGCGATCAGTGCCATTAAAACGTTTCAGGAAATGAACATTCGAGTGCCTGAACAAATTTCCGTCATGGGGTTTGATAATATTCATGAGGCCAAGGTCATTAGCCCGGAACTCACAACCATTCATGTGAAAAAGGATATTTTGGCCCGAACTGCTGTAAACTTGCTTATGGAGAGGCATAACAATCATCAGAGGCATCATACTCAGGTTCTTGTGAATACAGAGGTTATTGAAAGAAGATCTTGTTTAGCCTTGAAATGACCTATGATCATTGGTTTATTATTGCTTGCTCTCTCAATGATTTTAGAATAAAGCCGCCATGTTGGCGGCCTTTTCTATCATCAGATTCCATATAGAATATTCCAATTTCTCGTCATTCGCTGAAATCTTCCTCTGTCAAATCCATATTTACGCTCGCAGCGGTTCGACTGCCGTCGGCCGCGGCAAAAATCAACTGAGAAGGCATGAAGTACGATGAATCCCCGGCAGCATATACACCGGGTATGGAGGTTCTCCCCGCTTCATCCGTCTTGATCCCGCCCGACTCCGTTCTTTCACAGCCCAAACGTTCTCCAAACGGTGTACTTTGTACAAACTGGGGAGACACAAAACCGCCGACCCTCGGGACTTGAGTGCCATCCGTAAAGCGCACATGCTCCAGCTGCCCATTGTGACCGATGAACGCTGAAACAGGTTGCTCCATTACCACAATTCTCTTGGATTGAAGCCGTTCTTTTTGTTCTTCCGACAGGGATGCATGACCGTTCGTACATACGATCAAATCCTTGCTCCAATTAAGGAGTAGTTTGGCTGTATGATATATAGCCGCCGATTCAGAGACAAGGACAAGCGGTTGATCCCGCAACTCCCAGCCGTCGCAATAAGGGCAATTAAACAGACTTTTCCCGTATAACGGATAAAAACCTTCGATCTCGGGGAATATCTCCTTTACGCCCGTCGCTAATATCAATTTTCGCGCTTGAACGCGAAGGCCTGACGAATCAAGCACCTCAAATCCGGATTCGTTTTTCGTAATCGAAACAACCTCGGTTTGCAGATGATGGACAGACGGATAACGCAGCACTTCCTCATAAGCTACACGGCGGAACTCGGCTGGCGTTACGCCGTCTCTCGTAATAAAACCATGCGACGCATGCGTAACCGCATTTCTGGGCCGATTATTATCAATCAAAGCCACATTTCTTCTTGCCCTGCCCAGCACGAGGGCTGCATTCAATCCGGCGGGCCCTCCACCAATAATAGCGCAATCGTACAGCATAACACCCAACTCCTTTTCGAAGATATTAAAGACTCTTTATATCTGTAATAAAACCAAAAAAACGCTTTACATAACTGGCAACCACCCTCTTTCTATATAAAGTCGCTTACTTTTAAACTTGCGTTTGCTTTTGCGCCAAATCGACCAATTTCGTATTTTTAAGATGTCGTTCCATTTTCTCCTCTGCTTCCCTCATTACAGTTTGAATCAGGCACTCAGATCCGTGGACAAAATCACATTCAAACAAAGAATTCGTACCTTCAATGGCATGGATAATATCCAAAAAAGTAAGATCATCTTTATGACGGGATAGGCGATAGCCTCCATTGGCTCCAGAAACGGATTCGATCATTCCAGCCTTCACAAGCCTCGTCAAAATTTTTGAAAGATAAGTTGGTGAAACATTTTGGGATTCGGCCAATTGCTGAACACCTACCGGCTTAACCGACGAATCAGCAACGAGCATGAGCATGGTGTGCAGTGCATAATTTGTAGCTTTTGTAAATTTCATAACTACACCTCAATCAAAGACTTATTGTGTCTACTATATCTCTGAATCTGCTGGTGTGTCAAGGTCATCTAGGATTTACGCTGTTGTCAACCCTTCTTTTGGTTACGCTCTAACCGTTGTATACTGTTCATCAGAACAGCTAAGAAAGGGGGCTCGTTGTGCGTATTTTTGATATTCTTCGTATATTGGTTGCTGAACAGATGGTCAATGGAGAACACTTGGCAAATGCATTGAAGGTATCTTCTCGAACGATACGAACGGATTTAAAGGAATTGGGTGCGCTGTTGTCAAAGCATGGAGCAGCAGTTAAACCCCTTAAAGGAACGGGCTACAAGTTAGAGGTTCGGGACGAACAAGCATTTCATCATCTGCTGAAGCAATTAAAGGATTATGAAAATAATGTACCCTATCCATTAGCGAATTCTTCTGAAGCCAGAAATCGTTTTTTAATGAAAAAGCTGTTGCTTACCAATGCATATGTTAAACTTGATGATTTAGCCGAGATCCTGTATGTTAGTCGATCTACTTTACAGAATGACCTCAAAGAACTACGCAAGTTATTGGCAACTTACGGACTTTCCCTGGAGAATAGACCCTATCATGGTATTCGAGTCAAAGGTAATGAGGCCAGGCTGCGTTATTGCATTTCCGACTATATATTTAATAGGATAGATGAAATAGGCAACCAGCAGATGTCCCCCCCTCCTCTGATCTCTAACGAAGAGATGGAATTCATAAGAGAAGTGATTCTGGATCGTATTGAGATCAATGATATTCAGCTGTCGGACATTGCCCTGAACAATCTGGTCATTCATATTGCTATAGCATGTAAGCGTATTCGCGAAGAAAGGTATGTTTCGTATTATCCTCAAGAGATGAAAAAAATCGAAGCGCAAAAAGAGTTTAGGGTGGCGACTGAGATCGTATCCGCCTTGGAACAAAACATGAAGTACTCCTTTCCACTTGTTGAAGTTGCGTACATTGCTGTTCACCTGTTGGGTATAAGGACCGTCGTTAGTGCCCGTATGGATGAAGTGGAGATTAAAAAGATCATTGATAAAGATATCTACGAACTGACTATTGAAATACTTGACCAAATTGATCAGCAGTTGAAAATGAACATTCAAAACGATCAAGAATTGCTGATTGCTTTTTGCCTTCACCTCAAACCGGTGATTAACCGCTATCAATACGGAATGAATTTGCGTAATCCTATGCTGGATGAAATCAAAGCCAATTACCCGCTTGCCTTTGAAGCAGGTATCATTGCTGCGGAGGTCATCAAGCAGCGGCTTCATATACACATCGAGGAAAATGAAATTGGGTATTTAGCCATTCATATCGGAGTCGCGATGGAAAGAAAGAAAATGGAGGACGCGCCCAAAAGATGTATGATCGTATGTGCTTCTGGACTCGGTAGCGCTAAGCTGCTGTATTACAAGCTTCAATCGGTCTTCGGTTCCAGGTTGGATATCGTGGGAACCACTGAATTTTATAAGCTGAAACAAATGCCGTTGGATACACTGGACTTTGTTATTAGCACGATCCCCATTTCAGAACCGCTTTCTATCCCCATGATCCATGTGAATACATTTTTAGGCGGTTCCGATATTACTAAAATTGAGCAAGCCATTTCTGAGGCCAGACTTCCTGCTGTGCAGTATGTACGAAAAAAATTGGTCTTTCTTCAGCAGAAGTTTGAGAACAAACTCCAAGTGCTTGAATTTATAGCCAAAAAAATACACGAAGCAGATCTTGTAAAAGGCCCCCTGCTGCAATCTGTAATAGAGCGTGAAGCCGTTTCCCCCACTTCATTTGGCAACTTTGTCGCGATCCCGCATCCGATGGAACCTTTCGCAGATTCTACGTTTTGGGCCATCTGTACATTACAAAAAGCTATCGACTGGGACGGCAAGCCGGTACAATTTATTTGTATGCTCTGCATACAGCGTACTAAATCAGAAGATTTACAGACTATGTATCATATTTTGCTTGATATTTTAAATAATGAACAGCTCGTCCAGCAGCTTATTCGCTGCAAGTCGTATACAGAATTCATAGAAGTGTTGCATAAAAATTGTTGAACATGAGGAGTATGAAGAACGATTTATTTCCGTTAAGAAGAGGAAATAATGTGCGTTATGTTGAAAGCGATTCCAAATTATAATAGCTATACGAAGGGAAGATTGAAAGGAGAGAAGATCACGTGAATAATGATGAATCTACAGAGCACGACGTGAACATGGAGGACATGGATGATACAGAGATTGTATTCCAAATTATATTATACGCAGGGAATGCACGCAGCTCGGCCATGGAAGCGATTGAGCTTGCAAAGGCGGGGAAATTCCGTGAAGCCAAAGAAGAATTAGCCTCAGCAAAAAAAGAACTGGTGTCCTCCCACAAAATTCAAACCAGAATCATCCGCAAGGAAGCAGCAGGTGAAAAAACAGAGATGTCCGTCATGATGGTACATGCTCAAGATCATTTGATGAATGCCATCACCATTCGCGATATGGCCTCAGAGTTTGTAGACCTGTATGAACGCATTGATCAATTCGTACCGAAATCGTAGAGGGAGGGGCGCTATCTTATGGCTTTCAAAGACAAACTGGTTGACGGCCTCACATCGGTAGCAAATGCAATCAACAATTTTAAATATATTATAGCGATCAAATCAGCTTTTATCACATTGATGCCCGTTATTATTGTCGGTGCCTTTGCTGTACTGATTTCCAATATGGTCATGGACCCGGTCAATGGTTTGGCCCATTTTAGGCCATTCTCATTCCTGGCTGAGTACAAACCGATTTTCTCAGGCATTAACTATGCCAGCTTGAATATCCTTACCATTCTGGCTATTTTCATGATTGGTCTAGAGCTAGGAAAAATTAACGGTGAGAAAAATCTCTTCCCCGGTTTGCTTGCTTTAATCTGTTTTATCTCTGTGACACCGACCACGATAGAGTTGATGGTTAACGGTGACATGCAAAAAGTAACAGACGTCATAGCCCGTCAATTTACGGATACCAAGAGCTTGTTTTTAGGTATTTTCATAAGCATCCTATCCGTTGAGCTATACAGCAAACTGGGCAAGTCCGATAAACTAAAAATTAAAATGCCTGAGAGTGTTCCCAGCAATGTGGCCGTTTCTTTCTCGGCACTCATTCCTACCATTATTACGGTGACTGTCTTCTCAATGTTTGGATTCTTTTTTCATAAGTTTACAGGTCTCTACCTGTACGATGCCGTCTATAATGTGGTGCAAAAACCTCTGGAGACCGTAGTACAGGGACTGCCAGGTATACTGGTGCTGATGCTGGTTGCGCAAATCTTCTGGGTGATCGGTATTCACGGGAACCAAATGGTAAAGCCCATTCGTGAACCCCTGCTACTTGGCGCGATTACCGTCAACATGACTGCTTATGAGCAAGGACTGCCCATTCCGAACATTATTACGATGCCTTTCTGGGACGTATACATGAGTATCGGTGGTTCAGGAATTACGCTGGCCCTCTTGATTTGTATTATGATCGCTTCCAAGCGTGAAGATATGAAGGAAATAACAAAGCTTTCATTGGGTCCGGGTCTGTTTAATATTAATGAGCCTGTCATTTTTGGACTTCCGATTATGCTGAATCCATTGATGGCTATCCCTTTCATTATTACTCCGCTCATCACAGGAACGATTGGTTACTTCTCGACGTTGCTTGGATTTGCAGGTAAAGCCGTCGTCATGGTTCCATGGACTACTCCGCCTATTATTAATGCCTACCTGTCTACAGGTGGAAGCATTGGCGCCGTCGTAACTCAGATCATTTGTATTGTGGTAGCCATTATCATTTATTTCCCATTCGTCAAAATTGCCAACAAGCGAACGGCTGAATAATGCGTTACTATAGAAATACATCAATTAATTGAAAACGCATTCTTTATTCAATGAAAAGGAGAAACATGTCATGGCTAAACATACGATACAAATTCCGTCGAATTTCATTATGGGTGCAGCGGCTTCCGCTTGGCAGACAGAGGGCTGGAGCGGTAAAAAAGAAGGTCAGGACTCATACCTAGACCAATGGTACAAATATGACCGCTATGTCTGGCACAATGGATATGGACCCGCGGTTGCAACCGACTTTTATAATCGCTATACCGAAGATATTGCGCTGATGAAGCAGATTGGTTTAACCCATTATCGTACTTCTATTAATTGGTCCCGCTTCTTAACGGATTATGAGAATGTAGTGGTGGATGAAACGTATGCGGATTATATGGGCCGGGTCATTGATGAGCTGATTGCAAGCGGAGTCGAGCCGATGATTTGTCTAGAACACTATGAGGTACCCGCCTATTTGCTGGACAAATATGAGGGCTGGTCTTCCAAGCATGTGGTGGAGCTGTTTGTAAAATATGCGGAGAAAGTGTTTGAACGGTACGGCGATCGGGTCAAGCACTGGTTTACGTTTAATGAGCCCATTGTTGTACAGACTCGTGTCTATCTAGATGCCCTTCGCTATCCCTATGAACAAAATACGCGGAAGTGGATGCAATGGAACTATAATAAAACGCTGGCTACCGCGAAATGCGTACAGCTTTTCAAAGCAAAAAACTATAGTCAGCAAGGGGCTAAAATAGGCGTTATTCTGAATCCCGAAGTCACTTATGCCCGATCAAGCGCCCCTCATGACCAGTATGCCGCACATGTGTATGATTTATTTTACAATCGAGTATTTCTGGACCCGCTTATTAAAGGCGAATACCCGCAAGAATTGTTCGATCTCATGGGCAAGCATGATATTACATTTGAAGCTACAGCGGAAGAACTGGCAGTCATTAAGGAAAATACCGTTGACTACGTCGGGATCAATCTCTATTATCCCCACCGGGTAAAAGCACAGAGTAAAGCGTGGAACGAAAACACCCCCTTTCACCCCTCTTACTACTATGAGCATTTTGATCTTCCGGGTAAAAGAATGAACAAGTCACGGGGCTGGGAGATTTATCCGAAAATCATTTACGATATGGGAATGCGTATCAAGAACGAATATCACAATATCGAGTGGTTTGTCGCGGAAAATGGTATGGGCATTGAGAATGAAGCTGCTTTCAAAAATGAGGAACACATTATTCAGGACGACTATCGTATTGACTTTATAACTGAGCATTTATACTACACATTACAAGCTGTAGAAGCGGGCTCCAACTGTACAGGTTATATGCTGTGGGCCTTTACAGACAACGTTTCTCCCATGAATGCTTTTAAAAATCGCTATGGACTGGTGGAAATTAACCTTGACAATGATCGAAGTCGGCATTTGAAGAAATCCGGCTACTGGTATCAAGCCGCTATCAAGGAACGCTCATTTATTGCTGATCTGGATGAAGAGTATAAATAGTTAAAAATGAATTCTGGAGGCGCTCAAATATGAAAAAAATTATTTTGGCATGTGCTGCGGGTATGTCCACATCCATTTTGGTTTCTAAAATGAAAAAAGAAGCAACAGCAAGATCCATAGAGCTGAACATCGAAGCCATCCCCGAAAGCACCATCAAGGAAGAGCTAGAAGCCGTTACAGATTCTGTGATTGCTATTTTGCTCGGACCTCAAGTGCGGATGCGTAAAAAGGCAGTAACCGAAATTGCAGCTCCCTATGGTATCCCTGTAGATGTCATTGACACGTTGGCTTATGGTAGAGGAAACGGTGCAGCTGTCCTAGATCAAGCCTTGAAGCTGGCTGGCGAGAACATCTAATTGCTATTCAAATGAAAAAGAGGCTGAGAGTTACCTCAGTCTCTTTCTTGAGTTGCGCGCTCTTTATCAAGACATACCTTCTTTGCCTGAACCCATACTGCTCACATACGTTTCCTGTAAACCGGCAGAAATGCCGTATAGCGGTTCCCAACGAAGCCAATGTCTGGCGACTGCGTTACTAAGACAGCTATGGTGAATGTCTCCCGCTCGCGCTGGTGAATACACAGGGCGGACAGACGAACCGTGCAGCTTTAGTAAATCGTAGGCCAGTCGATTAATGGACGTCGTTCGTCCTGTACTTACATGTACTGTACGTTGGTCCGCTGCATGGATAGCCGCCATATTCGCTCGAACTACATCCTTGACGTACACAAAGTCTCGGGTTTGTGTCCCATCGCCGTGAATGAGCAAGGGACTTCCTTTTTTCAGCCGCTCCATAAAGAGAGCGACTACACCACCCTCTCCCTTCGCGGCCTGACCGGGACCATACACATTTCCATAACGCAAAATCGTATAGTTCATACCGTACAGCCGATAAAAAAGTCGAATATACGATTCTGCGGTCAGCTTGGACAGTCCGTAGCCTGAAATGGGCTCCACGGGATCGTCTTCCTGTATACATTGCTTTTGCAACTCTCCATATACACCGGACGTGGATGCAAATATAAATTTCGACACACCCGCTTCATGACAAGCCTGCAACAAATGAATCGTCCCCAGCACATTCACATCCGCGTCCTCATCGGGTCGATGGATGGATTGCTGCACATCCGCCTGTGCGGCCAAGTGAAACACAATATCCGGGCTTTCCCGAATCAGCAGCGTCCTAGCTTCAGAGCTGCGAATATCCGCAATATGCATGACCGCGCGCGGGTCCACATTTGCCATATTCCCGGTCGTCAGATTATCCAGCACATGCACTCTGATGCCCGAATCAGCAAGCGCACGTACCAGCTGAGAACCAATAAATCCGGCTCCCCCGGTGACCAAAGCCTTCACTAGCTCACCCTCCTTTTGTACCGAAGCATATGACTTCCCTTCGCATCATGTTATGCGACTCCCTATAGCTTGGCGCAGGCACAAGCACAGTCCGAAGACAATCTATAATGTGTCTCTAGAATCTCAGCACCTCAGACATGCAGTCTCACGTTTTCCAGCATATAACGCCACATCTCATCCTGACCGTTCCATATATCCTCAGGTGGCAGCTCCACTGAAACCAGCCGCTCCAACCCCCAGTCCAGCTCCGTCACACCATCAGTCCCTGTATAATCCACGTATAACAAGCGAAAATCATGTGTAATCCTCTGTAATAACACATCATGTAGTTCCACCGCTTGCTCCCGACTACCCCCGAGACGAACCAGTAGCAGACGGGACGCAAGCGCGAATTGGTCCAGTAGACGTGCAATGCGGCGATCAAGCGTCGTTTTGAATGCAGGGTAGGAAGTCAGCTGCTCCGATGTATTCTGGCTAACCGGAAAATGGTGTGCTGCTGTAATCCCATAGGATGCATCCTCAACCATGAAGTTATGCTCGCCGTAATCATGCCCCGTGACACGTAGACTATCAACATCCATAAAATCGGCAAAACGGGCGTCCAGCAAGCGACTGATCTGTGACAAGTTACCGGAAATCATCCAGTCCAGCGGACCCGCATAGGGACGCAGTCCGTTTTTATCCAGCTGAATGGAAGGCAAGCAATGTCCACCCAAACTGAATACAGCATCATAATCCCCCTGCAACCGCTCAAGCACGACGCCCTCCCCTTTCCGAAGACAAGGTCATCCCTTTAAAAAGGGTACGCCAGTGCGGATCACTCTTGTAATTCCATACATCGGCAAAAGGCATTTCCACCGAGCATACATGCGGAAGCTGCCAATCCACCTCCGTCAACTCCGTTACGCCGGAACAATTCACCACCAACAAACGAAATTCATTCGCTACCATGCCCGACAAAATACGTTCCAGTTCCTCTACTTCTTCATAGGTTCCCAGCATACGGACGAACAAGCTGCGCTTCGCCATCTGTGTTTTTGCAAAAAAACGTTCGATACGACGGTCTATCTTTTCCTTGAACTCGGGATAGGTCACCAGATCTGAGGAGGTATTGCGTTCCTGCGGAAAATCATGTACCGAGATCACATTATAAGCGATATCTCTGACCATATAATTCAGTTGGCTCGTACCAACGACACTTAAATTAGGCAAATCCATAAATCCGGCAAACCGATTTTCAAGCAAGCGGTTCACATCGGACAGCGTGTCAGACATCATCCAATCCAGTACCCCGGCAAACGGCCGCAAACGGTTCTTTTCCAATTGAATGGCAGGTGTACAGTTTTGTCCCAGACTGAAGACCGCTTCATATTCCCCTGCCAGCTGTGCGAGTCTCATAGCCGCGCCTCCTTTTTTAATACGACCCTTCCCTCAGATCCTGCTTGGCCCTTCTTCTGTAGTCGAAAAGGGACTTCAGGCCGTAGTTTGTTCCACTCTACATTACATGCACAGCACGGCGAAAAGGGTTGGACACCGATGCGCTTTTTGTCAAAGAGGCGTACAACTATCCAGTCCAATCCCGGCTATTTTTCATATCATATTAAGGCTGGTAACCTAACGGAATTCAAGGAGGCATCATCATATGTCCGTGTTTCTTTTAACCGTCGATCACCATCTCGCTTACCACAGCGCCCACATACAAAGCTGCCATGTGACCCTTTTCAATCGTGAAAAGAGAGCCGTCGATGTGTTGCTGGAAATGGGAAATGACAGTGGCGTTTTCCGACGGCAGCTCCTTCGATTGAACCCTTCTCCCGAAGCTGGCTCCGTGCTAGAACTCAAGGATATGGAGACCGCCCAAAATCCTTTTTACCTGCGAGTGGTAACGAGTATTTACAATCCGGAAACGCTGTTTATCCTGGCTGAATTTTTGGAAAACGGGAACATTGTCGCTAAGCGTACAGCCAGTCATTTTACCGTGACACCCTAATGAACGGGCAGAGGAGGAAGAAGGTATGTTGAAATATTCAGTTCAAAACAAAGCTGAGCCAGACACATATGCACTGCCTTTTCAGGTCACCGAACAGGAGAGCGTGCTCTCTACATTAATCATTCCTGCAAGTGAATCTGAAGGACGTATTGTCATTGAAGTCTCTCTGGCATGGGAAAATCCGCTGCTCAACTGGGATATCGGGGAGTTGGACATTCGATTGCGTCGCAATGATGAGCGGGGACCTATGCTGGATTGGTTGCAGGATTCCTGTTATCAGGAGGGATTTGCAGAATTAAGCTATGAGGAAATGGGAGAACAGGCAGAGCCTTATGTATACTGCTTGACCGTACAATCAGCTGACCGCCGTGCTGTTGTTACGGGGCCGCTCATAATTCGAGGCTCAGTTTATGAAGATTGACAAAAACCTGTTGGACAATGAGCTGAAATAAACTAAAGGCAGGTGGGAGTTTTAAGCCCGACCTGCCTTTTTATAGGGTCTGTGCCTTCATGGTGCGGATTGTTTCAGACGTTCCAAAATGTCAGCGTCTGGCAGCTTATAATCTTCCGGCAACGAAGTATTAATTCGGTTCCATATTGCGTAATCGACCTTCAGATCCGGGTGCGACTGCTGGATTTCAAAAATACGGTTGTACAAGTCTCCAACGACAGGAAAAGTCATGCTCTGCCTCCTAACTGTTGAATCAACGTACTCAACGTACTTGATTCAGCGCTTGCCCATAAATATTCACGAGTCGCTCAATCATAACATCCAGAGACCAATGCGCGGTCCCCCATGCTTTGGCATGTTTCCCCATAGCTATTCGCACTTCATCCTGGGCCAGCAAATGCTGCAAATGAGCTGCCAGTGCCTCCACATCGCCAACCGGGGAGACCAGTCCGGTGTGTTCATGCTTCACCATTTCCGGCAGTCCGCCCGCATCCGATACCACTGCCGGAAGCCCCATAATCTGCGCCTCCATGACCGAAAACGGCTGATTATCCTGTATGCTCGGATGGACAAAAAGGTCCGCCAATTGTAAAAGAGCAGGTACATCTTCACGATGCCCCAAAAAAAACACGTCTTCCTCCAACCCTAGCTCCTTCGCCTGTGTTTGAAGCTCTTCCCTTTTATCTCCCTCCCCGACAATCCAGCAAACCCAATCCGTACGACTTGCTTTCAGCAGGCCAAGAGCGCTCATTAAATAATGCAGCCCTTTGATATAGACCAGCCGTGAAGGACAAATCATAACTTTTTTCCCCTCAGGTCGTACTATGTCCGTTCCCCGGGCATGGACTTCCCAGAAGTGCTCGGTATCCAATCCGTATTGGAAAGTAGCAATCTGCTGCTCAGGCACTTCGAACTCACGCACAAGCGTCTGTTTCATCCATTCTGTAGACGTAATGGTAATATCCGCGGATAGAGCGCCATAGTGCTCCAGCGCCCAATAATATTTCCACATCAACGTCTCACGGTAACCCTCCTCATGATCCCTCTCCAGAGCCATCATAACTTCACGAGCCAGCGAGCCATGAATATTCGCTACCAACGCGCTGTCCTTACGTTTGACCCGACTTAGAGCACGCGTCGCAATGACATCTTGCGTGTGAATAACATCGTACTGCTCAACCCCGAAATACGCAGCTGCCAGCTCCATACAGTATCGATCCTTTTCCACCGTCTGCACCCATGAATCCAAATGTAATACAGGGACAGCCGATTCATTCAGCTTCGTATGCAGCAGGGGCAGCAGTTGATCCTTCAGCAGCTCTCTATCTTCAAAAACAATATGGTATTTAGGTGTATCCGGTCCGTTCCCCATCAAGTCTACTGTGTGACCCAGTAGCTCCAGCCTCCGTTTAATTTGCAGCATAAAGGGCCATACGCCACCCAAATGAGGAATCGGCCAGTACGTAGCCAACAAAATTTTCAAAACAGCCTCACCTCCTCTGTCTCGTACGCTGAGCTACATTCCGTTGCTTCCGTAAATTTGCTGGAAACCCGATAACGCATCTGTCCAGACCGCAAAAAATCCATTATTCGGCACGATCGTTACATCAATAAAATTACCAATCGTAACGACTGGAACGGGACTAATCCCGTTAGGATTAAAGGAGCTGTCTGTTATTCTGAGGTTCGTAAATGTATTCCCTCCGTTCGTTGATTCGGCCACAAATACGTCTAATAAAGAGGTCGTTATTTGATTGGTATAATATACGATCTTAATCACACCGGTCACAGGTGAAACATCAATAGCCGGGAAAAAATGCTGTGCCCCTGCACTAGCCCCTGTCACAGATTGCGGCGCAGTCCAGCTTAATCCACCATCCACCGAACGGGCGAGCAGCACATCCGCATACCCTGCCCGATTATCCTGCCAGACCGCATAAAGTGTTCCCTGATTCGGGCTAGTAGAGCGATCCACCGCAATGTTGGCCATCGGCAGCACATTGAAGCCAAACCCGGGCACGGGCAACGGACTCGGAACCGGGACAACAGAAGATACAGGCAGCGAAGAACTGAATGCTGTCCCCCCATTGAAGGACACAATGACCTGATATTGGTTAACCGGATTAGTTACAATGTACCCGACATAAATCACCCCAGTAATGCTCACGGTGATTTCCCCCCGCGTGATCTGATTGGAGCCAGCGGTGAGCACCACGGGTGTATCCCACGTGATCCCTCCATCCTGCGAACGCTGGAAAAACATGACTGATCCGCCAAAAAAGTCAGGATTGTACTGATGCGTATAACATAAATAGATATTTCCGGTATAGGAGCTGACCTGAGAAGTATCAAATTTCACGCCGACCTCAACATTATTGACAAATGTCCCATACCCCCGCTGGGCAATCACGGGCGGATCAAATGTATTACCGTTGTCTCTGGATACATAGGTAGCGATAGTACCGCTCAAGCCGTCTGCGGTAAATACGTGACAGGCTATGACAAACAAGTTGGGAAAACCGTAGCTGACGCTATGGGATTCCGCCCCTACATAGCCGGCTGGCAGCGGTAAAATCTGCTGTGTGAAGGAGACACCGCCGTTACCTGAACGGTATACCACCGTCAACGGCGGCCCTGTCGTAAAATCGATAGCCGCAGACACAATGGTACCGTCGAGCAGGTTGAAAGCTACACTCGGTTCCTGCGCCAGCCTTCCGTTAGGCGTAAGCTGTACGTTCGGCATCAGGACCCACCTCCCGGTACACCAGCAAAAATCGTCAGGCTGCCTGTACGCGTATCCGTCCAGACGGAAATGTAACTATTCGGCGGTACGATGGCGACATCAATATAGTCGCCGATCAGCTCTGATTCGCCTCCACCGACATTCGGATTAAAGGAGGTCGTTGTGAGACGACTGTTCGTAAAGGTGTTGCCTCCATCTGACGATTGGGCGGTGAACACATCCAGATTAAAGCCGTCCAGGCGATTGGTATAGTACACGACAACGACCAATCCCGTCTTAGGCGACACCGAAATCGCAGGAAAGAAATTTTGCGAGCCGGGCGGGCTGTCCGTCACGATGATCGGAGCACTCCAGGTACCGCCAAAATCGCTTGATTTGGACAATAAAATATTGCTGTATCCCTGACCAAAATCCTGCCAAACGGCATATAGCGTATTTGTTGTGGAAGGCACACCCGAGCAGTCCGCGGCCAAGCTAGGGAAATTCAATATCCGAAAGTCATAACCAGGAACGGGCAAAGGATTGGGCACCAGCGTTATATTGGACACAAGAATATCCCCGCTGAAAGTTGCCCCTCCATCAAAGGAGCGCCGGATAAAGAAAGCCGGTGTCTGCGGCCCTGTACGAATCCAACTGACATATACACTGCCATATTTGTCGACCGCAGGCTCAGGCCGCTCCGTGGAGGATTGGATATTGGAAAGCAATAACGGTCGATCCCAGGTCAATCCTCCATCCGTAGAACGCTGGTAAAAGGCCGCAGACCGGGCATTAAACTCTACGTTGTATTGGCGGTTATACGTAACGTAGACGTGCCCTAAATAGGGACTTGCTCCTGCATTATCCGTCGTAATATTGGTCCAGTCATTATTAATGTAATCTCCATAGCCCGGGTTAATGACCACTGGAGGATCAAAGGTGGCACCATCGTCCGTAGAGCGATAGATCACAACAGCCCCGTTCTCATTTCCTGGAAACACATGTGCGGATATGATGAAAATATTCGGGAACAGATAGGCTACCATTCCTGCCTCGGCTCCTGTATATCCCGGTGGAATTGGCAGTAAAGTATCAGTCCAGTTCGCCCCGGCGTCCAAGGAACGATACAGTCCAATCAGCGGAGGCCCGCTACTAAAGTCAACAGCGACAGCTACAACGATATTCGGATTCAACAAATTAACGGCGACACTGGGCTCAAATTTGGGCAAACCGCTGGGTGTTACCTGAAAATTCAAAGGCATCGCAAGCATTCCCTTCATTATATAAATGGACATGCCTGAAGTATTTCTATTAAAATGTACTTTTTTCAGCACAGTCTACAGACAACCATACAAGCTTTCTTTTCAATAGATTCATAGTATAGAAGCATCCCTTCAGGGGTTTTCCAATATTCTGTTTTTTGAGAGGATGATTCGATTGGCTTTTACAACCGGATATATGACCAACACTAGAGATTTCGGTACTGCCTGCTCCAATGTCGTTGTAAATTTGGTCAACGAGGATACAGTGAACGCGGCAACCGTGACCATCCAAATTTTTTTCTCGCTTGTACCGGATACCAAGATCCCCTTATACGTGACATCGGTTAACTTACCTGTAAACTCTGTTGCCCGACGTACCTTCTTTGTGCAAGGGGTCCTTGCCTACGAGGTACAATACAACGTAGTCTCCGCTGCACCTGCCAATGTTGTGCTCTCCAACTTTGGACTGGATCAGTTTGGTAATGTTGTACAGGAGCATCGTGTTCTTCAGTCGGAACTGACCACAATCCCGGCGCTGTCTCCTGTTATTTAAAGTTGCCCTGCTCCAGTGCTTGATGCAATCTGTGGGTGTAATACACGTAATTCCATTCCGGCGGTACGGACTGAACCCCTCGGCCGCTACCGATGGTTGAGTGGTCATCTGTATAGTAGGAAAAGGCATGTGTATCCTGTAATGGGCGCAACAAATCCGTCAGATACAGCAAATCCGTCACGGCAATATATGGTTTGACACCGAAGCATACAACAAAGCGGGTTGTTGTTTCACCAATAGCCTGAACCAGTGCTTCCTGGACCGAATAATGCTGACGTGGCGTTACGATTAACCGAGGATCGAGCATCATCGACAGGAAAGCGGCGGCTCCCTGTTCTGGCGTTAAATCCAGCAACCGTACCACGCAATTGCTGTAGTGCTGCTCCAGCAGATTATCCAGCAATGGTTCAGCTTGAGCCATAGCCGTGACAGGCATTAAAATCGTCATTTCAAGTGGGATGCCCCGACGTGCTCTCGCCTCATGCTTGGCGATTTGGAATGCGTGCCGCCAGCGTCGGTGCTCCTTCTGGCTGTGCAGGCCGGCCGATACACTAAATGTGGAATTCACCCGGTAATCCATCAGGATCTCCGGGATGAATTTCATGCTGCACGTCTCGGTCAACCGCAGCCAGTAATCATAATCCTCAACTGGTTGCAGCCGATAGCCGCCAATCTGGCGGGCATATTTGCTTTTGTACATAAATGAAACCCCGACAATGCTGGCATTCAGCAATTCATGATGCGGCTGGCCTTGGTACCGGATCAAAGCTTGCTGATGCTGCTCGTCATACAACGGGTTCCCACATGCGTCAACCTGGCGGAAAGTAGAGAACACAAGGCCGAGTGAGTCCGGTCCCTGCTCCAGCTCCTGCCGCAATCGTTCAATAAAGGAAAAATTATAAACATTGTCGCTGGATACCCAGGTCACATACTTGATCGCAGGATCTTTAAACAACTCATCGAATCCTCGATTAAGGGCGTGGGATACTCCTTTGTTCTGAGGGAGTGTAACCAACTGAACGCGCGGGTCTCCCATTGCTGCGTGGAGCGCTGGTCCCACCATTTCCGGCGCTCCGTCAATAACAATGATGAAGCGAAATGCCCTGTAGCTCTGGGCTAGTACGGATGAGATCGCAGCTTGCAGATAGCCGATATCCTGTTTGTACAGTGGCATAACAATCCCCGTATCTACCATATCAATCCCCCCTGACAGACTTTCGGCTTCATGAGGATAAACCGCTCAATACCTGACTGAAGCGATCTCGATAACGCGCTTGGGTTATGTTGTACTCCCGCTCCACAGCGGGCCAATGTTTTTTGGTTCCCATTTCATCATGCCAGCGGTAGTTAACCAAGGACTCGTTCAGAAAAGGAAATGGATATCCCGCTACCATTACTCGGTACCACATATCCAGATCATGTGTGTACGGCAGCAGTTCATCAAACAAACCGATATGTGCAAACAGTTCCTTTTTAAACATAACCGTGCATCCATTAACCGGATTTCCTTGCTGAAAAAAACGGTAAAACTCCGTCATAGACGGAAACACGGCGGCTGCCTGATAACTTGTGACTTGGCTGTATTGATTGATGAAATTGAAATTGGTGTGGGAGATGTACGCACCGTTTTCCACCATAAAAGAAACCTGATTATTAATTTTGTCCCTATGATAGGTATCGTCGGAGCTGAGCCAGGCAATATATTCCCCGCTGGCATGTCGGATACCATGATTCAGGGCGCTGGCTGTTCCACCGTTGGATTTGCCCAAATAATGTATATACGGAAGATAGGCCTGAAGCATATCAACATGTTCCGTGGACCCGTCATCGACGACAATAATCTCGAGGGGCCCATAAGTTTGCTCTAGTGCACTTTGCAAAGCCTGATCCACATATGCACAGTTATAAAAGGGAATGACGATCGTTACTTTCGGTCTCATATCGTTCCTTCCTTTCCAGCTCGGCGGTATTGAATCATATCCTCCAGAGATTGCCCCAGCTGTATGGTCGGCTTCCAGCCCATGTCCTCCAGCTCTTTCGCACGGTATGCCTCAGTGGATGCTGACTCTTCCACATCCCCCCATTGTATGGGAATAGATGTTTTGGCCAGCGCAATCATACGTTCCACGATATTGCCCAGTTCCACAATGCGGCCTGTGCAGACCGAGTAAACTCGGCCTGGCACCCCCTGTTCCAATAGCACACCGTATGCGCGAACGGCATCACGAACGTCGAGGAAATCACGTTGCGCATGTCGGGAAGATACCCGGAACGGGGCAGTTTCAGTTACGGACTGCCCCTCCAGACGTTCCGTCTGAACGATATACCCCGCGAGTAATGCACAAAATCCGGTAGATGGACCCGGACCGATCAAGTTGCAAGGCTCTGCCAGCATGACGGATTGTTCGAACAGCGCGCCCCACGAGAGCGCGACTGCCTCTTGAAGGCTTTTGCTAAGGCTGTATGGATGAGTTGGATGATACGGAGCCTGCAAAGCCGTCTTTAGCCGAGAGCCCGCCACGACAATTCTGGCTTTGGGGAAAGGTCGCAGTACATCGAGCAGATACAGGGTGGACAGTACATTGGATTCCATGTATAGCAAGGGACTCTGCCAAGATTCAGGGACGGAATTTTTACCACCCAGGTGAAGCACATAATCCGGTGCAATCTGTCTAATGACTTCGCCCAGACGTTTCTTGTCGAGCAAGTCACACACATAAGGCGTAATACAGTTACGGGTCTCCGCCTCTGGACTGTTATTTTCATCATCGCGAGCCAATAAGATCAGTTCTGAGACTGAAGCGACAGTGCGAGTCAGCGCGGCTACCTCCCAGCCGAGCTTTGCAAAATGGCGGCAGGCATGCATCCCGGTATAGCCCGCCGCTCCGGTAATGACTATGACAGGCCGACGTTGTTCCGCTGTGCTTCCGTCCATTCCAGCAGCTCCTTCAGCATGATGCTGTAGTGAGGAACATCGTAGAGCAGATCGGCCCGGGTAGAACGAAGCGTCCGGTCCTGCACCGGCTCATCTTTCGGCACGATCCGAATATCCTCCCTATTCCAGATGTCTTTGAACAGCAGCAGCAAACCATGCTTGCTGATCGGTTCAGGGTGAACCAGATGAATGAGTCCGTCCAGCGGCTCATTCATCTGCACCTGTATCGCCTTCGCTAATTCCAGCGTCGTAACCCCGTTCCAAAAGACCCGGCGATAGCCGTTAACGTCTCCGCTCTGCTGCAAGAACCAGTGCAGCAGACCAATGCCTCCCGGCCGAATTTCCGGCCCGATAATGGAGGTACGGATAGTCAAATGTCCTGCTGCCTTTACTTCTCCGAGTATTTTCGTCAAAGCATAGGCACTTGTCCCATCGGGTTGATCCGTCTCTTTATATAAACCTGGTACCCGATTTCCCTCGAATACGCAATCCGTGCTGATATGAATCAGTCGGGCACCGATACTGTCCGCTGTTCGCCGGAGAAGATGTGGCAGCAATCCATTGATTTGGTATGCTGCGATCTGATTCTCCCCAGCATGCTGATTCAGTACGCCTACCGCGTTAATAATAACGTCTGGCCGTACACTCCGTACCAGCTGCTCCACCATAAAGCTGTCCTTTACATCCAGCAGCAGGCCGCCTTTATTTTCGGGATCACGGGTGGTGTAGAACACGTTATACCCGCTCTGGTTTTGGAAATACTTAACCAGAACATGGCCCGCCATGCCGTTACCACCCAAAATAAGCAGCTTCATTTGATGAACCCCCCGCTTTGGAGAATGCTGCGAATCTCCTCTTTGGACATCAAATTGAACTCCGAGCTAAAGCTGCTGAACGACACCGGAGGGCACTGAGTATAGCGGTCCTTTAATTGAGGAATATTCAGCGTTGGGAGAATAACCAAATATTGCTCGTCATAGACTACCGTCGTCAGGCTTTCAAAGTCACTCATCAGAATTTCATGAATTTTCTCGCCGGGACGCACACCTTTTTCTACAATTTCTACGTTTTCCACACCTGAATCCTCAATGAGCACCTCAGCCAAGTCCACAATACGGCAGGTTGGCATGGTCATAATAAAAATTTCCCCGCCGACACTTTCCACCGAGGCTTTGAACAGGAGACTGATCGCATCACGCAAGGTCAGGAAGAAGCGGGTCATGTTCATATCTGTGATCGAAACCTTACCCTTTTGGCGAATCTGGCTTTGGAACAGATGCACCACGCTTCCGTTTGTGCCCAAAACATTACCGCCGCGCACCGTCACGAAACGTGTATCGCTATTCAGCAGATTGGCGTAAACAATCAGTTTTTCTCCAATCGCCTTCGTCATGCCGTAAAAATTAGACGGATTTGCGGCCTTGTCAGTCGATATATAAATGACTTTCTTTACCTGATTGGCAACAGCGGCCTCGATCACGTTTTGGGTGCCTACTACATTGGTTTTGAGTGCCTCATAGGGCTGATCCTCACAGACGGGAACGTGCTTGAGCGCTGCTAAATGAAATACATAGTCCACTCCTTGACAAGCGGTAGTCAGCGCATCCTTATCCCGAATATCTCCAATACAGAAGCTGAGTCGTTCATCCTCAAACTGCCTGTTCATGGCAACCTGACTGGATTCTCCACGTGAAAAGATAATGACCTCTTTGGGGTTACGCGGCAGTAACTGGGCAACCAGCTCATGCCCCCAGGAGCCGGTACCGCCGGTAACCAAGATACGTTGGTTTTCAAACATGCCGTTTCCCTCCAAGCAGAAATTTAACTACCTTATCCGACACATCTTCCGCCAGATAGCCCGCAGGACATTGCCACTTATGGGTCATCCCGGTCATTATGGCTACCGCGTTTGCTATAACCTCGCCATCAAGACCAGACACGATATTGCTGCCGCAATCTACCGTTTCCGGCCGTTCGGTCGTCCGGCGCATCGTAACCGTCGGTACCCCCATGACACAGCATTCTTCCTGTACGGTACCACTGTCCGTCAAAGCGCAGCGGGCATGCCGCTCCAGCAGAACGAAGTCAAAAAAACCGAACGGTTCGTGAAATTCCACTAGCGGGTCAAGCTGGATCGGCGGATGGCTTGCGATTCGGGCGGCAGTGCGGGGATGAATACTGCAAATGACCCGCTGCCCGAACTGCTGGGCTACCCGGTTAAGACCATCTAAAATAGCCAGCAAATGCGGTGGATGGTCGACATTTTCAGCTCTGTGGGCAGTGACCAGGAAATATTCTCCCGGCGACAGTCCCAACTTTTTCAAAATTCCACTGCCCGATACCTCTTTCTTATAGTGCTGCATCACTTCGTAGATCGGATTTCCAGTCAGTATAATTCGTTGACTTGGAAAGCCTTCGCGTAGTAGGTGCTGCTTGCTTTGCTCCGTATAAGGCATATTAATGCTGGATATTGCATCAATGACACGCCGATTCTTCTCCTCCGGCACATCCAGATCATAACAGCGGTTCCCCGCCTCCATATGCACGACCGGGTAACCCATACGTTCCGCAAGCAAGGCACATAAGGCGCTGTTCGTATCCCCGAGCAATAACACATGATCAGGGCGTTCCTTGTTTAAAATATCCTCCATCTGCGAGTACATGACGGACAACTGTTTGCCCAGTGTCCCCGCTTTCTCCTGAAGTACATAATCCGGGGCACGCAGTCCCAGCTCGCGAAAGAACTGCCCGCTCAGGCTTTCGGTGTAATTTTGGCCCGTATGCACAAGCACATGTTCATCTGCATGGCGGTCCAGCTTCGGAATGATCAGGCTGAGCCGTATAATTTCCGGTCTTGTGCCGAGCACGGTCAATATTTTCATGGTTTTGGAACCCACCTTTGCTGTCGTTGTTTCATTGAATTGTGGCGTTCAATGAATGATAGCCATCCAGCAGACTGGCTGTGCTCCAGCTTAACGTTCATCTCAACGGTCCGGCGTAGATTCACCCGGACCGTTGTTTTGTATGCTGTCCAGCCTTGAGTGTGACTCGCTTCTGCTTGTGCGCGTTGTGCCGTCGTGACCGGTGCTTGAATTTCCGCTTGAGCTTCTGTCTGGACTTGGTTTTCGGATAAAGCCCCTTCGACAACGGGGACCCGAGAATTTTCTTGAGGCGACTCTTGCCGCCGCTTCTCTTATACCTGCGATTCCGCAATCTGGTACGCTTGCGGCCCTTTGGCCATCTCGCCCGAACACTACGCTTGCCGCGGAGCAATTCGGGCGGTGACTCAGGTAAAGGGGATGGTGGTTGTGGCAAGCCCTGAATGGCTGCATATTCGATTGGCGGCAGACCCAGCACAGGCAGTTGACACACCACCGATTCGGGAAATTCTCGAATCGTGCTGGTATATCCCTCCGGTATAGCAGTGACCTGACGCAGTCCTTCGCCTTCCCTCGTCCATACTGGTCCACCTGGCTGCTGAATCAACGGGAACCAATGCGGATGATGACATACCCATTGACTGACCATGAGGTGTAGACTGCTTCGGTAGGAATCAGGTCCGTATACACGTGTAGCCGCACTGTTGTTACGCACACCAATCCGTTCCACTTCCTCGGGATGATCGAGCAGATAGCTCACTTTTTGCGCCAGCATGTCGCTGTTGCCCGGCTCAACCAAAAAATCTGTATTTCCCGTCGCCTCCATCAATTCCACAAGTCCACCCTGCGCAAAGGCTACCACGGGCTTACCGTAAACTAGCCCTTCCAGGGCGGTCAGGCCAAAGCCTTCCTCCACCATACTTGGGATCACAACAATATCCATTGCGCTATAGGCCGTTGACACGGATTCCTCGAATGAATTGAACTGGAAGCGGCGGCTATAACGAGATTGGCGGATTAAAGAGACACATTTTACGTAATATTCCGAGTCCACCGAGCTGCCGATGATCCAGAAACGACACCGCGAATTGGTTTCGCACAGCTTTAGAGCCATTTGGACAAAAGGTAACAGCCCTTTGGCTTCGTAGATAAAGGAAGAAATATAACCAATGCAAATATGAAAATCCCGCAGCCCCAGTTTTTCACGTTTCCTTCTCCGTTCCAGCACATGCTCTTTGGGAGACGGCATATCCATTTCCCGGCAGGGAGACAACACCGTATGCGGACGTGTCAGTCCCCCACCATGCAAAGGACGCATTACAGCTTGCGAAATGCCAATGACCCATTGGCTATAGCGCTCTATGATAGAAACAGAAACGGGCGTATGCGCATTCTGGTTAATGACCTCGGTTATTTTCCAGATCACTGGAATATTAAGCTCTTGGGCAGCCATTGCAGGCATGACGTTCACACAGGTATTGACCAGCACCACATCAGGTCGAGCATGCCGAAGCATTTGGAACAATGGTGCATACGCCACATGGGTCCGCAGATTCTCCGCATCTTGCGCCAATCCCTCATATGGGGTATACATGCCATGCAGCATGAACAGGTTCTGTGTCAGAACGGTGATTCCGCGCTTGCGGGCCATTGAGGTCAGCCGCCCTTCACCAGGCGTTACGAGAATACAATCGAAGTACGTACGCATGTCTAGACAAAATTGCAATAACAGTTTCTCTGCCCCCGTAATACTGCGGACGTTGCTAACATGGCTGAATAGCATCATTTTCGGCTTGATCGGAGTTCACCTCCTTTAAAATAGCAACCATCGGACGTGTGAATCACCTTATGGAAATATGACCGATAACAGTTGGTCAATCCGGTGACCATAGGTGTGCTCCCGCAGGGTTCGTTCCAGAGCACGCAGGGCAATCTCATGGCGCTCTTTTTCATGCGTTAAATAAAACTCAACCTTCTCCAGCAGTTCCTGCTGAGAGCTGTAGGTCTCTATCTCTTCCCCCGGCTTGTAAAAACGAGCCAGATCATCTCTTGTATCTGTCAGTTGCAACGTGCCACTGGCAGAAATTTCAAACGTGCGCGGGTTGGGCGAAGCCCCCGGAATTTTCAGTGAGTTGTTGTTCACCGAATCATCCTGATGGGAACGATGAAGATTAATTACGATTTTGCTGCCGTTATACGAATCATTGGTCTCGACCGGAGACATCCAGCGACCCAGCTCAATTTTGTCACCATACGACTGATAATCCGGGAGACGATCCCACCAGATTCCGTTGATTTTAATGTTACGGGCCATGAGCTGAGGCATAATCGGATTGAAGAAATAGATGCGGTTCCAGTAGGCTGAGCCTGTAAACCCAATCTCACGTCGTACCGAAGCGGGCGAGCTGAGTGGGAAATAGTGAGTCAGAAATGCCCCAAAGGGCAAATAGTGCACAGACGTGCAACCCAACTGGCGGTACAGCTCCAGGCAGTTCATTTCTAACGTGAACACATAATCATAATTCGTAACGATTTTGGTCGTCGTGTCGGTGTAATACGGATCGTCCGTTAGCCAGATGGCGGTGGGGATGCCCAACTGGCGTACCGCAGTAACCTGCTCCAACGGAAGATCCATTCCATCCAGTGCCAGCATCAGATTCGGACGGAGCTGAGCGGCAATATCTCCTACCGGCTGACGTGGGTCTGTTACGGTAACCTGAGCCGTCATGCTTTGCAACGTGGTAATGACCGCCTCATCCAGCGGAGAATACGGAAGGCCTTTGCCGGAGACGACATACAGTACATGGATTTGTCGAAAAGGGAAAACTGCTTTCATCCGCCCAACAATTGCGTTAGCACGTCCGCGCAGATATCCTTCGTCGTATCCGTCATGCACTCCCGCAATTCTCCCCCTTTCCCAGGAGGCTGCCGCCGTCTGGTGAACAGCCGGGTCATACGGTCCTGTCGTAGATATCGTCATCACTTTCACTCCTCACTGTTTATGGTGTTTACTTTAGGCCATCGCCTTGTCCAGCAGTTCTTCCATACGATTGGAGTACATATGCTTTTGCATAGTCGTGTACAATGCGCGCCAGGCCATGCGTTCGCGTTCCCAGTCATGCTTGAGATAGTAGTCCAGCTTCACTTTCAGCTCCTCTGCTCCAGAGAAGGTTTCAATGTCATAGCCTGGTCGGTAATAACGGCTCAAATCCTTCCGAATATCCGTCATTTGAAGCGTGCCGCAAGCAGAAATTTCGTATGTCCGAGGATTGATGGACTCCGCTGAAAGCTGGTGTGTATTCCGATTATCCAGTCCGGGGTCTGTCGGGCGGTGCATATTGATGACAATTTTGGAGCCGTTATAATACTGAGCGGTCTCTTCCGGCTCCATAAAACCTGGACGGATAAAGCGTTCCAGCACATCCCGCCGGGTCAGCCGATCCCAGTGCCCACCTACGATCAGCACTCTTTTGTCCGCCAAGAAGGGAGCAAGGTAGTCGAACAGCTTCACACGGTTCCAGAAGGCATTTCCAATGAAGCAAATATCATGCTGATGTTCCCGCTCTACCCGCCGGGGATAAAAGATACGAGTTGACGCAGCCAGCGGCAAATAGTGAACCCTCGTTACTCCCTGATCGCGATAAAACGGCAGGCAAGAAATTTCGTGCGTAAATACGACATCGTAGGATTGACAAATCAACGCCGTATCCTCCGTAAAGTAAGGATCATCTACAAACCATATGGCCGTCCGAATGCCTAGGGCTCGTATTTGCTGTACCTGCTCCAGATGATCCGCCGGAAAAACATGCAGCCCGTTCATGACCAGCACGAGGTCTGGACGTTGAGCCTCGGCGTCAGCTAGCATCGTAGCAGGCGTACCGATGGCGCATGAGCTGCATATTTGACCTAATGCCTCTTGCACACCTGTGTCTATAGCTGCGAAACCTTGCGGAATATATAACACTTTCAAATGACGAACAGCAGGCTGTATTGCCACGACCTGTGACAGAGCAGCCGTGCAACCGCCCATTCTGCGTCCTTCCCGATAGCCGCATCGGTACGCTTCGCGTTCATTTCCGCTTTGTTGATCGTTCACATCCTTCACCCTGTCCTGTTGTGGGATAAACTTCTGTCACTCCTAAACTATATGCGGAGGGGTCAAACGCATCATGGACGACTGCCACTGCCCGGACAAAATTGGCGTTTGCCCGTCCAACTGCCGAACCGCAAATAACCCCAAAGCTGTTAGCTTCGGGGGAGAACAGTAATAGATGATTTGCACAGTTTACTGAGCTTTGTAAGCGAGCTGGTGTCCATCTTCATAACCTTTGGCAAAGCCTGAATTGAAACCCTCGTTGTAAGCTGCATCATATCCCTGCTGAAATGCCTGCGGATCATGCTCCAATACAACAGTCCCGGGCTGTGGATTGTCCGCAGAAGGGGCTGCCGCCGGGTTAGCTTGAGGTTTTTTCCGCCGCCGCAAAAGAGGATGTCTTCTACGTGCAGAATGAAGTCCTCTTTTACGGCGTCTTAGAGCAAGGAGACGTCTTCTTCTCCGTTTTAATCTCCGCATGCTGGAACGCCGGGCATCTTTACGTCTTTTGCGGGCTTTGTCCCGAGTGGCGCGTTCCCACCTTGTACTCATTTTCATTCCTCCTTTGCTTTCTCGTGGTGGTTTCATTTTTCTGAACAGGCACATGGAGCCACGGCTTAGTCGGTTTCCCATATACCTGTCGTCTTAATGGAATACCCGCCAACATTTGCGTGATTTCTCCCTGGTAGTTGCTGAGTATACGAATGGTTTCTTCCAGACGGGTAGCCGACATATCCGCATGGGGCGTCAAGTCCGCAAGACTGGTCAGCATCCGAGCAACGGCGTGCTGGCTGGCAGCAATAGACTCCATCATATCCAGCTTGATCTCACGTTCACGCCTCATGCTCATTAGTTCATATCCCCCGAGCCCATTCCTCCCATCATCCCTTCCATGCCGCCACCCTGCTGCTCATCCTGATCCAGCAATGCTTTGAGATTGCTGCAAAGTCCAGTCTGAAGCCGCGTTAATCCCTCCAGCATTTCCACCATTTGCTCGTGAATCTCCAAAGGTCGTCCCAGCTGTTCTTCATCGGTTTCAAAGGCGTGGGGCGCCAGATGGTTCAGCGCCCAATTACGCACTTTTTCTGCTTCGACCGCCTTGGCCTCCAGAATCATAGACACATTCCGCTGCATTTTGGAGGCTGCGTCCAGCATGTGAATCATTGCTTTTTCCCTACTCATGTGTTCACTCCCTGCCCTCGGTTGTTACGTTACTCCTCTTCCGGGTATGCCGTTTCCTTCACGACACGAACGAGCATTTCAGCCATTGCTTCCTGAAGATCGGCAATACCGTTCAGATAGGCCACAATGCTTTTGTTTACTTGTCCCGAGCTGTCGAGAATGCCCGGAATTCCATCAAAACGCGGCTCCTCATCTGGCAGTTCATGTATGATCTGCGCCATGCGCACAACCACCTGACGTTCCGCATCCAACAACCTTGACATCTGCTGCTGCGAGTGCGAAATGTGGATCAGCAAATCATCTAACTCGTTATGCATAAGCCCCTCCTTTATGTGCTCCGCCGTGCGGAACGCACGAATTACCTACGGGCTTTCCGCTACTACAGCGTATGCCGCAGCGAGTAGTCGGTTCCGCCTAAAAGCGCCTATTCAGATCATTACAGATGCCCGTGCAGCACTGGTGGAGCAATAATAGGCTGCTTCTCCACCAAAGCCGACAAATCTCCGGGAGACAAAAACTGAATTCGGTAGTCCTCTGCCCGCCAGCTCATCGCAGCGTACAGGGTAAGGAACGGCCTTTTCCAGCCGTTACCGATTTGATACAGTTGCCCGCCCTCAGCATACAATACCTCGATCCATCGCTTGCGTTGAGCCGGTATATTCAGTGTGGGCAGCATGGACATGTTCTCCAGATCGGGAGCCGCCAGTAAAGGAATGGGTTCCTCTGGCGGCTCAGCTACAGGTGCATCAATGCTGCCGGAAACTGTGGCCTCCGGCTTCCCTACCAAGGGAAGCACCAACAAATCCAGCTGAGACACTCTAACAGGGCGCACATTTTCACCTCCCGCAGCACTGACTCCATGCAGATACCGCCTTCTTACCGGCTCTAACCGAAATACTGCTCCAGACGGTCCCTGAACAACCGCTCCGATGGGATAAAAGCTTGCCGCTGATACGTGTGTTTCCTTACCTGTTGATATCTGGCCGTCCGTCTCCGCTGTACTGAATTTCAGGTTGTGGAACAGCTTATCCGCGTCCCCCCACTTTTGTACAAAAAAGGATCGGTTCCGGCTGCTTTCCTCCATTGAACCGCTTTTTTCGGTCGTTTGAGGAAAACCATACACCGTATCCCGATCTCTTTCCTCATAATGGATAAAAGCATCGCCGGCAATTGCCATACGTATCCCCAACAAACGCACGCGCAGCAGCCAATCTGCATGGGCTTCCTGAGTACTGTGGCAGCCTTCGTCCCAGTAGCCCGTTTTTTCCAGTGTCTCTCTGCGCAGCAATAAACAAAATCCGGCTAAGCTTTCGGTCTCTCGCCATGCATCCGGTTTGGGGATATTGTAGGGCATGGCAAATTGACGTGCTCCATTTTCGTTCATATAAGGAACCTCAATCTGCTGTTCTTTGAATGGACCATTCGTTACAGGCCCAACAACACCAATACGCGGATCGCTGTATAAACACGCTAACAACCGATCCAACCAGCCGGGGGTCACCATGGAGTTTTGATCCAGTACCACAATAGTTGTGCCTTTTGCCATCATCAGCCCCTGATTCAGGCTACCTATCATTTGAACATCCTTTTTTAACAGCGCATAACGCACAGCGATGCTTTTACGGAGCAAATAGGTGGATGTCCCGTCCGTCGAGCCGCAGTCCACCACAATAATTTCGTGAGGATGGCTCGTATTCTCCTCAATACGGTGAATGCATGCACGGAGCTGTTGAAGCTGATTGCAGGACGGAATGATAATACTGACGCCTTCAAAAACCTTGCCGAACGAAGCCTGGCCCAACCTGTTGCCTTGCTCCTGGCCCCTTTTAAATCCTGACCAATAGCCTTTCTTTCCGAGCCGCTTGCTGTGTTTCCTTTGCATATTCAGGCGTTTCATGCCGTTCACTCCTCCGGGTGGCATTATGCCTATACTATATGCCTGGCCCGGCCGGATGGTGTTTCATTGAGATCAGGGTAGAAGTCCTTTCATTTTCACTCCAGCTTCCTGGAGGGAATCGAAGGTTCCTGCGTCGCTCCAATAGCGCCGTAAAATATCATATTCCAGCTTGCCTTCAGCGGCATAACAGTTGTTAACATCCGTGATCTCAAGCTCACCGCGTGCCGAAGGTGTAATTTGCCGGATCTTATCGAACACGGCAGTATCGTACATATAGATACCCGTAACGCAATATTTGGATTGGGGATGCTGTGGCTTTTCTTCAATCCGCATAATGCTCTCCGGGCGCTCAGGATCAAATACGGGTACCCCGTAACGACGAGCATCTGCCACCTTTTTCAACAACACTCTGGCGCTCCCCGGGGGCTGTTGCTTGAACCGTTCGATCACAGGTCCCAAGTCTTCCTTGAACAAATTATCACCTAACAAAACAGTGAATTTCTCTTCTGCCTGCATATAGCTTCTTGCCAGTTCGAGTGCTTCCGCAATGCCGCCCGCCTTTTCTTGAATCCGGTATGTCAGTTGGACACCATAATCGCTGCCACTGCCCAAAAAATCGGTATACAGTCCGGCCGATTGTTTACCAATAATAATAAGCATATCGGTGATCCCCGCCTGTCGCAGCCTCTCGATACCATATACGATCATGGGATACTTGCCGACCGGAAGCAGATGCTTGTTGAGTAATGTAGTCAACGGATGAAGGCGCGATCCGGTTCCTCCTGCGAGAATAACCCCTTTCATATCTTCCTTCCTCCTTCGACAGCATGTTCAGTGCATACAACCCCAGCGTTTCCAGTTTCGATGAACATTCTGGGATCTATACTCCATTTCTCTATAAACAAACGATAGTTCCGCTCGATCAGCTCTTCCATCCAGGAAGTTTCCGAGCGTGAGAAGCTCGCATTCCCCTCGTGATAGACAAAACAGTCGTTGCACATGAGCAGCTTGTAGCCATGCACGCGTGCGCGTAGACAATAATCGTCATCCTCATAATGTCCGGGGCTGAACCGTTCATCCAGCAATCCGATCCGTTCCATCAGATCGCGCCGGAACAGCAAACAAAATCCGACCAACCGCTTGACCTCCTGCCATCTGGAGGGATTACTTGCATTATTCTGCTCCGCATATCTCAGACAACTGGCCAAATCTCCTTCTAATCCGTGTATCTGCTGAATACCGCTGACGTAATTCGTCACCGGTCCCACCAATCCCACTATGCTTTCGCTCTGCAATGCAGCCAACATATTCGATAGCCATCCCCGCGTAACCGTCACATCATTGTTTAAAATAACGAACTGGTCACCGGAAGCCAGCCGGAGCCCCGTATTACATGCTGCTGGAAAGCCTCTGTTTTCAGGAAGACGTATGCTGATCAGCCGCTCGGATGCGCAAAAATCATCCGTTCCGTCATTCGAAGCGTTGTCCACAACAATGATTTCATACGGTACATCTATCGTATGTGTCCGAATCGCCTCAATGCACGGCTTTAACAGATGCAGGCCGTTATAAGTCGGAATAATGATGCTCGTCAGACTCATTGTGCATTCCTCCCTTTGGCAACGTCTACCCGTGTTGGAACAGGCCCGAGCGGGGAATACCCGGCTACCTGAAACACCGCCGTCAGTGCCTCTGCATGATCACCGACGATCAACTGTTCCATAGCGTTCCCTTTGCCAACATTGAAGGTCCGCTTACGGTTTGTTTTAATGACATCGACAGCATGTACTGCCGCCACGATCATGCCATGCAGAATTGCCATGGCGTGGGCTTTTGGCGGTACGGCAAGCACGGCTGAGCCAAGCTGATCCAGTAAACGCCGAGATAAGGCATGCGGTACGGCAGTCAATGAGCTTGCTCCCAGATCCGGCCTGCGTAGTACGCGATTCAGGAATGCTTTGCACCGTGTCACGCTGTCCTGCTGGGCATAGGGCGGCAAATGTCTGCCCAGATCATTAAGCGCAACATCCGTTCCCTGATCCACCGCGTGGAGAAAAGGTAACAAATCAGATGCTGGAATCGGCAAATCTCCGTCCACGAACAGCACAATATCAGCCTGCGTCATACGCGCGCCTACTGCACGGCCAACATCATGCCCCAGTCGATCCGGCACGTTGACGAGAGTCACACTGGGATGATGTTTGGCTACGGTGGAGCGCGTGCCGTCCGTGCAGCCGTTCAATACGACAATGATATCCGTAAACGGAAGTTTTTCCAGCTCGCCCAGTACCCGGTCAATCGTTGACTCTTCATTACAGGCGCTGACCACGGCCGCTGCCGTTCCCTGTAACACAATATCTCCCGGAACTTCGCGTTCCACAGGCGGAGTCACTTCGGTCATTCCTTTCGCCCGAGGTGTGGGCTTTCTCACCCTACGGCTATGCATTGAAGTCGTCGTTCCTCGTTTTCGCTGAACACGTCTGATCCCCCAGCTCGGTTCTTCACGCTTCCCTCTGCGATACTGTCTACTCACAGTTTCACCTCGTCTCTGATCCGTTTGCGCCCCAAATCCGTATATCCCGCACGCGTTCCTAGACGCGATGTAAGCCAGGCAATGGCATCCAGATGATCCTGAACAATTACATCTGCCAGCGGGTCCTTGCCGTTCTGTTTTTTACGTGTCGCATTTATTTTACCGACAGCTATTCCATATACAGTCACCACTCTTAACCCGGAGGCGATGGACATAGCTTGAAATAAAGGAGGTTTCTCCAAGGGCTTTAGACCTATTTCCTTTAGAGCCTTTTGACTTATGGCGTGTGGAATGCCAGTCATAGATGCTCCCCCTAAATCAGCACGATTCGACAAGATATTCAATACATGCTTTGCCTCCACTACAGGATGTACGGGCGTACGATTCACAGGTCCATGGTAATCATTCAGCACCACATCCGCCCCTGCACATATGGCGTGTATAAACGGCCGGAGTCTAACGCAGGGAATGACGATATCCCCATCCAGGAAAAGCAGGATCTGTCCGGATGCCGCCTCCGCTCCAATACGACGGCCAACATCATGTCCGAGCGGTTCCGGGAAAGAAAGTACACGAGCTCCCGCCGCTGCTGCCACCTTCGCCGTTCTATCGTGTGATCCGTTCTCAACGACGATAACCTCTGTATGTGGATGGACACGGCGCGCTTCGCGAATCACAGCTCCGATTTTTTTTTGCTCATTCATGGCCGGGATAATGACAGATACGAAAAACTTTCCCACTGATGACAGTTCAGATGGTCGCTCTTCTCTGCTCTGTGCCCCTCTCTCCGTGTCGAGTACCTCCCTCATGGCAGGGGCTACCGGATTCTTATGCATGTTCGGCATTCGTAACGGCAGCCACATCTTGGAATGATAGTAAGCGCCGGAATGCCGCCTCCGTTTGATCTTGTATCCAGCTCTTCCCTGCTTCTTCATGCTCCCGTCTCACCTCCCTTCCTGCTGTATAGATGGACAGCATGATTAGGACAGTTCAACATAACCTATGCGGTCCAAAAGCCGTGTGTAACGGCAATCGTGGAGTCTTTTCGACACAGCAATTTTCGACTTTATTTTACAAATCTTATTAATCCTATTAAATAAATTAGTTATTAGGGTCTAAAGAATCATTTTGGATAAATTTGTGACATAGATCTTCTCGTCCGTCATTCTCTGTGCTAATATCAGAGCCAGATGATGGGAGTTCAAAAAATCAACATTTGTTTTTTTTGCATAAGGAAACTTTTTCCATTATCCACCATTATTCTATTTTCTTTATATACGACAGGAAAGGAGGAGTTTGTCACCTTTTTAGGCTACATGCTTCATATTGCAGTACCCTCTTTTCACGTACGCTTCATGAAAAACACTTCGGTATTTCTCTTCATGTTCCATTTTCTTCTATTCCAGACGACAACACGACCTACATAAATGGCGCAATGCCTTATTCAAGACAGGATGATTCATCCTGACATTAATCGAGGAGAGTGAATTTTTGATGAAAAAAGTATGGGTTTCGCTTCTTGGAGGAGCTATGTTATTAGGGTCTGTCGCGTCTGGTGCATCAGCGGAGAGTTCCGTTTCGGGGCCAACTCAGCTTACACCGACCTTTCACGCCGAGCAATGGAAAGCCCCTTCCTCGGTATCGGGGGACGACATTGTATGGAGCTATTTGAATCGGCAAAAGAAATCGTTACTGGGTGCGGACGACTCTAGTGTACGTGAACAATTCCGAATCGTTGATCGCACAAGCGACAAGTCCGGTGTGAGCCATTATCGGCTGAAACAGTATGTAAACGGGATTCCCGTATATGGAGCTGAACAGACTATTCATGTGGGCAAATCTGGTGAGGTCACCTCTTACTTAGGAGCGGTGGTTACTGAGGATCAGCAAGCTGAAGCTACGCAAGGTACAACTCCAAAAATCAGCGCTTCTGAAGCGGTCTACACTGCATATAAAGAAGCAGCTGCACGGATTGAAGCCCTCCCTACCTCCGACGATACGATTTCTAAAGATGTTGAGGAACAAAGCAGTGTAAGCAAAGACACTTACGCCGAAGCAGCTAACAACGAAAAAACGCTATCTACTGATAAGGACGAGCTGAGTCTTGATAAAGCATCTGCCCTGAAAGATAGCAAAATTGAAGCGGTGGAAGCAGAAAAAAGTTCCATTGCCAAAATCGCTAATCTGCAGCCAGAAGTAGATCCAAAAGCCGATCTGTACTTCTATCCTAAAGGGGATGACCTGCAGCTGGTTTATGTAACAGAAGTCAATGTTTTAGAACCTGCCCCACTGCGTACTCGCTACATTATTGATGCCAATGATGGCAGCATCGTATTCCAGTATGACATCATTAATGAAGCGACAGGCACAGGTAAAGGTGTGCTTGGTGATACCAAATCATTCACCACAACTGCTTCCGGCAGTAGCTACCAGTTAAAAGATACAACACGCGGTAACGGGGTTGTGACCTACACGGCCTCCAACCGTCAAAGCATCCCAGGTACCATTCTGACCGATGCCGATAATGTATGGAATGATCCAGCCGGCGTGGATGCCCATACGTATGCTGCTAAAACATATGATTACTATAAGGCCAAATTTGGACGCAACAGCATTGACGGACGCGGGCTGCAACTCCGTTCGACAGTCCATTATGGTAGCCGTTACAACAACGCCTTCTGGAATGGCTCCCAAATGACTTATGGAGACGGGGACGGTAGCACATTTATCGCATTCAGCGGGGACCCCGATGTGGTAGGTCATGAACTTACGCACGGTGTCACAGAGTATACTTCGAATTTGGAATATTACGGAGAGTCCGGTGCATTGAATGAGGCTTTCTCGGACGTCATCGGTAATGACATTCAGCGTAAAAATTGGCTTGTAGGCGATGATATTTATACGCCAAACATTGCAGGCGATGCTCTGCGCTCTATGTCCAATCCTACCCTGTACGATCAACCAGATCACTATTCCAACTTGTATACAGGCAGCTCCGATAACGGCGGCGTTCATACGAACAGCGGTATTATCAATAAAGCCTACTATCTGTTAGCACAAGGTGGTACTTTCCATGGCGTAACTGTAAATGGAATTGGCCGCGATGCAGCGGTTCAAATTTACTATAGTGCCTTTACGAACTACCTGACTTCTTCTTCCGACTTCTCCAACGCACGCGCTGCTGTGATCCAAGCAGCAAAAGATCAGTACGGTGCGAACTCAGCAGAAGCAACTGCAGCTGCCAAATCTTTTGACGCTGTAGGCGTAAACTAAATCATATACGCTATAATCCTCATATCCCGTCCATAGACCTTTGCCGTTGTGCAACTGTCACTTGGCCCTGACTCATACAATGGACGAAAAAATAGGGGTGCAGTGTACAAGTCTGCGCCCCTTCCCCCCTTATTTATGGCGTCCCCTCAAAGGGGCGCCCTTTTCTTGTTCATCGGGTCCCTTCGATCATTTTCGACTAAATAAGACAAATAAACAGTAAATCAGGGACTAAAGATTCATTTTGGGGTATTTTGTAAAATTAACCTTCTCGTTCGACAACCTCTGTGCTAATATCAGAGCCAAGACGATGAGATTGCAAAAAAATAAACCTTAATATTTTACATAAGGTAATTTTTATCCCATCCTCTTCACGTTTCAAAGGAGCAACAAGACTTACATATATGACGCAAGGCTTCTGCAAACAGGGTGTTTTTCACCCCAATATTAATTAGGGAGAGTGAGTATGAATTGAAAAAAGTATGGGTTTCACTTCTAGGAGGAGCTATGTTATTAGGATCTATAGCACCGGGGGCCTCCGCAGCTGAAAATTCTGTTCCCGATCCGACTCAGTTTACGCCAACATTCCAAACGGTGAACTGGAAGTCCCCTTCAACGGTAACAGGCGACAATCTGGTCTGGAGCTTTTTAAATCGACAACAAAAAACATTATTGAGTCTGGACAATACCCACATCGGTTCCCATGTGCGCGATCAATTTCGTATCGTGGATCGTACCAGTGACAAATATGGTACAAAGCATTATCGGTTAAAACAATACGTAGACGGAATTCCCGTATTTGGAGCCGAACAGACCATCCATGTAAACAAGTCTGGTCAAATCACCTCTTATTTGGGAGCGGTCATTTCAGAAGATCAACAAGCCGATGCTAAAGAAAATACAACTCCAAAAATCAGTGCTACTGAGGCTGTATATACGGCATATGAAGATGCAGCTATACGGGTTCAATCTCTCTCTTCCTCCGTCCAAATCGTTCCTGAACCTTACGAGGATACAAGTAGTGTAAGTAAAGACACTTACGAAAAAGCATCTAACAATGAATTATCAATCTCTCTTGATAAGGACTCCTTGGATTTGGATAAAGTAGCTGAACTGGAGGACAGTAAATTGGAAGCGGTAGAGCCTGCATCCTCTATCCCCAAAATTGCCAATCTGGAACCAAGCGTGGACCCTAAAGCAGAACTGTATATCTATCCCGATGGAGACTCAACACGTCTAGTCTATGTAACCGAAGTTAATACTTTACAACCCACTCTGCTGCGCACACGTTACTTTATTGACGCTAATGATGGAAAAATCGTATTCAAGTATGACATCCTTAACGAAGTGATCGGCACAGGGCGCGGTGTATTCGGTGATACCAAAACATTTGAAACAACAGCTTCGGGCAAGAAGTATCAACTAAAGGATACGACTCGTGGTAAAGGAATCCTAACTTATAACGTCCACAACACCGAGACGCTCCCCGGCACCCTGTATACAGATTCAGATAACGTATGGGAAGATCCGGCTGCGGTGGATGCCCACGCTTACGCTATCCGCACTTACGATTATTACAAGGATAGATTTGGACGCGACAGCATTGACGGGCATGGCATGGCCATCGCTTCGGCAGTCCATTACGGCGCAAAGAACTACAATAATGCCCACTGGGGCGGCACTCATATGCTTTACGGAGACGGAGACGGCACGTTATTTGCCCCTTTCAGCAGCGACCTTGAAATTGTTGCCCATGAGCTGACACACGGTGTGACCGAGCATTCATCAGGGCTCGTGTATTTCGCTGAATCTGGTGCATTAAGTGAAGCCATCTCAGATATTATAGGCAACGACATTGAGCGTACCAATTGGGACTTCGGCAAAGTCGCTTATACCCCTAATATTAAGGGCGACGCCATTCGCTCCCTTTCCGATCCTGTCAAATACGGTCAAGTCGATCACTACAGCAATCTCTATCCTGATCCTAACAACGAGGATTATGGTGGAGCCCATATTAATAGTGGCATTATTAATAAAGCCTACTATCTACTGGCACAAGGAGGCACCTTCCATGGTGTCAAGGTAGATGGAATCGGACGTGATGCAGCCGTATATATTTATTATAATGCCTTCACCAATTATCTGACTTCCACGTCTAACTTCTCCACCGCGCGTGCCGCTGTTATCCAAGCGGCCAAAGATAGTTATGGTGAAAATTCAATAGCCGTAACCTCTGCTATTAAGTCTTTTGACGCTGTAGGTGTGAGATAAGTAATAAATACAAACTTCCCCGATATTACAAGTTTTCCCCCTTCCCTCTTATGTATACGGCGTCCCACTGTGGGACGCCTTTTTCTAGTATGAAGTTGATTATTGGCAACTTATATTCCTGGCTTCTTATTATTGCCCCATCGCAATCCAAAGGACCAACCCTTCACATATCGGACCTGAGTGTATGCGTTCCACAGTAAGTACTGCTGAATACCTCTGACGTTGTGTGACGGATACCAGCACTCCCGGTATACTCGCACTGGCAGTGATTACATATTGTGTATCTATAAAAGGCTTCTCAAATATAACGCTCACTTCGCCCCTATCCGCTCGTGCGGGGAGGTGAAAAGAAATGCTCCCATATTGAGATGAAGCTATATGATCGTCAGAAGCCTCGTCACTGGTCGCTGATTCGTCGTGAATGGCATTCAAGTCTAATTCTTTCTCCGTATCGAAAGCTGGATCGATATCTTGCTCAGGCAAGACCACGCGTTGCTTTGGGCGGTGTCTTCCTTCCGCAATGTGAATACTGGTTATGGAACAATCCAGTAGCGAATCTTGCTCTGCCTGATCTTCCGTCGTAATAGACGGTATGTCGTTATCCGTCCTGTATTCCGTATCTGACTCAGGCACAGACAACAGCAGTACAGATGCTCGATTCATCTGCATCGCTTCCTCTAGCGTTTTGGGAAGCTTATGCTTCTTCCATGCCGCTTCCTCTATAGCTTGAACCGAGGTATCCTTCTCTACGGGGGCAGGGACCGTTGCCGTCCCGCGCTGGCTCAGTCTATGACTGCCGGAGGTCGAAGCCGCTTTCTCCTTGTTAACACGGGGTGAGGGAACTGCATTGGAAAGGTTACGCCGCGCTGTTCTTTTATCCTTAGGGCTATGGTTCGTACGATGGTTCATGATGATCGCTCCTTTGGCACAGGAGTGAACCAGCGGTCGCCCCGCTTCATTCACCCGGCTGGAAATCATGGCTAATGCCTATAAGATAGCCTATGCGCGTAACAGCGCCTACGTCACTCCGTTGCGCAGTCCGTTATGATTTGTGCCCAGCGTTGTGCTGAGTGCTGCCATAAAAATCGTCTTCGTACCTCGTCAAGCCCGGCTTCTCCCATCCGTCGTCGCAAGCCAGGTTGCTGGAGCAGCCTGATGATGGCATCGGCCATTTCCTGCTCACCGTGAGACGGATACACAAGCCAGCCTGTCTCGCCGTGTTGTACAACTTCCGGAATACCGCCGATTCGTGAAGCGACCACAGGCACTCCTGCTGCCATGGCTTCCAGATTGACCAGCCCGAAGGCCTCATCCTTCACTGAAGGAACAACGGTCACATCGGCTAGCTGATATAGCGAGGCCAATGCTGGATGCGGAACATAATCTAGGAATTGCACATGCTTCCCCAACCTTAGTTTACGCATCTGCCGATGCAACGACGTCGTGTACGGCGTGAGGCGATCATGCCCGTAATAGGCACTGCCTGCAATGAGCAGCAGTACGTCCGGACAGGTGCGGACGACATGCCGCAGGGCCTTGAGCAGTCGGTGAACGCCCTTTCCTGGCATCAGTCTGCCCGCGAATAACACGATTTGACGGCCTGACCAGCCGAAATCGTCCAATCGCGCCGATCTGGCCGCTTCTGCTGCAGGAGTCCACCTTGGCAGGAAATCACCGGGATGGATACCCAGCTTGTTTATGACGATGCGTTCCCTGACCGCGTCGGGACAGTCAGAAGCTACGATTGCCCCCAAATACGCACTGTTCACGATAATGCGATCCATCGATGCCAGCAGCCTACCCATCTCCTCCCGTTTGAGGTGGGGCTCCCGGATGAACGTGGTCGAATGCAAAGTCAGCACAACCCGACTATCGGGTAAAGCCTCGCGAATTGCATACGCAACTGCCGGACGGTTGTGTACATCTACTACCGCTGGTAACCATCTCTTTAAATCAGCAATCACCTCAGAAATATAACCTGCTCCCCGCTTATAACGCATGCAGGGAATTCCGTCGACATCGCCATGATCAGGTGCCTCTGCTCCCTTTATGCCATAGATCTGCGCTTGGAGCTCATGACTAGCCAGCGGTACCATGTGGGCAATTACCCGCTCCACAGAACTGCTGCGGGGCGAAGGTATAACAAAGGAGCCCGGTGTAACGACTGCTACCTTCGGCCTCTGCATCACCTCACCTACTTTCTGACCCTATTCCAACACTCTTCAACAATCATCTTGTATCATATCGTCCGCCTCCCTGAAAGGTGCCTCGCTTCTAACTTTGGGCTTACCGCAAGGCTAGCGTCCATGCCTGGCCGATCTTTGATACATATGATGGACTAGAATCACAGTATGATCAGTTGGAGTGACTACAAGGAGGGCGGACATACTCATGTTGCATGTCGGCGTCATGCTCAACCCGGCAACCTACCGGGGCATTCCCGCCATGAGGACGCGATATGAATCTATCGCCAATTACGAGGACGCCGGGTTAAGCTACGAGCTCATCCCCTGCTTTCTTCGTCTGGAGGATATTCATATAGCGACCGGAACATGCCGGGCTTTTGTTAAACACGGCAACGAGTATCGGCAGATGACTCTTCCGTTGCCGCCGGTCATCCACAATCGGACTCTCTATCGGCAAAATGAAAATGCTAGCGATATCAACAAGCTTGTACAAAAGGGATTCTATATTTTTAATGAACAAAACCGTTTCCACAAAGACCATATACATGCAATTCTGCAAGAAGACCCTTTGCTACGCATCCACCTCCCCAAAACATTGCAAGGCAACCTTTCCTCCATCCATACCTTGATGGAGGAAACCGGAGATGTTGTAATTAAACCCAGTAGCGGTAGCGTAGGTAGAGGAATTATGCGTCTGCGGCATTCCCGCGGAGGCTGGACTTTGCAATGTGCTCATCCGGCTATACCTGAGCGTTGGTCCACACTACGTTTGAATGTTGGGGAACTCCCATTATTTCTACACAAACGACTGCTGCATGTGCCTCATATCGTACAGGAAACCATACCGCTTGCTTTGAACAATAATCGTCCGTTTGATGTCCGTGTGTCAGTTCAGCGCGGATATGGCGGTATCTGGGGTGTGACAGGCATGTATGCTAAAATTGCTCCTTCCCACACCTTCGTTTCCAATGTTGCACAGGGCGGTACGGCCCGTTCTTTACTGGAGGTATTATCACAAACCGAGACGGTTCAGACTTCGAACGCAGTCCGGCTGATGAATGAATTGGAGCGACTCTCGTTACAAATCGTGCACCGACTGGCACAAACCCTTCCCCGTCTCGCCGACGTCGGTCTGGATCTGGGAATTACCCATGAGGGCAAGATTGTTTTTATCGAATGCAACGGTCGTGATCAGCGCTATGGCTTCAGCCAGGCGGGCATGCACAATGTCTGGAAAGAAACATACACTCAGCCGATGGCTTACGCTCGTTGGCTTCTCGAACGGATGCCTTCGTCAGACACCGAACGTTCACCAGGCCGTCCACTGTATTGATTTACGTCACATTCTGTGTCAATATAGTTCAGAGCGGCCGGACAGGTTCCGGCCAAGACGGCTCGGAAATGAACAAGGGGGATCTGTAATGGCAAAACAGTGGCTGCGGCTCATGACGGAGCTATCATCGCGCAAGTGGGTGTGCCGGATTGTAGGCTCCTTCGCGCAAAGCGGTGCAAGCCGACTTTTTATCCCCACCTTTATACGTACGTACCAGATCCAGACGCATGAGGCGGAACAGGAATGGAAGGAATACCGTTCCCTAAACGCCTATTTTACACGCAAATTAAAAGCGGGCATGCGCCCGATTGATACGAACGCCGAGGTGATGACCAGTCCGGTGGATGCACGGATTACTTTCACTGGCCCAATTACGTCCGGCACTCTTTTGGATGTCAAAGGGCAGGACTATACGCTGGAAGAGCTTCTTAACCGCTCTCCGCGTCTTGAAAAATACACACACGGCTATGCTTTTGTACTCTATCTCAGCCCGACGGATTATCATCGCATTCATGCACCAGTATCCGGTACGCTGGTAGAAAAAGAACATCTGCGCGGCAAGGTATACCCAGTGAATGACTTCGGCTTGCAACATATGCGAGCAGTTCTTAGCCGCAATGAACGACAGATTACGTACATTGCCCATGAATATGGTGAGGTGGCGGTCGTCAAGGTTGGCGCAATGAATGTGAGTAGCATCAAATATACGGATGATAAAGCCGTCTCATGGATAAAAGGAGACGATCTCGCCTATTTCGAATTTGGATCAACTGTCGTTTTGCTAACTGAAAACGGCACGTTTGATCCAGACCCCGCATTGAAGCCGGGGGATGCGGTGAAAATGGGACAACGTCTGGGTTGCTTTCGACATGATCCCAAAGCATAAGTGAATTTACCGTAACCGTATTATAGCTACACATATGAGCATCGGGATCGGATGATGCTAAATTGCTCATAAAAAAAGGACCCGGCGTAACTGCTCGGGTCCTTTTTGGAATTTATCCTTTATATTCGTTATTCGTTAATCCCATTACGCCTAAATCCGAAACAGCTTGTCCACTGTCCATAGCATTACCGGATCTCAGACGGACTTTTCCCCGTATACTGCTTGAATTGGCGGCTGAAAAAAAAGATGTCACGATACCCCAGAGCCTCTGCCACCTCGGTCACATTCATTCCGGCATGTAGTAATAGATGCTGTGCACGCTCAATCCGCATGCTGATAATATGAGATTGCGCGGACACACCCAGCAGCTCCTTGAATTTAATCGAAAAATAACGCGGTGACAGCCCCGCCCGTGCAGCCAAATCCTCGACGCGATGAGGAAGTCCCGGATGCTGACGCACATAGTTGGCCGTTTCCCGAATGACCTCGGTGAGCTGGTTACTGGCCTGTTGCTCCTGAGGCTCCTTGCGGTCCGCACGCAGCAGATGAATCATCAGTTGTTTCAGGATTAGCTTGCCTTCCTCGTCAGCTCCGTAAGCACGCTCCAGACGTAGTCGAACGTATCTGGCAAGCATATGCTCTACCTCGAACGTTTCCTCCAGCATACGGTAGCTTGCAGGGATAAGCTTTGGCTGTTCGATAAGATCAAAATGAATATAGGTAAGTATGAGCGGCTTTTGCGGGTTATGTGTGGCACGGGTATCATCCCCCGGCTTGAACAGGAAGCAACTCCCCTTGCTTACCGGATACGACGTCCCGTTTAAGATCACTGTTCCTTCTCCGCTCCATACATAAAATAAATCATAGTTTGGCATCGGCTTCTCGCGTACCTGCCACTTCCAGCCCGGCTCGCACACAATTTTGGCGAAAGCCGACAACAGGATAAACGATGACGCAGATGTATCCAGCAAAATCTGCACCTCCTTTTGTTCATCTTTGGTTGTCCTTTATCCCGTTAATTTATAATATAAGCTCAGCGCCGTCATTAAGCAAAAAAATGCGCTTTTATGTTCTAGAGGCTTTTGCGTGACGCTTACCGTGTGTAATGCTATAATATGTAATCAAAATGACTTGGAAGGATGAAACGGGAATGAATCCACTGGCAGCGCAGTTAAACCAAAACATTCAGACAGGCAACGAGCATGTATATCAAATGCTTTCTCTTTTAGGGAAAGAAATTTATTTCCCAAAAGAAGGGATTTTGAGTCAATCCGCAGAAGCAGGGAAGCTTGCTAAAAAGTACAACGCCACGATTGGCATTGCTACTGAAGGCAATGGTCCTATGCATTTGGAGGTCATTCAGGAGAAGTTGTCCGCTTACAATCCCAAGGATTTATACCCTTACGCTCCCCCTGCGGGCAAACCTGAACTTCGTAGTGTATGGCGTGACAAAATGCTGAAGGAAAACCCTTCATTGGCTGGGAAAAATTACGGCCTTCCCGTAGTTACGAACGCGCTGACCCACGGTTTGAGCATCGTTGCCGACCTGTTCACGGATGAAGGGGACGCTGTCATTTATCCAGACAAAAACTGGGAAAACTATGAGCTGACTTTCGGTATTCGCCGTCATGGACGTTTGGTGAATTTCCCGTTGTTCACAGAGGATCAACGTTTTAATAGTGAAGGATTACGCGACGCGCTACTGGCACAGAAAGAATACGGCAAAGCGATCGTTGTGCTGAACTTCCCGAATAACCCAACAGGCTACACACCGGGAGTGGAAGAGGGTAAAGCAATTGTTGCTGCCATCCAGGAAGCCGCGGAAGCGGGCATCAATGTCGTAGTTGTGACGGATGACGCTTATTTTGGTCTGTTCTTCGAGGACTCCCTGCATGAATCACTATTCGGTCAGTTAGCTGGACTTCATCCGAGAATTCTACCAGTCAAAATTGACGGAGCTACCAAGGAAGAATTCGTTTGGGGCTTCCGTGTCGGATTTATTACCTTTGCTTCGGAACATCAGGATGTACTGAGCGCACTGGAACAAAAAACATTAGGGATTATTAGGGCAACGATTTCGAGCGGTCCTCACCCATCTCAAACCTTCGTCCTGGATGCCCTCAAGTCAACGGACTTTGAACAACAGAAGAAAGAAAAGTTCCAGATTATGAAGGGACGGGCTAACAAAGTCAAAGCGTTGCTCGATAGTGGAAAATACGGAGATGTATGGAGCTACTATCCTTTCAATTCGGGTTATTTTATGTGTCTCAAGCTGAACGGCTTGTCCGCTGAACGACTGCGCACACATTTGCTGGAACAATATGGGGTAGGAACAATTGCGCTGGGTGAATATGACCTCCGAATCGCATTCTCATGTATCGAGGAAGAGTATCTGGAAGACCTGTATGACATTGTTTACCGTGGCGCACAAGATTTGTTGAACACCTAATATGTAACAGATTAAATATAGCATCATTAGCGGTATGCCAGATGTTGCGCATACCGCTTTTTAATGGGCTGAACCATTGTGAATGACACTTCGAAACAAACTATCCTTCAGCAGCGAGCAAAGATTTCTGTGCGAGTGGCAGCAGGATGACTACCTCAGTTCCGACTCCGGGCTCACTCTCATAGTGTATACTTCCGTTCATGGCTTCAATGATTCGAAAGGAGACGACCGTTCCCAGTCCTGTTCCTACCTCTTTGGTTGAAAAAAACAAAGTCCCCACTCGCTCCAGGTGCTCCTGACTCATGCCTTTTCCCGTATCCCTAATATGCAGACATGCCTTCTCTTCCTGAATCGCCAGCTTTATGTATACCCTGCCTCCATCATCCGCAGCTTCGATCGCATTTTTCGTCACATGTATTAACGCCTGTAACAGCTGATTACGATCCATATGTACGTATATTTCATTCCTTAGCTCAGTATACAGTCTTACGCCTTGCTTGGTCGCCATCGGTTTCAAAAGCAAAACAATTTGTTGAACCATGCCAGACAGATCCATCAGCTCTGTGTTCCCAATCTGCGGTCTGGATAAGTTCAGATAGTCGCTAATAATTCTTTCAGCCCTATCGACCTCTGCTAGTGCCAAAGCAATATATCTGCGATTTTTCCCTTCTAGCCCTGACTGAACCATTTGCAGGAACCCTTTAACAACAGTCAACGGATTCCGTACTTCATGAGCCATAGAGGCAGCAAGTTCACCTAACGTATTCAGATGCTCAGCATATTTAACCTTCCTTCTCATTTCTTCCCGTTCCAAACTAAACTCCATCCAGAAAGAGGAGGCTCCAATGCTTAGGAATTGAATCACACCGAACCAGAGTATTGCCCGGATCAGCTCGATCTCATCCTTATCCAGCCTGCCATTGGCCCAGGAATGTATTAACAGAATTATAAGCATGGCAATATTGGTCCATATACTCATTAGCATATTCATGCCCACCCGAAGCAACATACTATTGAGCTGCATAAACTTCTTTCTCACCAAGAGAGGGCCCAAATAACACAACATCATACTGGGAAATCCTACCACAATAGACTCAGGACCTATATACATACGAGCCATCACCATCAGCGTTATATTTAGAAGTCCTGCCTTAGGACCAAAATATAAAACAGAAAGGATCAGAGGAACATATCGAAGATCCCAATATAATCCATACCAGATGTACGAAAACATAAGGCAAAGCACAGAAGACACACCCAACACCCCTCCCATAAGCAACGGGGTATGTTTCCTATGCCGATGATCTGACAAAGAGCTATATACTAATAATGGTACAAACACAAGAAATATGTTCACGAGCAGCTTATCTACCAGCATCTCGTCTTTCCCACTTTCCAAGTGATAATGACTACGTACTTCTTCTATTCTCGATAATACGTGCCTTTTCCTCTCTCCTCCCCTACATCTGATGAAAAATATAAGGCGATTCGGCAACACAACTGAGCATTGGCCCACGCAATCTGAAAATCCACTTCATAAGATACGATGTATCCTTTATCACAATGACCGAGAGGAGAATGAGCATGGGAGCAGAAGAAACAAGAGGCGGTTACGGTGGTTACGGCGCATTTACAAGCACAGGAACAATTCTGGTACTGTTCATTTTATTAGTTATCATCAGCAAAACGATCTTCATATAAGCAGACGATTATCTGCACCCACAGCTACGATAGCAGTGAGCATACAAAAAAAGGCTAATTCGCAGACAGCTCTTGCTGCTTGCGAATTAGCCTTTACTTTATTCACATAGATACACATTACACTTCTTCTTCATCCTGCCCGTCCAAACGCCATTTTTTGGCTTGAGCGCCTCGTAACAGGAACACTACTGCAACTCCCCCAAGCAGCGTGAGCAGTGTAGACAGTAGATCTTCCGTTCCTTTTGCCAGAAAAGGAAGCCACAGAACCACAGCAGCCGGCAACGTCAACCGAACAACAAAGTCGAGAAAAGACGCACGACGACTATGCGCAGGAATCGGATATAACTGAAGCCATAACGAATCCTTGTGATACTGCCTTAGTGAAGTAACCTGTACACCAATGAGGAATATGAAAAATAAATATACTGCAATCCCAATCCAGCTAGCATGGGTGATATATATAATTAACAACCCCAGAATTCCAAGCCGAATGACAATACCTGCTGGCTCTGTACGCAGGAATGTCTTAAACAGCAGGTAACGATACGCTCCCCTTCTGTTCCAAGGTATGTTACCTCCCAACCAGGACAGCCAACGACGTGGCGTCACTCTCTGCGTAAGGGCGGGCACATCGACAAACCAGCCCAAAGTGCGCATCACCCGAGCAGCCTGCATACCCTCTGTGCGAATCAGCTTTTCCCAAGCCACTAGCAGCTTGACCGGGAAACGCAGAACAAGCACGTACACCACACCGACCAATATGATAAATGGCACGCTGTGTAGTGGAGGCTGCCATAGCCATGCGGCTACCATCAGCACAGCCAACACCCACCGAAGCAGACGATAGCCTACACTCCCGCCAATCGATACCATGCGAAGCTCTTGCCAGCCGCCGTAGCTGAATAGCAGCTTTAACAGCACGAACAGTAGCAGGGTCAGTAGCAGCGGCTTAGGCGCGGTATCACTGCGAATATACAGCGGCCACACGATAATAGACAGCAATAGCAAACCGAATATTTTATACACCACACCCCGAATCCGGCTGGCCTTAAAATAATCGTGCATCGCGTGCTCCTGTGGACGGAGGAAAACAATATCCGCCGCGTTTAAATACGTACGAAAGCTCGCATGAGCAATCGGAATAGCCACAATAAGCATGATCCAGCGGATGGGCAAATCCGGTGGAGTATGCATCAGCAGCGACGTGTACCATGCGGCAAAGGCAATCAGTGCAAAGCCGAAGACCACCGCCAGACCGCTCTGAATGACATAGCCCAGATAGGGCAGCACCTGTCCCCAGAACGCTACACGTCTTTCTTTATGCAAACGTTGCAAATCCATGCTCATTCCCTGCCCTGTACCAGCTCATAAAATGCATCTTCCAGCGGCATGCCCGGCTTACCCGCCTGTGCTGTCACTTCGTCCAGCGTACCCTGTGCAATGATGGCACCCTGATGAAGTACAATGAAACGATCGCAATAATTTTCAATCGTGGACAAAATATGAGAACTGAGCAGAATGGACGAACCCGAACGCTTCATCTCTAACATAAAGTCAAGCAGGGAACGAATACCAAGCGGGTCCAAACCCAAAAAAGGCTCATCTATGACATACAACGGCGGTCCCGCTAAAAATGCGCACATAATCATCACTTTCTGGCGCATCCCTTTAGACAGATGCATCGACATACTTCCACTTTTATCCCGCATACGGAACAGGTCCAGCATTTGATCACTGCGTGTGCGGAAATCTGCTTCGCTAACTCCGTACGCTCTGGCCGTGAATTCCATATGCTCCATCACCGTCATTTCAGGATACAGCTCTGGAGATTCAGGTACAAAAGCAATGGCTCCCTGATACTCCTCGGGATTTTCATCCTGCTTATGACCCTGCACACGAATTTCTCCGGCCTGCGGTGTCATCAGGCCCAAAATATGCTTCATGGTCGTACTTTTCCCGGCCCCGTTCAGACCGATCAATCCTACCATTTCGCCCGGTTTCACATCCAGCGAAATCTGATGCAGCACCGGGCGCTTGGCGCTATATCCGCCGGTCAGTCCGTTAATTTGCAACACAGGCTGTTGTTCCATGGCTCCCCCTCTTCTCCCTTACTCGTTCGGTTTTGATCCTTTTTCCTTCAGCCATCTTGGTGCACCCTTGTTTTTGCGATCACGCTCACGCTGTGCTTTTCCTGCTTTGGACAAGGCTGCTCCTTTGCTCTTGCCTGGAGCTGAACCGTTCGCGGAATTCCTGCCAGGACGTCCGTTTTCGGTACGAACAGGTGCCTTACGGTTTTCCGTCTGTGCTCCGTCAGATATGGATCTGGCCTCGGATGGTCTTACAGATGCACGCTTAGCATCCGCCGGACGCGGCACAACTACTCGACCTCCATGCAACGCACGCTCTGCGATGTCAATGCCCAGTTCACGGGAGAACTTACGCATGATGAACGTTTCACGGTCGGTGACAACCGACGCCACCAATCCTTTGCGTCCCATCCGTCCTGTCCGTCCTGCACGGTGAACATAAGCTTGACTATCCGTAGCCGGGTCAAAATGAATGACCATTTCAAGGCCCTCAATATCTAGACCACGGGCTGCCACATCCGAAGCGACCAGCACTTTGAGCTTGTCCTCGCGGAATCGGGCCAACACGTTGCTACGCGTGACTTTATCCGCATCTCCATACAAGGATGCCGTAGTCAGCCCCATATGCTTGAGCTTGGCTTCAATCTCCCCGATGGCATTGGTTGTATTCACGAACACCAGCGCTTTTCTTGGATTAAAATGACGCACCAGACGGCGCAGCATATCCACCTTATCCCGTTCTTCAGATACAAAGTAATAGTGTTCCAGTCCACTGGCCGTCTTCTGGTCGGGATCAATCCCAATTTCTACATATTCACGCATCTCTCGTTTCGCCAGCGACTGAATCTCATCGTTCAGCGTTGCGGACAGGAATACCAATTGACGATCACGTTGGGCGGTGCCCAATATGTTTGTTACATCGCCTGCTCCGCCGAGCTGGAACATCTGATCCACCTCATCAATAACAATGGCTGTAATATTGTGCATTTTCAACTTTTTCGAAGCGATGAGTTCCCGTACACGTCCTGGTGTGCCCACGACAAGCTGTGGATGATCCTTGAGCTTTTCGATTTGACGTTTGATAGCCGCCCCACCAATCAGACCGAGTACACGGATTCCGCGATGCTCTCCGTAGCGCTGACCCTCACGTACAATTTGCATGGCCAGTTCCTGGCTTGGAGCTAGTATCAGCTTTTGTGTAGCCTTTTTCTGTGGATCAATCGCTTGCAACAGCGGCAACAAATAAGCCAGTGTCTTGCCTGTGCCAGTTTGTGAACGCGCCAAAACATGCTTTCCCTTCATTATTTCCGGTATAGCCTCTGCCTGAACTGGCGAAGGCTGTGTAATTTCATGCTCAGTCAGTTTGTCCAACAGATCTTGTTCAACGCCGAGCGATTCAAAATTCAATGTCATGAAAAGGTCCAACCCCTATACGTAAATTCGTTACTCTCCATTATATGCGAAAATAGCCCTGTTACCAAATCACAAAAATAAAAGATGTCCCTCACCATAGCTAATGGCTTACGGGACATCTTTTATTTCTTATTCATCACGCCATGACCCAGCCTATCGGTTAGTCTGGGAGCTAACTGATACAGCTTGAGAAAAGGAGATACCCACCGTGGCAGATTAACCTCCTCTTTGCCAAGCTCCATCGCTCTTACGATATGCCGTGCTACCTTATCAGGTTGTAGCATAAACCAGCTTACATTTCGAACATATCCTCCTGAAGGATCTGCCAGCTCAAAAAACGGTGTGTCGATCGGCCCCGGGTTAATCGTCGTTACAGTCACTCCACTCCCGCGCAGCTCTTGCCTGAGCGCATTGCTGAAACCCAGCAATGCATGCTTCGTCGCCGTGTAAGAAGACGATTTGGCTGTCCCGATTTTCCCAGCCATTGATGCTACATTGACAATCTGTCCATGGCCCCGCTCTGTCATTTGCGGCAGAAACGCCTTGATGCAGCGAACAACACCCATGTAGTTCACGTCCATCATTTGTTCAAACTCCGTCAGGTCGGTTTCATTAAAATACTCAAACTTTCCGTAGCCCGCATTGTTAAGCAATATATCGACCCGTCCGTACTGTTCCAATACTCGTGCAGCAACAGCCTCTACCTGCTCCTGGCGGGTGACGTCCAGTTGGATAAGCTCATGCCTGCCGCTGATTCCCGCAGATACTTGCTTCAGTCGCTCCTGCGAGCGTGCTGTTAAAATAGGAATCGCGCCCTTTTCGCTTAACAACTGAGCGCAAAGGGCTCCAATTCCACTAGATGCACCTGTAATCACAACTATCTTGTCCTGTAGTATACTCACGGTCATCCCTCCACATTAAGGAAACTTGCTCCTTTAATATTAAGAGATCATCACCTGAATATCCAGCTCGCCGATTCCTTCCACCGTGAGCGGAATATAAAGGGCACGCTGAGGCACAAAAGTGGTCAAGTTTTCTGATTTCATGACCTGCGGAGGCGTAATATCCACGACAATTCCCTGATTGGACAAAATCGTACTGGCATTACCACTAATCATATTGCCCAATTCTGAAATTGCGCTTTTTCCCATCTCATCAATTTCAGTCAACACAAATCCGCCCATCATCGCTGATACCATACGTAGCGCCACCTGTTCATTCAGGCCGAACACAATATTTCCGCTAAGCTGTCCGGTCATCCCGATCATAATCCAGATGTGGTCGTCCACCAGCTCGACATTTTTCACACCAAGATTTCCGGGTGAAGGAGATACTTGGATCAATTGTTCAATGACCCGTCGCGCCGACTCCAAAAAAGGATTTATCACTTCTGCCTTCACGATCAAAGCGCCCCTTTACGATGGGCTTTTAGACATACAACAAAAGTCCCATTTAAATTAGAATTTTTTAATTAAATATTACTGTAAAACGCATCGATCCTCAACAAAATGCTCTCTCTATCACTTATCGACAGCTGCCCGGTAATTTTTTATAGCTAAACCACAAAAAATGTGAATAATGTCCTATATCTTTGCTTCTTACCGATTTTAGACTGATTATTTTTGAAGGATATCAGGACTTTAGTCTTTATTTCCCAATATACCACACTTTAAGGTGCTCTGCTTCGATTCATTGCCCTTCCTGCTCGAATAACCTATAATTTAATGAAATAAAGCATAACGACGGTTTTACATATGAACCTATGGATTGGCTAAAAATATTCATTCTATACAGCTGCGACAAGATTAAGAAAAGAGAGGAGGAACTTCATGAACATCAGTCAACTTGAAACACTTATCATGATTTCCAAAACAATGAGCTTCCGCAAAGCCGGAGAACTTCTCAATTTGACGCAGCCGGCGGTGTCCGCCCAAATTAAAAGTCTAGAGGATGAGTTCAAAACCATTCTGATTGACCGCAACCAGCCCGTCACCCTGACCGACCGGGGAGCTGTTTTTTTGGAACACGCCGAGCGCATATTGGAGGTTGTTGAGGAATTAAGACAAAAATTGTACGATCTAAACGAAACACCGCAGGGTCACATTGCGCTGGGTACCACAACATCCATCGCTATTCAAATTTTACCGCGCGTGCTTTCCTACTTTCAGGATCAGTTCCCTCTCATCAAAACCTCCATTCAATCCATGGCTTCCTCAATGATTTATCAGCAGGTGGAGAACGGACTTATTGATGTTGGCATCGGCTATCTGATCGAACGTAATCCCAATTTAAGCACTTCGGTTCTGTATTACGATTCCTTCGAGCTAGTCGTGTCTCCTACTCATCCGCTGGCCTCACAACCACATGCTACCATTGAAGCCCTTCGGGAAATTCCGCTTATTCTGCTCTCTCCCGATACGGTGGGACGAAAATTCGTGGACGATGTATTTAAAAAGCACCAAATCGTACCTCATGTAGTGATCGAGTTGTCCAGCAGTGAGGAAGTCAAACGGATGGTCGAAATTAATCTCGGTGCTGCCATTATTTCCAGACTGTCGGTCACTTCGGAACTGCGTGCAGGCACATTAAAAATGATCCATATTCCCGAGCTGGAAGTTAGTCATCCGGTAGGAGTGATTTATAAATCCGGCCGATATCTAAACTCAGCCATGCAGCAATTTTTAAGTGATCTGAAGGGGATGCCGGAGACGAATTTTACCAGTTCTGAATAACGTAATTCACTATGAACAACATACGCAATATAAACTTGGTTACGAAAGGAAGACAGGCTATGAAATTTGATCTGCACACCCATCATTTCCGCTGCGGTCATGCAGACGGCAACATTCGGGATTATATTGAAGCAGGTATTCAATCTGGCTTACAAGCTATTGGCATTTCGGATCATTCCCCCTTTCTATGTAGCGAACAGGATCAGGCTTTTCCTAAAATTTATATGGCTAAGTCACAGCTTGCTGAATACGTAGAAGAGGTACAACAGCTCAAAAAGGAATACGAAGGCCGTATTGACGTGCTGCTCGGATTGGAAACAGATTATTTTCCTGATTTCGCTGAATTATATCGTTCCACTCTGGCTCCTTATCCATTTGATTACCTCATTGGGTCGATTCACAATGTCGAAGGGGACAGCATTTTTAACCGTAACCGTTGGAACAAATTAAGCGACGCTCGTAAAATCGAAGTCAAACAAGCCTACTATGCGCTCATTCAGGAATCTGCGCGAAGCGGCATGTTTCAGATATTAGGTCATATTGACGCAATGAAGGGGAACTTCCCTGCCTTTTCAGACATTCCTGCCGATACAGCCATTGATGAAACCTTGCGGGTAATTGCGGAATCCAATGTGGCGATTGAAATTAACACTTCGGGTAAAACCAAGCTGAGTGGCGGATGGTACCCGTCTGCTTCTATTTTAGAAAGAGCGCACCATTTTGGTGTGGAGGTCACTTTTGGTTCGGATGCCCATAAGCCTTCGCGGGTAGGCGATGATTGGGAAGAAGTAAAGGCAATGCTGAAGGATATCGGCTTCCGGGAATGGGTCTATTTTAAAGAAAAACGTAAAATTCCTGTGGCGCTTTAAAATTTAAGGTGGGAATTGCCGCTCCGCAAATCATTTGATCTTACGAACGCTGCTGCAATGGGATTGTTGGGGATTGTAATTTATAAGGTGATAATCCCATTGCAAAGGCGAATGCTTAGCAAGATTATGACATCTATGTGTGAGGAGAATTACATATGCACTTGGAAGATCCTATGGACAAGATCAAAAAGCTAAAGCATGACATCACGCGGTTTATGCTAATCTATAAATTTGCGCTCGACGAAATGGAAACCAAGATTGAAATATTAAAACAGGAATTTCAAGCATTACACGATTACAGCCCTATTGAGCATACCAAATCACGCCTTAAATCTCCTGAGAGCATCATGAACAAAATGCTTCGTAAAAATAGCGAGTTATCCCTGGATGCTGTCAAAAATCATATTAAGGATATCGCTGGCTTACGTATTACTTGCTCTTTTATTTCTGACATTTACGATGTCAGTAACATGCTTCAGAGACAGAGTGACTTGAAGGTGCTGGAAATTAAGGATTACATCAAGAATCCCAAGCCGAACGGTTACCAGAGCCTGCATTTGCTGGTTCAAGTTCCTGTATTCATGTCGGATTGTGAGGAGCTAGTCTGCGTAGAGGTGCAAATTCGAACCATTGCCATGGATTTCTGGGCCAGCCTGGAGCATAAAATCTTTTATAAGTACAACCAGTCCGTTCCCGAAAGTCTGACACGTGAATTAAAGAGCGCAGCGGATTCCGCTAATGCGCTAGATCTCCAAATGGAGCGTCTACATCGTGAGATCAAGGAAATTAAAGACGCTAGAGGTGAAGAGGACTCCATAGAGGAGCTTCGGAAGATTATGATTAATAATCAGCAAATTACGGTGCCAGCCAATTTCTTGAAGCTTCTAGGAGAGTAAGATTAGGCGGTGCTCCACCGCTATGCGAATGATTTGATCTTATGATCAACGGATTGCATGCTTGTTCAAAAATGAAAGAATAGAATCATTGATTAAGATCGGCTTCTCTCTAAGCATGTGCGGTCGATGACTACAACCCAGAGCAATTAGATAACGTGAGTCTTGGACCCATGAGCATAATTCCAGAAGCTGCTCTTCGGTGGCAAAATCATCATGTTCACCCGCGATAAATAATGCAGGGCACGTAATGCTGCTTAGCTCGTTACGTGCCAATTGCGGATATTGGCGCCAATCCTGTGCGCTCTGTCGCATAAACTCTTGCCAATTCCCCTGATGTGCCTCCTCATGCCGTTCCATCATTTGATGGATCATTTCATAACGTTCGTTTTTTGATGAGCCACTCCGGTTCAAATTCATCTGCCCCCACAGGACATGCGACTCCACTACAGCCTATGATCCTCCTCTTTTTACTTAATTGTTAGATGAACTATGTAAATAAACTAAGTATATGATAGATTGCAAAATGGCTCGGCACTAAGAGCACTTCATCAAAGTATGTTAAGCTCTTTTCATTCGCTCTGTACCCTTTACAGTCATTATTTCGTCTACCTTAATATCTGAGGATTTTGCAAAAAAAACAATAAGCGACTGGAATCGAATTTTGCAAAATCCTGATCTATGAAAACCATTCCGAAGGAGTGATAAAGTATGAGAAAGGTACTTGTATTGGGAGGAACGCGCTTTTTTGGCAAGAGACTGGTGGAACGTCTGCTGGAGAGTTCCGAGAACTCCGTTACCATCCTCACACGAGGCCAAACAAGCGATTCGTTCGGTGACCGCGTTCAGCGGATCTGTGCAGACCGTACCGACCGGCAAGCGCTCGCAGAGGCGGTAGGTGAGCAAGTGTGGGATGTTGTTTATGATAATATTTGCTTTTCTCCAGATGAAGCCAGCGAAGCCTGCCGCATTTTTGATGCTAAAGCCAAGAGGTATATTGTGACCTCCAGCCTATCCGTCTATGATTCGAGCCCGGAAGTGCTGACAGAGAGCATCTTTGATCCTCAAACTTACCCGGTTCGCAAGGGCGGGAAAGACGATTTTACATATCAGGAGGCTAAACGGCAGGCAGAAGCAGTTTTTATGCAACAAGCTACATTCCCTGTAGTCGCTGTTCGTTTTCCGATTGTATTGGGAACAGATGATTATACGAAAAGGCTTCATTTTCATATCGAACATGTTCGTGAAGGAACAGAAATCGGAATACCTAATTCCACAGCACAAATCTCATTTATTCGTTCCGATGAAGCCGCAGATTTTCTGCTTTGGCTCGGTCACACTCCTTTAACAGGGCCTGTAAATGCTTGCTCCGACGGTACAGTGAGGATTGGGGAGATCATTTCGATCATTGAGCAGACAACGGGAAAACAAGCTGTGGTGAAAGAAAAAACAGCAGACGAGCACATGTCTCCATTCGGTATTACACAATCGTGGTACATGGATACGTCCAAAGCTCAGTCAGAGGGGTACTCATTTCTCTCCCTAAATGAATGGCTTCCAGAGCTGATAACCAGCCTGAACCGTTCCTAAAATCATAAAAAAAGAGGACCCGAAGCTTCGGGTCCCAGCAATATATATAATTCAAAGGGGGTCATATCTATGTTGTACCCACTCTATGTTAAAGTAACTTTGCAGTTATGTTTCATCTTTGTAACAAAATGAAATGCAAATGAGTCCAGCCAAGGCAAGAACTCCACTCACTGCCACAGAAATAGAGAATGCTCTGATATAATCTGACAGATTAGCTTCTGAAAGCGTGTGATGGAGCAAGGAAGAGAACAAGATACCGATCAGAGCGACTCCCAACGAATTAGCCAAGTACATAAAGGTCGTAAACAAGCCTGAACCCGTTCCTGCCTCTTCAGCCGATACAGCACCAAGGACGACATGGGCCAGTGGCGTTGTGGCCATCCCGAGACCCAGACCATATACACCTAGTATCATGATATTTTGAATATGACATAAATGGATTGCATCTAGATGTAACGATCCAATGAGCAGAAAGCTACAAATCCCCATGATTAGCATACCTGATTTCAACACCTTGCTCCCCCACTTCTTTACTAGCCTGGACGACCATAATGAGGTGAGAAAAAAGCCAACACCAAGCGGCAAAAAGACCATGCTTGTGGATCGAACATTGTATTTCAAACCGGATTGTACATAATAATTTAAAATAAAGAAGAACGAAAACATACTAAGATAGATGACAATTACCGTCAATATCCCTGCGCCGAATGAACTCTTTCTAAATATAGATAGACGAATAAAAGGCGAGCCTTCCCTCTTTTCTTTTCCCATTTGCGTAACTATAAAAGCAACCAAAACCAGAATGGACAACAGCAGACACCCCCATGTCCATAAAGCCCAGCCCTGCTTTTGCCCGGTTGTCAACGGATAGACAAACAGCATTAAACCAAGAAGCAACAGAAAAGCCCCACCCCAATCCATATTCGGCACAGATCTGCCATAGGATTCCGTAATAATAGGACAAAAGAGTAACACTAACAGCCCAAAGGGGACATTAAAAAAGAAAATGATGCGCCAGCCCAGGCCGAAAAGGTTCCAGTCTACCAAAAATCCACCCAGAATTAAACCAAGTGTAAATCCAACCCCAATGATAGCTCCGTAAATTGCAAATACCAGTCCCTTCTCTTTGGGAAGAAAGCTGCTTTGCATGATAGATAGAACCTGGGGTTGAATCATGGCAGCTGATATCCCTTGAAGCACACGAATCATAATGATTAACGTAGGCTGCGATACGATCCCCCCTAACAGAGCCATCAATGTAAACCCCAACACCCCGATACATAACATGCGTCTTCTACCATACATATCTCCAAGTTTGCCGCCCAATATCAAGGCCACAGCCAATCCCAGAGAATATCCCGTAAATATGAGCTGTGCCTCTGAAAAACTGGCATGCAGGTCCGCCTGCATCATCGGAAGGGCAACCTGCATCATATAGTTGTTCAGTGAAATTAATAAAGTAGGAAGTAAAATCAGAGCTAATGCGTACCAGCGACGCGAATCTACCTGCTGTACTGCTTGAGGATTAGTCATGGCTATGGCAAAACGATCTTTCATTGTAGTTCCTCCAACCTATAATGGGCATCTTTAATCTTTTCATTTCTCATCTCAACTGATAACCATTATCATCTATAAAGCAAGGGGGTCTCTACCTGCAAAGGTATTTTCTATCCCTATAGAAGGAGCACCAATAAAAAATCCTCCAAACATGATGGACATGCTTGAAGGATTGTTTCATTAAAATTTATTCGTAAATGTATCTGGATTACGTATTTTTTTGATATATTCGCTAGGATTACAACCATAATACTTTCGAAAGGTTGTCGTAAAATTACTGGCGTTGCTGTACCCGATTGAAAATGCCGTCTCTCCAATGTTTAATTGTTCAACTTCCAAGTACCAGAGAGCTTTTTCCATTCTTTGCTTACGCACCATTTCAAAAATAGTCATTCCGAATAAATGGGGGAATCCTTTCTTTAGCTTGAATTCATTAAGCCCAACCTTTCGGGCCAACGCTTGAATCGACAGGGGGTGCTCAAAATGAAGAATGACGAATTCACGAGCCTTATGGAGCTTTGAAATATCTTCACGACTTATAAAATGGCTTGTCCCCCTTGTTACATGTCCATCCATCTCCCCAAACAATGCAATAAACTCCATTGCCTTACTTTCCATGTATAACCGTTTCATCGTCCCATTGTAGTTACAATGTATCATGTCATAAACACACCTGTGCATGGCGGGCGTATCCGCGTAGGCGTCAATATTCCCTTTGTAACGTTGTAACCATGTTTCTATGCTATGCTTTTCTGCAATATCTCCGGCGTAAGAAAATAGCTCTTGGGGAGAACACCTTATTTCCACCATTTGGTGGTGAACGCCTGCCTTCTTTTCCTCATAAACCAGTTCATCCTCTAAATATAAAACATTCCCGGTCAACCGATTGGTATGACTTTCTTTGCCGTTCCATTCACAGTATATTTCACCATTTAAGCAATAGCTGAGTTCAAAGAGCGGACAAGCCTCCTGAATATGAAGCTTCATATTCTGTTCAAAGGTGAGATCCGTGACCACGATTTCCATACCTGGACGAATCCGTGTGCGAGTCATACTTCCCTTACCTATATGCGAGGGAATCGTGAGTTGTTGCTCCGATTTTTTATGATGAATATGACCATCCACAAGCTCAGTGAATTGGTCAAATAAATGATGAATGTCTGCACTCCATATATTCAAAGCCAATGCCAGCCCTTCTTTCCTGTTCAGTTCTAACTATAGGATAACAAAAAAAGAGGACCCGAATCATCGGGTCCCAGCAACATATATTATTCAAAAGGGGGTCATGTCTGTATTGTACCCGTCCTGTGTTAGAGTTGTTTTGCAGTTATATTTCATCTTTGTAACAAAATATTCCACTGCCATTTCTACGCATAATCCCCTTGGGTCATCGAAAATACCAATACACTCGGTACCTCGCCTGAGGGATCATAAGCACCAATTGTACGCAGCAGGCGCATCTTATTTTTAATAAGCACGCGCATGGAAGCCTGATTATCCTCTTGGCAACGACTTTCGATCCGCTTGAGCTTCAAAGATCCGAAACCAAAATTCAGCATTTCTCCTACCATTTCTGTAGCCAGCCCCTGTCCCCAAAAAGGACGATCCAAAATATAGCCCAATTGCGCCTCACCCGTTCTTTCATTCCATTGCTGAAAAGAGACGATACCGAGCAACGGTGAGGAGGTAGGCTCATTGGACTCACCAAGTAAATTGCTTTCTCCTGTATTTCTCTGATGCCATTCCACCGCAAAATGCAGGGAATCTAGTGAATCAGCAGATACTTTAATTTGCGCAACCAGACGCCGCATTCGTGTATAGACTGGCTTGCGAATTCGATTCACATATTGGATCACCAATGGATCGGATAGGATCCGTTCCAGCGCGGGATAATCCTCTGCTCTTAGCTGGCGCAATCGGACTCGACGGGCGTAAAGCTCCGGTAGCCCAAGACGAAGCATTTCTCTGGTCAGCACAATGTCCCCTCCTGCGGATGGATTGGCTTTTAGAAATGAATGTTTCCATACTTAATCCAGGTCCTGAATCCCCCGGTAAATTCCTGTGCGCAGCTCTCGAATATAATACGGCAAAGAAGGTACAGCAGCTTCCTCCGCTTGTTTTACCGCCAGTTCTATATCATAAGGTACACGTACAAAATGAATGGAGAAGGACGTAGGCTGCTCCTCTCCCATCTCCCCCTCTAAAATGCAGTAGGAAGCCTGCGTAACATCCAACGGATTCCCGACACTACCGACGTTAAAAAGTGTTTTTCCCTGAAAATGCTGGATAAAAGCATTGTGCACATCACCATATCCCACGACATCCGGAGCAAAAACAACTTTTCCATTTTCTTCTGCTAACGGATCGAACATGGCAAGCCGTTTTTCCGGCTCATCCCATGGCTGCACACGGTGATATACACTTTGCGGCGAGGCATGCACCAGACGGATACGGCGTCCGCTCATTCTGAAATCATAATGAAACGGTAACTGTGCCAAATACTGCACTCGTTCTGCCCCCAAGCGTTCGGCTTGCCAGCTAAAATTGAGATCATCCGTAATACTAACCAGCTCATCCCAATTCCCCCGCACGACCACTTCACAACGTTGACGGACAGCATCCAGAACCTCGCACGGGCTAGGCCCTTTGCCGATCAGATCCCCCAAACAAAACACACGGCTAATGCCTCGGGAAGCAATATCCTCCAGCACCGCCTCACAGGCAGGCCAATTGCCATGAATATCTGAAATGACAGCAATACGATCCATCTGAACCTCACTCCTTTGTCCGAAACGACTACATCTCTACACTACATTCGAGCCATCTTTATGTAGTTCCAACATATATGATAAAGATGAAAAAAAGATCATGGCCTATTGGCCGGATTTTAACGTAATGACACTAAGCTCCGGTCTGCACAGCACGCGAATCGGCAGATGTGTCATGCCAATGCCTCGGCTGACATACAGCGGCATTCTCTCCGTTCCCACATGAAATAATCCCTGGATGTACTTGCGTCCACCCGGAGGCGGCATCGGCGCTCCAATGACCGGCAAGCGTACCTGTCCTCCATGCGTATGCCCTGACAGTTGAAGATCAAAGGACATTTGCGCCGCCACATCTGCATAGTCCGGCTCATGCATCAGCAGGAGCTTGCACATCTCATCAGGTAGTCCGTGAATGGCACGCTGCGGATTGGGCTTGCCCATGATGTTATCCTCTAAACCGACCAAGGCTACACGCTGTCCCGCAAGCTCTACAATCGCATGCTCGTTTCTCAGCAACGTAAACCCGGTTTTCGGATACAATTCCTGTACTCCGGCTGGTAAGCCTCTATAATCATGATTGCCCAGAATAGCAAATTTGCCAAGTGTGGCGTGCATAGAAGCCATAACTGGAACAGCAGCCTTCATGGATACTGCATAGTCATCCACAATATCGCCTGTAAAACAGAGCAAATCTGGCTTCAGACCTGCTATACGGTCCGCAAGCTCGCGTAGATCCTGCTCATCCATGTGAAAACCCAAGTGCACATCACTGAAATGTACGACCCTGATTCCGTCAAAAGCAGACGGAAGACGAGGGAGAAACAAGTTGAAGCGTGTAATTTCCAAATGATTAGGCTCCCATAAGGAAGCATATCCTCCAGCCAGAAGCGCGGTTCCGGCTGTGGCTAAAGCCGCTTTTTTCAAAAAATGGCGGCGCGAAGGATTGGCTGGTTCATTTGAAATGGAACGCCGCGAAGAACCGGGAGGGATAGCGGACCCCTGATGCGGGCCATCCTGACTCTCGCGGCGGGTGTGCGGCGTCTTCTCCATATGCATTCCCCCCTGCAATCTATTCCTTGATCTCACTTTTTAGAAATTCTTACTGTCCAGAAGCTTTAGCGGTAGTTGGACAACCACTGCTCCGCATAGTCTACCAAATCACGTTGCCTCGCGAAAAAACATGAAGCCTCCCCAATGTTCACCCGCGTAAAGGCTGAGGGACAGTCCCGTTCAAAATCAAGTCCCAGCTTCTCAAAGTCATCTGAGGTAATATTAAAATCCTGAAAAGATACCCACGCTTTTGCTCCATCCACCATCATAGGAGCTTGATGCGTGATCACTTCTCGTCCATTATAGGCTGTTCGATATTCCGCCAAATGCAAGGACGTGTTGCTGTCATGTTCGCAGCCCAACAGCAGTACATAGGCATCTGCCTCATACAGCTTTGCCAAGGGCGAATGCTCACCCAGCCCAAAATCAAGCTCATGCGCCTCCAGCAAGTCTGAAGCAGCAGGTCCACGTGCCGCCAGAGAAACATGCGGATGTCCGCTGCGCTTGGTTCCTGGCAGACCACGGAACGTTTCTACAATGACGCCCATCCCTCCGGTCAGCGTCCAGGCCGGATCATAAGCGGGCATTTCCTCGCGTACCAGTTCCCACCATGACTCATCCAGAGGCGGGTTCATCCAAGTCGAGGGATCAGTCAAGTCATGAGACTGTGTCGGCATTACCAGCGTCCCTTCCGGACCAACCGCTTCGGTTAGCGCGGCAAGAATGGCTGAGGCCCCGCCTGGAACAAAGCGTCCAAAGCTGCGCATCGACGAGTGAACAAGCAATGTCATGCCGCTCCGAACTCCCAGATCCTTTAATCCCTTCATTACATCCGACCTAGTGACAGGTCGATTCGTTATCGGTTGCACAGTCACCTGTCCAGCCTCCTTTTCACCAAAAACGATACACAATACCATAATTATACCATAACTGCTATCCCGCGCTCCTTTCTCCATGTTACCCTCCATCATTCCTGAGCGCAAAAAAACAGGCTTTCTCCAGTTTGAGAAAAAGCCTGTTTGTGCATAACCTATTCGCTGTCTAGTGCTATACAGTCAGCCAGCGCTTGAACATATGCTTGGTCGTTTCCTTGTTCATTTCGGCAATAGAAGTTGTCAACGGAATGCCTTTCGGGCAAGAGCGTACGCAGTTTTGCGAGTTCCCGCACCCTTCCAGCCCGTCGTCCGTCATCAACGCCTCCAGCCGCTCTTCCTGATTCATTTCCCCTGTCGGATGGCTGTTGAACAGGCGAACCTGAGATATCGCCGCAGGTCCGATGAACGTCGTCTTCTCGTTGACGTTCGGGCAAGCTTCCAGACAGACACCGCAGGTCATGCACTTGGACAGCTCATACGCCCACTGACGCTTTTTCTCTGCCATTCTAGGACCAGGGCCCAGATCGTAGGTACCGTCAATCGGAATCCACGCTTTGACCTTCTTGAGCGCATTAAACATCCGGCTGCGGTCGATGACCAAATCCCGAACTACCGGGAACGTGCTCATCGGCGCGATCGTAATCGGCTGCTCCAGCTTATCGACGAGCGCCGCACAGGCCTGACGCGGCTTGCCGTTAATCACCATGGAGCATGCTCCGCATACTTCCTCCAGGCAATTCGACTCCCAGCACACCGGAGCCGTCTCTTTACCGTGGCTGTCCACCGGGTTACGCTGAATTTCCATCAGCGCGCTAATCACATTCATCCCCGGACGATAAGCCAATTCGAATTCTTCCGTATAGGAACTGGTTTTAGGATCAGCTTGACGGGTCACAACGAACTTCACTGTTTTATTCGACTTCACTGCTTGCTCCGACATCTAAATACACTCCCTTCCGTTATTTGTTCTTGGAATAATCCCGAATACGCGGCTTGATCAGCGAAACATCCACCGCTTCATACGAGATTTGTGGTCCTTCCGGTGTCCAGTCCGCAATCGTCGTTTTCAGGAAATCCTCATCGTTGCGATCCGGGAAGTCTGGTTTGTAATGGGCCCCGCGGCTTTCGTTGCGCAACAGCGCACCTTTGGTCATCGCTTCGGCCAGCTCCATCATATTCCACAGTTGCCGTGTAAACGCCGCACCCGCATTGTTCCAGCGCGAAGCGTCATTGATGTTAATGTTAGAGTAACGCTCCTTCAGCTCCTTGATCTTGTGGATCGTAGCTTCCAGCTTGTCATTATAACGAACCACAGTCATGTTGTTCGTCATCCACTCGCCCAGCTCTTTATGAAGAACATAAGCATTTTCTTTTCCGTCCATATGCAAAATACGCTCATACTTCTCCGTCTGCTGATTAACTGCCGCATCAAATACGGAAGTAGCTATATCCTGTGCAGATTTTTTCAAGCCTTTGATATATTCCACAGCCTTAGGTCCAGCTACCATCCCGCCGTAAATGGCTGACAGCAACGAGTTCGCACCCAAACGGTTCGCACCGTGATATTGGAATTCACACTCACCAGCCGCGAACAAGCCCGGTATATTCGTCATCTGATTGTAATCGACCCACATGCCGCCCATTGAATAATGAACAGCCGGGAATATTTTCATCGGGATTTTGCGCGGATCGTCACCGACGAATTTTTCATAGATTTCAATAATGCCGCCCAGCTTTACATCCAGCTCTTTCGGGTCCTTGTGGGACAGATCGAGGTAGACCATGTTCTCGCCATTAATACCCAGTCCATCATCAACGCATACACTGAATATTTCACGTGTTGCAATATCGCGAGGGACCAGATTTCCGTAAGCCGGATACTTTTCTTCGAGGAAATACCATGGCTTACCGTCCTTATACGTCCAAATACGACCGCCTTCTCCCCGTGCCGACTCGGACATGAGACGCAGCTTGTCATCCCCTGGTATAGCCGTCGGATGAATCTGGATAAACTCACCGTTCGCATAGCGTACGCCTTGCTGATACACCGCACCAGCAGCTGTGCCCGTATTAATGACGGAATTCGTGGTTTTACCGAAAATAATCCCGGGGCCACCAGACGCCAAAATAACTGCATCTGCTGCAAAAGTCTTCACTTCCATCGTACGCAAATCCTGCCCGCAAATCCCTCGACAGATGCCTTCATCATCCAGTACAGCCTGTAAAAACTCCCAATTTTCATACTTGGTCACCAAACCAGCAGATTCCCAGCGCCGTACCTGCTCATCGAGAGCGTACAGAAGCTGCTGTCCTGTCGTCGCACCAGCAAAGGCGGTCCGATGATGCTGGGTACCGCCGAAGCGGCGGAAGTCCAGCAGTCCTTCCGGTGTCCGGTTAAACATGACGCCCATGCGGTCCATGAGATGAATGATCCCTGGAGCCGCTTCGCACATCGCTTTTACCGGAGGCTGGTTGGCCAGAAAGTCCCCGCCATAGACCGAATCATCAAAGTGAATCCAGGGTGAGTCTCCCTCACCCTTGGTATTTACCGCACCATTGATGCCGCCTTGAGCACAAACGGAGTGGGACCTTTTGACCGGAACCAAAGAAAATAAATGAACGTGAACTCCCGCCTCTGCCGCCTTGATCGTAGCCATTAGACCTGCCAGACCGCCGCCCACGACAATAATGTTGGATGCTGCCATTTCTGCTCACTCCTTTTTTTCAGGATTTTAACCAAATCCCCTTTTACGTTTAAAAATAGAATCTCAACACGATGTATAATGGATATGACTCATTTACAGTAGCTGTTTAAAAGCGCTGCATTGCACCAAGGCAGTTGCCGTTTCCTGAAATTCCGCGCTGCGGAATGCAAGCAGGGAAGCGATGAAGCCGATAGACACCACCACGAACAGGGTCATACAGATATAAGAAGATACTTTTTGCGCACGCGGTCCCACAGTAATCCCCCAACTGACCATAAATGCCCACAGTCCGTTAGCAAAGTGAAAGGATGCCGAAACGACACTGATTAAATACAAAATGAAATAAACCGGGTTCGTCACGATGCCATGCATAACGCCGCCTAGCTCCTCATGAGTTACTTTACCCAGAGCTACCTGAAAGCGTGTGTCGTATACGTGCCAGATAATAAATACAAATGTAATGACGCCAGAAATACGCTGGAACAGAAAGCGCCAGTTACGTGAATAGCCGAACCTTTTGACATTCGGGTCAGCCTGATAAGCGATATACAAGCCATAAATCCCGTGGAACAGTAATGGCAAGTAGATGAATAACGTTTCTAGCACAATAACCAGCGGCAAACCATTCAGGAAGGCCACGCTGCGATTAAATCCTTCCTTGCCGCCCTCCACCGCTGTGAAGTTCGTCACCAAATGCTCAACAAAAAATAGAGCCAACGGAATGACGCCAAGAAGCGAATGCAGCTTTCTGGAATAAAATCCTCTCATCTAGGTCATGCTCCCTTCTCTCAATAATAGCGTTTTCAATAGTAATATAACATATAAAATGACAGTTCCCGACAGGAAATGTCCAACAAGGTGTCCCTTATTAGGAAAAACAAAAGTGTGAACATCTTGTGTCGCTTTCATGTTACTCCTTTTCGGCTTATAATGGAATTGCAATATACGTATTAATTATTATGTCTTTTTTGCATATAGAGAGGAAGTGGATGATTTGTTTGAGGATTTGAACGCTTTTGCCGTCATTGTCGAGCAGTCCAGCCTGAATAAAGCCTCCAAACTGCTGAATCTGTCCCAACCTGCCCTGTCTCGCAAAATTGCCAAGCTGGAGGAAGAGCTGGGTGTGAATCTCTTTGATCGTCGGGGCAAACGGCTCGAAATTACGTCCACTGGCCGATTTGTTTATACATTCGCGCTAGAGCAACGGCAACGACAGCTTCGCTTTTTACAAAAGCTGTCCCAGCACAAAAATGAAGCCCAGAGTATGCTTACACTCGGCGCAAGCCTCACGACACTCCAAACGACGCTGCCTACCCTCGTCGAAGCTTTCATGAGCAAGCATCCTCAAACCGAGCTGAAGCTGCTCACCGGTAAAACCCATGAAATCGTCGCCTTTGTACGTGATAAAAAAGCAGACGCCGGTATTGTCGGGTCTGCCATTCATGAAGCCGGACTGCGTTGCATTCCGCTATTTGATGATCATTTGGAGCTTGTTGTTCCCATTGGACATGAATTAACCGTCAAGACAGGAACGGCCTCGATGAAAGACCTGCAAGGATTGCCGATGATTATTTTCTCCAAAGGAACCTGGTATCGCAGTCTGACGGATGACTTATTCCAGCGCAGCGGCATCATGCCGGATATCCGCATGGAAATCGACTCCTTCGAGGCAATTGTACGCCTGCTTCCAACCTGTAAGGCTTCCGCCTTGCTACCCAAATCCTATTTGCGCAGCGAACTATTACGGGATAATGGACTCACTGCATTGTACTTGCCCGATTTGAAGGAGACACGCCGAACGACCTCCCTCATTTACTCGGAGACGACCGATCTCGGTCCGACAGCACGACGCTGGATTAGCGAGACACGTGCGTCGTTTGCAGGCTATCGTATGGTGTAGAGGGTTTAGCCCTCTTCATTGACATTAACAACCTCATCCTCAAAGCGACCGATATTGTCATTCGAGCCGATGATGACCATAATATCGTCTGCTTTTAGCCGATCCATAGCCGTCGGTGCGATCAGGATACCGTTCGCCGTATGAAGCGCCACGACACTACAACCAAAGCGAGTACGGGCATTTAGCTCTGCTAGCGTTTTGCCATTCAGACATGCAGGTACATTGAGTTCCACAATACTGTATTCTTTGGACAACTCCAAATAATCGAGCAAATTAGGCGTGACTAGCTGATGAGCCACCCGGATACCCATATCCCGTTCTGGATAAATGATCCGGTCCACACCGAGCTTCTCTAACGCACGCCCGTGCAGCACAGATATGGCTTTGGCTACGACTTTTTTCACACCCAGCTCCTTCAGCAAAATGGCGGTCAGGATGCTTACCTGAATGTCATCACCAATAGCAACAATGCCGCAATCGAAATTACGGATGCCCAGTGATCGCAATGAGTCTTCATCGGTAGCGTCCGCCACGACAGTATGTGTCAACATCTCACTCATACTGTCCACCACATCCTCATTCCGGTCAATGCCTAGCACCTCGCACCCCATATCCACCAATTGCAAAGCCAGGCTTGAGCCAAACCGTCCCAAGCCAATAACTACAAACTGCTGCGTTTTCATATCTACTCGAAAACTCCCTTATCTGAATCAATTTCATAAATGAGGATTTTGCAAAAATCCCATAAGCGACTTCCAATGAAGAAGATATAGATCGAAATGGTTTAGTTCGTCTATATCTTGACTTCGGAGCGACTGGTATCGAATTTTGCAAAATCCTGAAATGATTAAACCCACGAAATGTATACTACATATCATGAAATGATTCATCCTATAATCATTTTGCCTTCCGGATGACGATATAATTCTTTACCCTTTTTCGGCCCCAGTGCATAAGCTAGCGTGAGTGGCCCCAGTCTACCTGCAAACATCGTCAGGGTAATCACCAGCTTACCTATGACTGTCAAATCAGGTGTAAGCCCCATCGACAGCCCCACCGTACCATACGCAGACACCGTCTCAAACAAGATCATCAGAAAATGATGATCTTCGGTTGCCGACAAAATCATGGTCACCCCGATCACGAACAGCAACCCCAGCAGTGTAATGGTCAAAGCCTTGTAAATTCGTCCCTGCGCAAGTCGGTACTTGAACAGTACAATATCTTCACGCCCCCGTAGCATCGAAATCACGGCTCCAATGAGCAGCGCGAATGTTGTGGTCTTAATCCCGCCTCCAGTAGAGCCAGGAGAAGCCCCGATAAACATGAGTATGATGATAAAAAACTGCGTAGCCTGCCGCAAGCCTGCAATGTCCAGTGTATTGGCACCTGCGGTACGAGGGGTTACGGACTGGAATAAAGATCCCAGCAGTTTCCCCCCCCAATCAAGCGAGCCAAGAGTCTTTGGATTCGTAAACTCAAATACAAAAATCACGAGCGTGCCGACTACAATCATAGCGCCCGTCATGCTGAGTACCACCTTAGTATGCAAGGAAAGTCTCTTGCGCTTGCGATATTCTGCCAGGTCCGACATCACTACAAAACCAATTCCGCCTGAAATAATCAGGAACATAGCTGTAAAATTAACAATCGGATCATATACATAATCTGTCAGGCTGCGAAAGTGCCCGAATAAGTCAAAACCAGCATTGTTAAACATGGAGATGGCATGCCAAATCCCAAAATAAATCGCCCTGCCTACAGGCATATCAAACGACCAGCGAATCGCAAATATTGCAGCACATACGCCCTCAATGACCAGCGAGTACAGCAGCACCTTACGAATCAATCCGACAATTCCTTCGACAGAGGTCTGATTCATCGCTTCCTGTAAAATGAGGCGCTCCCGTAAGGAAATCCGACGTTTGAACACCAGCGCGATCAAGGTAGCCATAGTCATAAAGCCCAGGCCGCCGATCTGAATGAGCGCAGCGATAACAACTTGACCAAAGGTTGTAAAAAAGGTCCCCGTATCCTTTACGACAAGCCCTGTAACACAGGTCGCGGAAGCGGCAGTAAACAAAGCGTCTATAAACGCAAGTGGCTTTCCTGTTGTATTGGAGATCGGCAGCATTAACAATAAACTACCTATTAGAATGATAATGGCAAAGCCCGCAACGAATATCTGCGGTGGAGAAAGCCGGAGCCAGCTTGCATTGGGATTCATCTATTCATCACTTCTCTCCTAATCCTTAAAACTATAAAAACAGTGATTTAATACGGTGTAAGCCCGCTACGCGTTCCATTTGATCTTCCGATCGTCGTTGCCCCTAATTTTTTTGATTTTTCCAAACCTTTAGTAACTATAATTAGCATTCCCTGAATACAGGAAGAATGCATGTCAAGCACTACTCTGCCCCCTGTGCTATTGGCGGGCAGCAGCGAAGGGAGCAGAATTGTTCTGAAGAAGCGAAGCGTTTGCCTTTATCTCCGGATTTTAACCATTAAAGGGGTTATACAATCAAAAAATCCGGGGATAACAGCAATCGGAAGAATAATCTGCACCCGCAGCGGTCTAACCAATCCAAACACTTTTATACACACAAAAAAAGACACCGGAAAACCGAGTGCCTGACTTGGTTCCTGCTCACAGCCTACGAGGTTAGCTGACGGATTCGGGCAGCACAGTATGCCCTATTTACACATCCAATCCAGCAGGATCAGCTGTAAAATTCACCCCAGTAACATGGTTCCCCCGTTTTCTCATAGAAATTCGGCTCAACTGTATATCATTACCTATGTATTTTATAGGCATTGCCTCAAGATTATAATCCTTCTATATCCAGATCACAAAACCGATTTCGCCGAAAAAACGTGAAATTGGCTTTATTTTGCGAATGGGCATCGTTTAATCGCAGCTTATCTTATTTTATTGGAACTTTAAAGTGCTTTCACTCTATTTTCATGAATATCGCTGGTCTGTTGGCGGGAACCTGTGCAGTATGATATCTTTAATGGATGTTCTTATTTACAGATTAAGGAGGAAACTCATGAATCCTATCGGGAAACCGGTCGTGCTCACGGCCAACTTCAAAAAATTAGGCTTGCTGGGCGGGATTGGCCTGATTTGCTTTTTTATCTTTCAATTGCTTATTCCCTCGCTTAGCAATCCGAGTCCAGAATCAGTAATGAACGCAAAGGTCATCAGCAAACAAGAAGCGGTCATACACGCATTGGACTTTGCCCGCTCCGAGTTGGGCTATACTGAATCACAGCCAGAGGAGCCTGTCGTGACCTATCAGGCCGAAACAGATTTGTACGGTTATTTATCTAGAGAAAAACTGCTTCAACAGTACGACCGTACATGGAAGAAAAATTACCCTTACGAAACCTTTCGGGTTGATCTGCCTGAATCCTCAGCGAAAAGCAAACTGCAAATTCATGTGGATTTATCCACTGGGAAGGTCGTTAGCTTTAAACGGATCACCTCCAGTACCAATTACACACAGGCTGATATTTCTACGGATGAAGAAGCACGTAACAGGCTTATACGTGTAGCTGAGGACGGCATGACGCTTGAAGCCAAGGAGCAGGCGGCCGCAGTATGGGTTAAGCGCTTTGGTTTTAAGCCGTCGGACTTGAAGCTCGCCACCACTGAAAAAGAAGGTGGATTAAAGTATACCGTAGACGATAAAAAAATCGGCGCCTCGGTACTTACATTGGCTTTTACTTTCGAAGACGGTGATGTTCGCTCCTTCTCTCAAAGCTTTTCGGCCCCGTCGTCCTATACCGATTATATCGAAAAGCAAACATTTTGGGCGAATTGGATGACCTATGCGGGTTATGCCCTATTTAGCTTTGTGCTGGGTGTTCTTGCCATTGTGTATGCGTCACTCACCCGACGACATACTTCATTTGTACGCGGCATTGTTCTGTCCGTTATATACTTTATTGCAAGTATAGCTGGGACAATGAACATGCTGCCTTTATTGCAAGCAGAAGCAGGCGGTAAGGGCATGCTTATATTTCTTATGGTGTTCCAGATTGGTGTTACCTTCTTCATGGCAGTAGCGCTCTACTTCTCCTTGGTCGGCGGTGACGGACTTATGCGTCAGGTTGGACTGAATGCATGGCCGCGTGCGAAAGAGCCGGGCTACGGGCTGTATGTGCTTCGCAGTATGTATGTTGGCTACTTGTGGGCCTTTATTTTACTCGGGGTACAATCCATCTTATTCTTTATACTGGAGCGCACATTTAATACATTCTCCACAACAGATGCCACGCAATCCCCTTACAATATGGCTTATCCATGGTTACTGCCGATTATGGCCTGGATGGCAGGTATTGGAGAAGAGACTGTCTACCGTCTGTTTGGTATTCCGATGGTCAAAAAAATAGTGAAAAACACTTTTGTTGCTTGTCTGATCACCACGCTGATTTGGGCACTGGGACATACACTTTATCCGATCTATCCGGTGATTTCCAGACCTATTGAGCTGACTTTTCTTGGCTTGCTGTTCAGTTTTGTGTTCCTGCGTTACGGTTTTATTGCCGCCATGTTCAGCCACGTTATTTTTGACAGCATTCTAATGGGGCTTAGTGTAATGAGTCTGGGAGACACTGTGAATGTGAGCGCTGGTCTATTCTGGATCTTACTTCCAGCCATTGTGGGTTACATCATTTATTGGTTTAGTCCTAAAAAGCCAAATCGAATTATGTTTGAACCTATTAAAAAAGAGGAGCCGTATTCTACGACTCCTCCTCCCGAAGGGCAGCTATAATCTGACGCGCAAGCTTATCCCCAATAGAGAGAGGCCGGAATTCTTCAACGCTGGCCTCTCTTATTTTTTTGAGTGATCCAAAATGCTTGAGCAGTAACTTACGCCGTTTCTCGCCGATGCCTGGAATAGAGTCCAGCCGGGAAGTTACCATAGATTTGCCGCGTTGCTCGCGGTGGAACGTGATGGCAAAACGGTGAACCTCGTCCTGAATCCGTTGCAGCAGATAAAATTCTTCGCTATTGCGTGCAAGTGTCACGGCCTCAGAGGACTCTCCCACTAATAGTTGGGAAGTTCTATGTTTGGCATCCTTCACCAGACCACACACAGGAATGAACAAACCCAGCTCATTTTGCAGTACATCGGTCGCCGCCTTAATTTGTCCACGTCCACCATCCACAACGATCAAGTCGGGACGTTCCAGATTTTCCTTAAGCACACGTTCATATCTACGCCGAATAACCTCACGCATCGTTTCATAATCATCGGGTCCCTGCACAGAACGGATCTTATATTTTCGATACTCCTTCTTGGCAGGCTTGCCATCAATAAACACGATCATGGCGGAGACTGGATCGGAACCCTGGATGTTGGAGTTATCAAACGCCTCCACCCGGTGCAAGCTATCCAGCCCAATGGCACGTCCGAGATTGCTTGCAGCTTTGGATGTCCGTTCCTCATCCCGCTCGATCAGCTTAAACTTCTCATCCAAAGCAACACGTGCATTTTCCGTCGCCATGCCTGTCATTTGCTTTTTCAGTCCACGCTGCGGTACAAGTACCTTAACATCCAACCATTCAGCCAGAGCGAGAGCTGCCGTAGCTGGGTCCTCCAGTCCACCGGATAGTTGGGTTTCTGTTTCCTTTATCTCTGCATCTTGGTCACCAACTTGACCTTGATTCGTTGCTACTGCATAAGCTACTCGTTCTTCAGCCACCAGCAGTGAGTCAGCAGAATGCTCTGTCTCCGTTTGTATCGCTTTCTCATCTGTCTGTCCGGTAACATCGGCTGTAGGTGCACTGTGGAGTGCAGTTTCTGCCGCAACCGGTTGATAGACATTGACCTGTTCTGCCTGCATCAGCTTAGGAGAATCCGGCAGCAATATTTCCTGCGGCACTGCTGGGTTGTCACTATAATATTGCGTCACATAAGACATAAAATCACTGTAAGCCTCACCGTAGAAAGGAAAAGTCGACATATGGCGCTCGATCATTTTACCTTTGCGGACATATAGGATTTGTACACACATCCAGCCCTTATCTACTGAAAAACCGAATACATCTCGATCCTTCGCATCCGATGTGGTGATTTTCTGCTTTTCCATCATCGCGTCGATGCTGATAATCTGATCTCGCAACTCCTTGGCCCGCTCAAAGTACAATTCCTCTGCGGCCTCCTGCATTTTACGCTGAAGATCCTTTTTAATTTCCTCATGTCCCCCGCTCAAAAAGGAACCAATCTCCTGACCAATCTGCTCATACGTTTCCTTCTCGACCTCTTTCACACAAGGCCCCAAACATTGATGCATGTGATAATACAGACACACTTCCTTGGGCATCACACCACACTTGCGTAAGGGATACATGCGATCCAGCAGCTTTTTCGTCTGATGTGCCGCGTAGGCATTGGGGTACGGTCCAAAATATTTTGCTTTATCTTTCAGAACGCGACGGGTCACCTCCAGCTTGGGGTGTGCCTCGTTCGTAATTTTCAAATACGGAAAGGTTTTATCATCCTTCAACAGCACGTTATAGCGCGGCTGGTGCTTTTTAATGAGGTTGCACTCCAGAATGAGCGCCTCCATATTACTACCTGTAACGATATATTCAAAATCACGGATATCGGAAACCAATCGCTGCGTCTTGCCGTTATGGCTACCTGTAAAATAGGAACGGACCCGGTTTTTCAACACTTTGGCCTTGCCGACATAAATGATGGTGCCTTCGCTGTTCTTCATCAGGTAACAGCCTGATGCATCCGGCAGTAACGCTAATTTGTGCCGTATGTTTTCCAGCGCCTTCTCCTGATTCTGCAAGTCCTCCGCATAAGGTTTCATTCGCCCGGTTCCTCCTTCCATTCTTAATGACTGCTCAACTAACTATTTATAATATATAGGAATAATACACAAAAACGCCCCCGGTATTTACAACCGGAGGCATTGACCTTTCATGGCCGCTCCACCAAGCCCCCGCGGGAGCATGGGTCACATGCGATGATTATTGGTGTTTAGTAAGCATGCTTTTCAGCGCTTCTTTGGAGTTCAGACCTACCACTTTATCAACAGGCTGTCCGTCTTTGAAAACGATCAGGGTAGGAATACTCATCACGCCGAAACGGGAAGCAGACTCTGGATTTTCATCCACGTTTACCTTCGCGATTTTGACGCTGTCGCCAACTTCTGTGGACAGATCCTCCAGAATGGGAGCGATCATTTTGCAAGGACCGCACCATGGCGCCCAAAAATCAACCAAAACGGTTCCTGTGCCTTCGACTTCTGCGTTGAAGGATTGATCGGACACGTTAACAATTGCCATTGTATGTTCCTCCTTTATAGAAAAGTCAAGATTATTATAACCTGTAATGTCTGTTTCGACACCTTTTAATTATATCACAATAGTCTTTTAATTGTAAGATATCAAAATAGCAGACGGATAAACGCTTACCCCCGCTGATTTTTTCCCTTTACGGTAATGACATCTACAAAAGGACGAATCCGGTCCATCAAGCGTTGTCCTTTGTACATTTCCTCTCCGTCCTTGCTCGTAAAGCTGAGATGCTTCTCCAGCCCCTGCAACGAATAATTGGAAGTATAAAAAGTAGGTTTGCGGTTCATTCGGTAATTCAAAATGGAACCCATCACATGGTCCCGTACCCACGGGCTTAAATTTTCGGCACCAATATCGTCAAATACGAGCAGATCACAATTTTTGAGCATTTCGGTCGTTTCCTTCAGCTTCTGTCCATCCTGAATCATGGACTTTAAGTCCTCCACAAAATCAGGCATATACACGATCACACCGTTCAGACCCGACAGAGCCAGCTCGTGCAATAGATAGCCCATCAAAAAAGTTTTACCCGTACCAAACGTACCTTCCAGATACAGTCCTTTTTTGGATAGACCCTGACTTTTCGTTTCTTCAATGTAACGGAATAGCTGTGTGACGGCAGGCATACGTTGTGAATCTTTGCGCGCAATCTCAAGAGCGTTATATCCCTCCAGAAGTGCCCGTTCATCCACATAAAAGCTTTTAATTCTCTGACGCACCCGTTGTTCATGTTGGGAAGCAACCAACTTCGCACATGGGGTCCGAATGTCCACGATTTCGGCTGTTCCATTCGGATATTCCACGCCCAGCTTACAAAAGTGGCCCTGAAAATCGTTAGGACACTGTTCCAGCCCCGGACAATTGTCGCAATTTCGACGATCCCGGGCATACTGAAAGAGCATGCTCATGTTGAGTCGCAATTGTGTTTCGTCCACATCAGGATGCGCAGCACAAAACTCCTGCACGAGCGGATCATTTAGAACTTGATCGGCTACATTGCGAGTGCGCTGGCGAAACGAAGGGTTCTGCATCTGCTGTAGCAAATCGCCCAGTGATTCCAAGAACGCTCCTCCTTTCTAAAATGTGCAGAGTTATGGGGGGAGACGCTTCGCGGATGGATCATTCTTACGATCGCTGTTGCCACCAGATTTTTTCTATCGTAATAGAAATTTAAAGGTGAAAATCCGGTGGCAAAGGCGAACGCTATCGCTTCTCCAGAACGATTCCATCCGCTCCGCTACTGACCGCCATAAAGTCGACATCTATTTGAATTGGCTTCGCTTAATAGTTTCATAAAACCTAAAATTCACTAGACTTTTTTCTGTTTTCCGGATTGCATTCGTTCGGCGAGACGCAGCAGTTCATCCAATTCTTCCTCAGATACAGACTCCTCGGAAGGGTGATCCTGAACGATTGGAATGGATGGCTTGGCTGGCCCGTTATTTTTGGCATATGCGCGGGATCGGCCGCCGGAAGGAGAAGCAGAGGACTGTTTTCCTTTTACCTTGGCTTGATCCCTTATATATTGAACGGCTTTTTCGTAAGTGTTTACCTGCTTAAGCAGCATGTTGGAAGCAACGGCCTCGACAAAGTTTCGGTTAATTCGCTGATCGCTCCCCGATACGAGCAGTGACATCAAATAATGGATCAGCACATTGATGACTTCACCGGGCAGCTTATAGCTGATATCAATTTTCTCGAATATATCCAGCAGGTTACCGGGAACCGTGCCGGGGAAAAAGGTTTGCAGCAAACGGCGATAAGGCTCGTTGCGCAACATCATATTATATTGGTGAATGTCACACTTGGCTGTGAATTGTGGTGGAACCTCCACATAAAATTCCATTTCCACAGCCTGTTCTGCAGGCGGCTCTTCAGGTGTGGAAGCTTCTCTTTGGCGCAAGGCGACCACTTTGGCGGCCTGTACCTGCTGTTCCTCCTGACGCTTCCGATCCTGTCTGGAGTGCTGACTAGCCCGAAGCTGAAGCTCGTCAAGCAACAAGTCGCCTGCTTCGGTAAAAATACCATCCTCATCCAGCAAGCGACTAATATCCTGTACAGAAAGGTCAAATTTGCGAACAACGTAATTGACCATGCCTAACTGCTCGTGTTCAAACCGGAGACGCTCCACGTGCTTGCGATTGGCAGATTCACGCGGAAAACGGAGAATAATATCTGCATAATTCAATGCTTCCTCCGATTCTGACGCTAGTGGTCCAGTCTGACGGCTAGTGGACACCTCGGACAGCGCCTGTTCCAGTTCGTAATCTATAACATGGGTATTCAATTCAAATAACTCGTAGAAAGGAATCGAAATATTTTCTTTATTATAGGAAGATTGCGACCATTCGCTAGATTCCCTACTCCACAACGATTCTCTCAGAGAAAGCACTGCAAACTTACCGATTTTGTCTCTCAACAAAAGGGTGAGATGCTGCGTTCTGAAAAATTCAGCAGGTGCGAGCGGCGGCTGCATCTCATATTCATACATATAGTCGTCCGTTTCGGGTGCATACAGCCTGGACGTCTGTAATAGACCGACGGCCTCCAGCTTGGAGGTCTGTTCAATCAAATACTTGCGTCCCTTCTCACTCGGCTCCAGTCCCAGTGTCAGAAAAAGGCGACGCTGCTGTTCCAACGGCGAATAACCGACTTGTCCTACTGGCACATGCTGGAACAACAGTCGATACAGACTGACCGCAAATGCGCCTACCATCGGCTGATAGACGCTTCCCAGCATCAATTCATCCAGTGCGCTCAAGCCAAATTCCCGATAAACGCAGTAGCGGTGGTTCTCAGTATAGTGCAGCAGGTTTTTCATCCGCATTCCAACATTCTTCCTTTCCTGACATAACGGTCTCCAAGATGTTTTTCTATTCTATCATACTTGCCTTCTCGTGGGACCAACAAAATAAGGGCAATTGTTCTCCTTTTTGGCAGCCGTATTCGTCTGAGTTCTACTTTTTTCGAGAATACTAACTATTTTAAGACTTTGTGACCTGCATCATGGTAAAAATAAAATTCTTCACACTTCTTTCATTGGTGAAAAGCTTTACTTTGAGCTACAATATAATGGTTAAGCATCACGTATTGGATACAGGAATGATATAAGGAAGTACACATATTTCGGCTGAGCCGATTATCATTTACAGACGTAAAGGAGTGTAGATCGTGAGTCAACATCAACCTCAACAAACCCCAGCAACACCCAACGAAGTAGCCTCCACACTGGAAGGCTGGTATGCGCTTCACGATTTCCGGTCCATCAACTGGACAGCATGGAAGACCGCAGACGATGAAGAGCGCGCCGGAGCACTGGACGAGCTTCAAGAGTTTATGAAGGAATGGAACGTTACCGAGGAAGCGGGTCTGGGCAGTTCAGCTGTCTATACTGTTGTCGGACAAAAGGCTGATTTTGTCATGATGCACCTGCGCGAAACGCTGGAAGACCTCAATAAGCTGGAAAATGACTTTAACAAAACAACCTTCGCCAAATATACAACCAAAACCTATTCTTATGTGAGTGTGGTGGAACTGAGTAATTATTTGAGCAAGGATGAAGATCCCATGCAAAATCCACAAATTGTCGCACGCTTGAAGCCTGTACTAAACAAGGCCCGTTATATTTGCTTCTATCCAATGAACAAAAAACGTGATCTGGACGATAACTGGTACATGCTTTCGATGGACGAGCGTCGCACCTTGATGCGTAGCCACGGCTTAATTGGACGCAGCTATGCTGGCAAAGTAAAGCAAATTATTTCCGGTTCCGTCGGCTTTGACGATTGGGAATGGGGCGTAACACTGTTCTCCGATGACGCACTTCAGTTCAAGAAGCTAATCTACGAAATGCGTTTTGATGAAGTCAGTGCCCGTTACGGTGAATTTGGCTCCTTCTATGTCGGCAGTGTGTTAAATGAAGAGACATTTGAAGACATGTTGAAGCTGTAAACCATAAGCGTCGGAACTATATCGCAACATACAATCAAGGATTTCGTGAACTCCCACTTTCGGGACGACGGAATCCTTTTTTATATACCTTGATGCGCCAGCTTTCTTTTCTCCAAAGCGATCAGAATAGAGATAATAAGCAGCAAACCACTTAGTAAGATCAAAAAGCCTCCCAATTCGGGAATAAAATATTTTAAGCTTCCACCTTTAAAGCCCATACCTCTCAAAAACTTGAAATGCCAGGTCAATGGGAGAATGTTACTTACATATTGCAGCGATGGAGGCAGCATAGCCACTGGCAATTGAGCGCCGCTCAGTAAAAACGAAGGCAGTATAATTAGCATGAGGCGTGGGGAAGCTTTTCCAGGATTGGCCGCATTCCACCCTAAAGCCATCGCAAACAAACCCAACGTAATCGTGTACAGGAGAAATGGAATACTGAGCTGCCATACATTCGCTTCAAAGCGTAGTCCGCCAATTTGCTTAAGTAAACCAATGGACAGGTAAAAGGACACACATCCTACTAACGCATACGGCAACACCCTAAGAATCAAGCCATACGAATGCTGAAGCTCCTCTTTTAATCTTCCTTGCTCCCGCAATCGCGGGACAATTGTCAGTACAGTAGCACCAATCAGTGAAATCATGACCGTATTAATGAACCCCATAACCGAGGTCATCAAAGTAGCATTGGTAGGATTATATAACAGGCGCTGCTGAAGCAGCATATTGGAAGTAAGCCCTGTAACCTGACTGTCACTCATTCCCATACCCTTTAATCCACCACCAGCCAGCATCGCATTTTCCGTCGCCATGATCTCTGTGACTGCCGAGCGTAGATTTCCAGTAGCCTGACCTACCGTATTATCTACATAAAAACCGATGTTGCTCTGAACTCCTTTAATCCTATTTTCCTCCAACCCAGCTGGAAGGTAAATCACCGCAAAAAACTTTTCATTATATAAAAGTAAATTCGGATCGGTTTCGTTCTCTTGCACATGGCGTACATCAATATACTGCGATGCATCTAATTTATTAATAAGCTGTCGGCTATAACTGCTATGATCTAAATCGACTACAGCTACAGAGGCATCGTTAAGCTGATTATTTTTAAAAACAAATCCAAAGGCAACAGCTACAACGATAGGAACGAGCAGCATAATAAAAACCATTTTGCCGCTGATCATCAGCTTCCATTCTTCTATAAACGCCTTCATTTCGTCACAACCTCTACCGTCATTCCAGGTAATAATTCAGATGTTCGCTGGACATCCACCCGTATTTGGAAGGAGCTGATATCCGACAGACCTTTGTCCCGACTCATTCTCATGTTGGTATACTGAGGGGCAGAAGTAATGTACCTCACCTTGCCTTGGACATCTTTATCTAAAGCTACAACGTGCGAAGTCACATTTCCCCCAGCTTTAAACTGTGATATGGAATCCTCGCCCACATAAATATCGTAGTATAGCTGATTGGTTTCAATAACGGCGCCCGTTGCCCCCGTAGAAACGATCTCTCCCATTTTAGGTACAATACGCGACACCTTACCATCTGTGGATGCCTTCAGCACCATACGTCCACGCTGCAATTCCAAAGTTTTGAGTTGAACACTCAATGCCTGCTTTTGTTGAGCCAGAAGATCCACATTGTATTCGCTATTCTTAACATCTTTTCGTGTTTGCGAGGTTTGAGTCAAGGCTTCCTTGGCCTTTTCTGTTTTGATACGAGCCTGCTGGCGTTCCTCAGCAGTTGCGCCAGCCTCCATTTTATCCAAAGCGGTTTGCTGCTGAGCGATCCCATTTTTAGCAATGTCCGATTGTTTGCTAGCCGCTGTAATCTGGTTATTGGCAATTTCAACCTGATCCTTAGCTGTATCTAACGCGATTTGGGCATTATCCAGTTGGTTTTTGGCGTTATCCAGTTCTGCTTTGGTTCCAGCTCCAGCATCATATAACGCTTGAATACGGTTGTAATTCACTTTAGCCAAGTCCAGAGCCTGTTGTCTGGATGCTACTGTTTTTTGCGCGATTTCCGCATTTCTTTTGGCTGTCTCTACTCCTGTCAGAGCTGCGTCCAACGATTGCTGTGCTGCTTCAATAGCCAGCTTTTGTCTTACAATATCCTCCGCACGTGTGCCTTGGTTTAATAAGGACTCTCCCGCTTGCGCAGCTTGAATGTCCAATTGCCCCTGTTTTTCTGAATTCGAAATTTTCTCCGACTGATTTTGCAGCGCGTCTTTAGCCTGTTTTATTTTCACATCAGCCTGTGCGATATCCGTTTTTAATTTCTCAATTTGCAAATCAAGGTCTACAGGATCGAGGGTCATGAGCACATCCCCTTTTTTCACCTGTTGTTCTTCCTTCACCTCAATCGTGTTTACTCTTCCCCCTACACCCTGAAAAGCAACATTCACGGTATCCGCCGTAAGCAGTGTATTTTTTTGTTGGGCTGCCATACTCACAGCATCCTTGCCGCTCATTGCCATTAGCGTACCCCCGGTACCTAACGCGACAATAAGTAATACGTACACAATGATCTTTTTGTTCATTACAATAAACTCTCCTTCATGATGATTTAGCAATGATAGTTAAAAATTAATAGTCGAAAACTAATAAGGAACCTGATAGTACGATGTCTAACTATTTGAGTTGGGAAATTTTTTTATTCCCGTTTTATCTGTTCAAGTCCTGAGGAAAGCTTATTTAATAACGTAGCAAATAGAATATGATCTTCCTTCGTAAATTCATTCATCAAATCAGCAAAAAGCTGCATAAACAACGGAATTCTTTCCGTCATTAACTGTTTACCTTCATTAGTCAAGGAGATTGCAGTCATACGTCGATCCGTCAGCGTACTTCTCCGGATGATGCCGTCTCGTTCCAGCTTATCAATTACACTGGTTACTGTTGAACGAGTAACTCCTGAATATTCAGCCAGCTCGGATGGAGTCAATGCACGTTCATGAAGAAACAATGGCATTAAAATTTTCAGGTTGCCTACAGACAGCCCATATTCCGACAGTCTGGAAGACACTCCATTGTACACTTCATGCGCTGCCTGCACGAAAAGTACCAACGTATTCAACGATTGGGAGTCCGCATTTGGAAACTTTTCTGCCAATAAATTTATTCTCTTGGGATCAGCATTGATATTAAAATCAGAATTCAATCTGAAGCTCCCCCTCTGTAATTAGTAACCATACTATACGTCGTCAAATAGTTATGAGTCAATACCTTTTTTTGTTCGCCTAAATAAAAAAGGTCTCCATGCTCCTTTTTAGGAGTCAAGGAAACCTTTCTACCTTTAGAAAAACCGTCCCTTTTTCAGTACCAGTGGAATTCCGCCAATGATGAACAGATAGCGGAGATCCACAATTTTTTTCAATTGTGCGGCCACCCAACCTTTTATTTTGCGTTTGCCCACCACGGCGACGGCTTCGCCTTTTCCAAGAGAAGCAACCGTCCCTTTGTTGGAAAATACAAACTTGTGCAGCTCCTTTTTGCGAAGAGTAGCGGCCAGATTCTTGGCACAAAGGACCCCTTGCTGCATCGCAATTTGGGCAGTCGGTGGATAAGGACGTCCTTCGGGATTAAACATCAGGGAGCTGTCCCCGATAATAAAAATATCATCGTGGCCCGGTGCACGCAGAAAATCGTCGATTTTCACCCTTCCGCGCATCACTTCGAATCCGGCCTTCTCGATTAATCCGTTCCCACGGATCCCTCCCGTCCAGACCACCGTGCAGGCTTCGATTTTCTCCCCCTCACCAACGATTACACCATCCTGCAAGCATTCCTTAATCGGAATTCCAATGCGGAAGGTGACCCCTTTATGCTTAAGGACGTTCATCGCATACTCCACCAGCTCAGGATCGAACCCTGGCAGCGCCGTAGGAGCTGCCTCGACGTTAATGATTTGAATCCGGTTAAAATCGATGTCATAGGCTCTGGCCAGCTGTGGCAATCGATCCGCTAACTCCGCTACAAACTCAATGCCGCTAAAACCAGCGCCTCCTACGACGAAATTGAGGCGACCTGGTTTACCGTCATTTTTATACAGGGCCAGCTGGTATTCAATATGCTCACGAATCAGGCGAACCGAGTTAATACTGCGAATCGTCAGCGCGAACTTATCCATTCCCGGAATACCGAATGTTTCTGGCTCCCCGCCTAGTCCGATGACCAAATAATCGTAGGACAGCGAGCCATCCTCCAGCACGATTTTTTTCTCCTTTGGTATGATTTCCTTAACCGTTCCTTTGACTAAATCCACCTTGAACTCATCGATTAGCTGCGCAATCGGAATCCTTGAATGCTCAATCGTATCCGTACCTGCCGCAGGCATATGAAGATGTGTCGTAATATAGTGGTAATCATGTCGATTGATCAGTGTGACATCCGCTTCATTGTGCTTGAGCTCCTTTTGCAATTGCTGAGCCGTCAATATACCGCCATATCCGGCGCCCACAATGACAATTTTGGGAATACTGCTCATGCTTCTACCCCTTCCGATATACATAATCATTAATTATTCAAAGCTGTTCTCTCAAAACGGTTAATTTATACTCACAGAAAAGTCTTCATCAAATATTAATCGCTTTAACTTTGCAAGCGGAACCCAGCAGTTTATAATGATAAACAGTGAATCATGCGTTCGGCGGCTATCTGAACCTCTATGCGGCTGATTCAATATCTACAAATCCCATACTATCCCTTTCGGAGGTGTTTTAGAGTGACAGCTCAATCCACAGGTGCGGAAATCCGCGATCTGATTATTATCGGAGGCGGTCCAGCCGGTATTTTCGCCGCTTTTTACGGGGGAATGCGTCAGGCGTCCGTCACCTTAATTGAAAGTATGCCCCAACTGGGCGGCCAGCTTGCAGCCCTTTATCCTGAAAAATATATCTATGACGTCGCTGGCTTTCCTAAAGTGACTGCACAGGAACTGGTTAACAATTTGGTTCAACAAATGAACCACTTTAATCCAGAGGTGCAGCTAGAAGAGAAAGTCGTATCATTAGAGAAAAAGGAAGAACGCCACTTCATCGTAAAAACAGACAAAGGTGGCGAGTATCATGGTAAAGCGGTTATTATTACCGCTGGTGTGGGTGCTTTCGAGCCGCGCAGACTGGAGCTTCCAGGTGCCGAACGTTTTGAAAAAACGAACCTGCATTACTTTGTCAGCGACCTGAGCAAATTTGCAGGCCGAAAAGTGCTAATTAGCGGTGGTGGTGACTCTGCTGTAGACTGGGCACTTATGCTGGAACCGATTGCAGAACAGGTTACATTGATTCACCGCCGTGACAAATTCCGTGCGCATGAACACAGTGTCGAAAACCTCCTCGCTTCCAAAGTAAACGTTATTACACCAACGGAAATTACAGAATTGCATGGAGAAGACACAATTACGAAAGTCACTCTTGCTCATGTAAAAACCAAAGAAACACAGGAAATCGAAGTGGACGATGTGATCGTTAACTTTGGATTTGTATCCACACTTGGCCCGATTGCTGAATGGGGAATTGAAATCGAAAGTAACTCTATCGTGGTCGATTCTCGCCAGGAAACTAATATTCCCGGCATTTTCGCCGCTGGGGACATTACGACCTATCCAGGCAAGCTCAAGCTGATTGCGGTCGGCTTTGGTGAAGCTCCTACGGCAGTCAACAACGCCAAGGTCTATGTAGATCCAGATGCCAAGTTATCTCCTGGTCACAGCAGTAACATGAAATTGTAGTCTAGTTTAGACTATGACAAAAAAGGGTATTTTACTCCAAATTTGAATCTTTGGAGTGAAATACCCTTTTTTACGGTGTGCCTATTCGTTGCAGTGATTGTCCGTAAAGTCATCCGAACCCTGAATGACTTCACAGTCGCAGTACGAGAGCTTGTCCGGTCTAATGAAGGACTACGGCTGTATTCATCTCTAACTTTCTTTTGTGAATCTCAGCCAGCAACAGTGCAATGAAGTCACATTCAAGTTTAAGCTCGATTGCCATCTGATAGGAATCCAAAAGCATTTCATCCGTCAGCATAGCCATCCTCGACACAACCTTTCCTTTTATTTCAAAATCTATTCTATCAAAATACCAAAATCGGAACAAGCGTTCTGTTATCCACAGTCAATTGTGGAAATCCTGTGTATAAATTGTTGGTAAGTGTCGTTAACCCATATATGTGACAGGGGATAATGTGGACAATATTTATACACAGAATTTTGACGCTCGAACACAAAAAAAATATTTTTATTATTTATATAAATATATTATATTTAGCGTCTTGTTAATAGATTATATTGGAATTTTTTTAAAGAAATCAGAAATTTATTGAGGTCTTGTATTAACCTCTAAAATCCATACCCGTCCACTCTGATCAAGCCCGTAATCAAATCCCAGTTGTCCGATCCCAGGAAATCTTCTTTCCAGTACAGGAATACAGCGCTGTGTAAGTTGAATGATTTCTCGCCGCTTTTGAATAGCAAGCCGCCGGGGATATATCATCCGAAGCGCCTCTGTTCCCTTCAGCAAAGTTCCCCCTTTGCACAGATTTGTAATGACCAGTCCGGGACGAGCATGACGTGCAACCACCGCACGAAAATCCCATCTCTGCCCTTCCTTCACGACTTTGACTCGATAGTCGACAGGTCTACCTTGAATACTTGCCAGTTGGATGCCTTGTTGAATGAGATATGGACGTTGGATTCGGAGCTTATTGATTCCGAATACAAGTGCTCTAAAATGACTGAACCGATGTGTATGCTCCATACGCGTACAGGCGTATCCTCTACGCTCCTTTGCCACACGCATGACTCCGATTCCTCCGCCTCCTTTTACAGGTTTTATAAATACAAAAGCATGCCGCCGCAGCATCATGCGCAATTGATCTTCACTATATAGACAGGTTTCCGGTATATAAACGGCGGTATGTGGATGGTGCAGCAGCGCCTTCGTCTTTAGCCATTTGCTTGCAAGTTGTCTCATCTAACCCTCTCCTTTCGCCGTCAGGTATACTTATACATACTCAACAGGAAGGTTCTATTCTTGGATGATTGTCGGTGGCATGTGTCTATTTCGACAAGATCATGGCGAACGGTAGCATGCACCGAACATCACTGGTACAATGACAATAATCTACTACCATTTGCACGGAGCAGCGGAAATTACCGGCAAATCGTTTTTTCAACAAGGAGGTCAACTCATGAATAGCAAAATTGGCATCATGGACATTGGCTCAAACTCCATACGTCTGGTGATCTATGAAATGACAGAGACAGGAGCCTATCGAATTGTGCAGGAATGCAAAGAAGCTGCCCGACTGAGCGAAAAGGTTGGGGCCAACGGCCGTATGGAACGAGAGGCGATTCGAAGCATCGCTCCATTGCTGCGCCAATTTATGGCGGTATGCCATATGCACGGGGTTGTCCGTATGCGTGCAGCAGCAACAGCAGCCATCCGCAATGCCACGAATTCGGACGAAATCGTCCAATGGATCGCGGAGGAGACAAATTTAACACTGGAAATACTGAGCGGAGAGCAAGAAGGCTATGCCGGTTTTCTGGGAGTAGTGAACACTATGAATGTGAGTGACGGAATCATTATTGACATCGGGGGTGGCAGTACCGAAATTACGTTGTTCCGCGATCGAGAACGACTGCATACTGTGTCATTTCCCTTTGGCGCCGTCAATATGAATTGGCGCTTTGGACGTGAGGTCAGGAATGGCGAATGGTCTCCTCAGCAGATTGAGGAAATGGAGAGCTTTGTCCGTTCTTCCCTGCAAAATCATGATTGGATCTTCTCCAATCCGGGTCTGCCATTCATCGGGCTAGGTGGAACCCTGCGTACTTTGGCTAAAATCAATCAGAAACGACTGGATTACTCACTTCCTGTGACGCACCATTACGAAATGACGATAGAAGATGTCGATTACTTCTATGGCAGTCTGCCCCATCTGCCCTATGAAAAACGCAAAAAAACAGCCGGCCTGTCCAAGGACAGAGCCGACATCATTGTACCGGGTCTTATTATATTGAAAACGATATTTGAAGCTGCTCAAGGCTCCGCGTATTTAGTCAGTGGAGCGGGTCTGCGAGACGGCCTATTTCATGAGCTGGTCAACGCTGAACAGCCCGTGGTAGCTAATCCGCTTATCACATCCATTCGCAATATCCTTTCGTTTGCTGTCCCGGTTAGCGAAGCGCATGTCAAGCGGGTTAACGAGTACGCCGTCCGGCTCTATGACACATTAGCTGGCGGAACCTCAGCTGCTATGGACAAACGCTTGTTACTGACCGCAGCAACTCTTTACAAAACGGGAGCTGCCTTGAATTACTATCATTTCCGCCAGAATTCCGTGTTCTGGATCTTACATGCAGGCATTGGCGGTTTATCCCATAGGGAAACGGTACTAGCCGCGTTGATCGCGGATTACCATCCCAAGAACCGGACACCCCGTTTGCTACGCACACATGCGGATATTTTGGAGCCTTCCGACGAGGAACGTGTACATCGGCTCGGCTCGCTGCTCCAGCTCGCGATTGGCATGGATCGAAGTGAGTCCGGAATGATTAGCAGCATCAATCCCACTACAGGGGATGATGCACTGCATCTTCGTCTGGAAAGCAAGAGTGAACCCATATTAGAACAACGGGAGCTGGAATCAGTTGCCAAGGATTTCCAAAAGGCATGGAATCTTACATTGTCGTGGTCCATTCTACCTTCTTCCAATTTCTAACCTTCATCGCTTCAGATTGGCTCCTGATGGGAGCCTCTTTGTCGTTTCTGGACACAAATTGATAGCTGCCGTTAGGCAAAAGCTGGCGCGCCTTCACATTATCTCTTAACGATAAATGCAGAATATCTGCCAGCATTTCTTTGATCCCGTCATCATAAATCGGGCACATCAGTTCAATTCGGCGGGTCAAATTGCGCGTCATCCAATCCGCACTGGACAGAAACAACTCGGAATTGCCTCCATTTTCAAAATAAAACAATCTGGAATGTTCCAGGAAGCGGTCTACAATACTGATGACACGTATGTTCTCGCTGAATCCTTCCACACCCGGACGCAAACAGCAGACCCCTCTAATGATAAGATCAATCTTCACACCTGCTTGGGAAGCCGCATATAGTTCATCGATCATCTCCTGATTGGATAAGGAGTTGATCTTGGCAATAATCCGGGCGGGCTTACCTGCCAATGCTTGCTCAGCTTCCCTACGGATGAGTTCAAACAGCTTGTTCTTCATTCCCGTTGGAGCCACCGTAAAAGCTTGCAAAGTCTTGAGCGCAGAGAATCCCGTAATTTCATTAAACAGTTCGGAGGCATCCTCGCCAAGTACCGGATCCGACGTAAACAATCCGATATCCGTATACACGCGCGCCGTGCTTTCATTATAATTGCCTGTGCCTACGTGCACATATCGTTTGAGTGCGTTGCGCTCATGGCGTATGACAAGAATGATTTTGGCGTGCGTCTTCAAGCCAACCAGCCCATACACTACGTGACAGCCTGCTTTTTCAAGCGTACGCGCCCAGGCAATATTACGTTCCTCGTCAAAACGGGCTTTCAGCTCCACCACCACCGTTACCTGCTTGCCCGATTCGGCCGCACGTGCCAATGCCGGAATCAGCTTCGATTCTCCGTTGACACGGTACAGGGTCATTTTGATTGCCATCACATCCGGGTCCTCTGATGCCTCAATGATAAAATCAGTTACCGCATCGAATGATTCATACGGATGGTACACGAGCACGTCCCGTTTGCGAAGCACGTTGAAAATATCCTCTTGCGGGGGTAGTTCTTCCGGATACAGTGGCTTGATTGCCGGAAATTTCAAATGCGAATACCCCTCCAAATGATCGGCAAAAGACGACAAAAACGTCAGATCCAACGGCCCGTCCATCTCAAACACATGATCGAACAGCTTGAATTCGCGTTGAAGCTCCATCAGGGCATAGGGATGAATCCCTTTTTCTACTTCCAGTCTTACCGGCGCCCCCCGTCGTCTTCGACGCAGCTCTTTTTCAATCTCTTCGAGCAAATCTTCGATCTCTTCTTCATTAATGGACAAATCGGAGTTACGCGTAACACGAAAGGCATGAACCGCCTCCGGAACATATCCGGTGAACAGCGTTTGAATGTGATGCTTGATTAGTTCCTCAATTAAAATAAATGATTTCTTCTTGCTGTTCGACCGCAAAGGCACCGTAACAACACGTGGAATATTCGAAGGCACCTGCACAATGGCAAAAAGTGGTTTATCCTCCTCCGTATCCCCGGGACGTCTCAAGACGACCGCTAAATATACGTATTTATTGTGAACGAGTGGAAAAGGACGGCTCTGATCGACCGCCATCGGCGTGAGCACCGGAAATATAATTTCATGAAAATATGCATCCAGCGACTTGCGCTGTGTCGTATTTAAGTCTTCATATTCGAGCAGTAAAAGACCCTTTTTCGTCAAGAGGCGAGAAATATCACGATAGGTCCGGTATTGTTCCGATACCATTGAGACGGTACGCTTGATCAGGCGTTTGTACAAACCGGAGGGGGTATATCCCGTAAAATCCTTTTGCATAAAACCCGCCTTGATCTTCTCGCGCGTTTCTGCAACACGAACAGCCATAAACTCATCCAAATTGCTAGATACAATCGCCAAAAATTTGGCTCTCTCCAGCAACGGTGTATCTGCATCCTGAGCTTCCTGAAGCACACGGCGATTAAATTCAATCCAGCTTAAATCTCGGTTAAAGTAACGTTCTGACCCGGCTTTATCCTTATTCTGACTCTCTATCAACATATGGCCTCCATCAATTCATGCAGTATAGTTACCCTTTATTGTACTATTAGATGAAACGCACTAGCATCACAGCAGTGTAAACGCAATGTAAAATGTGTGTAAACACAAACTGGATGTTTGAAAAGGTCAATCGGATGCTTTACAAAAATAGCATTAAGCGGTACAGTGTTTACGTCTGTTTCATAGAGTAGATTGACGAACCGTTCCTTTTTCAGTTGTTTATTTTCATTATGATGTGTAGTAACCACTTAGAAGCCACGTTCAATTGCTGATTTTTAAATGGCATGATATAGGGAGGATTTACGTTATGGAACCCAAGAAAACGCCACGCGTACTGCAAAAAAACATCGAATTTTTCACCGCGGCGCTGTCTCAACACCTCGTTTCGGTCTGGCAAGAGGACCCTACAGGTGTATACTGTGAGATTGGCTGTGGATATATCGAGTTATTCAGTAGCGAGATGATTCGGGTGCGCAATCAAGATGGAACCCCAAGCCATTATGACCGCAATATTACCATGTTTCAGTTAATCACGAAGGATCAGCCGATATAATTATTATATGCTATGCCTGCGCTGTTCTTCCAGATTAGAATTGTTTTATGTTACAATTACCGATTTTCATATCTGCTGAATCCTGCAGTTTTTCCAAAAAGCGCCTCAGAGCGCTTTTTTTGTCGACTTTTTTTGAACATCGTTTCGAAAAGCAGTATGATAAGGGAGCATATTACCTAAATTTAAAGGGGAATCAACCGATGGAGCATACAACATCAGATGGACGCATCCTGGTTATGACCGCGGTTGAAGGCGAACGGGAAGCTGTACTGCGGGGCCTGAAAGGCGATACCCGTTTTGTGGTCGAGCTGGCTGGCGTGGGCGCACCGTCCGCAGCGGCTTCAACCGCGCTAGCACTGGCGGCGGCTGGTGACTACCGGCTGGTTATCAGCGCCGGAATTGGTGGCGGCTTCGTGGAGGTCGCTGCACTGGAAAGCGTCGTTGTTGCTGACGTGATCATTGCCGCCGACCTGGGTGCCGAGACGGCAGAGGGCTTCAGCAGCGTGGACGAGCTGGGTTTCGGCTCAAGCCGAATTGCCGTGAATGTTGCCACCGCGCAGCGATTCGTTCAGGCGTTGCGTGCCGCTGGACAGACAGCTGTCGCGGGGCCGATCCTGACCGTCTCTACGGCCACCGGTACGGCGGCAACAGCGGAACAGCTGGCCAAGCGCGTTCCCGGAGCTGCTGCCGAAGCGATGGAAGGCTACGGCGTAGCCGTGGCGGCAAATAGGCTGGAACTGCCGACGATGGAAATCCGCACGATTTCCAATGCTGTTGGTCCACGTGACCGTGCAGCCTGGCGGATCAAAGAGGCTTTGCAAGCGTTGGAAGCCGCATTTTCTACATTAACGGAGGTTATATAGATGCAAATTGCTTTTTCACCTTGTCCTAACGACACTTTTGTCTTCCATGCCCTGGCTCATGGATTGATTCCGGGCGCACCCGCGCTGGACATTACATTTGCCGATATCGACATCACCAACAATCTGGCGATCACACCAGACGGACTGGATATCATGAAAATTTCGTATGCTGCACTCCCTTGGGTGCTGGATGAATACGCCCTGTTGCCTTGTGGAGGCGCACTGGGCCGGGGTTGTGGCCCGCTCGTGCTGACCAAGGAAGGTTCCACCGTCGAAGGCCCGGAAGCCCTGTCTGGCAAGCGTGTAGCCGTTCCGAGTGAACGTTCCACTGCCTATCTGCTGTTCCGCCTGTGGGCAGCCAAGCATGTGCCTGGGGGTGTCGGTGAGATCGTCGTGATGCCGTTCGACCAAATCATGCCTGCTGTCCGTGACGGGGAGATAGATGCCGGACTGGTTATTCATGAAGCACGGTTCACGTATCCGTCCTACGGACTTAGTAAGCAAGTCGATCTGGGGAACTGGTGGGAAGAAGATACAGGGCTGCCGATCCCGCTCGGAGCTATCATTGCCCGCCGTACGCTGGATCTGGATGCGATCACAAACTGGATACGCGCCTCTGTCGAATATGCTTGGAAGCATCCTGAAGCTTCGCGTGAATATGTATTGTCTCATGCGCAGGAACTTTCACCCGATGTTGCCCAATCGCATATCGACCTTTACGTAAACGATTTTACCGCCAATCTGGGCGACAGCGGATATGCCGCCATTGAAGCTTTGCTTGGTCGCGCTGCGCAGGAAGGGCTGGTACCTTCGTTTGATTTAGCTCTTCTGCGCCCTACTTCCACAACAACACGTTAAAAGGGACAGACATGCTATGCATGTTTTCATGCTGAATAGAGTAGTTTAAACATATAAAACCTCCCGAACGAGCACATGGCCTAGCCATGCGCCCCATTCGGGAGGTTTTATCATTTCATATGGCGAATCCTCATTCGGACTCGCTTGATCCTTTATTCTTAGTTCTGTTCCTGCTCTACAACCTCGGTCTTAAATACGTTATCCAGTTTGGTACCCAATCTTTTGACCAGCGGCACCTTGATATCCCGGCTCAGCTCCTTGAAAAAAGCGTCCATGTCACAATTAATCTTATCCAACACGACCTTCACGGTGCCCTCTGCCAAGATCTGCTCATTCAGATCCTCCGGTACGGTAACCGAGATATCATACTTCTTGCTTAACGTTTTAATGTACCGGGTAAAGATTTCGATAAGCTCCTCATTGTTGAACTTCTCAACTGCAACTTGCCCTTTGTTGGTAAATTTCAAATTCACTCTCACGTTAGCATTTCCCCTTTTCCTTTTGACCATTTATTTTGGATAAACGTTGAACCTTTCAGAGGCTCTTCAAAGAAAGGGCCTTACCGGTCGTTTTAGACTCTTGTCCTTTGATATACTAAGTATAACACATTAAGGCCGTTTTCATTTCCCAACTTGTCGTTTTATGATAAAAAATGATACAATTTGCGCATTTTCAGCATAAATTCTTTCTTTTCATGCCAATCATTAGAAATAGTTTATACACAAATACACAAAAAAACGCCTATCTCGCAAAAGAAAGACGTTTCCGTATAGATGCCTAAGTGGTATGCATTTACAGAGGTTTCGTACATTCCCAACCGTGTGAACGATACTCACGCACAGCGTCTCGTATATCCTCAATATCATCAGAATGCAGCAAAACGGCAGGTAGAATTACCCAATATTCATTCTCCGCTAGATCAATAAATACGTCCTCGACATCGTAATATTGCATATCGCCAAATGCCGTATCCCTAATTTTCTGTCCAACCAAAGGTGTAAACTGGGAATCAAATGTTTTCATCACCTTCGTATATTCCTTCACGCCCGTTGCCGAGATCTGCTGTGAAATAATGACGCTCAATGCCGTTACCTCCCTGACCTAATAATGCTCATTATACCCTTCTCTTAGACCTTCTACAAAACCTTGCGCAAAAAAAATCATAAAAATCAATAGGCCGATGCCAATAGCAACGGAGCTGATTACAATAATGAAAATGCCCTGCGTGTTTCTTTGCTCCATTCGTTTCGTTAAAATTCCGAAAACCAAACCTAAGACACCCAACAATCCTCCAAAGACAAAAAAACTAAATACGAACCCCAAACCTGCAAAAATCCAGCCAAATAGAGCGAGCACCCAGCCCTGCGGCTGTGGCTCACTCTGTTTCATCTGCCAGCGTTCCCTCGCTGTAGGTGTATATCTGTCCATTCCTTAGCTCCCCCGCTCCACTTGCATTCCTTAAGACAAAAATTCGCTCGCCTTCTCCCGGTGGACAGGCTTGATATGCATGTCCAACACTTTCAAAGCTGCTAGCACAACCCCCGCATCATCTGTAAAACCCAACATCGGAATAACATCTGATATAGCATCTAATGGAGAAATAAAATACGCCAAGGCTCCGAATGCTACCCCTTTGGCATACAGAGGCGTTTCAGGATCTATCGCACAATAGTACATAGCCACCGCATCTTTCACAAAGGGAACTTTTCCAGCCGTGGACTTCACCTTGTTGAAAAATCCCTTTTTCACCTGTTCTTCCTGTTTTGGATCATACTTGGCTTTGGTTACGTCAAAATCCTTCATTAGGTTCCTCCTATTGCTGACTGGTGAGTTTGAAAGTGCCACCTTCCCGCTTACCAAGCGGATAATTTTGAACCGTCATTTTCACTAACTCAACAGACTTATAGTCATATTTTACTATGACCTCCTTTGATATTCTAGTATATTTTTCCTATTCCTTGCTCCAATGTATTTGTACAGGCTTTTGCTTACGATTCCAGAACAAACTAAACGACCTTTCCCATTAAAATTTCGAGAAAAGGCCGTTACTAAAACAATATGAATCTTTTACTGTTTACCGTTGCTATAAATCGTGCTTAACTTGGATGTTGCTCTGATGCCATTTGGACCTTCAATAATGGCATGTCCTTGTTCAGTATAGCTCGATCCTGCCCAGTCGTTTGACATATCCAAATATTCTAGACCTGATCCATTTCCTTTCCAAGACCATCCGAGATAACCTACACCTTTTTGTTGGGCATAACTCATAATGGTGGCCTCGTCAACATCACCATTTGTATGCTTGATTCCGAATTCTCCAATGATGAGAGCTAGATTTTTGTTTAATACATTGTCAATATTGCTTTTTACTGTTTCGGCATTTCCCCCAGCGTATTCGTACATATGAATGGAAAACATCGTATTTTTAAGCGGATCGGCATCAAACACTTGCGTTCCGTAGTCAAAAATCGACTTCGGATATTGCCCCCACCCAGCGGCGTCAACCATAATGGTATTTTTGATGCCAGCATTTCTTAGCTTTGGAATAACTGATTTATACCCCTGTGCCCAGCCGTTCCCATCCCAAGTACCAAACCATTCATTCGCGATGTTGAGAATGACTGTATTTTCTTTTCCAATCAGTGCACTTTTCATTTCAATCCAGTAATCTGCGATTTTATTCAACACAGCAGCATTATCATTTCCCGTACCATCATGTACTTCAAGGATAACAACCAATTTGTTTTGTTCTGATAAAGTGATCAGGTTTTGCAACGCTGACAAATCATCTTTCGTCCATTGTTGACCGTCAGACAACACGATTCTAATCGTGTTCGCTCCGGTTTTGGCAATTGCAGGTATCGCAACTGACTCTTGACCTTTGTACCAAGTGTAAGCGTGATTAATTCCTCTCATGACAAAGGGATTTCCGTTGCCATCATAAAGCGTCGTACCTTTAACATAAAATCCTGTATTTTGAGAGGAGTCGGAATTTGTTGTTACTTTTAAGACATTACTTGGTTCCGAAATATTGCCTGCTGCATCTTTCGCTTTTACAGTGAAGTTGTAGGATGTGTTCGCAGTGAGACCCGTCACTGTATAACTTGTTGTGGTGCTCGTGCCTACCAGATCTGTTCCGTTATAAATAACGTAGCCAGTTACACCTACATTGTCTATTGAGGTCGTCCATGTAAGAGTGACAGATGTGCTCGTCTTGGATGAGCTTTGGAGGTTTGTTGGGGCGGTTGGAGGTGTCGTATCTGTTGTCGTATCAATCTGTGTGAATCTCCACCTTTGCTGAGCGCTACCGTTGTCGGCCCATTGTTGAACGTTTGCACCGTCATGGGTATAACCACCGACAACATCCAATGCTTTACCACTAGATTGCGAGATCAGCTTATAATATCCACCACCAACGTCAATGATTTTCCATTTTTGCTGAGCGTTCCCGTTGTCTGTCCATTGTTGAACGTTCGCTCCGTCATGGGTATTACCACCGGCTACATCCAATGCTTTGCCACTAGATTGCGAGATCAGCTTATAATATCCACCACCGACGTCAACCACTCTCCACTTCTGTTGCTCCTTTCCGTTATCGGTCCATTGTTGAACATTCGCTCCGTCATCCTTTGATCCCCCTTCAACTTCCAGGCTTTTTCCGCTATGCTGTGCAGTAATTTTGTAAACAGCATCTGAAATAATATCCGATTGGGCAGACGGTGTTGAATCAAGCGCTAGATTAGTAACTCCATCATTGTTAGCGCTTACAATCATGGTCGGCAATATATAAACAAGCATACTCAACGAGATCAAACACGACAATAACTTCTTCATTTTGTAACCTCCAGGTAACCAGCGTTACAATTCACCGTTTGCTCGAAGTTTCCAACATTTCTATTTAACTGCATCTCGACTTACCCCTCTCCCTTAGCTTATATATTCAAATTTCCATCCCTTAGGCACGTACTACGATCTCTCCCTTCCGGCCATAATTCGGAAAAGAAAAAAGAACCAAAAAGAGCTCTATCCTAATATTAGGTAAACGTTTTCAATTATTCCAAACTAATTATGTGATTGGGAAATGAATTCTTACTCATTCTAGTTTACGTTATACTAAATGTCAATTGTTAGCATAACAAAAATACGTAAAATACAATCATTATAAAAAACAAACATCCTATAAACATAACAAATTAGTGATATTGAGTACCACGTTTCTTTTATCACCTCTTTTTTTGCTCTAAAATATTATATTCATTGAATTCTTTACATAAGAACGAGAACTATAAAAAAACAAAAAAACCTTTAACGTCATTTTGTTAGTTTAATGTTTTTTATAACAGTACATCTTGTTAGCTAATTTGGTACGACAAACCTCTTTGAAAATCATAGTCAAAAAAAGCACGCTATATTGGTGCTTCCAATATGCGTGCATGAAAGAAGTTATTGAAGTTCTTCCTGATCCATCGCCCCCGTTAATCCTCAAATGTCTCACCGTTCTGATACTTGGTTGATAACTCTATTCTTTCTTTAATATTTACCAGATACACACTGCCTGCAATCAGCACCAGTCCCACAACAAACGTCAAAGTAAGTGATTCCTTGAGCATTACCATACTAAAGACCGTGGACAACACCGGTATCATAAACGTATAGGAGCCGACGGTTCCTGCATCTCCGTTATCGATCAGTTTAAAATAAATCATCCAGCCCATCGCAATCACGAATATCGAAATAAACAATAAAATCGCGATAAAGGAGGTAGTCCAGTGAATATCGCTCCATTTCTCGGTCGTAAATCCAATCCCATTGAGTATGATCCCCCCAAAAATGAGCTGCATCGTCACCGCCCAAATGGAGTCCAATTGATTGCTTTTTTTCTTCATATAAATCGTTCCGAGCGCCCAGCACAGTCCTGAAGCTAGCCCCAACACAATGCCCAGTACCGACAAATGCCCTGCCATCCCACCAGAGCTAATCACGATCACCCCGCCAAAACCCAGTACCAGTCCAATGACCTTCAGGGGAAACATACGCTCCCCCAACCACATCCAAGAGAATAATCCCAACAAGATCGGCTGAAGGAACACTAAAGTGGAAAATAACCCAGCAGGCAAATAACGTAGCCCTACCGTCTGCAAGCCATAGTAGCCTGCAATATTAAATATGGCCAGCACAAGATAAGTCCACGCATTCTGTCTAAAGCGCAAGGTTTCCCGGTGACGCATAGCGAACAATAGCAGAATCACACCACCCAGTAGGGTACGGATTCCTGAAAAAAATATCGGCGGTGTATCTGGCAAAGCCAGCTTGGTCAACGGCCAGTTGATCCCCCATACCATCACTAATATCAAGACAAGCCACAGTGTAGCTTTAGGTGTTAATTTTTTCATAGATATCTTCTCTCCCTTAGATTTTCATCGTTCATTGCTACCGACTAAAATCTGAATAGCCGTTTGCAAAGTTTTGCTTTACTAGCGTATACTGTGATCACTAATAAATAAAATGAATGTTTTCAATAAGGGAGATAACTTTTCACTTATGACCATTACTCAAATTATGATCTTCGTTCGCGTAGCTGAAACGCTAAGCTTCACCCAAACTGCCCATGAGCTGCATATGACGCAGCCCGCGGTCAGCCATGCCATCGCCAGCATCGAAAACGAGCTGGATGTCCAGCTATTGCTGCGCGACCGAAAAAAAGGAGTGCTGCTGACCGATATCGGGAACAAGGTACTGCTGCAATTCCGTATGATGCTGCAAAGCATGGAAAAGGTACAGCAGCAGGTGGCTGCTGAAAAAGGTCTAGACGTGGGCACGATCACGATCGGTGCCTTTCCTTCTGCCTCAGCCTATTTTCTGCCCCCGATTATTCATCATATTCGTCAGCATTATCCGAACCTTGTTTTCGACCTACATGAAGGCTCCACGAATGAAGTCAAGGAGTGGGTTCATACCAGAGAAATCGAAGCGGGTATCATCCTGTTACCAGACCCTCAGGTAGATGTCATCCCTTTATGTCAGGATGACATGGTTATTCTCCTGCCAGACGGTCACCCTCTGCAATCGCACAACAAAATCGCCATTCGAGACTTGAATGAGCAGGATATGATCTTTTGTAAAGGTGGACATGAGGTCGCCATTATGGAAGGTTTTGAACGCGAACAAAGTCAGTTGCAGGCACAATTCATTACTCATAATATCAGCACCTTGGTCAGCATGGTTCGACAAGGACTGGGTATGGGCATTGTCTCTTCACTCGCCTTGTCCACGTTCCCCCATGATCTGACCGTCAAGGAGACTTCACCTCTGATCACACGCCAAATCGGTATCGCTGTACCATCCCTGCATAATGCTTCACTTGCTGTACAGTTATTTGTGCGAACCGCGCAGGAGCTATTTACGGATTCGAAGCAGTAGAAGCATTGGATCATGATCATAAGGAGGTCTATTCATATGCAGAGAAATCAAATCATTCGACCAAATAGCTAAATTTCTAACCCATTTCAGGTGGTTTTAGGGAAAGACGGAAACAATTCGTGGGGCCGAAACAATTGGTTGCCTATGCTGGACTACGACAAAGAGCAAATCAAAAATTAAAGGTCTATTAAGAAAAGAAAAAGAAAGAAGGCAAGCCTTACAAGGTAGCTGGGATCGCCTGCGCCAACAAGTTTTTACATCACATATAATACATTAATTCCACTGGTATATTATTCTAGTGCGGCGGGTAACCTATATGTTGAATACCTGCAATTTTTAAACTAGGAGGCTTTTGCATGAATGGCCATCTCGTTATTTTGATCAGAAGTTTCTCTGCATTCGTTATCCTCATGCTAATTGGGAGAATACTGGGGAAGCAAACCCTCTCCAATATGAACTTTCACGAATTCGTGACGGCGGTCATATTAGGGGCTATAGCAGCCAACTTTGCCTTTAACGAAAAAATAGAAGTTGTCCACCTATTAATAGCCCTGTCTGTTTTTACAATTACTTCTTATGTTTTATCCAAGTTTTTTTTGAAATTCAGAAACTTTAAGATGTGGACAGAGGGAGCACCCACCGTGCTCATAGAAGGAGGGTTCATTCTCGAAGATAACTTAAAAAAAAATAATATGACATTAGATTCTTTAAATCAACAGCTTCGCCAGAAAGAAATTTTTAATATAGAAGAAGTGGAGTACGCCCTCCTTGAGATTAACGGAAAACTATCTGTTCAAAAGAAAAAGGAACTGCAAGCCGTGACATTAAAAGACCTGCAGTTGAATGCAGGTAATGCCACACAGTTCCCAATTGAGCTTGTAATCGACGGACAGCTTTTACATGGCAATTTAAACTCCAATCATATTCCCGAATCATGGCTGCTGTCTCAACTGAAGGCACGCGACAAAAAGTTAGAGGACGTATTCTATGCCGTTAAAGGCAGCAACGGCCAACTCTATGTGGATGAATATAAGGATAAAATCCAGCATCCAATTGATGTGGAGTAGTATTGACTTTCGATCAATAGTTACCTGAGATTCAACGTAATCAGATAATTGTATTTGGCAGCGTGCTTAAGCTCATCCAATATGATACCGTACACCGTGTCCTTATAGATGCCAGCAGGCAATCCAAACCAGATGTTGCGGTATCGTTCCACCGCACCCAACTCCCCCATCAAGGCGCGCTGTAAACCTTCTGTATAAGATTGCACCCTCTCATATTGCTCACTACTGATGCCTGCAATTTCTTGTCCTGTCAAAGCCCGATACATCTCTCTGAACATTTTATTGTGGCCGCGCTCATCGTTACGGATGCTTTCAATAATAGCCACCTGCTCTTGTGAGGGAGCCAAATTGATCAATTCATCGTAGAACAACTCATCGTTACGCTCCCCTTGTACCGCTTCCTTTATCATTTGTACTGCTTTCGGAAATCCTGTGTTCCAGATAGGTACAAAATTGGCCCGCATATAGTATGAATTTCCCCAGTAAGAAGGTACTTGATACAAGTTTATCTCCTCCCGATGTTAGTTTTTAGAAAGTATATGCGCATCTGCCCATGTCGGTTCCTAACATTAGGAAAAATGACTGTTTCGCACACTCCTAGTCGCCCTTTTCTAGTGAAGTAATGCTAGTGGCTATTTGACTTACCAACATACTGGGTTGATTATACTGATGATAGCTAACACAGGGGAAGAACTCACTAAAAAATTAATTACGATTTGTGTCATAGTTGAAAGTGCTGCATCTATTGCTATAAGCTACAGAGAAATAGACGAGAGACTCCTTGACAAACATTAGCTGGTTTTCTTGTCTTAATATAGTCTACTAAAAAAACAAATAGGAGTTTTCCATAAACGGAAAACTCTTTCGCACTTTAAACAATCTGCTTCTATACTTTCTTCAATGTCGGACCAATCCACCAGCCAAATCATCCCATCGCCAAGAAACCTCATGTCCATGGAGATGCAGCCCCCCAAACCACTCGTCGATCCCTTGAACTGCAATGCGGTCCGCTGATCCATTCAGTACCTCATTACCCAACTCTGTCAGAATTACCTTTCGGTTCAGAAAATCCGGAATTTGTCTGAAATCCAAGCTGGCCTCATCCCCGTCAATGATCAGCAAAGGATGTTCGCCTTGCGCCAAAGCACGAATAAATTTCCAGTATTCGAGATCACCCATCCCAAGCACATGCAGGACGTCAGTTACCTGACGAAACAATTCCAATGGCGTATTCACTCCATTATGAACGGCCTGAAGCGTGGTCTGTTCCACAACGCCAAGACCATTCTGCTCCGAGGGCAGCCGCTTGAGATGCGCTGTGAAAGCTTCATAGGCAAAAGGCAGGCCGGATGCTGCCAATTCTGCCTTCTTGTTTTCCAGCAGATTAGCCATTTGAACAGGATCAGGAGAAGCATACGCCTGCCAAAGCTCGCTTCCGAGTTCCATTTCTTGCCGCCCAATAGTCCGCCAGGTACCGGATAATGTCTGAAGCTGTGCCGGAGTGAGCTGTCCCAGACCATGGAACCGTTCGATTCCCGGAAACTCCCCGATACAGAGCAGGCTCAGCTTCGTGCGGCCCAGTTTCTGTCTTTTGAACCAGTGGAGCAGATAGGCGAGCATGCTCTGATCAAACAGGTCATGCTCAAACCACAACACGACTTCATCATACTTAATAAACTCACGAAGTTTCTGCTCTTGTTTCTCACACCCCGTAATATATTTGCTGGCCGGAATACCCATCGTTTCTTCCAGGACCTGGGCCCGCAGTGCCCGTTCTTCCGCCCCCGCTGGATTTGCAAATATCGGTCCTGCCGGATATACCTCTCTCCATACAAGCACATCACCCTGTACAACACCCTGCTTCAACATCTCGCCTACAACATCACCGTTAACAATATGCAGCATGTTTTGCCCTCCCTCATACAAATGATTGAATACGGAAACAAGGTCGGCTACCGGGAGTGTACCTTTCAACTTTCGGCGGGCATCGTGCAGCCGCTTCTTAAGCGTCGGGACCGGAGTGCCCAGATAATCCGAAATTTCCTGCAGAGAGTAGCCGTAAAAATAAAACAATCGCAGAGGCACGCGCAGCTTGGCAGACAGTGCCTTCACCGATTGTTGCAGAACTTGGCTCTCCTCCCTACGCTCCGCAATTTCTGCTAAACCCGGTACTCCTCCGGAAACCTGCACAGCCTCATCCAGAGGAAGCATCGAATGATGCTTGCGCCGCAGCATCCGCTGGCACTGTCTTACGACAATGGTCTTGAACCAGCCTGGAAAAGCGGACGGGGTCTGCAGTTTCTCCAGATTCTGATAAGCCTCTATGAACGCATCCTGCACGGCATCTTCCGCGAGATGAACATCCTTCAGCATGTCATAGGACACCGCATAGGCCATCCCGCGAAAATGCAGCATCAGCTGACCGAACGCTTCCGCATCCCCTAGCCGCGCCTTTTCAACCCACTCCCTCATACGTTCCTAGCCTCTTTTCTTTCGTGTTCTTATTCTTAAGTGCCAACTCCGTGGAGGAAGGTTACAAATCATATTGATGGAAAAATGAATTGATTGATAAAGAGCTTCACTGAACACAGCAACCATATTAACAGATTCTTTCTCAATAGAAGCATAATGTAGTTACAGGCTGTTGGTTTTCAACAGAAATATATCATCCTTTATTTTTTACGAGGTTAAGTTCAATATGACTTCGACCATGTAGCCATAGCAGTTCATCCAGTAAAAACGCCAATCCATCCTTACTACGCAAACGCTCAATCATTTCTGTAACGACCTCCATTATCTCACGCTGTACATTGTTCGCTAGTTGGAGGCCCCCACTTTCCCCATCCACATAAAGATGTGGATGATCCGGTTGATCTACCTTTCGTACATGCCGCAGACACAATATCCCATGTTCAAGATAAAAGAAATAGCTACGATCATACAGAACTCCCTCAAATAATTCATACATATGAGGGTCATCATCAGTTCCATATGTCATAGTAACTCTTTTTAAGCCAACTGGATTGCTCATATATACTTTCACTCCCTCAGAATTCAATTGTAAGTTCCTATACTTGAAATTTTAGTGAAGTAAAACTCTAATTCAAATAATGTGAATTTTTTATTCGATAAGTCCTGGAGGTTTGTATGCAATACTGTAATTTATGTATAAGAAGTCGTTCATTAAATACATTCGCATATATTCTCTCTCAAAAATCATCAGCAATATGGTATATATACCGAGTTAACTTCTATTTTGTTAATGAGGTACTTATACTATATGTTTTGAATTCTTATAATCAAATTGGAGAGTGATACAATGGATTTTATAAAATCTATTTACACAAAACAAAACGTAAATAGCTCAGTACTCTTTTTCACATTTTTAGTTCTATATAGTGTTTTTTCTGAGATTGAAATTAAACCCGTAGTTCTCTTACTTTTTACAGTTGTATTTGCCTTTTTTAATGTCTTGAGTAAATTGGTCCAATCCATACGTAGTGATAATGATCTTAAGTAAAGTAATCTTTACATATTAAAAAGACCTCCAGGACGAATATAGTACCTGACTATACCGTTCTGGAGGTCTTGATTTACATTTTCGAATTGTTAACGCCCCATCATTAAGGTTTGCAGACAATTCATTTTCATTGTACCCTTTTAAACTATCTTAACAAGGCTCTTCGTTCGGTTTCCCGGCATCTGTAGCTGTACGGAAGCTTGAACCACAGCCACATGTCGCTACAGCATTCGGGTTATGAATCGTGAACCCGCCTGACATTCCAGACTCTTCAAAGTCGATTTCCAGACCGTCTAGGTAGCGGATGCTTTCCTTTTCCACTACAATCTTCATATCCTGTACGTTCATATATATATCCTGATCCGTCTCGTTGTCGTCAAAGCCCATTGCATACGAGAATCCAGTGCAACCGCCCGGCGTAACACCCAGACGTAAAAACATATTCGGCGTTTCCTGCTGCTCCAGCATATCCTTCAAACGCTCAGCAGCGGAATCGGTGATGTTAATCATAGCTCCATCCTCCTCTTTTACTTCATGTTCTCCTTCAGTATACTCCACTATTTGCAGGTGCTCAAGTCATGGAATGTCCTTCCCTTACAGGCTTAAAGACCTGTTTTTCTATTCGTTTGTATTGAACACCGGTGGTGTGAGGTTTATAATAGGTGAAGAGTGTGTAAAAGAAACTGTCGGAAATTTGTCATTTCAAAGGCGATATTTTGAGATATTCATCATTGTAGCCTGGCATTGTAACATTTTTCACATATCGTATATCCGCGCTGCCGGATTCTTACCGACGGAACGGGACATCCTGTGCGCACTTAGCGCTTGTGCCGCTGATTTGGCGGACAGCCTCGCACAGAGCAACTTGAAGGAGGAATAGGCATGTCCACATTAGTTACACCTTTTACAGACCGCAGAATGGCGGAAATTGTAGAAAAGGTACAGAACGGTATTCGTTTGAACCTTGAAGACGGTATATATTTGTATGAAACTGACGATATCCTCACACTGGGTCAGTTGGCTAACGAAGCTAATTTACGCAAGAACGGAAAAAAGGTTTATTTTATCGAAAACATGAGCCTGTACTTCACCAATGTATGCGAAGCGCGCTGCGCGTTCTGCAATTTCCGCAAGGATCAGGGGGAGGACGGCTCTTATACGTTGTCCGGGCAGGAAATGATTGATTATGTAGAGCAGCACATCCATCCGGGGGTAAGAGAATTTCATATCGTCGGTGGTCATAATAATCATGTGCCTTTCCAATACTATGTAGACTCATTGAAGGCACTGAATGAAAAGTATCCTCACGTTACACTGAAAGCTTACACTGCAGCGGAAATTGACTTTTTCACACGCATAAGCGGCTTGAGTATTAAAGAAGTGCTTCAGGAGCTGCAAAAGGCTGGACTTCAATCCCTGACTGGTGGTGGCGCGGAAATCTTGTCCGACGAATATCGGAAGAAGATGCGTGTTACCAAAGCCAACGTGGACCGCTATCTCGAAGTACATCGCACGGCCCACAATCTCGGCATGAAAACTCATACGACTATGCTGTACGGTTCGGTCGAATCGTATCAGGATCGTATTGAACATATGCTGCAAATTCGCGAATTGCAGGACGAAACGAACGGATTTATGGTATTTATTCCACTGTCCATGCAGCCGAAAAGCAAAAACGCCAACATCATGCGTCGTAACTCCGCTTACGAGGATCTCAAAACCATTGCGATCAGCCGCCTGATGCTGGACAATATCGACCATGTCAAAGCTTACTTCATTAATATTGGACCGCAATTGACGCAGGTCGCTCTCACCTTTGGCGCATCAGACGTCCATGGCACGATTGTGCGTGAGCAGATCAGCCATGCCGCAGGTGCGTTAACCCCTGCCGGATTGACCCGTAAAGAGCTAATCTGGCTGGTCAAAGGTGCCGGACGTATACCTGTTGAACGGGACACCTTCTATAACGAAATCGAAGTTTTCGAATAAATGTAATATCGGATTCAAATTTCCCGCGAGCATTTCATCCCCATTACTCACACCATGCAGCATCTGCTGCCTCGGAATACGCTGGTCTGCCTGACAAAGGCAGGCCTGATTCTCGGGTTTTATAACAACAAAAACTTGTGTTAGATCGACGAGACACCAGACCATTTGCCGGGGACACGGTAGCGAAAGGAAGGCGGATTTTGATGAAAAATTTCGTTATTCTGGGGGGCGGCTATGGCGGCCTTACCATTGCCAAAGAATTGCTGGATAAACACATTCCCGACGATGTTCAAGTTATTTTAGTGGATCGAATGCCCTTTCAGGGGTTGAAAACAGAGTACTATGCCCTCGCGGCAGGTACGGTTTCTGATTTTGATTTGCGGGTGCATTTTCCAAATGAACAACGTCTTATTCGCAAATATGGAGAGGTCACCTCGATGGATCTGGAGAATAAAACGGTCCATTTTCAGGAAGGTGAACCCTTGTTCTATGACCAGCTTGTCATTGCGTTGGGTTGTACCGACCGCTTTCACAATACACCGGGGGCTGAAGAACACAGCTGTACGATCCAGTCGTTTAACCATACCCGCCAAACCTATCTGCGCTTGAACGAAATCAAGCCATATGGACATGTCCATATTGTAGGCGGCGGTCTTAGCGGTGTTGAGATTGCTGCGGAGTTACGTGAAAGCCGCACGGATTTAAATATTACCATTATGGATCGGGGCGAGCGGGTGCTGTCGGCATTCCCGCAACGTTTGTCTGCCTATGTACATGCTTGGTTCAAGGAGCATCAGGTTAATGCCCTGAATCATGTTGCGGTTTCCCGTATTGAGCCGGGGGCTATTTATAACCGTGACGAGCAAATTGTAACGGATGCAGTGGTATGGACAGCGGGGATTCAGCCGGTAAAAATTGTGCAGGATTTAGCCGTCCCTAAAGACCCTCAGGGCCGCATCGTGCTCAACGAATATTATCAAATACCGGACCATCCTGAGGTGTATGTGGTCGGAGACTGTGCGAGCCTTCCCTACTCTCCAAGCGCTCAAGCGGCAGAAGTGCAAGGGGAGCAGATCGCACACATTGTACGCGACCTGTGGAAAGGTCAAACGCCTCATCCGCATCCTTTAAAGCTGCGCGGTACATTAGGCGCACTTGGCAAGAAGGCCGGGTTCGGTTATGGCTTTATGGGCAGTACCTCATTGCGTGGACGAGTACCACGCCTGCTTAAAAGCGGTGTGCTCTGGAAGTCCAAACGCCATTTTGGATAAACGTATGCTAAACAAACAAAGAAGACCCGCTCTCAGAGCAGGTCTTCTTTGTTTCTTGAGTGTTTGCATCATGTATATTCTCTACAAAAAGGAGCTGGCTAACAGAGCCTATCAATCCAAATCTAGGTTATCCCATGCTTCAGCTTCCTTAATTTTGTTCATAATCACTTCATACAGAAGTTCTGCTGAATCCGCGGATACAATCTCACCGTTGACCATTGCATAGGGTTCGGCGTTGCACTGACCGCAATTGCTTAGGCAGCCGTATTCAATCACATCATAATCTGGATTCTGTTCCAGCTTGGACATGATTTCATCGGTACCCCAATGCATATTACTGGTGCAAAACTCAATAATAGGTCTTAACATTTTTTCACCTGCTTTGGATGACGGGCATTTTAATTTGGCCCGCTTTGTAATATAATAATAAAGGTATAGGAAAGGAGTTGAATTCTAATGAGCGAAACACAAAGCGTTCAAATGTATGATGAAGTAGCTGATGTACTGGATAAGCTCCGTCCGTTCCTGCAACGCGATGGTGGCGACGTTGAGCTGGTTGACGTTGAAGACGGCATCGTTAAGCTGAAGCTGGTAGGCGCTTGCGGCAGTTGCCCAAGTTCCACAATCACGCTGAAAGCAGGGATTGAACGCGCTCTTCTCGAAGAAGTCGACGGCGTCCAAGAAGTGGTACAAGTATTCTAATGCTTGATGCATAATGATCATGAGAGTCTTGACTTCGGTAACGAAGCTCAAGACTCTTTTTTGTGTTACAGCGTCTGAAGGATCACTTAAGCTTATATGGTTGGCCGAATGGGGTCTAAACCTCCCGATACATCCATAATATTGCCTGTTATAAAATCCGAATGCTCCTCACATAAATAGGCGATCACTCGCGCAATGTCCTCTCCACTTCCCGGACGTCCACGCGGTGTCTCTTTATCCTGCATGCCGATGACATCGGCGATTGACATTTCCTTATTTGCTCCTCGGATATCCCCTGGACAGATCATATTGACCGTAATGCCATAAGGAGCTTCCTCCACAGCCAGTGACTTCGTAAAAGACACCAGCCCCACCTTGGCGGCTGCGTAGACGGCGCGATGCGGCCAAGCCCTTGCTTCTCCAGCATGACCAAAGCCAAAATGAATAATACGTCCCCAATGCTGGCTACGCATGTGGGGCAATACCAAATGATCCAGCAACATGGTACCGACCAGATTCCCTTGTATCATGGCATGAATCTCAGCTACACTGTAATCCGCAAACAGACGGCGTTCCCGGATGAACGGTCCGGCATTGTTCACCATAATATCGACTCCGCCCAGCCGATCCTGTACTTCGCCAATCAGCCTCGTGATATCTTCCTGAACAGAGATATCCCCTTGTAAAGACAGGCAGCGTACTCCCTTAGACTCAATCACCCGCTTAAGCGCTTCGGCTTCTGCTTGGCTATGCACATAATTTAGCGCAATATTACAGCCTTCATCCGCCAGACGCAAAGCGGTCGTTTTACCTAAACCTTTGGCACTGCCGGTTATGAATGCGACTTTATCTCTCAACAATTTTCCTCCTGTTCACAGAGAACGGTCACCCCCAAGTATAAAATATTTAAGCTTCCCCTACAACTCCATCCAAAAAGAAACCCCATTCCTCTTGTTCAAGAGAATCTGGGGTTTGCGTGCAATGCGTTCTCGTTCCCTGCTTAAAATGCTGGAATAATCGCGCCTTGGTATTTATCTTCGATGAATTTTTTAGTTTCTGGAGATTGCAAAGCTTTGATCAGCTTCTGAATCGCTTCGGAATCTTTATTATCAGGACGTGCTACCAGAACGTTAGCATAAGGAGAATCTTTATCTTCCAGTGCCAGTGCATCCTTCGTTGGATTCAGCTTCGCTTCCAGAGCGTAGTTCGTGTTGATCAACGCAATATCCACTTCAGGCAACTGACGTGGCAGCATAGCTGCCTCAAGCTCCTTGAATTTCAGGTTTTTCTTATTTTCAGTAATATCTTTTACCGTAGCTTCAATGTTGCTTGCGTCTTTCAGCTTGATCAGACCTTGTTTCTCCAACAAGAGCAATGCGCGGCCTCCGTTTGTCGCATCGTTCGGAATGGCTACAGTTGCGCCATCAGGGATTTCATCAAGCTTTTTATATTTTTGGGAGTAGATACCGAATGGCTCCAAATGAACTGCGCCCACAGAAACCAGATCCATTTTGCGCTCTTTGTTCATCACATCCAAGTAAGGTACATGTTGAAAGAAGTTAGCATCCAGTTGCTTGTCAAACAATTGTACGTTCGGCTGTACATAGTCGTTAAACTGAACGACTTGGAGACGAATTCCTTCTTTTTCCAATTGAGGTTTGATCGCTTCCAAAATTTCCGCATGCGGCACAGGAGAAGCTCCAACTTTCAGCTCCACTTCACGTGGTGATCCGCCTGTATTTTGGTTCGCATTGTTTGTATCCGATGTTGTGCTCTTTGTACCGCAAGCCGCCAGCACCGCAATTAATGTCAAGCTTAATACAGCCAATACCCATTTCTTCATGTTATTACCCCTCCAATAATTTGTAATATTCAGGAGCAGACGTCCTGATCAATAAGGATATCTATATGTTTTCCCTATTTTCGAGTATAATGCCGCACGAGGCGATCTCCCGCCATTTGCAGCAATTGTACCAATACGACCATCAGCACGACCGCAACGATCATGACAGCCGTTTCATAACGATAATAGCCGTAGTTGATAGCCAGTGTACCTAGTCCACCGCCCCCGATCATCCCGGACATTGCCGTGTAGGATACGAGTGTAACGACGGTAATGGTTAATGCAGCGAGCAGACCCGGAAGTGCCTCACGTAACAGCACACGCCGGATAATTTGTCCTGTCGAGGCACCCATCGCTTGTGCGGCTTCAATGACACCCTTGTCCACTTCACGCAGAGACGTTTCGACAAGACGTGCGAAGAATGGGGCAGCCCCGATAACCAATGGTGGAATGGTTCCCAACACCCCGGTCGAGGTACCTACCAGCGATCGTGTAAAAGGAATAAGTGCAACGATCAAAATGATAAATGGTACGGAACGTAAAATGTTAACGATGAATGATAATACAATGTATATCACCTTCATCAGAGTTAACGAGGAGCGACTCGCCAGAAACAATAATATGCCGAGCGGCAAACCAATAATGAGGGTGAACAATGCGGATGCCCCGAGCATCTGAAGGGTTTCCAGCGTAGAATTCCCTAGCTCTTCCCAACTCACTTGTGAAAAATCAAGTTCGCTCATTGTCCGATCACCTCCACATCAAGTCCTTGCCCAGACACTTCGCGCAACGTATGCTCTATATCTTCATGGTTTCCTTCAAAACGAACGATCAGCTGTCCATAGGGTACATTTTTAATCGTAGATATGGTTCCCTGCAAGATCGCAAAATCAACACCAGTGCTTCGAGCCGTACGCGACAGAATCGCATCATATGTTTTACTGCCCAAGAAGGAGATACGTACTACCTGCGCCGACTCGCCGCCACCTGCTGCCGCAATCGCTGCTTGCAACTCTTCGGGATGTTCTGACTCCCGTTGGATAAAGTCCTTGGTTACCTGGTGCTGTGGCTTCAAAAATACTTCCGCCACTGGGCCTTGCTCCACGATGTCGCCCTGATGAATGACGCCAACTCGATCACAAATGCTTTGAATGACATGCATTTCATGTGTAATCAGCACGATGGTTAAATTAAAGCGCTGATTAATATCCAACAGCAATTTCAGGATAGACCCCGTCGTCTGCGGATCAAGCGCTGAAGTCGCTTCGTCACACAGCAATACATGAGGATCACTAGCCAGCGCCCGTGCAATTCCTACCCGCTGTTTCTGTCCACCTGAGAGCTGTGACGGATACTTTCCACTGTGTTCTTCCAGACCTACCAGTTCCAGCAGCTCACGAACTTTCATGTCCAGCTTTTCCCTGGGAGTGTTAACCAACCGCAAAGGAAATGCAATATTGTCATACACCGTTGCCGAAGATAACAAATTAAAATGCTGAAAAATCATTCCGATTTTTCGACGTTGCTTCTGTAACTGGGATTGACTCACAGTAGCGAGGTTTACCCCGTCTACCCATACTTCGCCTGAAGTAGGGCGTTCCAATAAATTAATACAGCGGATCAATGTACTTTTCCCCGCCCCGGAGTGACCAATCACTCCGAATATTTCTCCACGCTTTATAGAAAGATTCAACCCAGATAGCGCATTAACGCGTCGGTTGCCTTTGCCATAATGCTTGGTTAACTGCTTAAGCTCTATCAACGTGCTGCGACCCCCTTCACTTCTTCCTTACCCTTTTAACCAGTTGTCATCTCTCAGGATTGTATAAAATCGCTATTTATTTATACAAAAAAGAGCCCCTTTCACAGAATGAAAAGGGCCCCACCTTGCGAACCTTTTCTCATCTGCCAAAATCGCTATAACTCTAGCGGTTTTGTAGGAATTAGCACCATCATGTTCCCTCCCAGTGTATTACACCGGGAAAGAACGGGTTGCCGGGCTTCATCGGGCCAGTCCCTCCACCTCTCTGGATAAGAAAAATATGTTAAACTCCAGCTTTAGCTGTCCGTTAAGTTTATATAAAAAAACATAATTCAAGCATTTTTCTGAAACTAGGTTTCAGTATAGATAGTTTACATTGCTTTGTCAAAGGATATTTTCTATCATATTTTTGGGCGTACTGCCCGGTTCTCCCATTGTTTCGCAGTATAAGTAAAGGCGTTTGACAGCGACCGACACACCATTTCCAAGCCCTGCTGCAAATCTTCTAAATGGTGATCGAGGTCCTCCAGTTGGATTTTTCCATACAAAGCTCGGTGTCGTTGCCAGAGATCATCCTGCATTTCCGTATTCATATAGTGTATCTCCGTATTCCGACGCTTACGCAGCCGATTGATGGCATCGTTGTATGTGTCCTTGATATCAATTAAATTATCGGTCAATACAGGATGCATTTTGAGATACTTGAGCTGCCGCAACACGGTAAAATACGAATAGTGAGCCTTATACTGCCCTGTTTTTAAATCACACAGATCATTTAGCCAGTTGCCCAGCTTATCTAAAATGGAGAATACCCTCACAAACCCATCTTTATAAAAGAAAACATATAATGCATAGTCGGATTTTTCATCCTCGCTCATATCTTCAGCATATCCAGCTTTCACTTTCATACGGAAAAAGGCGGCAGCATGATGGCTCTGCTCCAGTTCATCCAGAGATGACATTAGACCGCGTGTCAAAATATCCGCCTTCCGAAAATCGTGGGTCGGATCTCCACCAGCCTGAATTTGCCGCTCCAGCAGGTTCAACATATCTGACATGCTATTCATGGCATCTAGCAGGATGCCTTTGTTCACACGTGGTGGCTCACCCAGTAGCTTGCGTATCATGCTTACGCCTCCTTATAAATGTAGAATCCGGCTGTAGGTTTAATTAGGGCGTCAAGCGAAATAACTCGTCCATCGTTGATCTACAAGCTTAACAATATCCTCACGCGGTAACACCTCATCCGGATACCCTGGCTTCATACGCGCATCCACTACAATCGGCAGCTTATAGTTCAGATGATGCAAACGCACTTCGCTGTCCGCGTACATATCCGTAGCCGGGTTAAAGCGTGTGAATACCGTCCACAGGAACGAGGCTTGAGAGCGAACGACTTCTTTGGCATCGTCCACAATGAAGACGAGCGGCCACTCTTGCTCACCCGCTGCTAATCGCTCCAAAACACGTGCCGCCAGCTCAGGCTCCTGCTCAAAGGACGCACCCGATACGACGAGGCAACCTCCGCAATAGGGCTCAATTTCACGAATTCCCGGCAGATCGCCTCCCTCATAAGCACGAGGCAATTCACGTACAGGCTCACCTATCCCCATCAGAATCGCCTTACTACCATGATTCAGCTTGCGGCCTGTGTAATCGAGTGTATCGTGTGACGTGTGATTGAAAATAAATAAATCCCTTGCTGGATTAAATCGCTCCAGAATGGTTTCCAGCAGCAGGTTAAAGTCAGATAAATCAATTACTCGATCCGTCAGCATCAGGAACTTGGTCAACGACAATTGACCTTGACCCAAAATAGTAAAACCGGATACAAGCGCTTCACGGGAGTAGCTTTCACGTACCACTGCCGCTGCTAGCGCATGTACACCCGTTTCCGCATACGCCCACAGGGACTTGACGGAAGGCATCACAAGCGGATATGCAGGCGACAGCAGACGTTGCAAAAACTCACCGAGATAGTAGTCTTCTTGCCGAGGCTTACCTACAATGGTTGCCGGATAAATGGCATCCTTGCGGTGATGCATATGTTTGACATGAAATACAGGGAAATCATGCTGTAATGAGTAATAGCCAAAATGATCACCAAACGGGCCTTCCGGACGGCGTTCATGAGGCGGTACATAACCGCTGATTGCAAATTCTGCTTCTGCTGGAATCCGGTGGCCCCCAAGCGGGTCTTCTGTCATGGGCAGCTTGCCTCCCATAATAAGCGAAGCCAGCAACAGCTCAGGCAAGTTTTCCGGTGCTGGCGCAATGGCAGACGCAATCAGGGCAGGCGGGCCACCGATGATAATCGTCGTAGGCAATGGCTCATTACGCAGTTCCGCTTCATGATAATGAAAACCGCCGCCTTTATGAATTTGCCAGTGAATGCCCGTCGTCTGATCATCATAAATCTGAATGCGGTACATCCCCAAATTATGATCCTTGGGCTGACCTGGCTTCTCAGTATACACGAGTGGAAGCGTAATAAACGGCCCTCCATCCTCATGCCAACTGGTCACTTTAGGCAGTGGTGCCAGCGGAGCCTCTGTACGGCGAACTCCCAATACAGGGGCCTCGCTATGAGATACTGTTTTTAGCCCTACTTTTAGCATGTCCTTAATCAGGCCACGTTCATTCCACAATGCTTTGGGTGTAGGTGGAAACAATGTTTTGGTCGCTCCTACAATCGCATCCATCAGTTGCTCTGGGCGCGGACCAAAAGCCATGTCCACACGGCGATTTGTACCAAACAGATTACTGGCTACAGGAAACGGGGTTCCTTTTACATTCGTGAACAGAAGTGCCGGCCCTTCTTCCTCAATGACTCTTCGATGAATCTCAGCCAGCTCCAGGTAAGGATCGACAGGTGCCTCTATAATTTTAAGATGATTTTCTTTACGCAGCGCTTCAATAAATTGGCGCAAATTCTGGTAGATCAACTGGACGACTCCTCCTAAGCAAATCAAGCCCTCGAGAAACTCGCGGGCCTGGTTTGTTTCTTATATGCTATTATACGTGTTTAAACGCCTCTTGGGCAAAAATCCGCTTGACTATGATCTATGAAACGCTTAGGTACGTTGTGCTTGGGTCGGAACAAGCTTGCGGTCCGGTGACAATTGCCATACACGATAGCTCAGATAAGCCAAGATGGAGAACAACGATGCAATCACCAGCATATGTCCCAGCACGATAAACATGTAGATTTCAGGTTTGTTGACGTACAACAAGATAATTCCAATCACCACTTGAAGCAAGATTAACAAGACCGATACGACACCCAATATACGGATATCCCGGTGGTTCGGGTGATAACGGTATGAGTAGTGACCCACAGCCAAGATAATGACGAACAGCAGACCAGCTGAAATCTGATGAAGCAGCAGTGGAGATATGAAGCCCCCAATATTTACAACCTTCTGGATGACCGAGTGACTAAGCAACGCCCCTGAATAGACAGCAATATAGGTATAGATCGTCGATAACCATATAAAGTTACGAAAGCCCCGACTGACAGGCCCAGGAATCAGACGCGGGGTGTGGCGTGAATCTGCATGCTCCTGCCAGGCCCCCAACGTCATCATAGTCGCACTGGCAAAGGCGATAAGCGCAAAGCCAAAATGCAGTCCCATGACTGCAGCCGATTGGGAGAAGACGACAGCCAACGCCCCCATTGCACCTTGTATGATGACAAACATGAGCGTGAGCAGCGAGAATAGCTGCAAATCCTTCCGATGCTTCATAAACAGCAAAAAGCCAACAAATGAGGCGATAGAAAGAATCCCGGCCATGGCACTGACGGAGCGATGAGAGAACTCAATAAGGGATGCGATCGTATGTGCCGGAACCAGCTTACCATTGCACAGCGGGAATTCCCGGCCACAGCCGAGACCAGAATCCGTTCGCGTCACGACACCTCCACCGAAGGTAGCCAAAAACATGACAATACATGTTACGAGTGCCAGCCATTTTAATATTCTGATTTTGTTATTCAAAGAATTCACCCGTATCCTTCCAAATATAATATTTATTCACTTTATATGTTGTGAAATGATCACTTAAAGTAATTATAACTGATATATCGTTCCTTGACATACGAGCTTTGTTGACAAAATGTGAACGTGTCCGTGAGAAAGCCGCCCCCTGAGAAGGAAGCGGCTTTCTGAATGTCTTGATGTTATTTTGCTAAGCTCGCGTGGACTTCAACAGCCCGATCCAAAAATTGCTCAATCTCTTCGCGGGATTTGCGCAGTCTGTTCACCAGACGTACCAGTTCTCGCCCTTCACTGTAAGCGATAAAGCTAGGAATCCCCAATACATTTTGCTCTTGACTGACGCTTTCGGCCTGTTCTACATCAATCTCAATTAATGTAAGCTTATCTGCATATTGTTGTTCCACATCAGGCATGAACGGATCGATGAAATGACAATCCTTACACCAGTCCGCCTTAAACACAGCCACCGTAACGCCCGGAGTGGATATTGCCTTATTAAAGTCTTCATGAGAGACGATTTTTTGCATGGATGATTCCTCCTTAAATTCTTTTTGTGCTGAAAAGATTGCACTTTCTATTGTAACGCCAAGTGAAGCTTTTGCACACTCCCCCATTCTACTCACATGCCGATTGGAAGCCCTCTCATTGAGGCATACTAAAGATATACTTAAGAATCCACATAAGCGTCGACATCCTAACAGCATACCCAACATACTTGGCAGGATACGGGGATGCTTGCAGTTGGAAAGGAGGTTAATTTAGTCATGTCTCTTACCGAATGGCTCCATACAGCATCTCGACAGCTTCAAGGAGGGCTAAAGTTACTGGGTTCCGTTCCCCGTGTTGCAGAGGAAGCTTGGGAGGGCAAACGGGCGGCTTGGACCGAATCCCGCAAATTACGCTCCCCCTTGCGTGAACTAGCGTGGGATTATCATACGGCACAGGCCGCTATGAATGAAGCTGAAGCGATAATGTTGGTGAACGGACCCGCTACGCGTCCCTCTTCTCTGAATATGCCCTTATGCGAAACAGACTGTGAGCTACTGGAGAGGATCAAGAACGATACAGCACAGGAGAATCGCAGCAACGTTACCCGCACTGCCGCTTACCTTGAATGCTATCGTGGCTACCCGGAGTTACACTGGGCATTACTGGCCCACCTGGTTTCTCGTAATGGCGGCTATAATATGACCGATCTGAAAGGGGGACTGATTGGCAACCTGTTCGGCGAACAGGAAAAGGAATGGCTGTATCGGCTACTGGAGCGCTGTAACGCCCTTATTTTTCAAGACGCTTATCCGCAGTTGCAACTTTACATGCACAGCCGTCATTTGGGTCGGAGTTGCTTTCACTTGTTGCCTTATTTTCACGTTTCGCCATTCATGAAGCCCTTTTGGGAACGTTTCTGGGCTTGGCGGGATAGCTCTCTGTTGACTGTGGCGCTCATCATTAATGAACAAAACTATATTGAAGGACGTGTGGTAAAAGATCCGTATTTCCAAAAATTTGTAACACACAAGCCGGGCTTTTATTTGCATGACTGGCTCCAGCTAAATCAGGTTATATTTCCACTTGGACTAAACGGTGGACTTGCTGGACTAGTAATGGAGCGTTTCGGCCATTTGGACGAGCGGATCGGCTTTGGCAAAAGTCTCTATGCTATGCTCTTCGGCCATCAGCAGGTGCTGGACCAGGTATCCGCATTCGCTAAAAGTGTGCCGCATACAGGTTCACGCAGCGACTATTGGCCCGGATTGTTCACCCCGAATGAACAAAAAGCGTTGCACTCTCCAGATGAAAGTGCAACGCTTTTAGCACATGAATGGCTACCGCCAGGACAACGTCTGTACAGTCCGGAGCTGAACGCCGTCTGGTCCGATACAGCTTATGATCCAATCCCCCGGTATGACTGGTTTCAGGACGGCTCCACACTTGGACATCTCAGCGAACCAAGGCGACCGCTGTTATTTGCCATGCGCCATGAGCATCGTCATGGCATCCAAAAAACAGCAATGGCCCACGTTGCCCATAACAGCTTGCAACCTTTCCACTGAAAGACTGGGGGACTCTTTTAGCCTCGTTGTCCTGTGGACTCACGCTGTAGACGCATTAACGGACGCAGTACCTTTTGCAACATACGCGGATAGTTGCCAAGCTCGTCCCTGCGCAATACGCGCAGTACAACCAGCAACAACAAGTAGCATACCAGTACAGCTGCCCCGGCAATGCAGCACGCGATCAAGAAGGCCACACGCGCAGGCATCAGATGCACCAGCAGAATACAGGCTTCATTTACACCGTATCCGATAGCTCCCGAGACGACGACTGCGGTTAAGAACCCTGCCCAGCGACGACCCATGATGGAAAAGGAGACAATCCCTTTAAGCACACGCAAATTTAGCAATGTGATCACGAGGAAACATAATCCGGTTGCAGCAATGATCCCATAAATTCCAAGCCAACCAGCCAGCAGCCAGCTCGCTGCAAACTTGACGACGATACCGACCATGACATTAACCATTGAAATACGCGGCTTGCCCATACCGATCAGTATCGAATTAGAAGTCATCATCGTAATCTGGAATATCGTTCCGAGTGTCAGAACAGCAATGATACCACTGCCTCCAAGCGAGCTAAACAGTAAACCATTAATAGAATAGGCGGTTACACATAAAGCCAGCACAATCGGCATTCCAGTCAAAATAGAGATACGCAAAGCCAACGTCATCTGATTTTGTAAATGCTGCTCATCCTTACGGGCAAATGCCGCTGAAATGATCGGAATGAGCGATTGGCTGAGCGCAATGGCCAAAATCGGCGGAATTCCCGCCACACTCTGTGCCCGAGAGCCTAGATAACCCAACTGAGTAGTCGCCTGATCCAATCCCACTTGACCAGACAGCAGTCTCACCACAATCGACGTATCAATAAAGTTGACCGCCGGAACCGTCAGAGACGACAATACAATGGGAATAGAAAGCTTGAAAATATCTTTGTAAATGCGCATCATCGGTAGCGCGGAGCTTTCCTCTTGGAATTGATCTTGACGATCCTGTCGATCCTGGCGACGCAATTTCACCGTGTAGTACAACATGACCGCTAGAGCGCCAAGACTTCCCATGACACCTCCAAAGGAGGCCCCAGCCGCAACCTCGCGATCTCCATAACCTAGCTTCAAAATAATAAAAGCGAGTACAATAGCGGTCGCTACCCGTGCAACCTGCTCCACAATTTGTGAAATACCGCCTGCGGTCATATTACCGCGCCCTTGGAAGTATCCACGCATCATGGCAATGGCAGGGAACAGCAGTAATGCTGGTGCCAAAGCCTGAATGGCCAAAGCGGATTGCGGAACCCCTGCTACATGCTCGGCAAAGTAAGGCGCTCCAAAATACAGCAGCGCTGTAATGATAATGCCTGCCGCAGCCGCGAATATCAAAGCCGCACGATACACACGTCGCGCTTCCGAAGGCCGATCCAGTGCATAACGTTCTGAAACCATTTTGCTCAACGTGCTTGGAATGCCGGCCGTAGCGACCGTGAGCAGCATCAAATAAGCGTTGTTCGCAATGGTAAACGAGGCGTTCCCGACGGAACCGAGCAGATGCTCCAATGGAACACGCTGTACCAGACCAAGTACTCTGGCTACCAAGGCGGCAGCGGCTAAAATAAGCGTACCTTTAAGGAATGTTTCTTTATTGGACAAAATGCGTTCCCTTCTTTCTTGCTGTTCACACGCATGCAAAAGCCCCGCACAAACTGTCATGGCCTGAGCCATCACCGGTGCGGAGCCGCATGTCGATTCTGTCTCTGCAAATCATAATAAACCAAAACGAATCTCGGGTCATAACACCCAAATTAAGAATACAATAATCATGGCAAGCTGCAAAATCACTTTCATCACGGTGCTGGTAAAAAGGCCTAATACAGAGCCAAAGCCCACTTTAATAGCTCGGTCCAGTGGGGCTTTGCTTATCAGCTCTCCTAGCACAGCGCCAATAAATGGTCCCAAAATCAGGCCAAATGCCGGAATAACGAAGGGACCGATAATAATCCCGATGGTACTCAGTATCGCCGACAGACGCGAGCCGCCAAACCGCTTGACTCCCCACGCATTCACAGCATAATCCGCAACAAAAAGGGCAACGACGATTAGTGTTTGTATAATCCAAAACAATGCATTGTATGGAGCAAACGAGAAAAACCAGCCGTATACAAAAAATGCAAAATAGATGGCGAGCGCCCCCGGCAATACGGGATATACCGCCCCGGCCATGCCCACAATGAACAGCACAATAACAACAATCCAGCCTACAACGTCCATGGGCCTCCTCCTTCTCGTCCATTCATCCTGCCTGCTGCATTATTCATTTTATTACACAAGCACATAATCACGAATCACTTCTACAATGCCGTCGTCATTGTTCGAAGCCACGACCAAATCAGCGGCCTCTTTAACCGTATCCTGAGCATTCCCCATTGCCACGCCCAGTCCAACCGCTTGAATCACAGCCAGGTCATTCAGACTGTCGCCAACGGCAACCACCTGCTCCAGAGTAATGCCAAGCAGATCGCACACTTCAGCGATTCCACTGGCTTTGGATATACCAGCTGGGTTAATTTCCAGATTTGTCATTGAAGAATTGGAAATTTCAAGTCCACCCATGTCCTGAAGCTTAAGCAAAATTTGGTGGCGAATTTCGTCATTTTCCGTATTATAACCGAATTTGAGCCATTCCTGTGTGTCCAATGTATCCGGCCAACGATCCCTATTATATAATTCCTCCGTTGAGTAAGCCCAGAACCAGGAGCCTGTGTCTATAGCAATCTGGTGCATCTTACGAACGAGCTCCTTATCAAGTAAATAACGGCGCCACAACTCGTGGGGTGATTTCCACACCTCACTACCGTTTACAGTTACCATTGGCGTCTCCAGGCCGAGTTGCTGACCGTAGGGAAGAGCATGCATCGCTGCACGTCCGGTGGACAAGCATACATGAATCCCTTCCTGAATCGCCTTGTTAATCCAGTTAATCGTTTCCAGGGAAATTTCATGATTATCATTCAGTAAAGTTCCATCCATGTCGAGCGCAAGCAGTTTGTATTTATATTGGTTTTCTCCCATAGTCTCTCTTCCTCCTGTATGTCCCTTATGTCCAACGACATTTTACCATGAAAAAGAGAAGCCCACAAAAGTATTCAAGTTCTCACTTTGCTGCCAGAGGCTTTTTAGGAGTACCATCTAGCCCATATACTTCGTCATACGCATCAAATATTTTACGCGCAACCGGTCCTGCGCTCGTCGCACCAAAGCCCCCTTCAGGAATAATGACCGCTACTGCCAGCTTTGGATTTTGACGCGGAGCAAAAGCGATGAACACCCCGTTATCTTTAACCGTACGTCCCACTACCTGCTGGGAAGTCCCCGTTTTGCGGGCATAATCATAAGGAAACCCATTAAAGGCTTTAACATCCGTAGCCATACCTCGAATTACTGTATTCCAGTACGTATCTGAAAAAGCGACCTCATTCAGCACCTTCGGCTTAAATTCACGTACAAGATTCCCCTGATCATCTACAATTTTGCTAACCAAATGAGGCTGCATACGCTTGCCCTTTGTTGCCAGCACAGTCGTATACTGAGCTAGCTGCATGGCTGTATACTTTCCCTGCTGACCAAAGGATGCCTGTACCAAACGTGTCAGCGCACTTTCATGCTTGCTCGTATACTCAAGTCTGCCTGCCCACTCGCCCGGCAGATCTACTTCTGTCGGAACGCCTAATCCAAATTCCTTCATATACTTGTCCCATACGTCAATTCCCTGATGCACCCCTGCATTACTTCCGTATTTGGCATACAGCGGCTTGCCGATCATATCCACCATAAACGTATTCGACGAGACCTCAATTGCCCTGCTAGGTGTCAAAGAACCATACACATGTCCGCTAGAATTCCCAACCCGGCTGGAGCGATTTTTGCCGTAGTACGCACTTCCCGTATCCAGATAAGTTTGTCCGGGAGAAAACAGGTTTTCCTTCAACCCGATCAGCACGGATAGCGGTTTAATGGTTGAACCCAGAAGCACCGAGGATTCTGGATGTGGACCCGCTTTTCCGCTAGGCACGGATTTAATGGTTCCATTTCCCATTTTATGCTGAATTTCGTCATATACCGAAGGCGAGGTACTTCCACTTTTCCATACATTAGAGTCATAATCCGGCATACTGGCCATTGCCACGATATTTCCGGTCTCTACCTCCATCGCTACAGCGAAGCCAGTGGTAGCGTCTTGATGAAGCTTCCCCGATACGGCATGAGTATGAAGCCAGCGAAGCTGATCCATAATGGCCTGTTCGGTTTTCTGCTGAATTTCCTTGTTAATGGTGGAATATAAATGATGTCCTTTTTCAGGAGGAGTAATGGATTCAATGCCCTCCGGCATGCTGCGCGGATTGACTTCTACCGTTTTATATCCGTTTTTTCCTCTCAGCTCATCCTGGTACTGAAGCTCCAAGCCATCATATCCGACCGTTTCACTTTCCGAATACACCTGTGTCGGTCTTAGAACCTCCGAATTAGCTTCATAGAGCTCTTTATATTTGGGCCGGTTCGTTCGAGCTCCTTTGAACTTGTACATATATCCAATCGTTTGTACCGCCACCCGATCCGGGTCATAATGGCGTATACTTTCTTCTACAACCTCTACACCAGGGAACTCTGTCCGATGTTCCAGAAAATAAGCGATTTCCTCCCGACTCAGGTCGGATTTGACCAAACGTGGGGTAAATCCCCTATATTGATTATAGTCCGGGTCCAGTCGCTTTTTTATTTCCTCTGCATTAAGCTGCTCTCCTTCGTTACGACCCAGTTCGTTTAATTTGGCAGCAAGCTTGGCAGCAAAAGCATTGAGCTCAGGGAGCAGCTTTTCCCCCGGCTTGCGATCTTTCTCCGTACGTTTGCTATAATCCTTAGATAAAGTTACATACAAGGACTGTACTGGAGTCGAATACGCCAGCTTAACCGTACCTGTGGAGTCATAAATCGTGCCGCGACTCGGGGCTAACGGGACATTTTTCGTATTTACGGATTGCTGCTGGCCCTTCAGCTCCTCCGATTGTACAAACTGCAATACAGCTAGTCTGGTAATGATCAGGGCAAACAGCACAAAAGCACTAAAAAACAGTAGGTTGGTTCGTAAAACCGTCCGTTTTTTTCGTAACTCTTCATTCTCTTCAACATTTTTCTTTTTAAATGAAAACTTTTTATCCAAACTTCCTCTGTCCATATTAGCTGGTCATTACTCCTTCCAAGTTAGGGTTTCACATTCCTGATCCTACCATATCCAAGGCAATAAACGATGAATTCTAAGATGACAATTTTGTAAGAAAACGTAGAAAAAGTATTAAAAAAGCTTCCCTCAGCCCAAAGGCTAAGGAAAGCTTTCATGAAATTATACGTATTACAATATTATGGTTGAATAAAGATAGTTAAGCATTCATCATAGATGCTAGAGCATCCTTAAATCCACGTGCAATTTCTTTACCTTCTTCATCAGTATAACTAATTGGTTCCTTGTATATATTCATAAACTTAATTTTAAATAACTTTCTAGTTGCACTAAAAGTCAAAGGGAACTCACTAATTAGAATGTTCTCTGCTTGGGTCTGAGCATTTTCTAATGTCCCGAATTTACTTTTTACAAAGAAAGAGATTTTATCTTTTAATTGTACTGCTGTTGAGTATCGATTACGCATCTCTTCATTTAATTTAGAGTAGGAGGAACCCTTAATTAATTTTGAAACGAGATAAACTGCATCTACATCAGCAACTAAATCCATTAGGTCAAACGTTGACTTGTTTTTCGCAGTACCTATAATTTCAAGAGAAGCAGAATAGGCAGTAGGGTACACATTCCGTTTTACTGAGCCACTCACGTCACCAGCTGCAGTAAGAAGATCCCCAGCCCATCCTCCTAACTCTGCGATAACCGAATTATCTGCTAAAGTAGTATATGAGTTAACTGTAGCAAGCATATGGGGAACATCCATCATATTCTCTGTTCCAAGATCGTAAAGTACTTCCATTCTAAAATCAGGTATTTTCTCATTTATAAGTTTCACAAATTTTTCATCAACTGGATTTGCAGTTATATCCCAGAGAATGCCATCGTATATACGGCTTCTATAGTACTCAAGAACTCTTTGGTTAGCTTGATAGATATCATTTGAAGTATATTCAAGAGCATATTTATAAATCTCATCCATCTGTTTAAAAAACAAATTATTTTGAGTTACTAACGTATTATTAATCCCGGTATTAATGGAACTAACACCTTGATCTCTTCCCGAAGCAATATTATTATCTATCTCAATTCTATTTTCTGATTCATTTCCAACATAAACAGTAGAAATTTGGTCAAAGGCCCAGTCTTTCGGCAGAGGATAACCTAAATTACCACTAAAACCTGTGGACATATCACATATAAAACTACTTACTGAATATCCAGCTGCAGCAACACGACTACAAACATTACGCGGCCCATAAATCCCTACTTTATATTTAGAGCCAAGTGAAGTTAATTTGTCATGTATGGCTTTAAAATGTGGTAGAATATTGCTCGTTACTTGATAGTCAACTGCATCAAAGTCCACAGAAAAATAAATTATAGTATCGTCTTTAAATCCAAATTTATTAGCAGCATGATGTGCCTCAATGGCATCCTTCATGCCCTGCCCTGGTTTGAAGTAGTCTACCCCGTTACCTGATGTTTGATAAATTGGGAATACCCTCAACCCAGAAGATAAAATAACATTAAGCTCCTCCTGCTTAAGCCTCTTCCAATCTCCCCCAACAATGTATCTGCCAACAGTCGTATACCCATTAGTTTTGAGCGCCTTCGCCCTTGCAGGTGTAATCTCAGTTACACAGTCACACGCTGTTCCTTTTCTATTCCGGTCACCTGTACTAACAAGGAGAGAGGCCCAAGTTTGTTTGCCTGCAATACCGTCAGATGATAACGCACAGAAGCGTTGGAACTCAGCAACAACACTTTTCGTTTGAGTATCATATACACCATTCAGAGCTATACTTTTAAAATCATTCACATACAGTGCATATTTCAAAAGAGAGATGAAATTCGATTTGGTATTCCCTACATTAAGCGTGGGGCAAAGAGACAATGTTGTGGTCCCAAATACACCGTCTGGATTGGTGTTCCCCTGTTCTACTTGCAGTCCATAAATTAAAGCGCGATTAGTTTTACTTGAATACAAACCATCACAAGGAATCAATCCAAGCTTTGGAGTTATATATTTATAGTATTTACTATTTAGAACTTGCTGCATTGCGCGAATATTGGAATCCCCTACATTTACGAATGCATCCATATTTAATAAGGCTTTCATGATTATAGGTGTAGCAATGCCATCTGGATTCGGTAGCCCTGCATCAGCCTGAAGCCTGGAGACTGCCAAGCGAGTACCATTACCGTATTGCCCGTCCATACCATTTGTACTGTATCCTTTGCAATATAATGCTCCTTGAAGAATAAGTACTAAATTGCCAACTGGAGAACTAGAAGATAGAGTTGGGCAAGCAGCCAATGTCGCAGGACCAAAATCACCATCTGCAGGGGATACTCCAAGTTCAAATTGTAAACCTTGAATGAGAGCCTTAATAGTCCCCCATCCTGTGTTTCCGTCCGCAGTAACCATTTTGTATCCTGGCTTTGTAGAGTATGTTACATTAACAAAATTTTGAACTTTCCTCACCATTTCATCCATGTATAAAAACCTCCCATTTATTTTACTAATGTAAACACAGCAATTCATCTTCTAATAGACTGTCTATAAATAGGATTTAATCTTAATGACTACCTCCTGCTTCTAGTAGGTTATAATAACCTGTCTATCGAAACTAAAGATCATAGGAATTTACCCTAACACAACGACTTACATTCTAAATTTTAAGGTTGGCATAATTTTTGTATAACAGTCATAGTCGAAAATAAAAGTTGATTCGCAGCTAATATCTAAAAGAAATATCCATCAGAATAATTTCTTGTTAACCTCCTTTTAGATACTTTCATTTTAGTTATAGATTATTCGCTCAGATATCCTATAACTAGATGTATCTGGCATCTAATTATTGAAAACAAATAATCTATTCATCAATATTATATTATATAGCGTATCGTTACGCAATATAATATATTCCACTTTACAAATTATTTTTTTATACATTACGGAAACACAACAACATAAGATAAAGCTAGTTACTTAGCCTTCAATAATATTACTCAAGAATATAGCTTAGGAAGGCACAAGTGCACCAACATGATTTTAGAAGCCCTACAAAATTGCTATTATTACACTTTCCCAGAAAACAGAGAAAATAATTAAGAGATAATACTAAATTCATTCACTTACTATTGATTGAATTGACCCATATATCCCTTTACATGCAGCTACTGTAATAAAACTTGCTAAAAAATTACACACCACTTTTCTTGATGTCAAACACATGTTCGTATATAATTAAATAAATAGGATTTTTTAGCATGTTGTATAAATCTATGCAATGGAATACATCAAATAAAAGGTAATGATTGGGGGTTTGAAATTAGAAATGGAATATATTACGCTCAAAGAAAGCTTTCTTATACTTCAAAATTTGATGGCTACTCCACTTTTGGCACATGTCCGTGAAATTATTAGTACTGAGCAATCAGATTCCAAAATTGTATTAGAAATTTTAGATGAGCCGGAGCTTTTCAGCTTACTTCTAATAATATCTAATGCAAAAGAAGATTATTGGGATATGCACCTTTTTTATATGGACCAAGTCGAGAGAAATAACGACCAATATCGCTATCATTCTTTTTCTATCACCGAGAGCCTTCACCTACATAACTGTTTTACTAGACTATTTAAAGCATAGAGAAGCAGGACTCATTTAGAGTCCTGCCCTGTCCCTTTCACTCTTTGATATTCCTCTTCTATAATTCTAATAAGCAACTCGGTAGCGGTAAGCCCCAGCTTTTTTGCCGCCTCCGCTAACTCCTTCTTAATATAAGCAGGTACATCATAATGGAATTTCACTTTATTCCCATAAGCCATGTTACTTTTCTCCTTATTTCCCTTAGTTGTTATTCATCACTTCATGATACTTCTGGTCAATTAAGCGAATTAACAACTGGGTCGCTGAAGTTTCCTGTATATTCGCACATTCAATAAGTTTTTCTTTCGTTTCGGGTGCAAATTCATATGGCAATTTAAGCTTTGGCTCGGACATTCGACTACCTATATTTTTTTCAACTTGGATAGCTTTAGTGACCATTAATTCTAATGAATTTTTCTCTGATATATTGACTTCCGTGTATTTCTGAAGCACCCTGGATAAATACGATTTGATTGCCTTTTGATTGTCCTCATCCAATGTAATGGACAAGTCATTATCTTGTACATGCAGTTCGCAATCAAAGTTATTTCCAAATAGATTAATATTATATTTCACAATTACACTCCTTTTTCTAAAGATTAGAGTTTTGTTCTTATACTATAATTTGTTTCGTTAGGTTACGCAATATTTTATATAATTTATTAACACACTTCTTGATTAAGTAAAAAGAAGTAAGGGTTTAAGAAGAAGACGATAAAAGTCCGAAAGAGTTACCCGTATTCTGTATTTTCGGTTGTACCAAACAGCGTTGGAATAATCAAATATTGCTTAATCCAACGAAAGAAGACGTCAGTCTGCCACTGATCTTTATATCTTTCACATTCTATGATTCTAAATTTTTTTTATATCCCTCACGGTTAACGGGGAGAAAAATTTTGAACGTTTCTGACTGGAGAGGTTATTTTTAATGTTGAGTGACTTCCCTTCTCTTGGATTCTACACTACTTATGTTAAACTCCTTTACCCTAATTTTTTTACAATATTTTTCTCGATTCTCCATCCAACTTTCTTAGTTTTAGCATCACGTAACTACTTTCTCCGACTAATCCATGATAAATCTTCTTGGCCCCTCTATTGTATGGAATATTACTGTATTTTCTCCCCTCCATTCTGGTGCTCCGTAATCAAATACTTCTTTTTGAGAAGGATCAAGGGTATATGGATAATCAATAACTATCTCTTTTTTAGTAAGTTGTTTTGTAAATACAACAAATTTTACTTGATAGATCCTGTAAAACGAAACCTTTCCATCAAGAAGGGATTTTCGATATTCAGTAAGAATAACCTTGTTATTTATAGGGGATGTTACTTGTTCATAGCTGTAAGGATGAAATAATTGGGTAAATATAGACTTAAGTAGTAACAACAAAAGTAATCCTATTATTATTACTAAAGTTACCAGGGATTTTCCGCTACTTATAGTAGAAAGTAAAATTAAAGCAATGATATTAATGAAGATAGGTATTAGATAACTACCTTTTTTGAAAAGTAACACATCATAATTAATGGAATACAGAAATAATAAGAACAAGTTCACAAATAACACGATAAAAACCAGATAGTATATTATCTTTTTATACTTGGCAGTCATAAAGTCAGCTCCATCACTTATAGCTAAATTTAATTTTTATGTAGAGATAATAATATTTAAATTGTTACAACAAACTTTTGTTTTATTAAGATTGAAGACTATATTTCGTTTTACAGAGAGTTTTCACAACAAACTCGGCGACCTCTCCCCAATTGAATTCCGGGAAAAGATCGCCGCTTAATTAATTTTTTTATTTTTAATATCCACCTTACTCTTCTTTTGGCAGAAAGGCGACAATGAGAATTCAAATGATCCCTTACGCAATTTTACCTAATGGTAAGGGGGGTGCCAAAATCAAAAGTGGAATTAGGAACTTCTGATCAAAACCATCCACGAAATTGTTTAGTAATGAAAAACGGCTCATAAATCATCTACAGAAGCTCTCTTGCACTTAACTTGATAATCTGCAAAAAAGTGTCACCATCTTCTAATTCCAATATTTCAAAACTTGTTAGTATTCAACATAGAAGGTTCCTTTTGCAGAATCATCATTCGGGACAACTCTTACATAAAAATATCCATAAAGCCCTTTAAAAGAAACATTATTATTGTATTTACCACCGTCTTGTAAGGTATAACTATCCCAGGACCTAGGATCTCCTGGTTGGTAAAGTGCTACAGTAAGTACATCAGAATAATGTCCACTTGGAAAAGTATGCACAGTTATTCTACCATTACAATAAATTGCAGCACTACTGTCTCCCCAATTATATGATTTTGAAGTTCCCGATGTACTGATTAAACTATTTTCATGGGCAAAGGCATCCCCATAAGTTGAAGATGTTACAGAAGCATCCGCATGAGCTGAAGATGTTGCGGAAACATCGGCATAAGCTGAAGATGTTATTGTTAAAAATAAGAGACACGACACTCCTGAGACTTTCATTTTTTTATTTAGCATATAAAAACCTCCTTGTTTATTAACTACAACCTGATTTTATAACTCAATGCCACAAAAAGGATTTATGTATATATATCATTTTCTGTTAATATTATCATTTCAATATTTTTCCCCATTAATCACTAAATATAAATTTTCCTTCCAGATCAGAAGTAACGAATCTTAAGATTCGACTTAAAAATTTCAAGAAAATATTACTATATATATTTTCAGCTCTATAAGTCTACTTGTCAGGAATAGCACATGTGATATAGTATATAGCTTTCTTTAAAATATCCAGGGGCCCATCATTTTGAAACAAATGATGGGCCGCCATTAATGAAAGAACTAAGCTATCTGCTTTATTGATCAAATCTCACGCTTATTGTTTTTCTCCAGATTTTCCTTCCACTTTTCATCAGACAAACCCTAACGACTGTTGAACTAATGCTCATTGGGATACTTAGATACGATGACTTTCATTCAATCTATACGCACAGCCACGAATTACTTAATTCACTTCTACAGTATTACTTTCCATCATTATCGGTTGAATCTATTTTTTTCTTTGGAACACCGTCCAGACCGTACACTTCATCGTAAGCATCAAAGATTTTACGCGCCACAGGCCCGGCACTCCAGGCCCCGAAGCCCCCTTCAGGAATAACAACCGCTACTGCAAGTTTGGGATTCTGACGTGGTGCAAAGGCTATAAATACTCCATTATCTTTCAATTCTCTGCCTACACTTTGCTGCGATGTCCCCGTTTTGCGAGCAAAGTCGTAAGGGAAACCTTTAAATGCGCTAACATCTGTTGCCATCCCGCGTATAACTTCATTCCAGTAAGCATCCGGGAATTTCACTTCATTCAACACCTTCGGCTTGATCGTTTGTACTATATTGCCGTTAGTGTCTTTAATTTGACTGACCAAATGCGGCTCCATCCGTTTCCCCTTGCTAGCCAATACTGCTGTATATTGTGCAAGCTGAAGCGTTGTATATTTACCCTGCTGACCAAAAGAAGCATATGCAAGTTTAGATAATGAGGACTCTTTCGAATTATGAGCATACTCTCTGCGTCCAGACCATTCACTTGGTAAATCTACACCCGTAGAAACACCTAGTCCAAATTCCTTCATGTAGCGGTCCCATACATTCACACCTTGATCTTCCTTGGCATTATTAATGTATTTGTTGTACAATCTTTTGCCCACCATATCGACCATAAATGCATTGGAGGAATGCCGAATGGCAGAAGCTGGGTCCAACCCGCCGTACACATGACCCGAGGAATTCCGAACTCGTGACGAATTATTACGCCCAAAGTAAGCCGCTCCTGTATCCTGGTAATACGATGAGGTACTGAATAGATTTTCCTCCAGTCCTATTAACACAGAAAGCGGCTTAATGGTGGAGCCAAGTAGGACAACCGACTCTGGATGTTGACCTGATTGGCCCGATCCAAAGGAGCGAATAGTACCATTCAAGTATACATTTTGTATTTTCTTATAATTATCGCTAGATATATTTCCGGTCTGCCAGTAATTAGCATCATAATCCGGCATACTAGCCATCGCCACCACATTTCCTGTATCCACTTCCATAGCCACAGCAAAGCCTGTTTTAGCATAAGGATGGGTCTTGCCAGATACAGCGTGTGAATGGAGCCATCTCAATTGATCCATAATAGCATCTTCAGTCTTAACCTGAATTTCTTTGTTAATCGTAGAATAGACATTATTTCCTTTTTGCGGAGGAGTAACAGAATCTACACCTTCCGGCATATTGCGTGGATCAATCGGAACCGTTTTATAGCCATTTTTCCCTCGTAACTGTTCCTGATATTGAAATTCAAGTCCATCAAAGCCTACCGACTCGTTATCCATATAGATGAGACCCGGATCATTTTCAGCTGACATGGATTTTTGAATATTTTTATATTTATCCAACGTTTCACGCGCACTTTTGTAGCTTTTAATGTAGCCAACCGCTTGAACTGCTACCGTATCAGGATCGTAATGACGTACCGTTTCCTCTACGACATCTAACCCGGGGAACTCACTCTTATGCTGCATAAAATAGGCGACTTCATCTTTATTAAGATTGGTTTTAATCAGACGCGGCGTAAAACCGCTAAACCGTTGATAGTTCCGGTCCATAGCGTCCATAATTTGCTCTGCCGTCATTTTCGGCTCATCTTTACTACCATATTGAGCAAACCGATTTGCCAGCTTCTGTGTCATGTTTTCCAGCTCAGGCAACAGTTTTTTATCAGGATTACGCAAATTTTCCATGCTGTCACTATAGTTCTTGGAGAGCGTGATATACAGCGATTGTACAGGTGTAGAGTACGCCAGTCTGTTTTGCCCGGTGGAATCATAAATTGTTCCGCGAATCGGCGTAAGCGGTACATTTTTAGTAACATTACTGGCCTCCTGCTGCTTAAGCTGAGGTCCATCTACAAATTGAAGTATCGCCAGTCTTACAATAATGACCGTAAATATAATGAACGAGCTGAAAAAGAACAGATTGATCCGAAAGCTGAATCTTTTTCGATCAGACGTCCCATTGTCTGTTCCCTGCTCGTTGTCTATCTTTCTCATGTGCCCTTTTCCACTCCTTATTAAATCACTTTATCCTTGATATGTGTTTGGGCAAAACCAGGCGGATTAAACCAGTCCCCACTTTGCGCCCAGGTCGGGTCTAACGGCACCCACTGATCCTGCACGCTCAAATACACTTCATTCCATGCATGGGAACCGTATCCTCCCTGTCCGTTATAACCAAGCCCTGTCACCACCTTGACCTGTAGTCCCTGCGACCGAGCCATCATCGCATACAGGCGGGCATAATCAATGCAGACTCCTTTACGTGTATCAAACGTATCTCTGGGGGTCTGTTCATGCCAGTCACCACGCTGCTCATAGGCTTCTACCTTACCGAAATCATAGCTAATACGGGTACCTACCCATTCATACAACGCTCTGGCCTTTTGCTCATCACCGCTCATCCCCTGTGTAATCTTGGCCGCAGCCTGACTGATATCGTTCGGAATTTCCCGGTCAATCATTTCGTATTTTCGCTGCAGGATACCATTTAATTCCTTGGTAACGGCCTGCGTAAATACGGGCAATTTATCCTTAATCAGTGTACCGGATAACGGCTCAATGACCGATTGCGCTCCCTGCTTATAAATCGGTGAAGCTTGGACGTAGCTGCTAAACCCGCTGTCTGGATACAGACTTACGCCGATGAATAGCAGGGCTATAACCATGATAGCGCGTGCTCCACCAATAAGAGTACCTATTCCAGCCCCTGCCACCCTGCTGAAAAAGCCTGATTTTTTTTCATGTTCACGGAGATGAGAATCTGACTTGCCACCTACCATCAACACATAAATTACACGTAGTACAAATTGGGCGATCGCATAACTGAGCATAAACAATACGGCGAACCGCAGCAGCGGAAAACCTTCTAACCCCGCCACCAACGTATAATAAAATTGTTCAATCCCGCTTAGTTCTCGCTGAGGCAAATGTTCCATATAAGCCGCCAACCACTGTTGTACTTTTGGTGAAAGCCACATGGCTAACCCGAGCGAGCACAAAATACCCGCCACAGTCAGTATGCCATCCACAATGAGACTGAACAGCGCCCCTACAGATCTCGAAGCTCCTCGTCTCCAGCCCTGAATCAACGACAGCAGTACAATGACAATCAAAAACACCGTCACGCCATTCCAATGAAGAATAGGCTCCAGCCAGGATGGTTTCATTGTGTTCCTCCTGTCTCTACGGCGACTGTGGCGACTGTGTTACAGCCGAGCCTTTCGCACCTTCGATATATTTCTTGACGGTATCGCCCATACTCCACTCGCCCAGCGACATCCCCTGAAACCATACCTTGACCTTGTCACCATCAAATGGACCTTTCACTTCCAGGTTGGAGCTGGTTACCGAAAACGTACCATCCGCGTTGGATGTGTATTGGGCATCCCGTCCCTCCTTGATCATCATGTTCAAAGCCTCGCTCTGAACCTTGTTGATCGCATCATCCTTTGCCTGAGTAACGACCTTGCCGACCTGTTCAAAGGAAATGCCACTGTAGATAAGCAAGCCTGCAATTACGACAATGACAATCAGCCATTTTACGAGAGTTCTTACAATCTTCAATATGACTAATAGTAGGACAAGCCCAATTAATATATACATCCAGTTATCCTGAACGATCTGCCAATTATGTTCCAAAAACTCTGTCCAGACGCCCTTATCCATTTCGCTACACTCCCGTTTTCAACTACATCATTCAAATCACAAAATTGTCTCTGTAATTATACATGATTACGTGATGCCCTGTCAGCTTAGCTCTTTTACACACCTTGTTATTCAATTCTTGTCCATACAAAGTGGTCTATGTTCGTCCCCTCCAGCGTACAACTTAGGAAGGGCCGATACGTGGTGCAACATGAAAGTTTACATTAGGGAAGGGGGTCATCCCATGAAAACAGCCCTCTGGCTGTATCTCTTTTTATTCATTGCTTTTTTCGATCTGCATGCACAATATCCTATTTTGACACCATTCGCTATCTCCCTGGGTGCAGCACCTACTTTTATTGGCTGGATGATGGGGATTTACTCTCTAACTCACCTGCCTGGTAATTTGATGGCCGGCCCCAAGGTCGACAAACACGGCAGCCGCCGATATATTATGTTCAGCCTAACAGCCGCAGGCATCATTCTTATCATTCAATCGTACATCCACACACCGTGGGAATTACTTTTTCTTCGGGCGATTAGCGGTTTTGTGTTGGCCTTTTTATCTCCAGCCTGTCTGGCCATGTTGGCACAGCTATCCGATCATCCAGTTACGCAGGGCAAATATATGTCGGGACATGGTGTCGTTCACACATTGGCCTCTGTCCTGTCTCCAGCTGCCGGCGCATTTATCGTAGCCAGTTTCGGCTTTAGTGAGACGTTTAGTTCCCTTGGCATCATTCTCGTAGTCACGGGACTCATGGCTTATTTCACCTTGCCCAAAACAGCACCCGCTCCACAGGCCCAATTATCAGATGGTCATGCGACACCTGCTCCACTATCCGGGGTACAGAAGACGCGTTTACCATTCAATTGGCGCTACCTGCTCCTTCCTTTTGTTTTGGCGTGTGCACAAGGCATTTTATTTTACGAAATCCCATTACGAAATAACGGTTCTGCGTCCATGATGTCCACCGGATTGCTCTTTTCCATCATCAGTTTGGGAGCACTTTGTACGCTCAGCCTGCTGTTTCTGAACAAATATTCACCCATGGCGCGGCTACTTTGTGGCATTATTTTGATGTCTCTAAGTTTCTACGCACTCGCCACCACGCCCGAAGCGGCGATTGGCATCATACTTTTTATTTTGGGAACAGCCAAAGGTATCATTTTTCCAGCGCTGGCCTCTCTTTTCATACGAATTGGAGGTGCGCGACTGGGTAAAACCTTTGCACTACAGTCTATTGCAACATCTATCGGCTCCTTTGCCGGACCTGTACTGGCAGGTCAGCTACCCGATCACATTTCTCCTTTTTTTATCGCATTTCTGATTCTGATGGCTGGCCTGCTATTCATTCCCGTTAAGCGCTTATCTCCGACACCGCCACTGTCTGCCTCAGGACCTTATCATTCCTAGCTAGTCTGAGACAGCGGTTGCTATTGTCCTACCTATAAAGCCCAAAATACCGTTCCAGAGGGCAAATGCACAGTACACTATACCCCTATCCACATAGACTATTTTGACTGAACATTCACTAACAAAGGGAGGTGCAGCCTGTGAGCCACTGTCATCCTTGCCCTATTGGAACTTCAACTGGCACCATTCTTGTTCTTTATATTCTGCTCGTCATCATTCTCCGTACTTGCTGGATTTAATGTCTGAATCGCCCTAACATGTTGCCCCTTGTGCCCATGCCTGCCACTTCTGGCAGGCTGTTTTGTTATTTTTTGCATGAGAACCCTATTTGGAGCTACACTATACACATATTCTTCATTTCCCGGGGAATTTCGAGCATATGTATCAGACAAGGGGTGAGCTTACATGGCGATAACCGTGATCGTCGAAGGGAAAAATGACCGCAGCAAACTTCGCCGATTACTTGACCCGGAGGTCCACATTTTATGCACCTTCGGCACACTAAACTCTATAAAACTGGAATCCCTCCACAAGCGGGCCAAACACGACGAAATATATTTATTTATGGACAATGACAGCTCAGGGAAAAAAATAAGGGGTGTGCTTGCTGACTCTTTTCCGGATGCCTACCATATGTATACCCGCAAAGGATACGCTGGCGTAGAAGGCACTCCAGACGAATATGTGATCGCTCAATTGGAAAAAGCAGGATTGGAAGAATACATTATATACCCTCCACCTGTTCTTTAGTCTTTAAAATAACAAAAAGCTGTCCTCAGGCCGCTTTCATGCCTGTTGGACAGCTATATGATGCACTATAAAATGCCTCTAAAATGACATTAGAACTTATGAACCGTATCGACGATCATCAGCAAGAAGCTGAGTGTCAGATGGTTAATGGAAAAGAAAAATACTTTTTTTGCCCAGGAATCCGTTTCTTCTTCCTTAATCGTAAAACCTTTAAAGGCATAGAATGCCCACAGCACGGACAGTAACACGGACACGATCATAAAAATCATACCGGCATATCCATAAGCATACATAAGGATGGGTACCGGAATCAGCAATACAATATAAGGAATCATCTGAATTTTGGTCCGATGGATACCTTTTACGACTGGCAACAACGGAAATCCTGCTGCGCGATATTCCTCGACTCTGCGAATAGCAAGTGCCCAAAAGTGAGGAGGCTGCCATAAGAATAGGAGAGCAAATAAGAGCCAAGCGCCCATATCAATACGCCCCGAAGCGGCCACATAACCAATCACCGGAGGCATTGCACCAGAAATACCGCCGATGGATGTACTCCATGTAGATGAACGTTTTAACCAAAGTGTATAAATACCGACGTAGACGAACATACCAAGTAATCCCAGTAATCCTGCCGTTACACCAGAGAAGGAGAATAGAACAGCTAACCCAACAACGCCCAAAATAATAGCGTATGACAACACCGTTGTAGGGGTCAGACGCCCTGTTGGCAGTGAGCGATTACGTGTACGCTCCATTTTCAAATCCAGCTCACGGTCAAAATAGTTGTTAAAAACACAAGAAGACGCCATAACCAGCATTGTACCTAATAGTGTAAGAATTAGCTTTATATAATCAACGTCCCATTGCGATGCTAACCAAAAACCACCAAAGGCTGCAACCAGATTGGTACGAAGGATGCCTGGCTTGGTAACTGTAATAAAATCTTTCCAAGTGCCCGCTTTGCCGGGTGGTTTAGATTTTACAGAATAGGTAGCCGCATCCGAAGAAGTCTTATAACTTATATTATCCATTGTGAGTAACTCCCCCTTAGAGATGTATGAATTCGGGAGTAAGTTGAACTCCGATATAAATTTTATCATATACCTACCCCAAAAAGTTTGACAGAAAACGCACAAAACGTTCACAATTCCGATGGCAAATCGCCCCTGCTGATCGTTTACAGTAAATTTGGGTAGTAATAAGTACAGGAAACAATACAAAAGGAGCGACAGATATGGATACAGCCACACACTTTGTCATGGGAATCGGATTGGCCGGGCTGGCCTACACTGATCCTGTCGTCGCCGGAGATCCAAAGTTGGCCGCAGTCATACTGCTCGCTACAGTCGTAGGGTCACAAGCTCCGGATTTTGACACTTTGCTTCGGTTGAAAAACAATGCAGCCTACATTCGCAATCACCGTGGACTGTCGCATTCAATTCCCTTCTGGTTGATATGGATCTTGTCCATAACAGGACTGATTTGCCTGATCTTCAGAGATGTGCCCCCAGGTCATGTAGCATTATGGGTAACGATTGCCGTCTGCCTGCATGTATTCACAGATTTATTTAATACGTACGGAACACAGGCATTCCGGCCATTTACAAACAAGTGGATATCTTGGAATATCATCCATATTTTCGATCCCTTTATTTTTGGCACCCATGTTGCTGCGATTATGCTGTGGATCACCGGATTGACTCCACCCGCTCCCTTATTTATTACGCTGTACGTTATTATTGGCCTATATTACATTTGGCGAACCTGGAGTCATTTTATAACCAGAAAAGCGGTACGTAATATGGACAATGAGCGTCAGGAGGGCGACATCTATTATATCATTCCCACCGTATCATGGAATCGGTGGCATGTGGTAAAAGCTCATCAGAATGGAAGTTATGACATTGGCGGATTAAATGGCAAACACTTATTTTGGACGAAACATGCAATTCCATCCACACATCCTGCCGTAGAAGCCTCCAAATCCTATCGCGATGTGCAGGCATTTCGCTATTTTTCCTCCTTTGCCGTTGCCGAGGTGGAGGAACTGGAATGGGGCTACATTGTGCGATGGGGAGACGTAAGGTATCGACACCGGAGACAATATCCATTTGTGGCTGTGGTCGCGATGGATAAGCAGTTCGGACTGATCAACAGCTATATTGGATGGCTCAGTGACGAAAAGATGCAAAAACGCCTTTCCCTGCATACGAATTAAAACCTGCTTACAAGCTAACAACAAGCCGTATGAACAACAGACAGCAAGTTCCCCTTAATCTGGGAGCTTGCTGTTTTTTTGGTCACTCCCGCAAAAAATCAGATCTCATGAAAGCGCCCTCTTGACGAAGCGGACTTGCGTGATTCACAATGGTCATAGGCCATGCGTAAAAAAATCCGGAGCATGATCGCTCCGGATTTTCTTCATCACAGTTGCTCATAATACAGCTTCCAAGATGGAGTGTTTATGTGTATTACTGCAAACGGCTGCTGCCCGACAAGGATTGTTCTGCTTGTTGGACCAGCTTTTTCGTGATATATCCCCCAAGCGAACCTGTTTCGCGGGAAACAACATTACCGAAGTAACCGTCCTGAGGGATGGTGATGCCAAGTTCTTGAGCTGCCTCATATTTTAATTGTTGTAAAGCGGCGTTGGCCTGCGGTACTTGCAGGTTGTTTGAACGACGTCTGCTCATATTTGAATCTCCTTTCAGTTCTTTGTGAGTGAGGTTCATTGCAAGCTTGCAAGATTATTATGGCTCGCTTACAACTACTTATTCCTGAAATTCAACATTTGAACACTGGAGGTTTTTACCAATGAGCAAAGGTTTATCCCTATGGTTCGCCGTTTCATCCATTGTCCTGCTGACCGCAGCCGCTATATCCATCAGTTATTCCGCATGGCTTGCCATTCTACTGGGGCTATTATCTGTCGGCAATATCGGCTGGGGTTTCGTGGTCAAAGCCCGACAACGCCGCTCCTAAGCCAATCCTATAGGGCCTAATCTATTTTGCCAGCAATATGCTTTAGCGTAGACGTGGCAGAAAGCCCATGCGCTCTTTGACCGCAGACAACGTGACTTCAGCCGCTTCTTGTGCGCGCTCTGCGGATTGGGCCAAAATACGTCCAATCTCACCGGATTCCCGGATGTCGCGATAGCGCTGCTGAATCGGTTCAAGCATAGCTACAACGGTCTCTGCCAGTTCTTTTTTAAATGTTCCGTACATTTGACCTTCATAGCGATCCTGCACTTCTTGGAGCGACAAACCGGAACACTGGCTGTAGATGCCCATCAGATTACTAATTTCTGGTTTATTGGCCGGATCATATCTAACCTCACTACCAGAATCGGTCGTAGCGCGGCTAATTTTCTTGCGTATGACTTTCGGTTCGTCCAGCAGGGCAATAAAGCTGCCTGCATTCGGATTGCTCTTACTCATTTTTTTAGATACATCATCCAGGGACATAATTCTCGCCCCTACTTCAGGGATATACGGTTCGGGAACAGTAAAATAATCTCCGTAACGGTGATTAAAGCGACCCGCCAAATCGCGTGTCAGCTCCAGATGCTGTTTCTGATCGTCGCCTACCGGAACGAGATCCGCGTTGTAGAGCAAAATGTCAGCTGCCATCAACGATGGATATACGAACAGCCCTGCTCCTACGGAGTCCTTGCCTGCCGCTTTGTCCTTAAACTGAGTCATACGTTCCAGCTCGCCCATATTCGTCAGTGTTGTCATCAACCATCCCAGCTCAGCGTGCTGAGGAACATGGGATTGTAAAAAGACATTGGATTTCTCCGGGTTAATACCTGCTGCGATAAATAATGCCGCTACCGCCTCCGACTGCTCACGTAATTGGGCCGGTTCCTGCGGTACGGTAATTGCATGAAGGTCTACGACCATAAAGTAACATTGATGATCCTCTTGCAATTTGACAAAGTTTTTCATTGCACCAATGTAATTGCCCAAAGTAAGTTGTCCACTAGGCTGAATACCTGAAAGTACAGTTTTCATATTCTTCCTCCTCCGTTTATTTCAAAATTAGAACGCAAAAAGGCCCCGCATCCTCAAGGGACGCGAGACCGTGGTACCACCCTTATTCATTGCCGTCAGCCTATTACTTGTCGGAGCTACGCTCCGTGGCTGCCTGCAATCTTAAAGCTCCGTTAACGGGGAGTAATCGGCCGTCATACTGAGGACAGTAGAATCCTGTTCTGTGCGGCACTCCAAGGTCCATTCAGCAGTGCAGGCTCACCGGTTCCCATCCACCACCGGCTTTCTGAAGAGCTTATGCGAAAGCTTACTTGTCCTCATCATCGTGTTATCCATGTCATTACTTTCTAAACTACATTAATGATAATTCCGCATAATGTTATTGTCAAATGACGATTGTGCCCTACGATCAAAAATCTGTTATCATAATGACACGAAGCTTCAACCGATTATAGTGGACAAAGGAGCATGGATATGAAACAAGTGACCAAAGAACACTGGAACGGTTACGACACGTATGTTTTACATAGTGGTGAACTGGAAGTTACGATGATCCCTCGCCTCGGGAATAATATTATCTCAGTGCGTGATCTGAAGCTCGACCGGGATATCGTACGTCGGCCTGGTGAGGAAGAATTGGCTTTCTATTTACAAAAGCCTTATCATTTTGGCTTGCCCATTTTGATTCCTCCAGGCCGAATTCGCAAGGGACAATTTGAGTTTGACGGTGTTCCTTATCAGTTCGACCGAAATACAGCCAATGACAATCATATACACGGTCTGCATCGTAATCAGTCCTGGCGCTGCAGTGATATTGAAGAGGATGAAGAAGGTTGCAGTGTTACTACTGAGCTTTTGACAGAAAGTGATCCGCACTGGATGGAACAATTCCCCATTCCTTTACGTTTGGAGATGACGTATCGCTTGCAGGGTGCTGTATTAAGTCAAACTCTGCGCGTAACGAATTTAGGTGAAAAAGCAGCCCCATTTGGCTTGGGATATCACACTTGGTTTATGGTGGACGGAGAACCTGAGCGCTGGCGCCTAAAGCTGCCTGTGAACGGCGTATATGAGCAGGATGCTGAACAGCTACCTACAGGTATCATTACTTCGTTAGATGACTTGGAGCAGCTCTCTTCGGGTCTTTCTTTGAAAGGAACAAATCTAGATACTTTGCTGCGGGCAACGGAAGGCCCTGCTGAAGCTCTTTTGACCCGTGACGACGGTTATCAAATCCGCTACACAGCAGATGAGCAATACTATAAGTATTGGGTTTTATATACCAAAGGTGAATGCGACCAGTATCTTTGCATTGAGCCTTATACATGGCTGCCTGATGCGCCCAATTCACCTGATCCTGTCAGGGAAGCCGGGCTGATCCGTCTGGAGCCTCAGCAATCCATCGACCTCAAAACTCAGATTCATATCATATATCCGTAATTTTCCTCTAGTCACTTTTCTTCCTTCGGCGCATATTTTCATAACTCTGTCGCATACTAACCTCATCACAGCCGAAGGAGGTGACTACACATGAATGAAGCTAATCAAGGCAGAAGCCGTCGCAGTAACAACCTAGTTGTTCCTCAAGCCAACAACGCATTGCAACAATTGAAATATGAAGCTGCACAAGAGCTGGGCATCACCATTCCGGCAGATGGTTACTACGGTGACATGCCATCCCGTGAAGCTGGTTCTCTGGGAGGCTATATCACTAAACGCTTGGTACAGCTGGCCGAACAGCAATTATCAGGTCGTTCAGGTCAATAAGCGTCATTATTCCGCGTGAGCATTCCGTTCATCGTAATTTACCAAAATGCGTTATAACGGGCATATAACAAAGGCGGTCTTCCCTAGGAAGGCCGCCTTTTCTTTACTCTTTTTTATCAGGATTTTGCAAAATTCGATTCCAGTCGCTCCGAAGTGCAAGATATAGACGAACTAACCATTTCGATCTATATCTTGTTCATTGGAAGTCGCTTATGGGATTTTTGCAAAATTCTCATATAAATGTTTATTCCGAATTAGCCGCTCGGTATGTAGGCTTGTTGTAGCGGATCATGAGATTCGCCATGTTGTAGTTGGACTCCAGTGTTGCATCTACCAAAATCGTTCCTTGTCTGATTGCAAAATCGAAAGCAATCTCACCATGAGTCCAGCTACGCTTATGATTTAGCGTTTCTAGGGCCATACGCCGAAAATCCTCCCGATGCTTTACTGATAACCCCGGTTCTACTGCTGCAAATGTGCCACCTTTACCTGCAAGCGGATTATGACGAATCCCAAATTTCCCAACTACATTGTTACGTATTTGTACAAATACGATACCTGACGACAAACCCGCCAGTTCATTATCCAGTTCTTTTAAAACGATATCCATCTGCCTTGCCAACGACAATTGACCTACTTCATCCATTACAAAAACCCTCCTATATACCTTATCCAAAAATATTTAATAGGTCTTACGGCTCAATTATATGCGAAGATTTTTAACCTTACAATCAAAACCAACATAATTGGGTATTTATAACTATTTTCTAAGTATATCCATCATTTTAAATTTCGCCAACAGGTAATGTTAATTACACTTCGACATTTTGCGACTTTATTCATCATCTTCTGCAAAAATTACAAAAAAGGCCTCCCTCGTGGGAGACCTCTAAAGTGTAAATCCGTTATTTTGTCATTTGTAAAAATTGCTCAATATCCTGAACAGTAACTTGCGCAGCATTACGCCAGAAGTCAGCCTGTGTTAAATCGGTACCTAAGTGCTTGGAAGCCAATTCTTCGACTGTCATGCGACCTGTATCAAGCAGCAAGGCATCATATTGGTCGGCGAAGCCGTCAGGATTTTCCTTCGCAAAAGCGTAAATTCCTGCACTGAACATATACCCGAATGTGTACGGGAAGTTGTAGAATGGAGTATTCGTAATATAGAAATGCAGCTTGGATGCCCAAAAATGAGGATGAGCCTCATCCAGGACACCACTAAACGCTTCACGCTGCGCTTGTTCCATCAACTCGCTTAATTGTTGTGCTCCTACGACTCCTTTTTTCCGCAGCTCGTAAAAACGGGTTTCAAACAGGAAACGGGCATGAATGTTCATAAAGAAGGCTACACCACGCTGAATTTTATCCTCCAGCAAAGCCACCTTCTCCTGACCCTCGGCAGCTTCCAGCAACGCATCTGATACAATTAGTTCTGCCAGCGTCGATGCCGTCTCAGCTACGTTCATGGCATAATTTTGATTCAATGGGTGCAATTCATTCATCACATGCTGATGATAACCGTGTCCGAGCTCATGGGCCAGTGTCGAAACATTGGATGGTGATCCGGCATAGGTCATAAAAATACGGGTCTCTTTGCTCAGACGCAGAGATGTACAGAAACCACCCGGACGTTTGCCTGGACGATCTTCTGCTTCGATCCAGCTTTTCTCAAAAGCCATTTGGGCAAAGTCAGCCATTCTCGAGCTAAATTTACCAAATTGCTCAACAATCGTTACAGCAGCATCGTCGTAAGGGATTTTAGTGGTTGACGTCCCCAGCGGAGCTTCAACGTCATGCCAGGACAGCTTCTCTAAGCCCAGCAGTTTTGCTTTCCGCTCCAAGTATTTGACTACAATAGGCTTTGTTTCATTAATAACCTGCCACATCGTATCCAGCGTTTGTGCAGACATACGGCTGATTTCCAGCGGTTCCTTAAGCACATCTGTCCAGCCTCGTTTTTCATATAGCTTCAGACGGAAGCCTGCCAAATGATTCAATGTATCCGCGCAATAGTCCTCTACCTGAGTCCATGCCTCTTCCCAACGTGCAAACACGTCTTTACGTACGCTGCGATCTGCTTCATCCAGCTTATTAGCTGCCTGACCTACAGACAGGTTTACGATCTCGCCATTTTCTGGCACAGGGATCGTCATATTTTTGACAATGGTATCATAAAAGTCGCCCCAGCCATGGTAGCCATCCACTGCCAGATCCAATGCAAGGCTTTCCAGCTCAGGAGCCATTTTTTCACGTGCTTCGTTCCGATATTCGGTCAGGACAAAAGAAATCGGCTGGATAGCTTCGCGCTCCATCCATTTCTGCCAAATGTCTTCACTGGTTTGTGCCAGCAAGTTCTGGAAAGATACTAAAGCACTTTTTCCTTGGGCATATAGCGTATTGACACGCGCCCCCAGTTGAACAGCCAGCTTGTCGTGCTGGTTTTGAGCAGTTAGACAAGAGACAAAGGAACCCGCCTGCGACGCACCATTAAACAGCTCCTGTATGCTATTCAGTACACTATCCAGACGCTCGGTATCCAATACCGTTTGTGGTACTTTGGCTGCTTTAAGCTGAGCTTGCAGTTGTTGGACCTTGCTTTCCATTTCTTCCAAAAATGCAAGAAATGAGGCAGAGGAAGATCCTCCGCTAAAAATAGATTCCAGATCCCATGTTTGCTTTAACGGTGTTTTCATAATAGTTCCACCTTTCTTTTTTGGCGAATTCTTGTGGTTTCATATACAATAAAGCTACATCGTGATAGTAAATCACTACAATTGGGAGGAAAACAGGATGAGACCCTTACAAATTTCGCCGGAAACGGCTGTGAAATTATCCGAAAAGCTCGGCATTCCGCTGGAACACCTTATGCATACACCCCAGCACATTTTGATGCAAAAGCTAGCCGAACTGGCTAAAGAAGAAACCGCTGACCCGAACGGCGGAGAATCGGACAAATCATGATCCCTTTTCATAAAACCTGGCCTTATGACATCGTCATGGGAGACGTTTATGTACAGTCTTGTCCGTTTTGCGACCATGATAATGTTTTGCTGCCCCTGAAGCCAAAAGAACTTAAGCTCATACACGAAGGTATGAAAAAGCTGCTTGTGTTTCCATGCTGCCATAACAAGGTTACTTTAGTGGATTGTGATGACGATTATTTGCTGTCAGATACCACATTGCGTCATCATTAATTCATGAGGCAGTTGTAAGATAAGATAACCCGTTTTACAAACAAGGTGTGAACCATGAGCCTAAATCGGCCATAGTGCACACCTTTATTTCTTCAGGAGGAGCTTGCGTCTTGCATTTCCTCCGGCAGTTGGTAATTTTTAGCCAGCATTTGTTCTCGCAGTACAGACCACTGTTCACGGGAAGCCCGGATCATGGCTGCATCCATAATCTTTTTGTCATTAATGACACGCGAAAACCAGCGTACCGCTTCGTTAAAGTTGCCTGTACGTCGATGCAATTCACCAATCAGATAAAGCAGTTTGGCATTATTCGCCCCGACACCCTCCAGCTCATAGACCCGAACATAAGAATCCAGGCTAAATTTGAGAAAGCGAAGCTCCTGCTCCTCATTTCCCTGGTATCTGTACATCCAAGCGATATGCTGTAATAGACTAGCTACTACGCGTTCCTTTTCTCCGATGACCTGGGCACATAGTAAACCCAGTTTATACGTTTCTAATGCCTCTTCCCAGCTACGATGCCCGCCATATTCGCGAGACTGCCAGCGATTACCGATTTTATCCTTGAATATCTTGGTTTGCTGTTCGCTTAACTGAACGGTAGAGTGCTCTGTCGAGGTAAATCCACAATGAGGACAGACCCTTACGACATAAAAATCCGGATTTTCATTCTTATAATAAGCACAAAAATCTGAATCTGTACGAATGGCCTTCTTTAGGCTTGGTCTTACACGGGATGTCTGAAATTCTTCTTCGCAATGTGGGCAAATGATTTTGATCTGATATAACGGTTCAAGTTCCAATGTTTTTACAACCCTCTCCAAAATTCGGCAATCCCCGAAAGCTTACGGGGTATTTACAAAATGATGCGCAGGACCAGACAAACGGTTAAGTATGATTGAACGAAGCGGCTCCTCAATGCCCGTATCCGTTAACGCACCTGCCATACAAGACAACCATGCCTCTGCTCGCTCCTCCGTTACGGGAAACTTCATATGTCTGGCACGTAACATCGGATGACCATATGCATCAGAAAAAAGGGACGGTCCTCCAAAAAACTGGCTCAGGAACATATACTGCTTTTCCTTAACCGGTTCCATGTCTTTAGGAAACAGGGGACTTAACAACGGATCTTTATAAACTCTCGGGTAGAAGGCCTCAATAATAGCACGAACACCTTCCGCACCCCCAAGGTTGTCATAAATGCTCAGGCTAGGGTTCACTTTTCCTCCAACTTTCTGTGCTATGGTAATAAATATACACCCGTATTATAACAAAAAACAAAAAATGACGCTAAAAATAAGCGTCATTTTATCAATTTAACATATGAAGAGGGTGTGCTTCGTTGCACACAGCTTCGTCATTCTATAAATACCACTAATAACTCCGCCAATCCTCTTCACCGGGATGGACGAGAGAGGCACGAATAACATACACAAAAGCACATACGAACAGACCGGCAACGATACTCATCCTGATCACTCCATCCTTAAGGTTATGGATCGTTGTTTTCCTATTTTAACATACTATTTACAAAAATACAGCAATAAATGTAACCGTTTTCTTTGATTTTTTTGTACTCTTTGTCCATCCCCGACATAGGTATATTAGTACAACACCAAAGGAGGGGCCTCTATGTCGCTATACCGTCGTTACTCGCTTCCTCTGCTCATCCTTACACTGCTATTCCTGTTTATGCTTATGGCTGTATACCCGCAATCTTCTCTGAATGCCGGGCTTCGGGGGCTTGCCATCTGGTGGGACGTGCTGTTTCCGTCTTTATTCCCGTTTTTCGTTATTTCCGAGCTTCTCCTCGGTTTCGGAATTGTTCATTTCATAGGTGCGCTGTTGGATCCGCTGATGCAGCCTCTATTCCGTGTACCTGGCTGTGGGGGTTTTGTCGCTGCGGTCAGCTGTGCATCCGGTTACCCGATTGGAGCTAAACTAACAGCCAAGCTGTGGGAGCAAAAATGGATCACACGCATTGAAGGAGAGCGTTTGGTCGCGTTTACTACTTCCTCTGATCCGATATTTTTGATCGGTGCGGTTTCCGTTGGCTTCTTCCATCAACCAGAAATTGCACTCGTACTAGGCGCGGCCCATTATGGTGGCGTGCTCATCATCGGGCTGCTTATGCGCTTCCACGGTTCCCGTTCAGGGGAAACAGGTACTCGCAGCGACCGCCAACCTACTCAAAAAGCCTGGTCGAAGTCCAAGAATACAAAAGCAGCAGATCGCAATAGGCAGCCTGGACCCCTACGCCAAGCATTATATGCCATGCATACAGCTCGTTTGGAAGATGGTCGCCCATTGGGTGAGTTACTTCGTCAGGCGATTACTTCCTCCCTACGCCTTATTATTGTCGTAGGAGGGCTAGTTGTATTCTTCTGCGTCATTTTAGAAGCTTTGACGAACTCCGGTTTAATGAGCGGGCTTCATCTGCTTACAGCAAGCCTATTGACTGCATGTGGTCTTCCTCCTACGTTAACGGAGTCCATTGTGGGTGGTATTTTCGAAGTCACTTTAGGAGCGCAAGCCGCAGGTAAAGCCACGGCAGCGGCGTTACCATTCAAGGTAGCCGCAGCCGCTTTTGTTCTCTCCTGGGGCGGGCTGTCGGTTCATGCGCAGGTTGCAAGTATTTTAAATATGACGGATCTTCGTTATTTGCCATTTTTGTTGGCCCGGGCTGCGCACGGCATCATCTCAGCACTGCTAGCTCTCGTGTTATGGCGGCCTCTTATGGGACAGGGAAGCTCTCCAGTCTTTTCTCCGATATACGACATCGCGTGGTCTCCTGGCTTCTCGTCCGTCATGTTGTTGCAAAGTCTGCTGTTTCTTGCCTTTATACTGGCTGGAATGCTTAGTCTCTCATGGTTGAGTGTGGGTACAAGTCGCTTATATGTACGTTTGAGAAGAACACACAGGCAATGAACGATTGTGTTCTTGCTCATAATTGATTATGATCGATATATACCCATGACAAAGGAGCTTTTCATCTTGAGATATTATGTTCTGGATCGCGGGGATCAGCACTCCATGGACTTGAGTCAGCAATTTCACCGTCTTGCCCAAGAAAAGAATTTCAAGCTGGATGCCGAATCGCCGGAAATCGTCGTGTCTATTGGAGGCGATGGTACGATGCTTCATGCGTTTCATACCTTCATCGACCGCATTCCGGATATTGCCTTTGTTGGTGTACATACCGGTCATCTAGGCTTTTACGCTGATTGGCGTGCGGACGAGCTGGAGGAGCTAATCCACCTGATGAGCCAAAGCGGATCTGAAGGACCGCTTAACCCGAGAATCGTTAAGTATCCACTGATTGAGTTGGAAATTCACAAGAAGTCAGGCAATGCTTCTTTTATTGCCTTGAATGAATTTACATTAAAAGGGGTGGATGGCACTGTCGTTGCCCAAGTAGATATTAACGATATCACCTTTGAAATGTTTCGCGGTGATGGTATATGTGTTTCTACCCCCTCAGGAACGACCGCCTATAATAAAGCACTTGGCGGAGCTATGGTTCATCCCACCATTGAAGCATTGCAATTGACTGAGATCGCTTCCATTAATAACCGTGTGTATCGGACACTGGGATCGCCATTGCTACTGCCCAAACACCATCATTGTGATATTTTTTCACGGAAAGATCAGCGTCTCTTATTGACAGTAGATCACCTCAACTTTCCTGTGGATGACTTAATCTCTGTTCGATGTCAGGTCGCAAGTCAGAAGATCAGCTTCGCTCGTTACCGTCCTTTCCCATTTTGGGATCGAGTACGCAACGCTTTTCTCAATTAGAACCTATAAAAGAGCCGAATCTGGCTCTTTTTTTAATTGAGTAAGTGATGCTAACCCCAATGAGTTTTTGTAGATTTGCTACCGTTATACCGTCCACACTGGTCATACCCCTTAGAAAAGAGTAACGGCAGAATAGATAAGTAACAGACACATGATTGTATTAATGATTTTATCGTATTTTGTAAATATCTTTTTAAAAGCTGAACCAAATATCGCCCACAGTAATAATGCCGCGCAACCTATGAGGATGGTTAAACATATTAAAAAGAGCATAGATCCTTTTGAATTCTGATATGGAAGTATGAAGCTGGACGTCGCTGTTAAAAAATATAAGATACTTTTTATATTGATAATTTGAAAAAACAAACCTGAAGAAAAGGAAAACTGGCTATACATATCCTGATCATTACTTTTCTTAGGCAAAGCAATTTTCCATGCCAGATACAATAAATATGCCGCACCAACAACTTTAAAGTAAGGTTCTACTATAGGTAACCACTCATATAGTCGTGCAGTTAACAAGGATTTCACGACACCAAGAATAATAAATCCGGAAATAATTCCAATGAAGAAATGGATCGATCCTTTGAATCCAAATCTTCTTGCTTCATTCATCACCAACATATTACTGGGTCCCGGAGTAAAAGATGTAATAATGACATAGGAAAGGAATGCTGCAAAAATCATTTAGTTAATCTCTCCTCAGAATAAAAGATAGTTGAATAAGTTCCGTTATTTATTGTAATATAGGCCTATCTATCGGTAAAATTGAAATACATGAATTAATCCATTGATTTTTATGATGTCAATAGCAATAGGGATAACTATTCGATTAAAGTGGGTGAGTTATGGAAATACGTCATTTTGTCACATTCAAAAAAGTCATTGAATGGGGAAGTTTCACACAGGCAGCAGAATTTTTAGGTTACACTCAATCTACAGTGACTTCTCATATTCAGGCACTAGAAAAACATATTGGTGCCCCCCTGTTTGATCGAATGGGTCGAAAGGTAAAGTTGACGGATGTTGGAAAAAGGTTGCTGGGGTATACAGAAGAAATTTTAAGTACTTATAGCAAGATTGAAAACATTGCAAACGATGAGAAGGCTGTGCGAGGAGAGTTGAAAATAGCGGCTCCTGAGTCTTTAACGATCTATCGCTTAGAACCTATACTAAGTGAATATAGGAAAAAATATCCTCACGTGAGTATTAAACTTAGTAATGCTACCTGTGGAGATAATCAAAAAGCGCTACTAAATGGGAGTGCGGATGTCTCGTTTGTCATGTTGCCGGAATTACGTGATTCTAATTTAACTGTCCATTTATTAAATAAAGAACCTATTGTCGTTGTAGGAAGCCCTGACTCTACGATGAATGTTTTAAATAAAAAGCTTACTGAGGCCTTGATTTCCAATGGGAAAGATTGTATTTACCGTACAATGTTTGAAAAATACTTAGAAGAGCGTGAAATTACTTCTTCTCAAATTATGGAGCTATGGAGTATTGAAGCGATCAAACAATGTGTAATGAGTGGGCTAGGTATTACTTGTTTACCTTTCATGACAGTTATAGAGGAACTTCATCAAGAAAAGTTAAAGATCATTCCCTGTGAGGGTGGCTTTCAAGAAATTTTCTCTCAAGTGGCTTATCACAAAAATAAGTGGATTTCTCCAGCCTTATCGGAATTCATTGCTATTACTTTAAAACATGCAAAAAGTTGGTCATAAGCCCTTGGCGACTTCGGAGGTACTTACAAAACAAAACGGCCCCTGAAAATTCAGGAACCGTTTTGTTGTGGAGCTGTAAATGTTTTATTCTTTTTACTACCCTCAGCTCTTTCGGCTTTAGCAGCTGGCTGGGTCTGACGCTGGCCCTCAGGTTCACGAGAGACACGAACTTGCCGTCCCTCCCGATTTTCCTTTGATTGACGCTCATAGCGTGGTCCACGCGATTCCTTTTTATCGAAACTCCCTTGCTGATTGCGCTGTCTACGTGGTTCCCGGGCTTGCTGCCCTTCACCCGGATTGCGTCCATCCTTTGCTTCACGTGGTTCTCTTGGCTGGCGCGAATCGCGTGCTTCACGTGGCTCACGCTGCCGATTTCCTTCACGTCCTTCTCTGGATGGACGACTTTCGCGAGCTTCACGCGGCTGTCGCTCACGTACTTCCTGGGCATCCTTCGATTCCCGACGTTGCAACTCGCGTGGTTCCCGGGATTCTCGAGGCTGCTCCACTCGCGATTCCTCCGTAGCTGTGGAATCCTGCTGTGATTGCGGCCACTCCTGTTCTCCAGCTGTATGTTGCAATACTTCTTGCTGCTCTTCGGGTTCTAGCGTTCCTGCTTGTTCCCTTTGAGCATCTACCAACTGCTGAATATCTGGAGCAATGATTTCATCATTGACCCCGTTTTTATTAACCACTTCACGACTTTTTTGCAACACAAAATAGGCACAGCCAAAATTGCAGTATTCATTAATGTAATCGTCCAGTATCACTATAGATGTATCCTTATTTGCTTTGGGATGACCGTCTCGATAAAAGCCCTTCAGACGTAGCTGATTGTAACCCCAATCACCAATAATGTAATCATAGCGATCCAGCACTTCACTATACCGATCACGAAACGCTTCGGGATTCCACCCGTTCTTGTGATCCTGCAACAATTCATAGTTTTTACCACCGATTTGAAACAAGCTATTCTGACCGCCTTTCCCGGATCAAGCCTGCGAAAGGGCGCCTTCTTCCTTATGCTGAGCGGCTGACTTCACCTGCTCATGCGCTTGGTAGGAGCTGCGGACCAACGGTCCGGATTCGACGTGGCTGAATCCCCGCTGTAATCCCTCTTCCTTTAACTTCGCAAAATCTTCCGGTGGATAATATTTTTGCACATATAAATGTTTCTCGGACGGCTGCAAATATTGACCAATTGTCATAATGTCACAATCGACTTTGCGCAGATCATCCATGGTTTGTAAGATCTCGTCCCACTCTTCCCCGACACCTAGCATGATGCTTGATTTCGTTGGAATAGCCGGATTTAATTGCTTCGCACGTTGAAGCAGCTCCAGAGAGCGACGGTATTTCGCTTTAGCCCGAACTTTGTCGGACATTCGCTCCACCGTTTCAATATTATGATTCAGAATATCTGGCTTGGCATCCATGACGATTCGTAGCGATTCAATATCGCCCATAAAATCGGGAATCAATACTTCTACACTGCAAAGAGGTAACCGGCGGCGAATCGCACGAACCGTTTCTGCAAATATAGTAGCACCTCCATCTTTCAAATCGTCGCGAGCCACACTGGTTACGACACAGTGCTTCAAATTCATGTTTTCAGCCGCTTCAGCGACGCGTTCAGGCTCCTGCAAGTCCAGTTCCGTAGGCATTCCCGTATTTACTGCGCAAAAACGACACGCACGCGTACAAGTATCACCCAAAATCATAAATGTAGCTGTCCTATTGGCCCAGCATTCATATATATTAGGGCATCGTGCCTCCTCACATACGGTATGTAATGTCTTGGAACGCATCATGCTCTTGATTTCCTGATAGTTATCGCCTGTCGTAAGTTTAATACGAATCCAGTCGGGCTTAGCTTCCTTCACTTTTCTAGACAATGGCATAGACCTTCTTTCTGATAAGCTTAAGCTGTCATTGCCATACATTATAACATGAAAGCCATGGAAAAACCTCCATTCATTGTTCCCTTTTTGATATGACATTGATGCCGGAAAAAGTAAACTCTTTACATGGATAAAAGCGGCGGATATGGCTCAATCTAAACAAAAGCACCCTATTCACGCTATTGAATACGGGGCCTAGAATTTACCGGGCGATTAAGCCCTTCTATAGGAGGTCGGTTCACGTGCCTTACCCTACGCGGACAGCCCGAGCTGTTCGTTTGTTATCGCTGCTGTTATGCGCTACTACACTGACAACGGCCTGTCCGCTTCCTGCCCATGCCTTTGCCAATCACTTACAGTCCTCGTCCGCCAGAAGCAGCCTGACCGCAAATGTAGATGCTTCACATGCTCAGTCTTCGTCGTATACGTCCAGGCTGGCTCTATATCATTCCATCGAAGCCCTGACTGGAGTTCCTTGGTACAGGCTGGCCGCCATCGACCAGTATGAACGCACACTTACAGTGGCCCATCCCAGGGATCGCAAGCATGCGGAACGGATCATAGGTATTTTCATCACGGGACCAGTCTGGTCCGGCCTGATGAACCCTGATTCGGAGGATCAAAATCCGCGTTCCATTGAACTATTTTCCGGGCTGGGACAAGACGGTTCGGGTGATGGAATCGCTGACCGTAATAATGACAAGGATCTGCTATTCAGCATCGCATCTTATCTCGGAAAGTATGGAAACAACGAGGATGAATTTGGTATTGCCGTTTGGGAATATTACCATAACAGCCGCGCAGTTCAAAGAGTTCAGCAGTTTGCCAAGCTGTATCGGACGTATGGCAAGCTGGATCTGGTCAGTCAAGCCTTCCCTCTTCCTTTAGGCAGCATTTATAGCTACCGCAGCACATGGGGAAGCCGTCGCAGCTGGGGCGGTTACCGTATACATGAAGGAACTGATCTGTTTGCTGGCTATGGAGTTCCAGTTCGCAGTACCTGCTACGGTGTAGTTGAAATGAAGGGCTGGAATCCCTTCGGCGGATGGCGAATCGGAATCCGAGATCTCAACAACCGCTATCACTACTATGCGCATCTTTCCGGCTTTGACAAAACCGTCCACAACGGAGACATCGTTACACCCGGCCAGACGGTTGGCTGGGTCGGAAGCTCGGGCTATGGAAAACCCGGTACCCAAGGCAAGTTTCCACCGCATCTGCACTATGGTATATATCGGGACAATGGCTGGGCAGATTGGTCCTTTGACCCGTATCCGTTATTAAGACAGTGGGAGCAGACCGAACGCAAAGCGCTCAAAACAGGAAAAACAAAAGGGACCTCCTCATAGGGTCCCTTTTGTTTTTCCTGAGCAACTCACGTCACTCCCCTCCGCTCTATGGCGTTGGGGACTGGCTAGAGGTGTTTTGGTCTTCCTGTACCTCTGGAACACTTACTGTGCTGGGATCTACAGCGCCGCTACTCTCTATGGAATGGGGAGGCAACGCCAACTGCGGAGCGGCTGCACCATTTTTACCCACTGGTTTCCCCTGATTGTCATAGTAGTACATCGGAACGTTGCCTACCACTAATAAATAAGAAACCGGAATTTCCGTCTCCACAATCTGAGGTTGCATCTCAAACGGTATAACCACGGACACTTCCGTCGTAATCCGAATGTACACTTCCACCAAGATCATGTTTATGCCCGCATCCTGTTGACGGGTATTTAAATCCACCTTGATTGCTCCATGCGGCTCCACCTTTAGGGGGACCGTTGGTCCATAAGCTGCCAACAGTGGACTGCCCAATGCCTGACCAATCGGAACACTCTCATCAAAATGGCTCATGCTGTCCATCGTTGCCTTGACTGCTTTGAGCGTGTCTGACGTAATTCTCATATGCTCTGCATAATTCAGAACAAAGCCGGAGGTTCTTCCTTGTGCATCCGTTCTCCATTCGATCAAATTATCAGCCGTCTTCCCCTGCTCTACCTGTGCTGTAATTGCTGAATTAATAGCCTCCGTCGCCATTTGTTTGACCCGCACTTTTGCCAGGTGCATCATGGGCGGCTTCAAATGCTGCTCCACATAAGCAGCCACCTGTATGATTCCTACCAGCAGCGCCAGTACCACAATCAAAAATACTCTACGTCTGCCGCGTCTCCTTCTGTTGGGTGCGCTGTGCCATTGCGGTCTTCTCATCATCCGATCCCCCCGCAGCGTTGAACTTACCCTACAAGGATATGCAAGGGAGGGACGAAAAAGAAGCCGCCCGTCCGGCAGCTTCTCTAAATGGAATACATATACAATTGCAAATTTCAGGTGCACTCATTATTTGAAAATGTGGTCAATCTTTTCGATATCAGCCTGACTCAATTGGACATTTAGCGTCTTCAAATTCGCCAGCACCTGCTCCGGCCCCTTCGCCCCTGGAATGAGGGCATCAATCGAATCGCGGGTTAAATACCATGCGAGCACAACATGAGCAACCTCTGCATTCAACGCATTGGCAATCTCCCGTACCTGCTCCACTTTGTCCAAATTACGAGCAAATGCATCTCCCTGAAACAGTGGATTTTTTGCTCTGATGTCCGTGAAGGTCATGTCTTTCGTATACTTACCACCCAGCAATCCTGAGGCTAGCGGAAAATAAGGCACAAACGAAATGCCATTTTCCTTGGTATAAGGCAGCAGATCCTTCTCAGCTTCCCGTTGAAACAAATTATATTGGGATTGGAGCACATCTACATAACCGTCGCTATTCGCATCCTTAAGTTGTTCAATGGAAAAGTTAGATACGCCAATAGCCTTGATTTTGCCTTCGTCCTTAAGCTTCTTCAATTCTCCAACTGCTTCTGCCTTCGGCGTAGCTTCATCGGGGAAATGGATATAAAACAGATCGATATAATCGGTCTGCAATCTTTTCAGACTGGATTCGACGGATTCACGTAAAAAAGCAGGCGAGTTGTCAAAAACAACCTCTCCGTTCACAAATTTGTGTGCCCCCTTGGTCGCAATGACCGCTTCCTCACGTTTGCCCCGCTCCTTCAGCACCTCACCGATCAATCGCTCTGAGTGCTCAGGTCCATAAATAAAAGCCGTATCCAGAAAATTGATGCCGTTGTCCAAAGCTGTGCGAACAACTTCTTTACCCGTTTCATCATTCAAACCGGAAAAGAGATTATGTCCTCCCACCTTATTTGCACCCAAACCGATTGGTTTTACATATAGATCTGTTTTGCCAATACGCACTTGCTCTGCCAATTCACGTCATCTCCTTTTCGAAAGTTACTTCCATTTTATTATTAGACTCCAAAAAAAGCAAAGTGCGTACCTGGCAGTTGTCCTCATCCTTTAATCCCCGTCAAGGCAATCCCTTCCATAAAATACTTCTGTCCTATGGCAAAAAGAATAATAGCAGGCAAGACTACAATTAAAGATGCGGCCATCAAAACGCCCCATTGAGCCGAATATATTCCCTGAAATTGCTGCAGCCCAATCGCCAACGTAAATTTGCTCTCATCATTAAGGTAAACCAGCGGCCCCATAAAATCATTCCATGTATTCAAAAACGTAAACAATCCAATGACCAAAATCGCTGACCTCGACAAAGGCAAAATAATACGGGTGAAAATCGTAAAATGATTGCCTCCATCCACAAATACAGCTTCATCCAGTTCTCGCGGTAGAGTCATGTAGAATTGTCTTAGCAAAAAAATATTAAAAACGCCTCCACCAAAAAAAGAAGGTAATACCAATGGAACATACGAATTAACCATGCCTAATGCCTGCCAACCAATAAATGATGGAATCAGCGTGACTGCAAACGGCAGCATCATGCTGCTTAATAACAAGGCAAATACCTTATCTCTTCCCTTCCATCTCATTCGCGCAAAGCTGTAGGCAGAAATGGTACTCGACAGAAGTACACCCGCCAAAGTACCCGCTACGACGATAAATGTATTCACAAAATAGCGCCCAAAGGATAACTCTTCAAACGGCTGTAAAAAATTCTCGAATACAAAAGGCTCTGGAATCCATTTCGGCGGGATCAAAAAAATCTGACTTAAATCCATCATGGAGCTTCGCACCAGCCAGTAAAAAGGAAACATACAAAACAGTGAGCCTACTATGAGAATTGTGTAGAGCAAAACCCTGCTCCAACTCCAACCGCGTTTTTTCATGTTCATGCCCTCCCGCCTTCGTAATACACCCATTTTCGGGCCGTCTTGAACAGAAAGGCAGTGAATACCAAAACGACAATAAAGAGCACCCAAGCAATAGCACAGGCATAACCCATATTCGAAAAAGTAAATGCCTCGCGGAACAAATAAAAGGTATAAAACAAGCTGGAGTTATTGGGTCCACCCTGAGTCATGACGTAAGGTTGAACAAACACTTGAAACCCACCGATGAAGCCCATAATCGTATTAAAAAAAATAGTGGGCGATGTCAATGGAATTGTAATATACATAAGCTTATGAAGAGCGTTTCCACCGTCAATTTCAATGGCTTCATAATAATGTCTAGGTATATCTTGCAAGCCTGCCAGAAAAATAATCATGGTTCCTCCAACGGTCCACAAACTCATTAAAACCAGAGTAGGAACTACCGACCCTTCGCTATAGATCCACTGACTTTCAGGCAAATGCAGCGCACGCAGCACCACATTTAGCAAGCCAAGATCCGGATCAAACAGCCACATCCAGATCATAGACGATGCTATGAGTGGCACAATGGTAGGGAGATAGAAAACAGTCCTGAAAAAAGCCAGACCTTTTACCTTTTGATTAAGTAATATCGCCAAAAAGAAAGCTACAATAATTTGCAGGGGCACACTCAGGAACACATAATAAAACGTAACCCCGAGTGATTTATAAAAAAATTGATCCGTACCGTCAAATAAGTGGACGTAATTATCCAGACCGATAAAATGGGCCTGTGAAGCCACCTTGTAATCGGTAAGACTGAACCAGAGACTAGCGATCATCGGTCCCAGAACAAAAATGACAAAGCCGAGAATAGCAGGGGCGGCAAAAAGCCACCCCAACCAATTTTCCTTCTTACGAATAGAAGATAATGATTGCATTCTATCCCTCTCTTTCTGTCAAAACACTCACCCTATTCTTTTGGATACGTCCCCTTAAATTCCGCGTTGGCCTTTGCGGAAACCTCCCTAAATGCTTGCTCCACCGTTTTCTTGCCCAGCCATACCTGATCCAGCGCCGGGTTAATGATAGCATTGATTTTTTCCGAGTTTTTCAGATAATAGTCGTAAGAATTGACACCGTTATGCAGCGTTTGGTTCATGACAGCATCACGGTAACCATCGGCATGACCTGGTTTGACATCGGCCCATTTGCTAATCAAGTCTGGTTCGGTGTACCACTTTTTCATGACAGGCATCCACAATCCGCTGGAATGCATGTCAAGTCCGCTTTCAGCATCCAGCAAGAATTTATAAAACATCCATGCTTCTTTAGGATGTTTGGTTTTGGCAGAAATCACTTCCGGTTCGCCAAACAGGATCGTTTTGCTGCTCTTCAGCTTGGGTAACACGCCTACACCAAAATTCACCTTCGATTCTCCAAGATCCAATTGAACCCACTGTCCATCCAAATCCATCGCTACACGCTTACTTTGTAGTGCTACGGCCGGGGAAGGTATATTTTTGGACTGCGTTGGCGACGGTGCCACATGATAAACGTTGATCAGATCAGCCATTTTCTGAACAGCTTCAATCACATCAGGGCTCTCAAGATTAAGCGAGTCCCCTTTGTCTGAAATGACACTTGCGTTATTGGAAGGCACAAGCAAATGCCACATCCATGTATCAAACCGAACTCCATACTGTTTAATGTTACTTGCATCGAAATTGGGACTGAGCGCATTATTTCCCGCTTTATCAATGGTCAGCTTTTGTGCTGTCTCTAAAAACTGCTCCCATGTCCAAGCCTCCTCAGCCTTTACTGGCGGCAAAGCAACACCAGCCTCATCAAACAAATCTTTATTGTAATAAAGCGCGAAAGCTTCCTCAGTTACCTTGATCCCAGCCACTTTGTCCTTATCCCAATAGATGACTGAATTAGGAATAAGACTTTCCTTCGTTAGCTCCTTATCCTCCTTCAAAAATTCATTTAAATTATATAGTTTGCCTTGTTCAGCCCATTGCAGAGCCTGTGCTTTATAAATGGGAAATACATCGGGTGCCTGATTGGCGGCAAACATCGTCGTTAATTTGGTTACGTAATCCCCGGGGATATGCATATAGTTAATTTTGATCCACGGATATTTCTCTGTAAATTTTTTAGCGATTTCCTGCTGAACCTTCTTTTCATTGGTGCTACCCCAACTAGCATAGGTCAGTGTCACTTGCTCGTGACCCTGCAAATCAACTGGTTTGCTGCTGCTCTCATTTGAACTACAGGCTGACATAAGCCCAACGATCAAGCACATGCAGACAATCCATAATTTTCGTTTTAACATGAGTAACGCCCCCAAACCGTTTATTTTTTTATCTTTTCGTTTGTTGCTTCGTCACTAAACTCATTTTAGCAAACGCTTACATCTTTAAAAGTCGTACTCTCATTGGATTGGTGTCATTTGATTAGATCTATGAATTTCTCCGATGCGAATCAGGACGAATGTCCCTTTACCTGCTGGCGAGTGGAGCGTAACGCCATAATCCATTCCATATAATAGCCGTACTCTTCTGTCTACATTTTTAATGCCCGTTGATCTGATTTCTCCAGCTTGAATTCGGCGTATATGATCTTCTTGAATTCCTAATCCATTATCCTCCACTTTAAAACACACCAATTGCTTCTCGATCCAGGCTGTGATCCTAATCAGACCCCCTGATTCCATTTCGGCGAAGCCGTGAATAATTGAATTCTCTACAAAAGGCTGCAAGAAAAGTTTGGGAACTTCCATCTGAAGCAAAATGGGATCAATATCATATTCCACCGTGAACTTGTCCTCAAAGCGATTCTGCATAATATAAATGTATTTTTCCAGCCAATTCAGATCGGTTTCCAAACTCCATGTATCGTTTTTATTTCGAGTAGTAATTTGCAGCATTTCCGCCAGACTAATGATCAATTGGCCCAGCTCGTGCTGTTTATGTTCTAACGCGATCCAATACATGGTCGTTAAGGTGTTATACAAAAAATGGGGATTCAGCTGTAAATTAAGTGCCATTAACTCCGACTCTTTGGCTCGTAGACGTGACTTGTAATTTTCCTCGATTAAATCTTTAATTTTTTCATTCATTTGATTAAACCGAATCACCAGGTCTCCCAATTCATCATAGCCACGCACAGGAATTCGAATATCAAAATGCCCTTTCTCCATTACTTTCATCGCCTGTTTCATATCTGTGATGGGCTTACTGATGTAAACAGACAGTAAATAAGCAAGAATAACAGCGACGAGCATCATAAAGCCTAAAAAAAACACCGTGTAGGTGCGAATCGTTGATAGATGTCCCAATACATCTTCCATGGGAATGGCTATATAAGATACCCAGCCCGTCGTCTTCATCGCTTCGTAAACCAGTAATATGCTTTGACCTTTAACGTTTACCATTTTCATCCCTTGTTCCGAAGTAATGGCATCCTTAAGCCAATCCGCCACGGGCTCCCCCACTTGTTGCTGTCTATCCGAACTCATGACCATCCCGTTTTTATCATGAATCATGCCATAGGATAGATGTGCAAATCCGCTGCGGGCTGCATAATCTTCAAAGCCCCCTTTTAACAAGTCAGGACGAAAATTCAATATAAGTATAGGTTTTTCCTTTCCCTCCGGAAGCGTATGAAAGGTTCCTGCATCATCTAATGCAGTCAAATGGAGCTGCTTTACCACAGCAAATAAAGAACTAAACTCATAGGAGCCTCGTTTTAAATCCTGCTGATGGAATGTATCGGCATACGAATAAGCGGGAATCCATTGGGTAGCCCCTTCTGCTTCCACCGCCGTTGTTGCCAACGTAGAAGAATAGAACGGCTTAACGGGAATATACATCCGATCAGTGCTTCCATATGCATAATTTTGAGTCATAATTTGGGAAGCATACACTTCCTCCATATTGCCAAAGTATCTGTACAAAATTTTTGTAATGCTGCGATCAGCTCGTAACAGCGATGAAGAATCCGTAGTATCCACGTTCATAATGGTCTGAAGAAGATCATGGTCGATCGGAATCATATCTACGGTTTTTTGAATAGCTGTCAGCTTGTTATCCAGCAGCTGGTTATTACTACGCAGAACGCTTGTAACGCTATCTGTTACATTTGTAGTAATATTCCGTGCGCTCGTTTCAAAGTAAACGAAACCTAGGATCAAAACGATAAAACCAGACAACAAAAAATAGGACAGCATCAATTTCGTACGAAAGCTACTGTCCAAAAATTTTTGATACATATATTTAACTTGGCGCATCGTATCTTCCTTTCACCTAACAATCAGTTGAATTTCCTACGAAATTCTTCCGGCGTGTGCATTACGTTTTTTTTGAACACTTTAAAAAAGTATTTGATATCTTTATAACCAACCTGTCTACTAATTTCTGCGACCTTGGCGTCTGTATGCAGCAGTAAGTGCTGAGCCTTTTGCATTCTGAGCTTCACCATATATTCCGTGAACGAGAGCCCAAAATAATTTTTGAACAGAATGCTAAAATAGGACGCATTATAGTGGAAGCGCCGGGCCACGATCTCCAGACTTAGGTCTTCATGTAGATGTGCATCTAGAAATTCCTTGCACTTGTTCATAATGGGTTCGCCTTTGGAGCCGCTATGAAGCTCAAGAATCAGCTCTTTTAACCATGTTGCAACACGATCCTCAAGATTCCGAAGACAGGTGGCCCCTTCGACAGCTTTGTTCAAACGTTCCGAGAAACGTGAGTAGACTTCCTCACTCCACCCTATATTTAACCGTTGTAAACTAACCAACAGAAGGTGTACCAATTTAGCTTTAAGCGCTTCAGGTGCAGGATACCCTTGTGTCATTTGTCCAATGAAATTTTTCACCTGACCCAATAGCTGATCGGGCTCTCCATTAGAGATAGCGCTTTCAATAAATTTAAAAAAGGCCCTTTGTTCGTGTGCGCTCATTTCCTGTACTGGCCGCTCATCATCTGAAACGACAAGGTTCAAATATCTGATGTGAGGTGTATAAAAACGCATGGAGATCAGGCCAACGGCCTTTTCGTGAGATTGGCTTATTTGCATTTCATCAAAATTAAAAGGGTGACCCCAAGCAAACCAGATTGAAATCGCTTGCTGTTGCTCCAACTTTTTCAGCCCAGCTTGAAGGGCGCTTTTGGCCTCCTTGCTTTCAGCCCTATCCTTCCAATTCACTACTGCAACCACATGGTCTTTACGGGATTCGAGTGGAAACACGACAGAAGACGCCCAAGGTCGCAATATTTCAACAACCGTATTACGGAGCTGAGAATCCCACATATGTATATCCTCCGGGTGGGCCGCCGATGCTCCCAACGCGAGAACTTCTCCTACCCCACGCCATCCAAAGTGACTCTTTAATAGGATTTTCTCATTAGGCTGTAATTTGTCTGTCACGCATTTGCTAAACAAATGCTCCACAAATGCAGGCATACTCTGCTCGATCTGATTCAACGCTGTTTGATTCCCAATCAGTGCTTCCTGCTCCTCTACAATGATCTTCTCCATATGTTGAATCACTTCAATGAGCTGCTGCGATTGCACCGGTTTCACCAAATAATCATTCGCCCCGTACCTCACCGCCTGCTGTGCATAGCTAAATTCCTGGTAGACTGTCACTAAAATAACTTTGGTCTCATGCTGACCAGATGTTCTCAATTGTTGAAGATATTCAAGTCCATTCATGATCGGCATTTGAATATCTGTAAAAACGATTTGGATCGGTTTGGATAACGAAATGGTCAGAGCATCTTTCCCGTTCTTGGCTTCCCATACCTCGTATTCGGGACGTAGATCCCTGACCATGGCAGCCAAACCTCGACGCTGTCTAGTTTCATCATCCACAACAAGTACTCCCAGCGGGATCGAATTCACTGACTCCCCTCCTGTTCGTTTTCATACACGCATTTTTTTTCAGTATAACACTTACAGGTGGGAGCCGATCCTATTTTCTTTTTCGCTTCATACCGCGGATAGTCGTTTTCGTTGCCTGATCCACCCGATATGATTCCGTGATTTTTTGCAGTGCTTTGTTGAAGGTAAAATCATCCAATGTATTATGACTTAAATACGCCATTGTTACCTCGGGCAGCTTGATATAACAGATCGATATCGCCCATGCTACTGCCATTTGTACATAATAATCCTCACGATGGGTCTGATCCAGTAAAGTAAATACCCGGTTCATATACTGTTCCTCAATATAAAAATTTAGAAGCATAACCACACCAAACCGAATTTCATATTCTTTCTTGGAGAATAGATAGGGCTGAATAAACTCCCATACCCGTTCTTTATGATGTTTCGTGATTTTCAATCCGGCACAGAAGCTATCACATACGGACCAATTATCAATTTTAGGAACAAACTTGGCGGTATAACTCAAAACTTCCTCTATATCTGTTTTTACAGAACCAATCACCATACCTTGCAGCATTACTTCTTCGAAGTGTTCACTTTCAGCGGTCTCCAGGTAGAGACGCCAATCTCCTTTGGCAATATTTTGAGCTAGCTTACGCAGCACTGGCAGACGTACACCCAGCACATTATTAATCGTCGGAAGCAATGCAGCCGTAAATTTCTGAAAATCCGCATCCACGTATGACAGTATCTGTTCTCTGATTGTTTTCTCCATCGTTTCCACTCCCTGATTCTTAACGAAATGAAATACTCCACAAATAAATAGAGGCCACCGAACCATAAGGCGAATAAACTCGGCGGTACTCCTCAAATTGCTGCTTGGTCAATGTATCTAGATGGTACAACTTCATCATTCCCCGTCGAATAGCCATATCGCCCCAACTGACGACATCTGGACGCTCCATACAATTAATCAGCATCATTTCAGCCGTCCAAGGTCCTATCCCTTGCAGCGAGGACAATTTCTGGATCACCTGTGCATCGGAAAGCTCATATAATTCCTGTAAATCCAACAGGCCCTGCTCGATCGTTTGGGCTATATTTAGGATACATGTGGCCTTTTTCATGGTGATGCCACAGCTTTGAATATCTAAAGCCGTCTGAACGGCTATATTTTGTGGAATGATCACGCCTAACTTCTCCTGCATCCTTGCCCATATGGTTTGAACCGCCTTGGCCGATATAAGCTGTCCCACAATCGCATGAACGAGCGCCGCAAACAGGTCGGGAATGATGATCCGTTCTACCTTGCCCATTTGCGTCATCGCTGCACCAAGTACGGTGTCTACGTTTTTTAGATAACTGATTTCCTTTTCTCCATAATCAAAGTTTTTGGTCATTACGGTTTGCATTCGTTCTCCCGCTGCCCCCTTATATGTTCACTCATGATTCAATGGCATGGACTGCTTTTACATCAAGGTTCGAATCCTTCTTTGCTCACATAGAGCTGCTCTTTCGGGAAAACATGGAGAAAACGTTCATAAACCGCCTTATAGGCAGCAGGATGATACCATTCTTCCAGCCCCAATGACTCGTACAACGCACCAATTTTTAAGCTACGCGTTCGTCTTCCCCCACTGCCGTCTCCCATAAAATAATCATCAATACAGACACGGTTGACCAGAGGCAACAGCTTATCTGCAAAATGTTCACTGCTTGGAAGCATCGGAGCAATCGTAGCTTGCGTCGGTACACCTGCCTCCCTTAAAAGATGCAGCGTTTGGAGACGAGCCTGGATGGGAGGAGCCTCCGGGGTAAAATGTTTGCGTATATCTTCTCGATCTGTTTCTACAGTCATACTCACACGAACACGATCCCCCAATCGGAGCAGTAAATCGGTATCCCGCCGTACCAGTGGACTGCGCGTCTGTAAAAAGAGAAAATCCGGTGTATCCTCCACCATCACCTCCAGCAGAGACCGGGTCACCTCTTCCTTGTACTCGGCAGGCTGATAAGGATCTGTGCTTGATGACATAAAAATCGTGACTTTACCTTTCGATTTGGCTCTGCGAAGCTCCTTGCGAAGAATATCTGCCGCCTGTTTTTTAATATCAACCCATGTCCCCCAAGCTTCCTTCCGAAATGTGGAGACTGGCAATTGGCGTACATAGCAATACGAGCAACCAAAGGTACAACCTGTAAACGGGTTCAACGAATGTGTATACCCTGACAAGAAGCCAGTCCCTTTATTCAGAAGAGTCTTGGGGGATTTGTAATACTCATTTTTCATACTGAACCGATGCCACACTTTCCTTTTCGAGCTGCAAAAGCTTCACCTTCATGTCCAACCCACCCCGATATCCGGTCATAGCTCCATTTTTACCAATGACCCGATGACAAGGGACGGTGACCAAAATCGGATTAGCACCGATGGCAGCCCCCACCGCACGAACAGAGGCTGGCTTTTGAATAGCGTTGGCAATGTCTGAATAGGATACTGTTTCCCCATACGGAATATCACACAACGCATTCCAAACCGCCATCTGGAACGCAGTCCCATGAAAGTCAAAGGGCAATGTAAATTGGGTCCGCTCCCCTTGGAGATATTCAATCAGCTCCTTGGCATAGGGCTGTAAAGCAGCATCCTCTTCAACTAAAGGACTGCCGGGAAATCGCCTTCCCGCCCATGAAAACAATTCCTCTACAGGTTGATTGGGCGAACCTACATAACATAGTCCTTCCGATGTAGCTGCAATATATAAATTCCAATCCTCATGTGTCAACAATGACCAATAGATCGTTTTATTTATTTGCTGTGCCATGCTGTGTACCTCCATTTTGTGTTGCATTCAATTTGAGTTGGCGATATTGCAATGGGGTGTAGCCTGTATTCTTTTTAAATAACGTAATAAAGTAAGGTGCATTGCACAGACCTACGTTCTCCCCCACTTCCGCAACAGATATATCTGAGCAAATGAGTAGCTTCTTCGCTTGTTCCAACCTGGTCTGCTGTATATATTCCATTGGCGTTAGATGCATGATCCGCTTGAAGGTACGATGTAAATGATACGGACTTCCATGACTTATCTCAGCCAGGATGTGCAATGTTAAGTCCTTCATATAGTTAGAATTCACGTATTCTGTAACCAGTGCGATCCATTCATGATCAGGCAATCGTTGTCCTGTCGGTTTACATCTTTTGCATGGACGAAAATGCTGGGCCAATGCCTGCTCTGCTGTTTTAAAAATACGGATGTTCTCTCTTTTGGGAGGTCTGGATTTGCAGGAGGGGCGACAAAATATTCCCGTTGTCTTCACAGCGTACAAAAATACCCCATCATATGACTTGTCGTTTTCTACAATAGCTCTCCACTTGTCGTCAGTTATGGATAAATCGGATGTGCTCATTCAAATCACCTCTCTTGTGCAATGTGGCCTCCCCACATATCTATGGCAGAATTTTTCTAAATCCGTCTGTCTAAATTATAGACTAAATAGTGAACATATGTACCCCTCTTGGAATGTAAAGGCAAGATAACGAAAAAAAGATGACTCCCCGCGGAGCCACCTTTGATCTTACTTATCTATCTTATTTAGGCTTGCAGCTTGCTCGGTTTGGCGGTAATCGTCAACTCATCTGAAGGAGGCTGATATTCCTTTGACCAATACTCGGCATTTGAAATACCTGCCTTCTCCGGGTCAAACACCGGGTCCAGCCCTTGCCTCCGCTGCTGTTCGTAATCCTTAAGCACAAGAAGAGCAGGCTTGGCTAACAGAATCATAGCAATCAGATTCACCCAGAGCATAATACCGACCCCCATATCCCCCAGTGTCCACGCCAACGCCGATTCCTTGACGACCGTTCCATAGAACGTCGAACCCAGGATAACCAGCTTTAGAACGAACATGGGCCATTTGGCTTTACGGTCGGCAACCAGGTAGGCCATATTCGTTTCTGCGATGTAATAATAGGCGATAATGGTCGTAAATGCGAAAAAGAACAAGGTAATGGACAGCAGACTCGATCCAAAACCGGGAAATACTGATTCAATAGCAGCCTGTGTATATTGGGTTCCCTCTTCAACACCCGGGAGATGCTGTACAATAAAATCGCCACCAGGTCCCTTCACGTTGTACATACCTGTGAATAAGACCATAAAAGCCGTAGACGTACAGACTAAAAAGGTATCCACATACACGGAAAATGCCTGAACTAGCCCCTGTTTTGCGGGATGAGACACTTCCGCGGCTGCTGCCGGATGCGCACCTGAGCCTTGCCCGGCTTCGTTGGAGTAAATGCCCCGTTTTACGCCCCAGGCAATCGCCGTCCCTGCCATACCGCCGAACACAGAATCCACGCCAAAAGCACTGCGAAAAATCAGCGAAAATACATCGGGAAGCGCAGTAATATTCGTCATCATAATATAAAAAGAGACAAGGATGTAGCCAAGTGCCATAAACGGAATGACAACCTGAGCCACATTGGCAATCCTTTTTACACCTCCAAAAATGATAAGCGCCAGCAACACGACTACTACTATCCCAGAAACCTTCATATCCATGCCAAACGAGCTATGAAAAGCTACGGCAATAGAGTTCGATTGAGTTCCCGGCATCAGTAAACACATCGCGACCAACGCAGCAACCGCAAAAATGACGGCAAACCATTTAAAGCCTGTCCCTTTTTCAATATAAAAGGCCGGGCCGCCTCGGTACTGTCCATCGCGCTTTACCTTATATACCTGAGCCAGTGTGGATTCAACAAACGCAGTAGCCGATCCGATAAAAGCCATGACCCACATCCAAAATATCGCCCCGGGTCCACCCATACCGACTGCCAATGCAATCCCAGCAATATTTCCCGTCCCAACACGCCCCGATAGCGCCATCGTAAAGGCCTGAAAAGAGGATACACCTGCCTCTGAACTTTTCCCTTTAAATACTAGACGGATCATCTCTTTGAAATGCCTGATTTGTAGGAATCGAGTCATGATCGAAAATAATAGTCCCACACCCAAACAGACATATACCACAGGATTGCTCCAAATGACGCCGTTTACTGCCTCTGCCCACTGCTCTAACATTCCTTGTATTTCCCCCTGATCAATCAATTGATTTTCTAGTCTATGTTTTCAGAAAATTTGCATAATTACAAAAAATTATAGATTAGTTTTTACCACCATACAAGTTAATTTAATTGACATATTGTCAATTACAAGTGAGCTTACCGGCTACATAAAATGACGACAAAAAAGCTCTGATGATCCGAGAATATGGATCATCAGAGCCTTGTCCTTAAGACATTTAGGCAATGCTTTCTTTCTCATTCAGAGCACTAGACAGTTTCAACAGTGGGGCCTGCTCCGTTACCTCTCCTTGAGCGATTGGAAGGACTTCAGTATATTCGGAAGAATTCGTAATGATAACTGGCGTAATCGTAGGATAACCCTCTGCCCTGATTTGCTCAACATCAAACTCAAGCAGTAGGTCCCCAGCTTTCACCTGATCGCCTTCTTTGATATGGGACGTAAAATGTTTACCGTCCAGCTTGACCGTATCTACTCCGACGTGAATCAGAACTTCTGCGCCATGATGCGAAACAACTGCAAGCGCATGTTTTTTCTTGAACGCCACGGTGATGGTTCCATCGAACGGGGCCACGACTCTGCCCGTTGTCGGTTGGATGGCGATCCCTTTGCCCATAGCTTCCGAAGCAAATGCAGGATCGGGAACCTCCGACAAAGCGACCACAGTTCCTTCAATTGGGCTGAGTACCTCTTCATTAGAAACAACAACTGTAGAGGTCGATTCTTTAGCCGAATTGTTAGTAGTTTCCTCTTCTTCAACTGGATCTTCAAAACCTAAAATATAAGTCAAGATGGCCGACACCAGGAATGAAACGGTAATCCCTAAAATCAATCCCGGGAATCCTTGTCCACCAGGGCCGTAAAAGATCGGCAAGGTCAGCAACCCAGGTGCGCCAGAGGCAAATGCTTGCGTTCCCGCTTGACCGATAATGGCACCACCGGCGGCGCCGCCGATAATACCTGCAATAAACGGACGTTTCAGTGGCAACGTAACCCCATAAACTGCTGGCTCCGTGATGCCGAATAAAGCGGTAAGTGTAGCGGAACCCGCCAGCGTTTTCAGCTTTTTATTTTTCGTTTTCAGCATAACACCGAACGCTGCGCCGGTTTGAGCAAAGACGGAAGCCGAAGCAGCGGGCTTAATGCCATCCCGGCCGTTGACAGCAATGTTATTAATAAATACAGGTATAAGCCCCCAGTGAACACCAAAAATAACGAGCAGCTGCCAGCAAGCACCAAGGATTGCTCCAGCCAGCAACGGACTAAAGCTGAACGCAGCAACGAGTGCGGTAGCGATTGCGTTGCCCACATACACCCCGACTGGACCAAAGACCATCAGGGTCAGAGGAAGCATAATTACAAGTAGAATCAAAGGTGTAATAAAGTTTTTAACGCTCTCGTGGATCACTCGATTGCACCATTTTTCCAGCTTACTCATGACGATGACGGCTAAAATGATCGGAATAACGGTAGATGAATAACTCATCATAACAATAGGAATACCGAAAAAGTCCGTAGGTGTACCTTCCGTTTTTAGCGTGACAATGGTCGGGTAAAGCAACCCTCCGGCAATGGTCAGGGCAACGAAGATATTACCTCCAAATTTCCGTGCCGTTGTAACCGCTAACAAGAGAGGGAGGAAATAAAACAAGCTGTCGGCCGCAGCATACAAAATCATATAGGTAGTGTCTTTCGGTAGCAACCAACCAAGGTTACTCGCAATCAGCAGCAGACCTTTCAAAATACCGGACCCCGCCATAACTCCAAGCAACGGTGCAAAAATGCTGGAAATTACGTCGATTACGGCGCCAAATCCTTTGTTGCCTTTAGCTGAATGATCTTCTTTTCCAGTTTCATTCAAAATATTGGATACTTTACCGATTGCATTATATACCTCTGGTACTTTGTTGCCGACTACAACCTGGAACTGACCACCGCTTTGCTTTACCGTGATAATTCCATCGGTTTTTTCCAGCTTTCCCTTGTCTGCTTTTGCCTCATCTTTTAGCACAAAACGCAGGCGAGTGGCGCAGTGAACGAGCGATATTACATTTTTTTCGCCACCTACCAGGTGTACAATTTCCTTAGCCAGTTTTTCATTACTCATGATGGACACCTCCATGTTCTAAGGGGATTTTCACATATTTAGGCACACAAAAAACCTAAGCCTTGAAAAATGGTGGGCACTTTATTCCCGCAATTTTTCATGACTTAGGTTTTGCCTGCATAACCAGTAACAATCCCAGTTAAAACTTATTAAATTCCTGTTACTATCATAATATAATTAATCCACCATATTTGTCAACAAAAACTTTTAATCATATATTTTTGATCCTTTTTCGTCGAAAAAGTTCGACTTATCTATTCACCACCCGTTCAATATGCACGGTTAGATATAGCTTTTCTTCATTAGTCAATTCGTGGTTGTATTCTTTTTGCACAAAAGCACCAATTTTCTCTGTGCAAGCAGCTGCTTCCTTGTGCTTTTCCTTAATCATGTCATACAAATGATCATAGTTATTTTCGTAGTGATTTCCCTTAAATACGCGCTGAGCGAAAAATTTCAGATGCGTAATAAAGCGGAAATAGCTCAGAGAGTCCTCGTCAAAATCGACCTTAAAGTGATATTTTGCAATATTGATAATTTGCTGGATAAACTTCGTGATACTCATGGTCGTAATGACTTCCTCGTTCATTTCAGCATTCACGATGTGAATCGCAATATAAGCTGCTTCGTCCACAGGCAGTTCAATACCGAGCCTTTGTTTGATTTGCTCCAACGTTTTCAGACCAATCGCGAATTCTTCTTTATACAGCTGCTTGACTTCCCACAATAACGCGTTTTTGATTTCCAATCCTTCCCGGTATCTTTCAACAGCGAAATTGATATGATCGGTCAGCGAAACATAAATATTTTCGTTCAGCTTTCTGTTCAGATTATGCTTGGCATCATTAATGACTTCCTCCACAATCACGATCAAATCAAGCGGTACCTCACGCAACAACATTTTAAAGTTATCGGACGTCTGCTTGTTTTTCAGGGCAAATACCTTCTGAATTCTGGTTTCGTCTACTTTGTCTCCAGGCTTTTTCTTAAAAGCAATCCCCCGACCCATTACCACGAGTTCGGTACCGTCCGTCTGGTAGACGCTGATTACATTGTTGTTGATGACCTTTGCTATGTTCATCTTGATCCCCCGTTCCATATGCCAGCAAGAGCCACACTTGCTCCATCCTCTTTATTGTAAACAGAAAAAAAACCGAAGCACGCCAAATAAACAAGACTGTAACATCTTCTTATTTGTGGCTTAGGTTTTGCCTGCTACGCAGTAACAATCCTAAAAATGATGGAATTGCGTCAAGTATAGCCCGAAGAGGAACGATTGTCAACGCTTTCAATGAAGAAACGAAGATCGGAAATTCCCGTGGGCCCGGGACATCCGATCCTATTTTCTTGTGGTACGATTATTCGCCCAAATTTTCTCCGTCGGAATGAATTACGTTTTTGTACCAGTGGAAGCTTTTCTTTTTAATACGTTTCAATGAACCGTTGCCTTCGTTGTCGCGGTCCACATAAATATAACCGTAGCGTTTTTTCATCTCTCCTGAGGAAGCGCTGACAATGTCAATAGGTCCCCAACTTGTGTAACCGATAATTTCGACTCCGTCTTGAAGAGCCTCACCCATTTCGGCAATATGCCGCTTGAGATAGTCGATCCGGTAATCGTCGTTAACTTCTCCTTCAGGCGAAACCACATCATTGGCACCAAAACCGTTTTCCACTACGAACAGAGGCTTTTGGTAACGGTCATGCAATTGGTTGGCTGTGATGCGGAATCCTTTTGGATCGATCGTCCAGCCCCATTCGGACTTGTCCAGATATGGATTGGCCACAGAGCCAAATACATTACCGCTGGTCATGTTCTTGACGATTTCCGGGTCTGTGCTGGTCGTCCGGCTTGAATAATAGCTGAATCCGATATAGTCAACGGTATGATCTTTCAAAATGGCTGCGTCGCCTGATTCCATCTCAATGTTTAATCCATGATCCTTGAAGAAGCGCTTCGCATAGCCAGGATATTCGCCGCGTGACTGTACATCAATGAAGAAGTAGGACTCGCGGTCTTTTTCCATGCCCTGATACACATCTTCGGGATTACATGTATACGGATAGAAGCTGCCGGCAGCAAGCATACAGCCAATCTTGGCATCCGGGATAATCTCGTGACACGCTTTTACAGCCAGCGCGCTTGCCACAAGCTGATGATGTGCAGCCTGATACTGAATCTGTTTAACGTTTTCACCTTCTTGAAAAACAAGACCGGCGCCGAGAAACGGCAAATGGAGAAGCATGTTAATCTCGTTGAATGTCATCCAGTATTTCACTTTATCATTGTAGCGGGTGAATACTGTTTTAGCATAGGTTTCAAACAGGCTTACCAGCTTCCGGCTCCGCCAGCTTCCATATTTCTCGACCAGATCCACTGGCACGTCAAAATGAGCGAGGGTAACGACTGGCTGAATGCCATGTTTATGCAACTCGTCGAACAAGTCATCGTAGAATTGCAAACCTGCTTCATTTGGAGTAGCGTCTTCTCCTGTTGGAAAAATACGAGCCCAGGCAATGGAAACACGCAGCGCCTTAAATCCCATTTCTGCAAATAGCGCGATATCCTCGCGATAGTGGTGATAGAAATCAATGGCTTCGTGGGAAGGATAGAATTCGCTTTCAAGTGGAGTCAGTGAAGGAACATTCCCTTTCATTATGTTTCTTCTCTTCTCTCCGGTAGGCAGCAAATCAACCAGACTCAATCCTTTACCGTCTTCCAAATAAGCACCCTCGGCCTGATTGGCAGCAAGAGCACCGCCCCATAAAAAGTCTTTAGGAAAAATATAACTGGACATAAACGTTCTCCTTCCAAATGTGTGATAAAAGGGGTACCAGAGGGTGGGTGATGGATATAAAAAAACCCAAACCAGCCTGTATACACTTGCAGTGTAAACAAGCCAATTCAGGTTATGCCCTATCGGTAACATCCCATGAAAAGGTTATACGTATTTGATTGAAACTCTAACAAAGATTTGGGAACCTGTCAAATTCATTTGATATAATAACACGCAATTAACAAACCAACAGCATTACGTCAATCGCCTATTGGGTAATGAATAGAACCATGAAAGAAACCCCAGATAAACGACTTTACGAAAGATACCTGGCTGTTCGTCTTTGTCTGGAAGGGCACATGTTTTCGGAGAGTCGCTAATTTAAGATATTTTGTTGCAAGAAATTTAGAAAATCCCTTTGCATAGAGCCAAGAGGAATAATTTTTTTGATTATCTTGAACCTCCAATGCTGTCCTTTAATGTTAAATGACCAGATTGCAGAAGACAGATATATAGAATGATATTTTTGTTCTTGTAAATCAGCTACTTCAAATTCAACTTTTTCTACTACTTTAGATGAAAATAGATTGAGGAAAAGGATGATAATCCTATCATTATTTAGGAGTAATATAGCTCGACTTGTACAAGCTGAAAGACTCTGAGGAGTTGAATAGCAGATAAGCATGTTAGGTTCTCTATGCGATTCAGTTAGCTTATTAATAGTTTTTTTGTTAATGAATATCATAATCAAATACCTTTCTATTTGTTACTATATAAACCGCAATTAAGATCATAACCTAACCAGTAGCCGACCACTTGTTTCTAGCGGTTGTTCATTGATTCGTTTCATAAACCGGCCGGCATGAACTTAATCTTATAAAACCTCTAAAAAAACACGTTATTCGCCACATTGGATTTAAGCCATAGCCCCCTCGACTGGATCAGGTTGGGACTATAGGGCGGAAGAAAGGCCAGGTGCAGGCGTGGATGTTCCTAGTCTCAATTGACAATATAAATAGTCCCATTTGATGTTATAAACCACACCAGCAGCCCCGTGTTCATTCTCTTAGTTTCGTTGTCTCATCGCCTCAAATAATAGCACCGTAGAAGCCATCGCTGCGTTCAGTGATTCCGCTTGCCCCTGCATCGGAATGAATACCGACTCATCCACCATGCGCGCGGTAGCAGCAGAAATACCTTGGCCTTCGTTTCCGATCACAAGCCAAGTGGAAACACGCAAATCTATGGTATAGCATGACAAGCTCGCATCCAGTGAGGTGCTGAGCAAGCGGGCACCTTTACTTTTGGCCTGCGGTAAAAGCTCCTCCAGACTGCCTTCAATCACCGGCAGGTGAAACAACGATCCCATCGTGGAGCGGATCGTTTTGGGATTGTACAGGTCGGCGCAGCCATGACCCAATATTACGCCTGCGGCTCCAGCAGCGTCCGCGCTGCGGATGATGGTGCCTACATTGCCGGGGTCCTGCACCCCGTCCAGCACCATCACCAGTGCATCCGGCTGCTCCAGCAATGCCGGGAATGCGCTGCGCTCCTCCTTACGCACGATGGCAAAGACCGACTGCGGCGTCTTCGTATCGGTGCATTTTGCAATGACCGCCGCTGACACGGGAACCCATTCCACCGGCTGGTCGGCTGGATCCAGGCCATTCAGCTCGGCGGGAATGCCCTTGTCCAAATCATAGGCGACGGTTTCGACAGCCGCGTCTGAACGCAGCGCTTCCTGCACCAGATGAATACCCTCGACAATATATTTATGCTGCCGTGTGCGATGCTTTTTCTCCAGCAGTTGCGCCCACTCTTTTACACGCGCATTATTCGGTGAAATGATTTCCATTCGTTTAACCTTCCATTTCTTTGTCCGTTTCTTAAAAATAAATAATGTATCACTTCACTTGTACTTGAACATCAAGCCTTCATTAGGCTACAAATGCCAGCTCCAGCTTGGTCAGATCATCCTTGTGGCCCACAATGACCAGTACATCACCCGGCTCCAGACGATCTTCGGCATAAGGTGAAATATTCATTTCCTGATTTCTACGAATCGCCATCACATTGCAGCCGAAGCGTGCACGTATGTCTAGCTCTTTCAGGTTTTTGCCAATCATGGAATCGGCGGCTCTCATCTCCAAAATACTGTAGTCCTTGGACAGCTCGATATAATCCAAAATGTTGGGAGATGTCAAATGATGAGCTACCCGTAACCCCATATCCCGTTCAGGATAAACGACTTTATCCGCACCTATTTTTTGCAGCACTTTCCCGTGCAATTCATTTTGTGCCTTGACCACAAGAGCTGGTACGCCCATGTCCTTGAGAATCAATGTCGTCAGAATACTGGCCTGTATATCTTCGCCAATCGCAACTACGATTACGTCAAAATTACGGATACCCAGCGCTCGCAGCGCTTCCTCATCCGTCGAGTCGGCAGATACCGCATGCGTCACAATATTCGACATTTCCTGTGTACGCTGCTCGTCCGAGTCAATAGCCAGCACATCAAAACCCATCTCACTCAGCGCACTGGCAACACTGGAACCAAAACGGCCCATACCAATGACCGCATACTGTTTTTTTGCCATTCCTTCTTTACCTCCCGATCACCATACTGTCCGTCATAGTATAGCATATCATGCTACAAACATAAATTTTGACATACTTATGCCAAATGCTTCTCCATGTATACTGGACAACAGCCCAAGCCATAATACATTCGACCACTACTACAACATACGGGAGGTACACATGCCCATTACAATGGATTTACGACAAGCAATTGTTCACAAAGTACACGGCAAATCAGAAGCTGATCTTACGGACATGATTATTGGGTCAGTGGACGGACCGGAGGCCGCTTTGCCTGGATTGGGTGTCATTCTTGAAATTGCTTGGAAGCATATGAGTCCAAACCAGCAGCACGATTTCGTCCATTTGGCACATGAACAAATCGATAAAATCAAACCCGTACCTTTAACCTAGCTCTAGCTATTTAACTTTTTGTTCCGATTTAATTGTGCTCATTATTTTACCCGTATTCTAAAATGAGAATAGTCCACTCGCATTAACATCGAGTGGACTATTCGTTGTATACACTAAATGACTGAGATCTAACGGTTCTGCATACTCAATCTTATGGAGCCATTTCCAAAAACTTAGCTGTCGGGTTTTTCTCCATAGCCGTACGCATGGCATACTCGTTTTCGAACAAGGCAACATAATTGCCCTTCTTATCCTTTACCAGCGTAGAGTTAATACGGAACTTGCTCGGATCAATCTGATCATCCACAATCCAACGTGCAAATTGGAATGGCATACGCTGAAGCTGTACATCAACGCCATATTCACCCTTCATGCGGTACTCAAATACTTCAAATTGCAGTTGACCGACAACACCTAGTAGCGTATCGTCAAAGCTTACCGTACGGAACACCTGAATCATACCTTCCTCGGTCAACTGGTCAATACCCTTCAGATACTGCTTGTGCTTCAAGGCATTTTTCACCGTTACCTTGGCAAAAATCTCAGGCGAAAAGGTCGGCAATTCATCAAACACAACCTCGCTACCTTGGCTGAGTGAATCACCAATACGGAAAATACCCGGGTCAAACAATCCTATAATATCGCCAGGAAAAGCCTCCTCGACAATATCACGGTCCTGTGCCAGGAACTGCTGTGGCTGAGACAGCTTAATCTCCTTGCCCATCCGTACATGCTTAACACTCATCCCGCGTTGAAACTTACCGGAGACAATACGCAAAAATGCAATACGGTCACGGTGAGCCGGGTTCATGTTCGCTTGAATTTTAAATACATAGCCGGTAAACTTTTCGTTTGTTGGCTCAATTTCCCCAGCTGTACTACGGCGCGGCTCCGGTTTAGGAGCAAGCTGAAGGAAGTTTTCCAAAAATGTTTGTACACCAAAATTATTAATCGCACTGCCGAAGAATACAGGTGTTAATTCTCCACGCTGTACTTTTTCCATGTCAAAAGGGTCACCCGCGACGTCAAGCAACTCCAAGTCTTGGCATAATTGGTCATGCAAATATTCGCCCGCCATCTCACGAATGATTGGATCATTGTAATCTTCCACTTTTTGTACTTTGATCGTGGAATGGTCATCTCCCTGAAACAGCTCGACCTGATTTTTGACACGGTCATAGACACCACACAACTCGCGTCCTGTACCAATCGGCCAATTCATAGGCACCGAACGGATGCCAAGCACCTGCTCCAGCTCCTCCATCAAATCAAAAGGACTGCGTCCCTCACGATCCAGTTTGTTAATGAAGGTGAAAATCGGAATTCCACGCTTCGCACAAACTTGAAACAGCTTAATCGTTTGCGCTTCCACACCTTTCGCTACGTCAATCAGCATGACTGCACTATCTGCTGCTGTTAATGTACGATACGTGTCTTCACTGAAATCCTGGTGACCTGGGGTGTCCAGAATATTGATGCGGTGACCATTATAATCAAATTGCATTACTGAGGATGTTACAGAGATCCCCCGCTGTTTTTCAATCTCCATCCAGTCACTCGTGGCGTGTTTGCTTGCTTTACGCGCTTTAACTGAACCAGCAAGACGAATCGCGCCCCCGAACAGCAGCAGCTTTTCCGTCAGTGTCGTTTTACCCGCATCCGGGTGAGAAATAATCGCAAACGTACGCCGTTTGTCGACTTCCTGTTGAAGTATATCTGTTGTTTTACTCATTTCACATATCCCTTCATGATCAAATCCATTGCATTACTGCTCAAGCTATTCATAAAAAGGCCATGACGCACGCCTGTTTTCATAAGTTCATCGGCTCTATGGGCTATATTGCCATTAGCTCCAGTATTCGGCGCACTCCGTTACCATATTCATTATAAATACGATCAATTTACATGTTTTAGCCTGCCTTTAACTTATAATCAGTTGCAAACCGAAAACCTGAGACTAAGCTATTATAGCACACTCCGAACGCAAAGCATCCCCTTACGTCCTGAACAGGACATAGGGGGATGCAGGACAAATCGGGATTACTGAACGCCGCCTACTCGCCAGATGACATTATCTTCATCCTGACCGCTAACCGGCCACCACTTGAAGCCATCCTGCTCCAATAGCTTGTGAGCACCTTCCGGTCCCCATGAGCCTGCAGCATAGGTTTCCAGCGTATCCGGGGTCTGCTGCCATGCCTTGGCGATTCGATCGACGAATCCCCATGCCGTGGCAACCTCATCCCAACGCGTGAAGTACGTCGAATCACCCTCAATCGCATCCATCAGCAATCGTTCATAAGCCTCCGGTGAGTTGATACCCACCATACAGCTTTGGCAAAAATCCATAGCCAGCGGTTCAATATCTGATTCGGAACCAGGTTTCTTGGCATTAATTTTAATGTAAATGCCCTCCATTGGATTGACCCGAATCACGAGCAAGTTCGGTTCTAGCTTATGCTTTTGACCGAGATACACGTTCGTTGGCATGCTCTTAAATTCCACGACAATCTCCGTTGTTTTTACTGGGAGACGTTTGCCCGTACGAATATAGAACGGTACGCCAGCCCAACGGAAATTATCAACAAACACGCGTGAAGCAAAATAAGTCTCTGTGTTCGACTGTGGATCTACCTTGTCTTCTTGGCGATACCCCGGCAACTGCTGGCCGCGATAACTGCCTTCGGTGTATTGGCCACGTACCACATTGGTTTTCACATCCTCAGACGTTTCAAAAGGGCGCAGCGAACGCAGCACTTTTACCTTTTCATCACGGATATCCTCAGGCAACAAACGACTAGGTGGTTCCATCGCAATCATCGTTAGCATTTGCAACATATGGTTCTGTCCCATATCCCGCAAAGCGCCGGAATGATCGTAGTAACCTCCGCGTTCCTCCACCCCTACCGTTTCACTAAGCGTAATTTGCACATTGGCAATATGCTTATTATTCCACAGTGGTTCAAAGAAGGCGTTCGCGAAGCGGATCACCTCAATATTTTGTACCATTTCCTTACCAAGATAGTGATCAATCCGATAAATTTCTTCTTCGGCAAATACTTCTCGTATTTCAACGTTCAATTCTTGTGCAGATTCGAGGTTATAACCGAATGGCTTCTCAATTACTAGGCGATTCCAGCCTTTTCCATCCATCATGCCGCCATCTTTCAAGCTCTTCGACACGCTTCCGAATAATTCAGGAGCCAAGGCCAAATAAAACAACCGATTTCCCGGTATGTTAAACTTGCTTTCTATAGACTCCGTCTGCTGTCTCAGCTCATGGAACCCTTCGACATTGTTTATATCCAGCGATTTATATTCAAAATGCTCGGCAAATGCCTGCCATTCTTGATCATTTTCTGCTTTGTAGCGACTAAACTCCTGTATGGAAGCATACAGGTCATTACGGAATTCTTCCTCTGTGCGCGGACGCCTTGCTACACCAATAACGGCAAAATCTTCAGCAAGCTTGCCTTCGCGGTACAAGCTGTAAATAGCAGGAAAAAGCTTGCGACGAGCCAAATCGCCCGTAGCGCCAAAAATAAACAGAACTGCGCCTTGCGTCACAACAGATTCTTTAGCAGGTATGTCAGCCATGAAGTACCTCATTCTTCCCATGTCAAGATTCCGCAATCCACAATCCCCGAAATCCGCATGTAGTATTGTGTATATTTATACAAGATCATACTTGATTTTCGAAAAACATGGAACTAAAGATTTGATGATATTTTATCATATCCTACATGGATAAGCTATCCGATGAATCATAAATTTACCTTATAAGTCAGTATTCAATCGTGATGAGCGGGAAACCGAGCGTTATACGTGTATTCTGCTGCTCCCTATCTTCATGTACAGCCATCTGCATCTGGACCTGATGCTCACCGCTTTGAATCATTAACGGCAGCTCTGGAGCTTCATAGGATATAGCCACAGTAGTCGCATCCGTATATCTTTCTTTGGCCTGCATGGAGATGTTCTCTGCTAAGCTCGCCTCTGTCAGTTTCAACAGTTGATCTTTGGATTCCTTTGTATGCAGCGAACGCTGAAGGGCTGTGTTCCACTGCGCTTGAATCCCCATAGATTTTAATTGCTCAGCACAAAGTTTATGAAGCTGAATCAACCGCTCACGTCCTGCATTATTACTCTCCAGTTGAACAACTACATACCATTGTCCAGTTTGACGTTCCATCACATTTAAGCGGATTCTTAGATCCTCACTATGACGAACAGAACGATAAACCGTGTGTCCATTTTCTACGAGTTTGTTTACTGTGGGTATATTCAGCTGATCGGCTATCTGTGCCGCCACATCTGCCGGCTCTTCATGGTTAGAAATCCAATCGCCTTGCCACTTCACAACCAGCTTATCCAACGTACCCGGGGCCTGGTCCGAGATGATTAACAATGAACGTAAAGCCGTTTCTGCTTCGCGGGAATCATATCGGTTTGTCTGAAGGGTTCCGTAGCGCCAGCCAGCCAGTACCAGCACCGTTCCTAATACCAAAATTGCAATAATCCCTTTTTTAATCAGCTCTGCTTTTAACATTATCGTTCCCCCCGCTCCACAACCATCCGATTCCCACACCTACGCTCTGGTTACTTTCTTTTTCGGCTGGTTTGAAATCTATCAATCTATCAATAGCATTCCCTTTGTCAAAGGTTTTATACACACAGCTACGGCAAAGCCCTTCTAAAATATTCATCTGCCTACTGGGTGTTCGACCATACATCGTAGGCACCGTAAGAATAGACTATGATCACAATGCATCTTACACCAAAAGAGGTGAAATCATGTTTCCGATTTATCCTGTAAATGAAGCCAATGTGGCACCTCATGGTGGACGTCTGGTCTGTGCCGTTATGCGTGATGGTACACGACACATCGGCATCTTAAGTGGGTGTAGCAAAGGCAAGCTGATGTTGAACGGATATCCATCCTCCTTTCCTGGCAGTCTCTACGCCGGGAGCTACAGTAACAAAGGAAAACAATCCCCAAAAAAGAATTCCTCTAAAAAGAAAAAAAGGAATCCTAAAAACAAAGCTCGTACCTCTGCCAAACTAAATGCCTTAATTAAGCCGCCTAACGAACCTCTGAGTCCATCCTTTCCTTATGACGCAGGCGGATTTGCTGGAAATGGCAGACCAGGCTATCGCGGTGGGTACGGCGGATATGGATACGGGGCAGGGCTTGCACTAGATCTGGCTTTAATCGCCTTTTTATTCCTCCTGATCTAAACACCTTGTTATGGAATACAAAAAACCGGAGGACTATTGTCGTCTCCGGTTTTTTGTATTCGTTTATTCTACATTCTACTCTGCTAATCCGTTCTTATAGGCATAGATCGCCGCCTGTGTACGGTCTTCCACTCCTAATTTAGCGAGAAGGTTCGTGACATGGAATTTTACCGTCTTAATCCCGATAATCAGCTCATCTGCGATATCCTGATTAGACTTCCCTTGTGCCAACAGGCGAAGCACCTCCATCTCACGATCAGTCAGTTCCGTATGCGCGGGTGCCTCAGCCTGTGGCTGGCGAAATCGATTCATCATCTTGGAGGCCACCTGTGACTCTAGTACGGACTGTCCGCGTGCAGCTGCACGGATCGCATCCGCTATCTCGGAAGCACGAGACGTTTTGAGCAAATAGCTGAATGCCCCTGCCTCAATGACCGGATACATTTTCTCATCGTCCAAATAACTCGTCAGCACAATCACCTTTGTCTCTGGAAGCAGACGAGTTACTTGGCGTGTCGTTTCGATGCCATCCATGCCATCCATGACCAGATCCATCAAAATGACATTTGGCTTGTATTCGGAAGCCAACCGTATGCCTTCTTCTCCGCTTCCAGCCTCGCCGACCACTTCAATACCTTCTTCCGTCCCCAGCACCGCCGCAAGACCAATCCGTACCATTTCATGGTCGTCTACCAGCAGTACGCTAATCGGTAATTCCGTTTCCATGATCATCGTTCCTTCCGCTTTCATCATTAATAACTGGCACGGACACCTCGATCCGTGTTCCTTTTCCCGGTGCCGTTATATATTGAATAGCTCCCCCAATTTCACTGACCCGCTCCTGCATTGTGGATAATCCATATGAAGTCTGCTTTTTCTCATCCAGTTCAAAACCAATACCGTTATCCCGAATCGTCAGCCTGATGGAATCCGGGCGTTGCACGATACGAATTTCCATGCGGGTTGCTTTGGCATGACGCAATGTATTAGACATCGCTTCCTGAACAATACGAAACAAGTGGTTCTCAATGCCTTTAACCAACTGTACTCCGCTTTCAATCTCAAAATCAATCTCCATCGGTACCTTTGCCTGCAACTCCTGTACCAAATCACGCAAACCCTGCTCAAGCCGTTTTCCTTCCAGATAGACAGGCCGCAGATGAAGTAGTAACGCCCGCATTTCGGATTGTGCCACGGAAGACATTTCTTCAATTAGCGCAACTTGACGCTGCGCTTTATCAAAATCCTTATCCAGCGTCCTCCCCACAGCCGTCGCCGTCATTGAAATAGCAAATAATTGCTGTGATACGGCGTCATGCAACTCTCTGGCCAGCCGCTGCCGCTCCTCCACAATCGCAGTCATCCGTGCCTGTTCTGCCAACTGAGCATTATCCGTGGATAAGCGTTGTAAAGACGTAACTTGTTCCTGCCATTTACGCCCGATCCGTTCCAGCTGCTCTCCCAGCCTGCCAAGCTCATCATGCCCTAGGGGCGGCAACTCACGTGCAGGGGTTCCCTTTTCCCACATCAGCAACGTCTCTCTCAACATTTCCAATCTGCTTTTAAAGCGGTAGCTCTCATAAAATCCGTACATTGCCCCTGTACCAATCAACACCAGTATAACGGCTCCTGCAACTTTCAATATCATGCCCCAGGTTGGGAACGACTTCACATATCCATATGTATACAGCATATAAAAGACAACTACGCCCACAACAACACACAGGAGGATACCTTCACCCATACTGCGGGTTACCATGTTGGACGTTTTTTTATGATTCATCCCGGCTCCTCCTGATTCAATAAAATCGGACGCGGACATCGCCCGCCAAGTACGAAACGACAAACTTCACTTTATACTCACTCTGCTCAAAATGGGGAGACTTCCAAACCAGTCGATTGAGCATCCCCGCCTCATGATCCCGGTCAAACTGAATCTGTCCGAACAATACGAGCATCTCCACCTCTACACCGTAATTATCCGGTAACGTGATGTCAATGTCACCGAAGATCCCTTGTAGAAATATGACGGACTCACGTTCCTCTGGGAGAGCCAACGTCAGGTCAGCATCCACGTCCCCAACCACATGCCATATGCTTGTGCTGCGCAGACTCCAAGGCACTTCATCCCATTTATGATTGGATATAAAATTGTGCTTGAATATGGAGCTTTGACCTTTATGCAGCTTCCTTGAACGTGAATAGAATACAGCTAATGATGCTAGTGTAACTACCACAAACAGGAACAAATGATCCAGCACTAACAGTCCAGCACCAATCGCAAGCATCGTGTAACCTTTTTTGATTTTGGAATTACGGATCTTATATATTCCGGCCAACATTAGGATCAGTGCAACCACGGAGAGGAACCCAATCCACTGACCGAATAAAATGATAATCCCGATGCCAATTCCTGCCAGTGCCAAGGCTGATTTTTTTCTCTCCATGCTGCACCCCCTTTATGTTTATACAGGACGGAAAAGCCATAGTGGCGCGACATTCCGCCATATGGCTTTCCCGGACCATACAGATTGAGCACGATCATCGACCAATGTCCATTCCATACAGCATATCATAATGTCTTGTTTCCGAGTAGTCAGTCCTTCTTCATATCGACTGGTTTAGCACCTGTCTGAATTTTGGACTTAAGCTGTTGAAGCTGCTCATCCACTTTAAACTGTTTTTCAGCCTCAGCTGGATTAATATATGCTTCTCCTGGAGCTTGACGGTAAGGAGCACGCAGTACGTCAGCTTCAGCTTCCATTTGCATGATTTTTTCTTCCATACGGTGGAAGCCCAATGAAGCAGACCCACTTTCAATCGTGTGCAAACTATTGATTTGAGACATTTGCTTTTTGGCTTTCGCCATTTGAGCACGGGATACCAACTCATTGCGCTTGTTGCGCATTTTATAGAACTCATCTTTCATGTCGTGAAGCTGTTGTACTAATTCTTTTGCTTGAAGCTCAGCTTGTGTATGCAAGTCGCGGTATTCGTCCTGCTTTTGCACAAAATAAATCTTCTCTCCCAACAGCTTTCGTGCTACTTCTTCCTGACCATTTCGTAATGCGGATTCGGCTTGCTTCTCACGCTCATTGGATACACGTACCGCTTCCTCCAAACGCTGTTTCATACGTCGTTCATTCGCCATTTGCTTGGCAACCGTTACCTCAGCCTCGTGAATTTCCGCCTCCATATCGCGCAAATATTGATTCAACATAATAATCGGATCTTCCACTTTATCCAACACTTCATTCACCGATGCTCTTGTCATATCCTTCATTCTTTTAAAGATCCCCATTATTTACGATCTCCCTTCTCGAATTGCTCTACTTTTTTGCGTAACTCTGCCAATTCTTTTTTCATTGCCTTTTTCTCAATATCTTCCATCATGGAATCCAAGTCGTTGTTCTGACCTGTGTTAAATTTGGATGAGTTGCGGGCATCTTGACCAAAAAACGGGTTCGAATTGCCGTATGCGCCGCCCTGATTGTAACCAGTTCCCTGCCCATACTGCGATCTTGTATTGTTACTGCCATAATAGCGCGGGTCCTGTTGATTATAGGGTCCGCTGTCAGGGCCAAATCCTCCATCGAAAGGAGATCTCGGCTCCTTGGAGATAACCAGTGCCGCAATCACATAAATCATAAATGTGGTTCCTGCTGTAATAAAGAAACTGATCACAACCAGAATACGAATCCATGTTGAGTCCATTCCTGTTGCGTCAGAAAGACCGCCACATACACCTGTTATTACTCTATCCCGGCTTGATCTGTAAATTCGGGTCATTATCAATTTACTCCTTCCCGCTGTTGTTCAGCTTGCTTTTCAGTCTCTCCCACTCTTGTTCAAGCAACGATCCACCGCCTTGGGCATCCTGTACATGGTCGCCCTCACCCCGAAGTAAATCACGCAGACTCATCGTTTCTGCTTCCATATCGGCTACCCGGTCTTCCAAGCGGTTGAACATTCGGGGAACATTTCGTCCACCGTATGTACCAGCCCGTTCGTTCATTTGCTGCTGGAGTCTCAACGTCTGTACACGTGCCGCATAATACTGACGCTTGCTGTGTACCGTTTGATATTCTGTCTTTAACGTATCTAGCTGTTGTTCTAGCTCACGTAGTGATTCACGGCTCTGCTCCCACAGTTCTCTATACTGCTCTTCTTTTTCTGCATATAGCATTTTCTCCTGAAGGGCCAGCTTCGCGATATGTTCTTCATCAGCCTTCAAAGCCAGTAGCGCCTGTTCCTCCCGTTTGGTCTGCATGGACAATGCATGATCCAACTGCTGCTTCATCTGTCTTGTATGCATCGCATACTGTTGATGGAGTTTTTCCGCTTCGGCAATTTCCTGGCGGGTATTATACAAGAACTGGTCAATTAGTTGCACCGGGTCTTGGCTTTGTTCCAAATGCTCATTGAAGGTCGCTACCGTGATATCGCGCATTCTTCGAAAAACACTCATTTGCGTCTGCTCCTTTCACAATTCGTATTGCCATAATTTATCACTTCGTTGCTACAATCTTTTTTCATTCGCCAAACTGCTAAATCAGTAACGTCTTCTGCGGTCACTCAGCAGGGAAACACCAAATATGATCAACCCGATTGCCAGTAGCGGTCCCAGAAGCCAGGACAGTTTGCCAAGCAAAATCAGTACCCCGAGTACAAGTACGATCCAGCCGAAGAGCGCATTTCCTTTTTTCACACCGTAGTAGCCTAGCATGACCATAGCTATCGGAATTAAGTAACCAATCAGATGTCCTAAAAAGTGACCGAAAAACGGAGTAAACTTACCGAGCAGCATAATCGAACCCAACACGATCAGTACAATGGCTAACCCATTCCCTTTGTTAACTCTCATCATCTCTCACCGCCTTTCACTGTGTCTTGCTTATGTTCTTATTGTACGCTGACTTAGCGTTCGACAAAACGGACCCCAGACGGTTTTTGAACCTAGACCTAAGTCGGGGATGAATATAGACCTGCGGCTATCACCCTCTATGCTGTTCTGCTGCACGGGCTATCGAGTGTTGCTCACCCGCTTTCTTGGAGCGTAGTGACAGGACAAGACAAGCCAGTAACGCTATAGCTGCAACCATATAAGGCAGGTTAATATGAACATCGAACAACAGTCCTGCAATTAACGGTCCAATCACATTACCCAAGCTTGTATAGGATGAGTTCATTCCTGCCACAAAGCCTTGCTCATCTCCGGCCTGCCGGGATAGAGAAGTGCTTACTGCTGGACGAAGGATATCCATAGCCAGAAAAATGATAAAGGTCGTCAGCATAATCATCACATACTGTTCAGCAAATAGGGTTAGAAAAATGAAAACGCCCCCAATAGCCAAACAGAGGTGAATGACTTTTTTCTCTCCAAAACGATTAATGATCCATCCAAATATAGTTGCTTGGACAACTGCTCCCATAATGGAGCCTGTCGTTATAATGATGGCAATATCCATTGGTGTAAAACCATATTTATGGTCAACAAACAGTCCAAACACTGTTTCAAAGTTCGCTAACCCAAAAGCAACGACAAATACAATGAGTAAACCCATGAAATATGGAGATTGATATGACTTGGCAAATTGCTGCAAAAGATTTTCTTTTTGACGTGGAAGCTCTCTATTAAATTGTTGCTTTTCCTTGCTTAAAGACTCAGGCAGCACTAACAGAGACAAGATAGCCGCTATTCCCGCAGCTCCTGCTGCCGCAAAGAAGGGAATGCGTATTCCATATGTGGCAAGCAAACCGCCAATCCCTGGTCCTATTATGAAGCCTGTGTTGATCGCTGCATTGATCATTCCCATTCCCTTGCCTCTTTCCTCAAACGAGGTCACGTCAGCTACATAGGCCATAATAGAAGGAGTAAGCAATGCTGCCCCTGCTCCACCCATGATTCGTGCTATGAACAGGGTAGGAATGGAATTTGCCAGTCCAAAAACAAGCTCTGATAACATGAAGATGAACATCCCAGAAACAATCAACTTTTTACGTCCATAACGATCAGACAACTTTCCTGACAATGGTGATAACAAAAGCTGTGTCAACGCAAAAGCTGCAACCATCAGCCCCATCGAGGAACCATTCATCCCTAGCTCACTTATAAACTTAGGTAACACAGGGACAACTAAGCCAATCCCCATGAATGCCAAAAAAATGTTAAGCATCAATAACAGCATTGCTCCTCGATTTCTTGTGAGTATAGACATATTTCCACCCTTCCTTTTCCGTATCTCTTTATTCAACATCAGATAAACTTCATTATTCTTTTTCAAAAACAATTGAAACTAAAATTGTTTTATTAGTTTTCATATAAAAAAATGGCCTCTTCAAATATGCAGCATATTGTTGAGGCTATTTTTTTATTTTTCGACCAATCCGAACAACAGAATATCTACAATAGAATAAGTTGCTTCCTCTACCGTCACACTGTTATCCAGAAAGAAACGCTGATCAAGCGTTAAATTTACAGATTCAATAATAAGCTTCATGATCAGAGCCTCATTTTTGTTCACTATTATTCCTTCTCGAATGCCTTCCTGAATTAATCTTCTAATCGGAGACCAGTCATTTAAATCGGCATGTACCCTTTTCCATTGCTCAGGATAATACTTTTTCATCTGGTCCAATATTCTTAAATCGTAAAACTTATAATACAGAGGCATGACCCTAATCGACTGCTTAATCTTGTCTAACAAAGATAACTCATTATTTTCGATAATTTGCTCAGTTTTACGAATCATATCATCATTAGTACGCTCAATAAGTGTTTCTAAAATAAGCGTCTTAGACGAAAAATGTTCATACAACGTACGCTTACTAATGGCGAGTCTTTTCGCAAGATCATCCATCGTAAATTTCAAACCATTTTCATGAACTTCCTCTACAAAAGCCTCCAAAATTCTTTCCTGCATATTCGTCCTCATTTCTTTCGCGCTCAGTAAACTAGAAAAGTTTTTTCAGTACCATCATCTTACGATAAGATCAAAGCGCTGGTCAAATCCATGTTAACCTTGTTGCCAAAATCATGAATATATAATAAAAAGGATGATAAAATGCCTTTAAGCATTTTATCACCCTTTTGTGTATACCGGCGAGAGGACTCGAACCTCCACGGTTTCCCACTCGATACCGAATACAATCTTGATAATACCTTGTTTAATGAAGGAAAATAAGCGCTGCTCGTCGATTTCGACCCGCAAGGTAATCTGTCGATGTACTTTGGTATTGAGCAGCGGGATCAACTTCCGTAGCTATGGTCTGCGACAGGACTAACTCAGTTGCTCAGTATCAAGGAATTTAGAATACTTGTACAACTTCTTTAATATCATCAATTTCCTCAAGAATTGCGCGCTCAATAGCAACCTTTAACGTAATCGTAGCACTTGGGCAACCATTGCAAGCTCCCAAAAATCTTAATTTTGCTATACCGTTCTCAACTTCGACCAGTTCAGCATCTCCACCGTCACGCAGTAAGAAAGGACGTAGTTTGAGAAGAACTTCCGATACTTCATCGAATAAAACTCCATTTTCATCCATTATGTCAACTCCTCCCATTTTTTATCAACCGTCAATTCAGACCTTTTTTCACCCTAGATCGTCTGAGTGATCCTTTGCTTTTTGCCTAAGAGTGACCTCTTGATCCGAAAGTTCCCTTATAAGCGTATGAATAGAGTCTAAAGGTATCATCACACCACAACTTGCGCTCAATCCTGACAGCATATTGAAGCAGAACTGAAGTTTTCGTATCTCTCGGGTAATTTGAGCTAGTTCTGAATCGTCCGAATTATTTTTCTTCATTACTAGCACCTCTTTAAAGAATGATAAAGGTTTGATCTATTAAATTAATGAATCAACCGATGCTTCCTTCCATCTCAAATTGAATCAACCGATTCATTTCAACGGCATATTCCATTGGCAATTCTTTGGTAAACGGTTCAATAAAGCCCATTACAATCATTTGTGTAGCATCTTGTTCTGTAAGCCCGCGGCTCATTAAGTAAAACAATTGTTCCTCGGACACTTTGGATACTGTTGCCTCGTGCTCCAAAGTAATCTGATCGTTTTTAATTTCATTGTACGGAATCGTATCTGATGTTGACATGTTGTCCAATATCAACGTATCGCACTTAATATTGGACTTGGACCCTGCGGAATCGCGGCTGAAGCTGGACAACCCTCGGTAGTTTACTTTTCCGCCCTGCTTGCTGATGGATTTGGATATAATCGTAGATGTTGTCTCGGGAGCAAGGTGAATTACCTTCGCGCCAGCATCTTGATGCTGATCTTTACCGGCTACGGCAATAGACAGGATGGACCCCTTGGCTCCCCGTCCTTTCAATAATACTGCCGGATACTTCATTGTTACCTTGGAGCCGATGTTGCCGTCCACCCATTCCATTGTGGCATTTTCTTCTGCCACAGCCCTTTGGGTTACCAAGTTGTAGATATTAGGAGCCCAATTCTGAATGGTCGTGTAACGGACACGGGAATCTTTCCGGCAAATAATTTCAATAACTCCACTATGCAGAGAACTGGTACTATAAATAGGTGCTGTACATCCTTCAACATAATGGACAAAGCTGCCCTCTTCGGCAATAATTAATGTCCGCTCGAATTGACCCATATTTTCAGAATTAATACGGAAATAACCTTGTATAGGAACCTCGCACTGAACACCCTTCGGAATGTATACAAAGCTACCGCCTGACCAAACTGCACTATTAAGCGCCGCAAATTTATTGTCGGCAGGAGGGATGATCGTCCCAAAATGTTGCTTAAACACTTCGGGGTATTGCTTTAATGCACTATCCGTATCAAGGAAAATAACGCCCTGATCCTCCAGTTCTTTCCGCATGCTGTGATAAACTACTTCCGACTCATATTGAGCGGATACGCCCGCCAGGAACTTTTGCTCCGCTTCAGGGATTCCCAGCTTGTCAAAGGTTGCTTTGATCTCGGAAGGAACCTCCTCCCAGGTCTTTCCCTGTTTTTCAGAAGGGCGAACGTAATACTGGATGTCATCAAGATTTAGCCCGGTCAAATCCGCTCCCCATTCAGGCATCGGCATTTTGTAGAATTGATTCAAAGCTTTCAACCGAAAATTGAGCATCCACTCCGGCTCTTCCTTGATCCGGGAAATTTCCCGGACAATCTCTTCCGTCAGACCTTTTCCAGATTGAAAAATAGACTGGTGCTTGTCGCGAAACCCATATTTATATTCGCCCATATCTGGTGCTTTTTTAGCCATTAGTATCACTCCTTTTTAACCTTTCAAGATTCATTTTGATTTGCTATGATCTGCCGAGCTTGCTTTCCACTAAATCTTTTAGGCGACTGCGAACACCTTCCAGCGGGATCTCCGAAATGACAGGAGCGAGAAATCCAAAAATAACAAGATGTTCGGCTTCACTCCGTGATATCCCGCGCGACATCAGATAATAGATTTGCTCTGCATTTACTTGCCCCACGGATGCAGCATGACCCGCGGTTACATCATCCTCATCTATCAGCAGGATCGGATTGGCATCGCCGCGAGCTTTAGGACTTAGCATAAGCACGCGTTCTGTTTGCTGACCATCACAATGGGTTGCACCTTTTTCAATCTTTGTAATGCCGTTGATAATGGCCGTAGCTTCTTCAAGCATGACTGCACGCGTAATCATCTGGCTTACCGAGCTTCTGCCAAAATGCTGAGCTTGAGTTGTATAGCTCGATTTTCGATTGCCCGTGCCAATAGCAATCACCTTATTGTCGGAGACCGCCCCGTTGCCTTGTAGCAAAGTTTTGGTATCGCTGGCGGTATAACCATTGTTCATCTCACCAATAATCCATTCCACACCCCCATCAGCAAGAACGACCGCCCGTCGCTGGGTGAAATCTGTTGTAGTTGCAGCAAGCTGATGAACCGAAGCTACTTGCACCTTTGAGCCCGCCCCCGCGAAGACCTCCGTCACACCGTTATGCAATACCTTGACATCATCACCACTTGATACACAATTATCCACATAAGTGATCTTGCTGTTGCTCCCTGCCACAATTAAGACGTGAGGAGCAAAACACACACCGCTTGTATCGTTAAGAAAGATCGCTTGAATAGGTGCTTCAACCTCTACACCGTCTGGGACATATAGAAAAACGCCACCACTCCATAAGGCACTGTGTGCAGCAGATAAACGATGTTCTTCTGGCTTTACTGCCTGAAAGAGATAACGTTGAACCAGCTCCTCATGCTCTTTTGCCGCAGTATGCAGATCCGTTAAAATGACTCCCTGGGCGGCTAAGCTCTCGGACAATTTCGTATACACTACATCCGAGTTGAACTGAACGATTAGTCCGCCTTTCACCGGAGAAGCAACCAAACCTCGAACAACCTCCGGCGCTTCCTCCAAACTAGACCACGCATTCTCAGCCTTGTAATCTCCACTTTCGTAGATATCCCATTTTTCGAGATTGATTTTCTCCACTTTAGGCAACTCCAGCGTCCCTGCCAGTTCGAGTGCGTGAACGCGGCGTTCAATCAGCCAACGAGGTTCATCCTTAGCGCTTGACCATGCGCGTAAATCGTCCACATTCATTGAAACTCTAGCTTGTATATCCACGTGCTGTTCCTCCTCTCCGGCTTTTAAGCTTCCCTTACCGTCTCATCCGTAATCCCAAGTTCCTCCTTCACCCAATCGTACCCTTCAGCCTCCAAACGGTGGGCAAGCTCCGGACCGCCAGATTTAACTATCCGGCCTTGCATCATGACATGCACAAAATCCGGGGTAATATAATTCAACAGTCGTTGATAATGGGTGATGATTAAAAAGCCTCTATCCGGGCTGCGCATCTCATTTACGCCATTGGCCACAATACGCAGTGCATCAATATCAAGCCCTGAGTCCACTTCATCCAGGATCACAAACTTGGGTTCAAGTAGCATCATTTGCAAAATCTCATTCCGCTTTTTTTCACCGCCAGAGAATCCCTCATTCAAATAACGATGCACAAATTCCGGGTTCATCTCCAGCCCCTTCATTTTGCTCTCCATTTCACGGATAAAACGGATTAAGGATATCTCATCGCCTTCTTCACGCCGTGCATTGATGGCACTTCTGAGAAAGTCCGAGTTGGTCACGCCAGCAATTTCACTTGGGTATTGCATAGCGAGGAACAAGCCTGCCTGGGCACGCTCATCCACCTCCATCTCCAGAAGGTCTTCATTGTCCAATGTCACCTTACCGCCAGTAACCTCATATTTGGGATGGCCCATTAAAGCTGAAGCTAATGTACTTTTTCCCGTCCCATTAGGCCCCATAATCGCATGAATCTCTCCGCCATGAATCTCCAGTGTGAGCCCTTTTAAAATTTCTTTCCCTTCAATCTTGGATCTTAATTCCTCAATCTTTAATGTCGTCATTTATCGTAAACTTCCCTTCGGAGTATTCTTCGGCACGCGCCACCAAATCACTCATAAATTTTCCAATAGTCTGCAGCTCAACCTCTGAATAGGATTCAATGAATTGGTAAAACCTTTCTTCTTTTTCTTTGTGCAGTTCTTTATGCAAATGATAAACGTGTCTTCCCTTATCCGTTAAACTAAAGTAAATCTCCTTACGATTGCTGTTCAGTTGACTTCTCATAATGAAGCCCATTTCCAGCAGCTTTGCACTAATTTTAGTAATGCTAGCTTTGGACAACCCCATCTTCTCCACAATCCCGGTATGATTTATCGGTTCATAATCACCAATGCAATCAATAACGTGTACACTAGTAATATTGTTGGAGAGCATGTCAATCTGGTACTTTCTGGCCTGTTGCCGAAACGAGTTAAATTCTTGTTCAGTATACAGCTCATTCAGATGTAGCATTTTAATATATTGCTCGTAAAGATGACCTTTAAAATGATTTTGAAACTCCAATTTCCCAATCTCCCCTCTCTTGTAGTAGTTGCAGACCAAGTTCAGTGTCACCATTAGATTATTTTTTGTTCACAAGTGAACAAAATTATATTAACACAATTGATATTGATAATCAATATCAATTGTGTTAAATGTGACGCAATTTTGGAGGCGCTTTTCATGGGTTTGTTGTCATTGTCATCGGCCTCATGCTGTGTTTTGACTAGGGCACGTCCCGGAAATGGTTTTGCCTACCTCTGATCAATTCGGCAGCACCCGGATGGATATGGTAACCGAAGCCAAGTCCAATACCGTTGCCTATGAACGTCATGGTACACCTGCCACAGACCGGGGTCGCTACCGTAAAAAGAGGACAAAGGTGGTGCTTGGCCGAGCTGTTTTAAAGCCGTACCGCAGCGTTTGAGTACGCTATCGTGAGCATGTATGGCAATGAATAATCCGTCAGTTACCTGTGTCTGGATATGTTATGGGGCCAAAGAGTATACCAAAAACTGTGGTTTTTGCTGGTGAATCCGAACAGGCGATGCCCCATTCTAGCCAGCACCGATCTGACACTGGAGGCGACCTAGATCATCGAACTTTATACCGCCCGGTTCAAAATCAAATGCACCTTCTGGGCGCTAAAGCAATCCATCGGCGGATTCAGCTACCACTTTTGTAGCAAATCCATTCCGAAGCTCAACCGGTATTTGAAAAAGGATCGGGTTCACCCTCTGGAGTTGTTGGAAGAGGAGAAAGCGCAACGGGACATCCGCCTAACTGTAAAGATGAGAATGGTAAACGATAACCAAAATGGATCCCTACGGGGCTTAAGATAAAAGGAACCAAGAAAAGAGCCGAAATCTTGCTTCAGGAAGCCAGGAAGAATTATCATATGGAAGGACAAGCACTCGCGGTTGAAAACGAAGATATGCTGTAAGAGTAAAAGCGGCTACTCCATCCGGTAATAGCAAAAGGCTGTTCGCAGACTTTATGCTTCAATGGCTAGAGATGATGAAAAACAGTATCGGGCTTATCTCCTATATCTCCTATTCCGACACTGTAAAAGGCCGCGTAGATCCTTTTTCCGAGAGAAAGGGATGTATTGCTTGATGATTTAACTACAGAGGATTTTCAGACCTTGTATACCCATGAAATGAATGTGCAAGGTGTCAGCGCCAATACCGTTATTCATTACCACGCGAACATTTGCAGAGCCCTTCAGTATGCCGTGAAAATAAAGCTGATTGTGGCGAATCTCCCTGACTTAGTTGAAAGCCCAAAAAAGAACAATTACGTCGTGAGCTTCTACAATGCCGAGGAGCTGAATCAACTCCTCGCAGTAATTCGAGGCGAAAGAATTGAACTTTTCGTTATCCTGGCTGCCTTTTATGGGCTAAGCCGAAGCGAGGTCGTAGGATTAAAATGGTCGTCTATTGATTTATTGAATTGGACTATTAATATTAAACATACCGCCACATCGGGCAATTTGAATGGTAGATATATTGAAATTGAAAAGGACCGAACCAAGAATAAAGCCAGTCGCCGTATACTGCCACTGGTGGACACGTTCTATGAGCTTCTGATTCGTATGAAGGAATAACAGAAATCCTATCGCTTATCTTCTGACAATTCTTATTGTCTTGAATACCTGGAGTATATTTATGTAGATGTATTAGGGGTAAGCATGAAAGAAGTTCAGGAATGGTTAGGCCACAGCGATTATGCAACAACGGCAAATATTTATTCGCATTTCGAATACAACTCAAAGGTGTCTTCAGCTCAAGCAATGAGTGGGGTACTAAAGCTCAAATAAAAAAAGCCCACTAGAGATTATCTCTAATGAACTCTTTTAGTTAATACCGGCGAGAGGACTCGAACCTCCACGGTTTCCCACTCGATTTTGAGTCGAGCGCGTCTGCCATTCCGCCACGCCGGCATATTCAATTATGGAGGCGCCACCCAGATTTGAACTGGGGAATAAAGCTTTTGCAGAGCTTTGCCTTACCACTTGGCTATGGCGCCAGAGTGTAACAAAGCGGACGACGGGAATCGAACCCGCGACCCTCGCCTTGGCAAGGCGATGCTCTACCGCTGAGCCACGTCCGCATAAAGATGGCTGGGGATATAGGATTTGAACCTATGCATGACGGAGTCAAAGTCCGTTGCCTTACCGCTTGGCTAATCCCCAATAAGTAAAGGGCGGCCGATGGGGCTTGAACCCACGAATGCCGGAGTCACAGTCCGGTGCGTTAACCACTTCGCCACGACCGCCGCAAGTAATGAATAATTGGCAGGGGCAGCAGGAATTGAACCCACACCAACGGTTTTGGAGACCGTTGTTCTACCTTTAAACTATGCCCCTATAAAACTGGTGGAGGATGATGGATTCGAACCACCGAACCCGTAAGGGAGCAGATTTACAGTCTGATGCGTTTGGCCACTTCGCTAATCCTCCAAAAATGGTGCCGGCGAGAGGACTTGAACCCCCAACCTACTGATTACAAGTCAGTTGCTCTACCAGTTGAGCTACACCGGCACATAAAATATTCAATTAAAAGTGGCTCGGGACGGAATCGAACCGCCGACACGAGGATTTTCAGTCCTCTGCTCTACCGACTGAGCTACCGAGCCTTATTATAAGGCTCTTCATTAAACGTTGTATTACTAATGGCGGAACTGACGGGATTCGAACCCGCGATCTCCTGCGTGACAGGCAGGCATGTTAGGCCTCTACACCACAGTTCCATAATAAATTTTAATTGGTTGCGGGGGCAGGATTTGAACCTGCGACCTTCGGGTTATGAGCCCGACGAGCTACCGAACTGCTCCACCCCGCGACAATAATAAATATTTAATTTTCAAATGGTGGAGGCTGAGGGGCTCGAACCCCCGACCCTCTGCTTGTAAGGCAGATGCTCTCCCAGCTGAGCTAAGCCTCCACAATTAAGCACTTCTCATATTATACCATAATGAACTTTTTATTGCAAGTTCTTTTATGATATTTTTATGACCCGTAGGGGATTCGAACCCCTGTTACCTCCGTGAAAGGGAGGTGTCTTAACCCCTTGACCAACGGGCCATGCAATAAAATAATTATGGCGGAGAGAGAGGGATTCGAACCCTCGAGACGCTTTTGGCGCCTACACGATTTCCAATCGTGCTCCTTCGGCCAACTCGGACACCTCTCCATATGGCTCCCCGAACAGGACTCGAACCTGTGACAACTCGATTAACAGTCGAGTGCTCTACCAACTGAGCTATCAGGGAATATTAATCATAAAGCTC
>NZ_JBBOTK010000007.1:0-270436 GCF_038005565.1 Paenibacillus sp. FSL R10-2748
GCAACACCTCATAAACGAATGAAGATCAGTTATATATCAGCTCAATTTTAATGGTTGGATTGTACTGATATCATTTAGCTGGTCCCAGGTGAGCAGAAGTTATGCTATACTTGCGAAGTAAAAGGGGGTGCCTACTGATGGAGAATCTATTGGGATTGTCTGTGACTTCTTACACTCATGCAAAGCCAATTATTAGGAAAGCGTTACTTTGTATGGGGCGAAACAATTTTTAACGCTGAACAAGCTTTTTTAATATTTTTGGCTTTGCACCTTATTTTAAAGAATCAAAATAAGGGGCGAGCAAAATTGAAATATACGAATGCTACAAAAGTTTTACCTCAAAAACTAATTATGGAAATTCAAAAATATGTTCAAGGAGAGACTCTGTATATTCCCAAGCCAAAAACGGAATATATGAATTGGGGCAGTTTGAGTGGCGGGAGAAGGTTGCTTGAACAGCGAAATGCCGCAATCAGAAATGCTTTTCAAAATAGCAGCAGTATCGAGCAATTAGCTAAGGAGTTTTTCCTCTCTACCGAAACCATTAAGAAAATAGTTTATTCACATAAAAATACCTAGTTTGTAAAGTGGCGTGGTACTCTACCCGCATAAATGAATTTAATTTTGGCCTCATAACGTGGTGAGCTTAGGGCGTGATCGGATGATCGCTGTGAACGACCAATCCGGTCACGTCTTTTTTATTTGGTAAAAGGTTTGATGTGTGTTCTCGCATTATTTCCCACATCCAGATTCCGAAATACGTTTTTGGCATTTCATTTTCTCTCTTGAACTTTTTACATACCGTTCTTGATCCCAAAATTCCGCTCACCCTCCCTCAATGATCCAACAGACCCATTCTATTTCAAAGGCTGTACTTCATTTTTTTATTATTGTTTTTATGCCAAAAATGATTCTAAATCGTTGTTTTCATTTATAAAGCTTATTTTAATCTTTAAAATATGAATATAAACGACAGCAACAATATGAAATATGTATTGATTCATTGTCTTTAAAACAAGAAAGCGGGGAAACGATTACTATGGGGGAGCAAAGAAGTAGAAGTAGACATCTGATTGATCCAGAAATTATCAGTGCAGTTGATTTAATACCAATAACCGACCTTACCGAATCTACACTAATGGAAGCACGTAAAAATCAATCTCAAATGATGCAACAAATAGATGTAACGCAGATGTTCCCTATTACATTAGAAAAAAAGGTTGTGCCAAGCTATTTTAGGGGTCCAGATATTCAAATAGAAATCATTAAGCCCTCACAATCAAAGCATCATAAGATGCCTCTATATTATTCGATACACGGAGGCGGGATGGTCTTAGGAAGTCCAGTCGTGGATCGTCCTGCTAATGCATCTCTTGCTTCACAACATGGTTTTTGTTGTGTATCTGTGTACTATCGCCTAGCACCAGAGCATGTACAGCCAAGTCAGTTACAGGATTGTTATTCGGGCCTAAAATGGTGTATTGAACATGCGGAAGAGTTAGGGATAGATACTCAGAAAGTTGCCGTAGGGGGCAGCAGCGCTGGCGGCGGATTGGCGGCTGGCCTAGCCTTGTACATTCGTGATCAGAAGGAATTCGAAATCCATCATCTAAGATTAATGAGGCCAATGCTAGATGATCGCACAAGCACCGCACCAGAGCATCCATACTCAGGAGAGTTTATTTGGACAAAACAAAGCAACTATTTTGGCTGGAAATCTGTATTGGGGGATGAACCGGGTCAGGAGGAGGTAAGTGAGTATTATGTGCCGGCCCGTGCTAAGTCATTGGCCGGATTACCACCGACTTATATAAATATAGGTACCCTTGATTTATTCATTGATGAGGCCTTAGTTTTTGCAAAACAACTGGCCTTTGATGGTGTCTTAGTGGAATTACATGTCTATCCCGGGTACCATCATATGTCTCCCGCGTTTCCGGATGCGCATTTTTCAAAAGAAGGGGCTAGAACAAGTGAATATGCCTTACTGAAAGCTCTGGAGATGTTCTAATGAGTATAATGTTAAACTCCTCTAATAAGCTCCGACCTCAGCGTGTCAATGTCGCCAAGGTGATTGCGTTAAAACTCAAGTTGATCGTGCTGGATGAGCCGGTGAGGGAGAGGGATACTGATATATTCTAATCTGATATTATCTTTTTTCATCCCTTCCGACTTTTACCATTCATTTAGGGTAAAATAGTACCAAGCATAAAATCCAACTACGGAAGTGGTGATGTCCCATGACAACGAGCAGCAAACCGAATAGACTAGCCAAGGAAAAATCACCTTATTTGCTACAGCATGCTCACAATCCAGTAAATTGGTTCCCTTGGTCAGATGAGGCTTTTGAAACTGCTAAGCGTAATAACAAGCCTATTTTCCTATCTGTCGGCTATTCCACTTGCCATTGGTGCCATGTAATGGGGAGAGAATCTTTCGAGGATGAAGAAGTAGCTGAGGTATTAAACAGGGATTACGTATCCATTAAGGTGGATCGTGAAGAACGTCCAGATGTGGATCATATCTATATGTCCATCTGCCAGACGATGACGGGGCATGGAGGCTGGCCACTGACGATATTGATGACGCCGGATCAGAAGCCTTTTTTTGCGGGGACGTATTTGCCCAAGGAGCAGAAATTTGGCCGTGTCGGACTGTTGGAGCTGCTGGACAAGGTGGGTACCCGGTGGAAAGAACAGCCTGAAGAGCTGGTGGAGCTGAGTGAGCAGGTGCTTACCGAGCATGAGCGGCAGGACTTGCTTGCAGGTTATCGCGGTGAACTGGATGAACAGAGTTTGAATAAAGCTTTCCATGAATTCAGCCACACCTTCGATAAGGAATATGGCGGCTTCGGGGAAGCTCCTAAGTTTCCTTCTCCGCATAACCTGTCTTTTTTGCTGCGATATGCACAGCATACGGGGAATCAACAGGCACTGGAAATGGCAGAGAAGACGCTGGATGCGATGTCCCGGGGCGGAATCTACGACCATATAGGCATGGGGTTCTCACGATACTCCGTGGACGAGAAATGGTTGGTGCCGCATTTTGAAAAAATGCTGTATGACAATGCTCTGTTGGCCATCGCGTATACAGAGGCTTGGCAGGTGACAGGCAAGGAAATGTACCGACGGATTACAGAACAAATCTTTACATATATCGCAAGAGACATGACGGATGCAGATGGTGCCTTTTATTCGGCGGAGGATGCGGATTCCGAAGGAGAAGAGGGGAGATTCTACGTCTGGGACGACTCTGAGGTAAGGGCTGTACTAGGCGATGAGGATGCTGCCTTTTTCAACGATTTGTATGGAATTACACCTTACGGCAATTTTGAAGGCCACAACATTCCAAACCTGATTGATATCAATCTGGAAGCCTATGGGATCAAGCATGACTTGACTGAGCAGGAACTGGAGCAGCGGGTTAGTGAGCTACGCGCCAAGCTGTTTGCTGCCAGAGAGCAACGGGTTCATCCTCACAAGGATGACAAGATTTTGACCTCGTGGAACGGATTGATGATTGCTGCTCTGGCGAAGGCAGGACAAGCTTTTGGAGACACGAGATATACAGAGCAAGCTCGGAAGGCTGAGACGTTTTTGTGGAACCATTTGAGACAGGAGAACGGACGGATGTTGGCACGTTACAGGGACGGAGAAGCAGCTTATCCCGGTTATGTAGATGATTATGCTTTTTATGTGTGGGGCTTGATCGAGTTATACCAGGCGACCTTCGATATAGAGTATCTGCAACGGGCGTTGACGCTCAATCAAAATATGATCGATTTGTTCTGGGATGAGGAACGGGACGGATTATTCTTTTATGGGTCAGATAGTGAGCAGCTAATTGCCAAGCCTAAAGAAATCTATGACGGTGCGATTCCGTCGGGTAACAGCATCGCGGCCTATAATTTTGTGAGGCTTGCGCGGCTAACGGGTGAATCTCAATTAGAGAACTATGCAGCCAAGCAGTTTAAGGCTTTTGGCGGTATGGTTGCTCATTACCCGTCAGGCCACTCCGCGTTGCTCAGCGCGTTGTTGTATGCGACGGGAACGACGAAGGAGATTGTGATTGTAGGTCATAGGGACGATCTGCAGACCGTACAGTTCATTCAGGCAGTTCGAGCTGGCTTCAGGCCGAATACGGTCGTTATTTTGAAGGATGAAGGACAGTCGGAGATTGCAGAGACGGTTTCTTATATCCGTGATTACAATCTTGTGGAAGGCAAACCAGCCGTATATGTGTGTGAGCATTTTACCTGTCAGGCACCTGTTACCAGGCTTGAAGATCTGAAGGTGTTGTTGGATTGAACTGAATAAAGCGATCAAACCTAATCCCCTTGGGGGTAGTAAGCATATGGTGATTATCGAAAATGACCCTATGTTTGCTACCTTCAAGGGGATTATTTTCATGTTAAGAGGTAGGTATAGTGAAATGAAACTAATATTTTCTTAACATGTGCTACGCATTTTTTTTAATATTTTTTAGGTATATTATATCAAAGAACCGGTTCCGACCAGCCTTGCTGTTTTCGAAAATAAGTACATATACCTATTTAACTAGCGTGTTTATATCTTTTATGTCCAAGCGTTTTAGCAGCAGATGTGAAAAATGTGAAAGAGAGTCTGTCGGGTGATTGTTATCATCGGCAAGACGAAGAGGTTCACCATAGGTTAGGAAATCTAGGTAATGAAATGGAGATGTTTATTAATGAAGAAGTTATCAGGAAAAAAGTGGCTAGTCGCAAGGATGCTCAGCAAAAATTTTAAAACAAAGCTAATGGTCGCCTTTATTGCCTTTCTGATTTTACCGTCCATGATCGTGGGGGCTTTGTCGTTTGTGAGCGCCAGTCAGCAGATTCGAAACCAGATTGAAGAAAGTGCCGAGCAGGCTATCATCCGCACTAATTTTATTATTGATAGTACTATCGAACCCAAGGTACATGACGCAGAATATTTTGCAGAAAGACTAAAAGGCAATCGGGTAGAGACGGAGGAACAAGCGGCCAAACTGGAAGAGTTTTTTAAGCAATATGCTGCACTTCATCCTGAAGCAGAATCCATCTCTTATGGTACGAAGGATGGTAAATTTACAACCTATCCACAGAAGCAATTACCGGACAATTATGATCCACGGGTCAGACCTTGGTACGATGAAGCGATAAAAGAGCAAGCAAAGACAGCAATTAGTTCTCCCTATCTTTCGGCAAGCTCGAAGCAAATGACGGTTACGGTGTCCCGGGCAACGTCAGATGGATCGGGTGTTATTGGCATTGACCTGAAAATTAGTGGTATTAAAGAGACGTTGAACAATATTAAAGTAGGTCATGAAGGTTATGCCATATTGCTGGACAGCAACCATACCTACATTGTACATCCGACGAAGGAAGCAGGCACCAAAATTACAGATATTGAATCACGCATGTTTCAGAGCGATACTGGTGAATACGAGTATGAGTATGAAGGCCAGCCCAAATATATGAACTATGCGACTAACAAGCTGACTGGCTGGAAGATAGGCGGAACGCTGTATTTGTCTGAAGTCGATGAAGCAGCAGGACCGATTTTGATCAGCACTTTACTAACCATCGTCGGTTGTCTTGTGATTGGTATTATCATTGTTTATTTCCTGATTCGTTCCATCATCAAACCGATTTTAAAGTTAAAAGAACAAGCGGTAAATGTGAGCGCCGGAGATCTAACACAGGACATTCAAGTAAAGAGCGAGGACGAGATCGGAGAATTAGGAGTGGCTTTTCAAAATATGCAGAATAACCTGCGATCTGTCATTCAGAACGTAGGGAACAGTGCAGATCATGTCGCAATTTCTTCGAATGAACTCACAATAAGCGCGGAACAAACCAGTGCTGCAAGTGAGCAGGTGTCCCAGGCTGTGCAAGAAATTGCCAGTGGTGCAGAGAAGCAGACTACAGGGCTGGAAAATAATTCGGTGGCCCTGGATGAAATTGCACAAGGGATCACCCAAATTGCTGAACGATCGATTTTGGTAGCTGATTTGGCCAAACGATCTGCCTTGCAAGCCGAGGAAGGACGAAAGTCTGTTGAGCAGACAGGCGAGCAAATGAATTCCATTCATCAATCAGTAGAGCGTTCCAACCAGATGATTCAAACCTTGCAAGCCCGCTCTCATGAAATCGGTGAAATTACGAAAGTTATCGGTGATATCTCCAATCAGACAAACCTGCTGGCATTGAATGCAGCTATTGAGGCAGCCAGAGCGGGTGATCATGGAAAAGGCTTTGCCGTCGTTGCTGATGAGGTGCGTAAGCTGGCAGAGCAGTCTCAGACATCCGCCACACAGATTGCCACCTTGATTGCCGAAATTCAGCATGAAACCGAAACAACAGTGAAGACGATGGACAGGGTCACGACTGAGGTGCAGGATGGACTGCAGATTTCCAAAGCAACCATTGTCAAGCTGGGTCATGCGATGGAAGGCATTCGAGAGACAACGCCTCAGGTAGAGGAGGTCGCTGCGATTGCACAGCAAATATCAGCCAGTGTACAAGAAATTGCAGCGACAGCCAACGAGCTGGCGACGATTGCAACTGGTAATGCCGCCACATCTGAGGAAGTTGCTGCCTCCTCACAAGAGCAACTGGCTTCCATGGAGGAAATATCAGCTTCTGCACAGTTGCTTTCAACGATGGCTGCTGATTTGAAGGTAATGATCAGTCGTTTCAAATATTAAAATGAACTTGAACCCTATGGAATGTATAGTACAATGAATGCTCGGGACAGTTCTTTAAGCCTTATGGCATAAGGAATCTGTCCTGAGTTTTTTTATATTTTCGATATCTCACAAAACATGGAAGATTATAAGGGGGCGAACACTTGGTTCGAGATTTAGTGCTATATGCTATCTTGATATTATTGTTAGTTTTGATTTTTCAGCGGCAGCTTGTTCGTCAGGCGATTACAGGTGTTTTTTATGGAGTGGCAGGAATTCTGTTCTTATATTTTGGCATAAGTGATAAAACACTGCTGACCTGCGTGCTGGAGCTGGGGATGGGTCTAATGTTCATGACGCTGTTTGTGCACGCTTTAACCACCGCTAAGTATTCATATGGACAACGTTTGTTAGACAAAGATCGTGACCTGCTGAATTTACTTCGGGTTCAACCTGGCTTTACCTTTAGGCTGGAGAAAAGTGGTGATGAATTTTATTATAGGCTGCTTGAAGGTGAATTGCTGGAGCGCGTGGGTCTGAATCTACAAGTCAACTACAATAAAAGGGAGCATGTGAAGCGTCTCGGGGACATTTTGGAGCTTTCCTCTGAAACGATGGAGCAGCTAAGTCAATACTACAAACAGGCCTGGTTCGGTGATCGGACCGTATTTGAATTGGAGTTTTGGGAATATTCGGCTCTCATTACCTTACATCCGGTTAGGGAGGACGGGAATACCAGGCATGTTATCGGTCACGTGTTGGATATTACAGAGTATAAAGCCTCTGAGCAGAAGCGAAAGGAGATGGACGAGGCTAACCGTGCGAAAAGCACTTTTTTGGCTCATATGAGTCACGAAATTCGCACCCCGCTGAATGGAATCATCGGTCTGTCAAAGCTGTTAAATAAGACTGAACTGACTGCCGTTCAAAGAGATTACCTCCACAAGCTTCTCGCTTCCTCTCGTACCCTTTCATCCATGCTCAGTAACGTATTGGACTTTTCCAAAATGGAAGCCGGCAGTCTGGAACTGGAAAAGGTAGAATTCGAGCCGGAAAAAATGCTTCGGCATCTCGCAGATACCGTTGGAACTTTACTTGAAGATAAGGAAATAGAGGTCGTATTTATAACGGACCCGGCGTTACCGAAAAGCTTTAAGGGAGACCCGCTTCGAATGGAGCAGGTGCTTTCAAATCTTCTGACCAACGCCATCAAGTTTACGGATCAGGGACATGTATTGTTACAGGTAAAAATGCTAAGTCAGCAGGAAGGGCGAGTAGGCGTTTCTTTTATGGTAGAAGATACGGGCATAGGAATTTCCGAGACGTGTATAGACAAGCTATTCGTCCCTTTTATCCAGGCGAGTACATCAACCAGCCGCAGATATGGGGGCTCTGGGCTGGGTTTGGCCATTAGCAAGCATTTGGCTGAAGCTATGGGCGGGAAAGTAGAGGTGAAAAGTCGATTAGGAGAGTACAGTCAATTTTACTTTAATGTCGAGCTGGAAAATGGGGAATTGAATGCAGGAAGCACACGAATAGAAAAACAAATCAAAGGCAAAGCCTTAATTGTTGCGCAGCATGAACTGGTGAGATACAGCTTGAACGAACTACTGCAAGACTTGGGATTAAAAACATTCACTAATTCATCCTTCCAAGAAAGTGTGGACGCTTTTCAAAAGGGTGAGCATTTTGATTATGTTATCATCGATATGGGGATGGAAGGTTTGAGAGAACTGGACTCCCGGAGGCAGTGGCTTCAAATGCTGGATAGGCAGATAACTCAGATTATTGGACTTACAACCGTGTTTCAGATGGAAACAATAGCTGCAGGGGACATGAATCATAGTGTGGATGCCTTTTTGTCCAAGCCCGTTACCCGAAACGCTCTGCTGGAGGTTCTCTGCTGGAAGAAGGAACAGTCAGTGCCAGCAGATGGTAATACTCTGGAGACTCATGCGACGATGAGTTCCCACAATGAGATAGGGGATACAACACAGAAGTATCAAATTCTCATAGCAGAGGATAACGAAATTAACCAGGTGGTGATTACCGAGTTTTTAGCAGAGCGTAACTTTGAGGTAACGATGGTCACGAACGGAAGAGAACTAATAGCGTTACTGGAACTGCGTTACTGGGATATGGTGCTGCTTGATTTGCATATGCCAGAGATGGATGGTTTTGAGACGGCGAGGCATATTCGGAGAAACAAAGCTTTTAACAGGCTTCCCATTATCGCTTTTACCGCTGATGCTGTGCAGCATGAACAGGAAGTTTGTCTTCGTGCTGGTATTAATGCCGTGTTGTTCAAGCCTGTCCATGAACTGACCGCTGCTAGAGTATTAACTAGCTGGATTAATTTAGCGTGGCTGCAAGATTTACATGGTATTCACGCTGAGCAGTCGATAGCAGGCATGGATGGCAAGGTGTATATTTTTCAATTTGCCCTTTATAAATGGATACAGGAATACCAGTATCTCGATAAAAGAGTTGTGAGAAAAATGGACAATGGGCAGTTATCTTCTGCTCTTCGATTAATCCACTCACTTAAGGGAGGAACGGGGAACCTGTGCGCGCCTGAGTTGCTGGCAAAGGTAATAGAGCTGGAAAAGGCATTGAAGCGCAGCAATGAAACCTCAACAGGAGCACTGTATCCAGACTGGAAAAAGCATCTGAGCACGGTTCAGAAGGATATTAACCAAATCAAGTCATCACTTCCCTGGAGCTGACCGTGTTATTGCATAAATTTGTAGCCGATTCCCCAGATGGTCTTGATTAATTGCGGTTTCTTAGGGTCTTTTTCGATTTTTCTGCGTAAATGGTTAATATGTACGTCCACAGCCCTTTCATTAATAAAGGAGTCTGTGCCACGGAGAGCCTGAATCAAAGCATACCTGCTGAATACAATTCCCCGGTTCAAATAAAAAAGCTTCATGAGCTCAAATTCTGAATATGTTGTCTCCACATTCTGTCCGTTAACGGTAATCATTCTTCTCGCTAGATCCAAAGTAATGCCGGTTTCAGGTTCAGGTGCTCTGCCTCTTCCTTGCAAGCGCGTGATTTCAATACGACGGAAAAGAGCCTCCATCCGTGCTTTTAGCTCTTGCATACTAAAAGGCTTGCAAATATAATCATCTGCTCCCAACGTAAGTGTACGAATACGCTCTGATATGTTGTTTTCTGTAGAAATCACGATGATGGGCACGTCCGTATGCTTGCGTATGAGTGGGCAGGGATTTACCCCATCCAAATCTGGAAGCAGCAGATCCAGCAAAATAATATCGGGCTGTACGATCTCAAGCCGGGCAATACCCTCAGACGCTTGTTCCACTCGAGTAACGTTGTAGTCTTCTCCTGTTAAATACAAGGAAAGGGTCTCTCCCAACATATTGTCATCTTCAATAATTAAAACATTAGACATGATCATATTTCCTTATCTTTCTATCAAATTCGAGCCAAATAGTTAGGATAACTGCAATGTTTACAACAAGTTTTTGGCAGGTCCTGTTGATAGAGTAAACTCCTTTGGACAGTCTGTCAAAAGATCAGGTTTGTTGTGACAATCCTGTGGACAATTAGTCCAGATGTATATCTATTTGATATGGAAATGTACTATTTTTGAGATTTATTACTATAATACGACATTTTTCGTTTTCTTTTAACAATATACTACAAGCCATTGATGATAAATTACAAAAATTTAACAAAACACATCAGAAACATGCATTGACTTAAATGAAAATTATGGTATTTTATTACATAGGAGTTGACATCCTCTGATAGGCCTCTTAGAAAAACCCACTATTTAATCTTCTACTAACATACTCTCATGTGCTATCTCTGTATTTAATTTTCGTACTTTAATTGTTCTTGTGATCATACTTATGATTCTTTGGTGTGGATATCCCAGTGTGAATTCAGACTGTCTACTCATTTAGATTACATATTTACATTTTTTTTGCTTTCCATGCTTGTATTTTTTAAAATCAGGTCAGCGGGAGGACGAGAGATCATGAACACATTCGAAGCGCTGGAGTCCAATGTAAGATCCTATTGCAGAAGTTTTCCAGTTGTTTTCAACAAAGCTAAAAACGATGTACTGTACACGGAGGCAGGCAAGGGTTACATTGACTTTTTTGCTGGGGCAGGGGCTTTGAACTATGGGCATAATAATGATTTTATGAAAAACCGGATATTGGATTATTTAAGTTCCGATCGGATTATGCATGGTCTGGATATGTACACGACAGCTAAGCAAGAGTTTATTGAGTCTTTTTCAGAGCGTATTCTCCAGCCCAAGGGCTTGAATTATAAGCTGCAATTTTGCGGACCGACCGGAACCAATGCGGTGGAAGCAGCACTGAAACTTGCACGCAAGGTGAAAAACAGAAATGGTATTTTCGCTTTTATGGGCGCGTTCCACGGAATGTCGCTGGGTAGTTTATCTATTACCAGCAACAACTCCATGCGAGAGAGCGCAGGGGTACCCCTGAACAATGTTACCTTCATACCTTATAACAGCACATTTAACGGAATGGATACCATTTTGTATATGGAGCAGCTTTTAACAGACACTCACTCGGGTGTGGAAAAGCCTGCCGCGATCATTTTGGAAACGGTACAGGCTGAAGGCGGTATTCATATTGCAGATACCGAATGGCTACGTGATTTGCGACAGCTGTGCGATGACCATGATATTTTGCTCATTGTTGACGATATTCAAGTCGGTTGCGGTCGAGTTGGTTCGTTCTTCTCATTCGAGCGGGCGGGAATTGTTCCTGATATGGTTGTTTTGTCCAAATCGATCAGTGGATACGGTTTGCCAATGTCTCTGTTGCTACTCAAGCCAGAATTGGATATATGGAGTCCAGGTGAGCATAACGGCACCTTCCGTGGAAATCAGCTTGCTTTTGTCGGGGCAAAGGCTGCGCTGGAGTTCAGAGATACGGTAGAGCTGGAAGCACAAGTGAAGGAAAAAGAGGCTTTTGTTCAGCAGTTCTTGCGTGAACATATCCAATCGATAGATCCTCTAATTGAAATTCGCGGCATGGGACTAATCTGGGGAATTGATGTATCCCATCTGGGAGAAGCGTTCGCCAAGGAGGTAGCGACTCTCTGCTTTAGTAGGGGACTCATTATTGAACGTGCTGGGCGTAACGATACGGTAATTAAAATCATGCCAGCGTTAACGATAAGCTTGGAAAACTTGCGTAAGGGCTGCGACATTATTAAAGAAAGTATGGCACAGGTAACCAGTACGTTGGTTACGATGTAAATCGATCAGTAAAGCCCCTTGGCTGGAGCTGCCGTCTGCTGTAAAGCAGGTATGGCAGGCGCCGTCCAAGGGGCTTTCTAGTAAAAAATTAAGAAATAACCGTTTGCGCGTATTTTTGTGCGGATTGCTCTAGTTGCTCATCGGTCAAAACTGCAGCACCATATTGTACGAAATAAGGGAGCAATTTGACACCAATCATATGGCCTGTAGCTTCCAGAGGTCTCAACAGCTCTTCGATCGTATACCTGTTCCGTCCGTCATGTTGGTAATTTTCCTCAACGCTGGCAGCAGACAAGGCGATCAACAACTCTTTGCCCTGTAGCTTGCCACCTTCGCTTCCATATGCCCAGCCGTAGGTTAGAACCTTATCCAGCCATTTTTTCAGTAGGGAAGGAGTGCTGTACCAGTAAAAAGGGAATTGCAGAACGATACGGTCATGCTGCTCTAGCAGTTCCTGCTCCTGGGCGACATTGATTTGCTCATCAGGATATACTTCATACAGGTTGTGAACGGTCACGTCAGATTGTTTCTTGAGTTCTTGCACCCATCTTTTGTTAATGCGAGATTCCGCAAGATCAGGGTGAACGACAATAACGAGGGTTGACATTTAAAAAACCATCTCCTTCGAACTTATTTATTGTAAGTAAATAACCAATACATATGTAACAATTTTAGTTTCAACTTATGGAATTGTCAACTCTATTAAATTTTAAGCTCTATATTCAAAAGACTCCGGCAAGCTCATGCCGGAGTCTCATCAAATGAAGTGTTTTTACATTAAGCGATATGATTAAGAGCAACAATTTTGTTTTTCCCGGAGCGCTTAGCTTGATACAGATAGTCATCTGCTTGCTGAAAAAATACATCTTTATCTTTGTTCATTTCCTCTGTATAGCTTTTCAGTCCAATGCTTACGGTTACAGAAACGAGTTGCAATTTCTCCTGAAAGGTCATTTTCTCCACTTCACGACGGATGTTTTCGACGATCTGATAAGCTTCTTCGAAAGTATGCTCGAACATCAAAATAGCAAATTCCTCACCGCCATAGCGAGCCGGAATGTCATTTGCGGTAATCTGTTCTGTAATGATTTGCGAGATGCCTTCCAAAATTTTATCTCCGAACTGGTGTCCGTAAGTATCATTGATCTTTTTGAAATTATCAATATCCACTAACGCCAGATGGATGATCGCGCCTTGTTCGGCATATTCGAGTGCTTTTTCATAAAAGTTTTGAAAGGACAAATGATTGTACAGCTTTGTCAAACCATCAGTCATTGACATTTTGCTGATAATCGCGTTACTGATCATTAATTCCTGTTGCGCGCGCTTTGTTTTATACAAATCCACTAACAAATCGCGGCCGCTGGCCTGAATAATGAGAGCAATAAAGGTGGACATAATCAAAAAGGTTGGAATCGCCACGATATCAAAGTCTGACAAATAGGTACGAAATGATGCATCCACTGCCAGCAACAGAAAAAAGACGACTACTTGTAATACAAAGGAAAGCCATATTAAGCGGCGATTGAAGAACAGGATAGAAGAGAAAATAGGCAACAAGCACAACGCTGTAATAATCCGGATATCATAGTTTAGGCGAATAATCATCCAGCAAATGACGGTACTTGCCATAAACAGGATCGCAAAAGAATACCTGTTAAATTTAAAATGAGCCAACTCTGCCAGTAAGTTGGAACCACTCATGATTAGCGTGGGAACAATAAGGGTTCCGACGTAAAATTCATAAGGCGAAGCGTGGTAATCAAGAAATAAGTAGCTGCCCAGCTGGACGATAAAATGTACAGCTATAATCATCCAATACAGTAATAACATTTTGCGTACCCAGCGGGCTTGCTTTGTTTTGTAATCCATGGTTTGAGTAAGCCGTTTTGTCTTGTTCATGATGTCACCACACTTAATGTATCTTTAGCCATTCTCGTATTATAAGATACTATGTGATGAAGTTGAAGCTAATTTTTTTGAAGGCCATGAACTTGTTAGCCTAGCAACACTTTTACTTGGTGGATAGCCCCGTCCCCTGCAACCGGCAGAATATTATTCGTAAGGACGGTGCCATCTAAGGTAATAGTAACTACACCCTTGGAGACTTGCTGTGGATTCGTGATATGAATCACGTAGGTATCACCGCGGAAGACGCGGGTGACTGTGAATTCGTCCCAGGCTGTAGGAATGCACGGATCAATACGCAGACCATCCCATTCGGGCTGAATACCGAGAATGGATTGAGTAATAGCTATAAAGTTCCATGCCGCTGTACCCGTCAGCCAGGAATTTTTGGCTTCGCCTGCACGAACAGCATCTTTGCCCGCAATCATTTGAGCGTACACATACGGCTCAGTGCGGTGAATGTCGCTAATGTCCTCTAGATAGGCGGGGGCAATTTTGCTATATAGCTCGAAAGCGCGATCCCCACGTCCTATTACGGCTTCCGCCATCATAATCCAAGGGTTATTGTGACAGAAAATACCGGCATTTTCCTTATACCCGGGAGGGTAAGATGAGATTTCGCCCAGATTGATGTAATAGCGAGAATACGGTGGATTTTGCAGCACAATGCCGTAGGGAGTTTCTAAACGATCACGTGTAGAATCGAGAGCTTTTTGAGCTAGACCTTCTTCAACGCCAATTCCTGCCATGACACAGAAGCCTTGAGGTTCAATGAAAATTTGGCCTTCCTCACAATCCTTGCTCCCTATTTTGTCTCCATAATGGTCATAAGCACGTAAGAACCATTCCCCGTCAAAACCATGCTCCAATGTGGCTGTTCGCATACGATCCACATATGCCTGAGCGGTTGCTGCTTCTTCATCCAGTCCTCTGCGCTTGCAAAGCTCAATAAAATCTGGTCCCGTATATACAAATAGTCCGGCGATGAACACGGATTCGGCTATTCGACCCTCCAGATTCTGAGTTGTCTGATAGGACTCATCTGGTGTAGCAGAAAAACAGTTGAGATTCAGACAGTCGTTCCAGTCAGCCCGGCCAATGAGTGGAAGACCATGCGGGCCCAGATTACCCACAACGTGGTAAAAAGAACGCTTCAAATGTTCAAACAGCGTAGCCGTACGCTCTACATTTCCGTCAAAGGGCACTTGTTCATCCAGTATGCCAAAGTCTCCCGTTTCTTTGATGTACGCTGCGGTACCGACAATAAGCCACAACGGATCGTCGTTAAAGCCACCGCCAACCTCGTGATTTCCTTTTTTGGTTAACGGTTGGTACTGATGATAAGCTCCGCCGTTTTCAAATTGAGTAGAGGCGATGTCGATAATCCGTTCTCTTGCCCGCTCCGGTATTTGGTGGACGAAGCCGAGCAAGTCCTGATTCGAATCCCGGAAGCCCATTCCACGCCCGATACCAGATTCAAAATACGAGGCGGAACGCGACATATTGAACGTAACCATACACTGATAAGGGTTCCATATGTTTACCATTCGGTTCAGCTTGTCGTCGTGGCTTTGAAGGGTATACTTGGACAGCAGATTATTCCAATAGGTCCGCAGCTCACTCAACGCTCGTTCTACATCAGCTTCATCCGCAAACTGCTTAATCATGGCATGTGCTTGTTTTTTATTAATAACACCGGGCGACTCCCATTTTTCTTCCTCGGGATTTTCCACATAACCGAGTATAAAGTTACAGCTTGTTTCTTCGCCTGGCTCCAGCGTTACCTCAATGCAATGTGATCCGACAGGGGACCATCCGCTGGCAATAGAGTTCGAGGCTTGCCCAGCGGCGACCGATTGAGGCTGATCTAATCCGTTGTAGAGCCCCAGAAAAGCTTCACGGTCTGTATCATAACCCGCTAGCGGACGATTAGCAGAGAAAAAAGCATAGTGATTGCGACGTTCACGGTATTCCGTTTTGTGATAAATGACAGAGTCTTGTATTTCAACCTCGCCGGTGTTCAAGTTGCGCTGGTAGTTGGTCATATCGTCATAGGCGTTCCACAGACAAAATTCCACGAATGAAAAGAGTTTGATCTTTTTGGTTTGTAACGATGTGTTCTGAAGCTTAACCTGATGGACCTCGCCGTCAAAGGAAAGGGGCACAAAAGCCAGCTGGGTGGCCCGAATACCGCTGCGTTCTCCCATAATTGAGGTATAGCCAAGTCCATGGCGGCATTCATACTGCTCCAGCTCCCGTTTGACTGGCATCCAACCTGGAGTCCAATAATCCCCATCATCATAAATATAAAAATAACGACCACCGTTATCGACAGGAATATTGTTGTACCGGTAACGTGTTAAGCGACGTAAGCGAGCATCCCGGTAAAATGCATAGCCGCCACTTGTATTGGAGATCAGTCCAAAAAATCGTTCATTACCTAAATAATTAATCCAGGGATAAGGGGTTTGAGGGGTGTGGATGACATATTCTTGATTGACATCATCGAAAAAACCGTACTTCATGGCGCAGAACTCCTTTCGATTTGAAAAAATAAAAGACCCAACACATGATTATATTCAAACATAGAGCCGTTCTTTCTTTAGAAAGACATTTCCTGCCTTATATAAAATGTGCTTGATTTTCTCAACCTTTCTTCTGGAATTTGCAAAATATTTGAAATGGGTAAATATACCTTTTTATGCTAAAATGAAAAAGTTAGAACTTAGCAAGGCAGGAGGTTGCAAGAATGGCACCTATCACATTATTTTTCATCCCGTATGCAGGCGGATCGGCGTCGGTCAGCTTCAAATGGAAAAAGTTGCTGCTTCCGCAGATTAAGCTTGTTCCACTGGAATTAGCGGGCAGAGGTATTCGTTCTGGGGAACCACTAAAGGAAAGCATTGAGGAGATGAGCGAGGATCTGTTGCAGAAGATCAGCGAAGAGATAGCCCCCGGCGATCCTTATGCCATATACGGCCACAGTATGGGGACGATGATCTCATTCGAGCTGTACTACAAGCTGGTGGACGGTGGATATGGCAAGCCTGCTCATCTGTTCGTTTCGGGTGGACGGGCACCGCATGTCCCAAGAAATTCCCCGTGGTTACACGATCTGCCCGCAGATCAGTTCAGGACGCATTTGCAGCGGTACGGTCAGCTTTCGGAAGCGATTTTTGACAATCGGGAATTATACGACTATTTTATGCCGGTGTTAAGAGCGGATTTCAAAGCTGTCGAGTTGTATAGGTACATGGCTAAAGCCGCACCTTTACATTGTCCTATCACCGCTTTGACAGGAATGACCGATAACACGGTGACCTTACAAGATGCGGAGGCATGGGCACACCATACGGATCAGCAATTTCGTATGTTTACCTTTGAGGGAGGACACTTTTTTATTCATGATGAAGTGGAACGGATTACGTACATCATCAATGAGACCTTGGAGCAGAGTACGGTAACAAGTAGCATACAACAATAATAATAAGAGGTGATTTTTAGTGACAGTAGGTGTATTGGCACATTTGTTTGGCAAGTTGCCTTATCGTGAATTGGCTGCAAAGGTAGGCGCAGCGGGCTTTACTCATGTTCAGCTGGCTCCGTGGAGAGCGATCAGTGATGTGGATTTTAATAAACCGGGTAAGTTCAATCCGGGATTGGCACTGTCTATCGCAGAAGAATTTCGTAAGCATGGTGTATCCATATCGGTGCTCGGGTGCTATTTACATTTTTTTATACAGGATGAGGAATTGCTGCGTGAAAATGTAGAGCGCTTCAAAGAGCTGATACGATATGCGGGTCTGTTAGGAGCACCAATGGTTGCAGCCGAAGTCGGACGTAATGAGGATGGTACCGCCTATACGGAACGTGACTGGAGAGTTGTAAGGGAAGTAGTGCGTGAATTAGCAGATGAAGCGGAGAAGTGGGGCGTATTCGTAGGATTGGAAGCTGCAAACGATCACTTGGTCGGAACTGCCGTAGAGTTGGCTGCCTTTCTGGAGGAAGTACCTTCTTCACACATCGGTGTTGTGATTGATCCGGGTAATCTGCTGAAAACGGAAAATCTGGCGCAGCAGGATGAGATCATCCGCGAAGCTTTCCAACTGCTGGGCCCTCGGATTATCGCAGCACATGCCAAAGACCGGCGGTTGTCATCGTCAGGTGAAATTGAGACGGTGCCGCCAGGTTTTGGTGACATGAACTATGCCCTCTACATGGAACTGCTGGAGCAGTACAAGCCGGGGGTTCATATTATTATGGAAGCTGCTCAGGAGCATGAGATGGCAGAATCGAGACGTTATATCGAAGGTCATCGGATAGCCGCTCAGAAGGCGCAACAAGTGCAGACGAAATAATGTATTCTTTCATATACTCAGGAATGCTATGTCAATAATTCGAGAGACTTGGAAGCGCCTCCTTTTCCAAGTCTCTGTTCCTTTATCCTTGTTTAACCTTGCACAACCGCCACGATCACAATGACCCAGCTTGCCAAAAAAGCCAACCCGCCAATGGGGGTGATTGCCCCAAGCTTTTTCACACCAGATATACTAAGGGCATACAGACTGCCGGAGAACAGGAGAATACCCACCAGCATAACCCAGCCTGCGGTAACGATGAGAGAAGAATGGACAAGGCTGTCAGCAAGAACTCCAAGCAGCAGCAAACCCAGTCCGTGAGCGATTTGATATTGAATTCCTGTCTGGAATATGCTCATCATGTCTACGGAAAGTCTCTTTTTCAATGCGTGTGCGCCGAACGCTCCCAGAGCTACGGCTAAAAACATCACGATACAACCAAGCAATAGCAAAATTTTCATGTTTTAACGCCTCCCTGTGAAATAGTACCGATTCCAATCGATTTCGTCAATTTTCCTTGTGAATCTCTAAACTTATAGAATTTTTCGACTCTCATTTGGCGCCTAGTGTGGTATATTTTTTCCAGGGCCAATGCGAAGCATTTGGAGCAATAGACAGCGTGTCCTCCACCTTTTTTATGGGAAAGTGAGGTGATGATGCTGTCTTTTTGTGCTGTCGTTTTTCGGAATAAAATCTTGTGTAAAGCCAAAATTGATAATGGAGAGGATGAATGCAAAAGTGATCAGCAGAAAATCAGTGTTCAGGAAATCTGTCTCTATGGTCATGTCAGCCATTTTGGTACTTCCGTTAACCTTGGGCTTATTTCAGGCAGGACCCGACCGTGCATCAGCCGCAACACCGGAATCGACACGCTTTTTACAATTGTATAAACAGCTGAAGGATCCGGCTAGCGGATACTTTTCAAAAGAAGGCATCCCTTATCATTCCGTTGAAACGCTTATGAGCGAGGCTCCAGATTACGGACACTTAACGACTTCGGAAGCGTACAGCTACTGGATGTGGCTGGAAGTGCTGTATGGTCATTATACCGGGGATTGGGGGCATTTGGAATCCGCATGGGACAACATGGAGAAATATATCATTCCTGTTAATGAAGGCGACGGTAAGGAAGAGCAGCCGACAATGAGTAACTACAACCCGAACAGCCCCGCCACCTATGCCGCAGAATACTCACAGCCGGATCAATACCCAAGCCGTCTGAGTGGACAGTATGGTGGTGGCAAGGATCCACTGGACTCTGAGCTGAAGGCAACCTATGGCAACAACCAGACTTATCTGATGCACTGGTTGTTGGACGTGGATAATTGGTACGGCTTCGGAAATCTTCTGAATCCGTCGCATACAGCAGCCTATGTAAACACCTTCCAGCGCGGGGAACAGGAATCGGTCTGGGAGGCTGTACCACACCCATCGCAAGACAATCAAAAGTTTGGCAAGCCTAATGAAGGCTTTATGAGCTTGTTTACCAAGGAAAATAATGCCCCTGCACAGCAATGGCGTTACACGAATGCCACCGATGCAGATGCACGGGCAGTTCAAGCAATGTACTGGGCTAAGGAATTAGGATATGACAACTCCGTATATTTGGATAAAGCCAAAAAGATGGGAGACTTTTTGCGTTACGGCATGTACGATAAATACTTCCAGAAAACCGGAAGCGCTTCCAATGGAAGTCCAATTGCTGGTACGGGCAAGGATGCCAGTCTTTATCTGATGGCATGGTATACAGCCTGGGGCGGCGGACTTGGCCAAAGCGGCAACTGGGCTTGGCGTATTGGTGCCAGCCATGCACATCAGGGCTACCAAAATGTCGTCGCAGCGTATGCGTTGTCCGATCAAGATGGTGGATTAATACCGAATTCACCAACGGCGGGACAGGACTGGGCGACCTCGCTGAAGCGCCAACTGGAGTTTTATACTTGGCTGCAATCCGATGAGGGGGCCATTGCAGGCGGAGCGACGAATAGCTGGGATGGTGCCTACAAGGCTTATCCATCTGGCACAAGTACCTTTTATGGCATGGCTTATACAGGGGCTCCTGTATATAACGATCCACCCTCGAACAACTGGTTCGGGATGCAGGCTTGGCCTGTCGAGCGAGTTGCCGAGCTGTACTACATTTTAGCCAAGAAAGGGGATACTTCGTCCGAGCAGTTTAAAATGGCTAAACAAGTGACGGAAAACTGGATAGCGTGGTCCAAGAGCTATGTATTTGCCAACGAACGGCCTGTGACTGATGCACAGGGATACTATTTGGACGCTCAAGGTAAGCGTATTCTGGGTGGCAAGAATCCGAAAGTGGCTACTACAGCGGCTAAAGGTGAGTTCTGGCTACCGAGCAATCTGGAATGGAGCGGAAAGCCTGAAACCTGGAGCGGATTTGCCAATCATAAAGGGAATACCAATCTCCATGTGGTAACAAAGAATCCGGGGCAGGATGCCGGAGTGCTGGGCAGCTATGTTAAAGCACTTACTTTCTTTGCTGCTGGAACGAAAGCTGAAAAAGGAGACTATTCCGAGTTAGGCAAGGAAGCTAAGGATCTGTCTAAAGCTTTGCTTGATGCTGCATGGGGTTATAACGATGGTATAGGCATTACAACGAAGGAAGCGCGCGAAGATTATTATCGTTATTTTACCAAAGAAGTGTATATCCCGAGCGGCTGGAGTGGTAAGACTGGGCAAGGCAACACGATCCCTGGCACCGACGCTACACCGTCTGATCCGTCTAAAGGTGGTAATGGTACGTATTCCAGCTACAGCGATATCCGCCCTAATATCACCAAAGATCCGCAATGGTCCTATCTTAAAGATAAATACACGACTTCATGGAACAAGCAGACCAAAAAATGGGATAAAGGCGCTCCAGAATTTACGTATCACCGTTTCTGGTCCCAAGTTGATATGGCAACGGCTTATGCCGAGTATGACCGTCTCATTAACGGTAGTGGACCAACCGAGCCTACAGCTCCCAAAGCTCCGGCAAATGTGAAGGCAAACGCAGGGGATGCTCAGGTTACACTGACCTGGAGCAAAGCGACGGGTGCCGATAGCTATACGGTCAAGCGCTCCACAACCAGTGGTGGCCCATATACTACAGTAGTAACAGTAACAGACAGCACTTACAAGGATACAGGAGTGGTGAATGAAACCACTTATTATTATGTGGCAAGTGCAACAAATTCTTTAGGAACCAGCCCGGATTCTGCCGAGGTCAGTGCCAAGCCTACGGCAGCACCCATTCCAGCAACGGGAGATGTGATTGCCCAATACCGCGTGGGCGACACCAACCCGGGAGATAACCAGATTCGGCCACTGTTCCGTATTGTAAACAAGGGTAAAGAGGCAGTTGATCTGAAAAATGTCAAGCTGCGATACTACTACACCGTAGATGGCGACAAGTCACAGGAATTCCATTGTGACTATGCACAGTTGGGCAGTAGTAACGTTCAGGGACGTTTTGTGAAACTGGATAAGGCCGTTACAGGCGCAGATTATTATCTGGAAATCTCCTTTGGAGCTGGTGCGGGAAGTCTGGCAGCAGGGGAAAACACAGGGGACATTCAGATTCGCATGAACAAGACGGACTGGAGCAACTATAACGAAAGTGATGATTTTTCCTATGATCCAACCAAGACATCTTATACGGATTGGGGCAAAGCACCATTGTATATAAATGACAAACGTGTCTGGGGTCTGGAGCCTTGATTGTAAACTAATTGTAGAGATTACGGGCGGAATGTGAGATCATTTAATTCACTTCCGTCCGTTTTTTTGTGATCGGATTCGTGGTACACTATGATCGTTACATTATTACATACATGACCGAGGTGACCTGAGACATGAATGACAATTTGGCACAGGCTCTGAATGAGCAAATGAACTTTGAATTTTACTCCGCTCACGTATATCTGGCGATGGCTGCTTATTGCTCCAGTGAAAGTCTGGATGGGTTTGCAAACTTCTTCCTGGTACAAGCTGAGGAGGAACGGTTTCATGCCATGAAACTGTATAAATACATTAATGACCGTAGAGGACGCGCCACATTGGCTGCATTGCCGGAGCCAAAAAACAGCTACGATTCCATGCTGGACGTATTTGAGCATGGCTACAAGCATGAGCAGCAAAACACGCAAAAATTTTATCATCTGGCTGACTTGGCCCTCGATGGACGCGAGCATGCAACGATCCATTTCCTGAAATGGTTTATTGATGAGCAAGTCGAAGAGGAAGCTCTGTTCGACAGTGTTATCCAGAAGCTTAAGCGCATTGAAAGAGACAGCAACGCCTTTTATATGCTGGACAGCGAGTTTGCCAAACGCAGCTTTACTGCCCCTGCGGAGTAATACAGCATACATGGTGTGTTTTGAATGCCGGAGATATGGCCAGCATTTTATTCGTCTAGAAAGTAAAAAAGCCCGATTTTCGGGCTTTTTTGCGTTGACTTTAATTAACGAATTCCCATCTTTCTAGGGGCTATTGTTATTTTAAATGAAGTTATAGAAAAAATTAATTTGTCGCTGGATGGTGAGCATGCTACAGTTATGTTAACTTTTATATCTCATTAAGTAGATAGGATTAATTATTTTGATGATTCACGAGCATTATAATAACACTATAGGGAGGCGGGTTAGTATGAGTGAAATCTATCGTCTGGCACTCCAAGAGGATGCAGAAAGATTGCAGTATGTGACGTATGAGGCGTATGAAACAATTCGGCAGTTGGAGCTTCGATGGCCTGCCGCTCAGGCAGATGTTGCTCTCATTCAAGAAAACATTAAAAATAATGATTGCTATGTGCTGGAAGTAGACGGTGTCATTCAGGCTACCGTTAGCCATCTCAAAAATAGAGCCCTTAATTTTATAACCGATCTACCGTTTGTGATGTGGTTTGCTGTAGACCCGGCTGCCCAGGGCAAAGGATATGGGAAAAAACTGCTGAATTGGGTAGAGCAAACGATTATTCGTGACAAGGTCGGTGCTCCTGCTGTGACACTGGCGACTGCGGAAAAGCATCCCTATTTGCTATCCATGTATGAGCGTTGGGGGTATGAACGTATCCATGCTTTTGACCATGGAACAGGGGACGGGACGATGCATTTACTGCGTAAAGTGGTGAATCCTGAATTATTCTCCACCTACATTCGTGAAAAAAATGAAGCCGAGACAGCTAACCGAAATTAGACGCGATCATAGGGAACGGAAGAAGCCGATTCGTTCGCAGAAAGGGGGCAGGAGCGAATGAAGTTTGTATTGTTCAGCCTAATGGCTAATCTGCCTAATGCGATTACCGGAGAAGCCTGGAGTTCGCAGCAAAAATTCCAAAATGTAATTAAGCAGGCTGTGCTCGCAGAGGAGCTTGGTTTTGATGCGTATGGTGTGGGGGAGCGGCATGGTGCGCCTTTTTTGTCGTCTTCACCTCCACTCGTTCTGACCGCTATAGCAGCGAGAACTGAACGGATTCGTCTGCTGACGATGGTAACGGTGCTTAGTATTCTTGACCCGGTACGCGTAGCTGAGGATTATGCGACATTGGATCATTTATCGGGCGGAAGATTAGAACTGATTATCGGAAAAGGCAATGATCCACGCCATTATCCGTTGTTTGGAATTACGGAGGAAGAGCAGTGGGAATCGTTAGCAGAACGCTATCGTCTGCTCAAACGGCTATGGAGCGAGGAAGAGGTTACGTGGAAGGGCAACTATCGGCCCCCGCTGTATCAGGTCACGACACAGCCACGCCCGTATCAACAGCAAATTCCGATATGGCATGGAAGTGCCTCCAGTACATTATCGACGGAGCTGGCTGCACAATATGGAGAGCCGTTATTTTCCTCAAATTCTTTCCATCCTCAGGCCAAGTATAAAGGCTTAATTGATCATTACCGTGAACGGCTGGCTTATTACGGTCATGACCCGGCTCAGGCTGTAATTGGTGCCGGAGCCGGGAGCTTGTATCTGGCGGATACAGACGAGGAAGCGATCAGACGCTATCGCCCGTATTATGATGCTTACCACTCGACGGCGGCGGCTCAGCATAATCAATCCCCGTTTACAAGTTTGGAGGATAACATCCGCAACGGTCCAGTTCTGATTGGTTCTGCGGACAGCGTTCTCGAAAAAATACGGAACTATTATACTGCGTTCGGCCATCAGGTACTCAGCATAAGCGTGGATGGGCTGGGAGAGCAGGAGCAGCTTGAACAGCTGCATCGGTTTGCCGAGGATATCATTCCTGTGCTGCGGCGAGAGATTCCCAGCACTATTTGGCAGCAGGTGCCGAACCTACACAAAGAAAATGGATCACTGGCTGCTATTCCTAATGGGGCTCCCTCCATTTCTCCTATTTTCCAATTGTGATTGATGAATAACGTTACCCTCTCTCATGAAAGCAACCGAAGTAGCGGTGTTTTCGGGTCGATAGCGACTGAGAGAGGGTCTTTTTAGTTTTAGACAAATTGACAGAGATAAATAAAAAGAGTAACGTAATTGTATATTCATTTAAATCGCATAAAATTAATCGGATTAATTAAAATTTAAAGATGTGGAATCTAATGATATAAAGGAGGAATTTTTTTGAGCGACTCACAATCTAGTACGACCAAGCGCTGTATAACAGCCGAGGATTTATATCGACTTCACTGGGTTAGCGATCCAGCTATTCATCCTATTAGTGGTGAAATCGCTTACGTAGAACAGTATATTAATAAAGAGTGGACAGATTATAACTCAGGAATTTGGCTATTATCGTCCGAAGGCGCTAGCGCATTACCCTTTACATACGGACCGAAAGATGAAACGCCTGTCTGGTCACCAGATGGATCACAACTAGCTTTTCTCCGTACAACAGACGGCAAGCGCCAGGTGTGGATTATTCCAGAACGCGGAGGGGAGGCACGACAGCTTACACACGTAGAGAACAATGTTCGTTCATTAGCCTGGTCTCCTGATGGGACTTGCATATCGTTTGTAGCTAAAACGGCCGAGAACCCGTCAAGCCCTACATCCGATGGAGGAACTCAGGAGGCACAACTTAAGGGACGAGTCGTTAATCGAACGAAAGCTAAATCCGACGGATATGGACTGTGGGATGATACTCGTGATCACTTGTATGTAACTGATGTGACTTCGGGGCACACAGTTCAACTGACTTCCGGCGCTTATGATGTGGCGGAGCCTGTGTGGTCACCGGATGGTCAACGTATTTTATTCGTCGCCAGAATAGCAGAGCATTCGAAAGAGGATACGGATTTACGTAAGCAGAATGATTTGTTTACGATAGCTCCTGCAACTTCAAATGGTGATGCAGCAGCACCGCTTAAGCTGACCCATTCTGAACTGCACATCGAGAGTGCTGCTTATTCTCCTGACGGTTCAACGATTGCCTTTTACGGTCATGATCGACATGCCAAAGGCGCTACTCAGACCCGACTGTACACGGTTCCTTCCAGTGGGGGGACGGCAGTATGCGTTAGTGAGACGCTTGACGCTCACCTCGGTAATGCGGGTATGAGCGACATGCGTTCACATCTTCATATAGGACCACCACGCTTCAGTGCGGACGGTCAATCCCTGTATACGCTGGTAACCCTTGAAGGAAATGTACACGTATATCAGTTTACGCTTGATGGAACTTTTAAAATTTTAACGCAAGGAGAACGGGAAATTTACCAATTCGAACTTACTTCGGATGAGCGGCATATCATTGCGGCTTCCACCGATGTTTCTTTACCAGGCGATTTGTTCCGGGTTGCGATCCATTCAGGAACTGAGGAACGGCTGACACGAGTGAATGACTCTCTGTTTGATGAGATTGAGATCAGTGTGCCTGAGAGCTTCTGGACTGAGGTTGAGGATGGACGACGGGTGCAGGGATGGGTGATGAAGCCTGCTGGGTTTAAGGAGGGGGTATCCTATCCTGCTATTTTGGAGATTCACGGTGGTCCTCATGCCATGTATTCCAATTCTTTTTTTCATGAATTTCAGTTGCTGGCCGCTCAGGGGTATACAGTCATCTACACGAATCCGGGAGGAAGCCGAGGGTATGGACAGTCTTTCACCAATGTCGTCCTTGGAGATTACGGCGGACGCGATTACACCGATCTGCTGAGCGCAGTGGACGAGGCTATACGTCAATTTCCATTCATTCATCCGGAAAGGCTGGGTGTAACAGGAGGCAGCTATGGTGGCTTTATGACAAACTGGATTGTCGGCCATACCGATCGTTTCCGCGCAGCTGCGACCCAGCGCTCCATATCTAACTGGCTGTCCATGTATGGAGTGAGTGACATAGGGTACTCGTTTACTGAAGATGAAGTCGGCGGGAATCCGTGGGAGGATTGCGAGCTTTTGTGGAGGCAATCTCCGCTGGCTTATGTGCAGCAAATCAACACACCGCTGCTCATATTACACGGGGAGCAGGATCTGCGATGTCCTATAGAGCAGGGAGAGCAGCTGTTTACAGCATTACGTCGCTTGGGGAAACCTACGCAATTTGTCCGTTTTCCAGCTTCAAGTCACGAGCTTTCACGAAAAGGGCACCCGCAGCTTCGCGTGGAACGACTGCAACGTATTACCAATTGGTTTGCCCAACACGAATTATAAGTAAATCGATTTCTTGTATTAATGTAAAAATGTCAGGTCCTAACCATAGGACTTGGCATTTTTAGTATGCCTTGCTACAATTCTCTCAACCTCATACAAAAGGAGATATATAATGGCCGAGCCCTTAAAAAATATGTACACGGAGAATTTTCTTCAACTATTCGGTGAAAAAGTACAGTCTGCGTACAGGCCGTTCGATACCAACGGATTCATCCATCAAGTGATGGATGAAAAATGGGATGAACTGGAGCTAAAAGAACGAATACGACGTATTTCGTTAACATTAGGGGCATTTTTGCCCAGTAAATATGAAGAAGCTCTGGATATTCTTTTTGCTATAGACGAGCATTGCAGTGGTTTTCCATACTTGTTTTTCCCCGATTTTGTGGAGGTGTATGGGCAGGGAGAAGAGCATTGGGAACTGTCCATGAAGGCACTGGAGCGATTCACCTCTAAGTCCTCTGCGGAGTTCGCCGTGAGACCCTTCCTTCTGCGTGAACCGGAACGGATGATGCGGCAGATGACGACCTGGGCCGGACAACAAAGTGAACACGTCCGCCGACTTGCCAGCGAAGGCTGTCGTCCACGGCTACCCTGGGGACAGGCGTTGCCTGTGTTTAAACGCGATCCTGCTCCAGTATTGGCCGTATTGGAACTACTGAAGGCCGATCCATCACTGTATGTACGTAAAAGTGTAGCCAACAACCTGAACGATATTGCCAAGGATCATCCTGATGTGGTCATTGCCACGGCTCAACGGTGGAAAGGAACACATCCTGACACCGACTGGATTGTGCGTCATGGCTGTCGGACCCTGATTCGCAAATCCATCCCCGAAGTGATGGCAATGTTCGGCTATGCGGATGAAACAGACGGGGCGCCGTTAGTCACGGGAGCCTCTTTCACCACAGACCCTGCCATGCTAAAGCTTGGTGATAGCTGTGAGTTGAGCTACGCGCTTCAGCTTCGTGAAGGTGACCCGGTACGAGTCCGCATCGAGTACGGCATCGACTTTGTGAAGGCGAGAGGACAAGTCTCACGTAAACTGTTTTTGCTATCTGACAAAACGGTCCCTGGAGGAACCCATCTTACAGGTACACGGACACACCGTTTTGCAGACCTGACCACTCGTCGCCATTATGCGGGAGCGCACCGGATTGCACTGCTCGTAAACGGTCAGGAAGCGACTTCTACAGTGGTAGAACTCCAGTTGTAAATCACGATAGTAGTGAAGAAAAAGAGCCTGTAATTAGGCTCTTTCTTTTTGTCGTTCGCTTTACAAATTTATTTTTTTCCAAAAAAAATGATTCTGGTATTAGAACCTGGTACTAAGACGTGTTATACTACAGTAAGAAAGTGGATCTCATCTTATGTATAAAGGGGAAGGTATAATTTGACAGATCAACAACAATGGCTTGCGCCTGAATATTACAATATGACTTCGGAAATGGAACACCATGATGCTGGTAAAACCGCACTCAAGTGGCTGAGTGAGACAGGAGAATACGAAGAAATCACCTATGGAGAGCTGTTGAAAAAGGCTAACCGACTGGCTGGAGGACTCGCAAATCTGGGATTTAACAAAGGTGACAGAGTTCTGGTCGTAGTACCACGGCGTATTATTGCGTATGTAATTTATCTGGCCTGCTTGAAACTTGGGCTTGCTGTCATTCCATCTTCAGAAATGCTACGTGCCAAGGATATTGCATTTCGTCTTCGCCATTCAGAAGCGCGCGCAGTCATTGCCTGGACCGGAGTAACAAGCGAAGTGGACAAAATAAATGATGATTTGCCTGCTCTGGATTATCGCATCGTGGTCTCCGGGGACGACACGGCAGATGTATCTGGCTGGCTCGTGCTGAATGAGCTGATGGATGGACAGGAAGATACTTTTGAAGCTGTGAAGACGCACCGTGACGACATGGCCATTCTGGCCTATACTTCCGGCACCACGGGAAATCCTAAAGGTGTTGTACATAGCCATGGCTGGGGATATGCCCATCTGCGGATAACATCACCATGGTTGGATATTCGAGCTTCAGACGTAGTATGGGCTACAGCTGCACCAGGATGGCAAAAGTGGATTTGGAGTCCGTTTTTATCTGTACTGGGGAATGGAGCGACCGGATTCGTATATAATGGTCCGTTTCGTCCGGGTCGCTATTTGCAGTTCATACAGCAGTACGGAATCCAAGTGTTGTGCTGTACGCCGACAGAATACCGGATTATGGCGAAAACGGATGGTTTGGATCAATATGATCTATCCCAATTGCGCAGCGCAGTTTCTGCGGGAGAGCCTCTCAATCAGGAGGTCATTAATAAGTTTCAGGAGCAGTTCAACATTACGATTCGTGACGGCTACGGTCAAACAGAGAGCACATTAATTATTGGTAATTTAAAGGATGCACCTCTGCGCACAGGCTCGATGGGCAAATCTATTGCACCGGGACTCGTTGAGGTCGTAGACGAGGAGGGCATTCCGCTGGCTTCGGGGCAAGTGGGGGATATTGCAGTGCGTGCCGATCTGCCGGCATTATTCCATACGTATTACCATGATCCAGAACGCAAATTAGCTAGTGTCCACGGAGATTATTTTGTTACGGGAGACCGGGCTCGCAAAGACGAGGATGGATATTTCTGGTTCGAAGGACGTGGTGATGATATCATTATCAGTTCTGGCTATACTATTGGTCCTTTTGAAGTAGAGGAAGCGCTTATGAAGCATGACTCCGTGCAGGAATGTGCTGCCGTAGCCAGCCCTGACGAAATCCGTGGACATGTTGTAAAAGCTTTTGTCGTACTCAAAGCTGGGGTAGAAGGATCACCAGCGTTAGTGAAGGAACTGCAACATCATGTGAAAACATGGACGGCACCTTATAAATATCCACGAAAAATAGAGTTTATTCAAGAGCTTCCTAAAACCAGCTCGGGTAAAATACGAAGAGTGGAGCTACGTGAACTGGAGAAGCAGTCCGTACTGTAGTGATGAAATCATTCAATATAATCAAAACGGAACAGGAGCGTGGAAAAATGAGTACATTTGAATCATTGTTGGAGCAATACGCAGAACTGGTCGTAAGAGTAGGGGTTAACATTCAGCCCGGACAGGCGTTTTTGGTAACTGCACCACTGGAAACTGTTGAGTTTACACGCCTGATTGTCAGCAAAGCCTATGAAGCAGGCGCTAAATATGTACAGGTAGAGTTCGAGGATGATTCCATTACACGTAGTCGTTTTGAACATGGTGACGAAGCCAGCTTTGATTACTACCCTACTTGGAAGGCAGAAATGATGGAGAAATTTGCCGAAGAGGGTGGAGCCACACTAACGATTAAAGTGCCGAACCCGGATTTATATCAAGGCATTGATCCACAAAAGGTATCTCGTGCGACTAAGGCGGCAGCTACGGCGAGAGAAGGTTTTTCCAAATATACCCGAAATCATAAAATTAGCTGGTGTTTGATTAAAGCGCCGACGAAGGCTTGGGCCGATAAAGTATTTGCAGATATAGCAGAAGAGGATCGTATACGTGTCATGTGGGATACAATCTTCCAAATGAACCGTGTAGATGGCTCTGATCCTATTCAGAATTGGCAGAAACATTTGAAAAACCTTGAACAGGTACAAGACAAGCTGAATCATAAAAAGTATAAAAGCCTCCATTATCGTGCACCAGGAACAGATTTGAGAATTGAACTGGCTGACGGTCATATTTGGCGCAGCGGTGGTGGTGAGAACGAGCACAGAGATTATTTTGTCGCGAATATGCCGACAGAAGAAGTGTTCACGATGCCTAAGCGTACAGGTGTGAATGGTCATGTCACAAGTACCATGCCACTCAATTTAAATGGACAACTGGTGGATCGCATAACGTTTACCTTTAAGGACGGTAAAGTCACTGAATATACAGCAGAATCCGGCGAGCAGCATCTGACTCATTTGCTCACTACGGATGAAGGGGCCAGCTATTTGGGAGAAGTTGCACTGGTGCCGCACGATTCACCGATTTCCAATCTCAATCGCATTTTTTACAATACAGGTATTGACGAAAATGCCTCCTGCCACTTGGCTCTAGGCAGTGCGTATCCATTTAATATGGAAAATGGGACACAAATGAACCGGGAGGAGCTGCTCCAGAACGGTGCCAATGTCAGCCTGACTCATGTGGACTTCATGATCGGCTCAGCTGAACTGGATATTGACGGCGAATTGCAAGACGGAAGCAAAGAAGCCGTGTTCCGCAAAGGAAATTGGGCTATTTAGGCCTTTTTTCAATCTCCATTCAATCGACCCGCAAACGATCTCATTCGTTATGCGGGTTTTTCTATTCCCTAAATCTCAAATTGCTCCTTGTTTTGTGAAATATAAAGTGCTAAACTGAGTTCAAACAGTAATTTAAACAACGTTTTAATTATTGTTTGAAAAGTCATTTACATAAAATCGTCCCATTTCATTCATCCGTTATGATTGGACGAAACAGGAGGAGGAAAAACATGAATCACCCAGACAAAAAACAACAAACCAAAGAAAAAATCTTAGACGCTACGCTGGAATTTATTCAAAAGGAAGGTTTTGAGGCGGTTACAATCAGAAAAATTGCCGACCTATCTGCTACTAATATTTCTTTAGTTAATTATTATTTTGGGTCCAAGGAAAATCTGCTCAGTGAAGCTATTGAAGTGATATTAAATGGCTTTCAGCACACCTTTTCTATTTTGGACAACACAGCGATGCCCCCCCAAGATAGACTGAAACAATTTTTACTTAACTATCTACAGGTCATTCGTCAATATCCAGAGCTTCTTTCGCGAATTATTGCCATGGGCAGCACGCCCTTTACATCTCAACAGGAATACGGAAGGTTTTTAAACATCATGGGATTTCCAAAGGTTCAGAGCACGATCAAGGAGCTGACAGGTGAGCAACAGCCGGAGCGCTTGTTAGCGATGATGCTGCAAATATTTGGAGCTATTTTTCTGCCTGCACTGATGAGTCCAATTCTTGAATCAGGGGCAGTTGTGGAAATACCTTCAGTAGAGGAACAATTAAATCTGCTGTTCGAAAGATATTTTGATCAAAAATAAATCATAGGGGTGACTAATATGAATCTTTTGAGAAAATATTGGCAAGATGCAGGGGCTATAACCGGTGTGGTTGTATGTATTGTTTTACTTATGAATCCAGCTATCCTTTCGGATATAACAGGCATGTTATGGTTGAGTTTTGTGGCTATATTGTTTCATCAATTTGAGGAGTACCGCTGGCCTGGATATTTTGCTGGTTTATTTAACAACGTTATGTTTAAAAGTGATACACCGGATCATTACCCCTTAAACACTCAATCAGCGATGATTATCAATGTGGCAATTGCCTATGTGTTTTATCTGCTCCCCGTATGGTTCCCGCAAGTAGTCTGGCTTGGACTCGCACCAATTTTTATGGGATTCTTTCAGGTCGTTTGGCACGGTATCGTTGTCAATATTAAAGCAAAAACCTTATATAATCCTGGCTTGTTTACGGCACTTCTCCTGCATGTTCCAGTCGGAATCTGGTATATTCATGAAATAGTACAGCGAGACATCCCAACGGCAATAGACTGGATTGCGGGTACGATCTACTTTGTTTTTGCTGTATACATCTTCATCATTAAAGGGAATATATGGTTGAAGAAGAGTGACTCTCCTTACTCCTTTTCTAAACAACAGCTGGGAGCTTACGGTCGTAAATAGGGTATGTTAGAAAATCATCAATGTCCTTGTTTACAAGTTGGATACAAGTAGAGGTATTCTGGAAACGAGGTTCGGTTACACTTGCTTTGTACCCATGAACAAGGAAAGAGTGATCTTATAATGAAGCATACACATCAATCTCATGATCGTAAAAAGTTGGCTTGCAAGCTAATCACCACTAGTGCTTTCTTGGCTATAGGTTTTGCTGTGATGACAGGATGCAGCAATAGCGGGGAAGCAAAATCAACTGCTCCTACTAAAGCAGAAACAGTCACACCACCTGCTAGTTCTACAGATCAAAACACGGATCCCAATACTAATGGGCAAAGCTCAACCTCTACCCATCAAGAAACTGCCAGTAGTACAGCTTCATCTCACAGTAAACACAGCTCCGCAGCCGCTATATTCAGCGCAGCCAAGCAGGGGACCTTACCGAATTTGCCTAAAGGTCTTGGCTTGGGAACTAGCAGCGATCTGTTATTTGAGCTGTGGGGGAAATCCGAGTCAGGTTCTACAGGTCCTATGAGAAGCTACGCTAAGTATCATACAGACATCGTGCTGGATGGAAGCGATAAAGTTACAGAAATTACATCTTCCGATCCAGACTATAAGAAGTTGCTTATCAAACAAGTTGTTGACGAATTGGGCCAACCTACGGAAACCGTTGACACCTCTAGAGACATACCTGACACAGCAGAAGCTAATTATACGATCAATAACACATCAGGACTTAGTTATTATTTAGTATTTTCCTATCAAACCAAAACGCAAAAGGTCAATTATATCCGATTATATTTTAACTCTAAGACGCCATAATTGGATGTATATAACAGAGTCGTTTCCGTCAGAATTGCGGAGGCGACTTTGTTCAAACTCATTGCATTTTTAGGTTATGTCGTTTATACTCATTTGTAATTGATTAATCACTAATCAGAAAACTGTGCTAAATAAAAGGATGAAAAAAACATGGCTAAAGCTACGTCAACATCTATAAATCGCCAAAAGGAAATCATATCTGCTGCCATTGAAGTGTTTGCAGAGATGGGCTACTACCGAGCTACAACAGCCAAAGTTGCGGAACGGGCCAATATTTCTCAGCCCTATGTCTTTCGTTTTTTCGCTACCAAGGAAGCGTTGCTTGTTGAAGCCTTGAAGGTTTCATTTGCACGTATCATAGACTCTTTTCACAGAGTTATTCATTCGGCCTCATCTGAACAGCTCGAGCAAGAGCTAATTGCAGCCTATTCGCAAATTATGATGGAATACCGCAATGAAACACTTTTGCAAATGCAGGCGCAGACGATCCGCGAGGATGAGGTTGTAAGCGTGATGCAGCAAGGATTCCGTGAAATTCATACGACGGTTTATGATGCTTTCCGACGGGCAGGTATTGAACAAGCAATGGAAAGAACGATGCTTTTTCTCGCCAGAGGTATGCTGTGTAATATTTCGATGTCGCTGGATCTACCAGAACTGATGAAAAAAGACGATTAATTTTGGTTTATGTATTAGAGTCGCGTTTTTGCGCGGCTTTTTTTGCTTTTAATTTTATTTTGTTCAAGACATGATTTCATTTGCTTCTGAGAAAAAACGGCCAAATAAGTTGACAAGAGAAGCGAGTCTCGTTATTCTAATACCCATAGGGGTATATGTATAAAGAAATTTAACTAAACTAAGTCCCCTCAAAAAACAGGCGGAGGTTATAGAATGTCATCAACTAACAATATCCAAGCAGATCATATTCTTGATTGCAAAGGGCTAGCTTGTCCTATGCCTATTGTAAAAACAAAAAAGGCTATGAATGAGCTCGTTCCCGGAAAGATTATAGAGGTTCAGGCGACTGACAAAGGTTCATTAGCCGATTTTCAGAACTGGGCTAAAAACACCGGACATCAATATTTGGGCACCCTCCAAGAAGGAGATGTAATGCGACATTATTTACGAAAAGCAAATCCGGCTGAAGTGAAGAAGGAGCAAATATTTTCTTCTACGATAAGCCATGAAGAGCTACAAGCAAAATGTTCTGGAAAAGAGAACTTCATTTTGCTTGATGTTCGTGAACCCGCTGAATTTGCGCTTAAACATATCCCTGGATCTAAGCACATCCCTCTTGGCGAACTGGAGAACAGACTTTCTGAGCTGAACTTGGAAGAAGAGATCGCAGTGATTTGCCAAGCTGGAGCACGCAGTGAAATGGCTTGTCAGTTCTTAGTTTCCAAAGGCGCTAAAAAAGTCAAATCTGTGCTTTCAGGCATATCCGAATGGGCTGGAGAAACTAAGGGAAGCGAATCCATATGAGTACAACAGCAGGAATTTATACAAATAATCAAGAACATGTTCAGTCCAAAACAACGATTGTATTATTCAGCGGGGAGCTGGATAAGGCGATTGCTGCATTCATTATTGCGAATGGAGCGGCAGCATATGATCATGAAGTAACTATTTTCTTTACTTTTTGGGGGCTAAATACGCTGCGCAAGGATGAAATCGTGAGCACCAATAAGGGAATGCTCGAAAAAGCCTTTGGCTGGATCATGCCTCGTGGACCCAAAAAGCTTGCACTATCCAAAATGAATTTTGCCGGACTCGGTCCACAGATGATCAAGCATGTCATGAAAAAGCACAATGCGCTTTCCTTGCCGCAGCTTATAGAGTTGGCACGAGAGCAGGGGATCAAGCTCGTCGCCTGTACCATGACCATGGATTTGTTAGGACTGCAGCAAGAAGAGCTAATCGACGGTTTGGAATATGCTGGAGTATCCGCCTACTTGGGGGATGCTTCGCAGGGGAAGGTGAATCTATTTATTTAGGGTATCCTATTTATTTTTTTGGTTTATAATATACCTATACGTGTATATGGTAAGTCAAAAAAGGAGTGCATTACTTATGGATTACAATTACAGTGATGAACTGAAAACGCGCCTGAGGAGGATTGAGGGACAGGTACGTGGGGTACTTCGTTTAATGGATGAAGGTAAATCGTGCAAAGACGTCGTTAGCCAGTTATCTGCCGTACGTAACGCATCAGATAAAGCGATTGCCCAAATTGTAGCAGAGAATCTGCAACGATGTATATTGGAAGAGCAAGAGGCAGGAGGAGACACGGATAAGCTGGTTAAAGAAGCGATTCAGCTTCTTGTGAAAAGTAGATAATCATGTCTCCAGAGTCCATGCTAGCGGGCAATGATGTTACTATGTACAAAATTACGGGAGCTGGCATACTGCCTTTACCCAGCCACATATATTGGACGTTGTTAAGAAGTTTTTTGATAAACATCTGAAAGATTAAGATTATATACTAGCCATAATTAAAGTTCGCTGCCTCTAGTTGGTAGCGGGCTTTTTTAATCGGACATTTTAGGAATAACCCTCTGTTTATGCTGAGGTAGACAGGTGTAAATAACACATAAGGAAAACAACTTCTTCCGGGAGGCCTATTTATGGAGGTATTTGTTACGATTGGTGTCAAATTGATCATCAGCTTTTTTGGCTTGTGGATCATTACTTTTATTACAGGTCGAAAAACACTCAGTCAGTTAACACCACTCGATTTCCTAACATCATTGGTGTTAAGCGAAATTGTGGGAAATACGTTATATGACGATAAGGTGACCATTGGGCAGCTTTTATTTGCTTTGGCACTATGGTGCGCGCTGGCCTACTTTTTTGAAAAGGCGACGACCCGTTTTGTGAAATTTGGATATATGGCAGAAGGTCGAACAGTGCTACTCGTGGATAAGGGCCAGGTCAATCAAGAGATGCTTGAAAAATATGATATAGAATTTACCCAGCTGCTCTCCATGCTACGCCAGCAAAATATTTTTTCTCTTCGTGAGGTCTGGTACGCCACGTTAGAAACGAATGGTTCATTGTCAGTCATGCGCAAACCCGAATACGAGCCACCCGCCGCTCAGGATATGGGAATAGATGCACAGCCTGACCTTTTTTCTGTTACAGTCATTGATAAAGGAAAGCTCCTGCACGAATCTATGCGTGGGAAGTCAATCGATATTGAAGAGATTAAAGTAAAGGTGCGCGAGCAGGGATATGATAGTATCGACGAAATCGCCTACGCAGAGTTTAGCGAGGATGGAACACTTCACATCGTGCCGATGAAAGAGAAAAAGCATCATAAAATTTGAATGATAGGCTACTACAGTTCTGCGCTTCTTACCGTGTATGGTGTAGCTACTGAGATAGAGGCAGAACTTTGGGGTATTGAACTACCATCTTCTCATGAAGAGGACTGTTTATTTGTCTTTTTTCTTCTTTTAATAATAATAACTGTAAACAGAAACAAAGGGAGTACAATCTGAAAAATAGGGAACCAAGTATTAATTACAATTTTTCGACCGATTACCATGTGATGAGTAAAGTTAGGGGACAAAGAAGAAAGCCCATAAATAAGTGCTGCAAGGGGGAAAATCCACTTTTTAAATCCGACTCCAGTTATTTTTTCAAGTCCTATCACGGCGCCATTAAAAAATAAGGACATTTTGATGATCAATCCAAGAAAAAGAAGCAAGGTGAAAAGGGCATCCATTCGTTCGAACACATCCGCCAATTCAATCAACTGAACGGCTTCCAACAGAGGAAGTGTACTATCTACGGCGATCTTAGGTCCGAGAACAAAAATATTCAATTGATTGATAAATATCAGAGAAAGGGCGGTAATACTATAGGCAAAGATCACAGTTTTTGTGAGATTCCGGTCTTTATGTACAAGCGGATAAAATACAAGAAATAATACAATCTGTCCGAATGGAAAGGAGATAAGCTCAGGAATAGCGGCTTTAAAAATGGGTTTCCATCCTTCCTCTAGAATCGGAAGAGAATTTTCAAAGTGAAAGAGACCGGTTGCCGGAATTAGTATAGTAATTATAGTATATCCAAGTACAAAAAAAGGGAAAAGGAATAAGGAAAATAGGAACAATACTTTGTATCCGTAACGAATCGTATTGGATACAACCATGATTGTGATCAACATGATGAGCCACAAGGGGGTTTGGCGTAGCAAAGCCAGGACTGTCACCTCGCCTAAATCGCGTAAGCTCCGAGAAGCTTCATATGTGAAGTACATCACAAAAAGCAGGTTAATCGTTGTACCCACATATTTTCCTATGTAACGGCGAAACAACATGAACAAATCTAATTCAGGGTCTTGATGATGGATAGCAAGATGGAGCATTAACAGAAGTAGTCCTGCTAAGGCGCCTATCAACATGACTAACCAAGCATCTTGCTTTGCTTCAGCTCCCATTAAAAACAAAGTTGTACTTCCAACTTCAAACAAAGACATACAAATGATCAGCTCTGATACTCGGATTGAATTTTGACGCATTGCTTCAATTCACCTCTGCCTGTTTATTCCATTCATTTCAATAGCTCGTTAAAAGACTCTCCAAATAATCCTGGACGTGCAAGTTTCATTTTTACATTTATTTTTATATCCATGTTTGCTAACTCCTTAGGCCACGTTTCCTTTATTTTTTTCCAGTCTTTTGGGTTCTTCTGATGAATTTTATTCCCAATACCAATAAGGTCGATATTATTTTGCTGTAAGGCTTTCCAGCCTTCCCGGATTTGCAACTCGATAATTTCTGCTGCTTGCTTCTGCAATTGGTCTATACTTTGCATATTTTTCATTTCTCTTTGCGAAGAGGCTGACAAAAGATCTCCGGTAGTTTTAACGTCAACGTTTAGGTAAAAATGATTTAAGTTCTTTATTGGCGTAATCTTAACCTTGGCCTTCCGGATGAGGAAAGCAGCCGTAGCATTCCCATCCACATAGTTTATAGTGGTGTTTTTAATCTGGTTGTTTAACCATGAAACCCCTATACTTTCCTTTTCATTTAGGTGTCCGACTCTCTTGTCTTTCCGGAAAATGCTTAGGCCCGACAACTTAAGTTTACTTTTAGCGGATGTTTCCTTGAACACATCAACAGAATCTAGTTTCTCCGGCTCGGAGCCCTCAAGAGATATTTCTGGAACTCCGGCTGCACCACTATCGGAGCTAATTTTCGAAATAAATTCATACATAGATACGGATGGATAAATCGATCCATATCTTCTGTTTTTTTCTATAATATTTTCTAAAGCTTGACCGGGAATTTTCTCTGGTGGTACAAGCTTTTTTAAATAATCACGAGCCTCTCCGTTGGCAATAAATACTTTTACAGTTTCCCGTGAATCAAGGTTACGGAGGTAAATATCAATAATTTCTTCAATGCCTTGTTCTGCTGCTTTTTTTCCAATAACGATTACATTATTTTGAGCAAAATACAATTTACGTGGGTATTCCAGACTACTCTTCGTAACGGTCTCTCTTAGTGTTTTTCCATGTGTAGAAAAAGTATGTACAGCGCTTTGCGATGCCCCCGTGGAAGAACCACCTGAGCCAGTCGTCATAGCTGATGGAATGATGATTTGATAAGTATTGATCCAGTCGCCTTGATGTCCATCAATTCCAGTTGCTGTTGTGATGCCTAATTCATTCAATTCTGTTCGATCCACGCACCCTGTAAGTAATAATCCTGCAATACACAGAACGTAACTAACTCTAAATTGGCTCACCATTGATCTCTCCTATTTTTCGGTATCAGACTTGTCATCATTTCTAATTTCATCTGAAATGGCAGGGTATTGGTGAGTTGCCTGTCTGGTTTTGTTGGAAGCTGATTTTCCATTTGGTCTTGTTTTCATAGCCCACCACGGTACTCTAATGACAAGATCCTTCATATTGGACTTAAAGGAGGGGCTGTAGGGCATAAAATAATCAACTCCAAATGATTTGAGTGATACAAGATGAACTAAAAGGGGGATAAGCGCTATCAGAATACCGAATAAGCCCAGAGCCCCCGCTATTAGCATAAGAGCAAACCGCAACAATCGGACTGCTGAAGCCAAGGTGACATATGGGATCACAAAGTTCGATATAGCTGTGAAGGCAACAACGATTACCATTGCACCTGAGACCAGTCCGGCTTGCACCGCTGCCTGCCCGATAACTAGAGCTCCTACGATGGAAACGGCTGGCCCGATGACCCTAGGCATTCGCACACCGGCTTCACGAATTACTTCAAACATCAATTCCATCATTAATGCTTCCAATAATGCGGGAAAAGGAGTTCCTTCCCGTTGAGCCATCAGTGTAATTAACAGCGTGGTAGGGATCATTTCCTGTTGAAAAGTCGTCAGGGCTATAAATAGAGAAGGGAGCAACAAAGTGATTAAAAAAGATACCACACGAAGAGCCCTTAAAAAAGATGAAATGTCATATCTCTGGTAGTAGTCTTCAGCCGTCTGAAAGAAATTAAAGAAGGTTACAGGTGCAATCAGAGCAAATGGCGTCCCATCAATCAGAACAGCTACTTGTCCGTCTAAAAGGCTTCCTGCGACTGTATCCGGACGCTCTGAGTTCAGCATGGTGGGAAAGAGACTAAGTGGTTCATCCTGTATGAATTCTTCTATGTAGCCACTTTCAAGTATACTGTCTGTATCAATGGATTGAAGCCGTTTAGTAATTTCATGCACGACTTCTGGATTAGCGACACCTTCAATGTAAGCTAATATAACTTTAGTTTGTGTATATCGCCCAATAATATGACTTTCAAACTTAAGGTCAGGTGTCCGCAATTTTCTTCTAATCAGTGTGATGTTGGTTGAGACATCCTCCGTAAATCCTTCTTTAGGACCCCGAACTACGGTTTGAGTACTGGGTTCCTGAATAGCTCGTCTTACTCCGCCGGCGATGGAAACTGTCAGGGCATATGTACTTCCATCGATAGCAATGACAGCATTACCGGAGAGGATGGATTGATAAATTTCATTTTGCGAGTGTATCATTTGAATATTTCCTGACGGGATTGTTCTCTTTATTAGCGAAACTGCGGTATTTTCTTCAAGCTTAAAAGAAGCTGCGAAGACCGGCTCTGTAATTAAGCCCTCCATTAAATCGGAAAGCAAGTTTTGGTCAATCAGCCCCTCGATATAACAAACGGCGAGATGTCCAGCATGGACAGAACTTTCGGAAAAATCACGAATGATAAAATCAGAGCTTTGTCCGAGTTTTAATTTAAGTATTGATAGAGTATGTGCTAATGATGGATTTATGGGTTCTGAAGAGGCCTGCTGTTTAGATTTTTCGATATCCTGTGTGTACCTTTTTCCAGGTTTCAGAACATTTCTAATCCAACGTGTCAACACAAGTGAACCCCCTCTTTATTGATAAAGCATATCTTTGCCCTGCACCCCAAAAATATACGCTATTTTTATGAATTGGATATTTAGTGAAAGACATTTGGAAGCCTCATAATTATCCGAATTTCGCAAATCAACCAGCATAGGGTCTAGAAGAGTTTGACGTATAGAATATTTGAGTCCCGGATTGAGGAGACTACCTCTTATAGGTTTGAAATTTTTTAGAAAGTGGTGATCAGGTTTGAGTTTCTCGGATGATCAGCTTATCTGTCTCCGATTTGAGGACGAACTAGGGTATTTTGCTAAGGCTGCTGCTCCTCCTATTTATGAGACTGCTCCATTTTTCTTTGATACTTACGAAGATTATGCTGAAGCGGCTAATAATGAAAAGGAGCATTATGTCTATTCGAGGGGAACCAATCCTACCGTTCAGATTGCAGAGCAAATGATTGCTGCGCTGGAAGGTGGGGCGGATTGCAAGTGCTTTGCTTGCGGAATGGCTGCTATCAGTGCCTCTCTAATGTGTAGCTTATCCGCAGGGGACCATCTGATTCTGGTCGGACACATATATGAAACCTCCGTCAGCCTAGCCCAATATTTAAAGAGGTTCCATATAGACTATACAATCGTACATTCGACTTCTACGGAAGCAGTTGCTGATGCCATCAAATCGCAGACCCGTGCTATTCTTATGGAGTCTCCTACCTCATTCACATTCGATATGGTAAATATTCAGGAGGTAACTTCGCTTTCCAAAGCAAAGGGTATACGTACAATCATAGATAATTCATGGGCTACACCCCTTTTCCAAAAACCATTGGAATGGGGCGTAGATATCGTTGTTCACTCCGCATCCAAGTACTTGGGTGGTCATAATGATTTAATTGCAGGGGCAGTGATCGCTTCTAAAGAGATAATAAACCGTATGTATGCTGAAGAGTATGAGTTGATTGGCGGCTCGTTAGCTCCTTTTGAAGCCTGGCTACTCATTCGGGGTCTAAGAACACTCCCGCTCCGTATGGAAGCCCATCAAAGGAATGCTCTGTTGGTTGCTCGTTTTCTATCAGATCATCCGTCCATTTCCAAAGTGAATCATCCCGGACTTCCTTCTCATCCACAACATAAGCTGGTATGTAGACAGCTCAAAGGGTATGCTGGATTATTCAGTTTTGAACTAAAGGATTCGACTTATGAGGATATATGTAGAGTGATCAATAAACTGCGACTGATCCGGATCGGTGTATCTTGGGGGTCTATGGAGAGCCAGGTGATCTCACCAAACTACGGCTTCAATAAGCAGAGTCTAAAAAAACAACACATGCCTGAATCGCTTATCCGCCTGGCTGTAGGGCATGAGCCTGCTGAACTTTTGATACAGGATTTGGCTACAGCTTTAAGCTAAGCGAACATTTCAGTATTTTATCTAAAAAAGCGAAAGCAGCTCACGATAAGTGATGAACCGAATAACCATACGGAAGAATTTACGATGTAAATTCATGTTTGGTGGCGATAGCGGAGGGGTTCCACACGTACCCATCCCAAACAAGCCCTCCAGCGCCGATGGTACTTGGACCGCAGGGTCCTGGGAGAGTAGGACGTCGCCAAGCAAATAAAAGTATGACCTCTACATAAAAAAACGCGATTATCGCGGTTTTTTTGTTTCCAAAAAGATGTGCTTGTCAAAAATGAAGTATGAATCCCATAAGTAAAGACAAGTAAGACAAGAGTAAACCAGTTTTGTTTTTGAAAAAAACATGTTAAACTTTTCTCATAAAAATAAATGTACTTTCTGAGGTGAGTTGAAGTGTTGGAACGTTCTATGGAGAATACAAGGGAATTACACAAAGGAAAGGGAGTGATTTAAAAAAGAAAAGGAGATTATAAATGAGCACTTATCAAACAGTTATTAGTGATGGATTTGAGCTGAAATATGCTATAACAGGTAACGGAAGGCCGATATTGGTGATCGGCAGTAGTGTATATTATCCTCGCTTATTTTCAGACCATTTATATAAAAAGTTTCAGTTTATTTTTCTGGATCATAGAGGGTTTGCAAAACCGACTCGAGCTTTAAAACCAGAAGACTATACTTTGGATAAAGTTATTAATGATATAGAAACAGCAAGACAATGCCTTCATCTAAACGAATTTATCATATTAGGACATTCCGGGCATGCCTTTATGGCTTTGGAATATGCTAAACAATACCCGGACTATGTTCAAAAAGTGGTGCTTTTAAATTCAGCACCTACGAACAGCCAGGAAAGACAGCGGCAAAGCGCTTCATTCTTTTATGAAACGGCCAGTCCAGAAAGAAAGGAACGTTTTGAAAAGGACATTGTTTTATTAGAGGAAGATATCAAAAGAGACCCTGATAGAAGGTTTGTTCACATGTGTATACGAATGGGAGCCCAAAGCTTTTATGATTATGCCTATGATGCGGCTTACACGTGGAATGATGTGTACACGAACATGCCTATCATTGATTATTTATGGGGGGAAGCTTTCGGTAACATGAATTTGATACAATCCCTGGCGGATATCCATAAACCCGTATTTATTGGTTTGGGAAGGTATGATTATTGGGTTGCACCTGTTTCATTATGGGATAGGGTCGATGACACCTACGAGAACGTGAAAAAGGTGATTTTTGAACATAGTGGGCATAACCCGATGTTTGAAGAACCACATTATTTTGATCAAACATTAGCCAAATGGATTAATGAAGATCACTAGGATTTTAAACGGTCGATTCCTATTTAATAAGGAGTCGACTTTTTTGATGTTAACAAAGATCATAACTGAGCTTAGGAAGGGCGTATAACATGGAGTTGACGAAACTTGTAATCACGTTTAATAAGGTCATTAGCAATTGACTTCATGCTGCGCCCAAACAGAGCTTATATCGAGTGTTTTCTTCGGATGTCACTGCCATGTTCGGTGAGTTTGTTTGACAGAGAATAAAATTAGTAATACTGTGAATTCTAAATGACACTCCGTCTGTCATTTCCATGACTTAAATTTAATAAGTAAGTTTAAAGAAAGAGGGATAAGATTGTTTTCAAAACGGCAAAAAGAAATACTCTTATACTTAATTAGTTCTAATCATCCTGTTACTGCTGCATGGATTTCTAAAGAATTAAATGTTAGTGATCGAACCATACGTAATGATTTGAAATATATACAAATTAAGTCTGCTCCAATGGGTCTAAATTTAGAATTGATTAGGGGAAAAGGATACGACATAAAAATTACCGATAAAGATTTGTTTAATCAAAATTTCAATGACTTAACTAATGATAAACTCAGTCATTCTACAATTGACTTTTCTGAACAAGATAACCGAGTTATTTATTTGTTGAGCCGTTTCTTGTTAGAAAATAGCTATATAAAATTAGTGACTATTGAAGAAGAAATGTTTGTATCTAAATCTACAATACAAAACGATTTAAAAGAAGTGCGAAAAATACTGGAAAAGTACAACCTGAATTTAGTAAATCGCCCCCACTACGGCTTGTATATAGAGGGTGATGAATTTATGAAACGAACATGTTTATCAAATTATTTATACAAAAGAGAAGAAAACTTCAATCAATCTCATGAGGACTTTCCTTTATTTGATAAAAAGGAATACAAGAAAATTAAAGAAGTAATAATCGAAAAAGTAAACAAATACAAAATTGAAATATCAGATATTTCTTTAGAAAACCTTGCTATTCATTTAATTATTGCTTGTAAGAGAATCGAAGAGGGATTTTTAATTGATAATCCGTCGGTATATTTACAAAAAGACTACCCTTTCGAAGAAATAGTGGCCCATGAAATTGTCAAAGAAATAGAAGACATTACAGGATTGCTATTTCCTGATTCGGAGATCAATTATGTTATTACCCATTTGGTAGGTACTAAATTGCTTCCAAAAGAAAGTTTGTCAGAGTACAGTAAGTTGGATGAAGTCGGATCCATTGTGAGTTGTATTCTGAATAAATTACAGAAAGAATTAAATTGGGATTTCAATCATGACGTTGAATTCATTCAAGCACTCACACTTCACATTAGGCCTGCAATGAACAGACTTAGGTACAAAATGAACATTAGAAACCCTTTATTAAATGAAATTAAAGTAAATTATCCAGCGGCATTTGAAGGAGCTCTTATAGCCAGCAAGTGTATTAACAATTTTTTGAATTTAGAAGTTGGAGAACATGAGGTGGCTTTTATAGCTTTACACATTGGAGTTGCTTTAGAAAGAATGAAAAATAAAAACAACAAGATAAAAAAAGTGATTATTGTATGTGCTTCAGGTGTCGGAAGCGCAAAATTACTGTATTATCGATTAATTAATTTATTTGAAAATAAGTTACAAATTGTAAATACAATCAGTTATTATAAATTAGCAGAAGCCGATTTATCCTCTATAGATTTTATAATCAGTACAGTTCCGATCAAAGAGGATATAGGGATACCCGTCTATGTAGTAAATACCTTTTTAGATGATAAGGATCTAAATCGAATCAGGAACCTCTTATCCTCTTCAGAACAGCAAAGAGAAGCTCATACTTATCTTGAGCCATCCCGGGTGTTTGTGAAAAAAGAATTAACAACAAAGGAAAGCGTTATTCATTTTTTAAGTAGTAAGTTGGTTAAACAAGGTCTTGTACCTGATGATTATGTATCTTTAGTATTAGAAAGGGAGGCATTGGCTCCAACAAGTTTTGGTAATCTAGTAGCCATTCCACATCCGACTCTTCCCGTTACGACAGAAACTTTCTGGACCATATGTACGTTAAAACGCCCAATTCGATGGAATGATAAGCAAATGGTACAGTTGATTTGTTTGTTAAACATTAAAGAAGGAAACAATGTCGATTTAGAAAACATGTATAAGAAACTCGGTTCGCTTATAGAGAATAAGGAGATCGTCCAACGAATTCTTGCCAAAGACTCCGTGGAAGAAATCATGCAGTTACTAAACTGAAACAACAAGGAGCCGTTTTTTACACCACAAACGTTTCCTATTGTTTTTGGAAAAAGGTTCGGTTAAAAAGAAAGCGATTTAATTGTAAACTTAAGTTGTTCAGTAAATGAAGGAATTTAAGGGGGAAAAGATTATGAATACAATTATGTTAGTATGTGCAGCAGGAATGAGTACAAGTTTATTAGTAACGAAAATGCAAAAAACAGCTGAGGAAAAAGGCATAAAAGTAGATATTTTTGCCAAATCGGCTTCTGAAATTGAATTTACTTTGAAAGAGAGAAATGTAGACGTCATATTATTAGGGCCTCAGGTGAAATATTTGAAAAAGCAATTAGAAACTAAATTGGCAGATAAAAATATTTTTATTGAAGCTATTAATATGCAACATTACGGTATGATGAACGGTGAAAAAGTGTTAGAAGATGCATTACAGTTAATAAAAAGCAAATAACAAAGGATTTGAATTAAGAATTTGTTACTAAACAATAAAAGATAAGAGGGGAGAAGTTATGGTAAAAGAAGAATACTATACGGTGGCGTTTAACATTATTAGTAACGTAGGTACAGCTAAAAGCTTAGTAATTGAGGCACTTTATGCGGCAAAAGAAGGAGAATTTCAATTAGCAGAAGGAAAGTTAGAAGAGTCAAAGCAATTTTTTAGAGAAGGACATAGAGCGCATTCTTCATTAGTAAAAAGAGAAGCAAATGGAGAGCAACTTGATTTCTCACTGATATTAATGCATGCAGAAGACCAACTCATGAGTGTAGAAACCATTTCACTGCTTGTTACAGAAATGATCGAGCTATATAAGCGTTCAAAATAGAGATTGTTCAAGCCAAATAGAAGTGGCATCGCTACAAGAAATTACATCTTCGGGAGAGGACACGATGTTATGGGTAAAATAACTGAGTTTTTAGAAGAAAAGGTAATGCCAATTGCAGGCAAAATTGCTGGTCAACGGCATTTACAAGTACTTCGCGATGCAATGGTTCTAACAATCCCATTTATTATTATCGGTTCCGTGTTTCTAATCTTAGCAAATCTGCCAATTCCAGCTTATATAAACTTCTTAAAAGCTCATCCAGATATCAAAGCAACCTTACTTTATCCTTACAATGGTACATTTAATCTGGTCGCATTAATTGCTACCTTTGCTGTCGGATATAGGCTAGCTGAGAGTTATAAAGTGGACCCACTTGCTTCAGGGGCTGTAGCATTATGTTCGTATTTTGTTGTCACGCCTAATACAACTTTTACGGTAGATAAAGTGGTCACAACAGCAATGAATGTTAATTACTTTTCGAGTCAAGGCTTATTCGTAGGATTGCTTATTGCAATTTTCTCGACAGAAATTTACCGTAGGGTCGTTCAAAAGAATATTGTTATCAAAATGCCAGATGGAGTTCCGCCCACTGTTGCAAAATCCTTTACAGCAATTATTCCAGGTTTTATTGTCATCGTGAGTGTATGGGTTATACGTTTACTTGTTGAAAACTTTACTCATTTTGAAAACGTTCACACTATCGTCGCAAAACTTCTACAACAACCTTTAACCAATGTTGGTACAAGCCTAGTTGGTACAATCTTTGTATTCTTATTAATCAATTTGTTATGGGCGATTGGGTTACATGGTTCTACAATTGTAGGTTCTGTCATGTTACCTATCTGGTTACAGTTGACATCAGAGAACGCAGCTGCCTACGCAGCAGGATTACCCGTCGATAATATTGTTACGGCAGAATTTAGATATCTTATCTTTATCGGTGGATCCGGTGCAACACTTGGTCTTGTGCTCGCAATGTTTTTCTTTTCTAAGAGTAAACAATTGAAGCAAATGGGACGACTAGCCATTGGACCCGGACTATTTAATATCAATGAACCGTTAATCTTCGGTATGCCAATCGTATTAAACCCAATCATTTTGATTCCGTTTCTTATAACACCAGTTATTAGCGTGTTGATAACCTATCTATCTATGTATTATGGATGGGTAGCGAGCCCCATTGGTGTGTTGCCTCCTGGGACAATGCCGATACTTATAGGCGGATATCTGATGACTGGCAGTGTCTCGGGGATCGTCTTACAGCTTATTTTGTTTGCTGTATCCTTTGTTATTTACTTCCCGTTCTTTAAGATCATGGACAATCAGAAATATAAAGAAGAACAGAAGGCGCTTGCAAGCTAAGATGAGATCATCAATTAAAGCCTGTTAGAGTTTCTTAATGCATTTCTGTTCATAAAAATAATAGTTTGTTGACATAGGATCTATGTACTAATAGGAGGGTTATCATGTTTCAAATGAAAACAAAATTTCCAGAAGATTTTTTGTGGGGTGGAGCAACGGCTGCAAATCAACTAGAAGGAGCAAGTGATGTTGGCGGCAAGGGACTTTCTCTGGCTGATGTATATACGTTTGATGAAAAGATGCCGAAAGAGCAATGGTCAGATCAGTGGCATTTAATGACTCATAAGCAAATAGAAGAAGCTCAAGATCCTGCAAGTAAAAAATATTATCCCAAAAGACATGGGATAGACTTTTATCATCATTATAAAGAAGATATCGCATTATTTGCAGAAATGGGCTTTAAAGCTTATCGCATGTCAATTGCTTGGACTCGTATTTTTCCGAATGGTGATGAGTTAGTACCCAATGAGGAAGGATTGGCGTTTTATGATCGTGTTTTTGATGAACTGAATAAGTATGGAATAGAGCCTGTTGTTTCTTTATCTCATTATGAAATGCCACTACATCTTTCAACAAAGTATGGTGGCTGGGTGAATCGTAAACTAATAGATTTCTTTGTTCGTTTTGCTTCAACTGTATTTGACAGATATAAAAACAAAGTGAAATATTGGATGACTTTTAATGAAATTAACTGTGTGACCCATCACCCATATGTAAGTTTAGGGGTTATTGAGGAAAATCACCCTAATATTGAACAAGCAAAATTTCAAGGCGCTCATCATCAATTTGTAGCAAGTGCTCTTGCAACCAAAGCATGCAAAGAGAGTAATCCTAAAGCAATGGTAGGATGCATGGTTAGTTATCAGTTACTTGTTCCTTATAGCTGTGATCCAGATGATGTTCAAGCTACAGTAGATAAACAGCGTACCTCATTGTTCTTTACAGATGTTCAGGCGAGAGGCTATTATCCTGCTTACACAGCTAAAATGCTTGCAGAAAAGAATGTAGTACTGGAAACAGAACCCGAAGATGAACAAATTATGAGAGATTATCCGGTTGATTACGTGTCCTTTAGCTACTATATGTCTAGCGCAGTCAGTGCACATCCAGAAAGAATCGAAGGAGCGGTAGGAAATCTACTTACAGGAGGAGTTAAAAATCCTTATTTGCCAACAAGTGATTGGGGATGGCAGGTTGACCCTAAAGGCCTACGAACTGCTTTAAACCAATTGTATGATCTTTATCAAAAACCATTATTTGTTGCTGAAAATGGATATGGCGCTTTAGATGTATTAGAGGAGGGCGATAAAATTGAGGATGATTATCGTATTTCTTATTTAAAAGAACATATTAAACAAGTAAAAGAAGCAATTGCAGATGGTGTAGATGTATTTGGCTACACGAGCTGGGGCTGTATCGATATGATTAGCGCCGGAACTAATCAAATGTCAAAACGCTATGGATATATTTATGTAGATCAGGACGATATGGGCAGAGGTACAAAACGTCGCATAAAGAAAAAATCATTTTATTGGTATAAAAATGTTATTGCTACGAATGGAGAACAATTAGACTAAATTTTTAAAAGGAGAATGGTTACCTATAGGCTTGTCTCATCAGGGGCAGCTTGAGGAAGCATTCTCCTCTTTTTATAAATCGATATGTCAGCGGCTTGGCAAAACGCATGCGCTTCTCACTAGCTCAAATCGTCAATCAGTTCATGTTCGTCACCAATATCCAACTTTAGCGAAATATTGTTATCATAGGTTCCAACGGTAATCTTTTAATTTCAATTAGGACAGCCAGAAAATCAAAAACATATAGAAATGATAAACAATAAACAAGATTGACGAAATATTAGAAGAAAGATACGATCTCGATTTATCTGATAAAACAAACAATGTAAATAAACTGTTGGGTAATATTACTTCATCCTGGTTGTCGTGACTTGACGGCTTAACTAGGATCTGTATAATAACCGGGAGATCATGTTACATTGATAGTCTAATTCCCGTTTTTTATGCCCTATCAGAAACAACTCTAAGACTCATAGAACTGAACAATTTAGTAAAGCAATGATACGGAGGTCGTTATGAAATACGAAATTATTTTATTTGATGTCGATGATACGCTGTTTGATTTTAAAAAGGCAGAGAGTCATGCGCTACATAATACGTTTACCCAATTTGGATTGCCACTAGGGGCCACTGAGTATAAAGCTAGTTATGATGAAATCAACAGTGCGTTGTGGCGAGAGGCAGAGGAAGGACACATTACCTCAGCGCAACTGCGTGTGGAACGGTTTAAGCGATTATTTACTATTCATGATCTAGATTTCAATCCAGACGCCTTTAGTGCAGCATATTTACGTTATTTGGGTGAAGGTGCTTTTTTGATGCACGGAGCGGTTGAATTATGTGATATGCTGTCTGATTGTCGTTTGGCGATCATTACGAATGGAATCAAAGAGGTGCAAACCTCCAGAATTCAGCTTTCACCGCTGCGTGATGTATTTGAGCAGGTAATTATTTCAGAGGAAGTGGGTTGCCAAAAGCCACAAGCTGGTATTTTCGATTATGCATTTACTAAGCTAGCCATTTCAGATAAAAGTAAGGTTCTCATGGTCGGTGATTCTTTGACCTCGGATATTCAAGGAGGGAACCAATACGGAATCGATACCTGCTGGTTCAACCCTGCTGGGAAAACAAACGCGTCTGGTATTCAACCCACTTATGAAATAAAAAGCCTGATGGAGTTATCGAATCGTGTGCTTTCAAAGCGTCTCGTACTGAATCGTACATCGGCTGAAATTAGATGAATAATGTCGAAATCAGAAGGCCGGAAATTAAGGACATCGAAAAGATAAATGAATTGTTTAGAATTGTGATTATAGACACGTTTGCTAAAGAAGGCATTGGTCATATGCTGGAAGACATAGATGAGGAAATTGAGACTAAGAGGGTATATTTGGAACGTGACTTTGAGAGTCACGGTGAACAACGATACTTCTTAATCGCTGTAGATGGGAATCATATAATAGGTTCTATTGAATATGGACCAGTAAGTGAACTAATAAGTAAATCTACCAATGCTACATTTAAAAATTTGTGCGAGGTAGGAACTGTACTTGTTCACCCTGACTACAGATAGTAGATATCGTATTGCGCAGAAAATATGGAGAAAGAAATTTGGAACTCCTGATTATTTATTAAAAGATTATTGGGGAGCAGGCTCTGATCATATGATATGGAGAATCAAAGTCAAGGATGCTATTAAATGATCAATTGCTTGGTAATCTCTTGTGTGTCTTTAATCTACAAGGACCAAAGTTATAAAACAAGGCAGGCCGGAAAATCGGCCTGCCTTGTTTTAATTTTTTTATCGTCACTGGCTGGTCCATGATTAGCAGGAGACAGCTTTAAGGCGGAAGGTAGAGCTGGCGAAATCTCCAGTGAGATCGGAGACAACAAGCCCAATTCTCATGAGGCGGTCACCTCCGAAAATTTCGCCATCAAATGCTACGCGGAAGGGGGAACCGCCATCTTCCACTAAGGTATTACCCGTATGGACTGCAGTGTTGCCCGTCGCTCCGTGTTCGATTATATACTTTTTATCTGGGTCAAGTCCTTTTAGAGTTAGTCGCCGGATGGGCCCATTCGGTTCAGCTAGTACACGGAAGTAAGCGACAAAAGCTTCGGACTGGTCCTCGCTAACGAACATCCAGGCCGTGTCGCCTCGGCCCTCAAATGGACTAAGGAGTCGATACATATCTCCTTGCTGTACAAGGGAACGAATTTCCTTATACTGGGCGATTTGTTTGGCAGCGAGCTCCTTTTCTTCATTTGTAAAGGCAGTTAGGTCAAGTTCGTAGCCAAAATTCCCGCTCATTGCCACGTCGCCGCGTATAGCGAGGGAGGTGATTCGCCCCACCTGGTGATTCGGTACATTCGATACGTGTGCGCCCATGGTACTGGCCGGATACACGATGCTTGTGCCATACTGGATAGCCAATCTTTCAATGGCATCAGTATCGTCACTGGTCCATGTCTGCGGCATATAGTAGAGCATTCCGGGATCGAATCGTCCACCGCCTCCGGAACAGCTTTCGAACAAGATGTCCGGGAACTGGGAGGTCAGACGTTCCAACAGATCGTAAAGTCCGAGCATATAACGGTGCGCAGTTTCCTTTTGTCGTTCGCTAGGAGCTGTAGCCGAAGCAATCTCCGTCATATTACGGTTCATGTCCCACTTGACATAAGTAATCGGAGCGATCGAGAATACGGAGCTAAGCGTCTCGTACAAGTAGTCGCATACTTCCTTGCGGGAAAGATCGAGCACCAGTTGGGATCGGCCTTCCGTCCGCCGCCGACCTTCCGCATGTAGGCACCAGTCGGGATGGTTGCGGTACAGTTCACTATCAGGTGATACCATTTCCGGCTCAACCCACAAGCCAAACTGTAATCCTTGTTCATTAACCCGTTTGGCCAGGTCGGCAAGGCCGCCAGGCAACTTGCGACGGTCTTCAAACCAGTCCCCAAGCGAATTGTCGTCGTTGTCGCGCTTACCAAACCAACCGTCATCTAGAACAAAGAGCTCAATTCCAAGGGGGCCTGCTTCCTTGGCAATCGCTTCGATTTTATCGGCGTCGAAGTCGAAATACGTGGCTTCCCAATTGTTCACGAGAATAGGACGCTCTTTGTCACGGTAAGTCCCCCGGCAAAGACGTGTGCGATAGAGTCGGTGATAGGTGCGTGACATGCCCCCAAGACCTTCTTCAGAAAAGACCAATATGGCTTCAGGGGTCTGGAATGACTGACCCGGCTCAAGCCGCCAGGAGAAGTCAAAAGGATTGATTCCGACACTTACACGAGTCTGGTTGAACTGCTCTACTTCTGCCTGTGCGACGAAGTTGCTGCTGTAGATTAGACTGAAACCGTACACATCCCCACGATCTTCAGTCGCATCAGGACGAAGCAGTGCCAGAAATGGATTCATTTGGTGACTGCTGGAACCCCTTCGGCTCTCGAGCCGAAGGGAGCCGGGTCCAAGATCGCGGCGTTGGATATGTCTTTCCCGAACCCAGGCTCCAGGTAAGTAGAGAGCTTGGTAGTTGGAATCGGCGAAGTCGACAGAGGCGCTCATGGCGTGTTCAATATTCATGGTAGCGCTTCCCTTTTGTTCAAAAAGAGTAGACCTCGCAATGGCACTGTGATTCGCAAATACAGTATAGAGCAGTGTAGTCTTAAGCCCAGAGTATGGATCTTCAAGGATCAAAAAGAGGGTTGTGGCTTCATCATCCGATTCGGTATAGACGGAAGGAAGTCCCTCGAGCTTTGGTTTACCCGGTTCAATACGGTAACCACTATATTTCAGCTCCGTAGTCCGAGTCCCGTCCGCAAGTGCAACCTGGTAAGCTGGTTGACGAAAGTCGCTTGTTCCATACTGGGGGTATTCCTGTGGAAGCGTGTCCAAAGAAATTGTACGGCTGGAAGAAACGGGAGTGGGAGAGAAGGAGCAACGCTCCCTAAGCTCCAATATACTTGCGAGACTTTGGTCATGATGAAGTTGAGCTCCCCAATAGACATGTGCGGGATATCCTTCTACAAGCTGGATAATATAGCTGCAATCCTTGGACTGCAAATGAAACAAACCAAGCGTCTCGTTAACATGAATGTTCATGATATTCACTCCTTAGGGGGTTATCATTATTGTTTTACGTAAGGATACTGATCAATGACAATAAGACTCTCAAGTACTGATGTTAGCCTTTTTTGCATGAGCTCTCCCGAATGACAAGCTTAGTCCCGATCACGCTGTACGCAGGTGGTTCACGCCCCTCAAACCGTTCAGAGAGCAGTTGCACGGCAGCCTTTCCCATCTGTTCAGGATAGGCACGGACAGTAGTTAGTGGAGGCTGCACGAAGGCTGCCATCTCAATGTCGTCGAAGCCGACAACAGCCATATCCTCTGGTACTTTGACTCCATGTCCATGAAGAGCGCGGAGGGCACCAATGGCGAGCGGATCGCTTGCAGCGAAGCAGGCCGTCGGTCGTTCCTGTTGGGTTAGAAGTTCGTTCATCATGAGATAACCATCCGCGGTACTCCAGGCACCTATACGGACGAATTGAGGATTGTACAACCCCTGTTCCCGCATGAATCGTTCAAAATAATGCGCTCTTCGCTCACCGTCGCTCTTACCGCCGATAAATCCGATTTGTCGGTGACCAAGCTCAAGTAGATGTCCGAGTGCCTGATCAACAGCTTGCCGGAAATGAAGTCGTACAGAATCATACTCTAGCTGTTCATGGTACTGGTCGACAAGGACAATGGTGTTCTTGTCAGGATGAAGTTTTAATACCTCTTCAGGATCAACGCCGCCCACAACAATCAGACCGTCAGCCTTCTGCAGGGTGCCAATGGATGAGCGGCCTCGCAAGGTCTGGCCCAACGTCAGTCCAAGCTCTTCACAGCGCAGTTCGATTCCACGGCGGATCGAGGCGTAATACGGATCGTCTCTTTCCTCCTCAATAGAACACCACAGCAGGAGGGAGACCGTTTTCCCGGCACGTTCCGTATTCTGCTTTAATTGCCTCAGCCGGGTAGGCTTATACCCGAGTTGCTCGGCAACCAAAAAAATTCTGCTTTTGGTGTCTGGGCTTACGGACAGTGACAGATCGTTATTTAAAACCCTTGAAACGGTTGCGGCAGACACACCCGCTTCGCGGGCAATGTCTTTAATGGTTGCCAAAAGAGCTCACACCTTTTTAGTTAATAATTTTACTAAAAATCGACTTAATCCTAACACATCTCTTTGGCACTTTCAAGATGGACGGTTGAATTTTTTTAACATTATTTTTGATCTACTACTGTAGAGATTGTTTGTGTTAACATGATGAATATTCTCTTGATGACGGAGGGGTCCTAGTTGAATATTCTGTCACTAGCTCGTAAGTGGTTTGGTCGACTTCGCTTTAAAAGCAAGGTTATAACGGTATTTCTTCCGCTAATTATTGTTTCTCTGCTTACTCTTGGACTGTTGTCCAACCAGCTTTTCAGCCGTTCTTTGATAGACCGAACCACCAGCAACGTGGTCGATGAGTCTCAGCTTATCTTGTCTCGGACCGATTACATATTCAGCAGTGTGGAAACGGCGGCCAATATTATGGTGACGAATATTAACCGGATGTATGATTCATACGGTGCCAAACCTGGTACTGCGATGGAGTCTATTCAGTTTGGAAACTTGATGCAGAGCCGCCTATCCATTGATTTGTCAATCTTTCGTGAGGTGGATGCCGCTGTATTTATTGATAATGAAGGGACAATTTTCGCCTCTTATACCGAAAGCGGGGATGATCGCAAGATCTATAGCATGCTTAAGCGGGTAAGGGAATCCGAAAGTTATGGACAGGCACTCTGGTTTGATATGGAGAAGAGGGATTTCCTAACACCAGATCCGAACTCTCCGGTTTTGACGTTGGGGAAGACGGTCATTAATATAGACACGGGCGAACCCTATGGAACCCTTTTTCTGTTAGTGAAGGAAGAAGGTTTGTCCGATTACTTCCGTTCCAGCGATCCGGATGCGCCCAAATCTTATTATTTTTTAGATAACGGAATGCGCGTGGCGGTGGCAGAAGACAATGAGATGCTGATGAATCCGGTGAATCCACAGCTAGGTGAGGCCATCCAACGTTGTGCGCCTAATGCATCCCAAGGAACGTGCTCATTCGAGGATGAGGGCAATCTGGTAACGGTCACTGATTATACCCGGATGGATTGGAAGTTGGTCAATATCGTATCTCTTAGCCTGCTTACGGCTGATGTCCGGCAAAATGTTAGATTGTCGCTCTTAATCGGCGTATTGTGCCTTGTTTTTTCCTGGCTGGGCGCTAGCTTTCTATCCAAAATGGTCGTTAGCCCTCTCGAACATCTGACTAGGGCCATGCGAAAAGTAGTAACTGGTGACTTGCAAGCGGTTACGACAGTCCGCACAGAGGATGAGATCGGTACGATTGCTGAAGCGTTTAACTTTATGGTAAGAAGAGTTCGGGAGCTGCTGGATGAGGTAAGGCAGGAACAGAACCGTAAGCGTGAATATGAGCTCGCACTGATAAGCGCCCAAATTAAACCGCATTTTCTGTACAACACTTTGGATACCATTTATGCACTCAATGAGTTAGATCGTAATGATGAGGCTAGAGATACTACAAAAGCGCTAGCAGATTTTTATCGAATGGTGCTGAACAAGGGACGGGAATTAATTACTTTAGAAAAGGAAGCTCAGATTACTGATGATTACCTGACGATTTTGCAAATCCGTTATCCCGATGTGTTTCGCTATGAAGTGGATATCCCTGCCGAGCTTGCAGGTACACCTATCCCGAAGCTCTCGCTTCAGCCGCTTGTCGAGAATTCGATTTACCATGGTCTTAAGAAGAAAGGAACAAAAGGTTTTATCCGTATTTTTGCCTTTAAACAGGGTGATAAGGTGATCGTTCGGGTGGAGGACAACGGTGTGGGGATGGATGAATTCCAAGTTCAGACAATTATGTCCAGACATTTACCGAAAGAAGGAATACGATCAATCGGTACCTACAGTGTTCAGCAACGACTGAGTCTGTATTTTGGCGAGGAGTATGGGATATCCGTTCAAAGTATTCTCGCGGAGGGAACAACTGTTGACCTGTCGTTGCCGATGCTGCCAAAGGGGAGTGAACACCAAGATGTATAAAGTGATGATTGTCGATGATGAGCCGCTGTTCCGAGACTTTCTGCGTATAAAGATAGATTGGGAAAGTCATGGCTTTCGGGTTTGCTGCGAAGCAAGGAACGGACAGGAAGCACTTCAAGAAGCCGAGCGGCATCAGCCGCATCTCGCCCTCGTAGATATCAATATGCCCTTCATTGATGGAATTGAATTAGCCGAGAGGTTGAAAGTCAAGTTCGAACGCATCGTTATTGTATTCATATCTGGACATAACGAATTTGAATACCTACAGAAGGCGGTTCGAACCGGAGTGCAGGATTATTTGTTGAAGCCGTTCAATGCAGAAGAAATGCTCTCGATGTTGGAACGTATTAAGCCGAAACTACCGGTGTTTCTGCAGGAGAGCGAAAGTACCGAGTGGGGTCATGGTAGCGAAGCGTTGCACGGCAGAGCAAGTATGCCTGATTTGGGCCATCTGCGTGATGCAGTCGTGCTAGACCTTCGATTGAAAGACAGTGAAACGTTAGAGGAAGTCCGTAAGGCAATCCAGCAGCTTAGTATATATAAGTGGGGGGATGAATACGCGGACGCGATGCTTATGGGAATCGTATCTCTAGCACTTTCCTTTGCAAGTGAACGCGGCATTCCTTATGATCGGCTATGGGATGAAGGTTTGAACAAGTCTCCTTATGACCGGCTTCGGGAGTTAGATTCCTGGGAGGCTGCTGAAGGATGGATGCTCGCTTTGTACCGCAGGCTGATCCAATTGATGGAGAATATGCACTCTACGAAGGCTTCCAATCTTTTTGCTGCGGCGATCACCTATATCGAGGAGCATTATGCAGACACAGAGTTGTCTGCTGAGCAGGTTTCGTGCGGGGTTTTCGTCGATGCCAGCTATCTGCGGCGCGTCTTCCGTAAGGAGTCCGGCTTCTCCATAGTGGATCATATTACACACATTCGGATGAAGAAGGCTAAGGAGCTCTTACTGAACAGAAATCGGAAGTTGGCGGAAATCGCTGAAAGTGTTGGATACAGTGACCCCAATTATTTCAGCAAATGCTTCAAGAAACGCTTTGGCATGACACCGACTGAATATGAGCAACTCCAAAAAAGGTAGCTCTTGACCTGCGAGGCAGAACAACATCGATTTAAGCCTGGCGGTTTTCCTATACGGAAAACCGCTGCTCTATTTGTCCCGTTTTTTACTGATTATGCCCGTTTTATTCCTTAATCAAGAAAAGAAGCGGGAGTATACTGTAGTCATGCAAATGAAAGCGCAAACATAAAACACACTGCATGAGGGGGATTAAACAAATGAAAAAAACTTACAGAAGTTGGGGTGCAGCTTTGCTAGTGCTCACCATGTCTATTGGATTGGTCGCTTGTGGCGGAGATAAATCAGCTTCCTCCCAGGGCGGGACGGGAGACACAACGATCAAATTGAAGGTATATGCGCAGCATTTTGACGCCGATACCACCAAGCCGTTCGATTATGCGGTGGAAGAACTCAAAAAGGACATGCCAAACGTTGAGATTGAACTGGATCCTGCCGTTCAGGACGGGTACCAGAAGCTGAAGACTTATGCAGCGACAGGAAACATGCCGGATATTTATTTCACGGATTGGCCAACTCTGCAAACTTTAGCAAAATCCAAAAATGTCGAGGTGCTGGACAACTATGAGACAACGGCTAAATTCAAGGAGAATCTTAATCCGGGTGTTGAATCTCGTTTAGTAGCTCCAGATAATCATGTGTATGCTTATCCGGATACAGGCATTGAATTCCAGCTTATCTATTACAACAAGTCGATTTTTGAGAAGGCGGGGATCGAAACGCCGATTAAGACGATTGATCAGATGGGCGAAGCAGCTAAAAAGTTGAAAGCTGCAGGTTATGTGCCCATGTCGATCTTTGCCAAGGAAAAGTGGATTACGACTGCTTTTTATAATGGGCTGGTCACAAGAGAGCAGCCGCAAGGATTCGGAGCACTTGATCAGAAAGGTGTAAAAGCATTGCCAGAAGCGTTTGTAACGGCAGCACAGCAGATGAAGCAATTGCAGCAAGCCGGATTGTTCGACGCAAATGCCACGAACACCAATTATGATCAGGCATCGTCCCTGTTCTATCAGGGAAAGGCTGCCATGTTTGTGAACGGACAATGGGAAATTTACAGTTCACAGGAAAAGCTGGGCGACCAGGTCGACTGGATGTACTGGCCAGCAAAGGATGAAGCAACCTACGAGAAGTCCAAATATTTTATCGACGGTGCAGGCTCGCCACAGGGTTACGCAGTATCGTCGAGTAGCGAGAACAAGGAAACTGCCGTAAAGGTAGCAGCATTCCTTGCGACAAAGTCAGCCGAGTACAAATATACCCAACTCGGAAGTCCTATCGTTTCGCCGAAAGTGGATAAGCAAATCGCCTCCAATGTTCCAGCAATGATGCAGCGAGTCGCCAAAGAGTTGCTGCCAAACGCCAAGGAATATGCTCAGCTTCTGAGCAATACCAAAATTCAGAACACAATCAATGACAATACCCAGAATCTGATGGTGGACAACTTTTTGGTAGAGGGTTTTGTGAACAATCTGAACAGTACATTGGAGAAAGAAAACTGAGGAGAAAGAAAACTGATAATCCAGGGACAAGCAACCTCTGGCGACATAAGTCGCTGGGGGGGGAGCCGTCCCGAAAATAAGGGGTGGAAGCAACACATGAATAAATATTTGGGGAACAAACCGGCGCTGGCACTGTTTCTGCTCCCTGCTTTGATCCTGTACAGTGTGATCCTGATTTATCCTGTTCTGCAGACCGTTCTTCGTAGCTTTTATGAGTGGGATGGCCTTAGTACGCCGATCTTTTCGGGATTGAGTAATTACCGGGAGCTCTTTTCCGATCCTTTACTTTCCACTTCGCTTAAGAACGGATTGATATTTGCAATTGTACTGGTGGTCTTTCAGATTGGACTGGGAACGCTATTGGCGCTGATTTGTGCAGACCCGCGTACACGCGGGCGGAAAATACTGAAAACGGCTTATTTTATTCCGGTTGTTCTGTCGGTAACTGTGGTGTGCCAGCTGTGGATCGCCATTTACGACCCGACCAACGGACTGATCAACCGGCTGTTCGATCTTTTGAATATCCCGTATCAGCAAAATTGGCTGAGCTCCCCGACAGCATCAATTATTGCCATCGCCTTCGTTAATGCCTGGCAGTTTATGGGGTATCAATTCGCGCTGCTATATGCAGGGGTTAAGTCAGTACCTGAGGACTATTTTGAAGCCGCCACGATTGACGGTTGCAGCAAATGGAGAGCGCATCTGCATGTTACACTTCCTCTGATGAGGGAAACGTACAAATTCTGCTTTATTATCGCGATTACCTCTGGGATAGGCGCCTTTGTGCAGATGCTGATTATGACTAACGGGGGACCTGGTACTACAAATTATACAATGACATTCATGATTTACCGCTATGCTTTTATGGAGAGCAACTATGGCTATGCGTGTGCTGTATCTGTGCTGCTTGTACTGATCTCGCTGCTGGCAACTTTAGTTATCAATAAGCTGTTCGATCGCGGACAAACCGCCTGATGAGGTGCGTATTGAAAAGGAGAACGAAATGAGTAAAACCGCTGTGAGCAAGTTCAGACAAGCTGTCCTGCAGATACCGCTGTGGTTGTATGTGATTGTTTCGATTTATCCGTTGTTCTGGATGGTTTCCTACTCGTTGAAGAACAATGATGAGATCTTTGTTACCAACCCATTCGGACTACCAACGCATTTTCGTTACGAAAATTACATCAATGCTTGGACGCAATTTAATATTCCTCGTTACTTTCTGAACAGTCTGGTCGTATCAACGATTTCGACTCTGTTCATCCTTTTATTGGCACTGATGTTTGCCTTTGCAGTGGCTCGCATGAGATGGAGGTTTCGTTCTGCTGTCCGAACTTATATGATCATAGGAATGTTTATGCCGCTACAGGTTATTATGATACCGCTGGCGATTCTGGTTCGCGATTTTCATCTTACGAATACGTATGGAGCTCTTATTCTTCCCTATATCGCAATTGGCCTTCCTTTCTCGTCAATGATTTTCTATGGGTTCCTGGCAGGAATTCCTAAGGAGATTGAAGAGGCGGCATGTATGGATGGAGCTAATATTTATAGACTGTTCCTGAAAATCATTATGCCGCTTGCAATGCCTGCAATTGCAACTGTAGCCATTTTTCAGTTCTTGAACAACTGGAATGAGTTCACTTTGGCCTATATTCTGATTTCTGATGAGAATATGAAGACCTTGCCGCTAGGCTTGCTTTTCTTCCAGGGCTCCTACAGCACGGATTGGGGGGCCATGGGAGCTGTTATGACTATCGCTTCCCTACCGATGGTACTAGTCTATCTGTTCTTGAGTGAACAAGTGGAGCGGGCAATGACGGTGGGTTCCGCTGTAAAAGGATAGAGAGGATAAAATGCCCGGGCTTGAGAATCAGAAAAAAGATTCTCTAGCCGGGCATTTTTGTTATGTACATACGCTAGTTTAATCTGACGATGGTTTGTGGCTAATCAGAAACCTTACAACAAAATAAAGGTTTTTGTAAGTTTCAACTGTTGTTCATTATGTAGAAGCTGTTATGCTGGTAAACAGCTAGGCAAGGAAAGAAGTGAGCAGATTTTGAAAGATCCAAAGCAAAGTTTCAATGAAACATTAAAAATTCCTAAAAGAACCATTATAACAGTCACCGTTATTGTTATTATAATTATATTGTTAATCACTCTGGTGCTCGGCACCATGCATATTATTCGGGATTCAATATACACCACCATGAAAACCTCCTAAATCTACAACCAAGGGGGTTAGATTGTTGTTATTGCTTGAACGATCGAATAAAGGCATTATATAGAGAAATCAGTTGTTAAAAATTCAAGCACTAAGAAGGTAGAAAACACGATGCAAAAGATATTAATAGTAGAGGATGATCCTCAAATCAGTTCCTTGCTCCAATCTTATCTTGAGAAATATGGTTATCAAGGGATTAACGTTTCAAATTTTGATCAAGTTCTGGCTATCTTTCAAGAGGTAAAGCCTGATTTGGTACTACTTGATGTGAATCTACCTCGCTTTGATGGATTTTATTGGTGCAGGCAAATACGGACTCAGTCTACATGCCCCATCCTTTTTGTTTCTGCACGCGATGATAAAATGGATCAGGTCATTGCTTTGCAAAACGGAGCAGATGATTACATTACGAAACCATTTTATCCCGAAGTACTGTTAGCCAAAGTAGAAAGCAATCTGCGACGTGCCTATGGCTCTTATGCTGTTGCCCCAAAATCACGTTCCTTAAAAGTGGCAGATTTGACGCTATATCCCGATATTATGGAACTTGTATTCCATGACAAGCAGGTAGAAATTAGCCAGAAGGAAGCAGCACTGCTAGAGCTATTGATGACGTATCCTAAGCAGGTTGTGGGTAGAGTTCATCTCTTAGAGGCTTTATGGGATGATCACCAATATGTGGGCGAAAACACACTGAATGTTTATGTCACTCGGGTCCGCAAAAAGCTGAGTGAGCTGGGACTAGGGGATATCATAGAGACGGTTAGAGGGGCTGGCTATCGGCTTCACTTGAGTGAGGAGGAAGAACGGTGAAGCTTTTTTGGCGTGACCATTTTTCGCTGGTGATTTTTAATATCATCCAACTTTTTCTTGTGTTAAGTATCTATTGGATGGATGGTTACCGTAACTGGTCGACGGCCCTGTATTCCGTCTTTTTTGGGGCCTCCATATTGCTGGTTTATTTGCTCTTCCAGTATGTCATGTACTCTGGTTTATATCGCATATTATCCACTGCAAACATTAGAGATTTAGATGAGCTTATTCAGATGAAGGTACTTAATCCGTTAGCCTCTTCTTTGCAACATTTGCTTTTACAATATTATCGATTGTATCAGTCCCGAATTCATCAGTTAGAGCATCAGCAGCGCGATCATATTACGTTTATCAATCAGTGGGTTCACCAGATGAAAACTCCTCTTTCTGTTATTCATTTAATCCTTAAAGGAAAAATAGATCCCGAATCGGATCAGATTCACGATGAGATTGATCGAATGGGAAAAGGACTGGACATGATTTTGTATATGTCACGATTGGAATCCTTTGAACCTGACTTTCATGTGGAGCCTGTTGTATTACGAAAACTGGTTAGTGATGTGATTTATGATAACAAAAGATTATTGATTCGCAACGAAATTTATCCTTCCAATGAAGTGGACGAGCAGTTGAGTGTGATTACCGATGCCAAGTGGCTAAGATTCATAATTAACCAATTGGTGACCAATGCGGTGAAATACTCTTCAGGTCATGCCCACAGTCTGAAACTAATGTCTGACGTAAGAGAGCATGTCATTGTGTTGGAAGTACAGGATGAGGGGATTGGTATCCCTAAAAAAGATGTAGAACGGGTATTTGAGGCTTATTATACAGGTGAAAATGGGCGGAAGTATCGTGAATCAACCGGGATGGGACTCTATTTGGTGTCTGAAATCTGCAAAAGACTGAATCATGATATTCAACTGAAATCGACAGTTGGTGAAGGGACAACGGTTCAAATCCTGTTTTCAATTCACAAATGAGAAACCTTACAACACATTTAAGGTTTTTGTAATGTTAATCGATCGCTTCACTTGTCTGGATGGATTATGATCATAACATAGAACAAGGAAAGGAATGAATTATGGAGATTGTACGAATGGATCAAGTCACCAAAATATATTATGGCAAGGTTCCCTACCGAGCCCTTAACAACATCCATTTAACGATCAAACAAGGTGAGTTTGTTGGTATTATGGGGCCGTCTGGTAGTGGGAAGACCACATTATTAAACATGATTTCGACCATTGATATGCCGACTTCTGGCGAGGTTTGCATTAAAGGTGAAAATCTAAATCAGCTCAAGAAGGATAAGCTGGCTTTATTTCGTCGCAAAGAGCTGGGACTTGTATTTCAGGACTTTAATTTGCTGGAAACCCTCACTTTGGGAGAGAACATACTGTTTCCTCTGATGCTGAATAAAAAAGGATTAAAGGAAATGGAGCTTAAACTGGAAGAGGTAGCGAAGAAACTGGATATTTTTGATGTTTTGGATAAACGGCCTTATGAGGTGTCAGGGGGACAAAAGCAACGGGCAGCCATTGGTAGGGCTATTATTCACTCTCCTTCACTCCTGCTCGCAGATGAACCCACTGGAAATCTCGATTCCAAGTCTTCACGTGTTGTGATGGAAATGCTGGGACTTATCCACCGTGTAGATTATTCCACAATCGTGCTGGTAACACACGGTGCAATGGAAGCCAGTTATTGTGATCGGGTAATTTTTATAAAAGATGGTGAGTTATATAATGAAATCCACCGTAGTCATAGTCAGCAAATATTTTTTCAGGAAATCATAGATATGCTCTCCTTTTTGGGGGGAAGTAGACATGCACATGAGCTTTCGTCTGTTAGCATGGAATAATCTCAAACGCAATGTACGTGCTTATGTACCTTATTATTTAAGCAGTTCATTGATGATTTCGATTTTTTTCGTATATGCGATATTTATTTTTCACCCGGATGTCTCAAATGCAATCACAGCAGCTAATGTAAAAAAAGGATTACAAGTTGCTGATCTGTTGATTTTTGTATTTTCCTTTTTTTTCGTATTATACACAAACCATATCTTTGTTGCTGCACGTAAGAAAGAATTGGGTATACTGACCATTTTAGGGACACATCACAGACAAATTTATTTTTTGGTGGCATATGAAAATCTAATTATAGGTTTTTTATCCTTGGTTACTGGGATTATCGGAGGATTTATTTCAGCGAAATTCTTTCTGCTTTTGGGCTCCAATGTCATAGGAATGTATTTAACGTTTTATTTTCCTTGGAAAGCACTGGCTTTCACAGGAATTGGCTTTATGTTTTTGTTTATATTGATCTCACTTGTGTCTGTTTTCTTCATACGCCATTTTAAATTACAGCAGCTTTTTAACAAGGTTCCACAGCTCAAAAAGGAATTAAAAGCTTCATGGAGTCTTTCCTTTCTTGCGATAGCGTTAATAGGAGCGGCTGTATATTTAATGAAGCTTGATTTTCCACCATACATTTATCTGGCACCGTATCGTTTAGGGACTCTTTCTTTTTATATATTGCACTATTCGGTTGGAGACACATTTAAATACACAATTGTAATGGGGTTTATTGGTACTTACTTATTTTATACTCAATTATGTGTACTATTCATTCAACTGCTTAGAGCTAACAGGAAATGGTCTTGGAGCGGAACACGTTTGTTATGGTTATCTGAGATCACATACAAAATTAGGAATAATGCTGGATTATTTTCATTGATTACCTTAATTTCTATCATTTCCTGTGTAGGAGCAGCGTCAACTTTTGACTCCATGCAGCAGCAAAAAAGATTTCTAAGGGAGCAATCTTATTCATTTGCACTTTCTTCTGATGTAGTAAGTTCTAGAGAGCTTGAAAAAGAGATTGACCAAAATCTTTATACGGCTGGGGTAGATTATTCGAAAAGTGAAATACTGATCTTTCCCTTTCGTGAACAGTTCGCACCTGTGATGAAACAATCCAACTATGAAGCTCTTACTTCCAGGTTTAAGGAACTAAAACAGACAGCCGCACTTCGGGATCATCAAGGCTTTTTCATTTTTGATTCTAATGGAATGTCTTTAGAAGAACAGAAAACCTTTTTTGAAAAAAAGCTAACTTACAATCAAGGAAAATCTCAGATTATGAATATTCAGATTATGGATACTCAGAAGATAGACCACAGCATAAAGTTTGTTGAAAACATCATCTCTGAACTAGGAAGGTTACTTGTTGTTTCAGATCGAACTTACGACCATTTAGTTGAACAACGGTACTTCAATGTTCCATTAGCATACAAATCTGTTTATTATTTTGTGCCAAAATGGAAGAATGGTCAACTTTCATTAGAAACTTCTGAAACTCAACAGGAGATATGGTTGTATTCCGTGTTGGCCAACAAGGTGAACAAAGGGGTACTTAACTCTAGAGCAGTGGATTATTTGACATCGGAGATGGATCTGAATATTAGTGAATTTATTGGCGGATTTATCGCCATTATTATGTTGGCAAGCACTGTAAGTCTGTTGTATTTCAGATTGTATGTAGATCTTCAACGGGATGAGGAAATATACCGAGCTTTATCGAAAATCGGATTAAACTCAAGGAAAATGAGACGAGCTGCATCCAGACAAATTGCTTTCCTATTTCTTCTGCCATTAGTCGTATCATCCGTAGGAGTAGTGCTTTGTTTATTTATGTCAGAACCATCTGGAATAAATGTAGCACCCTTTCATCTTACGCTTATTCAGATTATGCTTTGCTTTTGGGCAATCCAATTCTTTTCCTTTCTTATTGTACGTTTCCTGTACCTTCGTCAATTGGATTTAAAGATGCTGTAAAGAGCGATAAGCCGTGTGTGAAAGAATAGCAGGAGGGCAGGATTATACCTCCCTTCTGGAATCTGCACGGATGATAGAAGATGCAGTTCTCAATTCACGACATCCTTGATGGGGAGTTGTGCAAAGAAATTGTAATGAAGAGGAAGAATTAAAATTCATATAACAACGCATTTATTATACTTGATGAAACTTAGAAAGAGGGGGGTTCTATGAAAAAACGTATGTTCATTTTATTGTTGTTGGCCTTATCGGCCAGTTCTTTTTCAGAGTCCTTTGTTCATGCAGAGCAGCAGCAGGTTTCCAATGCAAGTGTGAAAATAACACTGAGTCAAGCACAGCAATGGGCACGATCTAATAGCTTTAGCTTGAAGGAGGCTCAGCAAGCGATAGATCGTAACCGGATTAACCTAAAAAATGCAGGTAAGAATTTGGATTTCATCCCAGCAGGTGCAGGCAACGGTGAAGAGGATGCGGCTAGTAGTTCAGCTTGGAAAGGGTATGCCTCATCGACGGTTTCTTATCTGGAATCCAAGAAGCAAATCGAGCTTGCCCAAGATCAGACAGACTACATTACAATGAAAAACTATTATGATGTACTTCTGGCTGATAACAAAGTGAAGAGCAGTGAGGATGCACTTTCGCTCGCACTACTGGAAGAAAAAGCTGCTGAGGCGAAAGCCAAACGCGGGAAAATTTCTCCAGGTGATCAAAGTACGATTATTCAGACTCGTATAGAAGCACAAAAGAATGTGGAGATTGCAAAAGCAGCGCTGCGAAAAGCAATCGATTCACTAAATACACAAATGGGCCAACCTCAAGGTACGGTGTATGAACTGGTGGATCGACCTGTTTACCGGAAGATGGATAACACGAATTTAGATACGCTTGTGACGCGTGCCATCTCGGCGAGTCCTTCGGTATGGAGACAGGAGGAGGCAGTCAAGCTGGCAAAGATGGAAATTAAATATTACACGTGGAACTCGGGAACTGACGATTATGAAATTAAACAGATTGATGTAGACTCAGCGGAAGGCGGATTGGAAAATACCAAGGATCAATTAGCAGAAACACTGAAGAATATGTACTTTAACTTACAGCAGAGTTATGAACAATACGAACAAATGCAAAGTAATCTACAGAACGCCAATAAAGTATTAGATATATCTCGTAAAAAAAAGGAACGAGGATTTGCTACAGGTACGGAGGTAGCCACGAATCAGTTAAAAGTGAAGCAAATTGAACGGAATAAGGATGAACTAATTGTTCAAATAACGCTGCTGCAACATGCTTTAAACAAACCGTGGAGCGTATAGGGTTTAGAAAAAATACATTTTAAGGGGATATAACATTGTCGGAAACAGAAAAGAAAGATGCATTGCAAGTGTTAAGAAGGAAAAAAAGATTGAAAGGGATTATAGGTATTCTTGTCTTGATCATTATAGCGGGAATTGGAAGTTTTGTTTATATGAAAAAGGGGCAGGAAAAGCCCGTGGAGAGTCCTGCGAACCAGATTGTACAGGTACAGAAAACAAACATGACGGATTCGCTTAAAGTGACTGGGACCGTTCAGGCTTCCAAGGAAGTAAATATTAATTTTACAAATGTCGAGGGTGCCAAGCTCATCGCTGTCAATATCAAAGCAGGAGATAGTGTCAAAGCAGGTCAGGTTCTAGCACGATTAGATGATTCGGATGCCAGGCTGCAAATTAAGGATGCCGAATCCAATGTCGCGATTGCAAGGGCCAAGCTGGAGGAAGCCAAGCGCGGACCCAAAACCAATGATATCGAGCTCCAGAAAACCAATGTCTTAAAGGCACAAATGGCGATTAAAACAGCCAAGAACGATATGGAGTTAGAGGAAGCCGCTGCACAAAAGGTGGCAGTCAAGGTGACTTTGGATAAGGCCCAGAAGGATTATGATGACCAGGCTTATCTGGTTCAGAATGATGCGGCAGCAGAAAGTGACCTGGCGACAGCCAAGCAAAATCTGGATAAGGCAAAACTGGATATGAGCAATGCGGAGCTGCAGTACAAGAAGGCACAGACCAAACAGACTGAGGCAATTGAGGAGGCAGAAATGGGCTTTAAAACAGCTTTAATACAATTAAAGGCTGCACAGTCCCCGCCTGAAGCTTCCAACATCCAATCTGCACAGGCTTCTTTACAGCAGGCTGAAACGGCATTAGAGCAGAAGAAAAGTGTCCTGAGCAAATTACAGGTTACGGCACCGTGGGACGGGATCATTTTGAAGGTCAACGGCGATGTGGGTACTAGTCCTACTGCACCTTTTATTGTAATGAATAACTCCAATACAGGCGTTATGAAGGTTCTTGCCAAGGTTAACGAAAGTGATATTGCTAAATTGAAGACCGGACTTCAGGCTACAATGCACTCGAATTCATTCCCGGACAAACAATTTAAAGGCGAAGTACGCTTCGTTTCTCCAGAGCCGGTGACGGAATCGAATGTGACTACATACAAAATTGAATTGTCTTTGGATAGCCAAAAAATAAGGCTGCAACCGGGGATGAACATGGATGTATCACTCCTCTTGGCTGAACGTAAAGACGCGCTGTCCGTTCCATTGTTTGCATTGAGATCCGAAGGTGGAGTGGACGGAGTATATGTAGCGAAGAACCCAGCAAACCCTGCAGATTATGAATTCAGACCTGTGAAGCTGGGTGTTTATACAGCGGATCAGGCCGAAATCAAGTCCGGTGTTAAGGAAGGCGAGACCATTATTATTCCGCCTCAGGACGGTGCTGGTTCGAATGGCAGTCAAGAGGGCCAGGACCCTGATGGGGGTCAGGCACAATGAACGAAGTCCAATTAAATAAAAACGTTATTGAAATTAAAGCATTAAAAAAAATATATGAGGTAGGCGGACAGGAGATTCAGGCTCTACGTGGTGTGAATTTATCTATTAGCGAAGGTGAGTTTGTTGCCATAATGGGTCCCTCTGGTTCGGGTAAGTCCACCATGATGAATGTCATTGGTTGCCTCGATCATCCTGATACCGGGAAGTATTATCTGGATGGGTATTCCATATTGGATGCTCGTGAGAACGAGCTTTCCGAGATTCGAAATCAGAAACTGGGTTTTGTGTTTCAAAAATTCTATCTACTTTCCCGAACTACAGCATTAGCAAATGTAGAGCTACCTATGATGTATGCAGGTATACCTGCCAAGGAACGCCGGGAACGAGCCGTGGAGGCGCTTCGAAGTGTAGGCCTTGCAGAACGGATGTACAACAAACCTAACGAGCTTTCTGGCGGTCAGCAGCAACGTGTCTCTATTGCGCGTGCGTTGGTGAATAATCCTGTTATTCTGCTGGCGGATGAGCCAACGGGGGCACTGGATACGAAGACGAGCGTCGAGATTATGGAGCTATTTCAGGGTTTGAATGAGCAGGGGAAAACCATCGTCTTGGTTACTCATGAGCTGGAAATCGCTGAATATGCCAAGCGGTTGATCAGCTTTCGGGATGGAGATATTGAGCGTGATGAAAGCATTACCAATAGAAGAATTTCATCAAGGATGGCGAGCCTATGAATTTGATGGAAACGATCCGTGTATCAATTAATAGTTTAACGACCAATAAGCTGCGCTCCTTTTTAACGATTCTCGGTATTATTATCGGGGTGGCAGCGGTTATTGCCATTATGGCGATCGGAAACGGCTCTACAGCCCGCATAAAAGCAGAAATTAATAAATTAGGGAATAACGTATTGATGGTTGCTCCAGCTATGACAATGGTCGATGGTGAAATAGATTTGGACAACACGCCCTCGTTTACTTGGGCTGATGTCGAGGCGTTGGAACAAAAGAATTCTATAGATGCATTGATGCCAAATATATCGAGCAATTCAAAAGCTGCGTGGGGGCGATATAACTATAACGCTACTATTGTAGGGACTTCCACTTCATTCTATAAGGTCAAAAAGTTTTCCTTTGCTGAGGGCAGAACATTTACCAACGATGAGATGGATAAACGCATGAATGTCGCCATTCTTGAAAGCCAAGCGGTTCAACGTCTTTTTGGTGGAGATACCCAAAATGTATTGGGACGAACGTTTCAAATTAAACAGATTCCTTTCAAGGTGATCGGAGTATTGAATACTCAGCCAGTTACGAACTTAAGCTATAGTACTAATGAACAAATTTACATCCCTGCTACAACCATGATGAACCGTCTGGGTGAGAAAAACATTACGGGATTGGACGTGTCTGCCAAGTCACCAGCTTTGATGGATCAGGCTCGTCTAGACATATTGGAAAGCTTGCGTGTGACGCATCAGCTAAAACCCTCGGAACCGGATCAATTTCAAATTATGAGTCAGTCAGAGGCAGCAGGTGCAGCTTCCGGTGTAGATAATATCATGACCAGCTTACTGGGTGGTGTAGCCGCGATATCGCTCGTGGTAGGGGGAATCGGAATTATGAATATTATGATGGTTTCGGTTATAGAGCGTACAAGAGAAATCGGTATTCGGAAAGCCATTGGTGCCAAGCCGAGAGATATTATGATTCAATTTCTATCTGAAGCGGTCATCTTTGGTCTGTTAGGAGGTACAATCGGGGTTGTAACAGGCATAGGAGCGTCCAAAATAATCGAAGCAACGACACATATGACCATTGAATTTACGATCTCGCCTATTATATATTCGTTTCTTAGCTCTGCGGGCACAGGCATCCTATTTGGAGTATACCCGGCTTATAAAGCAGCAAGTTTAAAGCCTATAGATGCATTGAGATACGAATAATTTCAATTGGCACATGGTCGCAAAATGAAACGTAAACAGCTTCTAGATTTTTGGAGGAACATATACTAATGGAAAAAAGCTATACGCATAATAGAACCAGAGCTCATCGGATGAAGAGAAATAGAAGAAGACTACTGTTTATTATTATCATTTGTATTGTTCTAATTATTTTAAAACTCTTTGATATCTTTAGTAGTAAACAACAGCCGGTAAAAACGATTGAATTTGCAGAAAAAATAAACTCAGTATCAACCGACAAATTAAATAACGAATCCAAAGGGAGCGAATCACCTCTAAAAAATGTTTCGGGTGTTGAAGATGCAGCATTTGTTGAAAAATACTTGAATCAGCAAATGCAAGGACATCGGCCTGAGGGGATAGACGGTAAAAAAGTAGTCTATTTATCTTTTGATGATGGCCCATCGGTCACCGTAACGCCTAAGATATTGGATGTTCTTAAAGAAGAAAATGTGAAAGCAACGTTTTTTGTGGTAGGAAAGGCAGTAGAAGAAAATGAAGTGGCTAAAAAAATAACAAAAAGAGTAGTTAAAGAAGGACATGCTATCGGAAATCATACCTACTCACATGACTACAGTTATTTATATCCTAATCAAACTGTGAATTCGAGCATTTTTATGAAGGATATTGAAAAAACAAATCAAGTTTTAAAGCAAATATTGGGGCAGAATTTCTCCACAAGAGTAATTCGTTTTCCAGGTGGCCATATGACATGGCAGAGAAATGATCCCAATGGTATGGAAGTGCTGGACAAAGCTCTACATGATAAGGATTACCATCAGATTGACTGGAATGTGTTACCTAAAGATGCAGAAGGTGCACCTAAGAATGCTGAACAATTAATTCGCGAATTCATAAGGAACATGGGGACTAGAGAAAAAGCAGTTGTACTCATGCATGACACTTATGGGAAAGAAGAAACTGCCAAAGCCTTGCCTGAAATCATAACATATTTAAAAAAGCAGGGATATGAATTTAAGACTATAAAGTGACTTACCGATTCCAATCAAAACAGAAGGGACAAGCAGTAATATGGATATTAAAGATGTGGAGGATCAATATTTATCTTGCAAATCAGATCTCTTTGGCTATCTATTAAGGATATTGCATAACAAACAGGATGCCGAAGATTTGTTGCATGAGTGCTTTATTCGGTTTATAAGAGCTTCACCTGACTTGCCTCAAGATCGTATTCGGTTTTACCTTTTGAGAATTGCCAAAAATTTAGCTATAGATTTAATCAGAAAACGAAAAAAGATGGATGAATACAACTTACGCAAGGAACTGCTTTATTATCACTGGGATATCCTCGATTTTGAAATTCAGGAGGAGGTCAATCGAATTCTTTTGATGGCAAGTAATACCGAGCAAAGGACGGTACTTGAATTGCGTTTAGTCCGAGGATACTCCATAAAAGAAACGGCTAGAATCTTAAACAAGAGTGAAAATTCAGTAAAGTCTTCGCTGCACAGAGCTTCAAAACGCATTAAATTAAGATATATTTCCTGAACTGATTTGGACGACAGCAGACAATCTTTTATTCAGCAAATCGAAAGTACTAAATCTAAGAAAAAGAATAATTTCCGAAAGAGGAGTAGACATAGAGTCTGCTCCTCTTTCGTTCGATACAGAGATAAAGCAATAAGATCGATATTTTCCACCATAATAGATAATAAATATCCCCTTTTTTTGGATTGTTTCTATTTATAATGAAAACGCACCCATAACAATCAAAGGAGCTGATTTGTTTTGACACGTAACAAACGCTTAAGAAGATTGTCCACCGCCATGTTAACGGTGCCTATGCTCACGATGTTCGCTTCAGGTGCAATGGCAGAGCAGGAAATGAACGGACATAAGCCTCCGGTTTCTACTGGAAGCGGCGTATTTTATGAAATTTATATCAATTCTTTTTATGATTCGAATGGAGACGGACACGGTGATTTGAAAGGAATCACACAAAAACTTGATTACTTAAACGATGGCAAACCCCATTCGGGTAAGGATTTGCAGGTCAGCGGCCTCTGGCTTATGCCCCTTAATCCATCTCCAAGCTACCATAAATATGATGTAACTGATTACTATCAGGTGGACCCGCAGTATGGGAGTCTAAATGATTTCCGCACCTTGATGAAAGAAGCGGACCGAAAGGGCGTCAAGGTGATCATGGACCTTGTTATCAATCATTCGAGCAGCGAGCACCCATGGTTTAAGGAGGCCAGTGCCAACCCACAAAGCAAATACCACGACTATTACGTATGGGCGGATGAGAACACAGATCTGGAAGAAAAGGGCTCGTGGGGTCAGCAGGTATGGCATAAGAACCCGAATGGCGAAGGGTATTTCTACAGTACATTCTGGTCGGGCATGCCGGATCTGAACTTTGACAATCCCGAAGTCCGCAAAGAAATGATCAAAGTCGGCAAGTATTGGCTGCAGCAGGGTGCAGACGGGTTCCGGCTTGACGCGGCGATGCATATTTTTAGAGGACAGACGAAGGATGGTGCGGATAAGAACATCGCATGGTGGAATGAATTCCGTTCCGAGATGGAGAAGGTAAATCCAAATGTATATCTGGCAGGAGAGGTATGGGACAAACCGGAGACCATAGCTCCTTATTACGGACCGCTCCATTCCCTGTTTAATTTTGACCTCGGTGGAACGATTTTGAACTCCGTGAAAAACGGCCGAGATCAGGGTATCGCGGCATTCGCCGAGAAAACGCTGCAACTGTACAAATCGTATAATAAGGCGGCACTCGATGCTCCGTTCCTGAGCAACCATGACCAGACCCGTGTCATGAGCGAAGTGGGCGGAGATGTGCGAAAAGCCAAGCTGGCTGCTTCCATTCTTTTGACGCTTCCGGGTCAGCCGTTCCTCTATTATGGGGAAGAAATCGGCATGAAGGGAGAGAAGCCTGATGAGTATCTTCGTGAGCCTATGCGCTGGTACAAGGGAGATGGCCCTGGTCAAACGACGTGGGAGAAACCCAAATACAACACAGGCGAGGTATCAGTGGAAGCGCAGCTGAGGGACGATGATTCCCTGCTGGAAAGCTATCGCACACTCATCCGTCTGAGGGAAGAACATGAAGCTTTACGCAGCGACAGTCTGCAACCTATACAAGCAGGTTCTGCCAGCGTGACCGCATTTAAACGTACTTCAGGCAAAGAAACACTATATGTATATCATAACCTGTCTGGAGAGCCGGTTACCCTGCAGATGAAAGATTTCGATAAGGGTAAATGGAAAGTGGTCTTCTCCACCTCAAAGAATGTAAAGGTGAAGAAAGGAACAGTTACAATTCCGGCTTACAGTTCTCTAATTACCGAAGAAGACAGAAAGAGCTGAATATACGGCAAAATTACTGTTCAGATGAAGCAGGATATATATCGATGAATCCAGTTTGGGGTGTTAACAGCACCCCATTTTTCTATATAAGTTTTGCTGCATACGAATAGAGGATTTAAAACCGTCAGGAGATCAGTTATATGTCAAAAAGACAGTTTTTACGAGGTTGTGTGTTGAACCGGGAAATTACTCGTTTCAACTAGACCACTTCGATGTAAAGCACGCCCCTTAGAGTACACACAGGGAAGGATAAATACATTCTCCAGTGTATATTCCAAGGGGCATTGTTTAGTACCCTCAATCATAGTAAAGATCGGACGATTCCATATGATTATAAAGGGGGTATGCCTTCCGGTACATTTCGGCTCTTGCTCTTAGCAAGCAACTGCTCATCGAACGGCAGATTCTCTTTGATCGCCCACAGGTCGTCATAGCTGAGAATCCAGCGATCGGCTCTGGACAGATCCTGCCGGCCGGAGCCGGGGTTGTGGAAGCCGATGCAGTGCATTCCTGCGCTTTTGGCTGCCTGGACACCGTTCTGTGAATCCTCAATAACGATGCAATGGGCCGGTGCAATGCCTAGCTGTTCGGCGGCGTATAAGAAAATGTCCGGTGCCGGCTTACCCTGCAATACCTCTTCACCGGTGATTCGAATGTCGAAGTAACGGCCAAGTCCTGTCTTTTCCATAATGAGATCAATTAGCGCTCGTGGAGAGGAAGAGGCTACCGCGACCGGAATCCCTTTCTCTTGCAGCCAGTCCAGCCACCGTTCCAGTCCGTCGATCGCCACAAGGCCCTCGTGTGCAATCATCGTCTGCATCACATTTTTTCGGTGATAGGTCAGGGCCTCTTCCACCGTATTGGTGAGCTGATGTCTGTCCAGTACCTGACGCCACATAGATTCGAGTGTCACTCCAACATAGGTATGGTGCTCTTCTTCCGTCATGGACGCACCGAAATGGGCAAAGGAGCTGCGTTCAACTTCAAAATAAATCGGTTCGCTGTCTACCAACACCCCGTCCATGTCGAAGATGACCGCTTTGACTGGAACGGACGCTGATGGGTCTCCTGTGCATTCATGATTCGTCGGTGTAACATGATGAATGCTCGTCATGTCCATTCTCCCCCTTGTTAGTAGCTAAATTTAGTTGCCCGAGCCATTCGATTGCAGCACAATCTTGATCGCCTGAGACGAAGGCTGAAGTGTCCGCTCGCTGATATTGCATCCAAGTGTCTTAAAGGCTTCATGGTAGTCATCAAGCGGATACGAGTGGGTAATGATTTTTTTGGCGGGAATGATCTGCTGCTCAATCAGGTAATGCGCCGTGGAGAACGTGCCCAGAGAATCAATCGAGCCGATGATTTTAAGGCTACGGTCAACGACCTCTTTCGGATTAAACGAGCTTATCCCATCTCTCAGCCCCACCAGCATCAAATACCCGCCGCTCGCAAGCTGGCTTAATACCTCAGTGCCGACCACTCCTGTGGTATCCACAATCATGTCCACCTGATTCTTTAACGGAGCTAGCTCATGAATGGCCGACTCCAGTGTGGCGTGCGCGGACCATCGCTCAGGGGCAATGGAATCCGCTATGGCGAGCCGCTCCTCCGAGATGTCAACGAGGCAACCAGTTACACCTTTCGAAGCAAGAGCATAGCTGTACAGAATCCCGATCGGACCTGCGCCTAGAATAACGGTTGTGAAGTTCGGCAGCAGGTTAATCTGGTTGATCCCGGTTAGCATACAGCTCAGCGGTTCGGTCAGCGTCGCTTCTTCGTAGCTGATATGATCCTTCAGCTTGTACAAAAAACGGTCCTCAGTCACATAATAATCGGTGAACGTACCGTCGGCGCTGACTCCGGTCTCTGTTACGGCTTTATGTGTGCAATGATTCTGTCTTCCTGTCCGGCACATTTCGCATTGACCGCAGTAATATGTTGGATCAATCACCACACGGTCCCCAGGCTGCAGTGAACTGACGGCTGATCCTACAGCGATCACATCCCCCGCTGATTCGTGGCCCAAGATCGTGGACGGCACGGCATGATATTTGCCACTGATGATGCCTAAATCCGTACCGCATACGCCTGTCGCCCGGATCCGGACGAGTACATCGTTATCTTTTTTAATCTCCGGGACAGGTCTTTCCTCAAGTGCGACATCCCAAGCTGATTTGTATACCAGTGCAAGCATAAATAGTCCTCCTTTTGCCTGTTAGGCAGATGGTTAGTGTAGGGTGGTCAGAACAGTGTCAAGCCGCTTAACAATTTCTACAATCTCATCTTCCGTAGCCGTGAGGGAAGGTCTCACTTTGACCACATTGCCATAACCGTAACGGGAGCCTCTGAGAATTAGCTGCTGTTCGGCAAAAGCGCGGTCGATAATCGCATTGCTCTTAACTGCATCTGGGGCATTATCCTCGTCGACAATTTCCAGTCCCCACATCAATCCGACGCCGCGAGCCTCACCGATGATGCAATCGTGCTTGTCGGCCATCTCCGTCAGCAGGGTTCCGAGCAGGCTTCCTTTGGACCGAACGGCTTCCAGAAAACCGGGCTCAGATACAACCTCCAGCGTGGCTTTGGCTGCCGTAACCGAGATTAGATTGCTGCCTGAGGTGAAGGAGTGCTCGTGCTTCTCCAGGACATTAAGCCGAGACTGCATTAATACCGCTGCTACCGGTACACCAATGCCGCCGAGACCCTTGGCGAGAGTAATGATATCTGGCTGGATATCCAACAACTCACTTGCGAACATGTAGCCTGTCCGCCCAATCCCGGTCTGCACCTCATCAGCGATCAGGATCAGCCCATACTCGTTGCACAGCTGACGGAGACGCTTAAAATATCCTGCAGGTGGGATGATATTGCCTCCGTTGCCCAAGATGGGTTCAATAATCATGCAGGCCACAGAGCCTGAGCTTGCATACTCAATGGCATCCGATATGGCTTCGACGCATTGATAACCACACTTGTCAGGCGAAGAATTAAACGGGCAGCGATAGCAGTAGGGAGCAGGTACATGCAGGGAATTTGCTGCAGCCGAGTTGGGAAATTTCCTCCGCCGGAAGGCGTTGCCGGATATGCCTGTTGCGAACTGGGTCTGCCCATGATGGGATAAATACAGGCTGATTATATCGAGCGCTCCTGTATATTTCTGGGCTAGCTTCACAGCGCATTCGTTCGCCGTGGAGCCGGTAATATCTCTCATCCATCCCGCGTCGATGCCGTTCGGCGTATACTGGATCAGATGATCCAGGACTTCCTCGACGTAAGGCTCGGTAAAGGATGAGGACATGTGGGCAAGATTGGCGACTTGTTCCTGTACCTTGGTGACGACATGAGGGTGATTATAACCGAGCGATAGATTGAAGGTGCCAGACACGCCATCCAAATATTCCTTACCGGAATCGTCAATCAGAGTAATGCCTTTTCCGTATCTGAAGCGTTCTTTGGTTAAGGTATGCACGATGTTTCCCTCCATATCAGAATATACATTCTCATTAAGTACATTCTTTAAAAAGTGTACTGCCCTGCTACAACATAACGCGGCGGGCCTCACCTCCCTCAAGAATAAAGAATCTCATCCTTCCTTGCCCTGATGGACAAGGGAGTCAACTACCCGTCTGCTCCTGCCATTCCACAGATGCGAGAGAATGACTGCCAGCAGTAAAATTAGGCTGAAAGCCGCCAAAATCCAAAGGGTAGTCGTCACCGACCATTCGCTCATGCTCCAGCCTGTTACATATTGAAGAACTGCTCCGCCAATTCCGCCTGACGCAATCAGAATGCTGGTCGTTCTCTCGGTCATTCCCGGAATCAGCAGGTTCGCATAGACGAGGGCAATACAGAAGAGACCGGACATGAATAACCCTGCACCAAAAATCAGAAGGTATGTAGCCCACTGACTGGATACAAACGCCATTGCAACCAGAAAGCAGAAAGTTCCGATTCCGCTCCACAGTAGGAAAGGAATATATCCTGCTGACTCAGCAATCTTCCCTGAGAACATGCGGCCGATGATCATCGCAATCCAGAGTATGCTAACACCCAACGAGGCTACGGATTCCCGAATCTGCAGGGTCTCGATCAGAATAGAGGGCAGGAAGTTCATGAGCCCCAGTTCAAGCCCCATGTAAACAAAGAAGAATACAATGAATATTCCCAGTAACACACGGTGCTGTACCGAGTACCGGGCTTGTTCGACCGATCGCTCAGAGGTTTGGAGATCTGCTTGGATAAGGTGGGAAGAGGAGGAAGCAGGCATGGTAATCCAGAACAGTCCCAGAATAAACGTCAGAAGGGAGATGGTGTAGAAGGTCAGATACCACATTCCAAGCCAGATATACAGGCTTACCACTGCGGGAATGAGCAGTGCACCAAGTGCAAAATAGACATCCAGCTTGGACATGGCTACGGCTTTCTGCTCTTCGGTGAACTCAATCGTGAACGCTCCGATGGACGACTCAATGATGCCTGAGCCGAAGCCAACCCAGATGGTCATCACGATAACCCAGGTCCATGAGGGGAGTACACCCAAGAAGGCATACCCTGCCACGATACTAACCAGAGCAATGGACAGCATAGACTTGCGACCGATGTGTAGAGCCATGAAGGGGGAGAACAGAACGCCGACAAGAAATCCGAAAAACTGAAGGAACAACAATAATCCGCCATCGCTGTACCCCCGTCCATAGTAAGGCAGTAGAACCGGCAGTAATGCTCCAAGCACCACACTAGTAATGCCGATTAGCAGATAGAAAGCACAACTTAAAGCGAATAGTCTCTTCAAGGTCCGTCCCTCCATAAGTCTATATTTTTTATATGGATTCTGTTGCTTTACTAGATTATACCTTTTTATTGGAAATGTATATATCTCTTTATATAAAAAATGTAAAAATAATCGTTCGACAATTTTACACGTATTTGCTTAATCTAGTTAAGGCGAAACTTGGTTATCTGAAGAAACTGCAAGCGGAAGGGAGAAATAAGATCAGCCCAAATTGTTTTCGGGCGCCAAACCGCTCATAATTGAGGCATAACTTTGTGTTTGCAAAATTAGGTTAGTAAGGATACCTAACAGTGGTTTTACTTAATACAACTATGATTGATAGGGTAGGAAAAAGAATGTTAAACGCTTACAATTCAAAAGGGAGAGGGAATTTTATTCGAAAGTTGAGAAAAATGAGAAAGAAAAAGGTAAATTTGTACGGTATCAATAAATGTGGCTTTTTGAACTACAACAAAAGGAGTCTACCAAAATGAATTTTTATTTGGAAATCCCGGAGCTTGACCGACATTTTCCTTTCCGGAGCTTTATTAATAAAGGTGACGTGCTTTGCTATCCTCATTGGCATAAAGAAATTGAAATTATTTATGTGACTCAGGGAACCTTGGATCTGGGAATTAACGATATTTCGATACGGATGAAAAAAGGTGAAGTTCAGTTTATAAATGGGGGTGATGTTCATTATTTTTTGGCTTCTCCCGACAGCGAACGGGTGGTTATTCAATTTGATCTGAGCTTTTTTCAAGAGGTTTCCACATTAAGTGATCAGAAACGCCCTCTTAGATATATATTTACGGAGATGGAGCAATCAAGCTGGAACTGGCCAGAAGAAACAGCAGCTAAAATGCTTCCTCTGATTCAAAGCATTTATGATGAGAACGTCAACCACCACGAAGGTCATGCTTATATGATCAAAGCCAAGCTGTTTGAGATGTTGACTCTTATTATGCGTGAAGTGCCGAGAAGCATGACGCCAAGGCTTTCTGAAATCTCTGAAAGAACCTTAACACAATCAAAGGACACCCTTTATAAACTGGAACGTATTTTTGAGTATGTGGAATGCCATTATCATGAAACCATCTCGCTGAAGAATGTCGCTGATTATATGGGTTTCAGTCCCTATTATTTCGCCAGACTGTTTAAGAAGAATACGGGGATGACCTTTGTAGCATTTTTGAATGATTACAGACTGAATAAGGCAAAATGGATTTTGTTGAATGAAAACAATCCGATCACTGAGGTCGCAGAGGCAGCAGGATTCAGTAGTGTAAAGACGTTTCATCATCTCTTTAAGGAAGCGACAGGAACATCACCATTGAAATACCGCAGGACAATATTCGGGAATAATACAGCAAGAAATGAGGAGGAAAGCTTTTCATGAGATTTGTATGATAGAGCTATCCGACGAAGTGAAGGGAGAGTTACGAGGACATTAAAATTTATGGATCCATGAGTAACCGCTTGATATGCGGTAGGCTTAAATCAGAAGTGGAGGAAGATGAAAATGGGCAATCGTATATACAATGTAGTCATTATCGGTTATGGAGGCATGGGAAGCTACCATGTTCAATTGATCGAATCTAATCAGCAACTTGCCGTTGGCGGTGTATATGATATTGTTGATTACCGAATGGAACTGGCTGCGGCTGCTGGCTATAAAACCTACGCAAGCCTGGATGCCGTTCTGGCCGATCAGGCCGTGGATATTGTTTTGATAGCAACACCTAATGATGTTCATAAGGAAATCGCGATCCAGGCGCTACAAGCTGGAAAACATGTCATTTGCGAAAAACCAGTTACGATAACGAGCGCGGATTTCTTGGATATTGTTGAGGTGGCGAAGAAAGAAAATCGTGTGTTTACGGTACATCAAAACCGTCGATGGGATGAAGACTTCCGAATTATAAAAGATATAATTGGCAATAAGACCGTAGGCGAGCTTTTCCAGCTGGAATCGCGAGTTCAGGGGGCTAATGGGATTCCAGGTGACTGGCGGCAACTAAAGGCGTATGGAGGAGGAATGCTGCTGGATTGGGGAGTACATCTATTGGACCAGCTGCTTCAGATTACGGACAGCAAAATAGAAAGCGTAGCTGCTACCCTAAGCTATATTTTGGGGACTGAAGTGGATGACGGCTTTACCAGCTTTATTGAGTTCAAGGACGGCCTGAAAGCAGTCATTGAAGTGGGTACAACCAATTACGTAAAGCTGCCGCGCTGGTATATTAAAGGAACCGAAGGAACCGCAGTGATTAGGGATTGGGATTTGAGCGGAGAGATCGTCACCCGAAATCCAGATGTCGCTCACGTGGAACCCAAGCCGATTCAAGCAGGTCAAGGATTGACGAAAACGATGGCGCCGCCATCTGAGGAATCCACCCTTAAGTTCCCGATTGAGAAAATACCTGCTGCTGCAGAAAGCTTTTATGAAAATTTTGTCTCCACCATCGAAGGAAAAGCGGAGATTGCAATCAAAAGCGAAGAAGTACACCGTGTATTGGTGCTGATTGAGACGATTTTTGAGGCGGGGGCAACCAAAAGCGTGATTCGAAGAACTATTTAGATCTGCTGCTTTATTTTCGATCCGTCATAAGAGAGATATATAGGAGCCTGGAGAGAACCAAACAGATTTATTTAATGAAATTTTGGGATGCATTTAAGTAATCAGAAACCTTTGAAATGGTGAGCAAAATAATTTTGCCCACCATAAAACACAAGCGGGTATCGCTCCACAACCGAATTCTATTGCTTGATCATTTTTAAGTTGCTGAGATTTCGAATAGGTTTAATTTACACGTAAAAAGAAAAAGATGTTTTTACATAAAATCCGCTATTTCCTCCTTATAAATCAACATATTCCACTCTAAATTCTTCCATAAAAACATAAAATAATCCATGTAAGTGCTAGCATAATCATTTGTATGAGAAAGAGGAAGGGAGAGATCGTTTATTGTACTGTGCGACCAGAAGAATATAGATGAAGGGACGTAGAGAATGAGGAGTTATAAACGAAGATCTTGGAAACGCTTATTTTTACTCATGATCACGGGGATACTTGTATTAGCATCAGTAAGTGTTGTTACGCCGATCAATGCTGATGAATCGCCTAAAAACGTTACAAGTACATCAGTAAAACTTTCATGGAAAGCCTCCGAAGACATCTCCAATGGTAGTGGAGTATCAGATTACGATCTCTATCGCAACGGTTCTCTCATCAAGCAGAATATCTCCGATGCAACATATGCCAATCTGCCGAAGAACCTTGATTTGACAGCCCTTCCAGACAACCAAGCGATAGTTTACTATTTTAAGAAAAGCCGTGGCTGGAGCGATGTAAATATCCACTATGCTCCCGATGGTTCATCCTGGACATCCCCGCCGGGTATCAGCATGAATGAAAACGCTTGCTTGGATTGGGCCAAAAAAACTATTGATCTTGGCTCCAAAACATCGATGAAAGCAGCATTTAACAACGGCTCTGTCTGGGATAATAATAAAGGCGCTGATTATCATTTAGCTGCTGGTTTAAGTACCGTCAAAGACGGTATCGTCACAACAACCGGAGCTAAGAATCCGTGTAACCCTCCGGTTATTGATTTAGAAGCACCTTCTATACCTCAATTATTGATAGCCAATGCCGATGGACTACGAATCCAATTAGAATGGGATCCTTCTGTTGATAATGTTGGTGGAAGTGGAATCGGCGGGTATGAGATCACTCGCACAGGAGGAACTAAAGGCAAAAAGGTCTATACGACGACCCGTACTACCTTCCAAGATTCATTATTGGAGGCGAAAACGACATATACGTATACAGTTAAGGCATACGATAAAGCAGAACCAGCCAACAAATCGGAAAGTAGTATTGAGGTGAGTGCAACAACAGGAACTTCATCACCTCCTGCTTCAAAGGGAAGTCCGATCGGAACAGATATGCGTGAAGATTCAATTTACTTTGTGATGACTGCCAGATTCTATGATGGGGACCCTTCGAACAACCGAGGTGGTGCGAATCATGTTTCAAGCGGCAATGCAGCCAACAGTGATCCAATGTTTAGGGGCGATTTTCAAGGGTTAATCAATAAACTGGATTATATCAAGGCTCTTGGCTTCTCAGCGATTTGGATTACACCGGTTGTATTGAATCGATCTGATTATGACTTTCACGGCTACCATGGTTACGATTTTTTTCGAGTGGATCCCAGGTTAGAGTCACCAGGTGCAACATACCAGGATTTGATTAATGCTGCACACGACAAAGATATTAAAATTATACAGGATGTTGTGTACAATCACTCTAGCCGCTGGGGTGCAAAAGGTCTATTCACGCCAAAAGTATTCGGTATTCGAGATAATCAGTGGAGCTGGTACTATGACGAACCTCAAGAAGGAATCGAGTACGATGGCCTTCAGCAGAATGACGCAGGCAAGCCGTATAACGGTGACCTATGGTCAACGAAGGAACCGGAGGGCAACACCTGTCGGAATTGGGGAATCCCAATGAACTCAAAAACCTACAATTGCCAATGGCCCAACCCCACCTCTGGCATGTTTCCTTCACAGTACTATCACAGTTGCTGGATCGGCAATTGGGAAGGGGAAGATTCACGGAGTTGTTGGCTGCATGAGGATCTGGCTGACTTTAATACAGAGTCGAAGCCTGTCCAAGATTATTTAATTGAAGCGTACAATCGATTTATAGATATGGGTGTAGACGGGTTTAGGATAGACACCGCTGTGCACATTCCACGCGTTACCTGGAACCGTCATTTTCTTCCTGCAGCGCAGGAGCGGGCGATTGAGAAGTTTGGTGAAAAAGGACGTAATTTCTATATGTTCGGTGAAGTAGGTGCTTTCGTTAACGATAAATGGAACCGAGGTTCTGTGAATCATTCGGCTCAATTCTTCACTTGGAAGGAACGCAAAGAGTATAGCACCAATGATGAAGTAGCTGCGTTGGAACAATATCAACACGAAAATAATCTTGGTACAGCCAATCAGCCTTTATCCGATAATGCATTCCTCAAAGGGAATTTGTATCATGAACCGGACCATTCGCAATCCTCCGGGATGAATGTAATTGATATGAGGATGCATATGAATTTTAGTGATGCGAATAACGCATTTTGGAATGGCAAGGATTCGGATGACAGTTATAACGATGCGACCTATAACGTAGTGTATGTAGATAGCCATGATTATGGACCTAACAAATCATCGACCCGGTATACGGGGGGCACGGCTGCATGGGCTGAGAATATGAGTTTAATGTGGACTTTCCGTGGAATTCCAACATTGTATTACGGCTCAGAAATCGAATTTCAGGCAGGCAAGCCAATCGACTGTGGTCCAACATGTCCATTAGCAACCACAGGACGTGCTTACTATGGAGATCATATTGAAGGTACAGTAGTAGCCTCCGATTTCGGACAGGTAGCTTCTGCTTCAGGTTCGGTTGCTCAAACCCTGCAGCACCCACTTGTAAAGCACATTCAGCGACTGAATCAAATTCGAAGAAGTATTCCTGCCTTGCAGAAAGGACAGTATTCTACAAAGGATGTAAGCGGACAAATGGCGTACAAGCGACGTTATACGGATTCATCAAAAGGCATAGACAGTTATGCTTTAGTTACTGTTAGTGAATCAGCTGTTTTTCGGAATATTCCTAACGGCACTTATAAAGATGCTATTACCGGAGACGTCAAAGAGGTCACGAATGGGACGCTCAATCTGGCAGTTTCGGGCAAAGGAAACTTAAGGGTATATGTACTTGATCTCCCGGGTAATCCTGCTCCTGGTAAGATCGGTGAAAACGGGCCTTTCTTGAAGCCTTAATTTTTAAATATAAGAAGCATGGAGGGAATGACATTCCTAGGAGTGTCGGTGGTTTGAGGTTTTAAAAACACACTCATAAACATATGGGTGTGTTTTTTTGGTGTTAAAGTAGCACAGATACCAAGAAGATGTAACATTTGCCGCAGCTTAGTACGTTAATGTAGACACCTTAACGTACTTAAGAGTATTCTTATGTGTACTTAAGAGGGACCCCATTGCAACCAAAACTAATGAATATGTAAGTATATAAAGGAGGCCCATATGTATGAAGTCTCATACCACTGACCGTATTAAAATCCCGCCAGGATTGTGGGCAGGATTATGTCAATTAGGGTTTGGCGCCCACGACGTTGCTCGCAAAGCACGATTGCCGATCACCATTATTACTGAACCAGTAGTCACCACCGCCCAATATTTCGCGATCTGGCAGGCATATTCTGATCTCATTGGTGATACTGCCCAAGGAATCATCAAGCTTGCGACCGTCTTTGATACAGCGAAGTACCCACCGACCGTCTTAGCGACTTACCACGCTCGGGACTACCGCGACGCTCTAAACCGAATGGCTCGGTACAAACAACTGTGTCCCCCTGAAAGCCTACATATCACTGAGGAGGGCGAGCACTGCACAATTGATCTGGAATGGCTGTCTCCCGAGCAATCTGGTCCGCCGATGCTGGTTGGTATCACGCTGGCTTGTCTTCTGGAGATTGGACGCCGGGGCACAGGTCAACCTTTGACCGCGCAGCTTGTTGAATTTTCGCACTCCATGGGCGATGTACAGGCGCTTGAAGCTTACTTCGGCTGTCGTATCCGGATTGGTGCAAAACGTAACCGATTGACGCTGCATCGAAGAGATCTGGACCGCCCCTTTGTCTCGTACAACGAAGAGTTGCTGGAAATCCTGACTCCTGTTCTGGACCGATCGTTGGATGAACAGCAGCGCAACCGCTCAATTACCGAGATGGTCAAATGGATCATGAAACGTAGCCTTACAGGAGGGCGCCCCGACATTCAGGCTGTGGCGAAGGAGCTCGGTATGAGCGATCGTACCTTGCAGCGCCGGCTTACTGACGAAAACACGAGCTTCAAGCTTCTGTTGACACAAGCTAGACATGAGCAGGCACGAAAGTACTTGGTAGACCCCTCGCTTGATATTAAAGAGGTGGCATTCTTGATTGGATATGAAGACCAGAACTCGTTTTACCGCGCCTTCCGCCTATGGGAGGGTGATACACCTTCAAATTGGCGGACTGAACATCTAGGTACAAACTCGATATCAGGAGCACGCTAGGACTGCCGACTATTCATTGATTCAATTCCTAATGAGTTTTGTCATTTGGCGTGTTAAACAAGAACTTTGGCGCATTATACTAGTTACTGGACAATCCAGACAAGATAATATAATCACTATCCGGAGCACAAGACTGTTTTAAAAAGGAGAAGTGTATTATGGATATGGGATTAAACCATAAAACAGCTTTAGTTACAGGATCAACGAAAGGTATAGGTAAAGCAATTGCCATTGAACTAGCCAAAGAAGGTGTTAATGTACTAATTAATGGACGAAATTATGAAGAGGTAGAACGAACTGTAAATGAAATTAAGTCAGATTTCCCAGCTACCTCTCCTCAAAATGCCACAGCCGATATTGTGGATATTGGACAAAGAGATGCTTTATTCGAAAAATACCCCAATATTGATATTTTAGTTAACAATACGGGTATTTATGAAATTATGCAATATGAGGACGTAGACGATGAAGTATGGGAAAAATACTTCCGCACTAACGTTCTTGCTGCAAATGGATTATCAAAATTTTATTTACCTAAAATGTTGAAAAATGATTATGGCCGCATTATTTTTATTGCGAGTGAAGAAGCAATTATGCCTTCAGGACAAATGCCTCAGTATTGTATGACAAAATCTATGTTGTTATCATTGTCAAAAAGCTTATCTAAATTAACAATAGGAACAGAAGTTACAGTCAATACGATCATGCCAGGACCAACACTCTCGGAGAATGTGCACCAAATCATTGAGAGTATGTATCCTCATGAAGATATGACTTTTTTAGAAAAAGAGAAGGATTTTATGGTTACCAACCTGCCTCAATCTGAAATACAGCGATTTATCAAGCCTATTGAAATAGGTAGACTAGCTACATTTGTATGTAGTCCTTATGCATCTGCATTTAAAGGTTCTCCAATCCGTATGGATGGGGGAATGGTACCGACTATTTTTTAGCGCTTGTGGAGAAGCTTGCTGAAATTAGCGCTGACATTGCGGAACATTATGATAAGATGAAGTCAAACATTACTCGAGGGTAGGATGAGGATCATGAACCATTTTGCTATGTATGGAAAGTTGACGGCACGTCCAGGGCAAAGGGACGCTCTTGCAGACATCTTGCTAGAAGCGGCCGATCTGTTGAAGTCGAATAATGACTGCTATTTGTATATAGTCAATGTGTCAGACGACGACCCGAATGCGGTGTATGTGACCGAACTGTGGAAAGATGCAGATGCCCATGCAGCCAGTCTTAAGAACGAAGAGGTACTGGCGTCGATACAACGCGGCCGACCGTTGATTATCGGAGCGGAGCCCATTAAACTGCGTGCTATAGGGGGAAAAGGCCTGTAGGGTCATGATGCAATTGCTGCTACCACAGCAGCCGATACTCGGTTGCTTTTAAGCTAACCAGCAGGATAGTCCTAATGAAACGCTTTTGTAACATGTGAAAGGTTGGCAGATAAAATTGGCCCTGGTATAATAAGGGTAATTCACTAAGGAGAGATTTTTTTGTCTGGAGCTGTTCTTTACTAATCCAATTCCATAAAAAGAGGTTTTCATGCACCTACTATTCGTCTGCCCAATTTTTGTATTACGGGTGGGATTTGAAAGCTTCGGAATTAGTTAAGAACAACGGATATTACCAGATCCTTAGGGATACCTGTTATAATGAGTCCAATCCGTGCTGGTTCAGCGCGGATTTTTTTTATGGCTCAAATAGCAGGTGATATGAGGGTAGGAATGACGTATGTTCATTCCTGCCCTTTTCTAATTTTTAGCAAAGGGGGATAGAAGGGAATTACTCCAATTTGGTCAAATACATCCAGACTTCTTGAATGAAAGATTCAATCTAAGTAAATAGAAAGGTGGACAATACATGAAACTTCAAACGAATCGGCTTATATTAAAAACACTTGATCTTAATTTAATCGAAGCAGCAGCCCAACGTGATATAGGTGCTATTGAAGCTTTGGGTTATAAAACCAGTGATGAATGGCCGGGTCCTGATTTCTTTGAAGCTTTACCTTATTTTCGAGAACTTTTGATAAAAAATAATGGCACTAGAGGTTTTGACTCTTGGATCATTGTGGAGAAGGATACCCAAGAAATTGTTGGAGGGATTGGTTTTTTAGGAGATCCTGATCAGAACGGTATGATTGAGATCGGTTTTGCAACGAATGAAAGCCATCGCCGCAAAGGCTATTGCTATGAAGCCGCTCAAAAATTAATAGAGTGGTCCTTAAATCATGAAGAGGTCCAAATCGTAACGGCAAGATGCGTACCTGACAATATCAGCTCTAAGAATTTGTTATTGAAGTTAGGATTTCAAATTGATCACAAAGATGAAGAATTGCTTTATTGGAAATATGAAATGAAGAAAGTAGGAGGGGGTCAGCAGAAATGATCCGTCGAGATCTAGATGACGTAGATTTCATAAGAGCAAATTTAATGGGGCCTAGTTCGATTATCATGCTTGAGGAGCTATCGAAAAATTTGACTTTGCAGAAAGGAATGCGAGTGCTGGATTTGGGCTGTGGGACCGGACTTACTTCTATCTATCTGGCGCAAAAGTTTGGCATAACCGTGTTTGCTGTCGATTTATGGATTAGTGCAACTGAAAACTATAGAAGATTCAGAGAGTTTGGTTTGGAAAGCCAAATTATCCCCATACATGCAGATGCCTGCCACTTGCCTTTTGCGGAACAATACTTTGATGCAGTTATAAGCGTAGATGCGTATCAATATTTTGGAGCGAATGAGCAGTACTTAGATGACCATCTTGCGCCGCTAGTTAAAGAAGGAGGTAAATTGGCTATAGCAATGCCAGGGGTAAAGATGGAGTGTGATGGGGATATACCCGTGGAACTGCAGCCGTTCTTGTCACTTAGTGAGGTTGATAATCAGTGGCATACATGCGATTGGTGGCGGAAATTATGGGAACAGTCGCCAAATGTTTACGTTGAATCGGTAAGAGAAATGAGATGCTTCTCGAAAGCTTGGTATGAATGGCTTCAGTGTAACAACGATTATGCACGTGCTAATAATGCATTGCTGAATGCAGATGACGGGAAGTATATGAATCTAATCTCGCTTATTGCTACTAAGAAATAGCGATATCCGGGGACAAAAGTTCCCAGTCCTATGGGCTGAAATTCGCTAAAGTAACTGAGAACGATAGTTCAACTCTACCAAAAACAGCCGAGCGCTCGGCTGTTTTTTTAACTAGTGGGCAGATTACATGAAGTGGTTAATCGATGCCAGGGTCGAACTTACAGGCTTAGGTCGGAAGAGTAATACAGGAGAAATTGGCCCATGCAGGCCTCCACAAGCTTTCTCAATTCCCGACGGGCTACCCGAATATGGAGAGGCTTTAGAACTTGTATCCATAGCATTTTTTAAACACAGATTGTCGATATTCCAAAATACTGTTTAACAGTACTTTTTTTCTCTCTGATATCATCATTTTCTTTTGAAATGCCGATATAAAATTGAGTCTTGAGAACTATTTTATACATAAATTTTACCTAAAGGAAGTGTGAAGAGATGTTGAAAAAGAAATGGCTTATCACCCCGTTGGTTGCGACGACACTGTTTTTCGGTCAATCTGCATTCGCGGCAAACACGTTTTCAGATGTGGAAGGAACAAAATATGAATGGGCTGCCGAATCGATTCGTTCCATGGTCGACAAGGGCGTTGTCAAGGGCTATGCAGATGGGACCTTCAAGCCAAGCAAAACCATAACGAAAGCGGAATTTGTACATATGTTTCATAAGCTTTTTCCAGAAATCGATCATTCTTCCGGCAAATCTTCCGACTTTGTGGATGCGCGTAAACACTGGGCGAATAAAGATTTTGCAGCAATATTCAACGGGGACTATGTTTGGCCGTATGCTGAAAGTGTTGGGGGGAAATATCCAAACTATCTTTTCTATGTCAAGCCTGACAAACCATTGACCCGCTGGGATGTGATGATGATTGCCTCTCTTCGGACGGATTATACCAATCAGACGCTTCATCCTGAGATTGAGGAAGTGATTTCCGCAGCTGCGCAGTACAAGGATATGAAAGTTCGTCAGGCCAATTACAATGACAATTTCTCGGCCTACTATCCGGTGCTGTACATCGACAAGACTGGAGAAGAGTACTCCTATGATGGCGATTCCCAGGATCAAAAGGCAGAAGCATTCTACACCCTAACCAAGATGGGGGTCCTTACCGCTAATGAAGGATACCTTCGCCCCAAAGCACTAGTTACACGGGCTGAAGCTGTTACCCTTTTACAGCGTTTGTACGAAGCCACAACCAAGTCAGTGGAGAATCGACACTAGCCGCTTGCACATTGTAGCCATCAAGGAAACTGCATAAGGAGATAAAGCGCTTTGGAGTTTTCTACTTATTTAGTAACGTATCTATGACGACGCCTAACCGTCGATTACTGTCGAAGGACAACAACTATGTATAAAAAGTCGCCAAATTGGCGGCTTTTTTGTTTTAACGATAGATGCCAGTCAATAGTTTAGAATATGAAATTTTCATGTAAATTCATTAAAAAGCTGAAAACAATTCCTTTTTTTAAACAAAAGAGGATATTCTTTTGGTTTATAAAATATATGTAGTATATATCACTGTACTTTAATTCATTTTAATGTTTATAATAAATTAATAGCCTTAACCTATGTCTTACACTCATCTATGATGCTGAAGTTTCTAAGTATCAACTCTGAACTTCCAGCACACTCCATTTTTTTACACTTCCAAGTCTACTTACACACTTTTAATTCTGATTACATCATGAAACTCAAAAACGATTTACTTTAACATGTCGATTACTGTTTGTTTGTGGCAAGACATTTTGTTGTTTTTGCTGTATCTATCTTAAATACATAGGAATGTGAACATCTGAATCCCATAAAACATTTGTTTTACCGCTTTTTTATGGTGAGGAAAGGGGTTGGACATGAATCGCATGACTTTGCTTTTTTCGGGACAAGGATCTCAGTATGTCGGGATGGGAGCGGCATGGCATGACGGTTTTTCAGAGGCAGGTCACATTTTTGAAGAGGCTGCTGATATTTTGGGGTATGATTTGAAAACTTTATGTATGAAAGGACCCATCTCCCAATTATCCAGAACATCCTACACCCAGCCTGCACTACTCACAATTAGTGTAATCGCATTCAGACGTTACATGCACGATGTTGGGATTATTCCCGAATTTTCTGCAGGGCATAGTTTGGGTGAGTATTCTGCATTGGTAAGCGGCGGAGTCTTATCGTTTGGCGATGCTTTGCGGGTGGTACAAGAACGGGGACGCTTTATGGAAGAAGCTTCAGAGGCCGGAGTGGGTTGCATGATTGCTGTTCGAGGGGCTGATTTAAATCTGCTAGAAGAGCTGTGCGATCACTATGACGTAACCAGTCAGCCTATTTCCATCGCTTGTTATAACTCCTCCTATCAATACGTCGTTTCTGGTCATCATGCCTCTGTTGCTGCGGTGGCGGGACAATTAGAGCAACGTGGGTTCCAAATTACCCGTTTGCAGGTAAGCGGCCCTTTTCACAGCCCGCTTATGCAGCATGCTGCTGACCGATTAGCATTGGAATTGCAAAAATATACGTTTCATGAACCGCTGTGGCCTGTCATTTCTAATGTTACAGCACTGCCATATACGGATGCCAACAGCATTCGTCAAGGTTTGCATTTGCAAATGATCCATCCAGTGCGGTGGATACAAACGATGCAGTATATGGAGAAACATGGGGTGAAGCAGGGAATTGAATTAGGACCGCGAACGGTGCTGAAAAACTTGGCAAAGGAAACAAACATCGCTTTTGAGGTGCTTTCCTTGGACAGAGACTTGGATCGGATTGAGCTGGAACGTCGTTTTTCGATCCGTGATTGGTTGGTCAAACCGCTGGCGGTGGCGGTGTCTACACCCAATGCCAATTGGAATGAGGATGAGTATCAAAAGGGGGTTATTTTACCTATTCACAGGTTGGAGGAGTTACTCAAAAGCATAGAATCGGGCAAATCTTCTTCTGCTTATGAACTAAGACGCGAAGCGCTGGAGTGTATTCGCCTGATATTGCAAACCAAACAAGTATCTGCAGGAGAGCAGGAGGAAGTTTTAGACCTTTTGAGGAGGGATCAGGATGGAGCAGTTTCAAACTTTAATTGAAATCATTCAGGACCGAGCCAGTAGAGCTGAAAATGGAATTATTTTCATTTCGGGTGATACACAGGAGGAGTATGTAAGCTACAGTCAGCTTCTGGAGCAAGCACTGCAGGTACTTCATCAATTGCAGGAAAAAGGAGTACAGCCTGGCAATAAGCTAATTATGCAAATTGAAGACAATCATACCTTTGTGAATGTGTTTTGGGGCTGTCTGCTCGGCGGAATCGTCCCCGTACCTGTAAGTATCGGGAATAATGATGAACATAAAATGAAGCTATTTAAAATCTGGAGTACCCTTACTTGCCCTTACATGATTGCGGATCATAAAGTATTAGAGCAGTTAGAAAAGTATTCTCATCAGCATGAGATGCTGGATTTCTTTGATTCTGTGAAAGAAGCGACCTTTTCTAGCCATGATTTTGATTATTCCGATCAGAACAAAGGGACCATTCATCAATCCAGACCGGAGGATTTGGCGTTTATTCAATTTTCCTCTGGTTCGACAGGTGATCCCAAGGGAGTCATGCTGACGCATGAGAATCTCGTATACAATATTCGGGATATCGCCAGTCAAACGGGAATGACTTCAAGTGATGCGTATCTGGGCTGGATGCCACTCACACATGATTTGGGATTGATCGCTTTTCATTTAACCTGTATCATCGCCCATGCCAAGCAGCTCATTATGCCAACAGCTCTTTTTATAAGACGTCCTTCATTATGGCTAAAAAAGGTGTCGGAGCATAAGGTGACTCAAATCTGTTCTCCTAACTTCGGTTATAAATTTTTCCTTGATCAATATAAATCCAAAACAGCGGATAACTGGGATTTGTCAAGTGTTCGCATGATTTTAAATGGGGCTGAGCCCATATCGGTGGAGCTTTGCCATGTATTTATGGAAGCCATGAGTGTACATGGATTAAAAAAAAATATCATGTATCCTGTATACGGCTTGGCAGAGGCCAGCGTAGGTGTCTCCACTCCACCTTTGGATAAAGATAATTTTGTTACTATTCATTTAAATCGGCAGCAGCTACATGTAGGTGAACCTATAGAAGAAGTAGATTCATCCGATAAGCGTTGTCTTACGTTTGCGGATTTGGGCTACCCCATGGCCAGCACCTCTGTTCGCATTTGTGATGAGCAAAATCAGGTACTAAAGGACGATGTAATCGGATACACCCAAATTTGCGGCAAAAATGTGACTGCTGGGTACTATAACAATCCTGAGGCTACCGCAAAGGTCAAGACAGAGGATGGCTGGCTCATTACCGGAGATTTGGGTTTTATGAGAAACGGACGACTGGTGATTACAGGCAGAGCTAAGGATATTATTTTCGTGAACGGCCAGAACATTTATCCGCATGATATCGAAAGGATTGCAGAGGAACTGGACGGGGTGGATCTGGGGAAAGTAGCTGTCTGCGGTGTACATGATGCACAAACTAGACAGGATCGTATTGTTGTTTTTGTGATGCACACGAAAAAAATAGAGTTATTTTTGCCAACAGTCCAAAGGCTGAAAAGCCATTTGAATTATCGGGGAGGATGGCATATTCAAGATGTAGTTCCAATTCGCCGTATTCCCAAAACTACTAGTGGAAAGGTTCAGCGCTACAAGCTGGCTCAGAGCTACGAGCAGGGAGAATATGATGTAGTTTTGGCATCCCTAACCGAGGCCGCTCGAAATATACAGGAAGCGAACGATGCCCCTGTACCTCAAGGTGAGATCGAGCAAAAACTGATTGGGATTTGCCAAGCTATTTTAAATGTACAGTCAATTGGGAAGGAAGATAGCTACTTTGATATCGGCGTAACATCCTTACAACTCGTTCAGATCGTGGACCAATTAGAGGAACAACTCGGGATTCATATTGAGGTAACGGACTTTTTCTCTTATCCGACTATCGCCAAGCTAGCTGGATATATATCCAGTCAGGGCTTAGGTCATAAGGTGAACACAGCACCGCAATTGGAATCCAAAGAGGAGGTAGAGGACCTGGATATTGCTATCATTGGCATGTCCGGTAAGTTTCCTCATGCGGATACACTGGAGCAGTTTTGGGCGAATGTAGCTTCCGGTACAGATCATATCAGTCCATATAGCGATGAAAGAAAAAAGGATGCCGAAGCTTTTATTTCCCGTCTGAATATGGAAGGCCGAAACATGCAAATCGCCGAAGGTGGCTATCTGGACGAAGTGGACAAATTTGACTACACCTTCTTCAAGCTGACTCCACGTGAAGCTTCTCTGATGGACCCGAATCAACGTTTATTTCTGCAAACTGCTTGGAGCACGATTGAGGATGCAGGCTATGGAGGAAAACAGCTGTCGGGGAAAAAGGTAGGGGTGTATGTTGGATTCTCCAAAACCAGCTTTGAATATGAACGATTGTTGTCCGAAGTGGAGCCAGGAGCGATTCCAAACTTTGGCATAGGCAATCTTCCGTCCGTTATCTCCAGTCGGATTGCGTATTTGCTTGATTTAAAAGGCCCAGCACTGACCATTGATACGGCATGCTCCTCGTCACTCGTAGCGGTACATCTGGCGTGTAAGTCGATTTTGAATGGAGACTGTGAGATGGCTTTGGCCGGTGGAGTGAAGACCATTTTGCTGCCGTTGAAAGCTGGCATTGGCATGGAATCCTCCGATGACCGGGCACGAGCATTCGACGATCAGTCGGACGGCACAGGCTGGGGCGAAGGCGTTGGAGCCGTTCTCTTAAAGCCGCTTCGCCAAGCGGAAAAAGACGGAGATCACATTCTGGGTGTGATCAAAGGAAGCGCGATTAATCAGGACGGCAGTACGATTGGAATTTCCGCGCCCAATGCGCTGGCTCAATCAGAAGTCATTTCGCAGGCGTGGCGTGATGCACGGATCGATCCCGAGACGGTAAGCTATATTGAAGCCCATGGTACTGGCACCAAGTTGGGTGACCCCGTTGAAATTAAGGGCATTACCCAGGCATTCCGTAGATTTACACAGCGCAAGCAGTTTGTGGCGATAAGCACGGTCAAAACGAATATTGGGCATTTATACGAAGCTGCTGGGATTGCGGGATTGATCAAATGCGTGCTGTCGATGAAGCATCAACAGATTGCACCGCTCGTTCATTTTCGCACACCCAACCGGAACATCCATTTTGAAGAATCTCCGCTGTATGCCAACACTAGACTGAGGGAATGGAAGACAGACGGATTTCCGAGAAGATGCGGGGTGAGTTCCTTTGGCTTCAGCGGGACAAACTGCCACGTGGTGCTGGAAGAATATATAGCGAAAAAGAGTGCGGACCAAGAAACCACCGACCGAAAAAATGGATCATCGCCATTGCTGCTGACACTGTCGGCGCGAACTGAAGGAGCTTTAAGTGAGTTGATTGCACGGTACGTGGATCGCTTTGAACGTGAGGAAGAATTGCCGATGGAGGATGTCTGCTATACGGCTAACACGGGCAGAAGCCACTTAACATACCGAGTGGCTGTGATAGCCGAAGGAGCGGAGGCTCTGAAAGTGAAATTACTTCAGCTTTATGAGCAGGGCAAGGCCATTGAAGGTGTATACATTGGAAAAGTAGATAGCAGTGGTGGTACAGAAACAGCCGTCGGAAGCTCGGACACTTTACAAGCACTGGAGCAAGTAGCAGTGAAGTACGTACAGGGGGCACAGATAGACTGGGACACGATATACGCAGGTCACCCGTACAAAAGGGTTTCTCTACCTACGTATCCGTTTGAAAGGAAAAGGTGCTGGATTCATGTTCCAGAACAGGTTCGAGCAGAGCAGAACGCACCCGTTTATAAAAAACCAATAGTAAGGGAGTCTGAAAATATGGGGAATGAGTATTCGACTTCAGCGTCGTTTACTGAGCAGCATAAATCTTCCATTCAACAAAAGCTAGCGAAAATGATCGGTAATGTGTCACAACTTAGTCTTGAGGAACTGGAACCGCAAACACATTTTCTAGAACTAGGGCTGGACTCCATTAATTTGTCCCAGGTCCGCCACAGCATCAAGGATACATTCGACTTGGATGTCCCAATGAATGAATTTTTTGAATCGCTGACCACGCTCGAACTGTTGACTAGCTACGTCGCAGAACAGGTGAGTATTTCCGTTTCTGACGAGGCAGCAGTTGGTGCTGTGGAAATCCAACCGAAAATACCCCTTAATCGGGTAGATGCTACTACAGTATCAACCTGGACAGGGCAGGATTCCAGCGCAATTGGTACATCGCCTCATGGAATAGTCACGTCCGGGCAAGACCCATTTCAAAGCACATCAGTTATAGCGACTTCTGCTGGTATCGAGCAGATTTTGCAGCAGCAGCTGCACGTGATGTCACAGCAGCTTGATGTGCTCCGAACTCAACCAACTCCTCCGACATCCGTTTCCCAATCATTTCAACCGGAAAGGGTTTTGCCGTCAGCAAATAGAGAAAGCGCAGAGATCATTGAAACCAAACAGGAAATCGCAACTGCATTAGCTATTGTTCCACCGGTACTAGCTGTTCCGAAGAATGCAGGCCAGGAATCAAAACCGTTTACACCTTATAAAAAGCTGGAGGTCAAAGCTCATGAATTGCTTTCACACCGCCAAGAACAACATCTGCAAGAGCTGATTGAGCGCTATACTGCTCGGACGCGAAGCACCAAGCAGTACACTCAGCAGTATCGGTCTGTCTACGCGAATAACCGTAATGTAGCCGGATTCCGGCCTATTTTGAAGGAAATGGTCTATCAAATTGTTTCTCAACGTGCAGACGGGTCCAAAATTTGGGATTTGGATGGGAATGAATATGTAGATTTGACCATGGGCTTTGGTGTTAATCTGTTTGGACACAATCCAGCCTTTATTCGTGAAAAAATTGAGGCAGAGCTAAAGAACGGCATGTGTGTCGGACCTATGTCCAACATGGCAGGACAAGTCGCCGAGAAGATTTGCAAGCTGACCGGTGTAGAACGGATCGCTTTGTACAATTCCGGCACCGAGGCGGTTATGGTTGCTCTCCGTTTGGCGCGTGCTGCCACTGGACGAGCCAAAGTAGCCATTTTTGCTGGCTCCTATCACGGTACGTATGATGGTGTGCTTGCGTTGGGTAGTGCAGGCAATAATAAGGAGCATTCCACACCTCTGGCGCCTGGCATCTTGCAGCACATGGTGGACGATATCGTTGTACTCAATTATGGAACAGACGAATCGCTGGATTATATACGTACACATGGGCAGGAGCTAGCTGCTGTGCTAGTGGAGCCGGTGCAAAGCCGTCGTCCTGATTTTCAGCCGAAGGCCTTTTTACAGGAGGTTCGTCAGATCACGGAGCAATCCGGTACAGCCTTTATTTTCGATGAGGTGATTACAGGCTTCCGGATTCAACCGGGAGGCGCTCAAGCGTGGTTTGGGGTACAAGCTGACCTTGTGACCTACGGTAAAGTTATTGGCGGAGGGATGCCAATCGGTATCGTAGCAGGGAAAGCCGACTTTATGGATGGGATTGACGGTGGCACCTGGAGCTTCGGAGATGGTTCCTATCCTCAGAATGAGCATCGGCGAACCTTTGTAGCCGGTACGTTCTGTCATCATCCGCTGGCGATGGCGGCATCCCTAGCAGTGTTGGATTATTTGGAAAACCACGGCGAGCAGCTGCAAAATCAGTTGAACAGCCGTACTTCAGCGTTGGCAGCAGAGTTAAATAGTTACTTTACCCATGAGCAGATACCCATGAAGATTGTTCACTTTGGTTCACTATTTCGCTTCGTACTCAAGGGCGATCTGGAGCTTTTCTTCTATCACATGCTGGAAAGGGGTATTTACATCTGGGAAGGGCGGAACTGCTTCTTGTCGACCGCTCATACAGAGGAAGATATTGCGCGGATCATACAAGCTGTCAAGGACAGTGTGGATGAGCTGCGTAAAGGGGGATTCTTGCCTGATCTGACCCCGAACGGGAAAGGCCCAGGTCCAGGTAAGCAAAGATTGCCTATATCCGACCCTTCAGAAGTATTGACAGTGGACGCGCATGAAACGGTCATCCCACTAACCCCGGATCAAAAGCAGTTTTGGTTCGCTTAATGAAAAGAAACGAAGTGACTCCCGTTCTGACACGCGAACACATTAATGTGAGACGTTAAGCAAACTGTCCAATCCCGTATTTATTTTGCTGAAAAATCGGGTAAAGTGCACCTTGGCGTCTTTACGCTCCAAGTTTGATAAAATGTCAGGTTCTATTCTTAGGACTTGGCATTTTTAGTAGTGCACCCAGTATGGGCATCAGTTATGTCATCGAATTCAATTGTCATAAATTGACGCATGTCAGCGAGTAAACGAAAAGATTTGAGTTTTTTTAGGATCATTACTGGAAAAAAACTATATCCTGCATAATAAGTTAGATAAGCGCATTTAGCCATTAATGGTTTAATAAAACAAATTAGATCCTCGCTTTACAGATGGATAATTATATTTTATTAGTATGAGGATGGTTTCTTTATACAGTGGACCGTTCATATTTACCTTCTTATGAGAACTTTATCTTGTACCCCTAGCTAGGTTATATCGTGTTTTTTTAGGCTAGCCCACAGTTGGAAAGGATAAAATTAATTCCTTGAATACCCCATAGTAAAGGAGTCTGAAAAGATGGTGAATGAGTATTTCTCGACGGAATCTGCTTCCAATCCGCAAAAATCTACGATTACTAATAAACTGTCAAAAATAATCGAAAGTGTATCCCAACTCAGTCCAGACGAATTAGAGCCGCAAAAACATTTTTTAGAACTGGGTTTAGACTCTATTCTTCTGTCTCAGGTTAGACACAGCATTAAAAGTACGTTTGGCTTGGATATCCCGATGAACGAATTTTTTGAATCACTGACTACGCTGGAGTTGCTGACAAACTATATTGCTGATAGGGTGGCCTCGACCTCTGAAGAATTGACCCGGAATTCGGAGGAGCATCAGTTGGCTGCATCGTCCAGCGTCACTTCTTCGGTGCCTTCCGTCTTGCCGGGCCGGAGTCAAAAATCCGCTATCCCTGTAGAAGATCCTGCACCACAAGAAAGCAAGCTATCAAATAAGGATGTATTTGTGGGGAGAGAACGAATTTTAGAAATGCAACTTCAACTCATGTCGCAGCAGATGGAAATACTGCGTCAGTCTCGGCTTGCACCAGTGGCAATGTCTGAATCGCATTCACTACAAACTGCTGTCGAGCCTAAGACATCCACGATGCAGGAGGAAGCTGCCACAGTTACTTCTGTTTCCCCCGTCCAGGCTTCCGTCTCAGCTGTTTTGCCAGACAGAAAAGAATCTAAAGCATTTGTTCCCTTTCAAAAAATAAATGTGCAAGCCCATAATTCACTTTCACTTAGGCAGGAAAAGCATCTGCAAAAGCTGATTGAACATTACACGATGCGCACACGAAAAACCAAAGAGTATACTCAGCAATACAGGTCTGTATATGCCAATAACCGGAATGTGGCCGGATTTAGGCTTGCTCTCAAGGAAATGGTGTATCAGATTATATCCCAGCGTGCAGAGGGTTCTAAAATTTGGGATTTGGATGGTAATGAATATATTGATTTGACGATGGGATTTGGGGTCAATCTGTTTGGTCACAACCCATCCTTTATTCGTGGATCGATAGAAAAGGAACTACATAACGGAATGTGCCTTGGGCCGATGTCCAATATGGCCGGGCAGATTGCCGAAAAGATTTGCAAAATGACAGGCATGGAACGAATTGCGCTATATAACTCGGGGACAGAGGCGATCATGGTCGCCCTTCGGTTAGCACGGGCTGCCACCGGGCGGGATAAAGTGGTGATTTTTTCTGGTTCCTATCACGGTACCTTTGACGGAGTATTGGCATTGGGCGGAACAACAGATGCCAGGGAACATTCCACTCCTCTGGCGCCTGGTATACTACAGCACATGGTGGACGATGTCGTTGTGCTCAGCTATGGAACGGACGAGTCACTCCATTATATCCGCTCCCATGCCCATGAACTGGCTGCTGTTCTCATAGAGCCAGTACAGAGTCGTCGCCCTGATTTCCAGCCCGCAGCTTTTCTGAAGGGAGTACGCCAGATTACGGAGCAATCCGGGACCGCGTTCATTTTTGATGAGGTAATTACTGGCTTCCGTATTCAGCCGGGAGGTGCGCAGGCGTGGTACGGAATTGAAGCCGACCTTGTAACTTACGGTAAAATCATTGGCGGCGGTCTTCCCATCGGTATCGTGGCAGGGAAAGCATCGTTCATGGATGGAATTGATGGAGGGATGTGGAGCTTCGGAGATGACTCTTATCCACCGCATGAGCAACAGCGGACGTTTGTAGCGGGAACTTTTTGCCATCATCCCCTGGTTATGGCAGCTTCCCTGGCCGTACTAGAGCAGTTGGAGAAGGACAGGGGGGAACTGCATAACGAGCTGAATAGTCGTACGAAGGCGTTCGCAGCAGAACTGAATCACTATTTTACGGAGGAACAGATACCTATAAAGGTCGTTTACTTCGGTTCCTTGTTCCGCTTTGTCCTTAAAGGTGACTTGGAGCTATTCTTCTATCACATGCTGGATAAAGGAATTTATATATGGGAAGGCCGGAACTGTTTTTTGTCAACGGCTCATACTTTGGAAGACATAGAGCGGATTGTACAGGCAATTAAAGAGAGTGTTAATGAGTTGCGAAAAGGAGGATTTCTGCCGGATCTGCACCCTCATGAAAACGATCTAAACAAGCCTTTTATTCCTGAAACTGCAATTATAGGCCTTAAGGAATCGACGATTATGCTGACTCCGGATCAGAAGCAGTTATGGTTTGCCTCAGTCTCGGATTCAAAGGAATCGCAGTCGCTTCATGAGACTGTTTTACTGCGTTTTCGGGGTCCGCTACATGTTAAGGAATTTAATGAAGCTGTCCATCGCATCGTCGAACGCCACGAAGCCTTACGCACCTTTATGGGAGAGGACGGAGAAACGCAGATCATCGCTCCGGCAATGACCCTCAGTATTCCGCTGCATGATATCAGCATTCTTTCTGTAGAGGAGCAGAAACACGATATCCGTGCTTGGATGGATAAGGACAGGGAGACCGTATTCCCAATAAGTGCGGGAGAACCTTTATTCCGTATCCAGCTTTTAAAAACGTCGAATGAGAAGCACATCGCTGCATTTACATTTCATCATCTGATTGCAGATGGCTGGTCCATCGGTGTGTTTTTTCATGAATTGGAACGACTTTATTCCGCTTGTGTACAGGGGGAACACTGCACGCTTCCCGATCCTGTTCCGTTCCGAGATTTCGCAGCATGGCAGCAAAACCAGTTAGAGGCAGGAGGATCGGCAGCCCTTGCTTTTTGGTCGGATGTACTTGCGAAGCCGTTGCCCGTTCTTGACTTGCCGTCTCCCCAACGGAACATCTGCGCTCCTTCTTTGCACGGAGCGCGGCACACCATTGTGTTGGAGGCGCCTCTGGTGAAGCAACTGAAATCAGTCAGTATTCGGCTTGGCAATAGCTTGTTTGTGACTTTATTGTCTGTTTTTCAGCTTTTCCTGCACAGACTGACAGGCCAAAATCAAATAATGGTAGGTATTCCAACCGCAGGGCAATCTCATATGGGTGTGTCTCCGCTAATTGGCAACTGCGTTAACTTGCTTCCAGTAATTTGTGAGGTAGACTCTGGGACAACGTTCACGGAATTCACTCAGACGGTCAAGCGAGTAATGCATACGCTGGATGCTTATCAGAAATACAGCTTTGCCGGACTTGCCCAGTTAGGATTAAGTCATTTTCCAGTCCTTAACGTGTTGTTCAATATGGATCGGCCTATTCTGGAGTTTCACTATTCCGGATTGGAAACAGAATTATTGGAGCATGAAATATTGTTCTGTCAATATGAGTTGTTTTTGAATGTTACGGAGTCTGGCCAGCAGTTGCGGCTTGATTTTGACTATGCTACGAGTCTTTTTCAACAAGACACTATGGAAGTATGGGCGCAATACTTTTTACATCTGCTGAGCTCGATTGTGCAGGAAGACGGAATGCGTATATCTGCGCTGCCTTTGCTTCGGAGTACGGAAAGCGAGCGACTTCTGGAAGTGTGGGCGACACATGCGGATTCCAAGGGAATTTATCCTTGTGTCCTGGACAAATACAAACATCCGTCTCCTACGGGTACCATCGGACAAGTATATTTGGCCACATCCGCTGGTTTACTGGGAACGACGCTGGAATGGGCATATGTCGAGGTTGGGGGGAGAATTCGACATCTCGGTGCGGCCAACCGAGATGTTCATATTCGCGGTCATCAAGTGAATCTTGAGCAGATGGAGAAACATCTTTTGCGAGCATTGGATTTGGATGCCTGTGTTTTGACGGCCCGGAAAGACGGTGAGAGTAGTAACTCATCGTATCTAGTGGCTTACGGAGTGGAAAGTGCTTCCAAGTCGTGGGATATAGCGAAGCTGAAAGAGACTGTTAGCTCAATACTTCCTGATTATGGGCAACCTCGCTTTTGGGTTTTGATGGATAGCATCCCTCTTTTGGCTGATGGGCATCCGGATTTTCAATTATTGCCGAAACCAGAAGATACCAGGATAGAGGACTCGCAGAAGCAGGTTTCTGACAGCAATATGACTGAGGACAAACTGATATCCATATGTAAGGAAGTTTTGAATGTATCTGATATCGGATACAACGATAATTTTTTTCAAATGGGTGGAGACTCCTTAAAAGCGACTGTTCTTCTAAGCAGAATTAACAAGGAATTCGAAGTATATATTCCGCTGGTACAAATTTTACATTTGCAAACGATTGCACAACTGGCGGCACATGTAAAAGGAGGACAAAAGCGAAAGTTTGAGCCGCTTGTTCCGGCAGATTTACAGCCCTTTTATCCGGTATCTCCCGCTCAAAAAAGAATGTATGTGCTGGATCAACTGGGTGGAGGTGCAGCGTATCATGTATCAGGTCAACTGCATATAGAGGGAGAGTTACACGTTTCCAGGTTCATTGATGCAGTGAAGGAGGTATTTTCACGGCATGAATCCTTTCGGACGTCTTTTGAGATAGTACACGGGGAAACCGTGCAGAAGGTGCAGGATATGCTTTCACTGGACATTCCCGTTACTCCGATTTCCGAAGAGGAAGCTAAACACGCCCGTGAACTGTTTATTCAGCCTTTTGACCTGAGTAAGGCTCCTTTGATTCGTGCTGAGCTGTTCTCAATCCATCGCGACCAGTTTATGTTGCTGATCGATATGCACCATATCATTTCAGACGGCTTCTCGATGTCGGTATTAATGGATGAGATCAGCACGCGGTATCAGGGTATGCCACTTGCCCCCATTGACGTGCACTACAAAGACTATGTCGTTTGGCAAAAACAACATTATGCCGGAGACAGCCAAGCAAAGGATGAAGCATTTTGGTTAGACACGTTGGACGGTGAGCTCCCTGTATTAGACCTGCCAACTGACTTTGCTCGTCCGTCAAGTCAGAGCTTCGCAGGGGACAGCTTTACCGTCATTATGGAACCCAAGCTGACGGAAAGACTTAATCAATTGGGAAGAGACACGGGAGCAACGCTCTTTATGGTGCTTTTAGCAGCTTATAATGTGCTGTTAAGCAAATACTCCGGGCAAGAGGACATCCTCGTAGGTACACCAGCAGCCGCTAGAGGGCATGTGGATACGGAATCGATGATCGGCATGTTTGTGAATACTTTAGTTCTCCGTAATCGACCGCTGGCATCCCAGCCATTCAGTACTTTTCTGGAGGACGTCAAGCATAACACTCTGCTTGCGTTGGAGCACCAGGAATATCCATTTGACCAACTGGTCGACAAACTGGATCAAGTACGCGATGTAAGCCGCAATCCCATCTTTGATACGATGTTCAGTCTGCAAAATAAGGGAACAGAGGTCATTGAACTCGGCGGACTTCGTTTGCAACCGAATGAGTTTAATGCAGGTGTATCGAAGTTCGATCTTTCATTACAGGTAACGGAAACTCAAGACCAGTTAACTTTCACCTGGGAGTATGCGACCAGCTTGTTTAAGCTGGAGACGATTGAGCGATTTGCCCTCCATTATATAAAAGTGTTGGAAATCGTAACTCAAGATGTCGGAATTCGCTTGGCTGACATGGAAATGCTGACAGAAGAAGATAAGCACTTATTACTATATGAGTTCAACAACACCTCTGCCTATTTTCCGCGGGATGCAACGATTCACGGAAGGTTTGAGCAGCAGGTTAGCAGGACTCCAGATGACATTGCAATTATATTTGGAGATAAGTGTATGACTTACCAAGAGTTGAATGAGCTGGCGAATCGTTTAGCGCGAACGCTGCGGGCGGAAGGAGTGGGACCGGATCAGCCGGTGGGGATTATCGCTCAGCGTTCACCTGAGATGATGATTGGCATCTATGCAATTCTAAAAGCAGGTGGAGCTTATGTACCCATTGACCCGGGATACCCACAGGAAAGAATTCAATATATGCTTGAAGATTCGAGAACACAACTGGTGCTGACACAACCACAGTTTGCAGAACAGCTGAAGCAATATGCGGACTGCAAGGTAATGGTGTTGGACTATGCTTCCACGATCATGGCTTTGCAAGCGTCCAGGTCGACGGAGCCTACGACAGACTGCATGAGTAGCTGGCATGAAGATGCCTCCAACCTTGCGCCTCTAGCAGAAGCAAACCATGCGGCCTATATCATCTATACATCTGGTTCCACAGGGAAACCGAAAGGGGTTATTGTTGAACACCGCTCAGTCGTGGATCGGCTCTGCTGGATACACAATAGATATGGCCTGAGCATAGAAGATACGATTTTGCAAAAAACAGCCTTTACATTTGACGTGTCCGTATGGGAGTTGTTCTGGTGGTCGATGGTGGGCTCTAAAGTAAGCTTGCTGCCACTCGGCGGAGAAAAGTCTCCTATACAGATACTGGACACGATTAATGAAGACAAGGTGAGCACCATTTATTTTGTACCCGCAATGCTGCATATTTTTCTGGAATATCTGGAGCAGCAACCAAGGGAAACAGTGCAAGCAAAATTGAAAACCTTAAAACATGTATTTGCCAGCGGCGAAGCATTGCCTCCTCAGCAGGTGGTGCGTTTCTACCAAATTATGTCAGGGATTGGAAACGTAAAACTAATTAACTTGTATGGTCCAACAGAAGCTACTATAGACGTTTCATTCTTTGAATGCGAGCCTGTGGAAGAGCACTTGGTGATCCCGATCGGTAAACCGATTGATAATACTCAATTGTATGTTGTACAGGAAGGTACGGAGCGATTGCAGCCGATTGGAGCGGTGGGAGAACTTTGTATCAGTGGTATTGGATTAGCCCGAGGCTATCTTAATCGACCGGAATTGACCAAGGAGAAGTTCGCTGTCAATCCGTTTAACAGCGGAGCGGAGGATTATAAGCGGATGTACCGTACAGGAGATTTGGCGCGCTGGATGCCTGATGGCAACATTGAGTATCTGGGTCGGATCGATCAACAGGTAAAAGTGAGAGGATATCGTATTGAACTGGGTGAGATTGAAGCACAGTTGCTGTCTGTAGACGGAATCAAATCAGCAGTGGTCGTAGCGCGGGAGAACAAAAACGGCTACAAGGATTTGTGTGCATACTTTGTGGCTTCTGAGCCATTAAGTCCGCTGGACGTGCAGAATGCGCTCAAGCAGAAGCTGCCGTTTTATATGATTCCAGCATATGTGGTGCCTCTGCCGCAGCTTCCTCTTACGGCCAATGGAAAAACGGACCGAAAAGCGTTACCTGAGCCGGACCGACATGACTCTTTACAAACGGATTATGTTGCTCCGAGAAATGATGTCGAAAGGGCGCTGGTCGTGGTATGGCAAGACGTTTTGGGATGTGGCCATATAGGCGTTCGAGATCATTTTTTTCTGCTTGGCGGCGATTCTATTAAAGCCGTTCAGGTTGCCTCACGTCTGCGTCAGCATGGTTATTCCCTTGACATTTCTCTTTTGATGGAGCACCCGTTCATTGAGGATATCAGCAAGCTTGTGACAACTTTGTTCCGCTACACAGACCAGAATTCGATACATGGAGAGATTCCAATAACATCGATTCAGCGGCAGTTGAATGAACTGGGTACATTTTACACCTTGCGGACGGCGACATCCATGCTATTTACAGCTAACCCGGACTTCGATGAGGATCTATTGCGATCTGTGCTGCAAACATTAACTACTCATCACGAGGGACTGCGGCTTGGTCTGGCGTCGATCGACGAACCGTCTACCCTTATATACCGAGATGAAAATGAAGAAATGTTCACACTTGATGTGTTCTTTCTTGCAGATGATGACCATGAAGCTAGCAAGCAATTACAGAGCGAATGCTTCCGGATTCAAAACAGTTATGGAATGTTTGAGGGACCCAGAGTACGCGCAGGCTTATTCCGGATGTCGGGCTCTGACCAGTTCTTCCTTTCTGTAGATCCGCTAGTGGCTGATCCCACATCTTGGCGTATCCTGCTTGAGGATTTCACAACTGCCTATGAACAAGCTCTTAACGGGGAACCGATGGTGCTTCCTGACAAAACAGATTCTTACCACTCCTGGATGCGGTGGCTAGAAGACTATGCAGACAGCAAAAAGCTGGCCAAAGAGAAACTCTACTGGCTGGATAAGGTTAATTTCGATGGAGAATTTATACCGAAGGACCATGAGACACCTGCACATTCCGAAACACTTCGTCCAGTAGACAATTGCATCATACAGCTTTCGGACGAGAAAACAAGCCAACTGTTGACACGGGCTAACCAAACCTATAATACGGTGAGCGCTGAGTTACTGCTTGCTGCACTGGGACTGACTATAGTGGAATGGTCCGGACAGTCTAAAATTGCCATTGGATTTGAACATTATGATCGGGAGCAACAAACTGTGACTTCGGACAAACCGGACCTTTCAAGAACCGTAGGTCAATTCGGTTCCATATATCCGCTTGTTCTGGATATAGAGCCTGGGGAAGGCAGTTCTCTGTTGCTCAGAAACGTAAAGGAGACGATCCGGCAAGTACCCAACCAGGGTTTAGGATATGGATTACTAAAATATGGTTCTGCAACCTCCGGCAGGTCGGAATTTAATGCTAAGTATTACCCGGAAATTGGCTTCCGCTTGATTCATTCTGAATCGGTCAGTTCCTCTCACTTTCATACATCGCCTATGGATGTTGAATTATGGTCCGGACAGAGTTGTAGCATTTCAGATTTAGCCTATCCCCTCTATCTGGATGGGTGGATGAAAGACGGTAAGCTTTCCATCTGCATGCTTTATAACCGTCACGCGTATGAAGCAGATACTATCCGAATGCTTCTGTTGCGTTTTGAACATCATTTGTCGGGCATTATTCAGCATTGTCTGGACCAATCCGGACGGCAACTAACACCATCGGATGTGGGAGCACGTGGTTTGGATCTAGATGAGTTTGAAGACATGAAGCAGTTTTATGAGAATCTATAACGATTCGTACGAGGAGGATATCCATGATCAAAGGACTTGAAATTGAAAAAGTGGTCAACTTGACTCCCTTACAGGAAGGAATGCTCGTTCATGCGCTGATGGAACCAGAATCACAGGCTTATTACGAGCAATTACGTATTTCTATTCGGGGAGATCTGGATTGGAATGCCCTGCAAAAAAGCTTTCAGCTACTGGTTCAGCGTCATGAAACGCTGCGCTCGAACATTTATCATAAATCCGCTTCTCGTTCGCGGCTGATTGTCTTTAAGAAGCGAAACACGGCGATTACTTACGAAAATATGACAGAACTGACCGGAAAGGAGCAAACCGACGCTATTCGTAGATTTATGGATGTGGACCGTAACACCCATTACGATTTGAGCAGGGATATGCTCATCCGGATGGCTGTACTTCAAACGGATAAAGATGCCTATACGCTGCTTTTAAGTTTTCACCATATTATTATGGACGGCTGGTGTCTTGGCATCATAATGGACGAGTTGTTAACGGCCTATGAGGCCTATTATACAGGCCGTTCCGTTCAATTGCCTGAACCACGACCTTACACCGGGTATGCCGACTGGCTTGAAGAACAGGATCAGGAGGCCGCCAAGAACTACTGGAGTTCTGTATTACAAGGCTACGAACAAACAGCTGGACTTCCGATGCTGAAAACTCCAGCTACAACTTCTGAAAAAGGCGGCTATCTGCTGCAGGAATATAGAACGACGCTGACGGAAAAAGAGACCAGCACTTTGCGTGCGATTGCTGAATGCAATGGGACCACGCTCAGCAGTCTTTTTCTGGCCGCCTGGGGAATTGTACTTAGTCGTTACAACGGAAGCAAAGACGTAGTTTTTGGTACGGTGGTATCTGGCCGCCCGTCGGAATTGGATGAAGTAGAGCGAATTGTGGGATTGTTCATTAATACCATTCCATTACGAATTAGATTAAATGAAGATAAGAGTTTTGTTGAATTGTTGCGAGATGTCCAGAGAGCCTCTGTCCAAGGAGGGATGAACGGATACTGTTCACTTGCTGAAATCCAGTCGCAATCTGCACTCAAGCAACGTTTGCTTGATCATATCGTTGTATTCGAGAACTATCCGCTGGAAAACATGATCGGGAGACGGGACTGGCAAGACAAACTCGGATTCATTATTGAGGACGCCCGGTTATTCGAAGAAATACCGTATGACTTTAATATTGAAGTTGAAGACAAGACGGCAATGAGTTTTATATTGTCCTATAACGGTAAGGTATACAACAGTGAAGCGATGAAGCATCTGGCCAATCACTTGAAGCATGTCTTCCTCCAAATTGCCAGCAATCCAGATGTTTGCCTCCGTGACGTTCGGCTGTTAACAACCGAAGAAGAGGCTAATTTGACGAAAATATGGAGCGGACCCGTTGTCCAGTTTCCTGCACTTACTTTTCACGGGCTATTCGAAGCGCAGACGGAGCGTACGCCAGAACTAGCAGCCGTCATATATGAAGATACGATGCTCACTTACAGACAACTCAATGATAGAGCGGACGCTCTTGCCCATCTTTTGCAGAAGCGTGGAATTACACGGGAGAGTCTGGTCGCTGTCATGGTTGACAGGTCTGTTGAGATGATAGTGGCGGTGCTGGGAATTATGAAAGCCGGAGCTGCCTATGTGCCAGTAGATCGCGTGTATCCAGAAGAGCGTATTGAATATATGCTGCGTGACTGTGGAACGACGATTGTGCTTACGCAATCTCACCTGACGAGCTGGCTGAAAACAATGGATTTTATGGGCGAGATAGTCGATCTCTCTACCTTGCCACTCCAGCCCGAGATGGATTCGGACAAGCAGTATATCTCCACATATGAGCCCGGCTCTTTGGCGTATGTCATTTATACATCGGGTACCACAGGTAAGCCCAAAGGCGTTATGGTTGAACATCAACAATATGTCAACACCGCACTCGGTTACAGACACAGCCAAGGATTTAAAGATTTCCCTGTTAAGCTACTGCAAATTGCCAGCATGTCGTTTGATGTGTTTGCATGCGATTTGGCCAAGGCATTTGTCAATGGAGGTACCTTGGTCATTTGTCCTGAAAACGTGAGAAATGATCCAGCTGCCTTGGCTACACTGTTGGAGCAGCAGGAGATTACTACGTTTGAGACGCCGCCTGTGCTTTTAGCTCTGCTATTGAATTACATCTATGAACATGGTACAAATATCAGTTCCCTAAAGCTGCTTACTACTGGAGCAGATAGCTTGGCTGTTGCAGATTACTGTAAGATGTTGACCCGCTTTGGCAGCAAGATGCGGATTATTAATACGTATGGAGTTACCGAAGCCGCAATCGAATCTAGCTTTTATGAGGACGAGCTGGAAAAATTGCCTCTGTCCGGTATTGTCCCTATCGGCAGAGCTCTACCGAATCATAAGTTATATATTGTTGATGACAAGATGCGTCCGGTCCCTGTCGGTGTAACGGGCGAGCTGTGTATTGGTGGAGCTTCTGTAGCGCGGGGATATCTGAACAGACCGGAGCTTTCGGCTGAGAAATTCGTGTCTGATCCGTTCTCGCCCGGTGGACGCTTGTATCGTACGGGGGATCTGGCGCGCTGGCAGCCAGATGGGAATATTGATTTTATTGGGCGAGCTGACTATCAATATAAAATTCGCGGATACCGGATTGAGCCTGGAGAAATCGAATCTATTTTGCTCGAAACGGAAGGAGTACGCCAGGCAGTTGTTGTTGATCGACTGGACAAAGCGGGACAAAAGTATTTATGTGCCTATGTTGCAGGTGCAGCTGAGAAAGACATGCTGCGGGATAAACTGGCTCGGCAGTTACCGGTCTACATGGTTCCCGCCCAAATCATTGTACTGGAACAGTTGCCATTGACCCATAACGGGAAAATAGACCGATCCAATCTGCCCGAACCGGATGAAATAGCACCGTTGGATAGCGTATATGAGGCACCACAGGATGAATTGGAAAAAACAATCGCTTTGATCTGGGAAGAAGTGATCGGCGTTAAACCAATTGGATTACACAATAACTTTTTCGAGCTTGGCGGGGACTCGATTAAAGCATTGCAAATTGCAATCCGCTTAAATGCCAAAGGCCTGAAAATGGAAGTAAAGGACTTATTCCGTTACCCTGAAATTCACCAGATAGCACCGTTTATAAAAAAAATCACCCGTATCATTCCCCAGGGGATTGTAGAGGGTGAGGTAGAATTGACACCCATTCAACTCGATTTTTTTCAGCATCAACGGAGAGATCGTCACCATTATAATCAGGCGGTCATGCTGCAAAATGATGAAGGATGGAATGAATTATGGCTGAAAAACGCCATTGACAAGCTGGTAGCCCATCACGATGCATTACGCATCATCTTTGTGGAAGAGGAAAAGGGAGCCTCCGCCTATAACAGGGGAGTGAACGAAGGTGAGTTCTTTACATTAACGAGCTATGATTTGACACAATCAAGCCAGCCTGAAGAAGAAATCCGACACATTGGCGATGAGCTGCAAAGCAGTTTGGATCTGCAACGAGGTCCTCTCATATGTTTGGCTTTATTCCATTTGTCCGGTGAAGATCATCTGATGATCGTTATCCACCATCTTATTGTAGACGGTGTGTCTTGGAGAATTTTGCTGGAAGATTTGGGCACCGCCTATGATCAGGTAGCTCGCGGTGAGAGGCCGAATCTGCCTGCCAAGACGGATGCTTACAAAGAGTGGGCTTCAGGACTGACTACTTACGCCGAAAGTGTACAGGTACGCCAAGAAATCAGCTACTGGAACAATGTAGATTCACGCAGGATGCGTCGATTGCCAAGGGATCATGAAATCGCGGTTAGCCTGATACAGGATCGACGCCTAGCGGAGGTGGTACTCGGCAGGGATGAGACGGAAAAGCTGTTGAAGCATGTACATCATGCCTATCATACGGAAATGAATGATCTGTTACTTACAGCCTTGGGTCTGGCTTTTTATGATTGGAGCGGTTATAACGAAATCCCGATTTTGCTGGAGGGGCACGGCAGGGAGGAGATCATTAAAGATTTGGACATCTCTCGTACAGTCGGCTGGTTTACCTCCCTGTATCCTTTTGTAATCGAGGTCAACAGACCCGAAAATTTGGCCTATCAGATCAAAATGGTTAAAGATAAGCTGCGGCGGGTGCCTAATAAGGGCATCGGTTATGGTATTTTACGTTATTCGACCAAAGACCAGACTAAATCCGCTTCTCTAGTCGCAGCACCATTCCCGGAAATTAGCTTCAATTATTTGGGACAATTCGACGAAGAAAACAGCGCAGACATGCCTTGGCGTATTTCTCGATTAGCAGACTTAGCCAATGGTGAGAGAAGCCCGCGTGCGGAAAAGACGAATACATTTGACATTAACGGCATGATCACAAACGGAATCCTTCGGTTTGGATTTGAATATAACGGGCTTGAATATGGTGCAGCGACGGTAGAGCGATTAACGATCGGCTTTAAAAAACATCTATTGAATATTATCCATCATTGTTGCACTAAGGATCAGGCGGAGCGCAGCCCTACGGATTTTACATATAATCAATTGTCTATGGGGCAATTTGAACAAATATCAAGCCGATTATCGGATAAGCTGGGAAATCTGTTGAAATAAAGGATATCCGCAAGTTGAAACTCAAATTCTGCATGGATAAAGGAAAGGTGAATGATTTGGCACAGGTAAATATTAAAGATATCTATCCGCTATCCCCGATGCAGGAGGGAATGTTGTTTCATTCCATCCTCGACGCAAAATCAGAAGCTTACTTTGAGCAGACCGTTATTACCTTTAATGAAGTGCTAGATGTTCATTTGGTTCAGCAAAGCTTGCAGCAGCTCATGAATCGATATGATATATTCCGTACCATTTTTATGTATAAAGAAACAGAACGTCCGCTTCAAATTGTCCTGGAAGAACGTGAAGCGATGCCGGTTCATTTCGAAAATATCAGTGTTTTTCCTGAAGCTGAGAAAAGGGAGCATTTTACTGACTTTTTAAAGGCAGAGCGTCAAGCGGGTTTTGACTTGGAAAAAGATGTTCCGATTCGGCTTGCCCTGTTTCAATGGGATGATGACTCTTCCAGGCTTGTCTGGAGTGTTCATCACATTATAATGGATGGTTGGTGCATGGGAACGGTAGTCCAGGAATTTTTTACTATGTATACTTCCCTTCGGTCCGGAGTGCCTGCACAATTGGATACGGTATATCCGTACAGCAGTTTTATTCAGTGGCTGGAGCAACAGGACAAGGAAGAAGCGACAGCCTATTGGCAGGGGTATTTAAATGGGCTGGAAAATGAAACGATTTTACCGGGCTATAACCGTCCATTGAATCCAATCTTCGAGGCAGACCGTTACACATGCAAGCTGGGAAAAGAACTGACTCAAGGAATGGAGAGAATATCTAAACACTACCACACGACAGTCAGCACTGTATTTCAAACGGTATGGGGATTATTGCTTCAAATGTACAACAACAGCCGGGATGTTGTGTTCGGGTCCTTAGTATCCGGCAGACCAGATGAAGTTCCGGGAATTGAAAATATGGTTGGATTGTTCATTAACACAATACCAACACGCATAACCAGTTATGCGGACCAGAGTTTTTCGGAACTGCTTATATCTGTGCAGAACTCCCACATCGAGTCTGCTCAGTACTCTTATTCTTCCCTAGCAGATATTCAGAATCACACGGATTTGAAACAAAATTTAGTCCGACATATTGTTGTTTTTGAGAACTATCCTTATTCAGAGGAGCTTATTCATGCGGAAAAAGGGCCTGATACACTTCAGGTCACCGATGTGGAGGATATTGTACAGACCAACTATGATTTTAATGTGATTGTCGTTCCTGGATCACAGTATGAAGTTACTTTTAGTTACAATCGGCTGGTTTACGATGAAAATTGGATTAGGCTAATTGCAGCTCATCTTAAACGGGGACTGGAACAGATTGTTCAACAGCCGGATCTACTGATTTCCGATTTGGAATTTCTGACGACGGAAGAGAAAAGTCAGGTTTTATCCCAATTTAGCGGAGTACAGATTTCATATCCTTCTAGTGATACCATCCATCTTTGTTTTGAAAAACAAGCAGAAAAGACACCGAAGACAACAGCAGTTGTCTGTGAGAACTCCAGTCTGACTTATGCTGAGCTGAATGAACGTGCTAACCGATTGGCTCGTACCCTGCGTAGTTACGGCACAACAACTGATCGGCTGGTTGGGCTCATGACTGATCGTTCTATAGATATGGTGGTCGGCATCCTCGCTATTCTTAAAGCAGGAGGGGCATATGTACCCATTGATCCGTCATATCCAGAGGAACGTATCCGTTATATATTTGATGATTCCGGTGCAGACCTGCTTTTGACGCAAAGCCATCTTGTGGAAAAGGTCAAAGAGGCCGCTTTTGGAGGAAAAGTCCTAGTATTGGATGAAGATCCAACTGTATATCACATGGAAGGATCAAATCTGGAGGCCGTATCAGGAGCAAACGATCTGGCTTATGTCATATATACATCAGGCACTACCGGACAGCCTAAAGGTGTGATGCTGGAGCATCACGGTCTTAGTAATCTTAAAACCTACTTCGAGCAAAAGTTGAGTATTGGCTTGTCTGATCGGGTTGTCATGTTTGCCAGCTATTCATTTGATACATCATGCTCGGAAATAATCCAGTCATTACTGTGTGGAGCGGCATTGTATATCCCTTCCTCCGAGACTATTTTGAATTATGAACGTTTCGAGCAATACATGGCAGCATGTCGAATTACAATTGCAACGCTGCCGCCAACTTATGCTGTATACCTGAACCCGGACCGCATGCCCGATTTGCGTGTTCTGCTTACCGCAGGATCGGCCTCTAACGCGGAACTGGTGTCCAAATGGAAGAACCGGGTGGATTATTACAATGCGTACGGTCCTACCGAGAATTCCGTTGCAACATCTCATTGGCCGGTATCGAAAGAAAATTCTGAGCTAGGTGGAACCATATCCATCGGACGGCCTGTACCTAATCACCGCGTGTATATGGTGGATATACATGGAAATCTTTTACCTGCAGGAGTGCCTGGTGAGCTGTGTGTATCCGGTCCGGGGCTGGCACGCGGCTATCTGCATCGTCCGGAGTTGACAAAAGAAAAATTTGTAGCTAATCCGTTTGCATTAGAGGAAGTTGGCTATGAGCGAATGTACCGTACAGGTGACTTGGCACGATGGTTGCCAGATGGGAACATTGAATATTTGGGTAGGATTGACCATCAGGTTAAAATCCGCGGATATCGGATTGAACTCGGTGAGATTGAAGCGCAAATTATCAAGGTGGACGGTGTTAAAGAATCTATTGTCATGGCTCGTGCAGATCAGCAGGGGGACTATCATTTGGCTGCTTACTACGTAGCTGAAAAAGAAATTAGCGGCAGTATGATGTTGAATTTGCTGAATGAAAAATTGCCGAACTATATGGTACCGTCGTATTTTATACAACTGCAGAACATGCCGCTGACACCGAACGGGAAAATTGATCGCAAGGCGCTGCTGGCATTCGAGGAACATGCTGATTTGACTGCAGAATATACAGCGCCGCGCACTGCCATGGAGGTGAAGTTGGCACAAATCTGGAGAGAGGTACTCGGCATTCCGTCCGTTGGAATTCATCATAATTTCTTTGCCATTGGTGGACATTCACTTCGTGCGACTGCGTTGGCCGCAAAAATTCACAAAGAACTGAATATTGAGTTACCGTTGCGTTATGTATTTGACTTTCCGACAATTGAGCAAATGGCGCAGGCTGTTCATGAATTGTCTCCAAATCCATTTGCAGCGATTCCTGTTGCCGAATTGAGAGACAGTTATCCGGCATCTATAACTCAAAATAGACTATACGTTTTGAGCAGCATGAATAACTACAATATGTCTGCCATGCTTTTGATGGAAGGGGAACTGAATTTTTTAAGATTAGAAAGAGCGCTTAAGCAATTAATTCAGCGTCATGATACATTGCGAACCTCTTTTGAATTCGTAGATGATAAACTGGTACAACGGATTCACGACCATGTCGATTTCACTTTGGAGGTTATGCAGGGACACGGCGAGAACGAAGCAAGAGCAATGATGAGACAATTTATCAGACCTTTTGATCTTGGGAAGGCACCGTTACTTCGAGTTGCTCTGTTGCAAGAATCTCCACAGCGCCATTGGTTTATGTTTGACATGCATCATGTGATTTCAGATGGTGTATCCATGAGTATATTGCTGAACGAGCTGCCCGCACTGTATGAAGAAAAAACGTTGCCCGCCTTGCGAATTCAATACAAGGATTATGCGGTATGGCAGCAAGGAGATATTGGTAGCTCATGGATGGAAAAACAAGAAGAATACTGGCTCAAGCAAATGAGCGGCGATATTCCAATTTTGGGTATCCCAGTCGACTTTGAAAGACCTGCAACACGTAGCACTTCGGGCAGCACTGTTTCCTTTGCCATTTCACCTCAGGACGTGGACCGTTTGAAAGAAATCAGTTTGCAGGCGGGAGCTACTTTATTTATGGTATTACTGGCAGCCTACAAGACCCTATTGTTCAAGTACAGCGCTCAGGAGGATATCGTTGTTGGAACGCCTATTGCAGGTAGACAGCATCACGATTTGCAGCCTGTCGTCGGCATGTTTGTCAACACGCTCGCATTGCGGAGCTTTCCTGAAGGGGATAAGTCTTTTTACGAATACGTTCAGGAAGTAAAGGACCAGGTGCTTGATGCCTTTGAGCATCAGGATTATCCGTTTGAATTGCTGGTGGAGAAGCTGAATGTACAGAGGGACCTGAGCCGAAATCCGCTGTTCGATACTCTTTTTGAGCTAGATAACATGGACTCTGGTACGACGGAATTCCAAGACTTACAGGTTACTCTGTGCCCAGGCGAACAGAATATGGCAAAATTCGATTTGACACTTACGGCCATGGAAAGCTCTGAAGGTTTGGTTTTCAGCTTCACATATGCCGATAGCCTGTACAAGAGAAGCACGATTAAACGAATGGCCGATCACTTCATCCAGTTGATTAAAGCTGTTGTAGATGAACCACAGACAAAGCTTTCTGAAATTGAGATCATTACGCCGCAGGAAATTGAAATGATATTGGATGTCTGGGGAAATACCGAGGTGAAATACCCATGTGAAAAAACCATTCATCAATTATTCGAAGAACAGGTAGAGAAGACTCCAGATCAAGTAGCTGTAGTTTTTGGAGATAGCCAGATCACATATAACGAATTAAATGTGCGTGCAAACCAACTGGCTCGCGTGCTAAGAGCAGAAGGAGTCCAGGCGGATCAATTGGTCGGAATGATTATGGAGCGCTCTATCGAAATGATTGTGGGGATTTTTGGTATTTTAAAAGCTGGTGGGGGATATGTACCTATCGACCCTGAGTTTCCGGAGGAACGTATGCTCTATATGTTACAAGACAGCCATATTAGGCTTATGGTTGCCAAGCCAGAAATGGCCGCGAAGGTACCGTCGGATGTGCTGGTCATTTCACCTGATAGTCACAGGCTATCCGCAGAAGACTGTTCCAACTTGGCTGAAGTATGTGACCCTGGCCATTTGGCTTATGTGATGTATACCTCAGGTACAACGGGCAAACCCAAAGGAGTGATGATTCAACACTCTAATGTCGTTAATATGACAACCGCATTTAGACAACAAGTATATAAGAAATACAAATCGCCAATGCGGATGGCATGGCTATCGCCGTATGTATTTGATGCATCAGTGAAACAAATTTTCCCATGTCTGCTTCTCGGGCATGCGCTTCACGTGGTGCCGAGAGAGATTAGCACCAATGGTCATCGTTTGGCTGATTATTTCAGATCCCAACGGATGGATTTTACTGATGGTACACCGGCACACATGCATATGCTGACGGAAATGCAAGACTCCGTTGCAGATCTGAATGTACAGCATTTTATTTTTGGAGCAGAGGCGTTGCCCGGTCATCTCGTTAAAACATTTTTGAGCACCCGGCCCGGATATCGTCCGCAAATAACTAATGTTTATGGTCCTACCGAGTGCTGCGTAGACACAACTGCGTACGACATTGACGGGGAGACGATGACAGCTTGGACACATACGGTGCCGATTGGCAAGCCAATGGCTAACCAGCACGTATATATTATGGATATGAATCGGAAGTTGGTTCCGATAGGAATTGCAGGTGAAATCTACATCGGTGGTGATGGAGTAGGGCGAGGTTATATGGGAAATCGTGAGCTGACAGATGAGAAATTTATAGCAGACCCCTTCAAACCAGGAAAACGTATGTACCGCACAGGAGATTTGGCGCGATGGATGGCAGACGGAAATATTGAATATTTAGGCAGGATGGATCATCAGGTAAAAATCCGGGGTTACCGAATTGAACTTGGAGAAGTAGAAGCGCAATTAATGAACCTGCCTGCGATCCGTAAAGCGGTGGTTATTGCTCGTGAGAATGATTCAGGACAAAAAGATTTATGTGCTTATTTTGTGGCTGATAGGGATCTGACCATTCAGGAACTTAAAGCAGCGTTGGTTCCCAATCTTCCGATGTACATGCTGCCAAGCTATTTTGTTCAAATGGAGAAGATGCCGTTGACCACTAACGGAAAAATTGATCGTAAATTGCTTCCTGTGCCGGACGGAGACATTCAAACAGGTGTTGAATATGCAGCCCCGCGAAACGACATGGAACGGCATATGGTAGATATTTGGAAACAGAATCTGGGTGTCAGTATTGTTGGCATTGATGATAACTATTTTGATTTAGGCGGACACTCCCTAAAAGCCATTCAATTGGTTTCACAGGCTCAGGCTGTTGGCATTGAAATAGGGATTAATCAGGTGTTTCAATATCAGACTATTCGCCAAATGTCAGAGTATATGCGAGCAGACACTTCGATGCCGGATATGTTAACACGTGATATTGCCGAGGCAATCGATATCATCGAAAAGGCTTATGACGTATATGCTCATTTCCAATCAACAACTGTTGAAGGGCGAGATCAATTAACTTTGCACATAGATCCTTTTGATTCTATACAAGCAGAGGCCCTAAAGAAAGTCATTTTGTCACGCCTTCATCCTGACCTTCATCCACATCATTTGCTTCCTTTTGAAGCAGCTGCTCAAGTACCTGACTGTGAAAAGCTGTACACAGATACGATGGTAGACGATGAAGCTGTGAAGCGGCATGCTGAGGAATGGCTGGAACATCTGCTGCGGATGAATGACCAATGGAACAGCACGATGCTGGCAGGAGAGCCTTTACAACGCTATGCGCTTGCTCCTGCTCAACATTATCATTTGGAACATCCGCAATCCTCAGGAGGTGTCATTCCTTTTGATAGTTACCTGCTGGATGTAGAACGGTTATCTGCAATCATGCAACGCCTGATAGAGCGCCATGAACTCTTTAGAAGTGTGTTGGTCCAAACAGATGTCGGATGGGAATGGGAAATGTTGTCCATGAAGGAGCGCATGGACATTCCAATGATAGATTTATCGAACTACGGTGCAGAGATGCAAAATCGTATACTCTCACATATATTGCCTGCATTCTTTATGAACCCTTATGAAACAACCGGAAACTTGTTATATCGTATTGCGCTTGTTCGCCTCAATTTAAGGGATCATTTGCTGCTGCTCCCTTGTTCACATCTCATCTATGATGGCATGAGCGGAGAGGTCGTTAAGAGTGAGTTGTACCGTGCATATGAAGATATAAGCAATGTAAAAGAGCAACTAGCAGGAAGCTACCGTGATTATGTGAGTCAGGTCCGCAAAGGACCACAGGGCATGGGCGATCAAGAGATTGTTGACAAATTTCGCTTGTCCGCATTTGCTGCTGCTTCGGATGCTGTAGTCCTCGCAATTGATGGGCACAACCATACAACGGGCACAGATGTGACAGTAGAACTTGCAGATTGGAATGATTCTGACGCAATGTGGGACTTGGCTATACGCCTAGCTAACCGCTTTTTCCGCAGATATTTGCAAGTGGACGAGATTCCTATTCTTCTCACCAATTATGGACGGGCATACGAGGACAAGCAGTATTTTGATATTATAGGGGAATTTATAGACCAAATCCCTGTACTGCTTACAGATGCGGATGAACATGGGCATGAGATCAGAAACAGTATGCAGTTGGCCGTATTGCGTAACCTGAATTTTCTAAATCTCATATACAATGATGAAATGGCTTCGTTGTATCCGCAGTCTAACAGGTATCTGAAGCATAGCCTAAATAAGCTACCTATTGTCTTCAATTACCTTGGCAAAGCGTCGGATAAATATCAACTGTTTAAAAATATGCTGCCAGAAGAGAGGGACATCTATCGGGATCCAATCATTTTCTTTACTGTTCAGCATGTGGAAAATGTATTGCAAATCTCACTGGAACTTCCTTTTGAAGAAAATCCAGAAACCGTTAAAGCGTTGTTGGAAACAGAGCTAGCGAATTTACTAGTAACAGACGAAAATGGAATAATGTCCACCTAATTTTCACTCAAGGCATTAAAAACAAGCTCCGAGTTCAAAATAGGGAAACTGGGCCCCAAAGCTTTCAAATGGCTTTGGGGCAATCTAAACAAACCACAAAAGCCGCAAGTCTCCAATAACCCCGGAGATTTACGGCTTTTGTGGTTTGAATGTAGCGAAGTTTTATGTAGCAATGTCGCTGAATTAAAACTTGTTGTAGTAGATCTTTACGCCAAATAAATGACATTTGATGCATGATGATTGGTGCCGCGCAATGGTTTGAGATATGAACTTAGTGAACCTACGACTCATGCAATTGCGCTGACTCCCGGTGCCGCCGACTCATGAATACCAAAGACAATGCAATTACCGTAAGGATGATCCCAAGCATTTGAAATCCCTTGAAGCTAAACGTACCTCCCATTACGATAGCTATCAATAATGAAGAGATAATGGTTCCCAGATATCTGGATGTGTTAAATAATCCGGATGCTACACCGATTATTTCTTTTGGAGAACTTTGGAACAGGGCTGCTTGCATACCTACATTGTTCAAACCGTTGCTAATTCCGAATGCAGCTAAAGCCAAACACACGCTGATAACCGGTGAAGTTGGATTCAATGTCACGAGCCAAACTGACCCCAATGTCATCAGAATTGCGGACACCAGCAATGCCGGTCTGGGTCCTGATTTATCGATCCATTGTCCTGCAATTGGAGAAGTAATTAGCGAGCACAAGCCTAAGCTTAGCATGAGAATGCCTGTTTGGAACTCGCTGACATGACGTACCATTTGCAAGTAGGACGGAAGCCCGAAAAAGAGCGAGTAATATAGTACATTAACGAGCATGAATTCAACATTCACCCAAGTCATTGCAGGGTACTTGGCGAATGTGCGTAAAGGGATAAAGGGTGATGTCGCTTTTAACTCATGTCGTACGAATATCCCCAGCGCAACGAGACCTATCAGCCCGACAATGACATTTCCTAATGAGATATGTCCAAATGATTTTGCTGAGAGTAATCCAACGAGTAGGGTAACCAAAGCCACTGTGAAGAGCAGAATCCCTGATGCATCAATCAATTCAAACCATTTACGAAAGGACATGTTGCGTGCTAAGGATGTTGGCAGTTCATCCTTAGGAATATTCCTCCAAGCCAATACAAAGCTGGCCACCACAAACGGAATATTGATGAAAAAGATAGCAGGCCAATTCCACCAATGAATCAAGACTCCGCCAATAAAGGGGCCAATTGCTGCTGCTCCAGATAGGAATATGGACAAAACAGACAACGCAGTTGCTTGTTTTTCTGTAATATGAATTCGAACAATAGCCATTCCAACCCCAACCATCATGCTTGTTCCGATGGATTGCACAATGCGGAACACGATGAGCCACCCGAAACTTGGTGATAATGGAGCCAATAATGATGCAATGAAGGCTACAACAAGCCCGGTAAGAAATATCTTTCTACGACCGAATAAATCGCTGGCTTTTCCCATGACAGGTTGAGCGATGCTACTTGCAATGTAGAAAGAAAAAATAATCCAGGAAACACCTGTAAAGTCAAGTTGGAACACTTTTTGCAGACTTGGAATAGCAACAGAAACCATCGAAGAATTTAATGGGTTCAATAGTATCCCTAGACCAACTGAAATCATTAACCACCAGCTGCGAACGCTCATTTCTGGTCCCCCCATAGCGAATTAATGTCATCGTACTTGAAACCGATTATTTATTCCAACGCATTTGATGTTATAATCTCATTGACTTGGGGGAATGAATGGGGGATCATAATGGAACTTCTTCAACTGCAATATTTTCTGACGGTAGCTCGTTTGGAACATGTGACCGAAGCTGCACGAAGTCTGCACGTTACTCAATCGTCGCTGAGCAAAACGATTCAGCGCCTGGAGGAAGATCTGGGGGTTTCTCTATTCGATCGAACAGGGAGGAAACTGCGATTGAATGAGTTCGGAAGCAGATTCCTTCACCGTGCAGAGAGGGCTTTATTTGAATTGGAGCAGGGGAAGCAGGAGCTTAGTGATTTATCCAGCCCGGAACATGGCACTCTCGAATTGGCGGTGACCACCGCTAGCACATTACCCAATATCCTTCGAGAGTTTCGGAAAAAGCGACCCTATATTCAATTTCATGTGCAAATGCTGACTACGCAGGAAATGGTAACGCTTCTTCATAGAGGCGAGGTCGATTTTTGCTTGTCCTCACCTCCAATAGAGGGAGATGACATCGACTGCCAAATCGTGTTTATCGACCCAATCCTTGTAGCTGTTCCAAAGGGACATCGGCTGGCAGATCGAAGCAGTGTAACGTTGACAGATCTAAGGGATGAATGGTTTGTCGGTGTAAAGAGAGGCTACGGTACTCGCGATTTAGTGGACTCTATATGCAAATCGGAAGGTTTTATACCTAAGTATGTGTATGAGGGGGATGAACCTGCAAGGCTTAGTACGCTTGTGGAAGCTGAAATTGGCATAGCCTTCATACCAAGCACGGCAAGAAATTCACGGGAACATCTTAAATATCTCCAAGTAGAAAATCACGAATTGGTACGGGAGATCGCTTTATTATGGCACAGGAGTCGGTATATTTCGCGGGCTGCTCTGGAATTCCGTGAGGTAGTTGTAGAATATTTCGGAGCGATATCCAAACAGACAAATTAATCCCAAATATAAGCGAAATAAAAAACATTAACAAAAGCGGTAGCGTAGGACATGTTAACCAAACGTCCTAAGCGGCCGCTTATTCTTTTATTCAACTGCATAATTTGTAATTTCGATTTGTACGCTGCCATACACACACGCCCAGCTATTGAAGGAGTTTTTGGATTGTACTAACCCATCCTTCTCAGCTGGCGGAACTGCTCCGGCGTGATGCCTGTATGCTCCCGAAATCTCTTGATAAAATAGCTGCTTTGATGAAAGCCGGTTTCCAGTGCAATCTGCTTTACAGTGAGTGCCGTAGATACAAGCAAATGTTTGGCCAGCGTTATTCGGCATTGGAGCAAATATTGAGCTGGAGTACTACCCATGATCTGATGGAAGAGTCGGCTAAAATGAAAGGAGCTATAACCTGACGTTGCAGCCATTGTCTTCAAATCGAGCATGTTTCGACAATGCATACGAATATATTCCGCCGTATGACGAATCCTCTCATGGACGGTGCCGCCGGGAGAGGTGCCGAAAATTTGGTGGGAATGATGGACGATCTCCAGAAGGACTTCATAAAGCAGGGAAGAGATCTGTACATCATAGTCGTGACGGTAAGTTTGGGCAAGTTGCAACATTTCTTCCATCAGCGGTTTTAAACGTTCTGGCCGGTGGAGCGAGAACAGATACGGTTCGTGCATGCTTCGACCTTGTAATAGCGAATCTACATCCTGCCCGTCAAAATGAATCCATCGGACATCCCAGGGATCCTCGGGTTTAGTTCGATATTGCTGCGTCGTATGCTTGCCGAAAAGAAAGCCCATGCCAGGGGTAAGCTCGATTTCCTTCCCATCATGCACAATAGCGCCTTTGCCTGCAAAAATGATATGTAAATTGTAATCTTTCAGTAATCCTGCATTCCTTCGCTCCCCATGAGTGGGGAAGTTCTTGTAATGCCCTAACGATTCGGGAAACAGTATACCTTTTAGAATGGGTGAAGGAAGATAACAATCTATTTTAATCATGTATCCATCTCCTTGAGTAAGTTAGCAAAAAAGTAATTCAATTAGCAAAATCGAGTTATTCTAATCCTTTTATTCTTATATTACAATAGATACGATTATCAGAGAATCACATTTTTGTACTATCACTTCTACTGAAGGAGAATTGGAGCATGCCGAAATCCTTATCTTTAGATCGCTTTCATTTAGGAGCTTGTTATTATCCTGAACACTGGGACGAATCGTTGTGGTCGGACGATCTCATAAGAATGAAGGAACTGGGCTTCAGCATCATTCGGATTGGAGAATTTGCTTGGTCGATCTTCGAGCCGGAGGAAGGAAAGTTCGAATTCACGCTGTTTGACCGTTTCTTGGAGCAGGCAGACGCGAACGGGATTCAAGTGATCATGGGCACACCAACAGCTACGCCACCGGCATGGCTTACTTATAAGTATCCCGAGGTGCTGAACGTATCCATGGAAGGGGTCACGTTCCAACACGGTCAGCGTCGGCATTATAACTACAGCAGTCCCGTTTATTTGGAGCTTTGCGCACGTATTACAAGAGAGATGGCACAACATTACAAAGATCATCCGGCCATCATTGGGTGGCAAATTGATAATGAGCTGAACTGCGAGATAAACGTCTTCTATGCCGAGGCAGATCATCAGGCTTTCCGGCGCTGGCTAGAGGCAAAATACGGTACGTTGGAGCAACTCAACAAGGCCTGGGGGGCTGTATTCTGGAATCAAACTTACGACAGCTGGAATCAGGTCCATCTAACTCGTCCGACCGTATCCGGGTCAACGAATCCTCATCAGGCTTTGGACGAGAAGCGATTTATATCCGATAACACCATTTCGTTTGCCAAGCTACAAGTGGACATTATTCGGTCAGTGGCGCCTAATCAGTGGGTGACAACCAACGGTGTATTCGGGCATTTGGATAGCCATAAAATGACGGATCAACTGCTTGATTTTTTCTCGTACGATTCTTACCCTCAATTCAGTACCATTTATCCGGACCAAGGGGAGAAGCCATTGCTGGATCGCAAGTGGGGGCTTACTTTAAGTAACGTCAGAGGGATGTCACCAAATTTCTGCGTGATGGAGCAGCAATCCGGTCCAGGAGGATGGGTGAACAGGATGGAGATGCCATCTCCGCGCCCGGGGCAGATGCGATTGTGGACCTACCAAAGCATTGCTCACGGGGCAGACATGATTTTGTATTTCCGCTGGAGAACGGCAACGTTTGGTACGGAAATGTACTGGCATGGAATTAATGATTATCACAATCAGCCGAATCGTCGGGTCGCAGAAGCAGGCCGCGTCGGAAAGGAGCTGCAAAAGGTTGGAGGGCGGATTCTTGGCAAACGTTACGTGGCAGAGGTTGCTCTACTTCGTGACTATGATAACGAGTGGGATGGCGAGTTGGATAAATGGTATGGTCCCTTGACAAAGCAAAGTGAGCTCGGCTGGTACAAGGCACTGCAGTATGGACATATACCTTCGGATATGGTTACAATCCGTCCGGGTATGGAATCAGAACAGCTGCGGGAACTGGCCAATTACAAGGTGCTGGTATACACGCATCCGGCGATCCTACGAGACAGTACGGCAGCTATGTTACAGAAATATGTAGAGGATGGGGGCATCCTGATCTTCGGCTGCCGCACCGGTTATAAGAACGAGTTCGGTCACTGCCGCATGCAGCCACTCCCAGGCCCTGCAGCCGCAATGAGCGGCGTCCACGTAGAGGACTTTACGATGATAAATGGGACCGCATCACCTGTATCGGTGCGATTTAAGGATCAAGCTCTTGATTTTTGGGCTCCAGGCTTCAACGATATATTGAATGTTCATGCTGATACGGTAGAAGTACTCGCAGAGTACGCATCAAGCTACTATGAAGGGAAACCGGCCTTGACCGTCAACCGTGTCGGCAAGGGACTGGTCTACTATTGGGGTGCAGCTTTTGACCTAGCATTAGCGGCTGAGCTCCTAAGACAGCTGCCGGTGACATCTCCGCTTGCGGGGTGGTGCAAAGCTCCTTCGACGGTAGAAGTCGCTATTCGTGCGGATGTACAAGAAGAGCTGGTATTTCTACTGAATTACAGCGGAGAAACGGCTCAGGTTAAACTGAGTGTTGAGACGGAGGAACTCCTTTCCGGTAGGAGGCTTACTGGTACCGTACCATTGGAACCGTATGGAGTATGGGTATTAAAGAAAGTTTAAAATGAAGAGAGCATCAGCCGCTGATCTTAATCCGAAGATCAGCGGCTTTTTATTGCATAAAGCAAAGGAATAACGTGTTGCATTTGTATACAGGGTTCCGCTCAAAAATCGCTGTCTTTCCTATGGGTTCTTGAACCAGAGAAATCGGACATGATCGGTATTTAATACAAAATTAATAATTTAATACAATATTATTGACTGTTTCAAAGCATACAAGTAAACTTATTGTAATATAATCACAGTAAATTGAGATGGGTGATGCAATGCTTGAGCTTAGTTTTGATGATCCGGACAAGCTGGTAACGGTTACGCATGCTTTATCCACCCGTTCCCGAGTTGATATTCTCCGCCTCTTGATTTCTAAAAACCTTAATATTGTAGAAATAGCGGAAGCTCTTCAACTTCCGGTGTCTACGGTAGCCAACAATATCAAGGTTCTGGAGGCTGCTAGACTGATTAATACAGAGCTGCTGCCTGCCTCTCGCGGCGCGATGAAGATGTGCAGCCGCAATTATGATGACATTCATATTGCGCTAAATCTTGAAAAAGCAGTACCCAAAGGGGATGTACAGATCTACGAAGTGGACATGCCGATCGGTCATTATAGCGATTGTGAGGTTTCACCGACGTGCGGTATGGCCAATGCAGACGGGATGATCATACGCGAGGACGAACCGGCGAGTTTTTTCCACCCGAAGCATATCGGAGCCCAGATGATATGGTTCCGCAAGGGCTATGTCGAGTATTTAATGCCGCTCGAAATACCGGCAGGAGCGCGAATAGAATCGCTTGAGCTATCGATGGAAATGTGTTCTGAAGCACCAAACTATGACAACAATTGGCCTTCTGATATTTCCTTGTGGGTTAATGGCGTGGAGATTGGCATGTGGACGTGTCCCGGTGATTTTGGAGACAGGCGCGGCAAGCTGAATCCTGCCTGGTGGTATGAGTGGTCTACCCAGTATGGGTTGCTCAAGACCTGGCGAGTAGATAAAGAGAAGACTGCGCTGGATATGGAGAAGGTTTCCTCGGTTACACTGGATCAGCTCAACCTGCAAAACAGCCACAAATTGCGTTTGCGGATCGGAATTAAGCCAGATGCGGTGCATCAAGGTGGGCTCAACCTGTTCGGAAAGCAATTTGGAGATTATGATCAGAATATCAAAATGACTGTGAATTATGTCATGGATTGAGATATTGGTGAAATGGATAGGCTTTAGTTGCAGGTGCTCTGTAGCTAAAGCCTTATTCAGTTTATTAGTTACATAAAATTAACTTGAAAGCGTTGACATTAAAAATGCATCACTATATAATCCCCTAAAGATACAATAATAGTGTAACAAATCGATTTTATTGTTTGTATTTCGAAGCGGAGGTAAAGGATGACGATCGGACCTACAGATGATAGCAATGCACTGTAAAGTCATCAGGCTAAGGTGACTAATTATATATCAAAGGATAGGTGGAAACTGTATGACTACAAACGCTTATATCAAAAATTATCCAAGGCCGCAATTTGTACGTAAAGAGTGGCTGGATTTGAATGGGGTGTGGGATTTCGCCTTCGACGACGGCAAAGTGGGTGAAAGCGAGCAATGGTATCATCATTTTCCGAAGGGAGCCAAAATCCTCGTACCTTTTACTTATGAAACCAAGGCAAGCGGGATCGGAGTCGAGACCTTCCATCCGGTGATCTGGTACTGCAGGAGCGTGAAGGTCCCGCAGGAGGCAATAGCGAAAAGGACAATTCTACATTTTCAGGGTGTAGATTATAAAGCGAAATGCTGGGTGAACGGATTTATGGCTGGTGAGCATGAAGGAGGTTATGCTGCGTTTTCTTTCGACATCACACCCTATATCACTTACGACTCGGAGAATAGCATCGTGCTTAAAGTGGAGGATAGTCAGAGCTGCACGCAGCCCCGGGGAAAGCAGCGTTGGGTGGATCAAAACTTTGAATGCTTTTATGTACAGAGCACCGGAATCTGGAAAAGTGTGTGGATTGAATATGTGAATGAGGTAAGAATCAATGAGGTCAAGATAACACCGGATATCGACCGTCATATGATCCGCTTTGACTTTCAGCTCATGGGTATCAAGGGTAAAGATAATTTACGCCTAGAGACACGGATTACGCTGAAAGGACAGCATGTGAAAAAGGTCAGCCTATCTGCCGACAGGCCCTGGATAACGGTAGAGGTCCATGTATTTCATGAAGCCGGTGGTCCATGGAAGCAGTGCTTGTGGTCACCGGAATCGCCAAACTTGTTCGATGTAGAGTTTATTCTGTATGAGGATGAGAAAGAGTGCGACAGGGTGTATTCTTATTTTGGCATGCGGAAAATATCGATTGAAAACGGACAGGTTCTATTGAATAATGGTCCTCTTTACCAGCGGCTGATTCTGGATCAGGGCTACTGGCCGGAAACACATCTGACTCCGCCGTCTGAAGAAGCTCTTATCGAAGATATCGATAAAATAGCCACGATGGGATATAACGGGGTTCGTAAACATATGAAGTTGGAAGACCCTCGCTTTTTATATTGGTGTGATGTGAAAGGCATGCTCGTCTGGTCGGAAATGGCGGCGACCTTTGAGTTCAATGATCAGGCGGTTAGCCGTTTTACGAAGGAATGGCTGGAAATCGTGCCGCAGCAGTACAATCATCCGAGCATCATAACTTGGGTCCCGTTCAATGAATCGTGGGGCATATCGACCATTGGACATGATGTAAGGCAGCAGCAGTTCACGCAAACCATCTATCATCTGACGAAGACGATTGATCCGTATCGTCCGGTGATTACCAATGACGGATGGGAGCATACAGTCTCGGATATTTTAACCCTTCATGATTATGTGGAGACGGGCGAAGAGTTTTTGGAGCGATATCAGGACAAGGAAAGCATTGTAAACAACAGCATCTCCTTTAACAATTGGAAATATGCCTTTGCAGAAGGATATGCCTACCGGGGACAACCAATTATCATAAGCGAATTCGGCGGCATTGCCTTCCAGACGGACATGGGCTGGGGATACGGAAACCAGGTGAATTCAGTCGAAGCTTTTATCGAACGTTTCCGTGCAGTCACCGGAGCAATTAAAGCGACCCCCTATCTCTCGGGCTATTGCTATACACAGGTAACCGATGTACAGCAGGAAGTCAACGGATTGTTGACGGAAGACCGAAAACCGAAGGTTCCGCTTGAAGTGATTCGGGAGATAAATCTGGCTTGAAGCGATAATTAAGATAATAGAATTTCTAGAACGGCTGCATGCTGATGTCCAGTCATTGCTGCATTCACCTGTCGTACAAGGTTTTTGTTACACACAGCTGACGGACGTGGAACAGGGAATCAACGTTCTGCTGACGCACGATAGACACCCGAAGATGCCGACCGAACAAATCAGAGCCATTATGGAAGGCCGCCTTTCCTCTTCGGTTGGAGAATAAGAGGAAGTATATGAATACGGCATCTTCAGCATTTAGAGCTAAATAAACAAAGTGTCACTGCTGTTAACCATAGAGTTTAACTTGGGATAGCAGTGTTGGAAAACAGGACAATTTTTCGCATACAGGATTTTTAGTAGAAAACTGGATTTAATTATTTTGGTTTTTTGTTCCCCACTCACATAACCCTTCCAAAACAGGTAATAGCGTTTCTGCTTTATCTGTGAGACTGTACTCGACTTTAGGGGGGACTTGAGGATATTCTTTTCGATTCACCAGACCATCCGCTTCCAGTTCTTTTAGTTGTGAACTCAATGTTTTATAAGTAATAGCCCCTATCTGTCTTTTCAGATCATTAAAGCGAACTGTTCGGTTTTCGGCTAGGAGATAAATAATAACCATTTTCCATTTACCACCAATCAATGAAACTGTATAACCAAAAGGTGTATCTTGAATATTTTTAACTTTACCTTTAAATTCAGCCATACTCATGTTTACACTATCCTTTCGGGTAGTACCTATCAAAATAGTGCGTACTACGTTTTTATTTGTGTTCAGTTTATACTAACCTTACTTTTGAAGTAAAGGAGAGAAAAACATGACTAAAAAAACAATACGCCTGTTAATGCCACAATGGCAAGGGGGAAACAATCCTAATTACTCTTTTGGAGCCGAACTGCTTGCTTGGCTAGCTCCGGATAATGAACAACCTCTTATTCATGTTCCAGTTCAAGCTTATAAGGGTACTCCGCTTGAAAACGAAAACGGTATGAATGGGAGAAAACAGCTACTTGAACAGTTAGAGGCTGCTCAGCATATCATTGATGCTCATAAGCCAGATCGCATTGTAATGTTTGGTGGTGACTGCTTAGTGGAACAAGCTCCATTTGCCTATTTGAACGAACGATACGGTGGGGAATTAGGTTTAATTTGGATCGATGCTCACAGTGATTTAGTTAGATATGTGGGCTATGATAACGGTCATACATTACCGCTCGGAAATCTTTTGGGAGAAGGAGATGAGGAGTTCACAAAACATGTGAAAATCCCACTAAAACCTGAAAATGTCTTTATCGCGGGATTAGCGGCTCCTACAGAACAAGAATCAGAAGTCATTTCAGAAGCGTTTCAAAGACTAGATATAGCTCCTGTAGAATCAGACACAGAAATGATTCAAAGACTAGGAATTAAAACTGCAGTGACCAAAGAGTTAACGAATAGTACTGAATCTATAAGAGAGTGGATTAAAGAAAGTGGCATTAAGCACCTAGCTATTCACCTTGATTTAGATGTGCTTGACCCAAAAGCATTTCGTTCTTTATTATTCGCCAACCCTGAAGCACCTTATAATTTTTCTCCTGCGGGAACAATGCAAATGCCTCAGCTACTTAATCTGATTAAAGAACTATCTGAAGAAACAGATGTAGTTGGATTAGGTATAACGGAGCATATGCCGTGGGATTCTATTAACTTAAAGAATCTGCTTGGAGAGATACCTATTTTAATATCTTAGGATAATCGTTTATTATTTTTATATTATCTTTCTTAAAAGGACAATCAAGGAGAAGTGGTCGTACGATTTCAGGAAAGATAGGGCGATTGAATATAAAATATAAATTAAAATGAGGGAGTTGACCTGTAGGGGTATGGTCTTTTTATCAGTTTGTCTGTTTGTACTCCGCTTATACTTTTCGGAAGCTACACATTAGGCGAATATCCCCTATAATGGATTCTTAAAACTAAAATTACAGGAGCGTCTTAGTATGTCAAAATACGTTGAAATCGGTTACCCAATATATGAAGGAATGCCTGTTTATCCAGGATTGCCAGAAGTGAAGTTAGAGCCTAGAGAGCGTTTGGACAAAGGGGATGCCTGGAATGGAAGTGTGTTAAGTATGTATCTTCATGTCGGCACCCATGTCGATGCACCGTGGCATCATTTAAATAACGGTAAGGGAATAGATGCTGTTCCGATTGAAGAATTCATCTATCGAAAACCGCTGTTAATTGATTGTCCTCTTGATCCGAACGGCTTTATTACCCTTGAAATGCTTCAGGAATATGAAGAGCTGCATGAAGCGGATATTCTCATCTTTAATACAAGCTATTGGAAACACCGAGATACGGATTTTGAGAAATACGCTAATAATTTCCCAGCCGTCTCTCCCAAAGCAGCGGAATTCATCCGTAAAAATTTGCCGAACTGCAAAGCTGTGGCCATTGATACCATGAGCATTGAAAATCTGGAAGAAGCCAAAAGAAACGGCTATTTTGTTCACCATGCCTTCTTAGACCATGAAAAATATGAAGAGCCGACAATGCTCATTTACGAAGACATAAACCCTGCACCATTAATTGGTAAAAAGCTATTATCTGCTTTCACAGCACCACTTCGCATTAAAAATCACGATGCATCTATGGTTAACATCATTGTTGAAGTTGAAGAATAAAAGCTAACGAGGAACAATAGGTTTATCGAACACAGGTGCAGACTTCAGCACTGCAAGGAGAGACAACAACATATACGCATAAGAAGTCGCCATTTTGGCGGCTTTTTTGTTTTAGCGAAAATCTACGCTAAGCCTTCAGATGTAATCAACTTATTTTGATAGACGTTGGTTAGCCGCTATTTATTTCTTTTGATTTTTATAACATGGCGTGTCAAATGTGCGGGCATAAAGTCTTCTATATAGCACCATAATAACAATAATTTGAAAAGAAAATTTTCATAAGAATGAAAAGGAAAATATTAATTTAAGCATATTCTTATCTCTAACATTCTTTGTGAAGTTGAATGATAGTTGTTATAAGAACTATTTTTCACTCTTTTAGAACTATTTTAATCTATTCATTTGAGGTCGATATAATTGAGGTGCTTTTATTCGTAAAAATCAAATTTTTATAAGGAGTTGGTATCAACTCGCTAGAATGAAAAATAATGTAGCTTGCAATCAGAAGTGTCATAGGGAGAAATATCACAGTGAAATCAATTAAATGAATACGATGGTAAAAATCGACCAGTCGTTCCTTTAGAGAAGAGGTGGTACATAAGAATATTGGGGATTCTGTTAATCGCTTCGACTTTCTCACAGACAGCATCTGCACATACGGTGAATCCTAATGGACAAGCCACAACCAAGGAAGTGATGAACTGGCTCGCTAATCTGTCATCGGAAAATCGCGTAGTGTCAGGAGCATTCGGCGGGTACACAAATGCGTCATTTTCTATGACCGAAGCTAATCGAATTGAAAATGCAACAGGACAGTCCCCTGCCGTGTATGGCTGTGATTATTCAAGAGGATGGATGGAGACTTCTAATATTGCCGATTCGATCGATTATAGTTGTAACACCGATTTAATCTCTCATTGGAAGAACGGAGGTATACCTCAGATCAGTATGCATCTGGCTAACCCTGCGTTTAACTCTGGAAATTATAAAACCCCAATCTCAAACAGTCAGTATGAAAGAATCCTAGACTCATCAACTGAAGAGGGCCAGCGATTAGACGCTATGTTAAGCAAAATTGCCGATGGCCTTAAGCAGTTAGAAGATGAAGGTGTTCCTGTTCTTTTCAGACCTCTTCACGAAATGAATGGAGAATGGTTCTGGTGGGGACTCACCGATTATAACCAAGAGGACAGCGAACGTATCACTTTATATAAACAGCTTTATAAAAAAGTCTATCATTATATGACCGATACAAGAGGACTGGACAACCTGATATGGGTATACGCACCAGACGCGAACCGAAACTTTAAGACAGATTTTCACCCTGGATCTTCATACGTTGATATTGTTGCATTAGACGCTTATTTCTCAGATCCTTATTCGATTCAAGGATATGACGAGTTAACAGCTCTTGATAAGCCTTTTGCTTTCACAGAAGTCGGTCCGCAGGCAACCAATGGTAGTATGGATTATTCTTTATTTATCAATGCCATCAAAGAAAAATATCCGAAAACCATTTATTTCTTAGCTTGGGATGAGGGATGGAGTCCTGCAGCTAATAAAGGTGCCTACAATCTTTATAATGATGGTTGGACACTGAATAAGGGGGAAATGTGGGAAGGCAGTTCACTTGCATCATTTGCTGAATAATTGATCATTAGTTCGTTAAACAGGACTATGAAGAATACAAGTTCTTCATAGTCTCTTAAAAAACATGTCCTTTAGGGAGTTACAATAACAGCTAATGTATGAACATGATAATATTTTTTATATCACTTACATAACTATTTCTCGGAAACTAGCGGTTCAGCCGATAAGTAGCCTTCTTACACACCTTCCAATCTTTCGGGCGCATCACCGATATTTCTGATTATTTGTGTTGTATTATATGTACTAAATCCTCTTTTCGGAAGGCAAAGGCCGATTTCTAGTATGTTAAGGAGAAATCGGCTGTTTTTTTTAAAATTGTTCCCAGTGCAGCGCTTGAGTTAGCGCCGTTTGCTCAATTAATGCAATCTCCAGCAAACCCAGAATACATGAAGCCATGCTCCCAGCTATTCCTTTGAAACGGTTTGGAACCCCTGAATTATTACAAAAATCCAACGAATTTAGTTTTATGAATGAACAGAGCTGAGAAATGACAACTTAAGAAAGTAGTATACATCACAATTTCCAAAGGAGGATATCTGTTATGGCTCACCAGAAGAAAAGGAAAGAAGCAGCCTGGAAGTCACGAAAGCAAGAACAGCATCCCCATGGTAAAGTCAAATCGCTCAAGGAGCTGTCCAGCGAATAGGAGTGAGGAGTATACTGCTTGGAAGAGAAGGACTGTCGGTGAAATTCACCGGCAGCCTTCTTTTTGCAATAATTTCGCTTACATAAAGAATTCCCTTAATGCTGCAACTGGATTTACTAACAACCATCTAGCTATTGCTTGTAAGCTTTTCAGATTGCGGACCTCATTAGGATGAAAACACCGATACAGCGTTCTACCATAGAGAGTATCTTCTTAAATTCGTTTTTCTGAAGGTTGTCAGTTCCGGCTAAAAATTGAAGCATCTCCTGTCCAGGAGATGCTTCTTCTACGTTATGATTGGGTAGTCTGAGATAAGCTGATTTATCAGGATACGATTGAATTCAGGAGACCCTGCTTCACCTGATCCGACAGTGGCATAAGTGGCAGACGCAATTGCTCGGCGGCAATAATCTCTTGCTGGGTAAGCCACCACTTGATCGCGGCCGGGGCTGGCTCTGCAAATACATGCTGGATCACCGGTTCCAGTAGCATGAAACTGTCTCGCGACCCGTTCATGTCGCCAGCCACAAAACGTTGGTATATATCCACATACTCCTGGATATTGAGATGAGCGGATGCAAGCATACCACCGGCAGCTCCCTGGCATAGCATGGCATGGAAATAGGCATCCTCTCCGCAGAGGACAGGCTTGGTCTCGTACTGGGTCAATTTTAAAAGCAGATCAAGACCGCCCGTGCTGTCCTTGAGCCCAATTACGCCATCCAGGTCCAGCACTTTGCGTATTGTATCTATTGTCATGCGACTGCCCGTGCGAACAGGAATCTCATATACAAGCACAGGCAGGCCTACACGAGATACGACACGGAAATGCTCCAAGATTCCTTCCTGCGTCGGCCGGTTGTAATACGGAGTGACCACCATGGCTGCATCCGCTCCTAATTCAGCCGCCATTTCCGTCCGATGCACCGTTGAATAAGTATCGTTCGTTCCCGTGCCAATGACGATCGGAATGTTTTTGTTCATGCTCTTCAAAACATCCTGCGTCACCTGAACCATTTGCTTCACTTCATCCCAGGATACGGTTGGCGACTCTCCTGTCGTACCGTTAACGACCAGACCCTGGATGTCATGGCCTGCAAGATAGGTAACATACTTCCGGTACGAATCGATGTCCAACTTATAGTCACGTGTAAAAGGTGTAATCAGCGGTATGAAAATCCCATGAATATGTTGTTCGTTCATCATCATCAGTTATCCCTTCCCGTTGAATTAAATCTAATGTAACATAGGAGACAGCATCAGAGTTATCTATAATAAACGATGATTCTAATCAAAATTTCCGATGGGGTGGCCAGATTGGATTTCATTTATCTTCAAACATTTCGGGAAGTTGCCATTCGTGAAAGCTTTACAAGAGCAGCAGAAGTGCTCGGTTACGCACAATCCAGCGTCACGACCCAGATTCAAAAGCTGGAGAAAACGTATCAAGTCAAATTGTTCGAGCGATACAGCAACAACAAGATTCGTCTTACCTCAGCCGGGGAAGAGCTATTCAAGCTTGCCGGACAAATGCTGGAGCTTTTTGAGCAATCGAAAGAAAAATTGGCTAAGCAGGGCGGGGGCTCCATGACGATCGGTACTATGGATTCCATCGCTTCGTATTTTCTGCCGCCGTATATGCAGGCGACTCGCAAAGAATACCCTGATCTGAACATACGATTGCATACGGATCGCGAAGAGATGATTTTGCACCAGGTCAGGGAAGGGGAGGCCGATGTCGGGCTGATCCTCGCGGACGATTCAAGCAATCCGGCCTTGCAGTGGATTACGATTCGAGAAGAACCGCTTGTACTGATTGTCCATCCGAACCATCCGCTTATCGCTAAAGAGAGAATCGGCCTGGATGATCTGGTAGATGCGGAGTGGATTATGCCCGAGCATACGTGCAACTACAGACAACTGCTGGAGAGAGTGCTTCGAGCAAATGGAATCACCTATCGCGTGAGTCTGGAGCTGGGTAATCCGGAAGCGATCAAACGGAGCATCAAAACTGGAGAGGGTATATCCATTCTACCTCTAATGGCTGCGCTGGAGGAGATTGAACGGGAAGAGCTAAAGGTGTTACCCTTTGAGCATGCCGAGCTCAAGCTGGAAATTCAGCTTGTTCTTCATCCCAAGAAGTGGGTGTCCAATGCATTGAGCTTTTTTATGGAGAGCATGAGAATGTAGATTTACCTCCACATCAAAATTAATATACAGTACGAGCGCTTCCTAGTGGATACCAGAAGCGCTCACAGTTTAACGTGCCGAAGAGGATGAGAACTTAGAATGAAAAGAGAAAGCAAAGTTTATTCAAATCATCCACGTATTTTTTTGAAAAATAAGCAATCCATATTTGCATTCAAAACTTGACAGCAAGTAATTTTTTCACTAAATTAAATGCATGCGCATGTTTTTTTAATTTGGTAATGTGCTAAACCATTCGGTTACTTAATATTTAATTAGAACAAGATGTCAATGCAGAAGTTCAGTCATTGGTGAATTTCACCATAGACCATTTGGGCCGTGCAGATACATTTAATTGCGCAGGCTGCTGCGGAGAATATCACCTATGGCAGTATCCCTCGTAAGGATGTAGCCCGTGCCATTGTGGCAGCTTTAGATGTGAAGAACACATACAAGCGAGCTTTTGATCTGATTACTGGTGACGATTCAGTTGTTGATGCATTGCAAAAAATCTGAAGATGAGGACCAACGAGTAAATGGCGTATTTTACTTTGAAGTTTTGAAATCATACCTAAAGTTGACAAATGAAACAAACATGTTAATATATATGCTTGTGCATGCATTTGATTGATGTATTCATAATATAACTCAGAGAGGAGTCTTTCTCACATGAAAGATTTATTTAGTCCCTATACAATTAAAGGTTTGGAATTGAAAAATCGCGTAGTTATGCCTCCAATGTGCCAATATTCGGTTGACAAAAAGGATGGGATCGCCACAGATTGGCATTATATACACTACGTTAGCCGAGCGGTAGGCGGAGCTGGTTTTATCATGATTGAAATGACAGATGTAGAGCCGGATGGTCGTATCTCCGATTTTGATCTTGGTTTATGGTCAGATGAGCAGATTCCTGCTCTCAAACGGATTGTAGATGCTTGTCACAGCTACGGTGCCAAAGTGGGAATCCAGATCGCGCATGCCGGACGCAAGGCGGAAGATGCTGAAGTTCCTGTAGCGCCATCTGCCATTGCATTTGATGAAAATTCAAAACAACCTCGCGCGCTTACAACAGAAGAGGTTAAAGGACTAGTTGAGAAATTTCGTGCTGCTGTAGCTCGCGCTGTCAAGGCTGGATTCGACACCATTGAAATTCATGGTGCACATGGCTATTTGATTCATCAATTTCATTCGCCGCTTACGAACAAACGGGAAGATAGATACGGTAAAGATCTTACCCTTTTTGGTCGGGAGATCATTCAGGCAGCGAAGGGTGAGATGCCGGAAGATATGCCGCTCTTGATGCGTATTTCTGCCAAAGAATACGTAGAAGGTGGATATGGTATTAAGGAAAGCATTGCTTTTGCCAAGGAATATCAAAAGGCAGGAGTAGATATGTTTGATATTTCATCTGGCGGTGAGGGACCTATAGCTGCATGGGGCAGACCAGGAACTCACGCAGCGTATCAAGTCCCCTTGGCAAAAGAAATCAAAGAAGCTCTGGATATTCCGGTGATGGCCGTTGGAAGACTAGAAGATCCAATTTTGGCGAATGCAGTTATCGGAAATGAAGAGGCCGATCTGGTTGCTGTGGGTAGAGGGATGTTGAGAAATCCTTATTGGTCACTGGAAGCCGCTTCAAAATTGAAAAAAGAAACTGCAATCCCTACACAGTATACTACAGGGTTCTAAGACCGACTGTATGCATTATTGGTTGATCCTGCTTGGGTCAGCAAAATTCGGGACGGAAGATTGGACGATTTAATTTTGTAGAACTAAAAAATAGTGCTGAAAAATCGATTAGGTGTTGCACCTATGACACGCACGAGTGCTTCTCCAGAAGGCTTTGCAACGGATCAAATGGCACAATACTATGCTTCATTTGCACATGGCGGATTTGGTTTGGTTTGATTATTGTTGAGGGAACCTATACAGATGAGCTGTTTAGTCAGTGTTATTTCAATCAGCCCGGGATGGCCACTGACGAACAGGCTAAATCGTGGGAAAAGGTGGTAGAAGCTGTTCATAAGGCTGGCGGAGCAATTATTGTTCAGTTAGAACACGCGGGTGCTTTATCTCAAGGTAACCGATTCGAATCAAATATATTGGCTCCATCAGCAGTGCAACCACAAGGAGAGCAACTTGCGTTTTATGGCGGTGAAGGAGCTTTTCCGATGCCTGTGGAAGCAACGAAGAAAGATATTGAAAACGTAATTCAGGGATTTGTGAATGCTGCTGTTCGTGCCAAATCAGCTGGATTTGACGGCGTAGAAATTCACGGTGCAAATGGTTATTTACTGGATGAGTTTCTTACGGACTATACAAACCAGGGAACGGATGAATACGGAGGTTCCCTCAGCAATCGTGTTCGTTTATTGGTTGAGGTATCGAGTGCAGTTCGGCAAGCCGTAGGAGAAAACTTTATAGTTGGGATTCGAATCTCCGAAGGGAAAGTAAATGATTATGAGCATAAGTGGGCTGGTAAAGAAGAAGAGGCAAAAGTGATTTTCCAACAGTTAGGACAGTCGGGGCTTGATTATATCCATGTCACGGAATATGAGGCTTGGCAACCAGCCTTTCCAGACAGTAGTAGACAATCTCTTGCTGAGCTTGCCAAGAAGTATGGAAACATTACAGTGATGGCTAATGGACACCTGGGACCCATCTAAAGCAAGTCAGATGGTCGAAAATTGTACAGCCGATATTATTACTTTGGGCAAAGGAGCTCTTGCTAATCATAATTGGCCTGTCAAAGTTAAAAATGATGAACTGCTAGCTATATTTGACCAGGAAAAGATTTTAAGACCGAATGCAACGATAAAGGACTTTGAATTGGTCGATTAAGAAAAAAGTACGTCCTTTAGACCTTCTGTAAAGTACTCTATCAAGGTACTCTACAAAAGGTCTAATTGAATGGACTCTGCGATCACGGAGAGCATGGAAGATGGAAGAAGGTTTGCAATTGTGGAGGGAGAAGTGCGTAAGATTGCCGAATATGCCCCGAAAGTTACGTTAGCTGGTTGTTGTGACTGATACGTTTCCTGATATGATAAACAACGAGCAGGATTAACGGGAAAGCGATGGCATGGGTGAAATCCCAATCTACCCAGTAGGCGGGGATCTCCTTGACGTAGAAAATAATATTTTTTGCAATAAGATGCGACAGTCCGTAAATCAGAAATGCCACTGGAAAGATCAATGGCCGATAGGATTTTAGCTTTAGTAGCTGAGCTGTCCCCAAAACAAATGCGTAAAAGAAAAGCGCTGTTTTGAAATAGGTGCTAATGATCCACGTGGTGGCCATTAAAGCCTCAATCCGCTGCAAAAAATTAGCAATGTTGATTCTCTGGGCAAGAATATAGGCAGCGTAAAATTCGTGTTCTGAGAAATATGCCCCGAGTACTGTTAGGGAGAGAAACAAAATGAGGTTGAGTCCAACAGCTCCGATCAACAAAGAAATGAATATATTGCGGCTCGTATTGCTTTGTTTTTGGACATAGGGATACACCATGAAGAACACGCACATTTCTCCAAAGGGATAAAATACACCGAACATAATGGTGTGCAGCATGTCAGGAAACGATGTATTCAAAATAGGATGGATACGCTCCATCTTGACATCGGGGAACAGGAGAACGATTAGGCAAATCAGAAAAAACGCAAAGAAAGGAAAAAAAATCTGGGCTGCTCTGCCCAGCGTTTCAAGACCCAGCCGCAAGCCATACACCAACAGAAAAATCGCCATGAAGCGAATGACCCCACCGGGTGTCCCTTCGTAAATCTGTGTGCACATGAAATCTTCGATTTCTCTGATATAGGTGGAGGCTGCAATCAGGAAAAAGAATAAATAACTCAACGCTACAGCTCCACCCACCCATTTTCCTAATACTTGTAATGAAAGCTCAATAATCGTTTTAGTTGGATCAATATTTGATGTAGATATCATCAGCTTTACGCATGCAAGTCCTAGCGGAATACTAATCAAGGCGGCAATCCACGCATCCTCGTGGGCTCCGGTTGCCATTGCTGCAGGATACACAAGTGCCATTTCCCCGATTAGCGAGAAAAGTCCAAGTAACATCATTTGAGCCGTACTGATCCGGTCTTTTTCAAGATTCATGAGATTCCTCCAAATCTGCTGCAAACTGCCCCTCAAGTTTTCTTTTGTCATTTCCTTTAGTATGTGATTTTATAACATAATTATTAATTGATAGTCGAAAAGGAATGTTAAGGGGATAATTATCAAGTTCTTCTGTCATACTATTTGTAGTTTGCTCACGGAATGCGGAGGTTGTGACATGAAGGATACAATTACTGGCACATTATCACACCGCTTGGAGGACAATTTGGTGCAGTTGGTTCAACTGCTCGGGACAAGCACCGATTTGATCACTAAAAAGCTGGAATTGGATGAGTCTACGCATATCGCTTTGCTTTATATTGATGGTCTTGTGGATACACAGGTTCTGCATAATTCCATATTATTTTCGCTTCAGGAACGTTGTACCCCTGACCAAATGAGAGATCTTGATGCTAATCAGAAGATTGAGCTTTTGCGAAAACGTATGCTGATTGCGGGGGATCTATCCGTCACGCATGACCTTGGGCAATTTGTTCATGAGCTGTTATCCGGTAATATCATGGTGCTGGTTGACGGAACATCCAGCGCCCTACGGATCGGACTGCCTGGATGGGAGGACCGCAATGTAGGCGAACCAAGCTCACAATCAGTTGTACGTGGGCCGATGGAAGGGTTCACGGAAAATATGCGGACAAACACGGCGCTGATTCGAAGGAAAATTAAAGATAGCCAGCTATGGCTAGAAACCTTCCAAATTGGTAAGGTGACTCAAACCAGTGTATCCATTATGTATCTCGCTAACATCGCTAATCCTGACCTGGTGCAGGAGGTGAAGCGCAGATTGGCCAAAATAGATACGGACAGTATCCTGGAGAGCGGATATATTGAGGAGTTTATTCAAGATACGGCTGCTACGCCGTTCCCCACGATCTATAACAGCGACCGGCCGGATACTATCGCAGCGGGAATCCTGGAAGGCAAAGTGGCGATTCTTGTGGATGGAACCCCCTTTGTCCTGTTGGTGCCTACCTTTTTTGTCGCTTTTTTTCAATCTGCCGAAGATTATTATCAGCGGGCCGATATTGCCACCTTGCTACGGTTCATCCGTTTTCTTTCCTTTTTCATTACGTTGCTTGCGCCTTCATTTTATGTGGCGGTTACGACTTATCATCAGGAGATGATCCCTACCAATCTGGTTATCAGCCTTGCCGCACAGAGAGAAAGCGTTCCTTTTCCTGCATTTGTGGAGGCAGTACTCATGGAATTAACGTATGAGATTTTGCGGGAGGCGGGAGTGAGGATTCCAAAAAATATAGGGCAGGCGATATCCATTGTTGGAACACTTGTAATAGGACAGGCGGCGGTTGCCGCGGGCTTTATCTCATCAGCAATGGTTATCATTGTATCCATTACGGCCATATCCAGTTTTGTGATACCAGAGACGGGCATGTCGATCGCTGCAAGAATCATTCGCTTTGTTCTTATCGGACTAGCTGGCTTTATTGGACTATACGGAATACTATTCGGTATCTTTTTAATCGTGCTGCATTTGGCGAGTCTGCGTTCTTTTGGCATGCCCTATATGAGTCCGATCGGTCCATACCGTTCAAATGATCTGAAGGATTCCATCTTCCGCTTTACCTGGCCGCGTTTAAAGACAAGGCCGGCAGAAAGTATGATTCAAAATCTTGACCGTCAAAGCACAACCAAGCAAAAGGAGTCGGCAGATGAGCCCAAAAAACCGTAAAACTGTTTCGCGACTGCTGCTTACCCTTTTGTTCCCTATGCTGCTCAGCGGGTGCTGGGAAAGACAGGAGTTAAATGAAATGGCCTTTGTGCTGGGAATGGGGCTAGATAAGGCTGAATCTGGCTATAAGGTTACACTGCAGGTGGTTATTCCTTCAGCAATTGCCTCGCAGGCGGCGGGAGGGACGGGAGGTGCCGGGGTGCCAGTGATTGTATCTACCTTTACGGTCCCAACGATTTATGAAGCCCAGCGCAAGTACAGTCTGGAAAGTGCGAGAGCCGGCTACTATGGACATATCCGTATACTGGTGATTGGAGAGGAGCTTGCCCGGGCAGGAATTAGCGAGGCACTTGATATGATGAAGCGGAGCCGAGAGCCGCGTAATGATTACTATGCCATGGTCGCCAAAGACACCACTGCCGAAGATGTTCTGAAGGTCCTTACCCCGCTAGAGAGATTGCCGGCAAGTAAATTATATAATTCCCTGGACAAATCTTATAAGACATCGGGCAAAACAGTCGCTGTTTCTTTGAACCAATTTATTGAAGATTTGTTGTACGAGGGGAAGAATCCGGTGCTAACCGGAGTGAAGATGTCCGGCAGTGTTAGTGAGGGCGAAAAGAAGAGCAATGTGGAAGATAGCTCGCCCACAGCCAAATTACAGTACAGTAATATAGCCGTATTTCGGAAGGATAAGATGATCGGGTGGTTAAGCGATAACGAGACGATTGGCTACAATTATATCACCAATAACGTTGTCAAAAGCTCAGGTTCTGTAATAGGAGACGACGGACGGCCCATCGTAATTGAAGCACTTCATACAGACACCAAACGTAAAGTCAAGATTATTGACGGTGAACCACATATTTACATCCATGTAAAGGCCTTGTGTAATGTTGAAGAGGTAATGAGCAAAGATAATCTGGAAGCAGAGCGCGTGATTACAGGGCTGGAAAGGAAATCGGAAGAACGAATTATCTTGCGGATGAAAACTGCAGTTAAGCAAATTAATGAGCGCTATAATGTGGATATTATGGGCTTTGGACAGTTGATCTACCGTGCCAACCCCCAAGCTTGGGCTAGGCTACAACAGAAAAAAGGGGACAATTACCTAAAATCGCTACCTATCCATTACAAAGCCAGCGTGTCGATTAACCGAATTGGTATTACAGACAAATCTTTTATTGAAGATATCAAGGAGTGAGCGCAATAGTGTTACTGCTTTTTCTGGCAACAGCAGCGGTTTGTGCGGTCATCGATGTGCCTTTGCTGACACGAGGAAGCAGGCGCCGTGACCTTCTGGTCTGGGGCTTGTTTTGGATCACGGGCATTGGTGTAGTGGTCTGCTCCTTGTACAAAATCAATGTGCCGAGCCCATTGCTTCTGGTCATGATGATCTATAAACCGGTTAACAATCTGTTTACATCCTGGTTTTATTAGGTTGTAAGGAAATTCACCTTTTGTACCTCGGAAAGCGCTCCGTTCCTAATAGTTTGATCTTGTTGATATCATGGGTCACAGTTGAGTGGCGGGAGATGGTTGCTTGAACAGCGAAATGCTGCTATCAGGAAATGCTTTTAAAAATAGTAGTAGTATCTTTGATTTTAATAGTAGAAGTGAATGTTGGTAAAAGCAGCAGCAGTCTAAGACTTTATTTTTCAAGTCCTAGTGAGCTGCTGCTTTACTTTTAGAAGCAGTCTCTTACATATCCCCGATAAGTGAGAAAAGCCCAAGTAATATTATTTGAGCCGTACTGATGCGGTCTTTTTCAAGATTCATGAGATTTCTCCATATCTGCTGCAAACTGCTTCTCAAGTTTTCTTTTGTCATTTCCATTGGACTTTTGTGTAGAAAAATTGGTAAAAATACAAGCTGGTTACGGAGGATTTTTTGTATTCCATATTTTCTCTAATTGACTTTATAACCCGACATTATTATTATCTTATACTATAAGATTAATTATCTCATACTATAAGGTATTAGCGAGAAGGTGTTGTGACCATTGGATTATAAAGCATTAGCGACAGAACTATTCGAGTATATCGTCAAATCGCGGAAACCGGCATTAGAGGAACGAGGGCACTTTTCACGTGGCGAAATGGGGATTCTCATTTGTCTGAATTTCAATAAGGACGGGGTTACCTCTGGCCACTTGAGCGAATACTTGTCCGTCAGTACGGGACGGGTAGCAACGGCACTGAAGAGCCTGGAGAAGAAAGGACTAGTTGTACGGCGTACTGATGTCAGCGACAAACGTAAGGTAATTGTATTCATTACGGATTCAGGTAAGCAATTTATGATTGATAGGCATAATGAAGGAATCGCATGGACCGAGAATGTTCTTCGAAAGTTAGACGAAGAAGATGCCAAAGAACTGATCCGACTCATTAAGCTTATTGTCTCTAGAAGCTGAATTTCTATGCAGAGCAGGATGCACTATACTTCACCAAACATCAAAGACTATCAGATAAAAGGAGAGCAACAGAATGCTAAAGATATTCAAATATCTCAAGAAAAATGAATGGATGCTTGTGGTTTGCAGCCTAGCCTTCATCGTTGTGCAGGTATGGCTTGATCTGAAGCTACCTGATTATATGGCGGAAATTACGACCAAGCTGCAAACGGAAGGAACGCCTGTGTCCGAACTGCTGATTCCCGGCAGTTACATGTTGTTTTGTGCCGTCGGCAGTATGATTGCATCTATTATTGTGGGCTATTTCGCGGCAAAGGTGGCTGCAGGGCTGGCTATGCGTCTGCGTGCGATGGTCTTTGACAAGACCTTATCCTTTTCGATGGAAGAGATGAACAACTTTTCGACGGCAAGCCTCATTACCCGCTCCACGAACGATGTTACGCAGATTCAAACGGTGGTTGCGCTGGGGCTGCAGGTGATCATCAAGGCACCGATTCTGGCCGTGTGGGCCATTGTGAAGATTGCAGATAAAAACTGGCAGTGGACCGCCTCCACAGGAGCGGCCGTGGCTGCTCTGATCCTGATGCTAAGTGTCATTGTTGTTTTCGCTCTTCCAAGTTTCCAGAGAATCCAGCGTCTCACCGATAATCTGAACAGGGTAACACGTGAGCATCTGATCGGACTTCGGGTAGTACGCGCTTATAATGCAGATCAGTATCAGCAGGAGAAGTTCGAGCAGGCTAACGTCGAGTTGACGAATACAAACCTGTTTGCGAACCGTTTAATGACGATGATTGGCCCAGGTATGACCTTTATTATGTCAGGTCTGAGTGTCTCTATCTATTGGATCGGCGCTTACCTGATTAACGGGGCGGCCGTACCAGACCGCATCACGTTGTTCTCCAATATGGTCGTATTCTCCTCTTATGCAATGCAGGTGGTTATGGCCTTTATGATGGTAAGTATGATATTCATCCTGATGCCTCGCGCCTCAATCTCTGCCAAACGGATCATGGAGGTTTTGAATACCGAATCCAGCATCGTTAATGGGCATGAGACGACTGGAGAAGAGAGCGTTATGGGGCAAGTGGAATTCCGTAATGTCAGCTTCAAATATCCGGACGCGGAGGAGGCCGTGCTTCGCAACATCAGCTTCACGGCGAAACGAGGCGAGACGGTTGCCTTTATTGGTGCTACAGGCAGCGGCAAAACCAGCGTGATCAATCTGATTCCCCGTTTCTATGATGTGACCGAGGGAGAGGTACTCGTGGACGGTGTGAATGTCAGGAACTATAATCAGCAGGCACTCCATAACAAAATCGGGTATGTTCCTCAGAGAGCTGTACTGTTCAACGGTACGGTCGTATCCAACGTTTCGTACGGTGATAACGGAAGAGCAGGAGCTTCGGAGATACTTGTCAAAGAAGCCGTTGGTATTGCTCAAGGAACGGAGTTTGTCGAAAAAATGGATGGTCAATATCAGGGTAGAATTTCGCAAGGTGGAGCGAATGTGTCCGGTGGTCAAAAGCAGCGGCTGTCCATTGCGCGTGCCATCTACCGTCAGCCGGAAATTTATATTTTCGATGATTCCTTCTCGGCACTAGACTACAGAACAGACCGGATTCTGCGCTCCGCTCTCAAAAAAGAAACCGGCCACGCTACGACACTTATCGTTGGTCAGCGCATAGGTACGATCAAAGACGCTGATCGGATTATCGTGCTGGACCAGGGAGAGATTGTAGGGAGCGGCACGCATGAAGAGCTGATGACGAACTGCAGCACCTATCAGGAGATCGCATATTCGCAGCTTTCGAAGGAGGAACTCATACATGGATAAGAATGAACACACCGTCGACAGCCAGCAAATGAAAATGAATCAGGGAGGTCCCATGGGTAAAGGCCCTGCGGGAGGCAAGGGTACTGGTGAAAAAGCGAATAATTTTAAAAAGACCATCAGACAGCTTATATCCTACAGCAAAGCCTATGTGCCTATGATTATACTAGCTATGGTACTGGCCCTGGTCGGCTCCACCCTCAACGTGATTGGGCCGGATAAGCTCAGTGATATTGCCAACCTGATTCAGGAAGGAATCGTTACCGGGATTGATGTAAGTGCTGTTCAGAAGATTGTTCTTGTATTGGCGCTTTTATATGGATTTGGTCTTATCTTTAACTATTTCCAGGGCTTCATTACGGCAACCGTCTCACAGCGTCTTACAAAGAAGATGCGGACAGAGCTGTCTCAAAAAATCGATCATATGCCTTTGAAGTATTTTGACTCTACGAGTTACGGTAATGTGCTTAGCCGCGTAACCAACGATGTCGATACCATCGGACAAACGTTAAACAACAGTCTCGGCACGCTTGTCAGTGCACTGGCTACCTTCGTGGGCGCCTTGATTATGATGCTTTATACAAACTGGATCATGACCATTACCGGAATTGTAGCTACGCTGATCGGCTTTTGCCTGATGAGCGTGATTATGAAGCATTCACAGAAATACTTTGTAGCACAGCAAGCGGAGCTTGGCCAGATCAACGGTCATATCGAAGAAACCTATGCTGGTCATAACGTAGTCAAGGTATATAACGGGGAACAAGCAGCCAAGGAAGTGTTTCATGGCATTAACAGCCGCCTATATACAAATGCATGGAAGTCCCAGTTCATGTCTGGTCTGATGATGCCAGTCATGATGTTCATTGGAAATTTTGGTTATGTCGCGGTTTGTGTCGTGGGAGCTTTGCTGGTCAACCAACAGACTATAACTATCGGAACTATTGTCGCCTTCATGGTGTATATTCGTCTGTTTACACAGCCCTTGTCGCAGCTGGCACAGGCCGCAACCAATCTGCAGTCGGCGGCTGCCGCCAGTGAACGTGTATTCGAATTTCTGGGTGAAGAAGAATTGGCAGATGAGCGTCACAAGACCATAAAGCTGGACACCGCCAAAGGGGATGTCGAATTCAAACATGTCCGTTTCGGCTATAATACAGACCGTATGATTATCAAGGACTTCTCCATGAAAGCTGAAGCTGGTCAGAAAATTGCCATTGTCGGTCCGACAGGCGCCGGTAAGACCACGCTCGTGAATTTGCTCATGCGGTTTTATGAGCTGAACGATGGAGAAATCTACATTGACGGAACCCCGATTAGTCAATTAACGCGTGAGAATATTCATGAATTATTCTGTATGGTGCTTCAGGATACCTGGCTGTTCGAAGGAACGATTCGTGACAATATCGTCTTTTCCAAAGATCATGTTACCGATGAGCAGGTGGAAGCTGCTAGTAGAGCGGTGGGGCTGCACAGCTTCATTAAAACACTGCCGCAGGGCTATGATACAGTGCTGGACGACAAAGCCAATCTCTCCGCCGGTCAAAAGCAATTGATTACCATTGCAAGAGCGATGATTGAAGATTCACCCATGCTCATTCTGGATGAGGCCACAAGCTCGGTTGATACGCGTACGGAATTGCTGATTCAACAAGCGATGGACCAGCTGACTGTGGGGAAAACCTCCTTTGTGATTGCTCACCGACTTTCGACGATCAAGAATGCGGATCTGATTCTGGTCATGAAGGATGGTGACATTATCGAAATGGGTAACCATGAGGAATTGCTAGCAAAAGGCGGCTTCTATGCCGATCTATACAACAGTCAGTTTGAACATGCATCCTAAAAGTAACTGCTTGAAAGCATAAAAAATATCCATATAGTTCCATAAGCATTGACATCAGCATGTGGACATTATAAGTTATGAAAGCCAGAATTTCTTAATCATAATTGTGGAGGCAGATCAATGAACCAGCGTTTTCGAATCACCCGTTCCATGCAGGAAAGTCCGGTGGAGCAATCCATTTCCCTGGAGGAGTGCAAAGATTACTTTGCATCCCAGCCAGACTTTTCGTATTCACGAGTGCTTATCATACAAGGTGCTGAGAGCACCATGTCGATTGAGGGAGATTTTTTCATGTGGAAGTATGCTGACGTAGAAATACCTTTTCGCCATTACATGGGGGATGTGTATGTGGCTATTTCCGATGAGGCTGTCGTGCCTAAGATGATTGAAATTGCAACAGATTTGCAAGCAGATGTGGTGGATGGGTGAAGAACTATTCACTATTTTTATTCTACTGAAGGTTATTGACTTCGTAGTGTATCTTTACAGCAATGGACAGTGCTGATTTCTGACTGCTGACATCGAGTTACATAGATGTCAGCATTTTTGTTAACCACGTAACTGCAGTGGACATAGTAAAGCTACAAAATGATAGACTTCATCCGCTGATCGCCTCTTATTGGCAGATGTGAGGAAAACGGAGGACCTGATATGTCAATATACTGGGAAGAACAATCCATTACCACAAAATACATATTCATTGGCTGGATGCTAAGAGTCTTAACAGCTGGATCAACGAAAGGGGAAACGTATGCTATGTTAGAGATATTTCGTTGTTTCTCATTACGGGAGGCAGTTCAAGCTGGAAAATTAGCGAACAACCGTTGACGGTAAACTCCCAGGATGTGGACCAGGCAGCGAACAATCCGATTACGTCCTACAGCAATATTGCGTATACACTTCGCTTTTATGCAGGAACACATTTTCAGTCGCTCAGGAGTTATGACGGTAAAGAATATGAAGCTATTGGAATTGGCTTAGATACCACGATATTCTCTGATGAATATAGCAAGTATGGTGAGTTTACAGGTAGTTTTGTTGGCTTGACCTGTGCCGATCGTGTTAAACATCAACAATATGCTGATTTTGATTTTTTCGAATATAATGTTGATGAAATGAATGAATAAATAAGTATTATTAGTTACCAAATGGTTACTATAGAACATTAAGGTGCCTACTTCACAAAAAACACGAGCGAACTTATTATGAATTTGAAAACCTAAGTTAAATTAATATCGTAACTTTGAAGTCTTTAGTTATCAATTATGATATTGATGTGTGAGGGAGATTTACTGATCAAGCAGGAACCTTTTACTTCAATGGTGATGGGCACGAAACGAAAAGGATAAAAAATTTTGAAAGGAATTTGAGAATGACAATTGAAGCGAATAAACAACAGATGCACCGGTTTACAGAGTTCATAAATACGGCTAGCGTAAAGCTAGCAGAAGAACTTATTGCCCCAGATGCGATTTTCTATGTCCCAGCACGGGAAGATGCGATGAAGGGACCGGATGGATATCTTGCAATTATCCAAATGATGCGAACTGGCTTCCCTGATATCCAATGGACACTGAAGGAGATGGTTGCTGAAGGCGATAAGGTAGCTGCGCGATTCATTATGCGAGGTACGCACCAAGGCAGTTTCTTCGGTTTTCCTCCAACAGGGAAAACCATCGAGGTTCAAGCGATGAATTTTTATCGATTCTCTGATGGGCAAATTGTAGAAGAATATGGTCAACCCGATATGCTTGGATTACTTCAACAAATTGGCGCTGTTCCAAGTTCGTAGAGGTTCATTTCAATACGACATCTGATGGTGTTCTTTGTTCGATGGATATGTAGCTAAGTAGGACAAATGTTCGTCTAAAATGGAAGCTACATAGGGAAGCTTTCCATTTTAGACGAATAAAAGACATACACTGTTTGTGCTGTGAACATTCGTACTTTGTTATGAAATATAAATAAAATAATGCCTGAGCCTTTGAATGTAGCTATACGCATCAAGACATCAATTCATTCGAGGCTCTCTCTTAAAATCTCTAATCCTCTTCTTAATTCCTCTAAAGAACTAGTGGATGAAAGCGCTACTCTTAGATAATTTTCTTCTGCATTCCCACCGCTCAGAAATCGATTGGAATGAAATACACGAACCCCTTTTTCCAGAAAAAAACCTTCAGAATAAGCTTCGTGCATAACTTTTGGTAAACGTAGCCATCGATAAAAACTCAGTGGATGTCCCCCGTGGAGAGTATTTGGGAAGAATTCAGCAAATAACTGGTTGGCTGTCTCGGCCAATTGTTTTTTCTTCGTAACAATCATATTTGCTTTTCCTGACAGAATCAGCTCAGTTACGATCTCTGCGTCCAAAGAGGATGTTTTGACGTTGACGTTGTATATGGCCTTCATCATTGTGTCTTTGAATGCTTCGTTAAACACGATATAGGCCACTCGAAGACCTGAGCAGATGGATTTGGCGGTGCTACAAATATAAACCGTTTGTTCAGGGAGCAGCTGATACATCGGCTGACCATAATGATCTATAATGTCCGCTGACAAAAAGGCATGAATGTCGTCCTCAATCAGGATCAAATGATGTTTTTGAATGACCTGAGCTAATTCTTTTTTTCGCTTTTCCGGAATTACAATGGTCGTGGGATTAGCGCAGGAAGGCATTAAAAACACACCATGTAAATTCGATTGAGAACATTGGTCTTCCAGAGCTTCAGGTAACATACCATACTCATCCCCTGAAATGGGAACTAGTTTGATACGAAACATTTTGGATACTTCAATAAAATTGGCATACGTATACTGGTCAACCGCAATTCGGTCCCCGGGTTCAAACAGTGCTAAGAGTGTAATAGCTAATGCATTTTGGGCTCCTGAAACGATCGCCATATGTTCAGTATCGGCCTGGATGCCAAAAGCCTTCATCCAATTGAGAGCAGCCAGTTTATGATGCGGGATACCTGCAGGATCATTGTAATTCAATAGCTGTTCCAGATAACTTTTCTCTACCACGTGCTTTAAGGCCTCAGTAACCAGATCATTGGTTTGCTCAAATGAGGCAACAAAACCAAGGTCAATATGTACGTTTGAGGATGGATCTTTTGAAATGGTGACCGACCGAGCCGCGTTGGCTGAAACAAAGGTGCCGTTTCCGGTCACACCATGAATTAATCCTTTAAGCTCGCAAAGCTTGTATGCGCGTGTAATCGTTGTGAAGTTCACATCCAAAAAATCGGCCAGCTCCCGCTGAGGGGGAAGTTTTGTACCCGGAGCCAAAAAGCCATGTCTGATGTCATGTTCCAGCAATAGGGCGAGAGAGCGATAAAGCGGTCGTTGCAATCTATCCCTGTCAGGTTTCCACGACATCGGATAATGTTCAAACGAATTAAATGGCATAGCACACCTCACAATATTGTAATGCATACAATTGTATCATTGATTGTATGGATTTACATTGCTAAACTAACGAAGAAATGTAATCTTGTCAAGGAGATGTAGCAACGATGATACACAGAAGTAAGCTTCAATTGGCCTTTAAATCAGCTTTCCCTTCCACACTTCCCATACTGGCTGGATTCTTGTTTCTAGGGATTGCCTACGGCATTCTTATGAATATATCTGGCTTTGGTGCGGGGTATGCGATCCTTATGGCCCTATTTATTTTTGCCGGATCCATGGAATTTGTTGCAGTGCATTTACTGCTCGGTCCGTTCAATCCACTAGGTGCCTTGCTAATGACCTTAATGGTGAACGCACGGCATTTATTTTATGGCATATCCATGCTTGAAAAATACAGAGGCACCGGATTCAAAAAGTTCTATTTAATTTTTGGACTATGTGATGAATCGTTTTCAATTAATTACACGGCAAACATCCCCAAAGAAGTCGACAAGGGATGGTATATGTTTTTCGTAACCCTGCTTAATCATAGCTACTGGGTATTTGGCGCTGCCATTGGTGGATTTTTCGGATCTCTGGTGCGCATTAATATGGAGGGGCTTGAGTTTGTGATGACGGCGCTCTTTGTTGTGATCTTTATTGAACAATGGATGAAAGAGAGCACACATCATAGTGCATTGTTGGGTTTGGGAATTTCGGTCCTTTGCCTGCTTATTTTTAATAGCGAAAATTTCATCGTTCCATCTATGATAGGTCTTCTTATCGTGCTCTCCTTCATGAGAAAATCACTAGATAGAAAGACAGGTGAGAGACACGATGTCCATGACTTTGTTTGAGAACATCACAACGATAGGAATGGTCGTCTTGGGAACGATAATGACCCGATTTATTCCATTTATTTTGTTCCCTTCGGGACGTCCCACACCTAAATATGTACAGTATCTCGGCAAAGTGCTTCCCTCGGCAGCTTTAGGACTGCTGGTCATTTACAGTGTTAAGGATGTCACTTTTTTCTCTGGGTCTCATGGTGTGGCCGAATTGATTTCCATTGTCGTCATTATTATGCTGCATCTCTGGAGAAGAAACATGCTGATATCCATCGCTGGCGGTACACTGCTCTATATGTTCCTGGTCCAATTTATATTCTAAAAGTTGATCATCTCCGTTGTTGCAGGTTAGCTATTGAAACTTTACACAAAATAGTTGGAGTGACTATCAGTTGCACGAACAATACCCAAGAGGACTAATGTTAACCTTAGTCCTCCGTTGTTTTTAAAATATTCAAAGGCTTGTCATTCTCGTCCTCAAAACACTTAATCGGGCTCAGTTTTTTAAGAATCCTTCATGTTACGAGGAATTTCCTCATTGAGCTTATGATATTCCAAACCCCACGTTTCCATAACATTAATGATGGGTCTTAAAGTATTCCCTAAATCACTCAAGCTGTATTCGACTCTAGGTGGTACTTCGGCATACACGGTTCGAATGACGATACCATCCTCTTCCATAGACCGCAAATTTTCTGTTAGAACTTTTTGACTGATTTCTGGAATACTTTTACGAAGTTCACCAAAACGTTTGGTTCCTTTCAAAAGGTCTCTCATTATTAGCAACTTCCATTTGTTTCCTATAAGTCCAACCGTTGTCGCCACCGGACAAAGAGGCAACTCTTTTTTTGTAATCATTCGGTCTAATCCTCCAATAGTTACTTTTTGGTTCCTATCTAATAAAAAGGTGCCTACTTTCAAAACGATTATATTGCTTATATTATAAAGCGGTCGAGGAAAAAGCAAATTAAACGAAAGGTGGAGAAACCTTGAATGACAGCTTATGGATGCAATTAACAGCCTACTTTTCAAATAACATGCATGTTTTTTTAGCTACTGGGAAAGAGCATATAATAATAAGTTTACTAGCTTTACTCTGCTCTGCCTCCATTGGAATTGTGTTGGGTTATGTAACCTGTAAGTACAAACGAACAGAGAAATGGATCGTATCCTTGTTCCAAGTTCTAAGAATTATGCCTAGTTTAGCTGTTCTACTCCTTCTAATCCCTATTATGGGGACGGGAACAAAACCAGCTTTAATTGCCCTGGTACTGTTGGGAATTCCTCCTATATTAATGAATATGATAGCCGGTTTAGAGTCTGTTCCCTCTTTTTTGCTTGAAGCTGCTCATGGAGTGGGTATGTCAGAACAACAGGTAATGTGGCGAGTCAAATTCCCATTAGCTGCGCCAATGATTCTGACAGGGATTAAAATAGCTGCCATTGAGGTCATTGCGAGTGCTACCCTGGCTGCCAAAATAGGAGCGGGTGGATTAGGGGAAATCATCTTTACTGGTTTAGGACTTAATCGAGTGGATTTACTTTTGATTGGTGGGTTTTCGGTGGGAATTTTAGCAATTACAGTCGGGGTAATGCTTGATATGTCCGAGCGTATTTTGTTTAAATATAGATTTTTGAAAAGGTAGGTAAAAGATATGTCTAGAAACAAGAGAAAACTGTATTTTTCAATTTCAATTTTTCTTGTATTGTCGCTCATTTTAAGTGCATGTGGTGATAAAACAGAAAATGCTGAAGATAAAGCAGCAACGATACGGATCGGTACGAAAGATTTTACTGAGAATTTGATTGTGGGTGAACTTTACGCTTTGGCTTTAGAGGGTGCGGGATATAAGGTAGAGCGAGTACCCAATATTGCGGGCTCCGTTATCCATTCATCTATTGTTAACAACGATATCGATATGTATCCAGAATATACAGGTACCGGTTTATTATCCATATTGAAAGTAGATATGCTCACTGATCCTGACACGGTTTATAAGAAAGTTAAGGAAGAATATAAAAAGCAATTTAAAATTACTTGGCTAGATTACTCTAAAGCAAATGATGGAGCAGGACTTGTTATTCGTTCGGAAGTTTCTAAAAATCTAGGAATTACTACAATTACTGATCTACAAAAACATGTAAGTAAGCTTCGATTCGCCTCACAAGGAGAAATTGACCAACGTGCAGACGGAATTCCAGCTCTAGAGAAAGTGTATGGTAAGTTCAATTGGAAGTCATCTAAAGTATATGATAACAGCTTGAAATATGAAGTGCTTAAAAACAATGAAGCGGATGTTGCCCCAGCTTACACAACAGAAGGGCAACTAGTTAATAAAGATCAGTTCACACTGTTGAAAGATGACAAACAAGTATGGCCTCCGTATAACTTGGCTCCTGTTGTTCGTGATAATGTGCTGGATACAAATCCAGAGATAGCTGAGGTTATTAATAAGGTGAGTGCGGCGCTGGATACGGAAACGGTAACCGCCTTGAATGCAAAAGTGGACGTGGATAAAAAAGAATATGAAGATGTGGCAAAAGAATTTTATGACTCAATTAAATGAGTGTGGGGGATAACATGAGTCTTATAGCAATTGAATTCCAAAATGTGTGCAAAACATACGCAAACTCCAATGACTTAGCTGTTGATCATGTCAATCTGTCTATTAGGGAAGGCGAATTTATAACCATACTGGGTTCGTCCGGATCAGGAAAAACCACACTATTGAAAATGGTAAATCGTTTAATTGAACCTACCCAAGGGAAGATAAAACTATTTGGTGATGACATTGCTGAAATTGATCCTGTAGCGCTACGGAGAAGGATTGGCTATGTTATTCAGCAAGTGGGTTTGTTTCCTCATATGACCATTGGACAAAATATTGCTACTGTGCCCCGGCTTTTGAAATGGGAAAAAACGAAGGTGGATGAAATGGTGCACAAATTGTTACTTTTGGTTGGGTTAGATCCAGTAAACTACCTAAATCGTTACCCTTCTCAACTATCGGGAGGTCAGCAACAGAGAATTGGACTAGCTAGGGCCTTAGCAACAAATCCTAATACAATGTTATTGGATGAACCTTTTGGAGCCATAGACGCCATGACTCGTCTAAATTTGCAGGATGAACTTCTGCGGATTCATGGGGGAGTTAAGAAAACCTTCCTATTCGTAACGCATGATATCAATGAAGCATTTAAGCTGGGAACCAGGGTAATAATCATGAATCAAGGTAAAGCCTGTCAGTTTGATACGCCAAGAGAAATTGTTGCTCATCCCGCAGATGAATTTGTCGCATCGCTTATTCAATCTTCAAGAGAGCAAGAACGTTTCTGGGAGGGGTTAAAGTGATCGAATATGCCATTAAGCATCCGGATAAGTTAGGAATTGCATTACTGGAGCATGTGGAGATGCTAATTGTGATCATGCTGATCTCCATTGTCGTCACAGTACTCTTAACAATTTTAGCCCTGACTTCAGAAACGATATCCAGGTTACTCATTTATATCTTTTCGATTCTTTATTCAATTCCCAGCTTGGCCCTGTTCGCAATCATGATCCCCGTGACAGGTTTGGGTAAAACGACAGCGATTACCGTGCTCATAGCATATAACCAATATATCCTACTACGTCAGTTTATTGCAGGTTTGAATCATGTTGAACAGTCTATTATTGAGGCAGCCACTGGGCTTGGTATGAGCCGTATTCAGGTATTGCTTCATGTTCGTGTGCCTTTGGCCATCAAAGCTCTTTTTACAGGATTAAGGCTAGCATCCGTATCTACGGTTGGAATGGCGACTATAGCAGCATTTATAAATGCAGGCGGATTAGGCTCGATATTAAATGATGGCTTACGAACCATGAATATAGATAAGATTCTGTGGGGAAGTGTATTGTCAGCGTGTCTCGCTATTGGAACGAATGCAGTATTCATTCAGTTTGAAAAACGAATCTACATTGGATCGGGGAGATCACTTTTATGAAGGCTGTTGTACTGGAAAGGGCCTGTAAACCTGAAGAACTAAAGATAAAAGAAGTTCCAATCCCCAAAGTTAAACCAGGTTGGGTACTTGTTAAGATCAAAGCTTTTGGAATAAACCGCTCTGAAATGTTTACAAGACAGGGACATTCCCTATCCGTCAAATTCCCACGGATTATTGGTATTGAATGCATAGGGCAGATCGAAGATCCATCTGACAGCACATTTCAAAAAGGGGAGCGTGTTGCTTCATTAATGGGGGGATTAGGCCGAGAATTTGATGGAAGTTATGCTGAATATGTTTTGATTCCTTCAAAACAGGTTTATTCCATTCCAATTGAAATGAAATGGACTGAGCTCGCTGCAATTCCAGAAATGTATTATACGGCGTATGCGTCCTTATTCGAATGTCTCCAATTAACTGCTGACGAAGTGCTTCTCATTCGCGGTGGGACGAGTTCTGTTGGTCTGGCTGCCCTTCAGCTAGCAAAAAGTACAGGCGCCACAGTCATATCAACCACTCGGAACAACGGAAAGCTAGCATATCTTCAGCAGGCTGGAGCAGACTTTGCTTTACTCGATGATGAGTATTTTACAAAAGAAGTTTATAAAATCGCTCCAAATGGCGTAGACAAGGTCCTGGAGTTGGTCGGCACCGTCACAATAAAGGAATCATTGCAACTGGTTTCAGAGCAAGGGACCTTATGCATGTCAGGGATACTGGGAAATGAATGGACACTTGATTCCTTTGAACCGTTAATTGATATACCGACAGGTGTTTATTTTACGGCATTTACAAGTGAAGTTATCAAAGAAAACGTACTAATCGACCTGTTCAATCATATTAAAGAACATGGAATTGTTCCGCCGATTGCTAAAGTTTTCAAGCTAGAAGAAATCCGAGAAGCTCATCTTTTAATGGAGAGTAATGATGCGAATGGTAAGATCGTAATTTTGAACGATTAGTTCAGAAGATTAAGATTTCAAGGGTAGGACACATCGTTGTTGATGTTCTCTAGAACGTGATGCAAGCCTAAATGTGCCAGATCATTAATAAAATTAAATTCAAAAATCTTATATTTGAAAAAATATTCAAGCGATATCAGTGAAAGAGGCCTTACACCATAATTTATAGAGGTGTAAAGCTTTTTCAATAAGGGATTACCAAACTTTAATATAATTTTTACCTTTTTTCAAAAGTGTAATCGGCCCTATTGGAGACTTTTCTACTCTCTGCATATCCAACAAATCAGTATTCAGGATCACTTCACTACCATCGGGGCGCTCAAATTCAGCGTCAACGATACGTACCCGTGCTAATGTTGCTGTTGAATGTACTTCACCTAGAAAAACATCGAAATTTTCCGGTAATTCACAGGAAAGATAAACTTCTTCTCCCTTATCAACTATTCTGAAGTTTGGATGAAAGCTTTTGTCAACTATCTTATCTTTTTCTCTTTCAAACGGTTCTGCTCCGGCCAAATACGCATTGTTATTAATATAAACAGGTTGTTCCACCAAGTTAAATATTTCAGCGTCTCCGGGATTTTTGTGCACGTTTTCAATATACTCTTCTAAAGAAGCCGTGTGGTTTTTATAATGGGACGTTCCGACACCTTCTAATCCATCAGCTCCAATGAAAATATTATTATAAAAACGGTCATCACCGCCGTAAATAAAAGAAAAACCTGCGATTTTGGTGCTGTGGGGGAGGTGATACTGTGTAGAACGTGTCATTTCTTTCCAATGATTCATCTTACCGCAGATTAGGTTGTTTATGTAAGCTCCACCCTGTGACACATTGTCCAGAGAATATTCAGAAGCCATTATATTGTGATCAACGATATATGGCCCATGGCTTACTTCAACAAACAAATCGCGATTATTGCTATAAAATAAATTCTTACTAATCCTTGTTCCCTGTGTCTGCCAATCTGACCATAATCCTAAAGAGCAGTCATGGATACGGTTATGATAAATCTGGACATCTATGGCTGCATGGAGCTTGATTCCTGCAATTTCGTGACCGTAGAATTCACGTTTCAGAGCAATATTATATATATGGTTGTGATGAATTTCACTAAATACACCGCCTAAGTGACCCACAATTCCATTTTGACCGCAATCATAAATCGTATTATTACGGATAATATGGGAGCCGATTTTTTCCTTGCACCAGCCATTACGTTTAGCAGAAAAGACAGATTCAAGCTGGTACTGGTATCCGGGTTTGTCTTTCCGGACGGAGCGATAATTATGCCCGGTGGAGGCTTCTTTACCAATACTGATGGCGCTGCATTTTGCATCGTGAAGGATATTGTTTTCAATAATCCAACCCTTGCTCCAATTGGCACCAAGCAGTCCAGGCTGATCCGCTGTCGGAGGTGCCCATGGTGTTGCGGCCTGCGCCATTTCAAAGCCTCTTACTGTAATATAATCAATCCCTGTATCTTGGGGATAGAAACAAGATCTGCGAACGTTAACCTCAACAAATTCTTTGTTCGGATCAGCGCCTTGGAAATTCGCATATATGGTTGTATTATCAGCATTCACTTCTGCAAACCAGACATATTTTGTCTGTTCCTGATTATGAACAGGAACCATTTTTCTTGTCCAGTGGTCCAATACTTCTGTTGTAACCTTCGGATCGATCAGTTGTTCAAAGCGGCTGACTTCATAAAAAGACATACCGTTTAAATAAACGTCTCCTAAATGCTTGGTTTCCTCAATTGTTACGAGCCAATCTCCGGACACTTCAAGAGCATATGGGTTATAGTTACCAAAAAACTCATTCGGCAATACAACCTTCCAAACATTCCCTTCTGCATGCTGCCAACTTTGAATATGCTCAGAGCCTTTAATGATTACTTTTTCACCTTTTGCAGCTTGATAAGTAATTCTTCTCTTGGTGCTTAATCCTTTAAATTTTGGTTTTACCCATTCACGATATACCCCTCCATGGACAATAACCGTGTCTCCTGCCACAGCAGCAGAAGCTGCTTTATTGATTGTCAGAAATGGATCTTCCTGACTCCCCTGGCCGTGATCTGAACCAGTTTTTGCTACGTGATACTCCATAGTCTTATATCCTCCTTTAAATTCAATTTATTTTATTATAGGAAATAATATTTGTTAATTCTATCCAAAATATAGTACACTTTAAGACAATATTAGTGTTCTGGCAAAGGAGAGTTGTATGGTCTTATTTGAAAAACATGGAATGGAGGGGGAAGAATTCTTTCATTTTTTTCCTTTGAAGAATTATAGCTTTCCCCTTCATTTTCACCGCGCATATGAAATGATCTATGTTAATGATGGACAGCTATATGTATCCATTGATCAAAAAGAGTATCTTTTGAAGGAAAATGATCTGGTCTTTATCTTTATAAATCAAATGCATGAATTTAAGACCATCGATTACTCTAATATTACAATCATCCTTTTTTCGCCAGAGTTGATCGGCGACTTTTTTATGAATTTAAAAGGCTTAATTCCAAATGACAGTGCATTGCATTTGGAGAGAGCTATTGATTTTAGTAAGCTGAATTCAATCTATAGCCAGAAAAGTTTTTTATATGCTGTTTGTGCTGATCTGATAAATCAGAAATCGTTTACCCTAGTTAAGCAATCACCTCAGACAAAGGTGCTCTATAAGATGCTGCTTTATGTAGAGGAAAGTTATTCTACTGATTGCACATTAAAAGACATTGCAAAACATCTGCAGTATGACTATCCTTATCTATCAAAGTTGTTTGCCCAACAAATGAACATGACCTTCACGGACTACTTAAATCATTATCGGATTTCACAGGCATGCTATTTGCTGAAAAATTCCCAGCAGGCGATTGGTGAAGTTGCAATCAAGTGTGGTTATAACAATTTAAGAACCTTTCATCGTAACTTCAAGGAAATAACCAGGAGAGCGCCTAGAGAATATCGAGCAATGGACTAAAGAAGAACGGCATAAGCATAAGGTGAATGCGTTGAGCACTTTGTTGACCTTCAGCTTAAACTAGCTGGTGATTATGTTGAAAATATAATCATTAATTCTCAACAATCTTCAGATCATAATTTACGATCCTTCTAATCCAAAGTTTTGCTAGCAATAAATTAGAAAATCCATAAACGCAGCCATCCAATTACCAAGAATTTTTCTACATGACGCACACCATTTTAAATCGGTTATGTGAACAGGTGCGGCAATCCCTTGTCATCTAAAAGCCGTGATTTACGAGGGCTTATCAGAATATCTGGTGAGTGGTTTCAAAGGGTTCGTTTCCTGTCTGGTCACAGGGTAGAAGCTCACTCGGTTGTGATGCGCTCGGCAACAAAAACGATTCGATTCGTACACAGTATACATCACACAACAAATGTTTTCGGTACGTTCGCTGTGGCAGTATTCACTTCATTCTTAAGGGTCAAGTCGCCAAAACTTAAAAATAGCAAGTCTCTGTCAACTTAGAGACTTGCTATTTTGTGTTTTCGGTTCATTAAATTTTGTGAAAAAAAATAGTTCCAAAGTTATGAATTTTCTAAAAATTTATACTTTTAACAGCCGAAGGGCACTGCGGTTGGTACGTCATGTCGGAACGAGGAGATTGATTCAAAAAAATTGGTTGGTAAACTTGAGCTTTGAGTTAATAAAAAAATGTCGGATGACAAAAGCCATGTTGCATTAGGAGCCGCCTAAATGACGGCTTTTTTGTTTTAAGAAATCAAGTTCATGCTCCGAGCCAAGGACAAGAACTTGATTATTCCATTGCCGATTAGATATCTACCTATTTAATGCTCACTATACCGACCATCCAGTTGTCGCAGGAGCAGACGACCTCATTCTGGAGCGGTTGAAGCGAGGTTCGTTGACTGTCAAATAAGAAGCCCTTAGTGAGCTTTTTTTAGACAATTCTTTAATAGATAACCCAATTTATAAATTTATACTGTGCAGCTTTGAAAAAGCTCAATAAACTTCTGAGCTGCTGAAGAAAGGGGCAAGTCTTTTTTGATAGCAATACTTAAAAACCTTTTAGGTATGATTTCTTGGATGGGCACTATGAATAGCTGTTGTTGATCCAAATCGCTGCGAACAAAATCCTCGATTACACACGATATGCCCAAACCTTTTTTAGCAAACTCAATTAACAGTTCCATGGTACTCAGTTCTATTTTAGGTATTACTTTTAAGCCATATGAAGTGAAAAAGTTGTCAATATATTTTCTTGTATTAAGTCCTTTCTGCATGAGAATGATCGGGTAATTTACTACTAGTTCTTTTAAGAATATTGGTTTATCACATATTTCTTTAAATCTCTCACCTACTACAAAACAATCTTGTATTTCTATTTTTCCAATCACCGTCAGAGAATCTCTGCTTCCGTTCAGATTGATGATTCCTATGTCAACTTCGCCTGACTCTAGCTGCTTAATTGTAGAATGAGTAGATTGATCTTTGATATAAATCTCGATATTAGGGTAAGCCAAGGAGAATGTCTCTAGGTATTGCATCAAGAAGTTACTACAAGCTGTTGTGCTTACGGCTATTCTTAGTTGGCCAGCATCTAAATTCCTTAATTCCAAAAATTTTCTTTCAGCCGCCTGTAATAACTCATAGCTTTGTTCTACATATTGATATAATATCTCTCCTTCCGCAGTAAGGGACACTCCTTGTGCCCTTCTATGGAACAACTGTCCACCTAGCTTATTTTCAAGCAGTTTTATGGACTGACTAACTGCCGATTGTGATGTAAATAGTTCCTTTGCCGCATTAGACATACTTCCAGCTTTTACTGTGATATAGAAGATCTTATAGAGTTCATAATTAATATCCATATAAGTATTTAGTATACCTCCTATACTTATTATTAATTTTACTTATTATACTGCGTGAATTATACTCGGGTTGTCAATGATTAATCGATAAATTGAGAAGGTGATCAATCTAGTATTCCCATATTTAAGATATATTATTGACTCATCTGTAGGAGATATTCAATCTTCAGAATTTGAGAGGGGATAATACTGTGAGGCGGGATTACTTTTGCAATGGACACACTTGAAACCGTTCTTTTGGTATTTTCTTTTCTCGTGGTTCTAAAATCGGATAAACGATTTATTGAAGCACTTCGTTCAATTTCAGATTGGCTAATTGATCAAAGTAAGAGAAAGGGGAAAATACATGGCTATCATATTCATAATTTTCGCATTATTGGCAGGAATGGCCTTGCCTACACAATTTAGTGTTAATGCGCAGCTAAGGACAGTGGTGGGATCACCTATTGTTGCTTCGGCCATTTCTTTTACAGTAGGTGCCATCTCATTAATAATCATATCTTTTTTTGTAAAAGGATCGTTGTTCAAAAAAGAATGGTTTGAAGCTCCCTGGTGGATGTGGACAGGAGGACTACTGGGTGCTTTCTATGTATTGGCGACAACCATTCTCATGCCCAGAATAGGAGTAGCAGCTACGGTTGGATACGTTTTAGCTGGACAAATAATCGTGTCGGTGATCATTGATCATTTTGGATTAATTGGTGCTAGTATGCACACTTTGAATATTCCTCGATTATTGGGAGCTCTTTTGGTAATTGCAGGAGTCTTTATCGTACAAAAATTTTAAATACATTTGGGGGAAACGTACATGAGCAAAATAAGAAAAGACTTTCTGTGGGGAGGAGCTATTGCTGCTAATCAAGTAGAAGGTGCACATCACAGGGATGGAAGAGGGTTAAGTACCGCTGATATTCAGCCGTTTATTCCAGGAGCTGATCCTATTGATCTACATTTTAATAACATGGATTCAGAAACATACGAAAAATACAAACATGGGACATACTATTTCCCTAAGCGCCAAGGAGTACATTTCTACGAACGATACCGTGAGTATATCGATGCGTTAGCAGACATGCATGTAAAAACATTGCGGTTGTCTATTTCTTGGAGCAGGATTTTTCCGAATGGAGATGATACCGCTCCAAACGAGCAGGGTTTGGCCTTCTATGATCGATTATTTGAGTACATGAAAGAAAAAAATATTGAGCCAATCGTCACGATTTTCCATTATGAAATGCCTTTAAATTTGGTTGAGCAATATGGCGGTTGGACAAACCCGAAACTGATTGATTTTTTCGTGAAGTATGGGGAAACCGTCCTGCAAAGATATCATCAAACCGTTAAATATTGGATCATTATCAATCAAATTAACCTTGTCCACAAAGAGGCATTTGCCTCCCTTGGCATACTGAAAGATAAAGTTGATCATTACGAGCAGTCTCAGTTTCAAGCGGTTCATCACCAATTCGTTGCTTCTGCAAAGATTACTGAGTATGGGCACAAGCTAAATCCATCCCTTCAAATGGGAATGATGTTGGCCGATACGTTAACCGCCCCTTATTCATGTGAACCTGCAGATGTCGAACTGAATTTCAGACGGAATCGAATGCAATATTTCTACAGCGATGTTCTGATTCGAGGAGAGTATCCAGAATATGCATTGACGTATTTCGAAGACCATGACATCCAGCTGGAAATTACGGAATCGGAGAAAGAGTTGCTTTGGAACAATACAGCCGATTTCCTTGCAGTCTCTTATTACTGGTCAAATACTGTTAAAGCTAGTGAGAATACGATGGACCCTAATTCTACTGTGAAAAATCCCCATTTGAAAGCGAATCGCTGGGGCTGGTCTATAAATGCTTCAGGATTATATCTCTGCATGTCTAAGTATTGGGACAGGTATCATGTTCCCATGATGGTGGCTGAAAATGGTCTTGGATTTAAAGATGTTTTAACAGCGGACAATAAAGTTCATGACGATTATCGCATCGAATACCACCAGGAGCATATTGCAGCACTGAAAGAGGCAATACATGAAGGGGCAGATGTTTTTGCCTATTGTACCTGGGCCCCTTTCGACATCATCAGTGCAGGTACTGCTGAAATGAGCAAAAGATATGGCTTTATTTATGTGGACTATGATGATGAAGGTAATGGAAATGGGCAATTCCATTATAAAGATAGTTTTTACTGGTATAAGCAAGTTATTGATACAAACGGCGAGGATCTTCATAGAACCACCAACGATTAGGATGAGAATCACTAAATGATGAAGGCACCCCCGGATCATTTTGTATCGTTTCAGTAGTACGGTATGTGGAAAATGGTCCGGGCATTTATAATAGGGGGGACAACTATGAGTTATCAAAAATTGGCAAAGGATATTCTGGATGGCGTAGGAGGAAAAGAGAATGTAAATGCGGTGTGGCATTGTGCCACTAGATTGAGATTTAAATTAAATGATGTGAGTACTGCAGATACCAAAAAGATTGAAAACACAGATGGGGTCATTACCGTCGTCAATAGTGCCGGACAGTATCAGGTGGTTGTTGGTAATTCCGTTGCTCAAGTCTATGATGCACTAACATCATTACCTGGAATGGCATTACATGCTTCTAGCAACAATGAAAGCGCTTCAGAAAAACGAACTGAGAAATTTAATCCTGTCAGTCAGTTGATGGATTTTGTTTCGGCCGTATTTACGCCATTTCTGGGAGCCTTGGCTGGATCCGGAATTTTGAAAGGCATTCTAGCTTTATTTACAACAATGAACTGGATATCGACTGACAGTGGTGCGTATAAAATATGGAATGCAGCAAGTGATGCCATTTTCTATTTTTTGCCGATTTTCTTGGCATTTACTGCGGCCAAGAAGCTTAAAGTCAACCCATTCGTAGCCGTTTCGTTAGCTGGTGCACTCATTCATCCGTCTTTAGTAGAGATCGTATCCAATTCACAAACGATTGATTTCTTTGGCATACCGATCATACCAATTACGTATACGGCGTCTGTGTTTCCCATTCTGTTGTCGATTTGGGGCCTCTCTTACTTGGAACCTTTGTTGAACAAATTCTTTCCGGAATCAATTCGTAATATGCTAACCCCTCTGGTTTCTCTAGTGATCATGTTGCCTCTAACTTTGGCTGTTATCGGCCCTCTAGGCACAAAGATCAGTGACCTGTTCGCCATGGTATTGTTAGCAATCTTTGGTTTCTCCCCATTACTTGCTGGGTTGGTTTTAGGAGCGTTCCATCAGTCGATTGTCATTTTCGGAGTCCATTGGGCGCTGATTACGCTGATGATAAACAATGTCGCTAATCAAGGATACGACCAATGGTTGCCGATTGTATGTGCAGCCGTACTTTCTCAAGCAGGTGCTGCTCTAGGCGTATTTTTGAAAACCAAGGATGCCAGAATCAAAGGCCTATCGGGTTCTGCAGCAATCACAGCCATTTTTGGTATCACTGAACCGGCAATTTACGGCGTAACCCTTAAATTAAAGCGTCCATTCTACTGTGCAATGATCGCTGCTGGTATTGGAGGTGCTGTCATTGGATCGTTTGAAGTACATGCATCCACATTTACATTTCCTAGCTTGTTGGCTATTCCAACTTATTTAGGCCAAGGTTTCATTGGAGAAGTCATCGGATTGATTATTGCATTCTTTGGAGCCGTCATTTTAACTTATTTCTTCGGTGTTTCGAATAAGAGTGTGACGAATTTGAGTGATCAAGCAAATCCAAACGAGGTTGTGGTACCTGTGAATGGCCAAATTGTTCCTTTAAGCAGTGTAAGCGATGAGGTGTTTGCTTCTGAAGCGATGGGTAAAGGAGCAGGGATTGTTCCAATTAGCGGAATTGTTACAGCTCCGGTAAACGGAACGGTAAGCAGCGTGTACAAAACCGGGCATGCGATTGGCATTGTATCTGATTCCGGTATAGAACTTTTGATTCATATCGGTATTAATACTGTGAAATTAAAGGGACAACACTTTAAACCATTGGTTAAGGAAAATGATAGAATTGGCATTGATGACAAATTAGTTGAGTTTAACTTGGAGCAAATTAAGGCTGCGGGTTATGATCCTACGGTAATGGTTATTGTTACGAATTCATTTAATTATGATCAAGTGCATGTGAATCTGGAGGATCCAAATTCAAAACAGTTATTACATGTGATTCCTGCAAAACCTAGCGTTTCATCTTCAAATTTGGTTTAACACAGGACAGCATGGATTTGATCTTGGAAGTAAATTGAAAAAACGTATAACAGCCAGCTATAGCTATTATAGCTGGCTTTTTTTAGTAGATAGTTCCGTTGCTAACGAAGAAAAGGATTAAGAAATTACGAATGCTTGGGTAGTTCAGCAAAGGATTGGACAATAAGGTCTCGAAATAGCCTTATCGACTTCGAGAGGTAATGAGTTTGCTTCTAGGACAATGTAATTCAAAGCCTCTAGAACACGTTCAGCACCAATTGCAAATGTGAACCACATCTGTTGTTCCTCCAACACTCATAACGAAAAATTTTAATGCAAACGTGCTTAGTAGTCTCCCCTTCGAAAAGGTATTAGCCGAATGGTGAACAGAATGTTTCTGTAGACTGAAGATCCTTTAGTATGAATTTCAAGTGTTCTCTAGCTGATTGATTCAATGGTTGTAAGGGCAAAGGAAGACTGGGACTTGAGATCAAGCCACTTATTTCTGCTGCTGCTGAAATAACGCGAAGGCTGCCATATTGACGAAATAACGACCAAAGCGGTTCAAGTAGCGCCGAGAGTTGTTTCGCTTCTTCAGCAAAACCGGACTGGGCCAAACGGGTCATTTTTTGGCACGCCCTTGGAAACAAACCACCAAGAACTGAGTACCATACTTCACAGCCTGCATCCAAGCCAGTGACTGCGGATGAGTCTCCACTTACTCCTATAGTTACATGGGGAGGAATGGCCGGTCGCAGTTTTCTAATGCGTGCCTTGGCTGCTTCAGGATCAGAAGGCACTCCAGGAATCTTGATAGAACGAACGTTAGGCAGCTCAGCAATCCGACCGTGCAACTCATCACTGAAATGAAAATGTGTAGTCCCCGGATTATCATATACGCAGAGCGGAATAGAGAGCGAGCTTGTCACCTGTTCATACAACGAATATACCTCTTCATTTGTTAATGCCTGGTAAGAAACAGGAGCTAACAGCACTGCGCTTGCTCCTGCTCTTTGTGCATCTTCCGCTAATCGAAGTACTTCAGAAGTACGAATCGCACTTATACTTGTCATCACGGGAATCCCTTCAGATGAATGGACAGCAAGTCGAAGCACACGTAAACGTTCTTCTCGATTAAGATATGCATAATTTCCAGTTGAACCCAATGCACCAATTGAGTCTACACCAGCTGCAACTAATCGTTGAATTAGTGTCACAAATGCTTTTTCGTTAATACCTGTCTCGTTAACTGGCGTGAGTGGAAAAGCAGATAATCCACAGAACATAAAGCTACACTCCTTTATTAATTGACCTTCAAAATACAAACACATTATAAAAATGAATTAGACACAATTAAAGTACCAATTGAGAGACAAATAACAGTACCAATTCTTCTAGACAAACTTAAGATCGAAACAAAGAGATATGAGCATCAAGCTTCAGTCTCAACTTGGATATTACATCTTTTAACAGATCAGGTTAGTTGAACAACATAAAAAGCATTCTATATAGAATGCTTTTTATGTTTCTCATGATTTAGTGATGTATGAGAGTGTGTTAATATGCGGTCAAGTACGTTTTCAGTAAGTGGCATAAAGTAATTGAGTATTAGCCCCCCTAAACAAACGGTTAACAAAGTTCCAATGCCAATGGGTCCATTTAAAATGACTGCTATGATCAAGAATATAAGGTAGATGAGTGTTCTCGAAAAAAATAGATTTGTTCTAGTTAATTCTTGTATGATTAATGTTAATCGGTCAACTGGAATTGGTGCAAAATTTGTCTGTAAATATGTTGCAGTTCCTAATCCTACAACAACTAAACCAATTCCAAAACAAACAACTTTGCTGTACCATAGTTCAGGTATTATTAAATTGTGTAATAAAAAAAGCCACATATCAATACCAATACCCGTTATAAATGCTGTTAACAACCCCAAAACTTCAGGTCTTTGTCTTTTTAAAAGCGAATTACAACATATCAATATTATAGCTATTATGATTTCCCAACTTCCCACAGTAAGCCCCACATTTATGGACAGTCCTACCAAAAGTGCATCAAAAGGTGAAGTCCCAAGGTCTGATTGTATAGTGAACGAAATTCCAAGGGATAATATAAAAATTCCTAATACGAAAAAAACATATTTCACTTTACTCGACCTCTTTAACATAATTTTATGTTGCAAATGCAATAAAAATAAGGTAAATTCAATATATATCATTTTTATTGCATTTGCAATAAAATAGGGGCGAAGGAGTTAACTATGAAGGAAGTGCTTCGTGAAATTGGAATGATCGCAAGGGCATTAGATTCTATAAGTAATATAGAATTTAAAGAATATGACCTTACAAAAGGGCAGTATTTGTACCTTGTGCGAATATGTGAAAACCCAGGAATCATTCAAGAAAAGTTAGCTGAGATGATAAAAGTAGATCGAACAACTGCATCTCGTGCTATAAAAAAACTTGTAATTAATGGATTTATTGAAAAGAAAGAAGATAACCATAACCAAAAAATTAAAAAACTCTATCCAACAGATAAAGGAAACAATGTATATCCTTTTATAAAAAGAGAAAATGATTATTCCAATAACATTGCATTAGAGGGATTTTCGGAAAGAGAAGTAGAAACCATTTTCAATCTTCTTCAAAGAGTAAGAGAAAATATAGGGGATGACTGGGAATTTGTAAAAAAGGGGAACAAAAGAAATTATTGATTTACATGAAGGAGAGATGCATTAAAGTGACTGTGAAAATAATAAAGTGCAGCCGTGAAGATTTACAAATACTCCAAGAAATAAGTATTGAAACATTCAACGATACTTTTAAAGATCAGAATTCACCTGAAAATATGAAAGCCTATTTGGAAAGAGCATTTAACTTTAAACAGTTGGAGGAGGAATTGTCCAACGTCTCTTCAGAAATCTTTTTCATCTATTTCAATGAAGAACTGGCTGGATATTTAAAGGTAAATATGAATGACGCCCAATCCGAAAAACTGGGTGATGAGTCGCTCGAAATTGAGAGGATTTATATAAAAAATAAATTTCAAAAACATGGGCTTGGTAAATATCTGCTAAATAAAGCTATAGAAATTGCGATGGAACATAATAAGAAGAAAATCTGGCTCGGTGTATGGGAAAAAAATGAAAACGCCATTGCTTTTTATAAGAAAATGGGGTTTGTTCAAACTGGCGTACACTCTTTTTATATGGGTGATGAAGAACAAATTGATTTCATAATGACCAAAACAATAATATAAGTTTAGGATGATATACGAATTCTTATTAATTTTATATTGTAATTTATCAACTAATATGTATAATGTTAACTATAATTGAATTCAAAAATGTTTTCTAGGGTTCCGCGATGTAATATCGGCTGGTCCGAGAGAAAACTCACAGTCGTCGTACTGTGCCACGGAGGGATAAAAGCCTGGGAGAAAAACTGTTGTATGCAGTATTCTCTCAGGCTTTTTTTATTGCTGCTATAAATCCATACTACATTTGCAACATTATCAAAAAGGAGGAAGCACAGAATGAACAAGACATGGTTATCTGTTGTAATTGCGGCATTATTTGAAGTTGGATGGGTCATCGGCCTGAAACATGCCAGCGGATGGTTAGAGTGGGGGGGCACTTTAGTTGGAATTTTAGTAAGTTTCATACTCATGATTATGGCTTCCCGTACGCTTCCGGTAGGTACGGTGTATGCAGTGTTTGTCGGGTTGGGAACGGCCGGCACTGTATTGGCAGAAATTTTGTTGTTTGATGCTGAGGTACAGGGATCTAAATTGTTGCTAATCGGGGTGCTTCTGCTCGGAGTTGTAGGGCTCAAAATACAGAGCAAAGAGAAGAAACAAGGAAAAGAGGTGCACTGACGTATGAACTGGGTATTTCTAATTTTGGCAGGCGTATTTGAGATGATGGGAGTTCTTATGATTAATAAGCTCCATAAAGATCGGAATTTCCTGTCTGCTTTTTACTTGCTTGCAGGCTTTGGATTGAGCTTCTTGTTTCTATCCCTGGCCATGGAAACACTACCCATGGGAACGGCCTACGCTGTCTGGACCGGTATTGGGGCTTCTGGCGGGGCCATGTTGGCCATGATCTTTTACAGTGAACCGCGTAATACCGCGAGAATTCTGTTCATTGCGATGGTACTCGGTTCAGCAGTTGGCCTAAAGCTGGTAAGCTGATTAATGATGGAATTAGACATACTGGTCATCTTAGAACAGCAGCGAACTATCTGAATGCTTATGGGCTATCATTAAATTTAAAAATAGAAAGAAAAGACCAGCGTGCAGACAAAGTATCGATAAGAAATTTTGTCTGCATGTTTTTTTGCATTTGCTTACCCTTCTATACTCTGATCTTTAGGATCGCCGCGTTGTGTTTTCAGTTTTAGAAAATGAAGAGTCATTTGAAGCTTCAGACGAATATCACCATCGCTTAGATCAATCTTGAAAAGCTCACGTATCCTGTTGATTCGATAGAACAAAGTATTTCTATGAATAAAAAGTGTTTTAGCAGCAATATTTGGAGTGTCCACATATTGAAGATAGGCTTCAAGGGTAGACAGCAAACTTGTTTTGTGGGCATTGTCATAAGCAATTAACTTTTGGATAACTGGATGGCAGAAGTCAGCGAGATCGTTCTGTTCCGATATGATTTTTCCAATATGCTCGCAGAGATAGTCCTCATACATATACACTGGCTTGTTAGAATTAAGTTGGAAACCAATCTCAATGGCGGTTAGGCATTGCTTATAATATTTTCGCAAAAAAGTTAAATGACTAAAGCAGTCACTCAGCGAAGCAGTTAGTCCGTTTACTTGGAGAAATTCCAGAATACGTTTGTCTTCAGCAATGATTTTACAGGATGAATCAACAAGGGAAATGAGAAATACAATACGTCCCTGATATACGATCCAACGGCTATCCGGAAGTAATTGGATCATATGCTGTGCAACCAGCTGAACTTTCCCGTCAAAAAAGCCGTTCTTCAGGTCTGTCAAGGTCAGCACTCTCAGGTAAGGTGTAAGAGTCCATTCCAGATGAGCCAGTCGCATTGCGATGACATTAGCATCATTGAGCTCGCCTGTAAGCAGTTCGGAAAGCAAAAAACTATGCATCATTCCTTGATTGCAATTATAAAAGTCGTTCTTTTGCAATTCTACCGAAACTAGCTCACAAAGAAATTGTACGAGTTCAAAATCAATATCTGTAAATTTACGATCCAGTTCCATAACACTGACCTGCGCGAATTCTATACCATGTACGTACACAAAAGCTGTTATCCAACAGTCGTTGGTCTCGGGATCGCGTGAATAATAAGGAATAAGAGCCATACGGGTCAGTTCGTACAGATTGGATTTCTTCATGCTCTCAATATTACTGTCAAGAATATAACCCAAATTTCGCTGCTGTTCGATATCAGGTCGGCTGGGGATGGGGGCCTGACACATAGCGAGTAACTTATAGCCTGCGTCGACAATGATTACCGGATTACCAAAGATGCGGGAGGCCTCGTTTGTCAAGTATTGTAAACCTTTGTTTGAGTAAAGTGCGGATATCAGAGTGTGCATATGCTCAATGAGCCGATTCTCATGAGCAAGTATAGATGAAATCTTTCCCGAAAGATCCAGCAGATCCAGTCCATTTGGCAGAAGGGTAAGACAAGTATAAGAGTCTACAAGTGCATCACAATCCTGAATGCAGAAAAGAGGAGTGTCTGTAGGAAAGTCCTTTGGCAAATCCGAAAGCTTGCCTATATAAGCGGTGTCAGCCTGGAAAATGGAACTCAACCGCAGGATAGTAAATTCACTGATTTCTTTTGTTTGCATGGCCTCTTCGGGCAAGGAAAGATAACAGTCGCTAAGTTTTCTGATTATTTTTTGAATTTTCACGAGAGCAGCCTCCAAAAGCTTTTTAATCCTTGTGCAATATTACAAAACATCGTCACTATATTGGACCATATTTAAATTCCAGCACATGGGATATAACGTTTTTATTATATATACTGAAATTATTACACGCTGCAATAAATGACACTTTAATCAAAAAATGAGTAATATTGTTTAAAATCAGAACTCTGTGAGGGAATAGTTTTGGAATTATGTGAGGAAATTTATGCGAAATTAGTGGAGAAAGCTGAAACTCTCGCATGGATTTGCTTCAGGATCTATGCCTAATAAATACAAATTGCAGGAGGATATTAATGAAAATTTTAGGGATCAGTTGCGGTAGAAGGATGAGTAATTCAGAAATCCTTGTGAAGGAAGCTCTGATGGGTGCTGAAGAGATAGGTGCCGAGGTAGAGCTTATACGTCTTAATGACCTGCAAATTAAACCTTGCACCGGTTGTAATGCTTGTGTAGTCAGCCTGCTTGAAAAGTGTGGCTCAGGAGATTGTGTGATAAAGAACGATGATTATGGATTTATTGAAGAAAAAATAATGGAATGCGACGGGTTAATTGTGAGCTCAGCCATTTATGAGAAGAGTCCGAGTGGACTGTTGAAGACTCTGAATGACCGGATGGGCCCTTCCCATGATATTGCCTTCCGAATGATTGCCAAGAAGCAACGCGAAGAAAGAGGAATAACTACTGGTAAAGGCCCAGATGAAAGAAGCTTTAAACAAAGAGTGGCTTCTCTTATAGCTGTAGGTGGGAGTGAGTGGGACACACTTGCTCTGCCGATGCTCCATCTTTTCACGCTGCCGATGCAAATCAATGTTGTAGACAAAATGCTGGTTAATTGGGTTGGCTTGCCTGGATCAGTAGTCTTTAAAGAAAATGAATTGAACAGAGCTAGGCAATCTGGTCGTCATGTGGCTGAAACACTAATGAATCCGAATACGGAAGCGAAATATATTGGCGAATCTGGTTTATGTCCAATCTGTCATTCCAAACTCGTTGAAATCAGAAATCATGATGATAATTATCCTGCAATATGCGGAATTTGCGGTGTAAAGGGCACTTTGGAGGTTGAACAAGGCAAAGTTAAATTCAATGTCGCGGAGGAAGATAGAGCGCATTCTCATGTTCTAATCTCTGGGAAATTCGAGCATGCGGATGAATTATATAAAGTTTCATTAAAACCTAATTCCAAGGCTGGAGAATTGCCTGAAAGATTAAAAAAATACAAAAACTATTTATCTTATTCCAGACCTGCTCGTAATTGATATTCCGAATAAAGTGCTTATTCTTTTTTTGAAAGGCTGGGAGCGAATTTGGCTGGTAAGATGCTTGCTGAAGCAGGCATGGTTGGAGCTGGTCTAAACGGCGTCAGTTTTTCATCTTACACACTCTTTTGGTTTATAGGACCTAAGATCATTAATGATAATTTAGTTGTTGGGAAAACTTCAAAAAGTATCACTCTGGAATATTACTTACTTATGTAAAGACCAGTCAGATGCAATAAGGTTCTGAACATAAATCCTTTGTTGCTGTAACTAACCGCATCACCTGGATCAATCCCTAAAAATTGACCTGACACTAATCGTTAAACTCCTTCGAAAAGATTCATCAGACTAGCTCCAATACGTGAACTAATCACCTACACAGTTCTTCAGGGACTTTCATGAGGCAGCCTTTTGAGGTGCTCGTTCTTGAGAATCCCCCGTTCGGGCGTGTACTTTCGTACAATTGACTTTGATTTAGAATTTGATCCATACTTCAGATGAACGGTTGTTCAAAAAAACATTGGAGGGATTTTTCATGCGTTTGGGAGGAAAAGTTGCGGTCATTACAGGCTCAGCATCAGGAATGGGGAAAGCAATTGCAGAATTATTTGCAAAAGAAGGCGCAAGTGTTATTGTTTCAGACCTGAACATTGAAGGAGCTGAATCGGTTGCAGCAGGAATTAAATCAGCTGGCGGAACCGCCGTCGCAGTAAAAACCAATGTTGCTGATTTAAATGATATTCATGCTATGATCGATACTGCTGTTAATGAATTCGGAACTCTCGATATTTTAGTTAACAATGCGGGCGTTATGGATAACATGGCGCCTGTAGGAGATGTGGACGACGAGACATGGGATTTTATATTCGATGTTAACACAAAAAGCGTTATGCGTTCGATTCGAAAAGTTATCCCGATCTTCCTGGATAAAGGGAATGGAGTGATTATAAATACGGCATCTACGGGCGGCTTCAGCGGCGCGCATGCGGGCGCTGCTTACACTGCCTCAAAGCATGCGGTAATCGGTATTACGAAAAACACGGGGTTCATGTATGCTCAAAAAGGTATCCGATGCAATGCCATTGCGCCAGGAGCGACAGCCACAAACATTACTTCAACGATTCATAACTTAAATGAGTTTGGCGCGTCCCGAACGAAGGTTACACAAGGCGTAATTCCTCGCGTAGGGCAGGCGGAAGAAATCGCAAAAGTAGCCCTTTTCCTGGCATCAGACGAATCGAGCTTTGTGAACGGGGCTGTTATAGCTGCAGACGCGGGTTGGACGGCAGGCTTCTAATCCACTGTTTAACGAGCACACATGCTTCAAAATATATAATCATCGAAGTAAGATCCTTGCAAGGTTAAAGTAATATTCAATTGAAAGAGATGTAATGTCAAAAATAATGTTATAAAATGACAGGAGCGTTGACACACGATCCCGTCATTTTTTAGTTATATTTAGATATCATTATCATGAATGTGAGCTGCATATCGTTTTTCTCGTTTTTTGCGATCGAATAAGGAAACACTAGTCACCGCAGATCCCCGAGATTTGCGCGAATATTATCTGAATACATACTACAAGGATGTCGAGGGACAAGAACAAGGTCCCATTGAAAGTCGCTATTTTATCGGCTTTTTTATTTTATCGGTACAGTTCTTGTCCCAAGCCAAGATAATCAATAAAAAACTTACAGTGAACAAACATCAGACGAGGAACATTGACATATGAAAAAAACCATTGGATTTATTGGAGTCGGTAATATTGGAAGTATGATTGCTTGTTTTGCAGTGGCTGCAGGATATGACGCTGTAGGGGATAGGGATGTAACCAATCGTAGTAAGAGGCGATTGATTACATCCCTATTTTTGGCGTGGAGAAATCAATGTGGTCATTAGTGACTTTTCTTCAGAATCATCTGAGGAAGCTCTAGCAACAATCTGTCCATCGTGAGCGGATCATCGAAATTGTACTTGTTCTCGGTAAGAATAATACGGTCGATGCTTTTCGAGTTCCAGTATGGTAACTGCATCAGTCTTCTGTATAACCGGATCGTACGGGGATCGTTATCCATGAGAATAAAATGGGTATCGGCTTCATAGCTACAGGCATGTTCCGGTCGCGTCAGTTGAAAAGGAATGCCTGCCCGGATTAGTTCCTTCACCTTCGGAGGAGGCTGCATGCCGTCAGGGTGGTATACAGTAACTGCAAAGCCTTTCATGCTCATGATGTAGAGATTGCCCTCAACGATGGAAAACACAGCTGCTGTTTGCTTAACATCCATATGCTTCGCCAGGCCTATCCACATTTGTTTACTTGCAGCGCGATGCCGATAAATCCATTGTTGTGCAAGCTTCTGCCGATTCATTAGCTCTGCTGTTTGCATGATTCTTGAATAGACGTGTTCATAGCGATCGATGAGCACGGTTGGGGCAATGGATGCCAATTCTTCGATCCAATCTTGACGGAAACCAGAATGAATGATCAGGTCAGGAAGAAGCTTACGTATTTTGCCCGGTTCACCCAGTAATCCAATATCCTCAATACCATTGATGGAATCCCAGTACAGACCTCTTTTACCTATGATCTCCACATCTGCGCCTATCGGCGTGATACCCAAGGACAATAGATCGCCCAGCGAATAACCAACGGCAACGATCCGTTTGTAAGGAACCTCGGGCATGAGCACGGGAGATGAGCTGACTGAAGCAGCCTCCTCGTACTGGCGGGGAGTGATCCCTTCCGTTTGTCTAAACTTGCGCGAAAAGTAACTCTCATCCTTGAATCCCACGGCTTGGGCAATCTGTGCAATCGTGTCCTCGGTCTGTAACAACAGCCGCTTGGCGTGTTTCATACGAATATCCAACACGTAGTCCAACGGTTTTTTTCCTGTAATGGACTTGAATAAGGTACTGTATTGCCATTTAGCCACACCTGCGATGCTGTACAACTGGCGGGCCGTAATGTTTTGCTGATAGTGAGATTCGATATAAGTGACTGTATGCTTCACCGCTTGAATGTTATCGGATATTTCCGTATTCCGTCGAATGTTTTCCATCAGGAACAGGAGTAGTTCCTGCAACGCAATCTGCTGTTTCAATCTCGACTCTTCGGGGACGGGAGTGGGGCGCTTCAATGAGAGGTCGAGCGTTCCTGCCAAATCAAGTAACCTTGATTCGTCAGTAATGTTCATGCGCGTCTCGTACGGAATCATGGACAGTAATTCATTGGCTGGTTTCGACTCTCCAAGCCGGTATACACTGAACACGATGACGATGGCCGCCGCGGTATTCAGCTGCGTGGCGGACGATGAAGCCCCCAATGTTTCTTCGTGCGGATCGACGAATTGAATGCTGGCCTGCGCATCAGGTGCAAGCAGTAAGACATCGTTTTTTTCGGTCTGCACGAAATGCTTCCTCAAGTGTAACACACCGGATGTCGACTTAAACACGACGAGGCGATGCGCCCCAGGCGAGCTCGGGATAAGCTGTTTGCAGGACAGCCTGCGGAAAAGGCTCACGCTTTGAGGGATGTATATGTCGTATCCTTCATTCGGCAAAAAGGAAATTTCTTTTCCGTCAATTGTTGAACGTTCCATGTTGTGCTCCTTAACCAAATGTATTTTGAACCGCGGTTCCAAGCAAGACATGCATAGACAAGTCAATTGTCGCAAGCCCGGTTCTGTTTTTTGTGCTATAAAAAATCAGAAATATATCCATTGTTCAATCATACCAAACTCCTTAACATAAATTGAAGATGATTTTCATTCTCATTAATGTTTTAGGGGGCTTTACCATGCGAAAGAGAAAAATGTTCCAAGGCATACTTGTCATGCTATTTATGCTTCTGCTTGCTGTGACAGCGGCATGTTCCAAAAAAGAGGAGGCAGCACCATCTGCGTCAGCTAACGGGGAACAGGAAAGAGCTAAAGAAATAACGGTTTCATGGATGAGGGATTTGGGTCCATCTAATCCGCACGCGTACTATCCATCACAGCTGTTCTCACAATCCATGATTTACGAACCGCTGGTTGAGTACGGCGAAGGGGGAAAAATCAAGCCTCATTTGGCCACCAGTTGGGAGATTAGCGAGGACGGCAAAGAATATACTTTCCATCTTCGGGAGGACGTCCAATACTCGGACGGAACACCGTTCAACGCCGCTAGCGTCAAGCGTAACATAGACGCGATCCTGCAAAACAAGACGACGCATAGCTGGCTGGGAACGGCCAAATTGCTGGATCACCTCGAGCTTGTTGACGAGTACACCGTCAAGCTTGTCATGTCAGAGCCGTACTATCCGGTTTTGCAGGACTTAACGACCGTGCGTCCATTCCGCTTCTTGGCCGATGCAGGCTTCCCGGAAGGGGACAATACGCTGGAAAGCATTCAGTCTCCCATCGGCACGGGGCCATGGATGCTTGAAGAATACAAGCAGGATGAATACAGCGTATTCGTGAAAAACCCGAACTATTGGGGCGAACAGCCTGAACTGGACAAGATCACGGTCCGCATCATACCGGATGCCGAAACTCGGGTACTAGCCTTCGAGAAAGGCGATCTTGATCTCATTTTCGGAGAGGGTTCCATTAGCCTTGACGAATTCACGCGCCTGCAAAAGAACGATGCATTCGAAACGGAAGTATCGGGCCCGTTGGGCACGCGAAACTTAATCCTGAATACGCAGAATGAAAAGCTGACGGATATGCGAGTAAGGCTTGCATTGCATCACGGATTTGACAAGGCTGCGATGGTCAAAGGCATCACGTCTGACGTGGAACAGCCTGCGACGCAGGTGCTAACGACCGATTATCCTTACGTTAGTCAGACGTTCCCTGGATTTGCATACGATGCCTCCAAAGCAGCAGCTTATCTGGACGAGGCAGGATGGAAGGTTCCGGCATCGGGCGGTACCAGGGAAAAGGATGGCGAGAAGCTGTCGTTTGAGCTGATGTACGATACAACTGACCGCATCCAGAAAGCGATGGGCGAGACACTTCAGGCCGAATGGGCTGGACTTGGCGTTAAACTTCAGTTGACGGGACTTGAGCTGACCGAACAGACCAAACGTTTCCGTGAGGGAGACTATGACATGAACTTCTGGTTCAACTCCGGAGTGCCTTACGATCCACATACATTGGTCAATGCGGTAGCGGAGCCTACCTTTGGCGTTGCAGAGGCACATCTCAATATTGAAGGCAAGGCAGAGCTTGACGAACAGATCAGGCAAGTACTGGCTTCCGTTGACGAGAAACAGAGACAAGAGCTTTATGATCAGATTTTACAAAAAGTTCAGGAAGAATCGGTTATTATACCCCTGTCCTATATTCGTCAATATAACGTATACCAGAAAACACTGGATAACGTTTCATTTCCGGAGAGCAGATGGGATCATCCATTTAATAGCATTCACCTAAAATAAAGAAAAGGAAGGGCCACTCATGGCAGGTTATATTTTTAGAAGAGCACTGACGCTGGTTCCACTCGTGCTGTTCGCCACCTTCGTAGCTTTTGTGCTAATGAGGCTCTCTCCGGTTGATCCGGCCGAGGCGTACTTCTCGGTAGCTCATATCAAGCCTAACGAGCAAATGCTACAGGAGAAGAGGGGAGAACTGGGGCTGGACGATCCCTTTATGTCTCAGTACGTTCAATCTGCTGTTCGCATGCTACAGCTAGACCTCGGGACGTCGTACCTGTCCTCCAAGTCTGTCTGGGGAGAGATTTGGCAACGGTTGCCCGCAACGTTGCAGTTGACGGGGAGCAGTATGTTGATCGCTTTCGTAACTGTTGTCACACTAGGGTATCTCTCGGCCGTACACGCCGGGCGGTGGGTAGATTATGCGGTGCGCATTCTTTCCTACATCGGCGCATCCTTACCGCAATTCATGCTGGGTTACTTACTGATCTATCTGTTTGCCCTCCACGGGGACTTGCTTCCCGTGGAAGGAAAGGGCACATGGCAGCATTTGATTTTACCATCATTGACTCTCTCTTTGGCACTTGTGGCAACCTATGCCCGACTGTTTCGCGAGAGTATTCTGGAGCAGATGAAGCAGGCTTACGTGGACTATGCGCATACACGAGGATTAAAGCCGCGCAGCATCATGCTCAGACATGTGGTTCGACTGGCCATCCTCCCCATCATTACCGGATTCGGTATGAATCTAGGTAGGCTTATCACGGGAACGATTGTGGTAGAACGAGTATTCTCCTGGCCCGGTTTGGGGCGGTTTTTCGTGGAATCCATTTTCAACCGCGATTTACCAGTCATTCAGGGCTATGTTTTTTTTGCTGCCTGTCTTTATTTATGTACAAGTCTCCTAACCGATCTTCTGCACATGGCTGCTGATCCGAGGCTTTCCTTGCAAGAAAGGAGCAGGTAGGAATATGAAATTGAAAAGTTTGTTTTTTGGCAAGCGGCTGGTCGTAGGCTTGTGCCTGTTCTTTTTGTGTGTTTGCGCAGTAACAGCTATCTTTGCTCCATGGATAGCTCCCCATGATCCGAATCAGATACGAATGGCTGACAAGCTCGTTCCATCCTCGGCTGAGCATTTACTGGGTACCGACCATTTGGGCAGGGATGTGTTGTCCAGACTCATCTATGGTGTCCGGATTACGTTTGGACTGGTGTTGGGTGTCTTTTCCATATCTGTGCTGGTTGGTGTATCGATTGGCATGTTATCCGGTTACGTAGGCGGTTGGCTGGATCAGCTATTAATGCGGATTTGCGACGGCATGCTTGCATTTCCGAACCTCGTCCTTGTGCTTGGCATCGTTGGTATGCTTGGACCAGGGATATATCAGGTCATTATTGCACTGCTGCTGGTACAGTGGGTGTACTATGCACGTATGACTCGGGGTCTGGTGTTGCATCTGCGTTCCGAGCCGTATTTGCTGGCTGCCCTCATTTGCGGTTCCAGCCGATTAGCGATCCTGAGAAGACACGTTTTTCCGCATATTTTCCCGCAAATTGTGGTGATCGGTACGCTAGAGATGGGGTGGGCCATCATGGATATTTCAGCTCTTTCCTTCCTGGGACTCGGCATTCAGCCGCCTACCGCGGAATGGGGAGCGATGATTAATGAAGGACGCGGCTATTTGCGCGAACACCCTTCCCTAATGCTATATCCGGGATTGTGTATTTTACTTGTAGTCACCGCGTTCAATGTACTGGGGGAGTCGCTCTCCCAACTGCTCGGCGTAAAGAAAGTGAAGGAGAGGAGCACCCGCAATGTTCGAAGAACATCACGTCAGATCGGCAACCCCTGAACCATTGCTTGCACTTCATAATGTCTGTGCCGATGTGATCGAAGACGGCGCTTCTCAACGATTGCTGGATGATGTTTCGTTTTCGTTGCAGCCTGGACGCGTCGTAGGTCTTGCAGGACAGAGTGGCAGCGGCAAAACGCTAACCTGTCGATCGATTCTTCAGCTACTCGATCCTGCCATCCGCATAAACGGCAGCATCAGACTGAGAGGTGATGAACTGAACGGCATGACTGAAGAGCAGTTACGCACCATTCGCGGAAATGATATTGGATATATTGTTCAAAATCCAATGAATGCACTGGTTTCTGTTCATACCATCGGAAGCCAGTTTGTCGAAACGATCCGCACACATGCCCGGTGTAGTAAAACGGATGCGTTGACACTGGCTGTACAGGCACTTGAAAGTGTAAGGCTGCCTGATCCGCTGGAACTTCTCAAACGATATCCGTTCGAGCTTAGCGGAGGCATGCTGCAACGCGTGTTGATTGCGCTAACGATGTGTCTGTCACCCTCCATCGTCATTGCGGACGAGCCCACCACAGCCCTCGATACCATTAATCAATACCATGTATTGGAGGAACTAGAGAGACTGCGGATGAACCAGGACGTTGCCATCCTGCTTATTACGCATGATCTTGACGTCATCGCAGAGATGGCAGACGAGGTCATCGTGATGCATGAAGGACGGATCGTGGAACATAACGACGTATTATCCATATTCAATCGACCACAACATTCCTATACACAAGAATTGCTACGCAGTCGGTTGAATGAATGAACGGAGGGAAGAATAATGGCACTGCTAGAACTTTCTGGCGTCACTCACACGTATGATTCTGCGAACAACTCTTGGTGGAAATCGAAACAGAAGTTGCAGGGAGCTGTCGTGAAGGATATCTCCATGACGCTGGAGGCAGGACAATGCATCGGTTTGTTGGGGGGGAGCGGTGCAGGCAAGAGTACACTCGGCAAAATCATGCTTGGCTTGCAGCGCCCTCAACGGGGCTCAGTACTTGTTGATGGTAAGGATATGTATGCTTGCGACAATCGAACGAAGAAACAGTTACGGAAGCATGTACAGGCCGTATTTCAGGATTGTTATTCTTCGGTAAATCCCAAGATGACGGCAGCACAAATCATCGGGGAGCCCCTGGACAATTTCGAGCGACTAACGAATGGGGAAAAGGATTACCGCATCGGCGAAGCTTTGGACATCGTCGGACTACCTGCAAGTGCCATGAACAAGCTGCCAAGACAATTAAGCGGTGGACAACTACAGCGCATTAACATTGCACGCGCCATGATCTCCAGACCCAGCTTTATCGTGCTCGATGAAGCTGTCAGCAGCTTGGATATTGCCAACCAGGTACATATTATCGATGTTTTACGCGATTTAAAGAAACAACGGGATATGTCCTACGTATTCATCACGCACAACCTGAAGGCTGCTTTTGCACTATGTGACCGATGGACTGTATTAGATCAGGGTAGCTTATGCGGTAGCTTCTCGACGATAGCCGAGATGAAGGTATCCAGGGAACCAGCAGTTAAGCAGTTGTTAGACGCCTCATTATCCGGACATCCGGAGTTGGGTACAATTCGGAAGGATAGGCCTTTCTATGTTGACGCAGGGCAGCGTAAAGGCGCCTGGGCATGAATCGAAGCAAAGATTTGCCATACGCTCGCAACGGTGCATTTTCCCCCGTGTTGCTACGCCTATATACCCTCACTTTTTTGTTTTATAGTGCTAACGCCTTCGTTCAGATGATATTGCCTCTCTATACGCAAAGCATTGGCTATGGAAACGACAAGATCGGTATGATCGTGGGGATGTATTTGCTAGTTAGCATGCTGCTGCGACCATGGGCGGGAATCGTCGTTGAACGATTCGGGATTGCCCGCATTCTACGTTTTATTCTGGCGGGGCATCTGTTAGTTTTGCTATTGTTTGTATGGCAAGGCAACGTTTCTTACATTATTGTCCGGGGTTTGCAAGGCGCTGTCGCCGCATTCTTTTCGTTGACCGTGCAGATGGCTGTTATGGACCTGTTGCCCGAGCGTGACCGTGCTCAGGGATTATCTCTATACTTGTTGTTTGGTTTGCTACCCTCGGTTATGATGCCTGCACTGGGATGGATCGCCTGGGAAAAAGCTGGACTGAACGGATTTTACGCAGGCCTTTTGGTTTTGGGCGCATTGACGCTCATCTCGGGCTATGGAACAGGAAGAGCCACGCAGCACATCAAAGCGGCAAAGCGTCCCGCGAAGCAAACGACAACCAAGCATGAAATAGATAGAAGCGCACGATCCACGCTCTGGAACCGTCACTTCATGCTGAGCAGCCTCGTGATGATGAGCGCAACGATTGGGTTTGGCGCGGTAACGGCGTTTCTTGCCTTGTATGTGATACAGACCGGAATCGGCAATGCGGGGGTGTTTTTTGCTATTCAATCGGGCGTGATCGTGACAGCAAGATTTGCTTTCCGTAAGAATCTGCCTTCGGACGGGAACTGGCATTCCGTATATGTCGGCATGCTGTTGGTTTCGCTCACGATAGGTCTGGCACTTGTAGCTTTTGCCCCAGTAACAGGTAATGCATGGATGCTGTACGGGGGCGGTGCGATGATCGGCTATGGCATAGCTAATGTGTATCCTGTGCTTGCCGCTTACCTGAGCATCACACTCGGAAAAGAACGTCGAAAAGTATGGATGGGGTTATTTATCTCCATGTCCGATTTTGGAACCGTGATTGGTAGTCTCGTTCTAGGCCTGGTGGCAGACTCCGCCGGTTACAGAGCCATCTTCTGGATTTCTGCCAGCGTTTCTCTCTGCGTTGCCTTGTTTGTTGCCTTGAGTAGCCGCTGGATGAAGGCCCAGCCGTAAGATTAAGAGAACATACACTTACCTGATCAAGAATCGAGTTTAGCATTGGCATCGTTGAGAGATGGCAAGCTGCCAGTCATCGGTGTAAGTTAGATATGGGGTAGGGCTTAAATCGTTCTTGGACGATTTAAGCCCTGTTTTGTTCGTCGGCAAATAAGTCTTGAACGTTCTTGAAGTGAATATCGCTAAGAACGCTCGATATTTTTTCTATGGATAAACGGTCCTGTTTTTGAACCCAGTAATGAATAATGCCTGTTATACCAGAGAGCAAATATTCAAGCGAAATCTCGAATCGTTCCAGGGTAGAATTTAGCTACTTTAGAGAAACTAACCATTCGTGAAGTGGAGAATTTTTTATCTTTTTTGGAGTATCAACTCGACAATACTAAGCTAACCATTAACCGTAAATTGTCCTCACTAAAATCCTTATTTGATTACTTACAGAATAAAGCTGAAATAAGTGACCTAGAGCCATATATCCAGCGCAATGTTATGGCCAAAATGGATTTAAATGTAGTTAAAGAAAGCCAAGAGACGATTGCCAATCGTATTGATGGGAAAATTCTCAGAGAAGACGATTTTGAGTCGTTTAGGTTATTTGTAGCCCATGATTACGGAAAGATTAATAAAGAGAATAAACATATTTTCAATTTCCATCAATTTAATCGTGAACGAGATACAGCCATTGTTTCCCTCATTTTAGGATCCGGTCTTAGGCTCTCTGAGGTTGCAGGCATTAACCTTGAAGATCTGGATATGAATAAAGCTTTAGTAAGTGTTATCCGTAAAGGTAATAAAGAACAATATGTGTATTTCAGCAAGCAAGCTTTACTGGATTTAGAAAATTATCTGCAGATCAGAGAATCAAAATATAAACCAGAGAAAACTGAAAGCTTTTTGTTTATTGCTGCTCTATAGGTCGTAAAGGAAAAAGCCGACGCTTAACTCAGCGATCTATAGAGAAACTGATCGAAAAATACGCTACAGCTTTTGGAAAGCCAGCTTTAACCGTGCACTCTCTGAGGCATTCATTTGCAACCCGTTATCACTTGGAGAACAATGATGTGCCTAGATTGAAAAACCAATTAGGACATTCCTCAATACAAACGACTATGATTTATACTCATTTAACTGATGAAGAAATGAGGAAAGCAGTTAATAATATGGATAAGTAATAAAGCTTCGTCATGTAATCACACAAACTTTGTCCCTTTCGAGGAGAATGACACAAAGTTTACCCTGTTCAAGGGGGAATGACACAAAGCTTCTCTATAGCGACTTAGTACCAGCTGTCATTGAGTGAAATAGGGGATAAACTTGTTGTCAATGTACAATTCTTTAGCACGTAAGAATCAAAATGAATATCGCTTTTTATTTGTGCAATCCAATGGAAGTCAATTACAAGATACCACTAAACTTGTTGAAAAAGAAAATATCAAGCCCTCTATAGATTCAACTTATACGTTTGGGGACATTAACAAAGCGTTGATTAAAGTGTCGACGGGTCACTCCCAAGGCAAAGTTGTTGTGACCTTCTAAATAATAATCGAGTCCCGCTTCATCCGGCATTTTGGCCATTGCAAAATAGCTGTAACCCGCTCAGCCGCTTCGATCCTTCGCTTGTGCTGTTCCGCAATCAATTCGCCCAGCGAATAAATGTTTTCCATCCATATTTGACATTTTGGGCAGCCTTTCTTTTAGTTAATTAATAGAGCAGGAACAGCGGTACGAAAGGCAGGATACCGAGAATAATAATCGTCGTCGTTTCTAAGGCCGCCTTTTACCCGAATATGAGTCATGATACTGTAATACCCAAAAGGAGTGCGCCGACTGCGGCAAAGCCGCTTTTCCAGAATCCCGCGTCTGTTAACTCTACAGAAACATGGCTGCCAATAATCCTTGTATAATCCATATTGTAATTGTCATTTTTTCTCCTTATTTATTAAAAACAATCGGCATTTTTTGTATATAGGCAGATTTACAAACAAAATCGTACAAGCATTTCGCAACGTTTTCCCGAGATACATTCATGCCTGACTTCGTATCACCGAACGAAATTCCATAGCTCTTGCCGTCTTGTTTGATATTCGGATTGATAATGCGTACGACAGTCCATTCTATGTTTGATTTGTGAACGGTCTTCTTTTGCTTTCACGGTAGGCGTCCCCAGTGTGACAAAACGTTTTTTATTTAAAGCCTGCATGGTTTGAATGATGGTTTCATGAGCCCGGGGATCGACAAATCCTTCACTTTTCTGGATTTATCCTGCGCCGGTCCAAGCGCGCTGATCACGGCGTCTGAATTTGTAAACGTATCTTTCATTTTGCGGTGGTCATCCAGGCTACCGACAACCACTTGTAAATTCGGGTGATTTTCAGGCAGAGCATCCGCTCTTCTTACATAAGCCACTACCTGGTCGCCGTGTGTTAAAGCTTCTTTTACGACCAACTTTCCTATAGCGCCGCTGGCGCCAAAAATTGTAATTATCATAACGTAGCCTCGTCTTTCATACATCTATTATTTCTACAACACTTGTTGTATAGTTATATTGTAAGTACTGGTAGCTACTGTTCAACCGATAAAATTACGTTTTTATCGGATATACGACATATGCAGTGAAATGTCTAAAAAGTGGAGGTGAGATGAGATGACGGAAAACAGGCTCGATCCACGTTTTGTACGTACACGCAGATTAATTATGGATGCATTTCTTCTCCTCTCAACGAAAAAGGATTTTAAGAATATCAGTATTAAAGACATTACATCAGAAGCAACGATCAACCGTGCCACCTTTTACTATCATTTTATGGATAAATACGATCTGCTCGAAAAAACACTGGAAGAACATCTAATGACGAACGTAATGAGAGAAATTTCAATACATGACCAGCTCAATGAAACGACGCTTGCCAGTGTATTTATGTCGGTTACTCAATTTCAATCTTCGCTGGCTTCCCAATGTCGAAAAAGCTTCGAATCATTTACTTCTGTAATAGAAGCGATAATTAAGAAAGAACTTGAGCAAGTATTTTTCGAGATGATGATGAATCAGAATGCAGGAGTCCGTGAGGAATCCGTTCGAATTGCATCTGTAATGTTAAGCTGGAGCATTTACGGGGCGGCCGTTAACTGGCAATATAACGATACAAGGCCAGCTGAAGAATATATCCAATTGGTGATACCTTATCTTTCTCAAGGGCTGAAATTTTTTATTGAGGAAGGTGTACGTTAGTTGTTCAATCAGACAAAGTAACGCTCTCTCTAAGAGAGATCTTCTTATGCCGAACAGTCTTTATTAAAGGGGAACTTAATCTAGGGACATATAGTCAACAAACAGGTCATTATGCTAACTGGGTACGTTAGTTAATAAAGCAGCGGCAGTCTAGTAGTCTTGTTCTACAACAGTGCAACAGGGGTTCCGTTCATCACGACCTACACGCGGCTAGAGGTGATCCACTGGCAGATTTGTATGAGTAAATAGCCGCCGAAGAAAAGGCCCAAGCTACATACCAGCGGCTGATTGACAAGACGGATGATGTGGATCTGTAAGACAGCCTCAAGTTTCTGCGGGAGCGGGAGATTGTGCATGCGCTGCGGTTTAAGGAGTCGGTGCAGATTATTATTGAATATACGGGAAAGAAAAAGGTATATATTCTTTAGCAGAACGAATTGAGAATATTTAAAGCTTATTATCAGTTCCAATTCAGTTTAAATAACCAATAATAACTAAACAGAGAAAAGGTGTGTTCATATGAGTACAGCAAATCGCGGAATCCACATTGGTCCTCCCCGTTTTAAAATAGCCGTTCATTCTGTCGTATGGCTAGCAAAAAGTAACAGCGTTTTATCTAGTGCAATGATTGCGAGTCAAGTTAAATCGCATGCTACATTCATGAGAAGAGTCATGCAGTCTTTAACCATTGCAGGTATCGTGGAGTCAAAAGGTGGACGTGAGGGGGGCTACATTTTACGAAAAGCTCCCAGTCTAATTACTTTAGGTGATATTTATTATGCAGTAAATACGGATATATCAGAATCTGATTTTGATATCGATTGTGGAGATGCCGCTAAACAGCTTGATCTTGAATTGGAAAAAATTCTGTATGAAACTGAACAGCACACTATAAAATATTTGAGTCAGTTTACAATCGATGATGTCGCTAACCGTATAGATTTACTTTAATTAGTAAAAAAATAAAAAAACAGGCATAAATTTGTAATGTGCTGCTTCAAAGATGCATCTCAAAAGCTTTAACCAATGATGCTGCCTTAGTGGTTAAGAGTTAAAGATGTCGCCATATTGGCGACTTTTTATTTTCTTGCTGGATTTTGTTATAACAGTACACTGATCGCTCATCCCCACAATTGCGCATACTTGCAACTATTGTATATAGAGAACAGCACTGGTATGGTAATACCTGTTAAAGTATTAAAGGATACTACCAGAATAGACCCGTTCCCAATATCTTTTAGATAGTCATATAAATTTTGATGGTAAGTTCAATCAATAGACGAAAGTAAGTTATTTAAAACCCTAGTTGTAAGAAAAATGTTTAAAAGTATACCTTCTCATCGATCACGGTTAGTCATCTATAGATGTATTCAGATGATAGATATATATGGTTACGAATACTGTGAAAGGGCTCCCCCTCAAAACGCCATTGCTCCTACTGACCAAACAATCAGGTGTCACTCCTGTACTACAACGTTATAAAGCATATTTTGTAACCTAACATTCGTACAGAAATAGAACTTGAGATTAAGGAATAAATGAATTATAATGTGCTCATCGCAGTTGCATTTAAAAGTCTTAAATGTGCTTAAAAAAGGCACAATATGAAATGGACTGAGATAAATATCTTACTATAAGGGAGAAATTACTATGTCCAATGTACTTTTTATTAAAGCGAATGATCGTCCAGCAGATCAAGCAGTAAGTGTTCAGATGTATGAGACTTTTCTCAAGACTTATAAAGATACCCATTCGTCTGATGTAATTACTGAACTTGATTTGTTCGTAGAGAACCTTCCTACTTATGGGAATACTGTGATCACAGGCATCTATAAATTAAGTCAAGGTTATGAACTTACGGCAGAAGAGTTGGAAGCCACAACAACGTCCAATCGTTATCTGGATCAATTCCTTGCCGCAGATAAAGTAGTCATTGCCTTTCCACTCTGGAACACCATGGCACCTGCACCGTTGGTCAACTACATCGCTCATATCTCCCAGGTTGGCAAAACATTTAAATTTACTGCTGAAGGTCCTGTTGGTCTTGCCGGTGATAAAAAAATCGCATTGCTAAGCGCACGTGGAGGAATGTACTCGATAGAGCCGATGGCATCCTTCGAATCAGCGGTTAAACCAGTGAAGATGAATCTTGGCCTTTTCGGAATTCAAACTACCGATGTTATTATTGAAGGACATAATCAGTACAAGGATCGTGCAGAAGTGATTGTAAAAGAAGGACTTCAAGAAGTGGCCAAAGTAGCATCAACGTTCTAAGACACTTTCCAGGAAGGCTTTACCTGTTTGGCACCAGCGGCTCTATTGGGCAAATGTTGATACGGCAAGCACTTGAGAAATGTGCTCTTGTAAGGCCTATATACGCAAATCTGCAAGCCTATTCTAGAAGATAAGAAATATAATTTTGCAAACACTATTTAAACGTAAAGGCAGCCGATTATCGGCTGCCTTTACAAATTTAACGTGATCTCTTCGATAAATTGGCAAATGGGACTAAAGAAACGGTGGGCACGTAACTTTTAATAACGCTATTCGTGTCTTTCGGGGGAAATTTAGGATTAACCACTAAAACAAGAAGGATAGAGATGAATATGAACAGATGTAGAGGACAAGGACGTATATCTAATGGAATCCACACTGGCGCTTCAGCCCGGCAGGGAAGATAAAAAGCTTTTATAAAGGCCGTGGGCATTTGTAGTCATGAAAAGGGCAAGCTCGAGGAGCAAATCATTTTTCTGACGGATGTACTGGAGAGAACGCTTGAGCAAGCATAGGCATATTTCCGGAACAAAAATTGATACAGATTTTAACCGTTCTCTCTAATGATAATTTTCATCACAAGCCTTGTTTTTTAGATCCGCATACAACTGACAATAGAGCTTCATTAAAGCGAAGACATTCTTTAGGAAGCATGAAAACAGTCAGCAAAAAAAGCGTTTCAAACATAATTGAAACGTTTCCATCTTAGTGTTATTATAATTTTCATAAAGAGAGATAGGGGGAGGGAGATGCCAAGTATTAAAGATGTAGCTAACATAGCTGGCGTAGCTGTGGGAACGGTGTCCCGCGTTATTAACAACTCGGGCTCTGTAAAACCAGAAACACGCAGGAAAGTGGAGAAAGCTATACAAGAACTGAATTATTTTCCTAATGAAGTCGCTCGAAATTTCAAGATGAGGAAATCCAAGATGGTAGCCTTGCTGCTTCCAAGTATCTGGCATCCTTTTTTTTCTGAACTGGCTTATTACATTGAGGATGAGTTGGATAGGGAAGGCTTTAAGCTCATGTTATGTAATAGCGGCGGCAAGCCCGAAAAGGAACTATATTATCTGGATATGCTACGGCAAAACAAAGTGGCTGGTATTGTCGGCATTACTTACAATGATATAGAGAGTAGCGTAAGCAATGACATTCCGATTGTAAGTATTGATAGGCACTTCAACAAAAAAATTACCTGTGTGACCTCCGATAATTATGAGGGAGGGCGTCTGGCTTTGAGGGAGCTTGTTAAAGCGGGAGCCCAGAAACCGGCTTTTATGGGAAGCGTCACTTCCGTTTTCAGTGAAACCATGAATCGGAGAAAAGGTTTCATTCATGAAGCGCAAACATTGGGAGTCGATTATGTAATCTACGAGAAGCCCGACCCTATAGTGGACGACGATGCCTATTTTAACGAGTTCCTAAATGAGCACCGCGATGTGGACGGCATTTTTGCTATTACCGATATGTTAGCCGCCAGCTATATAGAAAGAGCACGCAGGGAGGGCATTCGCGTTCCAGAGGATGTAAAGGTTATCGGCTACGACGGGATTCAGGATCATCCTTATTTTCATCCGATATTGTCTACAATCAGGCAGCCAGTGGAGGAGATGGCACGTATGACAATCAGATTACTTTATAAGAAAATCGAAGGTGAAACTTTAGATCAGCAAGTGTATCGTCTCCCCGTTGTCTTCAAGCAAGGCGAAACTACATGATTTTATTGAAAAATATTAGCCTCATTCTTTCGATTCATAGTGTGGATCTACTAACTGACGTTTTTCTTACAGCAAATTGGAAACGTTTCAAAAGTGAAAACATCCTAGTTCAAGAAAGGGGGGGTAATGGTGAATTCAAGAACTAGCGAGTCGGATCAAGCTTTCCTGAGACGTTGCCTGTCTTGCTGCATCGCCACTATCTTTAACCATTCAAACTTCAAACTTTTTTCTTTTGGCAGAAGAAAGATATCTTAGTTCTTCTCGATATTTCGCCACGGTTCTGCGTGATAAATGCAAACCTTCCTTTCCCAGCAGGGTAGTAATAGCCTGATCCGATAACGGTTTTTGCTTGTCCTCATCATCTATCAAATTTTTGATACGCTTTTTTGCACTCTCCGATGAAGCAGCATCTCCGTCCGCTGACGTCAAGGAGGAAGTAAAGAAGAATTTGAGTTCGAACAATCCGCGAGGCGTCTGTATAAATTTATTACTGACCGCCCTGCTGACCGTGGATTCGTGTAAGCCCGTCTTTTCGGCAATCTCCTTTTGGGTGATTGGTTTGAGGAAAGACACGCCATGCTCAAAAAAATCCTGCTGCTTTTCCACAATGGCCTTGGCAACCCGTAGAAGGGTCAGCCGACGTTGCTTCATGCTATTGATCAGCCATTTTGCCGTATTCATCTTCTCATGGATAAAAAGTTTGGTTTCACTATTCGGTAGATCCCGCATCATTTGCTGGTAAAAAGGGTTGATCTCAACCCGCGGCGCACTAATGTCATTAATCAGGACAAGATATTCGCCGTTGGCTTTTTCGACCGTGATATCTGCTATGATGTATTGCTGCTCTTTATGAGCAAATGCTGCGCCCGGGCATGGATTTAGCTTGCGAATTCGATCGGCCATCTGTATAACCTCTCGCCTACCGATTTCAAGAGCATCCGCAATTTTTTGTATCCGATTGTTTGCCAGATCAGCCAGATGGTTGCTTACCATTCTGACTATGCATTCATCATCCATGCCAGCAAGCTGGAGCTGGAGAAGAAGACACTCTTCCAAGCTGTAAGAGGCGATCCCCGGTGGATCAAAACTCTGTATCACCAAGAGCATATCCTCAATTTCGGCTATGGAAACGTCCACTAGTGAGGCGACTGTTGGAACATCAAGTTCTAAATATCCCATTTCGTTCAAATTGCCAATGAGGTACCGTGCCACCATACGCTGTGAATTTGTAAGCCCACATACCAGTCCAAGCTGCCTGTTCAGGTGTTCAAACAGGGTATCATTCGGATTGGGGACAAAGTCCAGAAATGTAACGGGGGTTGCTCGCTGGACCGATGGATATTTTTCTCCGCCACGATAATGTTCAATCAGCTCTCCTTGATCTTTCTGTGAAAACTGCTCTGCTTCTTCTTTGATACCGCCAATGGACATATTAAACTCCGGCAAATCAATGACTGGATTATTGTTCGCCTGTTCATGCAGAAAGGATATTAAATCAGCCGAAGAATATTGCAAGATCGTGATTGCTTGTCGCAATTCGGGCGTCATAACCAGCTTGAATCCTTGTTCCTGTTGTAATCCATATCGTATCATTGACTTATTCAAACTCCTTTTCCATACATTTCCGGCACAAATTCACAGTCAGTCATTTATGAAAGATCTACTTCTCTAAGCCTATGCAATTCTCCTGCCTAGATGTTAACGTTACCGAGTAATTTTATCTGATAGAAACGATTCAAAACAAGCCAAAGCTTGTCGTAATAAGTAACAGTTATTATGTGTGTTGTATTTTTGGTTATATACACTATCTTTCTTGTATACTCATTCATTGAATAACAAAATACACTGGAGCTGGAGGAATCATTTATGGAAACTTATAAAATTGTCTGCATTGATATTGACGGGACGCTGCTTAACTCGGCGCATCAAATCACGGAAGCAACCAAAGAAACCATTCTCCAGGTTATAAATGATAAGCAGATTCCAGTGGTTCTTGTCTCTGCGCGAATGCCAAAAGCAATTATTCCATTGCAGAAGCATCTTGGTATTTCGGAGCCTCTCATATGCTACAGTGGGGCACTTGTTATAGATAAACACGGGAACAAGCTGAACACCCGTTATATAGATAAGCAAATGACACAGCGTTTGCTTGACAGCCTGGCTGCCTATGATCTTCACGTAAGCCTGTATAAGGATGATGAGTGGTATATTGAGCAATTGGATGCATGGGCGCTTCAAGAACGTGACATCACCAATATCGAGCCTCGCATTTATAGTTTTTCTAAGCTTACCAATGGTTGGAGGGAAGAGACTGATGGAACCAGTAAAATTTTGTGCATGGGTGATCCCGAAGAGATCAGACGCGTCCTTCAAGTATTGCGACCCGTATACGGCGAAGAAGTAAATCTCTACTTATCCAAGCCTACTTATCTGGAAATCATGTCAAAAAAGGCTTCCAAAACCGCAGCCATTCAAATTCTGCTAAAAGAGTACCAACTGAAACAAAGCGATTGTCTGGCTATTGGTGACAACTACAATGATATCGACATGCTGGCCTTTGCGGGACTTGGCATTGCCATGGAAAATGCTCCCCTTGAGGTCAAAGCTGCTGCCAACACCGTTACTCTTTCGAATGACGAGGATGGAGTAGCTCATGCGCTGAAAAACCATATTCTGTTCCCTAAATAAGCAGGTTGAAATCAATTTCCAATGACTGATTCAGGCTGGAGGAATACAGGTGAAAAGAATAGATAAGATTTTAGAGTATATTGCCGAAAGCACCAAGAAAATTTCCAAAGAGGCTTTATTTGCGGGGGAAGGGATTACGGCTGCGGAAATTGCTGATGATCAAAAGATGTTGAGAAACAATGTGAGCAAAGAGTTGAATAATCTGCTGCGTGACGATCTAATCCTTAAAATCAAAGGAAGACCGGTCAGATTTCTGCACAAGCAGATTATCGAGGACACCTTTCGGGTTCGGCTGAAAGAGAAACAAATTGAGGTCAAAAGCATCAAAGAGGTATTGCTGCCTGACGAACAGGTCGATCCGTTCCATGCCTTGATCGGTTTCAGGGGCAGCATGCGTAACCAGGTTGAGCAGGGGAAGGCAGCGATTCTGTATCCTCCTAGAGGTCTGCATACCCTGATAGTCGGGCAGACGGGTGTTGGAAAAACTATGTTTGCCAGGTTGATGTACCATTATGGCAAGTATATGAAGCGGTTTTCAGAGCATGCGCCATTTATCGTTTTTAACTGCGCTGATTATTTCAATAACCCCCACTTGCTACTTTCCCACATCTTTGGTCACGTTAAAGGGGCGTTTACAGGCGCTGATCATGAAAAGGCAGGGCTGGTGGAGAAAGCTGACGGAGGCATCCTGTTTTTGGATGAGATTCACCGTTTACCCCCGGAAGGCCAGGAAATGATTTTCTATTTCATGGATACTCACACCTATAACAAATTGGGCGAAACGGATCGAAAAAGAGACGCGAGTGTATTATTGATTGGAGCTACGACGGAGGATCCCGGATCATCCATGCTGAAAACCTTCATTAGGCGCATACCCATCACAATCAATATCCCTTCCCTTCAGGAACGTGCTATTGAGGAGCAAATGCTGATTTTGAAGCATTTGTTTGCTAACGAGGCCAATAGGGTAAACAAGCCGATTAGGATTGAACCAGAGGTAGTAAGAGCACTGATCGGCAGCGTCACCTACGGCAATATCGGCCAGTTAAAGTCGAACATCCAGCTGGTATGCGCTAAAGGTTTTTTAAACAGCATACATGAAAACAAAGAAGAAATAGGACTTGATTTTAAAAACCTGCCGGGAAATATCCGAGATGGTTTGTTTAATATTGATAAAACGCAATATAAGATGAAGGAAATCGGATGTATTTCCTCGTGCCTATACATTACTCCTGAAGGAAGAAAAGCTTTGGATGAAGAGGTTGTTTCCGAGCTGCCGTTTAACCTTTACAAACTAATTGAAGACAAGATTGGCATGCTGAAGGAAGAAGGGCTAGACGACGCCTACATCCACAGATTTATTGCTACGGATGTCAATATCCATATTAAAAGCTTTTATAACCGTTTTTATAACACCAAGGGGAGCAGGGAACGAATTCTGAAAATTGTGGACAAAGACATCCTTGAATTCTCCGAGCAGATTAAGGAAATGGCCAAAAAGGAACTAAACCGAATTTATAGCGAGAGATTCGTGTATGCTTTCAGTCTTCATTTAAGCGCCTTTTTCAAGCGCACCAGAGACAAAAAATACGGTGATGCACGAATCTATGAACCGATGAATGAACATGATGAAGAGTACAGACTGGCCCAGACTATCAAAAGTTTGATCGAGTCTAAGTTTGGTGTACATGTACCGGAGGCCGAAATAACTTATATGGCGATTCTTCTGAAATCTGTTGAGGAAGAACGACAGGGTAGTGTGGGAATTATTGTGGCAGCACACGGTACCAGTACAGCGAGCAGCATCGTCGGCGTCGTAGACAGCTTGCTGGGCAGTTCTAATCTTTGTGCTGTTGATATGCCTCTCGATGTCAGTCCTAGGGAAATTTTGGAGCTTATTATCGATAAAGTAAAGAGCATTGACCGTGGTAGAGGCGTGTTGCTGCTGGTTGATATGGGCTCTTTGCTCAATCTTGAAGAAACTATTATGGAACGTGTTGGAATCAATGTAAAGACTATTGATATGGTTTCAACTCCGCTCACGCTGGAGGCTGTCCGAAAGGCCAGTGTTTTTGACATGGGGATAGAGGAAATATACCAATCGCTAAAGGATTTCAGGGGATATAACAATAGCAGCGCCGCAGTGAAAGTAGTTCATAAGGCAATTGTGACGGTTTGCTCCTCCGGCAAAGGTGCAGCGGTCAAATTGAAAGAGTTTGTAGAGAAAATTGTCTGCGATTTGACGGATGAGGAAATACTTGTTGTCCCGGCAAACGTAAGGGAGTTGGATAAAGTGGTCCAGGATATGCGGTCTAAGCGAACAATTCTTGCCGTGATTGGAGTAAAACGGCCAAGCGAGCCGGAAATCCCGTTTATTCCTTTGGAAAAGCTGATTGAAGCAAGCGGTGAGCAGACATTGAGAGAGCTACTGCTGAATAACAAACAGATCCCTGCTGTGGATCAAAGTGTAGTCGTCAGGGAGTTATGCGAGGAAAGCCTGAAAGAATTTATGACTTATTTGAATCCCCACAAAATTCTGGGAATGGTGATGAGATTTGTGCAAGAGCTGGAACTTGGATTAGAAGTCAAATTTGATTATGCAACAAAAGTCCAAATTTCTACTCACACAGCTTATGCGCTGGAACGTATGGTTATTCGCGATGGACTTGTTTATCAGGGGGAAGTGAAACAGCTCGACCAGCACATATTCGAGGTGGTAAACCGTTCATGCAGCATATTTGTTTCTGGTATGAATCTTACTCTTTCTGATGACGAAAAATATTATATTTGCGAAATGTTGAGCGAAGTATATAACTTTATTCCACAGTAATGGCCAAAGAGTATAAAACGCTTTCATATGTGTATGAAAGCAGTGGAGATTGATAAATAATGATCTGTTCAGACTGGAAAAAACCTCCGACGCAACGGGGGTTTTTTTGTTGTTTACAAAATTCCCTCTGATCTATACAGAAGTTTGGCACAGAACTTGCATCATAGATATATGTGGAGAGAAACAAAGGGGGTGAGACAGATGATCGGTGTAATTGTTGGGACACACGGGAAATTTTCTGAAGAAATACTGAGGTCAACAGAAATGGTTTTCGGCCAATTGGATAATGTGGCAGGTGTTACGTTTGAACCAGGTGAAAGTGTCAGCGGACTTGTAGAGAAATATAAGGCTGCGTTGGCATCGCTGGATTGGACGGACGGTGTTATCTTCCTTGTTGATCTATTCGGCGGCAGTCCTTATAATGCTGCCAGCCGAATTGCAGTTAACCATGAAAAAATGGATATTGTGACAGGAGTAAACCTGCCAATGATCGTTGACCTTCTTGCAAACAGAGGGATTGAACAAGTAGAGAATTTGGTAAATCTAGCGATACATGCGGGGCACGATTCCATGATGTCTTTTCGTGCCATTCGAAACAGTCAATTAGAGGAGGAATTATAGAATGGAAATTGCATTAGTTCGTATTGATGACCGTCTGATTCACGGTCAGGTGGCGACCGTTTGGGTGAAAGAAGCGAAGTGCAACAAGATCATCGCGGTTAGCGATGAAGTCGCAGCGGATACATTACGCAAAACCTTATTGCTTCAGGTGTCGCCGCCTGGAATTAAGGCGTATGTCGTAACGATTAACAAAGCGATAGAGGCTTATAATAACCCCAAATACAGTGATTTTAAAACATTGTTCCTCTTTACCAACCCTACGGATGTACTGCGGGTTGTAGAAGGGGGAGTACCCATCCGCTCGGTGAATGTTGGAGGAATGTGTTTTAAGGAAGGAAAGACACAGATTACCGGGGCGGTATCCGTAAACCAACAGGATGTAGATGCATTTCGTAAGCTGCATGAAAGAGGCATTGAGCTGGAAATCAGAAAAGTAGCCAGTGATCCGAAAATCAACTTGATTACCAAACTGCAGGATTTGTGATCGTAAATACCAGGCGGCAACTAGAGAGGAGTTATAGAAATGACTGTTTTTCAAATTGTGATGGTAACACTGGTAGCGGCCATATGTGGCATGGGTAGCGTTCTAGATGAAGGGCAAACCCATCGTCCTCTGATTGCGTGTACGTTGATTGGCCTTGTCCTTGGCGATCTCAAAACTGGCATTATACTTGGCGGTACTCTGGAATTAATGGCTTTGGGATGGATGAATGTAGGAGCATCCATGGCACCAGACGCTGCTCTAGCCAGTGTGGTTTCAACCATTTTGGTCATCGTCGGCCATCAATCGATCGGCGCCGGAATTGCCGTTGCGATTCCAATTGCAGCCGCCGGACAAGTGCTTACCATTTTTGTCAGGACGATTACTGTCTTCTTCCAGCATTTAGCTGATAAGTATGCGGAATCTGCAAATTTCAAAGGAATTGAGCTATGTCACTTTATTGCCTTACTTTTGCAAGGTCTGCGCGTTGCTTTGCCCGCTGTTTTGGTGGCAGTTGCCGCAGAAACGGGCCTGGTGACTGCTATGCTTAACGCAATTCCGGAGGTTATCACAAGAGGACTACAAATTGCGGGCGGCTTTATCGTAGTCGTAGGGTATGCGATGGTCATTAATATGATGGCAGCCAAATACCTGATGCCATTCTTCTTTCTGGGCTTTGTCATTGCAGCTTTTACCAGCATTAATCTGGTTGGTTTTGGGGTCATTGGTGCGGTTCTGGCTCTGCTTTACATCCAGCTGAGCCCAAAATACAACCAGCGTAATGAGAAGATGGAAGAAATTGAAGAGTTATAGTAACTACCTGAAGGGAGAGGAGAGCACTATGAAAGAAAAGAAGCTGACTAAAAGTGATTTAAATAAGATGTTTGTCCGTTCATGCTTCCTGTTAGGCTCGTTCAATTTTGAGCGAATGCAGTCGATCGGTTTCTGTGTCACCTTGATCCCTGCGATTAAGCGGCTGTACAGCAAGAAAGAAGATCAAAAAGAGGCATTGAAAAGACATCTGGAATTTTTCAACACTCAACCGTTTATCTCAGCGCCTATTATGGGTGTAACGGCTGCGATGGAAGAGCAGAAAGCAAGCGGCCAGCCGATTGACAATGCCACCATAAGTGGAGTCAAAGTCGGTTTAATGGGACCCCTTGCGGGAGTGGGTGACCCCATTTACTGGGGGACTTTACGCCCGGTTCTGGCTGCACTCGGAGCCTCAATCGCCTTATCCGGTAGCCTTGTCGGACCGGTTCTTTTCTTCCTTCTCTTTAACACCGCACGCTTGGCAACGAAATGGTACGGTCTGAAATACGGTTATCACAAAGGTACGGAGATTGTCTCCGATATGTCTGGAAACCGGTTGCAAAAACTCACGGAGTCAGCCTCCATACTGGGGCTTTTCGTTATGGGCGCACTTGTTTCCAAATGGACCACCCTGAATGTGCCGCTGGTGGTATCAAGATATGTGGGAACGGATGGAAAAGAGGTTATTACGACCGTTCAGATGATTTTGGATCAATTGATGCCCGGACTTTTACCACTATTATTGACCTTTTTATGTATGAGGCTACTGAAAAAGAAAGTGAACGCAATCGCTCTGATTTTTGCTTTATTCGCAGTAGGCATTATTGGGTACGCATTTGGGGTTTTGGCTTAAAACGTGCCGGTCAGGGAGTCATCCTTGGCCGGACTTTGTCGGATTTTTGTGACCAAAACAGCGTAAACATAAGAAATTGAGTTATAGAGATAAATGTAAACGCTTTATTTGTGATGTTAAGAATAACACTAGGTGTTCAAAATATTAAAAGAGGATGTGAAAGATGGTGAAGAGGAAGTTAAGTATGTTGCTTATTTGCTTTATGGTATTTAGTTTACCATTAACTCCCGCCTTTGCAGCGGATCTTGGTTATTACGATGAACCTTACCGTAATCAGATTCATTTTTCGCCTGAGGCTAACTGGATGAACGACCCGAATGGAATGGTTTATTATAAGGGTGAATATCATCTTTTTTACCAGTATCATCCTTATGGGACGAAATGGGGACCGATGCATTGGGGGCATGCGGTGAGCAAAGACCTTATTCATTGGAAACATTTACCGATTGCGTTGTATCCAGATGAAAACGGTCAGATTTTCTCGGGAAGTGCTGTGATCGATTGGAACAATACAGCAGGGTTCGGAAAAGAAGCGATGGTTGCGATCTTCACTCATTCCGGGGATAACGGCCAGGTTCAAAGTATTGCGTACAGCTTAGATAGAGGCAGAACCTGGACCAAGTATGAAGGAAATCCGGTAATGCCGGATCCCCCGATATCGGATTGGCGAGACCCTAAAGTATTCTGGCATGAAGACTCCAGACAATGGGTGATGTCTTTGGCCGCAGCGAATAAAGTAATGTTGTATACTTCCCCCAATTTAAAACAGTGGACCTATGCAAGCGAATTTGGTGAAGATAACGGAATACAGGCCAACAGTGTGGATACCACTTCGTACGCTATGTCTTCACAGGAAGGCGGTTCATTCACCTATGAGGGAGATATTACCCTTAATAAAAAGAATGGCAGGGAAGGCTCAGGAGGTCTGGTTTTTCGTGCTGACAAGAATGCGAAAAACGGTTATGTCGTCAGCCTGGATGCCAAAAATGATGTCGTTACTTTAAATAAGAATGTCGATGGATCGAATACAGAAATTGCTAGCAAGTCTTTAACCCTGGGAACCTCATCAACTTACAACGTGCAGGTAGACGTATATGGTCATGACATTCAGGTGTTTATAGATAATCAGTCTGTAATTAAAGAAACGGATACTGAATTTGATTATGGTTATTACGGTCTGACCGCCTGGAATTCAACAGCTTCCTTCCGAAATGTGAATTTCAAGAACACCTCTAACTTTGCAACCAATCTATCTAATTGGACAGCTGTAACCGGCCGGTGGGAAGATACCATGGAGGGGAAAAGCGGTACATCTGCAGATGATGCTTTTATCATAAGTGGTAAGACTGGGGACAACTTTATATATAATGCGATTATAGATTTGTCAGAGGGAGGAGATGAAACAGGATCACTTGTTTTCCGGACGGATGCTGATGCGAAAAATGGATATATGGCGAGTATCGATGCTTTAAACGATAAAGTGAAAATTGTGAAAATGGAAGACGGGAATAAAACGGTTCTGGCTGAAACCACAGTAACGCTGGATACTTATCAAAGCCATGATTTAAAAGTGAGCACATTTGGAACAAATATAAAGATGTATCTGGACGGAAATCTCATTCATGATATCGATGATGCAACCTTCCTGTCCGGCCATTTTGGATTACATCTTTTGCACTCTTCTGCGATATTTCAGGATGTTCAACTGGGTAGAAATATCATGACCGATGAGAAAGAAATCATCAATCATGATTTTGAAACAGGCGATTTAACCGGATGGACGGTGACCCAGGGTGATACTTTTTCGAATGATCATGTATCCAGTGAAGCGACTTATTGGGGTGGATCCTTCGGACATGAGGGGAATTATCACTTGTGGGGATATTCCAAGCTTCACGAGGGAGATGAAGCAACGGGTGAACTGCATTCCTCATATTTTAAATTAAACGGATCCGGTGAAATCAATCTGTTACTAGGAGCAGGCGATGATGGCGACAATACCTATGTATCATTGGTCAGAGCAGCCGACGATAAAGAATTGATCCGCCAGGCCAATATAAAATTTAATGAAGAAAAATATTCAAAATACGTATGGGACGCGTCCAAATATATTGGTGAAGTATTATATATCAAGGTAGTAGACCATGCCAAAGATGGTTACGGTCATATAAATGTTGATGATGTTAATGTTTATAATGAAGGGACCATATCGGATAAAGTTGACCAGGTTGCAAAAGAGCCGGAGAAAACAGATATGAAACAAAGCGGTCTCCTCACAGATTGGTCCGCTGTTTCTGGACAGTGGATTCCTTCCACAAACGGCAGCATCGGAGGAGTATGGGAATGTCCTACGTTAGTCGAATTGCCGGTTGATGGTGATCCTTCAAAAAGAAAGTGGGTCCTACAGGTAAGTATAAATGATGGTGCTCCGGCAGGCGGATCGGGCATGCAGTATTTTGTAGGCAGCTTTGACGGTAAAACGTTTAAAAATGAAAATACTTCCGATAAAGTGTTATGGACTGACTATGGCGCTGATTTTTATGCTGCTGTGGATTGGAGTGGAGTAGAAGGGAAGAAGGGTGAGAAATATTGGCTCGGCTGGATGAGTAATTGGAAGTATGCCAACGATACACCCACCTCAACGTGGAGAAGTTCAACAACACTGCCGCGGAAGATGGAGCTCACTCAAACCACAAAGGGTCTACGTTTAAAACAAACCCCTATTTCGCTAAAAAGCATTCGTGACAGAGGGGATCGTATATCGTATACCAATAAAATGATATCGGGTAACAGCCATCTTCTTTCTAATTTATCAGAAGATACATTTGAACTGATCGCTTTGTTTGATGTATCGGATACTAAGGCAACAGAATTTGGCTTCAAGATCCGTGAAGGAGGTGAGCAATATACTACTGTCGGTTACGATGTCTACAACGAACAATTATTTGTAGACCGGACTCATTCAGGAGATTTCGATTACGGAAGTAGTGTAGTTGGCAAGCATGAGGGACCATTACAGGCAAAAAACGGCACGGTTAAATTGCAGGTAATTGTTGATAGATCAGCTGTAGAGGTGTTCGGTAATGATGGTACGACCGTGATTACCGATCAGATATTCGCGGATTCTGCAAGCAAAGGATTAAAAATTTATAGTAAGGGCGGAAATGTGAAGCTGAAATCTTTGGACCTATATCCTCTAAAGAGTGTATGGAAAGAAAAGAACTCTTCTTTTAAATCAAACTTATCAGGTTGGACCATCGTTAACGGGAACTGGGCGGACACCATTCATGGAAAACAGGGACAGAGTAAGGGAGATGCTTTCATAGTATCAAAAGTGACCGGCAGGAATTTTGTATATGAAGCCAATATAAACGTGCCAGATACAGATTCCCACCCCGGTAATTCTGAAAAAGATTTGATAGATAACTCCATTGGAGCAGGTTCATTGGTTTTTCGTTCTGACTTAACTGCAAAGAATTCGTATGCAGCAAATGTTGATATAAAAAATAATATTGTAAAATTAATTAAATTTGTTGATGGAACCGGATATGAAATTGCGACATATAACAATGATGGAAAACTGGATTTACAGCCAAATACAGATTATCATCTCAAAGTAGAAGCGCAAGGCGACATCACTAAGGTTTATTTGAACAATAAATTAGTTATAGACACAAAAGATCAAACTTATAAAGAAGGAAACTTTGGTCTCAATGTATGGGATACAACGGCTTTTTTTAATGAAGTTAAAGTGAAACTAAAACATAAAGATGAATGATTAAAGTTGGTTAAATAATGACATTTGTATCTCTATGAGTTTAGTTTGTGTCGCCGCGCAGCAGCGACACAAACTTTTTTTACATCGACACAAAGTTTCCAATCAAAACTACCCTTATAAAATCCAAGCTTAAGCAGGGAATTTACAGAAGCGGTTATGATTGAAGACGATACCTTCTATATATGGGTTGAAGAATACATAAGATGACATTCGATATTTTTGATGAAATCCAAGTATGTAATGTTGGTATCGGAACTGGAGATTGAAGTGTTCCCTGAATATCCGTTTTTCATCAGCAAAATCAGAAAATAATCAGGCTAAGTGTAAATTGACTTAATGCAACCACTCTATTTGTATAGGCTTGGTTGCACAATTTTTGGTACTTCGCGAATAATTTTTTCTTTCATTTGCGATATAAAAGTTTTCATTTTCATCGACCAAGCTTTTCGTCATTCATTGGAAGGTGCCCTGATCAGCAGCATCTTTCCAATGAACGACGGATCACTACATAAAAAAGTGTCCAGCAACCTTAGAGATCGTCGGACACCTTTTGCAGTTCTTACGCTTCATTCCTTGATTCAACCTTGCGCTACGAAACGATTAACTTCTTCCAACGACGGCAAGGCTGCAATCGCTCCAACTTTAGTGCACACGATGGCGCCAACTTGATTGGCAAGTGTCACAAATTCCTGCTGCTGCTTCGCGTTAGAGGTAAATGCCTTAGGCTGACTCAACTGGCTGATTTGATACAGCATTGCTCCGACGAAGGCGTCTCCGGCACCAGTAGAGTCGATCGATTTAACAGCGATACTGCCGATTAACGAACGGGAGGCACCACTTGAGATGAGGGTTCCTTCTTTTCCTAAGGTAACTGCCACCGTCTTGGCTCCCAACCCATGCAAAAGATCCAATGAAGCATCGCGGTCAGCCAGCCCTGTAATGATGTTTAATTCCTCTTCGCTTACCTTTACCAAATCCGCATTGTGTATTCCTCTTCTGGACAGTGTGATAAATTCCTCCTGCCTGTCTTTCCAGAGGTCCCCCCGGTAATTGGGATCAAAGGAGGTGAATTGCCCATTGGCCTTCGCTCCATCTAATAAAGACAAATACGCTTCTCGGAAAGGATCGGCGAGCAAGGCCGTTGCCGAGCCAAAATGCAGAATGGCAGCCTGCCGGGTCCATTCTCTATCAATGTCCTGCAGAGACAGTTGACGGTCAGCTCCGCGGTTGAACACGAAATCCCGTTCGCCGTTAGCGGCAAGGGAAACAAAGGCCAGTGTAGTCGGCGTTGCCGGATCAAAAAGGAGCATGGACGTATCCACATGCTGCTCATCCAGAGTTTGCTTCAGGTACATGCCAAAGGGATCAGCCCCGACTTTTCCCAAGAATGACGCTTTTCCTCCGAGTTTGGCTACGGCTGCGCTTACATTTGCCGGAGCACCGCCGGCCTGCTTGGAGAAATGCTGACCCTTGGCAAGATTGACATCAATATCCGTGCAGAAAAAATCAATAAGCAGCTCGCCCACACAAAGAACCGTTCCGTCATTTTTCACATTAATTCACCTCTTGGTAGATTTAGTTTAGAACAGGCGTCGAGTCCCGGTATACGATATCCGTTGCAACATGAGTCACTCGGTATGGCATGGTATTGTCTTTGATTCTGGACAATAACATTTCGGCTGAAATAATACCCATCTGACTACTATAAATATGCACGGTTGTAAGATGAGGCTCGACAACCCGGGATTCCGAAGCATCATCGAACCCGCAGACAGCAACATCTTCCGGAACTTTAATCCCTTTGTTTTTCAAAGATTTGATCACGCTGATGGCAATGAAATCATTGGCACAAATAAAGACGGAGGGACACTCCTTCAGGGCATCCAACTGCTGTTCCATCCAGTTCTCCTCTATAAAGAAGTTGCGGTCAGGCGCTACAATGCTATGAGCAGCATCTACGGCGATTCCTGCTTCAGCTAAGGCCTTATTAAATCCGGTCCAGCGTTCATTGAAGCTTTTGCAGTGATTGTAATCGCCTACAAAACCGAAGCTTTCATAGCCATGATTAATTAATTTCCGGGTAACACAGTATGTGCTGTGTTCATTTTCCATTAATACCAGATCCGCCTTCAATTCTGGATACATCATATCCGCAGCGCAATCAATAAAAATGGTTGGGATGCAAAGATCTGTGATCATCTTGCTGTATTCCTTGCTGAACATTTCGATGCAGAAGATGCCAGCCACATTCGAAGGTTCGAAATTGCCGGGCAGGGTCATCGAATTGATATCGTTCTCACGGACAAAGTAAATGGATAATGTATAGCCCTGGTTGCTGATTTCCTTCTCCAGCCCGCTGATCAGTAGCGATCCAAAGTGTGAACTATTGGGAAGATTACAGGTCAAAAGTGCGATATTGCCCTGTTTTTCAGAGGCTGTTTCCATATAAGAAAATTGTTTGTATTTAAGCTCCACTGCCTTTTTGATCACCTTGTCCCTCGTTACGGCAGGAATATTCTCTACTCCATTAAGCGCCTTGGATGCAGTGTTTCTAGAAATCCCCAAGGCATCAGCGATATCTTGTATCGTAACCTTTGACTTTCTCGTCATTTTGTTCACCTTATTCTCCGAATTAAGATTCTCCATATTTCTAAATATATAGTATTTTCATGTTTTTAACAATGAATTTATTCAAATGAACAATAAAAATTTACATTTGTTTATTTATATCGTGTGTTTTTGATGTATTTTTGCTAAAAACATTATAATTATCTTGAAATATGCTTTTTGAATGAATTTATTCACCCGAAATATATTGACTAATTAAATATACATCTGCTAAATTGTAAGAGTAAAAAGTGTTCAAATGTAAATTGTAAACCCATTCATTTTGGGGATGTGTAAAATTCTAGTTCTGTTGGAGGTGTGGATATTACAAGCAAGTATTTGAAAACATCTTGGTGAATTATGTCAGAGAGGTGACATAACATGGCTTATATTTTGTGTCGTATAACAAGCCGTGAACAGTAGGAGGGAAAACATTGGGGAATTCGATCGTTCAAAAAAGGGGACTAAAGGCTTCAGAAACAAAAAAAAGAAACCATTGGTTAAGCTACATGGTTCGAAATTATATATTGTATTTGTTTCTGCTTCCGTCCATAATTCTTACCGTCATTTTCAAGTATGTTCCCATGTACGGCTCGATCATTGCGTTTAAAAATTTCAGCCCAAGAAAAGGAATCATGGGCAGCGAATGGGTTGGATTTGAACATTTTCAGCGGTTTCTTTCATCACCAAATTTTTATGACATTTTAATGAATACGCTTAAATTAAGCGCTTACGGTCTTATTCTCGGTTTCCCAGTCCCGATTATTCTGGCCTTAATGCTAAATCTGATCAGAGGAGCGAAGCTCAAGAAGAATATTCAGCTTATTGTATACGCACCTAACTTCATCTCGGTTGTTGTTGTTGCCGGTATGCTGTTTGTTTTTCTATCGCCAGCTGGAATAGTGAACGCTTTGGTAACAACCTTCACCGGCAAGCCGATTTCTTTTATGACTGATCCCGCCTATTTCCGAACGGTATATATTTTGTCCGGTATATGGCAAACAGCGGGCTGGTCCTCTATCATTTATGTGGCCACCTTAGCCAATGTGGACCCGCAGTTGCATGACGCTGCAACAATTGATGGGGCTTCATTGATGAAGAGAATCTTCCACATTGATCTGCCAGCTCTTAAACCCGTCATGGCCGTCCTGTTCATTCTCGCTGCAGGAGGTATTATGTCGATCGGCTATGAAAAGGCTTACCTGATGCAGACGGCTCTGAACACACCAACCTCGGAAATCATCGCGACTTACGTATACAAGGTGGGGTTGCAATCCGGCGATTATGCTTATTCTACGGCAATCGGGTTGTTCAATTCCGTAATTAATGTAGTCCTGTTGATTTTCGTAAATACCGTCGTCAAGAAGCTGAACGAAGGAGAAGGGCTGTATTAAAGAAGGAGGTATTTATGGATATTCATTACACCGGGAAGGACCGGATTCTGCTCATTATCAATTATATTCTACTTGGTTTTTTTGTTCTCGCTATTCTGTTACCGCTGGTCTATGTGGTGCTTTCGTCCTTTTTAACTCCAAATACCCTGATTACCAAAGGGTTTGCCATTACATCATCAGACTGGACACTCACGGGATATGCCAAAATCCTAAGCAACAGTGCCATGATCCGCGGTTTTTTTAATGCTATTTTTTATTCAGCAGCCTTTGCGTTCGCAACCGTATTATTTTCCGTCTTCGCGGCTTATCCGCTTGCGATTGAAGAGTTGGTAGGGAAACGGTCCATTATGATCTTTTTCCTGATAACGATGTTTTTCGGTGGGGGTCTGATTCCTACCTATCTGGTGATTAAGGATTTAGGCATGTTGAATACGGTCTGGGCCATTATTCTGCCCGGCTCGATCAGCGTATTCAATATTATTCTGGCAAAGACTTATTTCCAGGGACTTCCGAAAGAGCTGTTCCAGGCGGCGAGTATAGACGGAGCTTCCGAGCTCAGTATTTTCTTTAAAATCGTTCTGCCGCTTTCCAAGCCTATTATTTTTGTTCTAGCTTTATACGCTTTTGTCGGACAGTGGAATTCTTATTTCGACGCCATGATTTATTTGGATGATCCGAAGCTGTTTCCGCTTCAACTGGTACTGCGCTCCATTTTGATACAGAATCAGGTTCAGCCCGGCATGATTGCCGATGCGATGGCACAAGCGGAGCTTAAGAAATTGTCTGAAATGATTAAGTACTCTGCCATTGTCATATCAAGTTTGCCTTTGATTGTCATGTATCCATTCTTCCAGAAGTATTTCGAAAAGGGTGTCATGGTAGGTTCGATCAAATAAAAAACCGGGGGTATAGAGATGAAAAAAACATTACTAACATTGTCTGTGTTGGTACTTTCTACTTCACTGCTTGCCGGATGTGGCGGTTCAGGCAATAATTCCGCGGCATCCGAAGATTACAAGCTGGAAAATGTTACTCTGCCGCTTAAAGAGAAAGTTACTTTGCATTTTATGACTCAAAGCTCGCCGCTGGCACCTTCCGATCCAAATGAAAAGTTGATTTATAAAAGACTGGAAGAAAAAACAGGGGTGCATATCGATTTTACCAACTTCACCTCCGATTCCTTCATTGAAAAAAGAAACCTGGCTGTTGCCAGTGGAGATCTTCCAGATGCCATACTGGATGCCGGCTATTCCGACTATGATTTGTTGAACCTCGGACAGGATGGAACCATTATCCCTCTGGAGGATTTGATTAATAAATACATGCCGAATCTACAGAAGGTATTGAAGGAAGCACCTGAGTACAAATCCATGATAACTGCACAGGACGGGCATATTTATGCTTTTCCTTGGATTGAAGAGCTGGGGGCCGGGAAGGAGAGCATTCATTCTGTAAACGACATGCCATGGATCAATGTGGAGTGGCTGAAAAAGCTGGGACTTAAAATGCCAAAAACCACCGAGGATTTAAAAAAAGTTCTGCTCGCATTTAAAAATGACGACCCTAACGGAAATGGCCAGGCGGATGAAATCCCGCTGTCCTTTATACTCAATAACGGCAATGAGGACCTGAATTTTCTGTTTGGATCATTCGGTCTTGGGGACAACGGCGATCATACTGTAGTGACCAATGAGGGGAAAGTGGTCTTCACTGCCGATCAGGACGGTTATAAAGAGGGAATCAAATACCTTAATGAGCTGTATAAGCTGAACCTGATTGACGAAGAGTCATTCGAGCAGGATTACAATACGTATCTGGCCAAAGGACAGAATGAAAAATATGGTCTCTATTTTCAATGGGATAAGGCGAACATTTCAGGAGACAACGATAAATATGAATTGATGAATCCGCTCGCGGGGCCAAGCGGTGAAGTCAATGTGACCCGCACGAACAATCTCGGCTTTGACCGGGGGAGAATGGTGATTACCAGTGACAACAAAAATCTTGAGCTTACAGCAAAATGGATTGACCAACTGTATGAACCCATCCAGTCCGTACAGGACAACTGGGGCACCTACGGCGACAAAACTCAGCAGAACATTTTTGAATACGATGAAGCGAGTCATATGCTGAAGCATCTTCCGCTTAAGGGAACTGCGCCAGTCGAGCTGCGTCAAAAAACGAATATCGGTGGTCCATTGGCAATTCTTGACGAATATTACGGAAAAGTAACGACCAAGCCCGACGATGCAGTGGGGCGGCTCGAGCTCATAAAGAAAAGACTCGTTCCTTATATGAAGGCTGACCATAATTTCCCGAAAGTCTTCTTCTCGCTGGAGGATCAGAAGCAGATCTCCACACTGGAAACCGATTTGTTTGCTTACGTTAACCGCAAACGGGCAGAATGGATCAAAACAGGCAAAGTGGAAGAAGAATGGGCGGAATATAAGGCCGAGCTGTCCAGACTGGGACTAGACAAATGGCTGGAAATCAAGCAGAAAGGCTACGACCGATATCTTAAAGATCAAGGCTGAAATATATAAAAGGTGGTTGGGCTGTTAAACACCTTATCAACAATCAATAGGAGAGTGGATACCATTAAAGACATGTTCCTAACGGGCGACAGTAGCAGCAGAAAAGGATCACGAAACAGTTATTATAGGGAGACATACAGGCCTCAATTCCACTATTCACCTGAGAAAAATTGGATGAACGATCCCAACGGCTTGGTTTACTATGAAGGAGAGTACCACCTGTTCTACCAGCATACGCCCCATGATACGCAGCCTGACTTTGGCCGCATGCATTGGGGGCATGCGGTAAGCAAGGATCTAATACATTGGGACGAACTCTCACCGGCAATTCCGCCTGGAGAGGACGGAGCGATCTTCTCGGGAAGTGCGGTGGTGGATAAGAACAATACAAGCGGATTTTTCAACGAAGAAGGATCAGGATTGGTTGCAATTTATACGAATGAGGGCAACAGGGCTCAGCCCGGCAAGCCGCAGGTGCAAAGCATTGCTTACAGCAGGGATAAAGGTCGAACCTGGACAAAATATGAAGGTAACCCGGTTTTATTCCCAATGGAAACGCTAGACTTTCGTGATCCGAAGGTGTTTTGGCATGATGAATCGTCGATGTGGATAATGGTCCTTGCCGTAAGAGAACGTGTAGAATTTTACACATCTCCAAACCTGAAAGAATGGTCTTTTGCAAGCGAATTCGGTTCTGACATTCCGCATATCCACCGAGGGATATTTGAATGTCCTGATATATTTCAAATCCAAGTGGATGAGGATCCTAATACCACGAAGTGGATTCTGATGCTAAGTGTCGGGGATAGAAATGGTGTGAATCCAGATGATCCGGAACCACCGGCAGGTGGTTCTGGCATGATGTATTTCATAGGCAACTTTGACGGTAAGGCATTTGCTCTGGATGGAACGTTGGAATCTTTCGATACTATTAAATGGGTAGACTACGGATCAGACTTTTACGCGGCCGTGACCTGGAATGGGATTCCAAACGAGGACGGTCGAAAGATTTGGGTCGGCTGGATGAACAATTGGCGTTATGGTACCACGCTACCTTCAGAGGAATGGCGTGGCAAGATGTCAATTCCCCGTGAGCTACAGCTTAGGACTTATCCGGAGGGACTTCACTTAATCCAAGCACCCATAAGTGAATTAAGTCAGCTAAGAAAACCGATTTTGTCTCTGCAAGACTTGACGATTAAGCCAGGTATGAACGTGTTGTCTGATTTCTCTGCTGCAAAGGCAGAAATTATTGCAGAATTTGAAATCAGCACTGCCGTGGAATTCGGGTTCAAAGTGCGGAAGTCTTCTAATCAGGAGACGATCATTGGATATAATATCTCGAATGGGGAGTTGTTTGTCGATCGGACGAAGTCGAGCGCCATTAATTTTCATTCCGATTTCACAGCAATACACAAGGCCCCTATGAAGCCAGAGCATGGACGGGTACAACTGAGTATTTACGTGGATTGGTCAAGTGTCGAGGTCTTCGGAAATCATGGAGAAACAATCATTTCAGACATGATTTTCCCGGACTTGGAAAGCAGGGGGCTGGAACTCTATGCCATTGGCGGAGAACTAAGGGTCGTATCGCTTCAAATCAATGATCTAGTAAGCATTTGGGGAAATGAGAATGTTTAGACGTTAACTATTGATATCATTCAAATTTTAATTATCTCACGACGGAACTCGTTAAGCATTGGCTTGATTCGACGAAGTGGTTACAGCCCGGTTGCGTGCATCCGTATCTGAAACTTGGTCCTCAAAACCAATTAAAGTAACATTTTTCTGCCTGGACACGTAACACCCGGTCGGCTCACAACCGTATCGGGTGTTTTCATATCCTTGGAAAGTTAGCAGAACTCGAAAGACGACCACGGAGCAATCTCATTAAAAGTGAATAAGGGCTATTGCTCTGCAGTGGTGAAAGGCGTAAGAATCTGTCCGTGCATGCCCTGGTCAATTATCCGCAATTATAATTTCCATAAGAGAGAGAAGAATATAATTGATGGTCTTGAGTTCTTTGAACTTAATAAGAGATACGATATGTTAGAAATCAAGTTTTCATTTCTTGAATATACTCTAGCTGATGGAACGGGAAAGAAAAAGAACGATATTTAGAAGTGATTTCGAGTGTATCAAATGAAGATCAAACATGGAAATTAATAAAACATGATTTTATAAGGTTATATGTTTATAGAATATGGGGTGGCAATACAGTCTCCCAAGTTAGAATAATTCGCCACGTTTAAAATCCCCATTACTGCAAGTTGAAAATGCATCTCATCCATAAGGCTGCTTAGGAAATGGCTTAGCAGTTAATACAGATAATTAACCCTTCCGTATGACCTAGCTCAGGCAAATTGTGCTCCAATATGTGTTATTCCATATCTATTACCTCTATTAGGTAGTATCACCTAAATAAGAGATATTAATTTCTAAGTAGTGTTAGTAGAGCATGTTTTTATGTTTAGATTTTCTAAGAGCAGTATTGGTGATTTGAAGGAGATAAATTAATAGGTTTTCTAATTTAAAAGTGACTTTTCAAGGGGGATAACAGCTTGGGAAGAGATGCTGTACGCAATTAAATAATGGTCAAGAATCATCCAGACAGAATTAGACTTATTTTAAATTTGTATACTATATACAGTATACAAAATATATATAAACACATTATATAGGGTATTCAGGAACGTATTTTTTATTTTGCAATTGGATTTTACCATAAATCGGACTAAGCTTGAAATAAAAAAAGGCTTATAGCTATGTTTTTTATAGTCTATCTATAAAGAAGAGTTAAACTTGGGGAAACTAACAGAAAGTAACAGACAATTGCATAGTGTTGGAAAAATTTAAACACCTTCAAGATAATACCCTATTTATGAGAGAGATCGGGAATAATCTTGGAGGTGTTGTAGATTAATCACACTGATTCGCTATATATAAAATTTCTCTGAGTGGAAGTACCGCCAAGTAAGGGCTGTGGGAAAGCATCCCTGGCCATACTCGTGATGCCTCGCTCGAACTAACTATGACTTTCAGAGGATGATATTAAGAGTGGTAAAGGTTAGTAGAAAAATCTGGCGTTGGCGTAATCCTCGCCAGGTGGCATGGAAAGTTGCAACATATGGTTCATATGGTTTGTAGGACGCCTATTAATTGTCTCTTACTTGTCTGAGAAGTCTTATTTTAGCTAAAAAAATCATGTCCGTAGTAAGTGCAGCACAACAAAAATGTTGATGGCTACACAGCCTTACATTGAATTTGATAATTGACGTTCATTTGAGCAAAATGTTAGAATCACATACAATTCAGACAAGCGTAGTGATCAATGGAGACTTGTCTTTTTTTGATGCTTTTTGAACATTGGGGGGATATTCATGTTGATTTCAAGAGTGATCAACAATAATGTGATCACGGCGATGAATGAAGACAACAAGGAATTGGTGATTATGGGTTTAGGGATTGCTTTTCAAAAGAAAAAAGGCGACACCGTTGATAAGTCCAAAATTGAAAAAGTATTTAGCCTTGAGAATAAGGAACTTACCGATAGACTAAAGACGTTATTAAACAAAATATCGTTGGAGGTTATGTCGCTTACAGAAGATATTATTAACTATGCTATGCAGAAAACGAATCGAAAACTGAATGAAAGCATATATATTTCGCTTCCCGATCATATTAATTTTACAATCGAACGTCATCAACAAGGGATAGATATTCATAATGCACTCCTTTGGGAAATAAAACGATTCTATAGATTGGAATTTGGAATCGGCATGGAAGCTCTGTCCATAATTAAAGAGCGTCTTGGTGTGGAACTCCCTGAAGATGAGGCTGGCTTTATTGCCCTCCATATCGTTAATGCTCAAATGAACGAAAATGTACCTGAAGCGGCAAATATCACAAGATTAATTAAGGAAATCCTAAACATTGTTCAGTATACATTCAGAATTGATTTGGATGAAGAATCGCTTAACTATTTCAGATTCGTAACTCATCTCAAATTTTTTTCCCAGCGGATGTTTAATAAAATTATGACGGAAAGTAAAGATGAGGAATTGCTAAATATTGTGAAAGAAAAGTATAAGCCATCTTATGAATGTGCCTGGAAAATCAAAGAATACATCAAGCTAAGCTATGATTATCTCTTAAACAAGGACGAATTACTCTATTTGACGATCCATATTGAAAGAGTGGTCAACAGGAGTTGAGATCTTTACACCTGATGTAAGCGTTGACAGATTCCAAAGTACGTGCTAAATTATGTTCATATTCACAAACCGAATAATTCTTTAGGATAAGTAGGATTGTAACTGCTTCGAGCAGGCAAGACCTAAATTCTAACGAACTTACGACTACCGCGGGGCGTAAGTTGGTTGAATTTGGGTCTTTTTTTGTTTCCGTTTTTCATTAAAATCCCGGGGGGATCAGCATGAGCAATCAGAAAATTGCACGAGAAATACTGCCTTTATTAGGTGGAGAAGAAAACGTAAAGGATGTAACTCACTGTGTAACTCGATTGCGTCTTACCCTTAAAGACAATGAGAAAGCAGACAAAGCTGGTATTCAGGCTATACAGGGTGTTATGGGAGCGACAGTCAATGGGGGGCAATTTCAAATTATTGTTGGGGATAAGGTATCCGATGTTCACAGCGAATTTATAAAATTACTGGGTAACCGTCAAGTTGCGGATGATAGTAGTTCTGCATCAGGTTCGAAAGGCTTCAAAGGGATTCTCAATTCCTTCTTTAATGTCATCTCAAGTATTTTTGCTCCAATCATTCCAGCAATCATCGGGGCGGGATTACTTAAAGGGATTATCACATTACTCTCATCTTTTGAACTCGTATCTTTGGAAAGTAGCACATATAAGTTGCTATCTGTATTCGCTGATGCGGCTTTTTATTTCTTGCCTATCCTTCTTGCTTTTAGTACGGCGAAAAAGTTTAATGCTAACCAATATGTCGCTGGGGCGATTGCGGGTGTTTTGATTCATCCTAACTTAGGTGCTCTTTTGAACGGTGAATCACCTGTCACCCTACTTGGCATCCCGATTACTTCAGTCATATACGCATCGTCTGTATTACCCATTATTCTGGGCGTGTGGTTTATGTCTTATGTGGAAAAGGTTTTAAAACGTATCATTCCTAAGGTTCTTCAGTCTATCTTTTTGCCACTGCTTACATTGTTGATTGTTTCTTCTATCATTCTTATTGCGCTTGGACCTGCTGGTACACTCATAGGAAATGGAATCGCCGTCGGATTTATTTCACTATACATGAACTATGGATGGCTAGCGGGGCTTCTTCTCGGAGGATTTTATCCGCTGATTGTCATCACAGGTATGCATTACGGGTTCTTGCCAGTCATGTTCCAATCCCTTTCTAAGTATGGTGTTGACTATATAATGGGGATTGCAGTTGCAGCCAATTCGGGTCAGGCAGGGGCGACTCTTGCGGTATATTTGAAAACCAAAAACAAAGAATTCAAGGCTGTAGCTGGAACAGCAGCACTGAATGCCATTATCGGGATTACCGAACCTGCTCTTTACGGTGTAACCGTTAAGTTAAAAAAACCGTTGATCGCAGCTGCTATTGCTGGAGGCCTGGGCAGTGCAGTAATGGGATGGTTTAAAGTTGGTGCCACGGGAATTGGTACCGGGCCGATTGCAGGGTTACCATTTTTCTTCGGTTCCACATTCCTGTATTTCTTGATCGGCTGTGCAGTTAGTTTTGTTGTTGGTTTTGTTCTGACACTCATTATTGGATTCGAAGATATTCCAGAGAGAAAAGAAGCTGTAGCCGTCTCTTCGAATAATACAATTACAGGGACGATAGAGAGTGATCCTAGAGCACCCGTAACGGTACAATTTAATAATCCAGATCGTGTTCAACCTATTCTTAGTCCTATTCATGGAGAAGTGGTAGAACTCTCGCAAGTCAGTGATCCTGCCTTTGCAGCTGGTATGATGGGCAAAGGAATTGCAATTAGACCCACTACAGGAAGAGCGGTGTCACCTGTGAAAGGTACGGTCGCGACTGTTTTCAAGAAGAAACACGCCATTGTTGTTGTGGCTGACAGTGGAGCAGAAATATTGATTCATATTGGCATAGATACCGTTAAACTGAATGGTCAACATTTTGAGACTCACGTTGAAGTAGGTCAACATGTTGAGGCTGGCGATCTGTTGGTTGAGTTCGACATAGAACAGATTAAAAAAGCTGGCTATGACACGGTAACTCCTATTATTGTAGCTAATTATAATGACTATGTCGATGTTAATGCAGAATCAATCGGAAGTATTGATGAAAAAGATCCTTTAATGAAGGTAATCGGATAAAGAAAATTTGGAGGGTGAAAAACAATGGATTTTACAAAAAAATCGGTGAATGAAATTAAAACGTCGGGGGATTTATTCCCCCCTGACTTTCTCTGGGGCGGAGCCGTGGCTGCGAATCAGATCGAAGGTGCATATCTGGAGGATGGTAAGGGATTATCTGTCTCAGATGTGTTGTCGGACGGAATATTCGGTCAGATCCTGGATAAGCCTGATGGTGAATATCTCAAACACCAGGCCATTGATTTTTACCATCGTTACCCCGAGGATATCGCATTGTTCGCAGAAATGGGGTTCCGAACACTAAGAACTTCTATAGCGTGGACCCGGATTTTTCCGAATGGAGATGAAGCCATTCCTAACGAAGCAGGTCTGGAATTTTATGATCGGTTATTTGATGAACTGCTCAAATACGGAATTCAACCATTAGTTACACTTTCTCATTATGAAATGCCTCTTGGACTCGTCCATAAGTACGGTGGCTGGTCTAATCGAGAAGTGATTACTCTTTTTGAACGTTTTTCGAGAGTTGTTTTCGATCGGTATGGGGACAAAGTAAAGTATTGGCTGACATTCAACGAAATTAATATGATGCTTCATGGTCCTTTTATTGCAGGAGGAATTTATCCTGATCAGGCAACGGAGCAAGTAACTTATCAGGCTATCCATCACCAATTCGTTGCAAGTGCTTTAGCAGTGAAGGCTTGTCATGAAATTATTCCCGATGCTCAGATCGGGTGCATGATAGCGGGTGGCCCAATGTATCCTCTTACACCTAAACCAGAGGATGTGTTGGAAGCCATGCGTAAAGACAGGGAGAATTTCTTCTTTGCAGATGTGCAAGTCAAAGGTAAATATCCTGGGTATATACTGCGTTATTTCAGAGAATCCAATATTGATCTCGATATCACAGAAGAGGATCTGAAGACACTTAAACACACGGTCGATTTCATTTCTTTTAGCTATTACATGAGTTACTGTGCAACAACAGATCCTGAACTTAATGAGCAATCCAGAGGCAATATTATGAGCGCGGTTAAAAATCCGTACCTTTCAGCTTCAGAGTGGGGTTGGTCAATCGATCCAAAGGGATTGCGCTACACGTTAAATCAGTTCTATGACAGATATGAAAAACCTTTGTTTATTGTCGAGAATGGCCTAGGCGCAATAGATGTCCCGAATGAGAAGGGGATTGTTGAGGATTCCTATCGGATTGATTATATCCGCGAGCATCTTGTGCAAGTCGCAGAAGCGATTCAAGATGGAGTCGAGGTCATGGGATACACTAGTTGGGGATGCATAGACATCGTAAGCAACTCCACCGGAGAGATGCGTAAACGTTATGGCTTCATTTATGTCGATCGTCACGATGATTTATCGGGAACTTTTGAGAGAACACGAAAGAAGAGTTTCAATTGGTACAAAGAAGTCATCGCTACCAATGGAAAAATCATTACAGAGTAGAGGTAAAACAGCCGAAACATGTTCCATAACGAATGGAGGTGTTTCGGCTGTTTCAAATTTAATGTTATGAACATGAATTTAGAGGACTTGCCGAGGGATAACAGGCAAACTAATCATGGTCTCAGTATCTATAAATTTTAGTGTATCTTCATCCACTAACAAACCTTGCGGCGAAACCCAAGCTGCCTCTGCTACGGCTGCATTTTCGAAGATGTATAACGAAACAGCATCATAGGGTGCTTCGTCGGGGACGTAGGCTCCATCTCCCTTCCCCGGTTTTCGAGTAGGATGCTGCCGATAAGAAATAAGCCCCGGAAGCTTGGTAGCAAGAGGTCCATGAGTGAATTCATAATGATAGCGAAACTCTTCAAGTGACATCCCTGGTTTTCTTCGGAACACAAACATGATGCTATGTCCTTTTTCAGGATATACATTTAACTCTTTTATACTTTCCATTATGGTTTAGCCTCCTCGAGTTAGTTTATTTAACATATGGTTATTATAGCAATGGAAATGAACATCCTAATAGTGTCTTAATCTAGATTTTCATGGTGTAAATCAAGTATTGTTTGGAATGTGTACTGTTTCACGGTATGTTTTATTCCATAAAATCTATTCGTATACTTCGAGCATAAAAGGGGGAAGGAGCTCATGAGTGTTCTTCTTATACAAATAGACGAGAATGATTTCATGGAAGTGAAGGAGCTGATCACAAAGAATTACGCAGGAGCTAAAGTCATTACTGTGAATCAGTTGCATGGGGATACGGATTGGCTTCTAAGTATGACAGAAATACCTGATCTTTTGGATAGACTTATCAATACAGCTGGGGAACCTGCGGTGCAACGCGTTTTACATTATATAAACTGTCACTTTAGAAGATCATTAACGTTGGAGGAGGTATCTTCTGAAGTCCATTTGAATCCAGTCTATTTCAGTCAGTGGTTTAAGCAGAAGACCGATTGTGGGTTTAAAGAATACATTACACATATTAGACTTCAGGAGGTACGACACTGGCTGCTAAATAGCGATCACACCATCAACTGGATCGCTGAGTATGTGGGGTATCAGGATACAGCACATCTATCTAAACTATTCCGCAAACATTTTGGTTTGGCTCCAGGGATGTATAGACAAAAGATAAGAAATGAACGCCAAGCATCAAGATAGTTCGTTTTCAAAAAAGTATTTGAGGAAAAGGGTCGCCAAGCTTAGGATTCGGCATGGGTCCTCTAACATATTTCATTAAGCATATAGGTGTTCAAGGAAAATAAAGTATTCTTTGGGGGTCTAATTAAGAAGAAGGACGATTAGTAACTATGCAGAATTGTGATACCTCATTTTTCATACTCGTTGAGAACATCGTGTAATACATGATGTTCTCAAATAACTTGTTTTCGCTAATCTTTAAGTTAAAGAACGGGTTATCTCGCTTATGAAGGGTACACCTGATTCCTTTTAAACAATCCCCATACCTGTTCGGCCATGTATTTCGGTGAATGTGGCATGTTATTTATAATCCACCATTCGATTACCCCAATGAATGCAAAGGCCATAAAGTGTGTGATCAATAGCTTGTCATACCCCTTATTAAGGTCCTCCATATTGACTTGGTCTTTTATGTTCCCCGTCACGATCTCTAACATATGCTCCCGAAATGCAGGGATTCCTTTATTCGAAAGCATGGAAGCGAAAAACGTATGGTTCTGCTCAAAGTATTGAAAAACAGGTAACAAAGAATGAATAAAATCAACCTTTTCCTGATTTGGATCGGTTGAGATGCAAACGGAGATCATTCTGCTCAAATGCTCATCGATGCATTTGTTAAGAAGATCGTATTTATCGGTGTAGTGAAAATAAATGGTTCCCCTGTTAACATTCGCTCGATCCGCAATCTCATTAATAGTTATTTCTTCAAAATCCTTCTCCGAGATCAAACCTATAAATGCATTAAATATGGCTGCCTTTGTTTTTAGGATTCTACGATCGATTTTAACTCCCATAATGTATAGCCTCCAGAAGATATTTAACAAATTATTCGAATCCGTTGAATATAAAACAAAAATCACTTTTTTAGCGATTGAAGAAATCAACATAATCCATATAATAATAACCAACGGACGTTATATATTCAACAAAAGTTCGATAAAGTTTTGCTGTAGCCTAAATGTTCATTGGGTCAAAAGAGCAATCTAACAATAAAATATCGAGGTGATCGACTAATGAACATAACGCTTTTTGGTGGTAGTGGTGCAATTGGGAAAATTTTGACTGAGGTAGCAATTCAAAACGGGGATAACGTTACCCTTTATGCTAGAAATGCGGGGAAAATTGGACAGAAACATGAGAAGCTAAATGTTGTCGAGGGTCAATTATCTAATCAAGACTTGGTGGAACAAGCACTGTCGAATGCCGATGTCGTCATTAGCACATTGGGACCCGCACTTGATACGTCCAGAAAATTAAAAGGTACCCCTGTTGCGGATGGTCATGAGGTTATGGTAAATGCGATGAGAAAGTTGAATAAGAAACGACTCATTACACTTGCTACTCCAACCTTGAAATCTGATAAAGATCGGAATTCGATTGCCACAATTGTACCGGGAATTATGGCCAAGGTGATGTTTCCGAATGGTTATTACGAAATGAAAAAGCTTGAGGAAATCATCAAGCGATCTTCTTTAGACTGGACAGTAGTTCGGATTATTAATCCAAATGTAAGGCATAAGGAAAACGTTCATTATGCTTACTCGCTAGGCGATCAGCCAGCCAAAATGGGGGTATCCCGAGAAAATATCGCTAAATTTATGTATCATGCAGCTTCCGAGCCATCCTTAATTCATCAAATGCCGATTGTATACAACAGTTGAGAAAGGATTCGATCTGTTTATCAAGTGAAGGGAGAGGAACGAAATGAAAGTAGAGATTTGGTCGGATATTGGCTGCCCATTTTGTTATATCGGAAAACAGCGTTTCGAGGACGGGCTGGGGCTGTTTGCATCCAAAGATAAAGTGAATGTGGAGTACCGGAGCTTCCAGCTAGATCCTTATGCCGAGAAATACCCAGCTTACGATGTACACGACTTGTATGTTTCAAAGCATGGTGGCAGCAGAGAAGAAGCCAAGGCCATGCATAAACAATTTGCCCAACAAGCGAAGGGTGATGGAGTGGATTTTCAATTTGACCGAATAATCCCTACTCATTCGCTCGATGCGCATCGATTGATCAAGTTTGCGGGTACCTATGGCAAGAGTGCGGAAGTGTTGGAGCTTCTGTATAAAGCATATTTCACAGATTCCAAGCATATCGGTGACGCGGACACACTGGCTGACATAGCGGCGGAAGCTGGTATGGATCGCGAGAAAACGCTCAACGTGCTGGAAAGCACGCAATATGTGGATGAAGTTCGTGCAGATGGGCGTGAAGCAAGCAGCCTTGGAGCTACAGGTGTACCTTTCTTTGTCATCAACCGCAAATATGCGATTTCAGGCGCACAATCAAGTGAAGTGTTTCTGGAGACGCTGCAAAAAGTATGGGACGAGGAACATCCGCTGATGACGTTAGATACGACTCTAAACCAAGAATCAGGCAATGTTTGCGAGGATGGTTATTGTACGCCAAAAAACAGCTGACGGAGGCGCCATTAAAGTAATCGTAAAACAGCGGCAGTCTAGGACTTTATTTTCTCGTCCATAGCTACCGCTGTTTCTTTTATTGGAGCTCTTTGGGTTTTAAAGCTTGGCGAATCAGTTGATTGAATTGACTCATATGGTGATCAAAACTGAAATGTTCGTCAGTGGCTGTACGTGCAATAAGGCCGTCAATCAGCGCATACAACCAGAGAGAAAGGGTCTCCACATCATAATCTGGATCTACTTGTTTTTCATGAATAGCACTTGTAAGCAGATTTTTGAATGATTCACGCATGATGATATCACTTTGATTGAAGACATGTCGCACGCCCTTATTGCGTGAAGCTTCAGCCAAAATTTCGATCCATAATCTCTGGTCCATAGGATATACGGGATTACTGACACAACTAGTTATAATCGTCAGAATCTGTCCGAGAGGATCTTTTTCGGTTTCTTTAAATTCCATTTTGGCCAAGGCATGGCGCTGTTCTTCTTCCACCAGTGCAATAATAAATGCATCTTTACTTGGAAAGTGGCGGTACAGATTCCCTGCACTCATTCCTGCTTCTTTTGCAATTTCGACAATGCCTGTTTTGTGAAATCCATTGCGTGAAAAACATCGAACAGCAGCCTCGATGAGCAAGCGTCTGCTATCGTCTTTTTGTTTCATTCGTTTCGATTTAGGCGGTTCAGAGTTATTCATTGTACTTCAAATGTACAGGGATACCTTCTTGGCTCTTATCCCTGCAACCTCCTTGTTTCGCGAAATAATGTACATCCATCATACCATGTACATTACCATAGTCTGCATTTGGATTAAAGTGTATTAAAGACTGGACGCTCTTTATTATCAATATCTCCAAGCAGAGGTAAACGAGACAACATGTTCGCCAAGAAATAAGAGTCCCAAGGGAAATGTTCAGTGATCCCTAGACCGACTACATCATAGGATTTGGCTACATCTTGCAAAACTCGGATAATGGTTTCCATACTTGATCCTTGTGGGAAGCTCTTGGTGTATTCTTCGTATGTTCCCGGATAAGCAACCAGAAGAGAACGGAATTCTTTCATATCCAGAACATCCAGATCAAAATGAATAATAATCTTGGACGGTTTTTTCTCAGCTAGCCATTGGAGCACTTTAGAACTATCCTGCTTAATTTCATCGGGACCTACAATATCTAATTTCATGTTTTTCATGGGCTCTGAGTGAAGAGCATCGATCATGTCGTTCAATCCTACATATAGGATTTGTTCAGGTTTAAAAAGATGGGGCACCTCTGCAACAAATTCCTGATCACCTACCCCAAGCAAATTGGCAAGAACATGAGCATGATGATTTTCAAAGTCTTCAGGGATCGAGACATCAGGGTGAGCATCTACCCATAACAGAGCAACATCTCCATCATATTTCTCATTCAAATAAGAAAAAGGAGCAAGTTCTACACTGCAATCCCCTCCAAGGACAACGATACGTTCAGGGTTATGTTTATGAATTAGACTTTTGGCTGATCTAGCTTGTTGCAATACGGTACTTTTGGCAATTATACCTTGTTCTTTTTCTACATTAGGGTTCAGATCGACGGGTACTTCTTCAAAAGGACCATTAGACTTGGGAGCAAGCCAGTTTAACAAGTGAGCTCCCAGAACGTAAGGAGGGTTGTTCCCTCCTTGCCATTGAGGGAATAACAAACGCAGTGTACGGCTTGTATCCATTTCATTCATAAGATATTTCTCCTTTTATTTAAGTTAGTGATCGTTCATTCACTGAAAATGATACAAGATTACTTTTTATATTGCAAACCCTAAATAACAGGGAATGCCTATTTGAAATTATGCTGATTATACAATGACAATCATTGAGCTTATAAAAGGCAGGCGTTGATGACGGCCATTGCACAGAATGTGAAGAAAATGGCCCGACACCTACATGTCTTTTGTGGCTTAGAAATAGGCTTTCTCAACTTAAAAATTATTCCACATTGGTTGATGATTTTTTGTGACGTTTAATGGGTGAACCAGAGTTATCTTTAATAAATTTTCCACTAAACAGCTTTGTGAAAAATATCTTTCATGATACAGTGGAAAAACGGTGTAGTTTTACCGCCGCCATTTATTTGAAAAGTGGAATTAAATGGAATTATGTACGATAATAAGTAAGCATTTTAAAAACTTTCTTGAATTAAACTGAGGTGCTCAATGAATCGAATTTTACTGGTTGAAGATGATGATAATTTGGTGTTCGGTATTGAATATACTTTAACAAGTGAAGGATATGGCGTTGTTCTTGCGGGTAGCTTGGAAGAAGCCAGAAAGGCATTAAAGACAGACGACGTCGATTTAATTTTGTTGGATATAAATTTACCTGATGGTTCAGGGTATGACCTGTGTAGGGAAATCCGTGCATTATCCCAGGTTCCCATCATTTTTTTGACAGCTTTGGATGAGGAGACAAATGTTGTTGCTGGTCTTGATTTGGGAGCAGATGATTATATGACCAAACCGCTCCGTACCAAAGAACTTCTCTCTAGAATGAAAGCCGTATTAAGGCGCAATCATAAGCCCAAGGATGAACCGAATAGATGGATATCCGACGATATTGAAGTTCGAGTTCTAGAAGGAATTGTTCTTAAAAACAATCAGGAACTTTTATTGACGGGGCTGGAATATCGATTGCTATTGATGTTAATGACTCACCCCAAGCAAATTTGCAGCAGAAGTATCATCCTTAACAGTCTGTGGGATATGTCAGGAGAATTCATTGATAACAACACCCTTTCAGTTCATATCAGAAGGTTAAGAGAGAAGATCGAGGATGTTCCTGCAGTACCGAGATACATCATTACCGTTCGAGGAGTCGGATATAAATGGAATGCAGATATTGTAGGGAGATAAACCATGAATGAATTCGTCCGTAATCCAGAGTGGAAGTCTATTACTGTTAAAGCGATCGTATTACAAGTTATGTTAGCGGTAATCATATTCTTTTATATGAGTTATCAAGTCAGTCAGATCAATAAGGCCGTGGTTAATCAAAATGCTGCATTGATTGGTTATGTTTTGAAGCAAGCTCCTCAACTAGAAAATGAAATTATCCACTTTATCACTCAGGGTGCACAAGAAAATGAAATCGTAGAGGGAAAACGCAGCCTGGCTCAATATGCATATAAGGAAGATATGCCCGTAAACGATCAACCTGTACTCTCGGATAACGCCTTACCCATGAAAACGGCGGCTCAGGTTTTGCTTTATAGTATTCCATTACTGCTGTTATTGGGATGGGAATACCGCAAAATATTTAACAAGATTCGAACCATAACCTTTGCAGCGGAGCAAGTTGTTGAACATCAGTTTGATCAACCGCTTCCGGAGAATGATGAAGGGGACTTTGGCGCATTAGGACGAAACTTTAACGCGATGGCCGAAAGGTTACACAACAGTCTTCGGCAACTCCAGCAAGAGAAAATGTTTCTACGCAACTTGCTTTCCGATATTTCGCATCAGCTCAAAACGCCACTAGCAATCCTCATCGTTTTTAATGAAAATTTGCTAAATGATCCTCATATGAAAGAAGAAATGAGAACGAAATTTCTGGATCGAGGCCGTCAACAACTAGAGCGAATGGAATGGCTGATTATCAGTTTGCTGAAGCTGGCACGGGTCGAAGCCGGAGCAATAACGTTCCTGATAGAACGCGTTCGAGTAAGAGAAATGATCGATCATGCTGTACATTCGTTGCGAATGTTATCCGAGCAAAGGAAGCAGAAGATTCACATTCATGGTGGAGAAGATATGTATGTTTGGGCGGATGAAGAATGGCTAACAGAAGCCTTGATTAACTTGATTAAAAATGCACTGGAACATACGCCACTAGAGGGAGGAATTGATGTTATTTTAGAAAAAAATTCATTATTCCAGACAGTAATCATTCGAGATCAAGGAGAAGGCATTTCCCCAGAAGATTTGCCTCACATTTTTGAACGATTCTATAGAGGGAGAAGAACGACAAAGCCGCAAAGTCTTGGCATTGGCTTGTCTTTATCCAAGTCCATTATTGAAGAGCAAGGCGGTATGATCACCGTTGTAAGTCAGTTAGGGCTAGGAACAGAATTTAGAGTTTCGTTTAATAAATGGGATAGTGGAGGAAGCTTACAATAACGTAAGCTTCCTCTTCACTTTATTGTAAGCTTCGATCTTTATAATAACAAACATACAAAGTGAAACATTAGCTCAGGAGGTAAACAGGTGGAAATACTAAAAACTATTAATTTGTGTAAAACCTATGGAAGTGCAGAGGCAAAGGTTGAAGCTTTAAAAAATGTCAATTTCTCTGTTCAACATGGAGAATTTGTTGCCATCGTAGGAGCCAGTGGATCAGGAAAAAGTACCTTAATGCATCTTCTAGGTGGAGTGGACCGCCCGGCTAGTGGACAGGTCATCATCGATGGTACGGATCTTTACTCCAGAAGTGAAGAGGAGCTCGCTGTATTCCGAAGACGGAAAATTGGATTTATTTTTCAATCATACAATCTGATCCCGGTCCTATCTACAGAGGAAAATATCAAGTTACCGATGCTATTAGAGAACAAAAGGGTAGATGAAAATTATGTTCAGGAATTAATGGGTATATTAGGTCTGACCGAGCGGAGACATCATCTTCCATCCGAATTGTCAGGCGGACAACAGCAAAGAACGGCGATTGGCCGTGCGTTAATTAATAAACCGTCGATTATCTTGGCGGATGAACCTACCGGAAATCTGGATAGTAAAAACAGCAGGGATATTATGGACTTACTTATGTTTTCAGTTAAAAAATATAATCAGACGTTAATCATGATCACGCACGATTTGAATATTGCTAAAATCGCAGATCGAGTCGTAAGAATCGAAGACGGAGTCCTTCTACAGGCAAATGAGGTGAGTGAAAGTTGAAAAGCTACACAGATCTTACTGGAAAATATTTAAAGGGACAGAAAAAAAGATCGATGCTTACAATCTTAGGTATAATCTTGTCGGTTACACTGTTTACTTCCATTGGAACAATCGGGATGAGCTATTGGGATAAGTCAGTCAGACAAACCATGCAGGACTTCGGAGATTACCACGTCTCTTTCAATGGTATTTCAGGAGAAGCAATCCCGAAAGTCAAAAACAATGCAGCCGTAAAAAGTGCCGGCGTCATCAGTAGAGAAGGATATGCTGTCCTTAGGGAAACAAAAGAGAAGGAAAAGAAGGAAGATCCGTTTGCCGCACCCTACCGGTACTTGAATGTCAAGGGATATAATGCGAATGCAATGAACATGCTTCAGTCACAGCTAGACTCGGGCAGGTACCCGGAAAATTCGAATGAAATTATCCTTTCATCTTCGAGTCTGAGTTATTTTTTAAAAAAACCAAAGCTTGGCGAAATAATTACGCTAAACCTTGGAATCCGGAAGGTGGCGTCAACTGGTGAAGACAAAAAGATTAACGGACTTGGCGATTATGGTTGGGATCTTGACGAAGCCTTCCAAGCTCAATCCCAAAGAGAATATACTGTTGTAGGCTTTATGAAGCCGTCAAGCAAAGAGAATTGGTCTTCCGGATACATCTTTCCTGCAATTACTTTCAATGATAACAAGAGTATCGATAACTACAAAAATTACTTTATTTACGTCAAAATGAAATCTTTGAAGAACATCAAAGAAAAGACGGAAGCCTTGATGTCCTCTTTACAGCTGAGTAATGTCGAACAAGGTTCCGCTATGCAACTGGATAGGGATAACTTTATTGAAAATGTAAGAATTGAGTACAATAATGAACTGCTTAAATTGTATGGCAAAAGCATTTATGAAGGTGTGAATAACAGCTTAATCCTAACTTTCGCTGCTGTCATTGCGATTATAATGATTTGTACGATTGCAATGATTTATAATATTTTTCATATTTCTGTACTGGAGCGGATTTCACAATTCGGTATGTTAAGATGCATTGGAGCTACACCAGCCCAAATTCGCAAAATTGTGATGCAAGAAGCAACCCTGATAAGCTTGATCGGCATACCCATCGGGATTCTCACAGGAACCCTTTTTATGAAGGTATTGTTTTACAATATCAGCTTGTTAACGTTAGGTTTCTTAAATGATATGAGAATGGTCATTTCCCTACCGATTCTAATCTCTGCCGGTTTATTGGGCTTGCTGAGCGTATACCTTTCCGCTATTGGACCAGCAAAACAAGCAGCTCGCGTATATCCTCTTGAAGCGCTGAAAAATGCGGGAAGCTCGAAGGTTGAAAATATCACAAAGGTCAAAAAGTCTCTGTTTGTTAAAAGGCTGTTTGGCGTCGTAGGGCAGTTCGCAAGCAGAAACTTGCAACGGAACAAGAAACGTTTCCGGATTACAGCCTTTTCCATGATTATTAGTATTATTTTATTTATTGTCTTTAGTGGTTTGGTTGATTTCATGCAGCAAATAACACAGCTCTCGGGTGCGCAGTATTCTTATTCGCTTTCCTATGATGGTCCTTCAAGTCGAATAGACGATACTGTGTATCGGAATGTTTCTAAGCTTGATGCTGTTCAACAAGCCTACAAATTTTACAGGAATCAAGTAGATGCAATCATCCCTAAGGATAAGATCAATCCCAAATATTATGGATTTCATAAGGATCGATACATCGTTTCCGAAGGGGAAGGGTATCGAACAGATAATAATTTCCTTGTGTCCTACGGAGACAATGGCTTGGATGCTCTGCAATCCAAACTCACGGCCGGGAAGATTGACAAAGAGAAAATGAACCAAGAGAATGGCGTTATCGTCCTACAAAAAATAATGATGATGACAGAAGAAGGCAAACGACTAATTCTCGATCAAACCCAATTTAAGGTTGGAGATCACATCAAAATCCGAACAATTGACGGAAATCATAATGAATATCAAACCGTGACTGTGGTCGGAATTGTCGATCAAGATTTGTTATCGAAGAAATATAGTACAGGTCAAGATCTTTCATTTATTACGACGCCGAAAGTATACTCCAAGATTATGGGTAGCGACACTTATTCCAGAATATTTATCCTCGCTAATCCCGATATATCAAATCATCCTATAACGGACTATCTTAAATCATTAACTGATAAAAACGCTGGTTTTAACTACCATGATCGAGTGGCAGAGGTCGCTCAAGCTAAAAACGATGCAAAGACTTTTAGTATCTTGCTTTACGGTTTTATCGGTGTCATTGTTCTAATTGCTTTCTTGAACATTGTAAATACAGTAAGTACGAATCTAATTCTTCGTACGAAAGAATTTGCAACCCTCAAGGCCATCGGCATGACCCAGAAGGAAGTGAGAAAAATGATTATTTTAGAAGGCGTATTTTATGGACTATTTGCCGCCGTGATCGGAATTATCCTAGGGACGACGCTGAATTATGGAATACAAGTTCTCTTTGCGAGTGCTTTGGATGCAGATTGGGTGTTCCCGTGGTACAGTATCGGCATCGCTTTCGCAGGTTCGATGATTACGACGATCGTCGCAACGATTGGGCCGATGTACAGGTTGAATAAAGTTAGTATCGTAGATGCTCTCCGGAGTGAGAACTAGGATCGGTTGGTTAAAAAGTGTAACACAAAGCCAGCTAAAAATAATGAATTTAAAACAGGCACCCTTTAATCATATGGGGTGCCTGTTAAATCGTTCTTTAAATATTTCAGTAGTGATTCAGCGGGGGACGGTACGGCTATGAGCTGCTAACATCTGATATAACTAATGATATAAAATCCTTACTAGTAGATTGATCCAAAAATAATGTAACTATATTCTCATATGTAATTACGTAAAATAGTGTGCCCAAAGTGATGTAGACATTTGTCGCGGGACAAGAACATTTTGTCATTGCGGATTAGATAATTATCTAAGCAAAGTTTCTATCTTGTAGCTTATACTTTGGAAACACGGGTAAACGGAGAGGTGACAAAGAAAATCAATTGTAGGAACGTTTCCCCATTAATAACGTGTATTAGAATAAAATTATAGAAGGGGTACAGTTAAACAGATAAAGTGGAGCAACTTGCTCAAGCCAAGAACGACGCGACAACCGCCAGGATCTTTTTATATGGATTTATTGGTGTCATTGTCCTGATTGCATTCCTGAATATACTGAACACCGTCAGCACAATGTCATTCTGCGTACCAAAGAATTTGCAGTTCTTAAAGCCCTCGGCATGACACAACGTAATGTAAAGAAAATGATTCTGTTGGAAGGCGTATTTTACGGCCTATACGCTGCGGTATACGGTAGTATACTCGGAACAGTATTGAGCTATGGTATACATCGTCTCTTCAAAGGTGCTGTCGATGTAGGTTGGACGATTCTAGGGGCAGCATTGTTCTTGCTTGTGCAGGTGCCATAGCAACAACGCTCGTTGCTACAGCTTGGCCGATGTATCGATTAAATCAAACGAGTATCGTTGAGGCTTTGAGAAAGGAAACGTAGATAACTATAAAATAGATTATCACTTAGAAAGTCGCATAGATCGCGGCTTTTTTTGTTTTAGAGATTCAAAAAAAAGGGGGTTGACTTTTCCTTTGGTTTAGGGGGGGACTTGACATGCGTGTGTTATTATCAAAAAGTTGAAAGTTCTCCTCTACAGATTTGGAGAGAGAATGAGATAAGTATGCAAGAGGAGGTTTACATATACACATAACACAATGCGCTACCTGTCATCGCGGTTCGGGTAAACATTATTTCTAAGTAAAGGTATTCTGTAATGCTTTGTTTATGCTATGCAGTGAAAATTAGAAAGACACAGAGGAGTGAAGGTTTTGCAATCAGGAACTATTTCAGAAGAGCAAAAGGTCCCAAATGTTAAAGTTTTACCCATAATGTTCGCATTAATGCTTGCAGGTATCATAGGTACGTTTAATGAAACAGCAATTAATATCGCTATCAGCGATTTAATTAATCAGTTTGCAATTACGGAGTCCACGGTCCAGTGGTTATCAAGTGGTTATTTACTCACACTGGGAATTTTAGTTCCCCTTTCAGGATTATTGATACAGTGGTTTACAACGAGGCAACTTTTCCTGACATCAGTCATTATTTCAATCGTAGGGTCAGCAATAGGTGCTATGGCGGGAAGTTTCGATATATTGCTATTAGGAAGGATACTTCAAGCTGCTGGAGCAGCCCTGCTCTTTCCTTTGATGTTTAATACTGCTCTCATTATATTCCCAGCCGAGAAACGCGGAAAAGCGATGGGGCTGGTCACTCTTGTGTTCACAGCGGGACCTGCTTTAGGTCCAACCACCTCAGGTCTATTGATTGATAATCTGAGCTGGCACTGGATATTCTGGGTATCGTTAATGACTCTGGTGGTTGCTTTGGTGATAGGCGTTACATTTATAAAAAATGTAGCACCAATAACTAAACCACGTATTGATATTTACTCTCTGGTTTTGTCGACAATTGGTTTTGGCGGATTGGTTTACGGTATTAGTACTGCTGGAGAAGGAGATCATGGCTGGGGTAACCCTGTAGTCATTGTATCTCTGATCGCCGGTGTTGTTGCATTGATACTATTTGTCATTCGACAACTGAACATGAAAGAACCTCTTATGAACGTAAGAACACTTAAAAACCCGATGTTTGCCATCGGTACGGCGCTAGTATTCATTTGTATGAGTGTTGATCTTGCAGCGATGTTTGTTCTTCCTATGTTTTTGATTCGTGTTCTTGAATTAAGTGCTTTGACAGCTGGATTGACTCTTCTTCCAGGCAGCATCATTTCAGCTGTGCTTTCTCCTGTTGTTGGGTCGCTCTTTGACAAATTCGGACCTAAGTTTTTGGTAGTTCCTGGTCTAATTCTAACTGCGGCCACCCTATGGTTCTATTCTGATATTACGGTTGCATCGTCAATCGCATTGATTGTCGTCTTGCATACCTGTCTGATGGTTGGAATTATTATGGTGTGGATGCCTGCTCAGACGAATGGTCTGAATCAGCTACCTGCTGAGATGTACCCGGATGGTACGGCTATTATGAACACGCTGCAGCAAATTGCAGGAGCGATCGGGATTGCTATGGCGGTTAGTGTCATGACAAGCGGAGTAGGAGACTTTATGAACAATGTTGCTGATCCTTCAAACCCGGCTAATGCAACATTGGCTTTGACGGCTGGTATGCAGAACGCATTATTCTTCGTGATGTTTGTTGCCCTTGCCGGCCTTGTTCTTGGCGTATTTGTTAGACGAGTGAAAGTCCAAAAGTGGTCAGGAGACTCCGATTGGTCATAATGCTTCTCAAGAAGCATTGTTGATTCAACCACAGATTTATTAAAAGGTGTAAGAGCGAATAGATTATTTACGATTATCTATTCGCTCTTCTATTTCATTTGTTGGAGGGTGAACATCGCAAATGAAGAAGAGGTGAGTCTATGCATATGTCTGAAGCCGATCTCATAGAATTCCTTACATCGAACCCTCATGTGAAAATTCGAGAACCGCCTCGGGAGCCTTTACCTACTCAACGTCTTACATTTGATAGCCAAGCGGAGGAGCGCTTCTATAATAAGCGGGTTGTTCCTTTAATTATTGCAGGTTACCTTCATAAGCTAGAGCTTCATAAAACCTTTGAGATCATGCAGGCTGTGGAACACTGTGGCAAGAAGTATAAAAAACGTGTGTATACACCTGATTTCTACATGGAACACAAAGATGGTTCTGTTGAAATCGTTGAGGTTAAAGGACGGATGATCAAAATAATGCAACGAGATTATCCTCTTCGTCGTCATATTTTTTATTTTAAAGTACTGTCTTCCAAATAACTAGAAGTTTATTGAGGTACATGATGATGAGATATAGCGCGAGGATGAATAACCCGAAATTGAATTGTATCGATATAAGAATAGTTTAAGAGTCTTTTATATCATGATCCATATTAAAATCTAATACGTGTAAAGAGGAGAGTGTTTGGAATGTCAAACCTAAGTAAAGTAATTTCACTTACCAATGAAGAGCAAAAACTTCTTCAGAATGCTACGGAATTAGTTCCATTCTTAAAGGAATATGGTACGGAAATTGATAAAAACATGCACATACCGGAAGAAGTTATCGAAAAGCTTTCAAGTGCAGGACTTTTTAAGCTCAGAACACCGAAGAAATATGGTGGATTTGAAGTTAGCATAAGGGCAATGATTGAAATTGTCTCTGAAGTTGCGAAAGGCAATGGTTCTGTTGGATGGGTGATTCAAAATTTAAATGGAAATAACTATAGTGCATCCCAGCTACTACCCTCAAATGTGGTAAGTAAAATCTTCAATCAAGTCAACGAAGTGAGATTCTGCTCGGTACTTCAAGCCATCAAAACAGCGGTGAGGAAAGTTGAGGGAGGTTATCTGGTTGAGTATGGTCGTTGGGCCTTTGGTTCCGGGTCTAAGCATGCAACACATGCATTGTTAAATTTAAAGGATGCGAGTGGAATGCAGCAAGATCCCAAAATGCAGCTTGCTGTTGTTCCCATGGATGAAATTAAAATTATTGATGATTGGCACACGATGAGCCTAAAAGGATCGGCAAGTAACAGTTTGGAAATGAATGATGTTTTTATTTCTGATGAGTTTGTCGCTTATGAGGATGCAGAGCAAGTTGATGAAAGCATGCTGCAGCATCTAAAAGGCGAAGACAGATTCAAACCTTATTTATTTTTGATAACCAGTCTCACAACAGGAATTAGCACAATTCTGGGACTTGCAAGAGGAGCGTTGGAACACTTTGTTGAAAAGGCACCCCATAAGGGAATAGCCATGACAATCCACAAATCCCAGGCAGAAATTGGACATATCCAGTACAAGGTAGGACTGGCAGCCATGAAGATCGAATCTGCTCATCTTCATATCCATCGATCCGTTGAAATTCTAGAGACTTATGAAAAGAACTGTGAGCTCCTAGATCAACAAAACTTCGCGCGGGTTCAAACGGATATTGGATATGCGGCAATGTTATGTTGGGAAGCCGTTGAAATGTTAGTGGTCGAAAGCGGCGGAAGTGTAATACTGGATTCGAACCGACTATCCCAAATATTCCGCGATATTCGTGGTGGGGCTAATCATGCGTTTACCACAGCTTCTACTTGCATGGAACTGTACGGAAGAGTGCTTCTAGGGCTGGAACCACAGCATATTGTAACGCTAAGCAGTACACATGTAATAAGAGATACTCATAAAAAGGAGCTAGTATAAGGAACTAACGACAAGCTAAGTCAGAATAAGTCTATTACATGAATAAGAAGCCACTGATTTCCCAGATCAGTAGCTTCTTATTTGTATATTGTCTGGTAAAATATTGTCACATTGTTCCTAGAATAAAGGTAAAGTTAAATCCATCATTCTTTACTTCACAACACGGTAAAGAAAATGAAAGACGTTGCTGTTCCTAAAACATATACCACAAAAATAATAAATGAATTTCGAGATTAATTCTGAAGCGCTTAAAAAATACTAAGTTAAACTCAAAATTGTGAAATTGGTTATGATACTAAGTTATGTGATTATTACTATTCAAGAGAAACTGGGGTGCAGTTTCTCTTGAATAGTAATTGTACTTTGCTTCCTAAAACGTATGATGAAGAGTTCTACTATAATGGATATTACTGAAAGTATGAGTCCCAGTGCATAGACTCCTTACAAGCATGCAACCGAAAAAGCAACTATCTCTGCAGAATCGGCCAAACACTTGCTTTGAGCCGAAAACATTTTGCTGATAAGCAAAGCGGTACCTAAGGCCCCTGCCATTTGCAGCAAATGGCGTACAGTGAGGATATAATTCTTTGGGTAACTGTTCAGTCCAGGGGTTTACACTGGCATCAACACAAGGGATACTCCCACTAAGAATATAGAATGCATTAGGATAATATACGTTGTGGTAGTCGAAGCATCAATTCCTGTAAACATCCACATTGCAAATGCAACGATGACCACTCATGGAACAATGACGACCCGCGACCCGAAAATATCAAACAGTTTTCCGGAAATAGGTCCCATCAAACTGTTTATAATACTACCAGGAAGCATAATAATACCTGATTTAAAGGCTGTAAGTAGTAATACTCCCTGCAAATACATAGGCAGTAGTGCCATCGTGGAGAACATACTCATCATCATGGTGATCATCAGCACAACCATCAAGGCAAATATAGGGTACTTAAAGGTGCGCAAATTAAGAATCGGATTTTTGATCCTTAGTTGTCTGAAGATAAACCACGCCAATGACAAACAAGCAACACTAGCGTCCAGTAAACTTCCGGATTTGACCATCCAAGATCACCGGATTTACTGAAACTATAAACAATGCCACCAAAGCCGAGTGTAGATAAAATGATGGATAGAATATCAATCTTGGGCTTGGTGATTTCCATAACATTGGTCAGGTATTTCACTCCTACAAAAATAGAAATCATAGCCAAGGGAATGAGGATGTAGAATAACCAGCGCCAGTTTAATGAATCGATAATAACACCTGAAAGCGTAGGTCCAAGTGCTGGGGCAGACATGATCACTAGACCCATCAGGCCCATTGCAGCACCGCGTTTTTCCGGCGGGAAGATAATCAATATCGTATTCATCATCAGAGGCATCATAAGCCCCGTACCAAATGCCTGTACAATCCTACCTGTGAGTAGAAAACTGAATGTTGGAGCAAATGCCGCAATCAAGGTTCCAGCAAGAAACGTAACCATTGCCGCTGTAAATAACTGCTTGGTTGATATCCATTGCTGCATCACCGCTGTACTGGAACTAGTACGCCGACGACAAGCATATAAGCGGTAGTAAGCCATTGAATGGTTGAAGCTGTCACTCCAAATTCCTGCATCAGTTCAGGCAATGCATTGCTTAACAAAGTTTCACTAAGAATTGCTATAAAAGCACCTATAACTAATGCTACCAATATCGGAGTTCTTTTGATTTTGTATAAATCGATCTTGCTGCTTGAAATAACGACACCGGCGGTACTCATTAAGTATTCTCCCTTTTCACATCGTCTACAAATGTAGACTAGATATACATTTGAGGATAATCATGCAAGTTTTCGAAAAAAATAATCATTATACTGAAATTCTTAAAAGATGAAATATTGATCTCACAATACAAAATGAACAGCAGGGTTCCGATGAAATTAATAGCTTTTTAATACATACCAAGGAGGATTATGATATGACATCCGAGAAGAACAGAACTTGATTTGAATGCATTTATAGCTCAGCTAACATATTTAGAGAGTTAGGATTACGACATGAGGTATTGCGCTCTTATTAAATTTTGAGCTAAATGAACAAATGATCTGAGCCTAGGAGTAAAGTATCTATTACTGTTTCCTGTTATCTTATAGGTAAAGTTAGAACGCAAGACCTTACGGATGGAAATCCAACTAAATCTCATGGAAGTCAATTCCAGTTCTATTAACTAATTACGAAATTATCCTTAAGGTGATGTAGGAGAAAAAGGGGGATTCCTAATGTCCATGAGAACTAGCAAGTTGATCAAAGCTCCGCAAGAGCTGGAGTGTGCACCAGATAAAAAAGGAAGTCTAAAGCAGAACGGGTTATCCGTCATTAAATTTTATTTGCATACACAAGGTGATATAGGAACATGCTTCCTGAAGGAACATCTTTTGTTGTTTGTTAAATCGGGCATTTACACGGTACGTTTTAGAGATCAAGAGTATATCGTCCGGAGCAATGAAATGGTGTTTATTAACAAGTCTATGCTGGTTGAATACGAGAAATCAGGGGAACCCGGTTCTGAATACATGCTTGATTATATGATGTTTTTCCTGAATGAGAAATTGGTTGAGGAATTTGTCCAATTCGCTGGTTTAAAACCGATTTATCCAGTGAACGGTGAAGTTCCTGTATCCATTATTAAGGTTAATGACCTCACTCTATCTTACATTGAGTCTTTAAAACCCTATTTCGACAACCCAGACGATGTTAGAAATGCACTCGTTCGGATCAAGTTAATGGAACTTCTATTTCACCTGGTAGACTCAAATGATCATTTTCAATATCAACTGTTGCAACTATCTAACCATGATAGGAACAGTAGTATCGATAAGATTATGGAAGAAAATTTCACAAATCCCGTATCCCTCAATGATCTGGCTTATTTGTCTGGTAGAAGCCTGTCAACGTTCAAACGGGAGTTTCAGGCAATATATCATACCTCACCGTTGAAATGGATTCGCAATAGGAGGTTGGATAAAGCTAAGAAGTTACTGTTAGAGACGTCACTGTCTGCTACCGATGTCTGTTTCACTACTGGGTTCGAAAGCGTTGCTCACTTTTCCAAAGTGTTCAAACTTCGGTTTGGACTCCCACCGTCGGAGTTTAGACAACAGTTTAAGCGAAGAGAGGAGGGGTTGAAGGAATAGCATGTAATTTTCTGCTAAAAATATGTGATTAGCCTGTTTTCTTGGCAACTCATTCTTTTTCGATTTAAGTGTAGCGATAATATAAAATAAGAAGTTTAAAAAGGAGAAGATCGTATCTTGAATCGTTGGTTTAGGGATTTACTAATTATCAGACTTTTGAAATTAATTGAGTATGAAGAGGAAGAAATGTTCAAACAAATATATTGTAGTTTTCTTGAAAGAATAAAATAGAGGCTTAACAGAGGAATACGAACTGGTCCGGACATATTGTTCCGGCAAGACACAGAAAACGCACAATTAAAGATTCCACACAAATTAAGGAGAGAACGAAGATGGTTACGGTACTACTTATAGTTATTTACCTCGTATTTATAGGTCTCGGACTGCCAGATGCCTTACTTGGCAGTGCATGGTCCATTATGAAATTTGATATCGGCGCCGCAACAGAAATGGCAGGTTATATATCGTTAACGGTCTCGTTTTGTACTGTTGTATCCAGTTTATTTGCAAGTAGATTATTGCATAGATTTGGTACAGGAAAGGTAACTTTATTCAGTATTCTATCTACAACGATTGCCTTGCTTTGGTGTCAAAAACGAGGGGAGATTTGTGTCAATCAACAAGAACGGCAAAAACCTTAAAAACAAGGGGTAAAACCGATTTATATACATATGTACAAAATACGAGTTTTGTGAATATGTATATAGAGAAACGCATAACAGCACGATTTTCCTAAACTCAAAATCACCGTTAGGCCAAGGTGTCCAGTGACAACAAGTTTACTCCTTTATTGACAACAAGTTTGCCGAATTATAGATTATGACAACAAGTTTACCCCTTTTCTTATATGATTTTTGTTGAAACAAGCTTTGAACTCCATATTTCTGGTCTCGTTCTTCTTGAAAGGTATAAACTTGTTGTCACTTTCCTCGTGAGGGGTAAACTTGTTGTCATTCTCCTCGAAAGGCATAAACTTGTTGTCATTCTCCTCGAAAGGTATAAACTTGTTGTCACATCTTCATGTTTAAGCTCTTATTTAAATAAAATCATTATTACAAGTAGCTATAAATTACTTTTGTTTTCTATCATGGTTTACATCACTTATCCATATTGTTAACTGCTTTCCTCATTTCTTCATCAGTTAAATGTGTATAGATCATTGTTGTTTGTATTGAGGAATGTCCTAATTGGTTTTTCAATCTAGGCACATCATTGTTCTCTAAGTGATAACGCGTTGCAAATGAATGTCTCAGAGAATGCACGGTTAAAGCTGGTTTTCCAAAAGCTGAAGCATACTTTTCAATCAGTTTTTCAATGGATCTCTGCGTTAAGCGTCGGCTTTTTCCCTTGCGACCAACAGGAGCTGCAATAAACAAAAAGTTTTCGTTTCTTTCTGGAACATATCTGGATTCTCTGATCTGAAGATAATTTTCTAAATCCAGTAAAGCTTGCTTGCTGAAATACACATATTGTTCTTTATTACCTTTTCGTATAACACGAACTAAAGCTTTATTCATATCCAGATCTTCAATGTTAATGCCTGCAATCTCAGAGAGCCTAAGACCTGATCCTAAAATTAGGGAAACAATGGCTGTATCTCGTTCACGGTTAAATTGATGGAAATTGAAAATACGTTTATTCTCTTTATTGATTTCTCCGTAATCATGGGCTACAAATAGCCTAAACGACTCAAAATCGTCTTCCCTGAGAATTTTCCCATCAATACGATTGGCAATGGTTTCTTGGGTTTCTTTAACTACATTTAAATCCATTTTGGCCATAACATTGCGCTGGATATATGGCTTTAGGTCACTTGTTTCAGCCTTGTTCTGTAAGTAATCAAATAAGGATTTTAGTGAGGACAATTTACGGTTAATGGTTAGCTTGGTATTGCCTAGTTGATACTCTAAGAAAGATAAAAAATTTTCCACTTCACGGATTGTTAGAATCTCCAACGTAGCTAAATCAATATCTTTTCGTTTAGCTGCAGTAAAGTTCTCTGTAACTAACCAGTCAAAAAATATAATATAATCGTGGCAATAATTAAGGAGTGTCGTAGGTGAAAGCTTACGTTTTTTACTATCTATAAATTCCGTAACGAACCACGGCAGTTCTGACAATTTTTCATCAATGCGATTCATGTAATGTAATTTCATTTGCTTGTCCAATGTATGACCTCCTTATATAATTATAATTCTCTAATAATTATTCGTCAAATATGTATTTTACGTAATAATATTCCGTGGTAACACATCAAACAACTTGTTCAAGGAAGAACCAAGTCACTGTACATCTATCCTCAAATCCGGACAAGAACTTGGTTCCTAAAAAAAATCCGCTTAAGTAGCAACTTTATAATGTATGGCACAGGCTACAAATTTCAGATCATCCGACCAACCATTCCATCGCATTTGACGGAAATTTCTCTTCTGTGATGAGTGCTACTTCCTCGTCGGTGAGTGCGTAAACATTGGTCTCTCCACTTTGATGGACCATGCATTGCTTGTTGATATCTTTTTTTCTCAGTGTAAAAAAAGAGTATCCTAAGTTTATTTGACCATTTAATGATTCTACTCAGCCTGCAAAAATGCAGCCTAAGTGCGATTATATCAGCTCTATATACCAAATATTAATATCCAGCTTTCTTCATCATCTCTTCATAGGGGACACCAACTGCTATCGCAATACGCTTTAGAATAGATGGTTCAGGAATTCCTCTTTTGCCCTTCTCTAAACAGTAAATATAATTCGAAGACAGACCAATCGACTTAGCTAATGCAGTGAAAGTAAACCTCTTTCTTTCTCTATGCTGCTTTAGATAAGAACAAAAGTCAGACACTGTCGATTGTGAGAACCTAGATCTACTACTTACCAGTTCCGTAATGGGAATATGGCGAATATTTTCAATAATTTCATAAGGCAACGTATCTAGTGCCATAGCCCTTTTTATTTTTTCTTTCTCAGCACCAAATATATCAACAATGGCATTCAGCTCTTCTTCAGTTTTTGGTGGATAATAAAGATAATTATTTACATGCTTTGAATCATGTGAAATTCCACGTTCATTAAGGGCTACTGATAGTTCTTTTAAAGTGTACCAATTTCTTTCGTTATAAAAGCGGATTATTTCAGTGTAAAACAGATTCAAGTATTCCCCTCCTTTTCTACCCACTATTCCCCCTCATCAGGATTCGACACAACATCCAATTCTCCCTGCTACTTCTTTACTGGGACTTAACTGTATTCCTAGTTAGTATGATTTTGAAAGCTATCTTTAATTGCTTATATTGCCCAAGCATAAAGCTTTGTATATTTCATATCAGTTAATAATATGTGTCACATAAATATAAATCTTATAATTTCAAGGTTTAATAAAATTAATAACTTACTAAAAGAAATACGAGTTTTATGCATAAGCCAGTTAGAGTTTGTGGCAAGAAGTTATCTCTTTTCATGTTTAAATGTTGCCACTTGACAGTTCGTTGATGAGACTGAACCTGCTCCTCAGTGAGAAAACCTTGCCCAGCCTATTCTCTATGTCCTGTATGCCTCGGAGGAGCCCTTCGAATTCCTCCTGCTTTTGATAACTGTAGATGTACATCTTCATCTGGCCATTAAACCAGAGGTATTAACTCCTGTTCAGAATTGACAGCTCCTATGATACACAATCTGGACTTGTGTAAGGCAATTCTCCCAGACACCTCAAGAGCTCATATCAAAACATTTTCTAACATCTACGAATGAATGATGAATGATACATCATGATTATTCAAAGCGTTCATTTTGTGTTTGTTCCCGAGTGTACTCCCATTTGCGTATCCGATGATATGGTTGCCTTGCCCCGTATGGCCGGTATAGCCATCGTCATTGGTGTCAAAGCCCCAGACCTTGCTGAGCTTTCCATTGTGGAAGTTGTAGGACACCAGTACCGTACGCGTGTAATAGCCACAGCTGAACATGGCGCTTGGATGCTCTCCATCCAGGTAGGCTACTGCTGCCAGGAAACGGTCCACGCGATTTCCGTAGCCATTTCCCCATGATGCGACGTCCCCGCGAGGAGGATCATAATCCACCGTATCCAGTGCAGCTCCGATCTGCCCGTCGAAGACAGTCAGGAATTCATCACCAAGCAGCACATAACCTGAGCTATTCCGATGATCTGCATCGGCATCTCCAATGACATTGCATTGGCCTAAAGAATGCCCTGTTGCCCCAAATACTCCGCCAGGATGAACCAGTAGTGTCTGGTGGGCTCAATACCGAAAAGGACGTCACTCTTGGCATGTTCCTGCTGAAGCTCCTTCATCTACTGAACCAGTGCTCGAATCCGGCACGAGTATTGGTGAACACACAATCCTTTCCGAGTTCAATCCCTCGAAAATCTATGGCGCGGGCCACATGGGGTTCTTTGGCGATGTCTGCGCCTATGACAAGGGTTTTGTCGGAAATTCATGTAATCCGTTGATTCTGTTTCATCGATTGCTTATATGGCTCCTAGTCATTTAGTATTAGGATAAATATACCATGTGGGTATTCTGATTTTTTATATAAATATTACAAAAATACCAGGATATCTCCTAGGGTTATATACATTTAAACTTATGAAATATTGTATGTACTGAAATTTCCACGAAAGTCAGATGATATAATAATCTTTTGATACTCATCACGTTTTTCGGAAGGATCAAAATCATTCAAATACCAAGTAACATCTCTGGGTAATCTCTTGCAAATCTCTTTAACATAAATTTCATCAACCTTCGAAAAAGAAAATCCAAAGGAATAGACTCTATCAATGGATACTTTCTCTAGATCTTCAAAAAATGCATTGTTCTTTTTGATTGCACTACTTGTATCTTTCTTTAGCAACTCATCAATTTGTTGGAGGGCTGTTTCTGAACCAGTGTATTTATCCAGATAATACTCTGTATAATCTTCATCATTGCCATGCCCAAAAACTAATTCAGTGCCTTGTTCGCCATGGATATGGCAAACGTACTGAGCTCCATATACAGTTTCCAGTGTTGAGGTATAGTTAAATGTAAGAAAAAGATCTTTTTCTGGATCGATTAGTGCAGAAAAATCATCTATTTTATCAACCTCTTCAATCTCTATCGTATCAATCCATTCAGAGAAGAGTTCAGCAATGCTTAGGGTAGGCTCGACAAGACCCGACGCAAGATCTTCTGTATTGTATAGGTTTTTAAAGTGATCAGGATCACCGTCGTTGTCGCGAACGGTCTCCAAACTGTCAAAAATTTCGTCATAATCTAAATATCCTAATGAGTGCTCCAGATTACTCCATTCTTCTCCATCCACATTTGAAACAAGCCGAAGTAAGTACGATACCACATCAACATCTTCATAAGATATATCTCCATCCGCCGTTGTCTGACCCTCAGGTATTGTAAAATTATCTGCATCAGAGTCAGGGTATTCATCCAATAGGTACTGACGAAAATCTTCATATGATGTAGGTAATTTATGCGCTCTGTCAAAACCGTTTCCAATCACAAATAATCTCATTACTATCCCTCCGATTGTAAAAGTCGTTTTGAATGTTTCGTTTCGATATTATGATAATTTTTTATTACTCATTTGTCAACATGATAATCATCCCTTGCTATATTTTGTTTTATCTCACATAGGAACAAATGTTCTTTTCAGAACAAAAAAAGGCCCACCAACAACTCAGTGCCAGTGGGGCAATACTTTCTTTGGCATTGCTTATAGTCAACTATTTATAACTCCATTAAGCTCTCTGCCTTTGATCGCTTTATAACCACTATTAAATTAATAAAGCGATCAAAGGCCTCGTGTTATTGCTCAGAAAAAATTATTTCACTTGTATTTATTACCTTAAGGAACCTTAATCAAATTCCCTAAGGCACCAAAGCAGTGTAGTGTTCTTTTATTAATTTCAGATAAGAAATGAATTGATTACCTTATTATTTGCCTACATAGATTAGTACGAAAATCAAAATAAAAAAAACATTATTGAGATTAAGCATAACACCCAATTTAACAAAAAAATTACCATTCATTGTAATGGCCTCTTTCTATCATGAGTTCTATAGAGGCCTTTGATCAATAAAATTATAGGAAAATTCATCTTTAAAGTCAAAGAGATTTTCCTTTAAACAACTGAAAGATCGCTGGAATTTTAACTTTCTGGTCTCTTGCAGATTCTCATACCAGATTTTTCACTAGCCCCTTTAAATCTAGTCCATCTGCCAGAAATGCCCTTCGTATTAATTCTGGTGCCACGAACTCATCATATTTCCCTAAATACGGGGCTTCTTTGTCCTCAAGCAACTGCTCCTTATTACAGTTCTTACATGCAAGGATTATTTCCTGCAACAGCATTGGCGCATCGCTTCGCCCGGATACAATCAAATAATATGGCTCCATAGGAACAACTGATCGTAATGAAAGCCTAGTGGATAGTGTATGTTTGATTAAACGTTCTATTGTCCGGAATTGTTTGCTTCCCACCCAGGGAAGAATGAACAGGGAATCGCCTCCAGCCGGTATCACAATCTCCTTGAGCAGTTCACTCTCTCTTGCCAGACGTCGCGCTCGCTCCAAGCGGTTCACAGCTTCAGGCGAGAGGTATGAGTAGATTTCCTCCCCAGCCAGCACGTCCCTCATCTTTTGCGTAACAAGGGTATGAATATCTCCCCCAGATCCAAGCCACAACGTGTCTACCTTCCCTTTAGCCGCCTTGACGTAAACGGCCTTGTGCTTCGTATCTACCTCAACGACCTTCCACAGCTTGCCGGCAAGAGAAAAACAATAACCTGGCGGAGGAACGGTGGTGATGGAACCAATTTCTTCAGAGCCGTTGTAGACGGAGTGTTCCTCATCGTCCTTGAACACCGCATAGAATCTGAAATTGTTTACAATCTTCTCACCAGTCAGTCCGATGATGAGGTTCTTTTCTTCTGTCCACTGAATATGGTCTGTTTGAATCAAGTAATTTAAAAAGATCTTATATTGCTCTGAAGTTACTTCCCTAAAGGAAGGCAACGTTAGTACCGCCCTCGCTAAGTCAACAGGCTCGGCTTCTCCCATACTTTTTAGGATACTCATGGTCTGATGGTACATTGTGCCGATCGGGAGTCTGCGAGTCTCCAGAGACTCTACCCACTTGTGCCGGACATACAGCTCAATGACGGCAATCGCCCGCAGCAAGGTCCAGGGAATTCGAGCTGGAAGTGGAGCCTCTTCGTCCTCTTCTTCATGAATGACAAACATCATTTCTGATGCCTTATCCTCCCTCCGTCCGGAGCGGCCAAGCCGCTGCACGAAGCTGGATGTACTATAAGGAGCGCCAAGCTGGACAATCCGTTCCAATTCACCTAAATCAATACCTAGCTCCAGTGTTAGCGTTGCGGCAGCTACAGCAGGGCCTGGACCGCTTTTCAGAGCGTTCTCCGCCTCCTCTCGAAGCATGGCCGATATACTCCCGTGATGGACATAGAACACATCTGGTTGATGGCGTCGCGCAGCGACCCTTCTCATTTCCAGCGTAGTCAATTCCGCATCTGAGCGGCTATTGGTGAAAATCAGGGCTTTTTTGAGATGGGTGCTCTCGTAAATGTGATTATAGTAAGCTTTTTTGGCATTTTGCAGTTGTTCTGCCTGTTCCTCATCATGGGCATCCGGGAATGAAAAATGATCTACCCGTAGCCGCAGCTTGCGGCCTGCTGAAGAGGACACGACTTCCACTGCTTGCGTGCTTCCAGCCCCCAGCCATGCTTTGGCTGAATCATAGTCGCTCAGTGTGGCCGATAATCCGATACGACGTGGTTTCACACCAGTCATGCGCTCAAGACGGTTAATCTGGCTTAATACCTGAATACCACGGTCTGCTCCCATAAAGGCATGGACCTCATCTACAATCACATACCTTAGGTCTCCAAAGAGATTAGGAACGGCATTGGGACGGTTCATCAGTAGCCCTTCCAACGATTCCGGCGTAATTTGCAGAATTCCGGAGGGACTGCGCACCAGCTTCGTTTTCTCGGATTGAGATACGTCCCCATGCCAATGCCATACGGGGATAGGTGAATCCTGCATCAATTCCTTAAGCCGTTCAAATTGATCATTAATCAGTGCCTTTAAAGGACCAATGTACAAAATGCCTACGGACCGGGAAGGTCGTTCATACAATTCAGTAAGAGCGGGAAAGAAAGCAGCCTCTGTCTTTCCTGAAGCCGTTCCCGCGGCAATCAGTAGATGATGTGGAGTATCAAAACATACCCGGCACGCTTCTACCTGAGCAGCTCGCAGCTCGTTCCACTTCTTTTTATAAATGAACTCCTGCAAAAATGGAGCGAGCCGATGAAAAGGATTTTGCGTCATAATTCAAACTCCGACAGAAAGTCATTGACTTCATCCGGATCTGACTCTGCAGGGGCAATTGTCCTCTCCCCAACGAGCTGTGCGAACGAAACTTCAGGATTCTGGTGCAACGTATGAAGGAGATCCATGAAATCCCGGATTACCTCCCGCGGTGTGAGTAACTGGTCTGCGCCAAGTCGTCCCACGGCTGTCTGCATAAATGCTATAAGGTCCTCATTCGTTAGTGATGTGCTATATCCAAAATGCTGACCATGAATTTGAGTCAAACGCTGCAGCAGAATAAGAATTTCTTCATGAGACAGCATTTCAAGTTTTAGAATCGGACCCGTATAGTTCAAGTAGCCTTGATTCGCATACCGTCCTTCAATCAGCCGGGAGCGAAGAGCTTCATAGCTGAACAGTCCCCTTCGTTCATCCTCTACAAATTGCGGCGTCCCGCCTATGAAAATCCCTAGATTCTCTGCTTTCCCCTGCATTGTGTCGTTAAACATGGTGAGCAGTTTCTCATAGTTGCTTTGGCGGGAAATGCTATTGCTTATCTTGTATAGATTAACTGCTTCGTCTATAAAGAGAAGCAGGCCCTTATAACCGATTCGCGAAACAAATTCCGCCCAGAGTTTGATGTACTCATACCAATTCTCATCATCAATGATGACACCCACATTCAGCTCTCTTTTGGCTTCCGTCTTTGTTGGATATTCCCCTCTGAGCCAGCGAAGAGCAGACTGCTTTTGGTGATCGTCAGCAAGCTTGTAGCCATTCCAATAGATGGACAGCACCCGGGCAAAATCAAAGCCATGCACCAGACTTTGCATCTCCGTTGTGATTGCGAAAATTTTCTGCTCCACCTCGACGTTCAACGCAGGATCATTGGGACGAAGTGACTTCTCTATCATCACTTCTTGCTGTATGGAGGCGATCCACTTCTGCAGGATAGATTCCAGGGCCCCTCCGTCCGGTCGTGTCCGTGTGGAAAGGTGCATCATCAACTCACGATACATAGCTAGGCCCTGTCCTTTCGTCCCCACGAATCTTCGTTCGGGAGACATGTCAGCGTCCGCTACCACAAATTCTCGATCCATTGCATAATTCCGAAGCGTCTGCAGAAGAAAGCTTTTGCCGCTTCCGTAACGCCCCGTAATAAACTTAAAGACCGCCCCTCCCTCTGCAATATTCTCCATGTCTCTTAAAATAGCTTCGACCTCCGCCCTACGGCCAACAGCGATATGCTCAAGTCCTATCCGCGGGACCACTCCGGCAGTCAGAGAGTTCACAAGGGCCGTGGTAAGTCTCTTAGGTATTTTTTGTCCGCTCATTTTTTGTTCCATCATTCTGTTCACCTCTTCAAATTCTTCACATCATTCAGATAGTCTTCCACAACACCATCTTCTGACACGATCAAATCCCCAATGTGCTCCATCGCGGCTTGGTTAATATCATCGATAAGAAGCGTTGGCATCGTTCCATGCTCATCTGCCAAGCGGCTTAGTTCTCTTACTGGTGTATCGCTCGTGAGTGCTGCCAAAGCCTTGAAGTGGACTTCTTCCAAGGCTTCTGCTAAGAGTAACCACTCCTCTCCAAGGCCTGCCATATCCCATGAAGACTCTACGGAGTTATTTAGTCCTTGTGTTTCTTCTGAAGCTACACATTGTAAATGGGCTGCTAGCTCTGGCTTATGCGAGGCTTCCTCCGACATATGAGCGTCATTTGATGTCTCGAGTGAATCTTCTGTTTCTTCAATCGTTAACATCTCTCGCACATACTCCGTATCCAATTGAAGCTGAGCTAGTTTATCAGTATCAATTTGAATGGCAGATACAATAGACTGTTTGGCATACTCTCTCGATAAGTAACGGTCAATTAGCGTCTCCACTTCCGGCTCCAAGGAAATCCCTTTTAACCGTCCCTTAAAGCCCTGGTAATCCCGGAGTTTATTCTCGGCAAATTTGATAATCTGAGTAATATATTCCCGCAATGGTTCATGATTTAGAATGGGCAAATGACTGACGGCAATCGTGCTGCCGTAAAGTGCATTGTTATACACTGCACTGCGAAAAAGGTATCTTTGTGTCACTAACGCCTCACCCGGAGAAAACATATCTATTAGACGCATGTCATATATTTTGGTGATATAGCCATCCACAACGGTGAGAATACGGGGGATATAGAATTCAAGATAATCCTTCCCTTCTCCCAGGTAGAATCTGCTTCGTTTCATATCATAATTGCTTAAGGTTAATAGCATATCCAATGAAAGCTGAAGCGGGGATTTCTGGAACTTGCTTAATAACTCCATAGCAAGAAACTCTCCAGGTAGCCTGTCCGGCTTCCTTGCCAATACATCCAGCTTCCCAATTGTGTCTGTTAATTGGTGGACTAACGCAAAATCATATATCCAATCAAACAAGTAATTCTCGAGTTGACGATAAGCTTCACCATAGTGGATCAGTAGCTGTGTAAGCTGGATCAGTCCATATTTTGGCTCCGTCCAGCCTATTCCATTAATGAGCTCATAGGTATGCAGAAAAATATAGGATAGGTCTGTCTCTGGGTATCGCATGTTTCTGACTTCGGATCTCCAGTAAAAATACCATTTTTGCTCGGAGTCGCTCATATCCTGATATGTGGGCCAGTAGCTCATGAACTGAACAAAAGGCGCTCGTTCGCCGTTGTGATCTGCGAGTGACTTGGCCTGTTTCACAAACTGCTGCTCACGGGATTCGTATTCTATTGACACTTTCACGGACGGCTCCTGAATCGAGATTGTGCTTGCTGGAATGCTGATACCCGCTTCCTCTTCATTGGGCTCATTTAGGTCAAACTCTGAGAAAAAGAGATCATCTGAGCTATTCTTCACGCTTGTATTCACCTTCATCTGATAGGGTTCTGGCAGTACGGCAAGCGGAGTGTTCTGATCAAAGATGGTCCAGCGCTGCTCGCTTGCAGAATGGAGCTGCAATAGCATCTCATGCGCCGATTTCACGTTAGGCTGCTCAAGGTAATTGGCATCCGAAAATAAGGAGAATCTGCACCGAGACTTGATGGATGAGAGTGTTCCGTATATTTTGGTGTCTGTACTTTTCGTTATCTGATCCGGCTCCAACATAATTAGCACATCATACTTCTGCTTTATTAAATCGGTATGCTTGCCCAGAACACTTGGTGTCACTGCAATATAGGAAACATCTTTCAGTTGAAGTCGATTCGCCTCGGCAGACGATGTTATCCACGTGAAATTCAACGTATCACTGCATTGCTTTTTAAATGACTCCAATAGTACCTTGGTGCCAACCATGAGGATGCGCACCGAAGGAAACTGAGTGATTAGTTGAAAGAGATACTCTAGAAGAGTACTCCCCCAACGGACCTGTCCCCTTTTGACCCCACCATTCAGACCCCAGTGTGCCAGAAATTGAAGATGCTCCAATATAGGGTTGCTTGATTGGTGTGGCCAGTTGAATTCAGGGAACTCAATTTTGCTCCAGGGGCCTTCTAAACGGTGGCCACCTCTTTCGAGAACTTCCCGAGCCCTTAAGGAAAAAACGTTATCTAAAGAGAGTCCATTTACAGCCCGTCCCATAACTCCGATACCAACTCTCCTTAAATCATCTACTGCAATCCATCCCGATGCATTTCTTATGTATTGCATTCCGGGTTTTAATCGTCTGGAGACTGCAGCAGCGCTCATCTGAACACCTTCAATCTTAAGCATAGGCGCTGCGGTAACATGGCCTACACCATTACTAGTTTGAACCGATGCTGTAAGGATGAGCTCGATTGCTCTCTGAATAGGATGGGCTCGTAGTAATCCTTGAACATCGCCCGAGGTAAATCTCCTCCATTCCCCCTCGATCTGCGCAACTACCTTGGGTATATCTTCCCCTTGTAGAAAGATTAGTCCATTTTCGTCTTCAGGATGCTTAAACCGGAAATCATTCAAGTGAGCTGGATTAGGACCGGGGTATAGATGGTTACCATCCAAGAGATAACCTTCTAGACCAGGAATTCGCTTAGGAATGTCAACATTCACATTTACCTTTAATTGAACAGCCTCTGATCCAAACTCGAGAATGTGGAAATGTACTGCATCTTGGGATTCAAGGATGATAGGGCTATATACTGGAAGTTTTCTGTTAGTCATATCTGGTACAATTTTCGTCAGCAAAAAGGGAAGCTGATTGGGCTGGATTTTCTTGGATAGCCAACTTTGATCTTCGGTGGTCCAATCAGGGAGATGCCAGACTTGGCTGCCTTTTTTGAACCAACCATGGTCCAAGGTCTCTAAGTACTCTACTCCATTCGGCAATTCCATGAGGACCTCATTTTGTCTTGAATTCCAAATAACTTGAATTATAAAGTCATCCGGTTGAGGTATCTGAGTCAAATCCAAGATAATCGGATCGACTTCAAATTGAATACGGCTTGGTCCAACACGCTCTATGAATGAGATTGCTGTCTTGCGGAGAATTAACACATCGGTTAGGCCAAGTTCAATTTCGTTCAAGTCAATGTTTCTCCATCTACTTAGAATGGAGTCCTCTAGCAATGAAGGAAGTGACAACACCTTCTGAATTGCTAGAGGCCGATGTTTTGACCAAGCACTAAGCGTAAACCCTTTTTTGGGGGTAAAACACAATTTCAACGTATACTTCTTTCGACTAAAAAGCCTCAATAAAAACTTCATATCTCCCACCCTTAAAATGAGTCGAATGTACTATCCATAGTATAACATTCTTTAGAAGGGTGTTTCTTTTCGCAAACCCATACAAAAAAGCATATTTTCAAGAGAAGTTCTATTCCATTGTGCAATCAAGAGAGAAGTAATTACTCATATGTAAAGTTGAACTACAACCTCACTCTGCCCATTCTATCTCCTCAGCTTCGGCGACGATGAATTGGAGAATAAAATGAGCATATGAATTACTTAATTGATCGGCCAAGAAAACTACTTTATTTGTATCCCATAAAAGCTACTGCTGCAAGGAAAGCTTGAAAATGTGTTAGCCGCTCCCACTTTAACGGGTTCAACCGGAACTACAAGGGCGACTAGTGCAGCAGATGATAATGAAACAACGGGGATGCAGGAGCCACGGGAACACCTGACTGGAGCCCACCGGATCTTGTAGGTTCAGCAAGTGCTGTCGGTCCTGTAGGACCCGCTAGAGGCGCTGGAGCGACGGGCATCAACATTACTGCCACTAATGTTTTTTTGCCAATACTACGGACGATTCTTCTTGGCGGAACGAATGTGACCTTCCCTGTCCCGCCTCAGACGCTGAACAGAGGCATTACCATCGACGTGCTAACGCTATCAAGTGAAGGAACCTACTACATCGCTTGTGAGCTGGACACAACACTTGGTCTTCTTCTAAGCAACCGCTCGCTTATTAAAGGCGTTGCCTGTGGTTTCCCTTTCTTCTTATATCAATAACGTTATCATTAACGTAGTTGCCGCTACAACCGTCAGTGTGCAATTTTTTTGGGCCATGGGTGCAGCTACACTAGTCAAGTGGATGCAACAGGTGCATCCCTGACCATCATTCGATTCAAACACCTTACAATTGAAAATACTGAAAGAGCTAGTGAGGTCATTTTCATTGCTGTCATATTGAATACTTTACGGCCACATAGAAATTCTAAACCACTGTCTTTTTCTCGCTGTACAGGATGGAAAACTCCGACTTGACTTGGTAAATCAAATTAGTAAATTAGATTGATTGTTAGGCTGGAAAGATAAGCATTGTTTGCAGAAATGGCATATACCCAGGTGATTTTCAAAATAAAAAGACGCTCTAGGTTCCCCTAAAAACGTCTTTAAAAATAAATATATAAGCCATAGCGGTCAACATCAAATGATTAAAGTTTGAGCTTGTACCCGATGCTGTCTAACGGGTGACATAAAACTGTAATTAAGATGCATATTGTCAGAATAATAACTAACGCAGTCCGTCAGTTTTTATCGTTGACATAGGCACTATTACTACCCACGGCTAGTTTTAGTTTATTTTTCGTATCTGAATCAGTTACTGTAACGTCTTGGTTTTATTGTCCCAGTCCACTTTTAGATTTGGAATAAGAGAAACTGTACGTTTAGGAACTAATGTCACACTGTTAATGACAATGGGATTTTGTACATTCGCCAGGCTGCCATTAATATTTAAAGATAGTTCTTTCTGACTTGAAGCCGCCATTGCACTTGTGGTTAGCATTGCCAAACTTAATATTAAGCTACATACAAACAAGCTCTTTTTCATCACTTCGATACTCATGTTGAAATCACTGGTTCTATGACAGCGCTCCAACATGAAAGGGGAATGTTTTGGGATAATATTAGATGATACTTATCAAGTCTGTTCTATTTAACATAATCCAAGTGTAAACTGTAGTTTGAAAACACGCCCTAAATGAGAACGGGCCAAGTTGTTTGTGCGTTAGATCAGCTTTTATCACGTTCCTCATCGTAATGATTTTTGGAGGAGCTTATTGCCCTGACAATATACACTAGATATATAATAGAAGTTTCAATTAATCCTCATTTTTGAAGAACTTTATTATACATTCCGATTTTATGCTTGAAAGACTCCTCTCCTCCTTCCAAGTAATTAATTATATGCCTTGTGACAACATCGTGATCCGGGTAGCCTTTCTTCTCAATCCATCCATTTTGACTATTTGAATCCAAAACGATTACTTGTTCTGCATCTGCATTAGTAACAATTGTTGAACTATGAGTCACTACTATAATTTGACGATTGTTCTTAATTTGTTTAAGACTGTTCACTAAATTTTTATAGATATATTGGTTGTCTAGGTTATCTTCAGGTTGGTCTATAATTAGAGGGGTGTTATCATTAAAATGTTTACCGTACTCAAAAATGAAAGCTAAAATGGCAACGACTTTTTGTCCTAAAGAAATTTCATTGATATCTTTCATATTTGGTGACAGGGTAGTGACAATCTCTTTGGAGTTAGTATTAAATAAAATTGAGAAATCGTCAATTACTTCAAAATAGTTTTGAAAGCACCTTACTAGTTTATTTCTGTCGGTCAATAATTTGTCTCTTATTTTACCATAAACGATGTTAAGATCTTTTTTCTCTGCATTCTTTCTCTCTTGATCTACATCAAAGAATGAAGGTTGTTTATCTGATTGGTAATCTAGAATGGATACATGTTCTTCAATCTTCTTAAAAGAGTTTTGAAACAAATGAGTGAGAAATTTCATGAATCCTATTTTATTTGAAACAGAAATGATAAATCGTTCGACTCCTCCCCAAGTAATATTATATCCAGAAAGAAATTGGTGACTAATAAAAGAATCAGTCAATATCTCTATATAGTCTATGGAATCAATTGCTTTTGGGGAATATACGATATTTAGTTGGTTATGATGAATCCTATTAAATTCTTGCAAGTTGCTTTCAATCATTATTTTTCTTTTATCCATACTTTCATGGAGTAAGGGGAGATCTTTAGCTAAAAAAGTCCTTAATCGTGTTTTAGGCAACTTTTTAAACATTTCTAGAAATTCATCTCTACGTTCAAAAGGAAGGCCATTAAAAATAACTTCTTTTATAAAATCACCAATTTTTCCGTTATTAATCTGTTCTACTATGTTATTAATGGAATAACTTTTCCTATAGACATTATTAAGTATTCTTCTTTTTTCCTCCACATCCAAGATAATATTGAAATTTACAGTATCACTGCTTTTACTGATTTGGTATAACTCGATCCAATGATGCTCTAATATAATTTTTTTGCTATCTTTTTCATATTTCACAAATGCTTTTTCTTCAAACGGACTACGATCACTAGAAACATGATTCTTTTTTAATTGGGGGATAAATCTTAGTAGATATTCCTTTTGCAAATATACAAAGTACACAAGGATGAACTTATTTTTACATATGAATCTAAGAACAGGCATTGATAAAACTTCTAGAGTAAAAACTACTTCAAGAATGTTCAGCATTGTGCTCTTGCCAGTTCCTCTGCCTCCTATTATACAATTTAAATCACTAGAAAAATCCACAACAAAAGGTTCATCTACTTTTCTTCCTCTTAGATATCCTTCATCACCCGGGTCAATCAATAAGCCCTTAATATATTTATTTGTACTGTCAGGTTTAGTAATGAAAACACAAATTTTATGATTTATAAAAGCTTTTTTTAATGAATTAAAACTCGCTTTACTCATTTTTATCCAAGTGTTCTTTTTTCCTAATTCATCCAGCTGGTGAGAGTCTCCTTCATGTATCACGCAAAATTTTTCATTTGGATTTGTCATGGTGTAAGAATTAATTTTACTTAATTGTCCCTCTTTATCAGTTGAGGTTATCCCAACAACATTAAGAGACGGATGATTAAATAAAGTTTGCTTATATAGTTGTGTTGTGTTTGACCAATTAGTTGAATTAATGTGAGCTATATAGCTTATTCCTCCGATTTTATTTATTTTTTCAATCATTGAAAGGCTCGTTTCATATGTTCCGAACACCTTTGAAGGGATGCATTCCTCAATAAGTCTCTGTACAGCGAAATACATCGGATTATCAAAAATGCCAACAAGGTGTATTGTTTCAGAACATGAAACCTCAATACCTAATAACAGGGTTATTTGATGTTTCGATCCTGATCCTTTAATTCTTTCTTTGAAGTATTCATCCAATGCATATACTAGTTTTTTATATCCATCAACGGTGTTATGATCGGAAACAACAGCCACTTGAATTTCATTTTCATATAACTTATGGGCTACCAATTTGAATGCGAGATAATCTTTAAAACAAGTGAAAGGGGTTTTTTGTAATTGCTGGCGATAGTCATCTGCTTCAAAGTAACCTGATTCTATTTCTCTAAAAAGGAAATCTCTTTGTTCTTCAGTTAGCATTTCCATCTCGTAAGCTACTTTAACAACGTCAACTTCAGTGAGATTCTTATACAATTTGTTAGGGATTAATCTGTAGTCATGAGAGGCAGGAGTATGAATATGAAATTCACATTTCTTTAAATCACCATAATCACTTCTTGACCTAGTGAGTTTTTGGTAGTTTCTTAATAAAGATATTGTCATAAATGCACCATCCAGAAGTTCAATTATTAGTTTCTGTTTTATAAATCAGTTCAATCTGTATCATCAGGCTTTTGAGAGACCTAATATCCTGTTGTTCACATCACTTAAAACTTTAATATTAGTTCCAATCCTGTGGGAATGAATGTCTAAGTATTTTAAGTAACTACTACAAGACTGGTTTGAATGAATTTTTAACCTTCATCAGATATTTCAAAATACACTTTATCTTCATGAATAGGTATGTTCAAATACCGTTGTTATACCAATCATAGCCCTATAACTTTTCTCATGCAAATGAAAAAACAATAAAACTTATAATTTGAATTATTTCTTTTTTAGGGAATATTCCTATAAAAAATTAAATTCATTTTCATTTTAGGTGACATACGTTGTGAGAAAAAGAGTCTGTTGATAACTTACAATCAATAATCCAAGATAGCATAAAAATCTCCGATGCACCTTATCTTAAGTATAAAAACCAGCCCATTCTTCTTATTCGCCCTGCAAAATGTTTAGACACGTCTGAAGCACCTCTTCATTCCGGATGATAATAAGGGTAAGCTTTTTTCGTGTTCTCGTTAGGATTTGAAATAACATTTTGGTTGGATGATAATTAGGTTTAAAGCCACGCGTGAATAGTTTTCCCTCAGTATCATAATAGAAGTATTGATCCATGATGGCTGCCACCTGATCGTATTCTTGACCAATGACATGATGTGCAGTTTCATAATTATGGTCATAATACGAATCTGCTGGTAAAGCATCATATTTGGATGGTGTGTAGTTAACGATTTTGCAACCTTGATCATCTAAAATACGAGTGTATTTCTTAGCTTCAGAGGCAGTAGAAAAAAATTTCAGGGAAATGATGACGCCACCCAAGACTTGGTTAGCGAATATGTACCTGCAATTCCTCCGAGCATGACTACTCCAGCCAGGATTTGTAAAAACTCTTCTTCCTGTTTCGCTTTACTTTTTCTTCTTGCCATGATTCTCCTCCTACTAAGTGGGCATTACGAACTATATATAGATTTTAAACTCGGGATTTATTTCTTACAAGATGTAGAAAAAGTTGAATCTCCTTTATAAAACGTCTTAGTCTATATGTAGTCCCTTTCTAGCCTCGATAATTTACAAATAAAAGACCAACAATCTAAGCTGCATGCAGTTATATCAATTGGGATTCCAGAAACGACTCGGCATGACCACCATCGGGGATATAGCTAGAACGCCACTGCCCGAGCTTAAGCGCAAATTCCGCGCTCATTTCAGCAAACAACCGGATGAAGAAATGTGGAGAACCGCTAACGGCTTGGACAACAGCTCCGTCGCTAGCATCCCTCAGAAGTCAATCGGCCATATGTTGACCCTGCCTAAAGATTACGGCGCAAAGGGTATATGGGGGCTGTCGTTACCGTCGGTTGCATGTGTAGCCCGTATGAAGCACCGACCGGATTTTCACGCCAGATGAGCTTCCCGACCGATCAATAATACGAATAAAATCTACGAAGCCGTCAAAAAGATTTTCTATAAGTTCTGGAACCATATGCCGATACGGCGTCTGGGCGGTCTAACAGATGCGGAAACGTACCAGTTGTCCTTCTTTGAAGATGAGGAATGCGCCCGCTCACTGGAGAAAGCCACAGAAAGCATCAAGGAGCGTTATGGAAACGCCGCGATCATAAGAGCCTCCTCCCTCACCCATGCCGGCCAGCCTCTGGAAAGATCCATGAATTTTGTTGAATCTTACCCTCGTATTTCAAATACCGCTGGAGCATACTTGTCCAGTGACAATTGCGCCAGCAAAAGGAAAAAATCGCACATTAGGGCAAACCGCCTAATGTACGATCGGATAATATTCGAGCACACCATAATCTATCTATCTTTTATAAAAGCTACAAAGACAATGTGCTATCGTTATTTGTTTTCATTTCCTTCTTATGCTTCCGTTTCAATTTCAGATTAGCTACGACCATATACAGAGTCGGAACTACAAACAACGTTAAAATGGTTGAAAAGATAAGTCCGAAAATAATGGTTGTTGCTAACGGTTTGAACAAAATCTCCCCTATTGTGGCAATGGGGATCATGCCGACAATTGCAGTTAGCGAAGTAAGCAGGATCGGACGGAAACGGGCAGAGCATGCCATTAAGATGGCTTCTGTTAAATCAGCCCCTTCACGCCGCGCATCTTCAATAAACTCTATCAACACGATACCGTTGCGCACGACGATACCGGCAAGAGAAATAATCCCCATAATACTCATGAATCCAATAGGCATACCTGATATAAAACTTCCTAGGACTCCTCCTGCTGCTGCCAGATAAACAGTGGTCATAATTATCAGTGGTGTGGAGACCGAGTAAAACTGCATTGTGATCAAGAGCAGAATGAGAAAAATAACTATAACGGCTAATTTGCCCAAATCCTTAAATATATCGGACTGCGCGGATGTTTCCCCTCCCATCTCCCAGGTGTAGCCTGGTTCAAACTGTGTATTTGTAAGTTTGCTACGGATGTCCTGGGTGAGTTCCGTAGCTGTACGCCCATTTGCATCGGATGAGATCGTTACCGTCCGTTCCAAATCATAACGGTGGATTTGCTGGATGGAAAAGTCCGGTTTCATCGTGACTAACTGGGATAAGGGTATTTGCTCTTTTGTCGCATTGGTCACACTTAATTGTTGGAACAATACCTCAGGATCATTGTTTGGTTTGTCCATGTATATATTTATATCCAGCAATTCCTTACCCGTATCAAAATCCGTTACATTGACCCCGTCACCCATTAATAGCAAAGTACGCGTTAAATTGGAATAGCTAACCCGATATTTATCCAGGGCTTGTTGATTGACTTGGAAATTCAGATTATAGCTTTGCATACCCATATTATCGGTCACATCTACAGCTCCGGGGGTCCCCGCAACAATTTCTTTGACTTTAGCTGTCATGTTTTGCAGTTTTCCGATGTCTTCTCCCTTAATACGGATAGACACCGCACTGCCGACGGGGATACCTAATTGAGGAACCCGAATGCTGATCAATGCAGATGGATATTTAGCTTGAAGCGTATGGGTCCAATGATTCACTGTTTTTTTGAGATCAAATAGCCCCTCTTTTCCAACGACAGCAAGTTGGCCATTTACCGCTCCCCCAGAGCCGTGACCACCTGCAACATCGCTGTACAGCTGAGGCGCTCCTCCACCTGCCGTTGCCGACAACCTCTCTGTTTCCGGCTGTTTTTTGACCCAGTTCCCAATCTCGTTTACAACCTGATTGGTTGCCTGCAACGACGTTCCTTCTGGCATCGTTACGCTGATCGTGGCATCCGCTTGATCGGATTCCGGAAATAATTCAATGGGAACAATAACAAGCAGTCCGTAGGCTGCTGTACCAATCATAAGACCTATAAGCGCTGTGAAAAGCGGACGTCGCAATATTCTCGGCATCCAGTTTTTAGAGTACACATTGGAGAGAGACTGTATTTGATTACCAAGAAGCCCCGGGGGCTTGGTCGTTTTGCTACGTTCTTTACCCTTACGACGGCTATCGTACCATTGACGGAAAATAGGAATGATCGTTAGTGACATAATCATGGAGGCCAACATCGTTAACGAAATAACGGTAGGAATCGGCTTAATAAAGTCTCCAATATTGCCCGGCAGGAATAAAAGCGGGGCAAATGCTGCAATCGTAGCCAGCGTGGCTGTAATGATCGATAAGGAGACTTCTTTCGTTCCTTTAATTGCTGCCTGAGTAGCATCTTCTCCAAATTCAGAGCGTCGGCGTTCAATGTTGTCATTGACCACGACGGCATCATCAACCAATATACCTAGTACGATGATTAATCCGATAACCGAAATTTGATTCAGCGTTGTCCCTGTTGTGGGCAAGACAATAAAGCTGATAGCAATAGAAACAGGAATAGCCAAGGCAACAAACGCAGAAGTCAGCAAATTTAATCCTAATGTACAAATAACAATGACCGATATAATAGCGATGATCATCTCTTTGGTGAGATTACCAAACATTTCACTTACTCGATCATTTTGTGCAAAGAGCTTTTCAAAATGTACATCCTTAGGCAAGCTACTTGCAAGTTCATCGATTTTGGCTGTTGCCGCTTTAGATACCGTTGGCACGTCTGTGCCTGTATCTCCACTCAAACTGATCGAAATAGCAGGCTTGGTATTCACATACGTATAACTACCCGCTTTTTTAAAAACAAGCGAGGCTGTACCTACATCCTTCAAAGATATCGGAAACCCATCTTCGTTGCTTGAAATCTGGACGTTATTTAGAATAGATGGATCAGTTGAGGCATTTACCGTCATCTGATAAGTACGCTGATTGAAATCTAAACTTCCTGTAGGAACTCTATCATTCTCATCTTTGATTGCTTGAACAACCTGTTCCCAGGAAATATTATATTGCTGCATTTTTTGTGTATTTAAACTGATACGTATTTCTTGATCTGGTATTCCTTGAATATTAACTTTCGAAATACCTGAAACCGTTTTTAATTGATCTTTCCATTTGTTCATCAATTCATTTAATGAGTATAAATTCTCAACTTTATCAGAAGTAATCGCATATGAACCAATGAAAGAGCTTGCCATGCTATCATTGATAATGGGCTGTTTGGCATCTGTTGGAAGCTCAGACTGTGCATCCTGCACCTTTGTACGAAGATCAGCCCACACTTTTGTCGGATCTGCATCATTTAAAGCTTCTATACTTATGCTGGATTGGCCTTTAGACGAAGTGGAAGAAATCGTTTTGACACCTTGCACTTCTTTAATTTTCTGTTCCAATATCTTAGTAATGGTTTGCTCAATTCTTTCAGGTGAGGCGCCCGGATAGACGGTTGTAACACTGGCTGACATGGGAATAACATCAGGCTGCTCCTGTTTAGGCAGCGATGTAAAATTGTAGAGCCCTAGCACAATACACATACCAAAGAAAATAAGTGTAATTTTCTGCTTTTTAACGATGTATTTAATCATTTGGACGATTCCTCCGATTTCCCAAGTACATCATTCCCAAGTAAATCGCCATTAAATAAAGTTCCTGCTCCTTGCGTAACGATTTGATCGCCTGCCTGTAGTCCAGAGACAACTTCGAGCTGATTATTAGTCACTTTTCCAACTTTAATCGCTGTTTTAACGGCCTTGCCATTTACAGCTTTAAAGACATAAGGGTCATCTCCGGTGCTAATTACAGCCTCTACGGGCACTAACAATGCTTCCGATTGATTCATGCTTTTAGATGCGCTGATGACTTGACCAGGCTTCCAATTTAGCTCAGGATTAGGAATGCTGACTTCCACATTGATGCTTCCCGTTTTGGAATTAGTCGATGGATAGATCTGGGTAACGGTCCCTGTTCTAATTTCATTATAGAGAGATATATTTACTTTTTGATCTTTCTTCCACGATAAGATTTCACTGTCCGGTACGGGCAGGAGCACTTTTAAAGTACTAATATTTCCGACAATAAACGCTTCATTCCCGCTGGAGCCCAGTTGACCATCAGATACCTTTTTCTCAATCACAACACCAGCTATGGGGGATGTTAAAGTAGCTTTCTTAAGAGTTAAAGCCGTTTGTTCATAAGCAGCTACCGCATCCTCGTAGGAAGCCTGTGCCTGAGCTTTACTAGCTAGCCCTTGTTGCTGAGTAGCCATAGCCGATTCCAGCCCTGCCCTGGCCTGATCGACGCCAGCCGAAGCTTGTGTACGCTGTTCCTGGGAAGCCCCTGCAAGCAAAAGGGACAATTTCTCTTGCGCATCACTTAAACTTTTTTGTGCGTTCGTTACTTCCAGCTGCGCATTTTCATTTTCTGTTAATGATACTGCCCCTGCCTGAAATAGACTTTGGGTCCGGACGGCATCTGCCTTTTTCTTGTTGTACAAATTAGTTGCCGCAGTAACCGCATTTTCCGCCTGTGCAATTTCCTGTTTTTTGGCTCCATTGTTCAATTCCTGCAATTTGGATTGGGCTGAATTAATCTGGGATTGTGCATTACGAATGCTTGCATGTGCCGATTGGACAGAAGCGTCCGCTTGGCTAACACCGGCTTTGGCCTTTTCCAAAGTTGCCTTGGCCTGAGCAAGCTGCAACTGATAAGTGGTTGTGTCCAATTTCGCGAGGACTGCCCCTTTCTGTACCTGATCCCCCACTTCAACCGTCGTATTTAAAATACGTCCATTCGCTTCAAGGGAAACAGCGGTTTGATTGCTTGCCTGCAACGTTCCCGCCAGATTAAATTCATTAGCCAAAGGCTTCATCGTTACTTTTTGAATGTGTACCGGTTGACCGGATTTTACAGTGGTATCCTCCGAAGCACTTGAGCAACCGGAAACCACCATAGCGAAAGTTATTCCCGTGACTAGCATTTTGATTCGTGTCCTATTCAACAATTTCATCCTCCTCGACTTCCTCTAAGCAGTTTCAGCAATCCATAATATTAAACTGCATACCTTTTTTTTTCATAGTACAGCAGTTTATAAAAAAAAAAATCGTACATAAGGGCAAGCTCCTTATGTACGAAAGGGCAAATCCGAACTGAATATGTTTTTATTTACCATTTTAATGATGCAGAATACCTCGTTCCAGAGACACGGCTACCGCTTCGGATCGGGAATCGACACCGAGTTTATTGTAAATGTTCGTTAAATGTGCTTTCACGGTCCGCTCCGAAGTCCCCATGTCGAACGCAATTTCCTTGCTCCTAAGCCCCCGTGCAACGGACTGTAATATAATTCTTTCTTTCTCAGTCAGAATTGAAGTATCTTCATGCTGCTCGCTCTTGACCTCTCTCTCACTTGTTTTAGCAAAAACTCTTGCTGTAATTTCCGGCTGAAGAAGTGTCTCTCCCCTTAATGCTGATTCAATAGTCCGAAATAGATTCTCACGGCTGGTATCTTTTAATAAATATCCTTTTGCCCCTAAAGACAGTCCCTGGATCATTAAATCATCTTCGTTATAGGTCGTCAGGATAATAACTGGTGTGCCATTTTGTCTTTCTTTTAAAGCTTTCATTGTCTCCAACCCGCTCATTTGAGGCATATATAAATCCATTAGTATGACATCCGGCTGAAGTTCCTCAATCAGGGTAAGAGCTGTTGCCCCATCTTCGGCTTCACCGACAACCTCGTAGCTGTCATTTGTCTCTAGAACAAGCTTTAGCCCTTCTCTAACCACCCAATGATCATCTACAATTAGTATTTTAAATTTCATGCTATGTCTCCTTTGGTAAGAGGTGCCTCTACTTTAATAGACGTACCTTCTTGAGCTGTGCTGTTGATCTGTATTGTTCCACCCAGTAGACGCGCACGCTCGTGAATGCCTATGAGTCCGTAGTGTCCTGATCGTCTGGCGATGATATCTGGATTAAATCCTTTTCCATCATCACGGATCTCTATATAGATTTTACCTCGATTATCTAAAATATTGATCCCTACATTCTTGGCATGCGAATGCTTGGCTATGTTCGTTAGACATTCACTTATGATGTGCAGCCCATGCTCAATCAACAGCCTGGATACCGAGGATTTCATTTTGATGTCCAGTACTGTTCGAATACCGGTAGCCATCGTAAAACGCTGAGCTTCTTCCCGGACTGCATCCGCAAAGTCGACTTCAGAGGCCGATTTTGAACGCAGGTTGTCTATAGCACGTCGTGAGTCAGCCAATGCCTTGCGTGCCTGGGACATGGATTGCTGAACGATTTCATGGGCTCTCTGTGAGCTGCCTTGTGTCAGATGGGCATCTACGGCTTCCAACTGCATAATAAGGCCAGCAAGACCTTGAGCCAGTGTATCATGCAGGTCCCGGGCCATGCGTTGCCGTTCGTTGGCTAACGTAAGCTCTTCCACTTTTTGATGTGCAAGCTCCAGTTCAGTAAGAAAGTTTTGGGTACGAATCCGCGCATTGACCTGCCTGTAGAAAAGAATAGCGTATGCAGCTACGATAACAGCTATAAGAATGAGCAGCGTAATAAACAGCACTGAGTTTTTGCTATCGTGACTCCATATAATGTAGGAACAAAAAAGAAGATAAAAACTAAAAAACAGCAACACAATTTTTTTAGCATGATAATAAACCCCTATGGTTTGACCGATTAAAACCGGGATTAAACCAGTCAGCACAATCGGAAAGCTTTCAGGCAGGAGAAAGACGCTCGAAAAGATGATTCCTCCTTGAATAATAAAATAAAACCATGAGCAGTAGTATAGAACTTTACGAACATACCAGTACAAAAGTACGTGCAGAATCATGGTCAAAGAGAACAATATACTTTGAAGTGGTAGTGGTGTATATATATTTTGAAAAATAATTCCCTCGCCATAGATTAGAGTGATCCATAATATAATAGGAATTCTAGTTATATTAAGTCGATCGCTATCGTTTATCTTTAAGTCTAAATCGTGGTCTTGTTCATTGGATTCTTTGCCCATAATCCACCTCTCTATTCCTTTGGTTCAACTCCAGATGCTTGGAAATGAAAAGCCATGCAACTAACTTCGTTGTATACAAAAAAACTTTATAGTTACATTTTATCATTTTGTAACATAGTTAAAAGTAAGTAAAACTGTTTCTCAAGTCATTTTACAAAATTATGGAGTTATAAAAAACGTACGTATGGGCGAGGACGTGTGTACGTTTGGGCAAAATAAATGTTTGTATGCTAAATATTCAATATCAATTATAAATTTTCCCATCTTCCTTTGTGAAAAAGCAAATATACCTTACTAAAGATGACTTTAACAATCATATATATTGGGATAACCAGCACGAGAATAATCACTGTCAAAGGGTGAACAAAGAAATGATATTCTCTTGTATTTGCTGGGTCAAAAGAATAACGATAAGTAACCAGATTGCCCAGATGCTGACTGGTTGAAGCCAATAATAACAAATGGATCGATGATAGAATTGCCCCGACAAAAGAAAAAAATCATAATCATTTCAATCAAAGTTAATATTAGTAATTAAAACAATTTCTCCTAGTTTTACTTTGGTTTCTCTTACTTATCTTAGATTAAATGCCGAAATAAAAAAATCGTACATAAAGGCATAGCTTCATGTACGATAGGGCAAATGATTATCTTAGAACCTACTGCTCATCCATACGGGATGGGTATTTTTTAAGATGCATTTCAGCCGGAACACTTATAGAATCACGCAGATGCTTAACATCGTTCATCGGTGACCGCCCAAACATGCGGGAAGGGCTCTCGTAACCAAGGCGAAAGCTCGCATCGACGGCATCTAATCCATTCGAAAGAAATAAGCGGTGTGCTGCCTGCGATCGGATAGCCTTTTAATGCTGTACCGCTGATAGCCGTTACTTTTTTAAAATGTTTGTGCAAGATGGATAAACGGACATCAATTTATCGCAAATGCACATGGGTGCGCTTTCTAGCTCTTGCGGCGCTATGTAAGCTACTCAAAAAGCCATCTAATCATAAAAGGTACCCTCCCATATTTTATGGGTTGCCTTTATAAATATTTCCGACACTGCGCCACATCATTGTTTTCGTCTGGAGCTGGTTGAACCTCGTAAGGAAGTCCTTACACAATGTTCTTTAAATACATTACGAGAACACCTATTGTATCCATGTAGTGACTTCCCTAATACCCATCCATGAAAAACAAAAAAACAACTTGGTTTTAATTCAAGTTGTTTTTTTAAACCGGCCGTTTTCAATCAGTGACAGTGATTGTAGCTTCATGGCGTCCGACTAGAAGTAACGACGATTCTTCCCATACAGCCAGACGAACAAGACTACCGAAATCAAGACCACTCATTAAGCGTGGCTATGGATACATAATCTTTTAATAGTTTCTCTGGAACTACCTTAATCAACTCTTCCATAGTCCATGGGACATCGTTTTTCTTTATCTCGTGCGTCGATACAGGATCTGAGTAAAGTGTAATCCGTCCGTTAGCTGTTACCGAAAATACCGCTCCACTTATATAGGCTGCTTCTTGGGTAGCCAAATAAGCTACGAATGGAGCCATATTTTCTGCTGGTCCGTGCGCCTCTTCGACTTCTTTCATCTTTGTCTCGTCAACTTTCATGGTGATGCCCTGAGCCTCCATCAACCCTCTCAGCGTAGCACCGAAGTTAACATGACCACGTGACGCGGCTTGTGGGCAAAATGCATTGCAGGTTACACCAAACTGATACAATTCCTTGGATGCCGCCTTGGTCAGACCGACAATCCCCGCGTTAGCAGCGCTATATGCCCCGAGCCCGGCTATTCCCACCCATGCATCGGAAGCAACATTTAAGATACGTCCGAATTTTTGCTTAATCATGTACGGTATGGCGTGGCTCATACAGTTGAATGTTCCCTTGAGCTTGGGCACCGTCTGATAATCCCAGTCCGCCTCCGACGTATTTGTCAACATACCGAATCCTAAGCCTGCGGCGTTATTAACCAATATGTCAACCCTTCCAAACGCATCGACTGCAGTTTGAATCAACTTTTCAGCTGAGGTATAGTCAGACACATCTCCATAAAAGGGAACTGCCTCCCCCCCTTCTCTTATAATTTCGTTAGCGGTACTCTCAGCATCGCCGTTTAAAGCGAGAAGCTTTTCTCTTTCAGATTCATTGAACTGTTCGTCAAGTTCTTTCTTAAAGGAAGCTGCTCCAGTCGAGCCTGGTTTGCGGTTGTTGGTTACTACCTTGGCTCCTTCGCGAGCCAGCTTGAGAGCAATACCTCTACCTACCCCCTGTCCAGATCCTGTCACAATAGCTACTTTGCCTTCCAGTCTTTTAGTCATAATCGTTTCCTCTCTTTTCTAATGTTTTGATCCAACTTGCATTAGCAGACAAGTGTTTTCTCATTCGTTCGTAAGCATTCTAAGCGCTCCCTCCAGATAAAACGAATACTTAATTGTGACTACTCCTTAATTTGGAAATTGATAGCCCATTGCTCAGGACACCTTCATTTATTATCAGTACCCCAGTGGATCTAAATGTTATTGGTAGCCTCAATCCTAACCGTTTGGGCAATGCAGTCTTTCGTTTCAACAGTCACACAAATAATTCCACTTGTTGTTGGACGAATAACTGCAAGCGCTTTTCCATTAAACGTAGTGTGCGCCGTATCATAGTAATTTTCTTCTGTCATCGGATTTGCGCTTCCAAAGCCGAGTAACATACCTGCACCCTCTACCTTGACTGATACCTTACGATCAGCAAGTGATTTAATAATTCCTTTTTCATCAATCAGGGAAATATTAATGAATGCCAGATCGTTATCATCGACTGCAATCCAGGTACGGTCTACGTCTACCTGCAGGTTCACCTCATTGCTGGCAGACATCATTGAAAAACGTCCTGTTTCCTTTCCATCGATGTAAGCCACCGCGACAATCTCACCTGGTATATATACTGTATCAAACTCTGCTTTAAACGCATTGTCTTCACCGGTACCGGCTTTCCCAATAGATTTACAATTTACCAGAAGTTCTACTTCATCAGCATCTGAATACACCTCTACCTTTACAGGCTTACCTTCATACCCGTCCCAACTCCAACTTGAAATGGAATCACTCCAACTCCACGGGGTTGTAGTAGGCTTCTTCCCATAGTGTTCAGGACGCTGTACAGCAATGTAAGGCTGATTCCTTAGCCCAAATACGATTTCCCGATAGAATGAGATAGGACGGCGATTTCCAATTATGTCAATATCACCACAAACTGCAACTAGCCAAGGATAAGCACCAAACATACCCTCGCCTTTGCTGGTTTCGTCATATACTATTTTACCAATCCCAACTTCTCCTAGATAATCCCAACCAGTCCATGTAAAATCGCCAATTACATGCCCGTTTTCTTTTACAAGTTTCCAGTTGTTGGCGATATCCTTGGGAAATGTTTCGGTACCGCAGATAATCCGGTTAGGAAAAAGTCCTTTATCTGTTACATATCTATTGTCCGCATAGTTATATCCTGCTATATCTACCGCTGCAAAGGATTCAGCAGTGGATTGGGTAACAACTTCCAAACTCTGAATATTTTTCATCATATCACTAGCATCTGCAATTAACGTATTTACATCACCTGTAGCGCTTCTGTTTTGCATTATTGATTGCAATTGACTCATTACAGAGACCATACCATTAATCGAATTGATTATATATCTGGTACTATCTAAGCTGCGAATTTTCTCTGTAAGTTTCCTGCCCCAGGCTGCACCATTTGCAGTACCGGTATCCGGGATTTCATTTCCAATAGAATACATAATTACACACGGATGGTTGAAATCTTTATCTACCATCGACTCGATGTCTTTTTCCCACCAGGTAGGGAAATTCAGTGCGTAATCATAATCACATTTATTCTGAGTCCATATATCAAAGCTTTCATCCATCACTAACATCCCCAAACGATCACATACTTGGAGCAAGGGTTTACTCATGGGATGGTGAGCACTGCGAATTGCATTGAATCCCGCCTCTTTTAGAATCTCAATCCGTCTCTCTTCGGCACGCTCAATAGCAACAGCGCCAATCACGCCATGGTCATGATGTATACATGCACCACGAAGCTTAATAATTTCTCCGTTGATACGCAGACCATCTTCTGCATCTAGAGAGAGAGAACGGATCCCGAATGTATTCGTTTCTTCATCAATTAAATAGTCTCCGTCCATTACCTTACTTCTACACGTATACAGATAAGGGGTGCCCACATTCCATAACTTAGGCTGTTTTATATATAGGCGTTGGCGAATTGTAGCACTTTCATTATTAAAAGCAGTCAAAGGTGCTGTATCAGAAGCAACCGTATTGCCATCTGCATCTACAATTTCCGTGATAATCTTGGTAGACTGTGGATTCATACCTTCGTTTACCACAACTGTTGCTACTATAACACTCGCACGTTCACTTAAAATATCCGGGATTGTGATTTTCACTCCGTCAACCGCAATGTGAACCGAGTTTGAGACCATAATTTTAGTATTGCGATAGATCCCTGCCCCCGTGTACCAACGGGAATCATCGTTACTCCTTGCCACCACTTTAATTTCATTTTCCTCGCCGTATTTAAGGAAGCGATCTGCCTTAATATAAAAATTGCTGTATCCGTAAGGATGTTGTCCTGCAAAATCACCATTGATATACACCATTGCATTCATGTACACACCCTCGAACTCAAAGGTGACTCTTTTTTCTTTGTACTCTTCTGATACAAAAAATTTCTTTACATATTCAAATGTCCCATCAGGAAAATACCCTTTTTTATGTCCACTTGCTGTATGTTTCTTTCTTAGCTGAGTAATCACAGCATCGTGCGGAAGTGTGACTTTTTTAGGTGCTTCACCTGGAGTCATGTTAAAGAAACCTGTAGAGGGCCCGACAGTCCATCCATCGTTAAAAGAATTACGGATCATGTTCCTTCCACCCTTCAAGTAAGTCTTATCATATAGCTAATATAAAGGTAACAAAAAAAATAGAAGGAAGCATTGCCCCCTTCCGATGACTTTATTATCAAGTGTGCTCATTTCCGACTAATTCACTATCGGACCTTTTATTCTGCCTGTACTGTTCAGGAGTCATTTTGTGAAGGTTGTGAAATACATTATAAAAATGGTTACGATTTGTATAGCCTATAGAATCTATTATTTTGGTAACGGACATACGAGTGTTCAGAAGCATGTCCTCTGCCTTTGCAAACTTAATTTTTCTTAAAAACTTTGAAAAGGTAAGCCCGGTGTGCTTTTTAATAAGCCTAGTGAAATAATCCTCTTGAAAATGAAAGCGACTGGTAAGGTCTTTTAAAGAAGTCTCTTTATAATTCTTTCTTATATACTCTTCTACATCCAAAAAAAGAAGATCATTCATTTTTTTTAGCTGTGTTTTAGTAAGGTTTACTTCAAAGTCCATTGTCAACACATGAAATATTCGAATCATGAGTCCTTTAACAATATAATTTGCCCCTTTTTTATTCCCACATTTTTCAGCGCAAACTTGGTCAATTAGTGGAAGGATAACATCCTTTTTACCTCTTGGTGAGAATTGTAGAAACTGTCTTAAATTTTTCTGCTTCAATAAGGCTTTTCTTATAAATTGTTGAACATTGCTGTTTTCTATTTCTGAAAGAAACATTTCGTCAAAAAAATCCTCTTTCATACATATAAATACAACGAAGTTATCCTGTTCTTTCACATAATCTGCATGTTCGCTGTTTCTGTCGATAATGACTACGCTTCCTTGATTAAAAGTATACTTTTGGCCACCAATCAGTTGACTGAATTCTCCCTTTACAATATAAGCGATTTCAATATAATCGTGGCGATGTATCTTTGACATGCCTGCATTTAATCTATCTTCAACATTTGCTGGTATAGGAGAACCAAAATTCAAAGAAAGTACCACCTTAGAGTCCGATGTGTTTCTCCATAAAATAATAGTAAAGGATCCAATAAGACTAAGAACGGTTTCATTATCACTGTTAAGTATTATACGATCTTGAAAAGGGTAATGAACCATGAAATTTTCGTCCATTTTTGGAAATGAATTAGTAGCACTAAATACTTCATACTGTTTTAACAAATTCATAGGCCCACCCCTTAGATAGTTGTAAACGGCTAACGTTAAGATGCATTGGTGTTACAGCTTTTGTTGAACTTGTATACATTAAGATATTTCGACCAAGTGAATTCTATTTTCTTAAAGAAAACCAGTGGTATTTGCAACGCGATCTCGTACTTCAACATGTTTTCCGATGTGAACCTCTTACTCTCTTCTTGGAGTAACAATTGCCATATCTACAAAATCGACGTTGCCCGTCTTTCTCCCCTCTACAAGTAATAAAATGGATAGTTATTATTGTGTCATTAGAAAAGAATTGATATATAAATTTGATCTTACATATAAAGCCCTCACAACTATGGCTCAATTAATCAACGGTTAAATTTTCAATAACTTTAATACAAAAAGTATTATATAAAGATACATGCAAATTATATAAAAATAGATTAGAAACCTGCCGTCCAACCGGCGTCAGCAGCTATAACAGCACCGTTTACAAAGCTCGATTCATCTGAAGCCAGGAAAAGGGCTACTTTTGCAATTTCTTCTGCTTGTCCAACGCGAGGAATAACGCCCTGTGTAACCTTCGTTCGGGAAGCACCAAACTCATTCAAGTTGTTAATAGTGGAAACAATATTTGTAGCCGTCGCTCCTGGCGCAATTGCATTACATCGAATGCCCTTTTGAGCGTACATGAAACCCGTGTTTTTCGTAATTCCGATTACAGCATGTTTAGAAGCCGTATAAGCAACGCCCGCATGTGCACCACTGAAACCGCCCGTCGATGCCGTATTTATAATCACGCCTTTTCCTTTGTCTAGGAAGATCGGGATCGCTTTACGAATCACTCGCATAATACCTTTTGTATTAATATCAAAAATCAGATCCCATTTTTCATCGTTCACATCTCCTACAGCTGCCATGTTATCCATAATGCCGGCATTATTAACCAAAATATCGAGTGTTCCATATACTTTAACGGCTGTATCAATCATCACATTAATGTCATTCAAATCGGCAACGTTCGTTTTAACAGCTATTGCTTCGCCGCCATCTGATTTAATCCCCTTTGCAACCATTTTAGCCCCTTCAATATTGATGTCGGAGACGACAACCCTTGCTCCTTCTTTCGCATATAACTCTGCAATTGCTTTGCCCATGCCCGATGCAGAGCCTGTAACGACAGCTACTTTACCTTCTAAACGCATAAATAATCCCTCCGAACAGTTATTAAAATCTATATTTTGAAAAAATGATACATATCAGTACAACAGCGAAGATATTATCTTCAACTCTCTCAATCTAGTCCGGTTCTAAAAATGCTAACTGCTCTGCGAGGCCTTACTCGCGGTATTTTGTCGCCATGTCTTCATTTTTGCCAACAGATTCAGCCCGATGCAACTGATCGAGCCTTTCACTTTTACCGGAATGTATCTTGTTCACTGCTTTCTCAGAGAATGTAGGTAAAAATTGAAGAAAATAATCAAAAAACTGATCTTTAAAAAAATGGAATTCCTTTTCTTCTCTTTTATTCAATTTCATTAACTCCCCT
>NZ_JBBOTK010000008.1:0-265447 GCF_038005565.1 Paenibacillus sp. FSL R10-2748
GTTTTACTCACTCGTTGTTCAGTTTTCAAAGATCAAACATTTCTCTTTCGCCGCGTTTTTCAGCAGCTATAAGATCATATCATGTTCGTTTCAAAAATGCAAGGGTTATTTTTTTCTTTTTTTCGAAGATCGTTTCACCCAAGCTTTTCGCTTTTGAAACTGCTGTTTTGTTGTCAGCTCAAATAATATATCATAAAGCCAAGCAACTTAGCAAGCACTTTTTTTGTTTTTTTATTTTAGAATAAATCCGTTCATCTTTCAGCTCATTTAAATCAGTCGAGGGGCTAGTTGCCCCTTCATTAGCTGATGACTCCCTCTGGCTCGAATACCTCTGCAGGCCAGTGTAGTTCCACACCTTGGCGAAGAAGAACATTTTGAAAACATCCAAGATGCTCTGCTGATCGGCTCACTTCAATGGGATATACTTCGTTGGAGACACAGTAAGCCGCTAGGCTTCCCGCTGATTCTCCTATATTCCATTCTGTAGGATGCAATCGATAGCAGCCATTGGCTACTTGGGTCATCCCTATATTTTTGCAGGCAGGAAGTAAATTGCGCATTCTCACCGGAATAAGTGATCTCAATGGAATTTCATAAGGATAGTTAGGGATGTAGAACGTTCGCTGAGATACCGTAGTTGGATGAAGATCCAAATGATAGCTACCTACACCTACACTGTCTATATATCGCTTGGGTCCCTCTTCTCCCCGAAGCTCACGACTTACATCAAACTCAGATATCATATACTTGGCCTGAATTCGGCGTGACTCGCGAATATAAGCCGTTTTAGCCAGACCGTCAGATGTGCCGAGAATATCACCCCGTGGTCGAATGCCCGGATAGCCGAACCCTCCATCTAATCGGGGCGCTTCGGTTTGAAGCCAATATATTAATGAACGAGTCAACTCACGCGCTCCTTCTCGATGTTTTGCCTGCTCCTGAGCGGTGACACCGATCAATGGCCCTAGGTAATAATCATTTTGCGCCCAGTTTAAAAGAGTTACCTCACCATCATTTAGCGGTTCGCTCCATATCGAGGAATCTACAATACGACGATAATCCCATAAGGATACAATGCCCTGATCGTTAGGAAACAATGTGAACTGTTTTAGTTTACTGGTATCATCCGCGTCAGTAGCAAACCAGCTCAAAATCGGAAAACGGGAAAAGGAAGGAATATAATTTCTCCAGAAATCATATTGTTGCGGGCGCTCTATAATGAAGCTTTCCTGGGGAATATAGTCTACGGCAGCCACATGTGTGATAGATTGCATATCAAAAGGGTTAGCACACTCCAGTGCATGAGGTTCACCCGTAGCAGCCCGCGACTCCGCTCCACTCGTATGCTCCACGCCCGCCATTGGAAGGAGATCACCACACTCTGTCGCATCCAGATAAAACGTTCCGTGCAGCACTCTAAATCCACACTTATGATCAGAGCTATTCGAGGTACGGACAGTTACAGAAGTAATACAGTCCCCATCCGTCTGAACGGCAATAGGCACGGTGTGATAGTATACATGAACGCGCCCCGTATTCAAATAGGGAGCGAGCATATCTTCAAGCACCCGCAGAGCTACCCGTGGTTCATGGGCCAGACGGCTTACCCAACCGTTCCCAGGGTTGAGAATGGGATTATTCCGTGCTTCTTCGGTTAACGGATAGTTCTGACGGTAATAGTCACGCACACGATTACGGAACTCACGGTATGTTGCTGTGCAGCCAAATTGCTCGATCCATCGATGCTCATCTGGGGGAACCGCCTGTGAAGTTAACTGTCCCCCTAACCAATCCGTCTCCTCCGTCACGATGACTCTCATGCCAGCCTTCGCCGCCGCAAGAGCTGCCGATGTCCCCCCCAGACCTCCGCCAATCACAACAATGTCGGTATCAAGCCGTTTTTGCGTCATGGTTCGTTCCCCTTTCATTCTTGTACTAGGACTCGGTCATTTCAAAAGCAAGCCGTGCAGCGCCGATGATTCCAGCGCGGTTGCCCAACAATGCCCGACTTACTTCCGTTTGAACTCCAAGTTGGTGCAGATGCTTTTCCAGCATGGGCCACCAGACCTCTCCCGCGTCCGCTACTCCTCCGCCTACAATGATTGCCTCAGGATCAAGAGGCACCGAGATATTAGATAGAAGCACAGCTAAATCTGCGGTGTAATCATCCAGCACCTGGATTGCTTCCTGGTTACCGTGAGCGGCCTCTTTCACAATCTCGTTCCCTGAGCGGTACAATTTACCGACGTGTTCCCTACCTCGACGTAACAGGGCGCTCCCCGATACATATTGCTCGGCGCACCCTTTTTTTCCACAATTGCAGGGGTGTCCCCCCGGGAATAGAATACTGTGCCCCCAATCACCGCCACTCCAATGAGTCCCTCTGCACAAGTGGCCATTTTCCATATATGCACCTCCGACACCTGTTCCCAACGTGAGCATCACCAAGCGTCGCTTGCCTTTCCCCGCTCCCTGCCACGCTTCTCCAAGTAAAGCGGCGTTCGCATCATTATCAGCAACCGCTCGTAAAGCCAGTTTTTCTCTAGCCCACGTTACCAAGGATGTACCTTGCCAGCCAGGTAGGTTATCTGTGGCATACACAACTTCGCCGCTCTCCACATTTACTCGGCCAGCAGTAGCAATGCCTAGAGCGCCTACATCTATATGGGCACCGATGCTGGTATCTCCAAAAGAACGCAACAATCCGAGCACAGATTCTGACACCCGCGACAACACCCATTCACGTCCACGGGAAGCGTCCGTATCCAGCCGGATTTCATCAAGCACCGATCCGTCCGGTGCCACTATGGCGGCCTTCACCGATGTGCCCCCAATGTCGATTCCAATGACTCTGTTCACAGCAGCTGCCACCACACCAACCTCCTTGTTGCCCCACATAAAAGCTTACTAGCTCTTTGTACAAACCTTCTATTAGTAGCAATACATGAATAGCCATTCATATGCACCACAAACACAAGTCATTGAACTGTCAGAGCGCACAGTTTTCAATTCACAACTGAAAAATCTCAATAGCTTCGTTCAATAACCGCCCTCGCTGTTTTTTCCTTCATCTGTTTGGTGTGACTCGTGTGCTTGCGAGCAAGCCCTTCGCAGATGAGGTCAATCACGAATAGCTGTGAAATTTTAGCACCGATTGAACCACCTTCTATCGGGGCTTCCTTGCCTGCGGTCAGTAACACGATATCTGCAATAGAGGTAATGGGTGATTTCGCATAATTCGTAATTGCGATAACAGTTGCACCGTTTTGCTTGGCTTTGTGCAGCATATCGTTCGTATCCAGCGTACTTCCTGATACACTGATGCCGATAGCGACATCACCCGGGTTCATGGACACCGCCATCATCGACTGAATATGACCGTCTGCCACAGCCTCGGCGCGGCGCCCAATCCGTAAGAAACGATTTTTAGCATCCTGCGCGGAAATTCCCGAAGCGCCTACGCCGAAAAATTGAACATAGCTCGCTTGATCGAGACACGCAATCGCACGACCAAGCTCTGAATGGTCCAGCAGTCCCATACTGGAGTGCAAAATATCGAGCATGTTGTGATACACGGTACGCGTAATATCTTGTTCGTTATCTGGGTCGATGTTCTCCTCGCCCATATCGGTTTTACGATAAGTCTGGTTTTGTGCCAGGGACAGTCGGAAATCCTGATAACCTTTGAAACCAATTTTCCGACAAAAGCGCATCACCGTCGTTTCGCCTGTACCTGCAAAATCCGCCAGCTCCGTCACGGAGAAATATATGATATCTGCGGGATGCTCCAGTACGCATAAGGCGACTTTCTGCTCCGATTTCGTTAATGAAGGATAGTACGTGTTAATTCGGTCGTTCATCTCCATAGATGCATTTCACTGCCTTCCTTGCGGCATCGGCAAACCGCTGCGTAATCAATTGGGGTCTGGTAATCGCCGAGCCTACAACCACTGCATGTGCTCCCATTCGGAATGCTTCCTCAACCTGCGCTGGATCATAGATTTTGCCCTCTGCAATTAAAGGAACAGGAACCAGTTCCGACGCTCTCCGAACCAGCTCCAGATCAGGACCCTCAATCTGAGTAGAGTACGGCGTATACCCGGATAACGTGGTGGATACGCAGTCTGCGCCAAGGGAAGCCGCATGAAGCGCCTCCTCCAGTGTCGATATGTCTGCCATGGAAGTGACTCCCTGCTCATGGGCATAATCTAGGAGCCTCTTCAGCTTGCATCCCGCCGGGCGCGGTCGTAATGTGGCATCCAGCGCAATGATATCCGCGCCTGCCTCCACCAGTTCCTCCATTTCACGAAGGGTAGGCGTAATGTAAATATCAGAATCATCATAATCCCGCTTAATCAAGCCAATCACTGGTAGAGAAATCGCCTGTTTAATCGCACGTACATCCGATGCGCCATTGGCGCGAATCGCTACAGCTCCACCTTGCTGTGCGGCACGCGCCATTTTGACCATAGAATCTGCTCCATGTAACGGTTCGCCTGGTAGCGCCTGACAGGATACGATCAGTCCGTGCTGAACTTTGGATAATACACCTTCCATTCCCATAGGAATCACCCTCTCTTCTCGGCATGATGCCGTACGGTTAATCCGACTTCAAAGGTGCGGTTCCACGGCATGTAGCAATCTATAATTTCCACGCAACCTTCCGGCCCGTTCACATATTCATTGAGTGCCTGCTCCAGCCGTCCACGAATAACCGCAGCTACCGAGCCTCTCGGTCCATCGAGCATAAACTTGGTAAAACCCATCTGCTCCACAATCCCGTTATTCATAGCCGTACGTACCACAGCGCAATAACAGGCATCCTCGGCGTAGCGCAGCGACAGAAAATCCAAATGTTCCTCCGTAGAGCCATAGTGGGTATACAGCATGGACTGAGCAATGACGGTGCCCAGCGTGTTAGAACTGGTATTCCAGCCTGCATAACCTGCCAGCTTAAAAAGCAGTCCTTTTTGCTTTAATAGTCTAAGTAGCTTGAGATCTGCGCCGTTGGCGTAGCCCACATCAGCAACTGCAACATTTTGACCTGCATATTGCAGCATATAAGAACCGTACTCAACCAGCTCTACTACATTCCGATGTACATCATATCCGGTCATTGCACGCTGCTGGGATGAAGCCTCTGCCATCGTGTCACCGGGTGTGTTAGCCAACAAAATCAAATCAGCCTCCGTTGCCGAGGAAGCTATCAGCCCACCTGCCGCCATAATCTGATATTTTAAGGTTTCGTAAAAATAGCGATCTTCAAAAAGCGGAACTACGAATGCCCCCTGCAAAGCAGACAATCGGGGATACACCAGTGGGACTACATTATTCATCTTGTTAACCCAACGAGCCAGCAACGTACAACCCACTTCATCTGCCCCCGGGTACATGTATACATTCAAATCCAGCCCAAGCTCAGAAATACGACTTCTTAGCCGCTGCTGATCCTTGGCGGTATAGCCGTAGGGAGCCGAATCATCCTGTGGGATGATCATAAAATCAATGATACCTTCTGCTACGAGATCCAGTGCAACTTCATTAGCCTCCAAATTCACATGGCGACGCCCCAAGTAATCATCCAGTATTTCCATTGGCAAACGCTCGTTTATATCAGCTAATTCGAGCAACTCTTCAGCGGTAGCGATCCCCAGCTCCTGACGATGCTCAATGAAGCCCTTTCGGAATATCTCACGCCCCCAATCGGCATAGTAATCCGGTTCTTCATCAGCCAAAGAGTATTGCGGACAACGCATAATTAGTTGAAATGCATACAGAGTCAGTTGCGGATATAGTTGCTTTAGCCTGCGAAGCCGATTCACTCTATCTCTGACCTGCTCGCTCGACATACCGTGTAGTCGAGAAGGTACGATTCCTCCGTACAGCAACGTATCCATCGCAACAATGGCTCCATCAGCAGTAGCCGCGCGTTCTTCGAGCCATGCCCATAGTCTGGTCGTATCGCCAGGGGTTTTCTTTTGTCCCATCCATTCTAATGGGGGTCGCTCCATTTCCAAGTCTGTACCCTGTGCCAGTAAATAAGGAAATTGATAATTACAGGGCCGCTCATCTAGCGGTATAAAAAGTAATCGGGTGTTTGACTTCACCGTACGTTCCACCTCTCCTGAAAATTACCGTTATCCTAACGGCAAATGATTATTTTCAGGGCAGCTATGCTGCCTTGGTTTCATAATCCATCGCAAACACTCACAAGATCAGTCGATATTTGCCTTGTTCGTCCTGATCGACATAACCCCACTGCGCGGCAGCACGGATCGCCGGATTGCTACCCAGCCGAGCCTCCGCTTCTAAGCAAGCAGTGATACCGCGTCGCAGTTCTCCTGCAATTTCGTCCGTCAGAGGCGACGGCTCTTGCCCGCCAACTGCTTTGCTCGGCGTGCTGCTTCCCCTTGAATGTGCATCGTCCTGTCGCTCGCCACTGAGCGCAGCTTGGCGCAGCACCTGCCACAGGCCTGCGTCCAGCTCGGCACGTTCCAGCCACGGCGCGGCCTGGGACACGAAACCTGCCGCCGGATCATCAGCAGGCACGTTCCGTAGGACGCTCACGGTCTGAAGCAGCCGCTCAAAGTACATATCCAGCGCAGGGATATCGCGCATTTGCAAAGCAAGATCCACGTACTCATACGCGCTGCCGCCCAGTCGGCTGTTCCTGTTTTGACGACAGAAAAACATCAGTTCATCCGCACGCTCTCCCGCTAACTCCCGCGCAGCCCATTGCCAAGATAGCTCAGGCATATACCGTTCACTGTTCCACATATAGTGGGACATCGTAATGAGCGTCACTTTGGAGCATTCCCACTGATTCATCGGGTTGGCCACCATACCGGTATGTCCACAGTCTGGTAGCCCGGAATACCGTCCGCGCAGCGGATCAAGGAATAACCGATCATGGTCACAATCATTCACCGGGATGTTATCCCACAGCCACAACTCATGTCCGAAGAACGCATGATTATCGGCGGCGTGCTCGCGACTAATCTGTGGGGCAAAAACAAAGTACCCCGTCCAGAACACCTTAATCTCCGGATGCAGCCGCTCACGGAAGTCCTTTTTGTATTCGGTATCCCAATACGACCAATATTCCGAAGGACAGACTGTCAGTGTAAACTCAGGCAGCCGTTCAGCCAGCCATGTGTGAACCTTGTTCGTCAAAAAGACATGAGCGTGACCCGAGCGGCCCAGCAAATGTCGATTTTCCCCTTTGAGTACATAATCAATATCATCCATTAATACAGAAAAATGACGTACGCCAATCGCAATCACGGCCGCCAGCTTTTCCGTCAATTTAAGGAAATCTTCATCGCTGCCAAAGCTTAGGTCGTTCCCTGGACTGATACAATAATGAAAATCAATCTCATGTCGTTCGCAGGCTTCCTTCAATTCGCGGATCTGGGCAAACGTATCCTCAGGGTACGGCTCTCTCCATAGCTCACGATGATATGGATCATCCTTGGGGGCATACATGAACGTGTTCATCCGATGCGCAGCCATAAAACGGACGGCATCCAGCCGATCCGCGAAACTCCACGGTTTCCCATAGAAGCCCTCAATAATTCCTCTGACCGGGAAGGAAGGCTCATCCCGAATAGACATCACCGGCAGAGTACATCGCTCCTGTTCCACTTGAAGCAGGAGATGCAGGGCATCCATGCCGTATTTGAGCCCTCTTTTATTGGAAGCATGGACTTCAATCCGCCCGTCCTTCTGAATGTCCAACCGATATCCGTCTGCAGCAAGCGTTCCGTCATATTCGAGCACCAACTGCACGCTTCCCCGTGTTTCAGTCGGTACACCCGGTCCTGGAGGCACAATAAGCTTGATCGGTCCCTCGGGGTCCAGCACACCTTCATACTCCTGATTCATTGCAAAGCGAGAGGACAGTTCACAGACCAGACGCGGTTCGGAGATAACCAGCCTTTCCCCGCTGTCATACACATCACGAAAATAATATTGTATCTCCTGCGGTGATAACCCTACACCCGAATGAGGCCCCATTCCTTTGGACAATTTCATCGCAATCATCTCCTTCCATTCACAGGCTCTTCGTAGCCATGACTACTGGCTTATCCTTTTACCGCTCCCGCCAAACCTTCCATATAGTAGCGCTGTGTAAACAGGAACAATATAATGATCGGCAGTACCGAAATCATTGTGCCTGCAGCAATCCAACCGAAGTTATAGGCAAATTGACCGTTGAGATACGTGAGCGCAGCTGCCAGCGGATATAGCTCCGTATCATTTAAAATAACGATAGGCCACAGAAAGCTGTTCCAGAACGACATCGCCTCCAACAGAGAAATTACAGCGAGCGCCGGCTTGACCAGCGGAAGCACCAGCTGCCACCAAATTCGAAACTCCGAAGCGCCGTCCATTTTACCGGAATCACGCACATCAGTGGGAATATGAATAAACGTCTGTCGCATTAGAAAAATGTTGAACACGGAGACTGCCCCGGGCAACACCACACCCAAATATGTATTGCCCAGATGGAGCCCTTGAATGGTCAGATAATGCACAATAAATGCGGTGTAGGAAGGAATAATCATCGTGGCAATCAGCAGCGTAAACACCAGATTTTTACCCTTAAAACGAAATACAGCCAAGGGATATCCCGTCAGACTGGCGAGTACCACATTGAGCACAACGCCCAACACCGTAATGATGACCGTATTCAGCATATACTTTGGAAAATTCATGAACTGCCACACCTGAACATAGTTGTCGAAATCGATAAAGGTCGGAAAAATAGCGGGCGGCGTTGAAAAAATGTTACGACCTGGCATGAGGGATACGCTGAGCAGCCATAGGAACGGTCCCATTAAAAAGAGGGCGAGTAGCACTAGAAGCACGTAGATGACCGTCATTCTCAGCATTCGAGCAAGACTGCGCATGATGCGGCTGCTTTCCTTTTTAGGAAGAGATGAGCGTAGCATTTTGTCATCCTTTAGATTCATCAATAGGGATTGACACCGCCTTTCCTATTGAATCGGAATACGATAATACTAAGTACGGCAATCATTGCACCGACAATTAAGCCAAGCGCAGAAGCATATCCAAAATTGAACTGCTCCATGCCCTTTTGAAAAATATACAAGCTGGATGTCAACGTGGCCGTTCCCGGTCCACCCTTGGTTAGTACATATACTTCATCAAATACACGAATAGCTGACATGAGTGATATAAGGGTACAGAACAAAATGTAAGGCCTTAACAGTGGAAGAGTAATATGAACAATCAGACGCCATCGGCTTGCTCCGTCGACTCTAGCGGCTTCGTACAGATCTTGAGGAATATTTTGTAATCCAGCCAGATAGAGCATCATATAATACCCGAGTCCCTTCCACATTGTGATGAACATCAGTACATACAAGGCCAAGTTGCTGTCCGATAACCAGTGTATGTCTTTGCTAATCAAGCCGACCTGCATGAGCAAGTAGTTCACTACGCTGTTATTGCCCAATAGCCAGCTCCAAATTAAGGCTACAGCTACCATCGAAGTCACAACAGGGATGTAGTAGGACGTACGAAATATTTTAATTCCCGGGATACGGCTGTTCACAAGCACAGCCATCAGGATGGAGAAAATTTGGAGAAAGGGGACAATGAGCACGTACAACAATGAGTTCCAAATTGAAATAAGAAAGTTACGGTCCTTAAACGCCGCTTCAAAATTATCCAAGCCGACAAAATGGGTATCTGATATGACAGAGTAGTCTGTCAATGCCAGCGGGATGCTGTAAATAATAGGCCAAAATACAAAGACGGCAAGCAATAACAGTCCTGGCGTCATAAAGGCCCAGGCCGTAAAGGACTCCGACCTTAACCATTTGATCATGCTGCATCACCACCTGATTTTGATAAATGAACAGGGGAGTATTCACTTACTCCCCTGTCAAACCTATTGCTTTAAAATATCGTTCACTTCCTGCTCCAGGGCAGTAAGCGTCTGCTTCGTATCCGTGCCGTTCAATACAATATTTTGCAAAGCTCGCGCGATGGCACTGTTCACATCTTTGGCATTAGGCACACCGACCATATAATCTGTCGCCTTATCCAAGCTTTGCGCGGATACTACCTTGGCTTGTGCTTCTAATGATTTGTCAGACTGAGTAAAATATGGATCTTTAATGGAGTCTTTCGTGGAAGGTAGTGTATTCGCCGCTTTAGAAAAAGCTGTTTGACTCTCCGCGTTTGTCAAGAAAACAGCAAATTTCACTGCTTCGTCCACATGTGCAGACTTAGCAGGTACGACCAGGTCCATGGAGTTGGAGAGCCGCACATCAGCTTTACCGGTTGGGACAGGAACAGCAATTGTGTTCTTATAAACATCCGGCGCAGCCGTTTTGATAAAATTGATGAACGTCGGGCCTGCCAGCTCGAAAGCAACCTGCTCGCCGGCATAATATTTCACTTGTTGTGAGAAGTCAGCGTCTTCCTTGAGCACAACGCCATCTTCCATCTGTTTTTTTAGATTATCAATCATGGTGACTGCTTCTGGTGTATTGAACGCCGCTGCTGTCTTTTCTTTATTTAGAATGGGAATGCCGTCCACAGCGAAAAGTTTGGATACAAGCTGCTGCGCATAGCCTGCTTTGCCAATTTTTCTATTGATCTGACGGCCCCAATCAGACAATTCTTCCCGGGTTTTGGGCGGATGAGCAGGGTCCAATCCGGCGGCTTTGACCAGCTTTGTATTCATGTAAAGCACTTCTGTACCGGTATACCAGGGTAGCGCATAAGCTTTACCGTTAATGACTGTGGAATTATAAATACCCTCGAAATAAGCAGCCTTTTCCTCGGGCGACAAATGCTCATTCATATCAACAACAGCACCCTTGGAGCCCATTTGGCTAGCAAATTCTGTATTGAGATTGACTACATCCGGACTGCTGTTGCTAGCGATACTTGTCAACAGCTTGTTGGTCACTGCATCATAAGGGTAATCCTTCCAGTCAATTTTGACATTGGGGTTCTTCTGCTCATAATCGGCAATCACCCGATTGAAATACGGGGTAAATGTAGGTTGTAGTGCAATGGTCCAAAATTGCAGTGTTACTTTCCCTCCGTCAACCTTTTCCGACTTTGATCCTCCACCACCGCAGCTGCTCAGCAGTACAACCAGCGCCAGCATAGATACAAGCAACCGTAACCTGCCTTTCGCTTTCTTTGTCACATGGTGACCCCCTTGTTCTTAGTTGATTAAGGCAAATTATAGCAGAAATACCGCTAAAGAAGGAACGTTTTTTCAATAAAATAAATTTAGAAGGAATAATTTTTCTTTTATTGGATACAAAAAAGACGCCTCTTCAGCAGAGACGCCATTTTCCTAAATCAACCCGCAAAGGGTTCACATCTATTAATAGTATGGGGCCATGAAAACGTACACCAGTACCCCAGTCAAGCTCACATATAGCCAAATTGGCATCGTCCAGCGCGCAATCTTACGATGTTTTGCTACCTGCATCGTCCATCCCCATACAACTGTGAACAGTGCTAGCGGTACAATAATCGCAGCCAGTATGCTATGCGAAATCAACAGCGTAAAGTAGATCGGCCGAAGGATACCCACCCCACCATATTTTGCAGTTTCCGGCGAAATGTAGTGAAAGGTCAGGTAGGAAAATAAAAATAAAACGGTACTGGCGAAGGCCAGCAAAACAAAGGTTTTATGAAGCTTAATGTTCTTTTTGAAAATAGCAACCAGTGCAGCCACCAGAAAAATAAATGTGAAGCTGTTAAAAATCGCATTCAGCCTTGGGAAAATAGTGAGATCAAAACTCACACTACCCTGGTATCCGATCGGCGAAAAGAACAGCAGCAAAATAATCACGTTGGCTATAATGGAAACGGTGATAATCAAGGCTGTAAAATTACGATTGCTCGTTGGAACGTACTGCTTGTCCTCACTCGCTTTATTCATCATGAGCGTCTCCTTCGTTAAATTCAGGTTTTCGTTACTGTTGTAGTCATAACCATAATATATTATATAGAACTCATGGACAGCCTGTGAAGTGACAACAGTATGAACAATTTCACAGCCATCTGTCAGAAAATATGCTTCAACATTTGAAAATAGCCCTTTACTTCCCTATATCAACGGTAGAATGCATTGATTTTACAAGCTTTATGCACACAAAAAAACACCGGGAAGGTCTGATTACCCGCTCCGGTGTTGTGTCGGTTATGCAATTAAACAGCCTTGATGATCCATATTCATTGCTGCCATACGTCACTGTATTCCTGATGGCGCTTGAACAGAGCAAGCGCGTACGAGCAAGCAGGAATAACCTTTTTATGCTGATTCCTTGCCATATCAACCACTCGGTCGATGAGCTCCTTGCCGATTTTTTGACCCCGTAACTGCTCGGATACAAATGTATGGTCAATGACCAATGAGTGGTCATCTATGGATTTATAGCCTACTTCTGCAACTACCTGTCCATCATCCACCATGACTACTGCATGGTCCTCCTCGCGAATTTGTCTCATGAAACCAATCTCCTTTCTGACTGAAGAAAATCCCGTTACAACTCCATGCTAACGTATTACTGCAATCACTTCATGCCGACGCTAGATATCCTTATCATTCCCCTATTTAGGAATCAGCGAAACATTACATACGAGGATTTTGCAAAAATCCCATAAGCGACTTCCAATGAACAAGATATAGATCGAAATGGTTTAGTTCGTCTATATCTTGCACTTCGGAGCGACTGGAATCGAATTTTTCAAAATCCTGATACATAAAATAGGATCTATCGTCGACACTATATTTATTCCAATTAAGGCAAGGGAGGTGCTGCGTTGCGTACGGAATTAAAACCTGTCATCCCGTTTGAACCGGAACTGAGCGAAAAAGTACCTGTAGATCCGGGCCTTTGGCGTTACGAAATAAAATGGGACGGTACGAGAATTATGACGTATCACGACCAGGGCGGTACGCGTCTGTTCAACCGCAAGCAGCATGAGCGAACGCTTTTATACCCGGAGCTTGCTCTCTTCCCCTCCTACTGTAAGGCTGATTCGGTCATATTGGACGGGGAAATGATCGCACTCGGTGCCGACGGTAAGCCATCGTTCCATGAAATTATGCGACGGGATCTGATTCGTCGGACGGATCGAGTTCAGTCAGCCTATGAAGCTGTACCCGCTACTTACATGTTGTTTGATATTGTTTATCTGAACGGGGAGTGGGTTCATCTTAAACCGTTACAGGAAAGGCTTGAACTGCTGCATCAGATCATCATACCGAATGAACGGATTCAACTGGCTCCCGCTCATCCTGATGGACAAGCTCTATTTCAGGTCATGTGCAGCCAAGGAATGGAAGGCATTGTGTGTAAAAAGCTAGATAGTCCGTACACATTGGGCGGAAAGGACGGACGATGGCTCAAGGTCAAAAATTATGGCGATATCATTGCCGTTATCGGTGGCTATACCCTAAACGGAGGCATTATCAATGCTGTGTTGCTGGGCCAATATGATAAACAAGGAATGCTGCGCTATATCGGGCATGTGGGGACGGGTAAGCTGACTCGGGAAGATTGGCGTCAGCTTACCGAGCGCCTGCTACCACATACCATATCGGAGCGACCTTTTAGCAATAAACCGGATCGGCATCAAGACGCATTTTGGGTGAAACCCATGTATACCGCCAAGGTTCAATATAGTGAATGGCGGTGGCAAGAAGGACGTACCCTGCGTCAGCCCTCCATACAAGCCTTTGTGAATCAGGGCCCCGATCAGTGTATCGGCCCCTGGATGTGACGTTTTACAGATATATTTTCAAAAAAATGCGGAACAAAGTTTGTATAAATCATTGCAACCAGTGGTTAATTAAATTACAGTTAACTAATTAACTACATCGAGGTGGATCGCATGTTCTTTTTTTTGGACTCCGAAATTCGTCAACTGGCCTATAATCTCTTTCCAGGTGGCAATAAACCGATTGGTGTTTTGGTAGATTTATTTTCCATAACGTATGAAATACGTAAAAACATGGAAAAACGTTCACGTGAATTTGGTCTGTCCTACGGGCAATATATCGCGCTTTGTGTACTTTCAGCGCAAAGAGATGAAATGTCATCTCCTTCTGCTTTGGCTGAAAAGATGGGGGTAAGCCGGGCAGCAATCAGTTCTATGGTTATTTCTCTCGAACAAGAGGGATTCATTAATAAATATGACGATCCCAATGACAAGCGGGGAGTGTTCGTGTCCCTGAACGATAAAGGAAGAAGTAAAATTCAACAGATGGACCCCTTTTTCGTAGGGCTGGCTTCACGTCTGATGTCAGACTTTAGTGAGTCGGAAATCTGTCAGTTCCAAACCTATTTGTCACGCGTACGTTCTGCGTTTGAAGATGTCAAAGGTTCGCGTCTAACCGACTCCAGAGAGGAGAGAGAAAAATGGTGCGAAGACTGAGACAAAAACTGTTCGTCAAACTTGCCCGCATATCGGCTGGCAGAATGGTAGCTGCGTCCGATTTCAAACCTTCGCATTCTCCCAAAGTACATCGGAAAGAAAGGATCATTCCCACCTCTGTTGGTGACTCCAGGGTGATTGTATATGAACCTTCTCACCGGTCTGCTGATCCACTCCCTGTATTTGTAAATTTCCATGGCAGCGGCTTTGTAATGGGCAGCGCCGAAATGGATGATCCCTGGTGTCCGGTCATTACTGAACGTGCGAATTGCGTTGTCGTTAATGTCGATTATCGCTTGGCCCCGGAGCATAAATTCCCTATCCCGCTACAGGAAAGCTATGATGTAACCCAATGGTTGTACGAGCATCCTGATGTGCTCAACGTAGATCCTCAACGCATTGCGGTCGGGGGACACAGTGCGGGTGGCAATCTAGCGGCAGCGCTGTGTCTTATGGCCCGGGATCGCAAGGAATTTCCGATTGTATATCAGGTACTGGATTACCCACCATTAGATATTGCTACAGATCCCAAATTGAAGCCCCAATTCGAGAAAGCGATTCCGCCACGAGTAGCAAAAATCTTTAATGAAAGTTATCTGCACTCACCAGAGGAGGCGCGGAATCCGTTAGTTTCCCCCCTTTTTGCAGAATCACTACATAATCTCCCTCCTGCTTTGATCATAACCGCGGAGTTGGACTCCTTGGCTGACGAAGCCGAGTTGTACGCCAAACGGCTGATTGAAGCAGATGTGCCCGTGACGTATAAAAAATACATGGGTGCCGCACATGCATTTACCCATAGCGGCGATCTCGCTGTAGCTGAAAACGCCTGGCACCTGATGAGCGATCAGTTGAAATTGGCATTTGAATTCCGCATCGGAGACGTCCTGGCAGAACTGAAGAAATAGAAATAAGCCTCCTGCTTCCACTGCCATTATGCAGGGGTTCAGGAGGCTTATTTTTTATCCTTACAAACTGTTAAAAGCGTCAGTCAATACAGGCACAATTTGCGATTTTCGCGATACAACGCCTTTTAGAACAGCCTTGTTGTCATCCAACTGTACATTATAGGCTTTCTCAACCGCTTGTGCTTGGCTTCCCAGGGCAATACCAATGGAATCACTGTTCACAATGTCTGTTACAACGAACAGGAACAGATCGAGATTTTTGGCCTCAATGGTTTGGGATAATGCAACTTCTAGGTCAGCTTGACGCGATAGCACATCGTTGACGTCTACTGCGTTCACTTGAGCAATTTCCACTTTGCGACCATTCATCTGAAATTCTTTGGCATCCAGACTTACTAACTGTTCAATGGTGTGACCACTCAAATCAGCCCCCGCTTTAAGCAAGTCAAATCCGTAACGATCTGCATCCACACCAGCAATTTCAGCCAGTTCACGAGCAGCAGCTACGTCTTGATCCGTGCAGGTTGGGGATTTGAACAACAGGGAATCGGAAATAATCGCGGACAACATTAGACCTGCGATTTCTTTCGGAATCGCTACACCATTTTCCTTGTAGAGCTTGTTCAAAATGGTGGCTGTGCAACCCACTGGCTCAGCGCGGAAGTATAACGGCTGGCTTGTTTCAAAGTTAGCGATCCGGTGATGGTCGATGACTTCAGTTACACGTACTTTGTCAATATCAGCGGCGCTTTGCTGGCGCTCATTATGATCGACCAGAATGACGTTGTCCGTTTCAGCAGCAACCTGCTCAACTAGACGTGGCGCGCTCACTTTGAAATAATCCAGTGCATACTGCGTTTCCCCGTTCACCTCGCCCAGACGAACCGGCTCTACGTCCGCACCCAGTTTGGTTTTTAAGTCTGCATAAGCAATAGCTGAGCAAATGGTATCCGTATCCGGATTTTTATGCCCAAAAATCAATGTTTTTGCCAACATAATCGACTCCTTTGCCTTAGGCATTTTACATGATTGTGAAACCTCAACAATTCCAATGCAGATTATATCATTAAATCTCGCATTCTCCCATTCCCCTTCGATTGTTTTCAAAAATAATCTAGTAAATTCATAACATTTCCATGGAATCTATATGTGATGTTACCCTTATTTTTTCTAAAAATATAAAAAACATATAGTAATATATCCCACCAATATGGTAAGATATGCCTCAAAACTGGCAAGTTAGTCACCAGTGGTCAATTCTATTATTTTAGATATTAAGGGAGGCGTGAGAACAACGGCAGTGGCTTCAAATCCTAGTATGTAGACATATCATATTTTGATTGAAAAGAGGGAAATCTTTGAAAAAGCCGATCATTTTGCAAAAAATACCTGTCGTATCACTCGCTCTTGCCTTGACGGTAAGCTTGTCTCTGCCGTCTGTCAGTTCTGCTGCTACCGCAGATCTGCAAATCAACTCATTTTTGGAAGCTCAGCAAGCATTGACTATTGAGGCGGCTCCGGCCTTCATTTCGCCAGAGCTAAGCACAGATTCTTCCCGCCAGGTCAGAGTCATCGTACAGCTTGATGGTGAGCCCTTAGCCGTGGACAAATATGCGGCACGTTCAGGCTTCCAAGCTTTCACAGCTCAATCTGAGCAAAAAGCGGAATCCGCGATTGCCACCGAGCAAACTACGTTCGTAGACCAAGCCGCTGAGCATGGTATTTCTCTTCAGGTGAATTACCAGTACAACACGGTGCTTAACGGCTTGGAGGTCACACTACCAGCCAATAAGATTCCAGAACTGGCTAAACTGCCAGGTGTAAAATCCATTCATGAAAACAAAACGTATTATTCCATCCCCGTACAGGACCCGCCAACACTTACAGCCAGTGAAGCCACTTATGATAACGCACCGCTGGACCAGATTGGTGTTCCTGAAGCCTGGGCCAAAGGATTGAATGGCGAGGGAATCAAGGTCGGGGTTATTGATACTGGTATCGATTATGAGCATCCGGATTTGAAAGAAGCCTATAAAGGCGGATATGACTCTTTTGAACAAGACAACGACCCTTACGAGGAACCGTTCCTTGAAAAAGAAAATGACCCATACGGCACAGGTTTTAGCGGAACGACACATGGTACTCACGTCTCCGGCACAATTGCCGGTAAAGCCGCAAATAAATCCTCGGATATTGTGCAAAAGGGTATTGCCTATAAATCGGACTTATACGTGTATAAAGTGCTTGGACGCAATACCAAGACGGGACGCTCCTCCGGTTCCTCCGCACAGGTCATTGATGGCATTGAACGCGCTGTCAAAGATGGTATGAACGTCATTAACCTGTCGCTGGGCTCGGATTCCGAAAAGGACCCGAACTCCCCCGACTCCATTGCTATTAATAATGCTGTACTTTCCGGCGTAGTCGCGGTCATAGCGAATGGTAATGCGGCACAGGAAGGCCCCTATTTTTATTCCATGGGTTCTCCCGCAACATCACAGTTGGCGATTTCCGTCGGTGCAGCCACTTCGCCGAGCAAAAGCTTCTCGGGTACAGCTTCGGTCACCCGTGACTCCTATTGGGAGGCTAACGGTGAATTGAAAAAGACCGTAACTGATGATGCTTATGTACATTATGATTTTAATTTGATGGGCTGGGAGACAGGCAGAGAAGACTTTGCCTCCATTTTGGGAACTGCCCCTTATGAGCTCGTATATGCGAATCTGGGACAACCTGATGATTTTGAAGGGAAAGACGTAGCAGGAAAAATCGTCCTCGTTTCACGCGGCAACTTGGCATTCGTGGATAAAATCGCAAATGCGAAAAAAAACGGTGCGAAGGCTGTAATCGTTTTTAATGGACAAGCAAAAACGAGTGATACCACGCAGGCAGATTTAACAGCCTCTATTTCAGACTTAGACAATTATGTGAACGTTAACCTAGGCGATAGCTTTGACTTTATTCCCACCTTTGACATGAAAGGTAAGGAAGGTCGTGCGCTGGCTAAACAAATCGTAGACAACGCGGGAGAGAAGTTCTCCGTTTCCTTTGGAGCAGATTATATTCGTACAGATAATGCAGGCAATACGATGGCCGGATTTAGCTCCCGCGGACCGAACGGAGATGAACTGCTTAGCATCAAACCAGACGTGAGCGCACCGGGGGTTGGCATTTTGTCAACCTACCCCGCCTTCGCCAAGTTCTATCCAGATGCATCTTATGAGCAAGCCTACAAACGCAGCAACGGTACAAGTATGGCGTCTCCGCATGTGGCTGGACTTGCTGTGCTGCTGAAGCAACAGCATCCAAACTGGACACCGTTTGATATCCGCGCTGCGCTCGCCAACACTTCGGTTACACTCTTCAATGAGGATAAAATCCAATATGATGTGTATTCCCAAGGTGCAGGCCTAGTAAACATCGCTAATGCGATTCAGACTCCCGCTCTGCTGGAAACTGTTGAAAAGATCACGATTCTCGACAAGAACTTTAATCGGCAGGAGGTTGTGAATTACAATCCTTCCGCCAGCTTCGGGGTGTTACGACCTGGTAGTGATGCGAAGCAGATTCAGCTTCAACTCAAAAACCTGTCCACTAACTCTGTACAGTATGAGGCGAGCTATATTTTACATGATATTGTAACCTCAGATCCCAAGAAGCCAATCTCCACGCCAGATGTAAGCAACCTTTCCGTTCAGTTGCAAGGTATCGGCGCGAATGGAGCTATCTCAGCAGAACCCGGTAAATCGCAACCGTTCTTCCTGTCTGTACAACCAAATTCGGGTGCAGCCACAGGTGTATATGAAGGGGAGGTTATTCTAAAAAGCGCCGGACTGCCAACACTTCATCTGCCGTTCGTCGTTCATGTCGGCAAAGAAAATCCTACAACTGGCTTTGGCTTGCAGGACTTGAGTGTCACCAACCCAATTATTTATCCGAGTCGTACAGGTGCTCAACGCTCAACAGATTTGGCATTCCGCCTGACTACGGATAAAACGAACCTGATCGCGCTCTATGTGTACGGCGTAGATGACAAGTTAATCGGTCTGATCGATGGAATTACGACCTCCAAGGAACAAGGTGACAATGCACGCCTCAAACAAGGCGTCTACTCCTTCAAGGGCATTGACGGAAGTTACGCCGAATTAGATGACAATGGAAAATCTGTTTTGGATGCTAACGGTCAGCCCGTGATTCAGCATTTGAAGGACGGCGTATACAAGCTGGAAGTCAGCGCTCCGGAGTTGAATGCAAAAGGCGAAGTCGAGAGCACTACTAAAGGTCCTAAACTCTTCACCGCCACTAAAGCTATCCGTGTGGATAATAGCGCCGCATCCAGCGGTAGTGTTGGAGGCGGCGGTGGTGGAGGTGGCGGCAGAAGCAATACTACACCTTCTGCTGCAACGAACACATCCACTCCTGTCTCTACATCTGCACCTTCACTTCAAAGCGTTGTGAAACAAGGGCAGGCTGTTAAAACTGTCACTACAGCCGTTGCATTGAACAATAATGTACAGTCGCTGACAGTAACCGATGCAGATTTACAGGGTGCCGTGACAGCAGCAGGTTCCAGCCCGACAGCTATTGTACTGTCGGCTACTAGCCAAGCAGGCCAAACGACGAAAGCATCGCTCACTTCCACACAACTGGTAACGTTGGGCAAGGCTGCAGCAGGAAGCAGCTTGATTGTAAGCAATACAGGCTCTTCTCTGGCTTTGCCAGTATCCGCTCTGAAAAATGTTCCTGCTGGTGCAGGCATTGAAGTGATAATCAGCAGCCAGAGAGAGGCGAGTGGCACTTTTACAAGTAAGCTGAAAGGCTCCAATGTGATCGGCATCCCGGTAGGGTTTGAAGCTAATGTTGTCACTGGTGGCAAGAGTCAATCGCTCAAAGTTGCTCCAGGACAGTTCATTAGCAGATCCTTTACCGTACCTGGTCAAATTGATTCCAATACAGCCGGTGTACTCTATACGGCAAACGGAAATGTCTATCCCGTTCCATCCGTCTTCGCCAAGCAGGCTGATGGATCTACTGTCGTCAAGGTAAGCCGTCCGGGCTTCTCGACGTATGCAGCGGCGACACGTCCCGTTAGCTTTGAAGATATTTCATCGTCGTATGCCCAATCGGAAATTCAATCGCTGGCGAACAAGTTGCTGATTAACGGCACGACCGACACGACTTTCTCACCGAAGAAGAACGTGACACGTGCAGAATTTGCAGCCCTGGTAACTCGGGCACTCGGCCTGACACCGGGTACTGCTGCACCATTCAGTGACATCCCGGCAGGTAGTTGGTACTCCGGCGATGTAGCAGCCGCTTATGAAGCTGGTTTGATTACGGGTCGCAACAGCGACAAGTTTGATCCGAACGCTAATATCAGTCGTCAAGAAATTGCTGTCGTGCTGGGTAAAGCTGTAGATCTGCTTCAAATCAAAGCAGCAGTCGATGGCCCTGCACGTACACCGTACCATGATGCTTCATCCTTTGCAGGCTATGCCAAGGACAGTATTGAAAAAGTAAGTGCAGCAGGTATCATCAACGGAGAAGCGATTAAAGGCTCCTCCTACTTCCAGCCGAATGCACCTACAACCCGTGAGGCATCTGCCAAGGTGCTGCATGTGCTTTTACAGAAAGCTTCGCTGATTAACTAACAATAGAAAAACCTCCCGAGCCGTGTTATAACCAAAGCTGCGGTTCGGGGGGCTATTTTTATGTTACGCCATAATCTTAAATACTATACTGTTCCCGCTAAAGGTAACGTTACTTTGAATACACTTCCCGTTCCCGGTGTGCTTTCGGCCGTAATGTTCCCGCCGTGTGCTTCTACGATAGACTGTGTAATGGCCAGACCAAGGCCCGCCCCGCCTGAGCTACGTGTACGCGATTCATCTCCACGATAAAAACGCTCAAATATCCGCTCCAGCTGTTCTTTACTCATGCCTGGTCCGTTATCACGAATTTGGATATCCACCAACTTCTTACCTGCAGACAGGTTTACCTGGATCACACCTCTTTCCATATCGGTATGCTGAACAGCATTGTGAAACAAGTTGAGCACTACCTGCTTGATTTTATCCCCCTCTGCCAATACCCGTATACCTGCCGTCATATCAAAAACCACTTTACGTGTACCTGCCAGCATAAGGAGCTGCGGTTTCATTTCCAGCAGCAACGCATCTAGTGATATGTCTTCCAGCTTCAACTCCGGTGTTCGATCCAGCTTAGCCAACAATAGTAAATCAGAGACAAGTTTATTCATCCGCTTGGATTCACCATACATACTTTCTAGTGCCGACAGAAGCTGCTTCGGATTAGATGCCGCCCCACGAAGCAGCACTTCCAAGAAGCCGTGAATAGACGTGAGCGGGGTGCGCAGTTCATGGGAAGCATCCGCAATAAATCGTCTCATCTGCATCTGCAATTCTCGTTCGGCAGCAAAAGAATGCTCCAGCCGTTCCAGCATCCCGTTAAATGAAACCGCCAAACGATCCACCTCATACTGCCCTTGCTCTGCGTCAAAGCGCTCGGCCAGATTGCCCGCATCAATACGTTTGACTGCCTCGACCATCCTGGAAAGGGGCACCAACGTGCGGCGCAGCACAGGAAGCATAAGCGCCAACCCAATCGCAAGCGCAATCAGAGACAATAAAATAAAGGTGCGGAGCTGGTTAATCAATTGCTCTTGCATAGAAGTCGTGGATACGCCCATTTGAAGTAAACCGGACGAACGGTCAGGTGGACCGAGCGGACGGAATACAACCAGTTGCTCTTTCCCCTGAGCATCCGTGATTAATTGATAGCCGTGGCGCATGCGTTTGCTCTGCTGCATTGCATGATATTGCTCAGTGGTGAGACGTGGCGGCTTAAGTCCGTTTTCGTTGGACAAGCTCTGGAAAGTGCCGTCTGTATCTATAGAAGCGAGCGACATATCCGGCCAAAACAAAAACGGCCCCGGTCGATTATTCCTCCGATTGGTTTGTTCTTGGGGAGCGGTTACCCCACTCTGCTCCTGCGAATCCTTAATCAATAAATCGGCAGGAATTGAATTCAACTGCGTATCCATAGCTTCTGCCCGACTGCGATACAGAAAATCTTTCATCAGAAAATATTGTAGAAAACCAATCAATACGAGCAGCAAAGCCAAAATGAGTAACGTTCTGGCCAAAAGCTGGGACCGGAGAGAACGAAGTGCATATTTTCTCCGACTTTTCCCGCCCGCCTTCATAGCAGATCCACCCGGTAGCCCACACCGCGCAGCGTACGAATGACCCGGTGCTCCTTGTCTTTGAGTTTTTCACGTAAGGAGCGAATGTACACCTCAACAATATTATCCTCGCCCCCAAAATCGTACCCCCATACCCGGTCCAGAATACGACTTTTACTCAGCACAATCCCGTGATTAAGCACCAGAAACTTCAATAGTTCATATTCGGTAGGCGACAGCTCCAGCACCTGACTCTGATAACGAATTTCCTTGCGTCGATCATCCACTTGAAAGGGGCCGTGAACCACCTCCCCCAGCAGATCGGGGAACTGATTGCGCAGGCGCGCTTCAATGCGAGCCAGCAGCTCATTAAAACTGAAGGGCTTTACGACATAATCATCCGCGCCGAGTTTTAATCCCTTTACCCGATCGTCTACATCATCCTTGGCGGTCAGCATAATGACCGCGATGTTATCCTCCGTCTCCTTGAGACTTTGGCACACCTCAAAACCGTTCATTTCCGGCATCATCACATCCAGCACCGCTACATGCGGACGAAACTCTCTTGCCAAATCGAGCGCTTTACTCCCGTTCTCGGCGGTCCTGACTTCATATCCTTCATTAATCAGTCCAAGCTCTAAAAATTGCAAAATATGAGGCTCATCATCTGCCAGCATAATTTTAACTCCGTGTATTGGATTCATTATTAATCTTCCCTTTCATGTTGCCGCATTTTTCTCATAAAAAAGTCAGTTCATTTTTACCTGTATCTAATATACCTGAATCCTGTCGCAAAAAAAGCACCTCTGCTCAGCTTTCAGCTAACGTTCAGGGAGCGCTCAGAACCCATTAAGGTACGTATGGCATGATAATAGCAAGCCGGTAGTTCACCGGGCCAAGATCAGAAGCGACTGGTCATTCCGCAGTCCTGAAGATAGCGGCTAGAACAACGGAATAAATACAAAGAATTTTCACAGGGAGTGGAATGAACATGATTAAGAAATGGTTTAAGACCAGGGCGGACATCCCCCTGATCATCATTATGCTGATATCCGCATTTTTGAACGGATACAACATCTGGCAAGACAAATATGTAAACACCTATTACACGACGGCCGTAGCAAGCATGCTACAGAGCTTTCACAACTTCTTTTTCGCCTCACTTGATTCTGCCGGATCGGTAACGGTAGACAAACCGCCTGTGGTTTTCTGGATTCAGACACTGAGCGCCTATATATTCGGGCTTCACGGATGGAGCGTTATCTTGCCACAGGCGCTGGCTCAGGTCGGATCGGTCTTGCTCGTTTACTTACTCGTCAAACCGAGCTTCGGTACGATGGCAGCACGATTGGCCGCCTTCGCCATGGCAACGACACCGATAGCCGTAGCAGTTAGCCGCACGAATAACATCGACGCTATGTTGGTTTTCACACTGTTGCTCGCAACATGGCTATTGTTCAGAGGCATTAGAAATAGCAAAACCGGGCTGATCCTTGCTGCTTTCGCAGTCGTAGGCATCGCCTTTAACGAAAAAATGTTGCAAGCCTATATGATCGTTCCGGCATTGGGTCTGTTCTATCTGTTGGCCTCCAAGTTTAACTGGAAGCGAAAAGCAGTAACACTGGTAGGATCAGCAGTTGTCCTCCTGATCGTATCGCTCTCCTGGGCAGTCGTAGTGGACTCCACTCCGGCAGATGAACGCCCTTATATGGGGAGTAGCGGTACGAACTCTGTGCTGAATTTGGCCTTTGGTTATAACGGCCTGTCCCGTCTGACAGGAGATCAGGGTACAGGTGGCAATCGTGGCGGTGAACGCACGGATCGGAACAATAACGCTACAACGAATAGCAGCAATACGAACACAGATCAAGCTCAGACGACTACAACATCGGACAGCACTACCACTACGGATGACTCTGGTGCCAACAACATGGCAGCAGGCGGATTCGGTGCAGGTGGTCAAATGCCACCGGGTGGATTTGGCGGCAACGGACAAGGTGGTCCTGGAGACGGGCAAGGTGGCCAGGGTGGTCCAGGCGGTGGACCGGGAGGAAATTCCGGTGGCGGCATGTTCGGCACTGGCGAAAAAGGACCTTTGCGGTTGTTCCAATCTTCCCTGTCAGGTCAAGCCAGCTGGCTGCTTCCATTCGCATTGATTGCTTCCATCGGTCTGCTTGCAAGCATTCGACGTCGTAATATCACACAAAAACACAAAGAGGTCATCTTCTGGCTGGCCTGGTTGATTCCCGTAGCTGCGTTTTTCAGCGTAGCAGGATTCTTTCATCATTATTACCTGATTATGCTCGCGCCACCAATTGCAGCGCTCTTTGGAGCAGGATTCGTAGAATTGTGGAAGCAGTATCGTGAGCGTTCCAACTGGCTCTCCTGGCTGTTACCCGCAGCAGTATTGGCAACCTCGGTATTTAGCTGGTTTGTTTTGCAAAATTACAACGATACCATTGGCAGCGGCTGGTCCATCGCGGTATTGATCCTAGGGATCATCGGCACGGTGCTGCTGATAGTAGCACGAATGAAATCTGAGAAGTTCACAAGATTCGCCATCATTGCAAGTGTACTCGCTATGTTTATCGGTCCTGCATACTGGGCATTGACACCGATCATCTACGGGGGGAACAGCATGATTCCACAAGCCGGACCCACTCAATTTGGCGGTGGTGGTGGCGGAATGCCGGGCGGCAATGATCGCAATAGAGGTCAGAGCGCCAATGGACAACAAGCCGAAGGAACTCAAACGAATAACCAGACCAATAATGCAGAGAATTCCAGTCCTGATGGAAATACTTCAAGCACACAAACAAGTACAGACACGGAACAAAAATCTTCTACCCGTTCCAGAGGAATGGGGGGACCCAACGGTAGCCAAAGTTTAGATCAAAAAACGTTGAGCTACTTGCAAAAAAATAACACAGGTGAAACCTACCTTTTCGCAGCAAGTAATTATTCAACGGCTGCTCCTTACCTGGTCGAGGCCGGACAAAAAGTAATTATTATGAACGGTTTTGTATCTTCCGATCCAGTCTATACCGTCGATAAAATCAAGGCGCTGGTCGAAAGCGGCCAAGTGAAGTACTTCATGATTTCTGGTGGAGGTGGCGGACCAGACGGCGGTAACTCTGAAGTCACTGCATGGATCAAAGAACACGGCAAAGTGATTCCTACAGATGAATGGAAAACAACAACAGGCGAAACAAGTACAGACGTTAAAGCAACCGAGAGCGGAAGAGACACCACGAACAGCAATGCGAACGCCCAGGATGGTCAAGGTGGCCCTGGCGGAGACGAACGTGGCGGAAGCGGTACTTTATACGAAATCACATTATAAATGAGGAGGAACTACGAATGAGTGAACCCATCCGTTATTCCATTGTTATTCCGATGTACAACGAGGAAGCCGTTATTACGGAAACCTACCGGAGGCTGAAACAAGTTATGGGCTCGATGGGTGAGCCCTACGAGCTGATCTTCGTAAATGATGGAAGTTCGGACCGCAGCGTCCAATTGATCAAGGAATTCAGTCTCAGAGATGACACCATTGTATTGATTGATTTCTCTCGCAATTTTGGTCATCAGCTAGCGATTACTGCCGGGATGGATTATGCGGTGGGGGAGGCGGTCGTCGTCATTGACGCCGACCTCCAGGACCCGCCGGAACTGATTGTTGAGATGGCTAACAAGTGGAAGGAAGGCTATGAAGTGGTCTACGCCAAACGACTCAAACGCAATGGCGAGACTCGCTTCAAGAAATGGTCTGCCAGCCTCTTCTACCGTGTACTTAAAGCATCAACGGATATTAATATCCCGGTCGACACCGGGGACTTCCGCCTAATGGATCGCAAGGTCATAGAAGAATTGAAACGGCTACCGGAAAATAACCGATTCGTTCGTGGACTGGTCAGCTGGATCGGTTTCAAACAAACTGCTGTAGAATATGAGCGCGACGAGCGGCTCGCAGGCGAAACCAAATATCCGTTGAAACGAATGATCAAGCTCAGTCTGGACGGGATCACATCCTTTTCGATTAAACCGCTCAAGCTGGCAGGGTATATCGGTGCACTTCTATCCATGTCCGGCTTCCTGTATCTGATGTACGTACTGTTTCTCAACTTTTTCACCGACTCCTATGTGATGAAGGGCTGGTCGTCTATGATTAGCATCAGCCTGATCTTCGACGGGGTGATCCTGATCATTCTCGGTATTATGGGTGAATATGTTGGACGCATTTATGACGAAACCAAAGCACGTCCGCTTTACATTGTCCGTGAGCATCTGGGTGGACAATACGAAAACGGTCCGACGCATGCTATGAAAGTCCCTGAACCCCGTGACTCCCTGTACATGCAAGGAGCCCGTGAGAGCCTGATTTCGACAGGACGCACAGTGCGCGGCAACAGTGCGGTATATACCGGACCCAAATCCGGTCATGGAGCCTAACCCATGAAAAGTCGCATGGCCCAACTGCTTCCTATGATCCGATTTGGCATCGTAGGTCTGGTGAATACGGGTGTAGATTATATCATTTTTATGCTGCTGGCTTGGGGCGGAGTGCCGGTCATTGTAGCGCAGGTCATTTCGTACAGCTGCGGCACAGCCAACAGTTATATTTTGAACAGCAAATGGACATTCAACAAACAACTATCAAACAACACTAATAAGGGTCAATTACCTAAATTCATCATCATTAACCTCATCGTATTGGGGATAACCTCCTTATTACTGCAAGTGCTTCACACTGGAACCGAGTTGCCGCTTGCTTTAGGCAAGCTGATCGCGACCGCAGCCGGAATGATCATCAATTATATCGGGAGCCGATACTGGGTATTCGGTTCCCCATCCCGAAAGGAAAGTGAGTTTCTATGAGAAAAATTACAAAAGCTGTTATTCCAGCCGCCGGATTAGGAACCCGTTTTCTACCAGCTACGAAAGCTTTACCGAAAGAGATGCTTCCCATCGTAGACAAGCCGGCTATTCAATATATCGTAGAAGAAGCCATCAAGTCCGGAATTGAGAGCATCATTATTGTAACGGGGCGTAATAAAAAAGCCATCGAGGATCATTTTGACAAGTCTGTGGAGTTGGAGCAGGTACTGGAGAGCAAGGGTAAATATGATCTCCTACGTGAAGTTCAAAGCATCGGGGGTAAAGCAGTCATTCACTATATCCGTCAAAAAGAACCCCTCGGCTTGGGACACGCGGTAAGCTGCGCTCGTCAGTTCATTGGCGATGAGCCCTTTGCCGTGTTGCTGGGCGATGATATTATGAATTCCTCCACCCCGGCGATTCGTCAAATGATGGATGTTTACGAAGCGACTGGCAAGCAAGTGGTCGGCGTGCGCACAGTGGAAGAACAAGATGTGAGTAAATACGGCATTATTGACTCCACTCACCAGAACGGTCTCATTCACGAAGTCGGCGGACTTGTTGAAAAACCATCTCCGGCAGATGCCCCTTCGCGGCAGGCAGTCATTGGTCGGTATGTATTAGAGCCTTCCATTTTCTCTATATTGGAAAACCTGTCCACTGGAGCGGGCGGTGAATACCAATTGACGGATGCTCTTCATCAAGTAGCGTTGCAGAACCAACTGCTCGCATTAGAACTGGAAGGCACACGTTATGATATTGGAGATAAAGCTGGATATCTGGAAGCCGTGCTCCACATGGGTATGCAACGCGAAGATTTGCGTCCAATGCTTGACTCCATGATGCGCGAGTGGGCGCTTGCTTCAATGATAAAATAGGGGGATTTACTCCCTCCGAAATCCGACGGGTGCTGTGAAATCACGAGAGTAGATGGATGAACATGTAAAATTGTACACTATAGGAGTACAGCAGCATTTGAGTCTATACGGCCGCCCGGTCGATACTAAGGAGGAAAAGAACCTATGATCCCTGAAGGAAATCTGCAAAGTAATGTGGATCGTTTCAACGGTTTTGCCGACAACTACGATCAGCACCGCCCGGAAGCACCGTCACTCGTCGTGGAAATCATCAGCCGCTATCTGGAGCGAAACGTAGAGCTAGTTGCCGATATTGGCTGCGGTACAGGACTTTCAACTTTCATATGGGAAAACGCCGCTCGGCAAATCGTCGGTATCGAGCCTAACCCGGACATGAGAGGAAAAGCGCAGCACAAGCTGGAGACGGCAGGAACGACAAGGGCAGGAACCATTTCCTTCAAAAGCGGGTTCTCCAACAACCTGCCCTTTGAGGACGGAACTGTAGACGTCATCACCTGCTCTCAATCCTTTCACTGGATGGACCCCGAGAGCACGCTTCAGGAAGCGGGCAGGGTCTTGGCTCAGGGCGGCGTGTTCGCGGCCTTTGACTGTGACTGGCCTCCGGTGCTGCAATGGCAGATAGAGCAAGCTTATACAGAGCTTATCACCAAAGCGGATACCCTTTTGGAGCAGGAAGCCCCAGTAGAGCAACAAGCTCATAAATGGAGCAAGAATCAGCATTTGGCTAATCTGCACCGCAGCGGACAATTCCGATATACCCGGGAGATTGTCTTCCATAACCGTGAGCAGTGTGACGCAGCTCGTTATACAGGGCTCGCTCTCAGCCAAGGGGGTATTCAAAGTCTCTTCAAACTTGGCAATCGAGCGCTTGACGTCGATATAGCCCGCTTCGTGAAGCTGGTAGAGAATCATTTTCAGAGCAGAACACTAGACATCCTGTTCAGCTATCGTATGCGGCTCGGCATCAAGTAGAAAGGAATCAAGGTCATCGTGGATGATACGCTCTTCGGCTTAGGGCAAAAAAGACTCTCCCTCGCCTCGTAAAAACGAGTGCGTACAGGAGAGTCTCTTTTGCTTCAATAAATAGCCACAGTCATATCCTTGCAAACCCTTAGTCACAGTTCCAATGTGTCTTCGACTTAGGAAGAGCGAACAGCCAATAAGTGCGCCAACCGGTCAGGATAGTCCGTGATGATGCCGTTCACCCCGGCCTCCAGCAGACGCTTCATTTCTTCTGGCTCATTCACCGTCCATGGGTGGTATACGACGCCTAATGCCAAAGCCTCTGATACAGCTTCTGGCGTAACAACTTGTTTGTAGGCATGGAGTGCTGTTACCCCGAATTGGGTTGCATACTCGGATGGACGAACCATAATTTCGATATACAGCGCCCCCGTCTTGATTTCAGGAGCAAGCTGCGCACAGAGCGCCAGCGATTCGTGATTGAAGCTGGATATGATTACCCTCTGTTCCAACCCAAAACGCTTCACGGCTGCAATGACCTCTTCCTCCATACCCGGATAGAGATAAATGCTGTTTTTCAACTCTAAATTAATAATTGTATTCGAGGACTGGGCTAGTTCCAGTAGCTCATCCAGCATCGGAACCCGCTCACCTCGGAATTTCTCATCAAACCAACTGCCCGCATCCAGTTTATTTAATTCTTCCAGCGTAATATCCCTTACATCCAGTGAGCAACCTGTCGTACGCTCCAGCGACTCATCGTGAATCAGTACCAGATGCCCATCTTGGGTACGCTGCACATCCGTTTCTATACCTGTTGCTCCCAGTTCCAGGGCGTGGCGGAATGCCGCCATCGTATTCTCAGGACATACACCTGAAGCTCCGCGGTGTGCGAAATTAATCACCTTTTCGGTTACAGTCACAACATAACCCCTCCTGTCATTTCACAGGAACATTATACCTGCTCATTGTTTGGGCTGTATAAAATATTCGTCACAGCTACCACTTCTTCTATGCCGTTTGAACAATTTTCCCGATCCAATCGGAATAAAACGTATTCCCGTTCCGTCGATCAAAATCAGCCGCCGCTGACTCTGCCAGTGGCCTAAAATACGCAATGATTTCTGTCAATGTGCGATCCTCTTTACCCCATTCCAAGGAAGCCGGCAACCGGATCAATCGTTTTTCTCCCGAAGTATCCAACTTTTGTAGCAGACTCACCATCGTCGCGTAAAAATACATCTGCTCCAGCCCGCTCTCATAGTCTAGCGCCATATGTAGATGACGCTCTACCACTTCGATTCCTTGAATCGGATCAGCAACCGCCAGATATTCGATATGCTCCGCTATCGTTTTCAGGAAGTCGCGGTCATCCCGAATTAGGCGATAGCCTTTGCGATGATTGTCCTTTGCCTGATCAACCTCGCCTTGACGATAAAGCGGCAACAGCACCTGCGAGAGCGTCACATGTGGTACTTCTGCACATTTCATCCGTCCCGACAAAATCGGTTTTGCCACGGCAAGCGCCTGCTCGTTTTCTCCAGTCAAGTAATAGAACCGTACCATCTGGCTCTGCTCACAGGCCTCACAATCACTCATACTGTCCGACTCAATCAAGCGGAAGGTATCCAGATACCGCCGTGCTTCATCCAGTTCACCCATGTCCATCGCGATGCGGAACTTATAATAGTAATATGGACGCTCATTATACCCGTATTCGGCATAACGTCTGCGCATATCCTCCGCCAGATCTTCTATTTGAGTCTTCGATATATTGGAAAAGCTGCACACCTTCCCGAGTATCCATTTGTAATTCCACAACAGCTCATCTGCGTCGTATTCCTCTGGATTTTGATCAAATTGGCCCAACTGCCACGAAAAAGCAATCAGCGACTTCAATGGATATCCGTTAAAAATAGCGCAGTCTACAATCTCTCCCCGGATTTCATAAGCGAGTTCCTTCAATCCGGAAGTATCTGCCAAGCGAACTGCTTCTTCCAGAATCGCCAGCTTTGCCGCCCCTCCGGGCAGATCCTGCGCCTGCTCCATCAAATCATATATCGTATCTTCCATTTGGCTCCCCCTATAATTACGCAATTACGAATTTTGTCCGTTCCCTAATCCCCAATTGATAAAATGTAGTACACTCCGATTCATCAGTCCCAACTCACTGCGGTTCATCGGGTAGTGCCCCATCATAAGCGCATTCACATACATCATTTCTGTAGCAGCCGTGACCATCTGCGTATCGGTAGCTTCAAGAATCCGCGCCACCACTGGGTTGTTCAGATTAAAGTATAAGGTGGAATAACCCGAATTCTGCTGGACTCCTGCTTTCAGACTATCAAGCACATTGGAAAAAAGTGAGGTTGTCTCCTCAACCGTGTTTTCCATGGAGCGCAAGGTCAGTGCATCCTGAGAAATGGTATACAACACTGGCAAACTCGCAGGCTCAAAACGCTTCAACTCAGCGCGGCAACGCATCGGCTGCAAAGCAGCATCCATGACACGTAGCACACCGTAATAATTCTCGCGTTCTTCCTGTGTTAGCCCGGTAAATGAAAGAGATACTTCCTCAGGGCTAAGACGCTCTGTTTGCAGGTTAGAGTCAATCCAATGCAGCTTTTCCAAAATGTCTGAATCATAAATATAGCCGCCATTGATCACCAACATGGATTGCGCCGCCGCCACATGCGTAATCTGACGATACTCATCTACTGTCGATGTGTAATGCAGTGGACGTCCGTCCGCCTCTTGGATCAGTTCTTTCAGCTCACGCCGCCCAAATGTACTTTCGAAGGAAAACCAACGGTACATTATCCGCAAAAATTCATCATCCTCCACGGCGAGCGCCTTCATGGACAGCTCATGCAAACGAATCCAGTGCTGCAAGCGGTCTGGCTCATACTGCGCCATGCGTAGCAGTTCTTCCCGAATACAGGTACCCAGTTCAGAACGAACATCGTCAAGCTGCTCATTTTCATAAAAATACTCACGTGATGCCGTTGGTTGCAATTCATCTGTCCAAATTAGGCTTTTAATGAAGAATGCCCATTCCGGCAAAACATTTTCCGCCTTGTCCGACACCAGCATATGCTTCAGGTACACCCGATGCAGCCGCTTGCTGTTCAGATTAACACTGCGAGGCAAAATGAATGCAATCCCGCCTGTTCTGCCCGATGCCGTCCGCAACGGTATAAAATCACTGAAGCGCTCACCCATCAGGCGATAGCCTAAATCCAGCACCTCACTACGGCGACTCCGCAATTGTTCGGGATCCTGCATCCAGCTCGTCGATGGAAGATTGACGCGCTTGGTGTCCCCGTCTACAGACAGCATGACCGGATACGGCAGCAACGCACCATAATAGATTAAAGACTCCTCTACGTGCGCTGGCTCATAATAAAACTCACTTCCCGGCTTGCAGCGCAAATAAATTTGCGTCCCTACAGGCAGCTCGGTTTCCAATCGACGAATCGTATACGTCCCATCCGGCTTCCCTCTCCATTCCATGGAGATGCCTTCCTTCACCGAGCGGGTCAGCACTACAATTTCATCGCTCACCATAAAGCAGGATAGTAACCCAATCCCAAAGCGTCCGATAAACGAAGTCTCAGAAGCCAGCAAATCGGCTCCCTTCTTGGAAGACTGACCGATAATCGACAAAAAACGGTGAATGTCTTCTTCTGACAATCCAATGCCGTTATCCTGAATCATCAATACCTGATGCTCCCCAGAACCAGATAACTCCACGATGACTTTACCTTCATAGTCGTTACTCTCAGAAGCTGTATCTCCAAGAGCCTTGTCTTCTTTCAGTACTTTACTTTCAGCAACAACCTTCCGCAGCTCCTTGCGAGCCGTGATCGCATCTGTTGCATTTTGCAGAACCTCACGTATAAACACTCGTGGACTGCTATATAAATGATTGGCCAAAATATCAATCATACCGCCCAAGTTCACTTGAAAACGATATTGGTCTGTCTGACTCATACAGATCATTCCTTTCTCGAAATGCTACAACCATCATCTGGTTTTAAATAGACTGTCTTTTAAAGTATAACGTGGATTTAAGTCGGATTACACACCCTGCATTTCAGATATCAATACGTTGACAACGATATAACAGGGTCTTTTTTCACCTAGGAAGTCTGGAACTGGGTCTAATTAACTTCATAAAAATGTACGGAGTACGAGCACTTAGTGAATAAAGGTCATCTTTGTCTAGTTAAATTTAGTAATAAACATAATATTTATTTAAAATCCATCCTTCTCTTAAAAACCTATATCTATGGAGGGACAAATGGCTCATTTTACGCAAAAAGCTCGCATTGCCGCTCTTGTAATACTCTTACAAGAGAGAATGCGAGCTTATTTAGATACAGTCGAAGCTGTACCTTTTACAGAAAGGAATTAATGAGACTTAGCGAGACGGATAACGTTCCACGATGCTTTGCCCAAATGAGCTTTTACAATTCCGTCTTCAAGCTTGGCATTGCCGCCGTTGTGAGGCGTAACCTTTTCACCGGCTGGACTGTTGGTCGCTTTGAGATCATCGTGCTCCAATACAGTATGCTCGACAATGCGGTAGCCTTCGAAACTGCGTACATCTACTGTCAGCTCCAGCGATTCAGACAAGTGACGGTTCACTGCAAAGACAGTCAGTGCATCTCCCTCTTCATCATAAACTACAGCGCTATCCAGATAAGGAATGTCTGTGAAGTCCTTGGAATCGTATTTTTCCGAGTCCACCACAGGCATCAACGATATCCCACGACCATAACGGGAGGCATGCAGATACGGATAGAAAATCGTTTGCTTCCATGCTTTTCCGTTATTCTCGGTCATGATTGGCGCAATAACGTTGACCAGTTGGGCGAGGCAAGCCATTTTTACACGATCCGCGTGGCGCAGGAACGTAATCAACATGCTGCCTACCAACAATGCATCCTCAAAGTTATAGATATCCTCAAGCTGCGGTGGTGCCACAGACCACGGATCAATTTTTTTGTCCGCATCATTGGAGTGGTACCATACATTCCATTCGTCAAAGCTGAGCATCATTTTTTTCTTGCTGCGTTTTTTTGCTTTGATATAGTCACAAGTCGAAATGACCGTATGAATAAAATGATCCATATCCATAGAACGTGCCAGATAATTAGCCGTATCATTGTCATGATTGCCGTAGTATTGGTGCAAGGAAATATAGTCGGCTACCTCATAGGTATGATCCAGCGTGGTTGCTTCCCATTCCGGGAACGTCGGCATCGTAGAACTGGAGCTGCCACAGGATACAAGCTCAATGTCAGGATCGATCAGCTTCATGGCTTTTGCAGATTCTACAGCCAGACGACCATATTCTTCTGCTGTCTTGTGACCAATTTGCCATGGGCCATCCATCTCGTTACCAAGACACCAGGTTTTAATCTTATGTGGTTGCTCTACACCGTGACTACGACGTAGATCACTCCAATAGGAGCCACCTGTGTGGTTGCAATATTCCACCAGATTACGCGCAGCATCAATTCCGCGCGTACCCAGATTAACCGCCATCATGACTTCGGAACCTACATCCTTGGCCCACTTGAAAAATTCATTCGTACCCACTTCATTCGGCTCGACCGTTCTCCACGCCAGCTCCAACTGTCTAGGTCTGGACGCGACAGGGCCGACACCGTCCTCCCAATTGTAACCGGATACAAAGTTGCCTCCCGGATAGCGTATAATAGGAACATCAAGCTGTTTTACCAACTCTTTAACATCATTTCGGAAACCGCTTTCATCACTAGTTGAATGAGTAGGCTCGTAAATGCCGCCATATACGGCACGCCCGAGATGCTCTACAAAAGAGCCATAAATGCGTTTATCGACTTCAGCAATACGAAAAGATTTGTCTACAATCATCTTTGCTTTTACAGCTGCTGCCACCTAAACCATCCTCTCTGAATGCGAAAATAAAATCCGTTGTACCACCAAAACTAAGAAGCCGTTTTATTTACGGTTTTAATATAACACACCATATTTATCATAGTCAACATTATTATTAAATACTTAATATATTTATTAACGTTAATGATAAACGATAAGCAATTGGTTACGTACTTCAAAATATTTCGTTTTATAAACAAACTTATTGAGTGAATAACCACTTTGCTAAATAGAATAACGGATTACAGGTGGGTTCAAAATAGTGCCTACTTCCATATCTTGCAGTCTGTTTTAAATAGTGAATATCAGTCTACCAACAGTTGTTCTAAATATGTATAAATACCACCTATATCACCCACGTTTAAATTCGAGAGGACCCCTTCTTTCAAATATCCCTGCTCTGTCCGTATAGATATATAAATACGTTCAGTTTCCGCTTTCACCAGGATAGAAAGCTCAATATCAACGTCTAATAAAACTCGTTCTTTGGTGCAATGCGTAATATTCGTAGCCTCTACACACAAAATAGCAATATCCGTATAAGCGTTGTATGCCATTGTACCCGCATTATATAACAGTTCCTGTAATCCATTGCTTGCATTCGAAGGGAGCGTATACTCCATATCATGCAACACTGCCGCGGACTGGTCCACCGCGATCCAGCTTTGGTATCCATCCCGGGCAAATTCCCCTCTCAACTCATGCAAAAAATAAATAATGTCAATGCCCTTGTCATAATAAATACAAATAAGCGGAATGCGAGAATCCTCTATTGCGATTGCCTTCTCCCGCGTCATAAAGAGCCCCCCCTCTTGCTGCCACCAGCGCAAATAGCAAGACGAAAAATTCAGTGCGGGGATATGTCGTTGATTTTTAGAAATATAGACGACATTTTTTCCATAACGTGAAGCCAATTGCTCCACTTCCTGCAAACTCACTGGCTCCATTTCCCCTAGCAAGACAATCGTATCTGTAAGGCCGTATACCCGTTGTCCACCTTCGAGCGCTGTGTCCTGTTGTTCTCGCTCCCGCAGGATGGCTTGTTCGAAGATCGCAGCAATTTTGTCGCCAGGGAGTTGAGCTTCACATTGGGTCTCAAAATAATAGGGTGCTTTCGAACTAATTGCACAATCCTCTATAAACACATAGGCGCGCCGTATCCAATCCGGATTTTTGTAACGCATTACGGGGATTATGGTATCCTGTAGCGGATGATAACTATACTTATGTAAAATATGTTTTAGCTTTTCTATGGAAGGAACACGCTTGGACTTCTGCAAAACTTTACATACCTGTGCTGTAACGAATGGAGTGGCATAGCTATTGCTGTTGGGACATTGTACAGCCTCTCCAGCTGCACCTATCAGCTCATGCTTGGCAAAAGCGGTAAAATCGATACCACTTGAGAATGCTTTCTCAGCATCATATGTATATTGTCCTGCTGTGAGTATACCGCTATGATCGCAGCGCACACCAATCACATTGGCAAAGGAAGCCGGATAAGTAAGAAGTCCTCCATTTTGTGCTGCACATACCATAATTAATCCCGCCATAGCTGCATTATTTACAGCTTCCCGCAGCATGCCTCGATCTCGATAATTTATACTTCCCAGGCTGATATTGGCTACCTGTACACCATGCTTTACACACCAATCCAGCGCAGCACAAAGCTGAGCTGCATTTCCTTTTCTATGGTTCATTATTTTTACACTACTGATGATCGCATCTGGAAAATACGTTTGTACAATAGCTGCACAAAGCGTACCGTGATTTAAGGTGCGTCCATCTTCTACGTCTCCATGAGCTATTTCGACGTTATATAATAATTGGGTGTTTAAAAAGCCAGCATTAACCCCGTCGTCAATAATGGCTACATGGATCTTGGCTTTCATTTTTTTCTCCCCCAGTCTCTTCGGATCGCGAAATGAATCTCACGGCTCTGCTCGTTCCATTAGAGTAAACAGAGGGTGCCTCTGCGAACGATAGCGTTCGTCTAAAAGCACCCTCCTAATTTAGCGAACCATGTACATGATAGCCGGATCAGACTGCAATATTTACCTTCGTGCCTGCAGTCTTCTCCCCGTCTTTAGCCGAGTCCAGATAGGCATTGAGTTCTTGTTCAGTCCACACCCTGCCAGCCTCTGCATTCGCCTCCTGCTCATCCTTAGGTTCAACCCGATCTGTAATCATCGGTTCGTTATTCACTGCTTCGCTGATACGCTCATTAATATTCGCAGCGATTTCCATGATTTCTCCATTAAGTCCTTCTGCCTTTTCACGCAAAGCCGCTGATTTTGCAGGGTTAGCGTTTTCCCACCCCTTAGCCTCGCTTCCCAATGTAATTTGTGCCGTTTTGGCTATTTTGGCACTCTTCAACTCATTGTTTGCAGATACAATACTATGCATTGTATAGGTGATCAATCTTTGCTGCTGCTCCTCAGCAGTCTTAGGCGTATATTCTTCCTTTTTGCCTTTCTGAGCTTCTTTTTTACTTTCCTCATCCATGCCTAAAGCCTTTTTTTGCTCTTCCAGTGACTGCTTTTGAATGTTCTCGTCAATTTGCTGAATCTGCTTATCTATCTCTTCCATTTCAGCTTTTACAGCTTCCGGACCGAGACCACGCTTGAGAGCATTACTTAAATAGTCCGAACGCCTCTCCATCAAACTTTGCTTTTGCTCTGTCAATTGTTGAATAACCTTGTTTTGTGGCTTGCCTATACCCTTCCTTTCAGCCTGAGCGGAAAGGGAATGCCGTAGTTCAAGTCGGTTGTTATCTGCGGTGCGGAACGGCGATTGGTGAGATGATGTAAATGATACATTCATCCTAAAACCTCCAATTCTCTTCTAAATGAGGATTTTTCAAAAATCCTGAAATAAGTGATTCTAGAGGTATATCGGATTTTTTTGTATGTTTTTGTATGTTTTATCATCATTTTCACAAATCCTTCATTCCTTTTCCACTGTTAAGCAGTCCTTTATCGTCTCATACAAGCTGTTATATGTAAGCAACCCCCCTCCCACTATACGCTCTTCCGGAATTAGGATAGCAAAGCTTTTTTCCACTTCAAATAATAGATATACCAGATCTCTGGGGAACAACCCCATATCAGGACCCAGTAATGTAGCCTCTTTATTTATCTCACCCGCTTTTATTTTAAAAAGCTTCCAAAATATATTTTCCAGTTTCATTCCTGTTCCCGTTACATCCTGAGTAAAGTTCATGTTCTTCCCTCCATTACAACTGAACTACGTGATGATCAACCGAAAAATAATGTAAAATATCCTTCGTCAGCCTATTCATATCTTCATCGTTGGACAGATGGAGTACAGGCACGGAATAATTGGAAAACTCCTGCTTTTTCTCTTCCACGAAACGATGATCAACAGATGCATATTGCATATTGACTGTGGAAGAAGAGTAACTGTCGAATACATTGTTACATATGGCATATCCTAATAATGAAGAGGAAAAACGGTTTTCCATGTACTGTTTCACATGCTCCAAATATTTTATATTGTATTCATCATAGTGAAGACAACAGATTAGGCCATCCGCTCTAACAGCGCGGGATACCAAAAATGAGGTTACTCCAAAATAATTCGTGAACGTATTGTTAAAGGGAACAATCCCACCTGGAATGCCCACGAGTATTAGATCAGGCTTTTCGCTCTGCTCTATTTTTTTCAAATACCGATTAAACATGATAATCTTCTGGGTTTCCGTCATACCGCTCTCAAACATAAACTGTGGAAAAGAATGTGCACCAATCAGCTCCCCGCATCCATTAGATGTGATTTGCGACACCCGATATCCTTGTGCTTCAAGCTTCTGCCGAAGGTTAAGCTGCAAATTAAGCTTATGCGTTCGCTCGTTCAGCCCTAATACAAACAGAACCGGTGTAAAAAAATCATGAATAACAGAGCCCGGGTCAGGCGGTAAAATATCTTTCGTGCGTACATCAAATGTATTTTTTAAAATCAGCTTGTCATCTTGCTCCTCACAGGGTTCGATGAATTCCATACATGAGTCTGGCAAAGTGAAATTACACATGACTTTTTTGCCAAGTTGTCCAGCCTTCTTGATCACGGGAAGATACACCTCAGCTACATCCAGCTTGAAATTGGATTTCACCAGTAATATGGCATCACAACGCTCCATTTCTTGCTCCAAACAAGACTCTGGCTTCACTATGAAGCCTGTCACTTCCCCCTTGTCCGTTACACAGGCATCTTTCCCGATCATACCCGACCCTTGAAAAGAAATAAGTACAACTTCCTCATAACTTCCTAATAGATTCAAGTTCCTAACCAGGGCTATCGTTTCATAATCAAACGGAAAAATGATTAATTTATTGGTCATGGAGACACCCCTCATGCTTTTTCAAAATCGAGAATCGTATCCTCGGAGAAATCATAGCCCAGCTCATTCATCATGCAATAATCAAGTAAGGTATGCCTAATATCATTTTTGACTACCGAACAATGACTTAGCTTCTTTTCTTTGGACAAGGTATGCAAATCATCTGCTACAGCAACACACAGCGTACAAAAACGGAAATTCCAACAGTTTTTACATGCATCCTCCGTGATTGTCCCTACATTCAAAATCTGGCTGATTTTATCCACTTCAAAGCCTGTGTCCACCTTTCCAATCTGCACCACCTCCGACTGCTCACTGACCCGTTCACATGGATAGAGATTTCCATGCACATCCGCAAACAATCGCTGTACACCAGGCACACAGGGTCCACCATGATGCGCTTCTATCGGCATTCCCGCAGAAGGCTTTCTATAATGAAACATTCGGAAATACATCTGAATATAATAGTCCTTAATCAGCTTGGAGACATGATTTTCATCTACTCTTCCAAACTTGGAAAGCATCATTTTAACTACCTCATAGCCTCTCTGCTCAATAAATTCATTTCTGTACAAAATTTCATCCTTCACATAAGCATCGTTAATGTAGGACGACCGTACACTGTACAGACTTTCGAAGGTTTCATAATTCGTATAAAAATCATTGATACATCCAAAATCATTACGGGTATCCAGCACCACATTAAAATTAATCCATTCAAAGAGGTCCGGGTAATTTCTCTTAATTTTATCCACATTCGCAATAATCGTATCGAAGGTACCCCGCCCGTTAACAGCAAATCGTCTGTTTCTGTCATGATTCTCTTGATCTCCGTCCAGACTGATCGTAAGCACAAAACGATGTTCATCCAGAAAGGCCAAAATATCGTCATTAAGCAGCGTACCATTGGTCGTCAAATGAAAGCCTACATCTCTATACGCTACCTGCTCCTTGATATATTCCACACACTTCTTGACCAACGGAAAATTAATAAGCGGCTCTCCCCCATAAAAACCAAAATCCAAACGGTCACTGTCTACTGACCTATCAATGACAAAATCAATACACTTGCGCGCTGTCTCAAAATCCATCATCAGACTGGTATGACCTCGATTGTCATATCCTCCTGAATAAACGCAGTAAGAGCATCTAAGATTGCAATTTTGAGTTACCTGTAAGGTGAGGGTCTTCAGCTGATGCTGAAGCATATGCTCCAGGTGCTTTGTCTTGGGATGATTCATAATCTGCGGACGCTGTGAAGATAAAAATCCGTTATCCAACAAGTCACGGATATAGTGCTGCAATTCCGGTGTAGCCTCCATCTGATCCAGGTCGAAGCTGGAATGCGAATTCAGAAAATGGTAGGCCTCCTCTTTAATCCGCAAGATCAAGTTGGTATTTACATCATATGCATAATGGTGGAGTCTCGTCTGAAATGTGTATATAAAGGGTTGGCACATGTTCATGATTCACACCTACTCTGTTTTGATGTGGACAGAAGCCTGGAATGCCCAGGCTCCTCCATACAGATACAAGCTTAATAATTACCAATTCCAGTTCCGTTATCTCTGCGATAAGAACCGTCACTTTCACGCTGAGTATTGGAGCTTCGAGTCAAACTGCCTGCGCAATAACAGGAGCAAGGACAATAACAGGAACAACCACAGCCAAATGCCTCAATCGTGTCGCCTACATTCGTGCTTCTTTTCACAAGCTTACGCATGTTAAACTACTCCTCCCATTCATGATATGATTTAAAAAGGTGTTCACCTATACTAATTCCGTACATGGTGTTAAATCACACTATGAAAGCGTTTGTTTTTTTCATCATTTTATGGAGACCTCTTCTTCCCCTAATACCCATCCTCTGTATTCTGCATGACAGGTCATAAAATGGGAGTGTGATCCTATTTGGGCTGGTTCGCCGTTCTCCAACAAAATAACTCTATCGACATGCGCTAATATCTCGCTGCGATGTGTAACGATGATTACGGTCTTGTCACGCAACCGGGTCTTCAACAATTGCTGAACATTTAGCCTAGCTGCTGTGTCTAGATTGGAGGTCACCTCATCGAGAATAAACAAGGGCGCTTCCCTGATCAATGCCCGGGCCATAGCAATTTTCTGTCTTTGCCCACCCGACAATCTGGAGCCATTCGAGCCTATGGGGAAGTCATCTGCCGAGTTCCGAACCAATTCTTCCAGACCAACCTCCGCGATAATGGCCTCTATTGCATCATTAGTGACTTCTGTGCCTATGCGGATATTGCCAAAAATAGTAGTATCAAATAAATACACCTGCTGACTGACCAAAGCTATTTGACTTCGATACTCATCTATTTCATAGCTTTGAATGTCAATGCCGTCATAAGTGATTATCCCTTGATCAGGCTGGCTGAATCTCATAATCAGATCCAGCAACGTAGACTTCCCTGCCCCATTTGCTCCAATGATAGCTACTTTTTCCCCTCGGGCAATCCTAAAGCTCACGTGGGGCAGTACGGGTTCGTCCTTGGTATAGGAAAAAGAAACATTATGAAATGCAATGTGATCTTCGAATGGCGGCTCAGTTAGTAAAGACGCTGGAGTGAATGAATTAGATGTTTCTTCCTCTGCCCAATCCAAGAACTGATAATATCGAATGGCGGAGGGAACGACTTCAGCCAGCATATAGCCAATGTTTAAAATAGCGAATACAGGAGTGGTAACATAAGCACTGTAAGAAACAAAGGCAAAAATCCCACCTACAGTAAGCTGTAAACGAAAGATAAGATTAGCACCCACAACGTACAAAAGCATCATTAGAAGCTGAATTAGAATAGATTCCGAAGCGATATTCCAGGCGTCCAGAAGTGATAATTTCCGTTCTGATTCTACAATTCGACGCTGCTTGGATGAGAACTGCTGATGCTTATGTGGAATAAGACCAAACATTCGCTGTTCCTTCATGCCCCCGACAGATTCCCCAAACCACTGGGCAAAATCACTACTGCCTTCAATTAAATCCCCCACCAGTTTTTTTCTACGCTTCACAAAATACTTCACCACAACATATTTGATGGGTAAAAAGCACAGCACGATTACAGTCATTTTCCAGTTAATGAGCAGCAAACCACATAAACCACCAATCATGCTGAACGCCTGCATAATGACAAAAAATACTCCACTATCTGTGATCCTCGATACATTGCCTACATCCGTGCCAATTTGGTTCAGCAGCTCCGCTTCATTGGTTCGGTTAAAATAACTCATTCGTACTCTTGTCAGATGCAGATACGCCTTTTCAAATAATGAAAAGGTAACCTGTGCGCTTAAGCCTGCCCGAAAGGTTTCTTTACACACATTCAGCAGCTTATCCAAGCAAACGATTAAAAACGCAGCAGAAGTGTACAGGATTACAGCCTGCATATTCCCTTTCAGGAGACCTTGATCCACAATAATCTTGCTTGTTAAAGGCAATAATATATTCAAGCCCGCTGATAGGATGAGACATATCAAAATGATAGTGACCGTCTTCAGATAAGGTCTAAATGTTGCTGCCAAACGTTTATATACTATGGATTCTTTCATCCTTCCCCCCCTTTCACCAGGTGCACCCTCTCCCCCTATTAACTAATTCCGTATCAGAATCAAAATCACCCTAAAATATCTTTTAACTGTTCTAGTAATTCCACATTTACGAGATTAAATATGATTTATGTCATTCTTGAAAATTGGAATTAATGTATATGATTGGCACATACAAAAATCATTTATTTTTTTATCCGTCCAAAGGGGGCTTGAACAAATGCCGACTACGATGGTTATCGACTGTTGCAAAGAGGATCAGTGCAGAGGTAGTTCCAGATGCTTTTACAGAAAAATTTGTGAACTTTATCTGAGTGAGGTATATCGTTTCTGTATGCATTTAATCAAGAATCAGTCTTGCTTTACATTTATGGCAGAAGAATGTACACAAGATACTTTTGTAGCGGCAAGACAGCAATTGCTCAAGCTCAAACATCACCCCAATGTAAAGGGTTGGCTGTACCTTACGGCTAAAAATCTTATATATAAATCATTTAGGTGCTACTATACACAAAAAAAGCATGAAACTACGCTTGAATGTGAGAAAATCTGTAGTTTTTCAAATTCGGTAGAGGAGGAGTGGGAAAATCGTAGATTGGGAGATGTGGATACGGTTATCGTTAATATTCTAATGCAGCTTTCCAACAATGAATATACACTCTATGAAGACTACTTTTGTCGACAACTGGCTGTGCCCTTGCTCGCTACCAAATATAATATTTCGGTTACGGCTACAACGACTCGAATCTATAGACTGAAAAGAAAACTTCGTACATTGTCCCATCAATATTGTCTAACTCATATATAAATATATCTATGTACAGCAAAAACAGCGGAGCCCCTCTCCCAAAGAGAAGCTTCGCTGTTCGTTCTTGTGACTATGACTTGTATTCATACTACACTATTACTTAATCCCCGAAATCGTGTAGTTCTCAATAATATACTTTTGGAAAACAATGAAGATAATCATGATCGGAACGACCATGAAGGTCGAGCCTGCCATTTGAAGAGCAAATTGACTTTCGTTCTGCCCCTTGAGCAGTGACAGCCCGACGGACAAGGTGTACAGCTTCTCATCGTTCGCAATAATGAGCGGCCACAGGAAGCTATTCCATCCACCGATAAAGGTTAAAATGGCCTGTACTGCCAGAATTGGTGTCGAGATAGGCAATACGATTTGCAGAAAAGTACGGAACTCCCCTGCTCCATCAAGACGTGTCGCCTCCAGCAGTTCTTCCGGGATATCGGACATGAACTGCCGGAACAGGAAGATCGCGAACGCACCTACCAATCCAGGAAGGACAATCCCTAGCATGGAATTGGTCAATCCCATCTGGTTCAGGATCAAATAGACGGGAATCATCGTCACTTGACCTGGAATCATCATCGTTGCCAGTACCAGGTAGAACAGAAACCCTTTGCCTTTAAATTGGAATTTGGCAAAGCCATAACCCGCCATGGCATTCAGGAATAATCCGAAGAAGGAAGCTAAAACAATGATCAGCGTATTCGTCAGATAGGTTCCAAAAGCCATGCTATCGAATAGTAATTTAAAATTATCCAGTGTAAAATGCTGCGGCCAGATGGTCGGAGGAATTTTGGTTACCTCACCCTCTGTCTTAAAGGAGGATAATATCATCCACGCAAAAGGCAGCACCATCAACAGACCTCCCACGGTCAGGAGAATCGCCACGAACCATTGAAATGTTTTTTCACCACTGCGCGTATTGGCGCGGGCTTGCTGAACAGCTGTTTTCACGTTCATCACCTCTCTCTATCAGGACTCCGCTTTATTTTGCAAACGGAACTGAATCAGCGTCACCGCGATGATCGCGAAGAACAGAATGAACGATCCCGCCGCGGCATACCCGAATTTACTAAATTGGAAGCCGTTATTGTAAATGAACAGGGATGCTGTCAGCGTGCCATCGAGCGGTTTCCCTTTAGTCATGACAAACGGTTCCTCGAAAAATTGCAGCCAGCCAATCATCGTCGTGATGGACACGAAGAAAATAGCGTAACGAAGCTGCGGAAGCGTAATATAACGAATTTGCTGCCATGTATTGGCACCGTCAAGCTGAGCCGCTTCATAATAAGAACCCGGAATCCCTTTAATAGCCGCAATAAAAATAATCATGTTTAAGCCGATGCCCCGCCAAACTGCCAACACAATCAACGAAACCTTCGCTACTGTTGGATCGGTCAGCCATGGGACGGGACCTAAATTCATTAAACCAAGTACATAGTTGAATAATCCAAGCGTCGGATTATATAGATAGCTCCAAACGACTGCGACCGCAACCACATTCGTTACGGACGGTAGATAGAACACGACGCGGAATACTTTAAAAGCACGTGATTTACCCATGTTAATCAGAATCGCGATGCTAAGTGAAAATATCAGCACCAACGGAACACCGATGATGACGAAGAACAGCGTATTACCAAGGGACTTTATAAAGGAAGGGTCCAAAAGCACGTTCGTGTAATTTTCCAATCCTATAAAGCGAATACTTTCATAATTAACGAGTCCGGACAGATCCATATCCGTGAAGCTGATCACGAGCGCCAGTAGTATCGGCAACAACGAAAACAGCGTTAACAGGATGATGGAGGGACCGATAAACAAGTATGGCGCAAGCTTCTGCGAGCTTCCTTTCATGCCTTCACTCCCTTTGACAATGGCGGATATGGATCATTATTTTTTCATAATACTTGCAGCCTGCTGATTAAAGTCATCCATTTCCTTCTGTACGTCCGCTTGACCACGGTAAACACGCTCAAAGCTCTTGATGAATTGTTGAGAAACCTCTTCCCATGCTGCCAGTTGCGGCAATGCTGCGGAATGGTCCAGCTGTTTACGAATAGTTTGAAGCATCGGATCACTCTTAAGCTTGGCGTCTTCCCACGATTTAGTAGCCGCAGGCAAGTTACTGGACAGTTCCATCCATTTTAGCTGCGTTTCTGGTTTGCTCATGTAAGCCATGAATTTGGCCGACTCCTCTGGGTGCTTGCTGAATTGCATAATTGAAAGGTTCGCTCCACCCAAAACGGACAGGTTGTTTACTTTGCCAGGAAGCTCCGCTATATTCCACTTACCTTCCAGTTCTGGTGCCTTGCTCTTGATTTCTTTAATCATAAAAGGACCACTGATAAACATTGGAACGATACCATCACCTTGCAAACCTTGAACAGAATCAATTCCAATATCCACTGCGTTAGAGCCATTTTGGAAAAAGGTATTCAAATACTTCACAGCATCTACAAACGGTGGTTGGTTGAACAGCGGATTGCCCTGCTCGTCAACCAGTTTGGAACCGTTCTGGAGAGCAAACATAAAGCCCATAGACTGCTCCTTTGCACTAAAGGAGATACCATATTTGCCTTTGCCCCGAGCCGCCAGCTTTTGGGCAGCATCGGAAAGCTCTTCCCACGTTTTAGGTGCTTCATTATATCCGACTTGTTTCAGTAGGTCGGAACGATAGAACAAAACTCTCGTTTCAGTGTACCAAGGCACACCGACCGGTTTCCCTTCAAATTTTGTCGTACCTACAGCACCCTCGAAGAAATTCTTCGATTCCAGTTCAGGATACTTGCTGACATAAGGTGTGATGTCCGTCAATGCGCCCGCAGCTGCAAGCTCCGGTACCCATGACGTGCCCAATTGGACCACATCCGGACCAGACTTCGAGGCAACAGCCGTTAGCAATTTATCGTGAGCGTTATCCCAAGGTAACGCCTGTACATCGACGTGAATATCTGGATTTTCTTTCTCAAAATCTTTCACAATTTCAGGCAACAGCTTTCCTTCCGCTCCCATGCCCCATAAGGTGATGGTCGTCTTGCCGTTCGCATCTTTACCGGACGAATCATCCTTGGACGAACAACCTACCAGCGCGCCCCCCAGTAATAAGGTGCTTGCCAAAATGATCCCCAACGTTCTTTTCATCATACGAATTCCTCCCGAGATGATCGGTTTACCGATCATGCAATATGATAACGGATTCAAATACGAGGATTTTGCGAAAATACAATTAGCGACTTCCAATGAACAATATATAGAACGAAATGGTCTCGTTCATCTATATATTGCATTTTGGAGCGACTGGAATCGAATCTTGCAAAATCCTGATGCATGTAAATACATAGCGATTAAAGCATACCGCTATAACACTTATGTTCAAAGCACAAGGACCATACCCGTCAATAGAAACGTTTCGATAGTCATTATAGAACAAATTGAAACCGTATTCAATAGGAATATTATATTTTATTCGCTCAGAATCCCCACTTTTTTTCGTTTATATCATCTTTATTACGTTATTTAGCCTATAAAAACCCCCTGAATTGGATTTGACTCTCCATTTGAAAGCGTATATAATCCAACTGAGTTCAACAATAGAAACGTTTCGATTAATAATACGACAGAATATTATGCTTTTATACTAGCTATTAGCCTGTTCAGCACTTTTTTGAATCAATTTTATCCAAAAAATCTCATGAATCTGAAAAAAAAGAGCTGTCCACCAACAATACAGCTTATGGAGGATTATGATGGAACAACACCTGAAGTCCTATTTAGAAAACATGACGCTTGAAGAAAAAGTCGATCAACTGCTACAGCTTGTGGGTGCCTTCTTTGAAGAAGCTGGAACGGATAGTCAAATTACTGGCCCCATGGCTTCTCTCGGCATCACAGAGGAAAATGTCCATAACGTCGGTTCCGTGCTTGGTATCGCAGGGGCCAAGGAAGCGATTCGTGTTCAGCAGGCTCATTTGAGTAAAAATCGTCTGGGTATTCCGCTTTTAATTATGGCAGATATTGTACACGGCTTCAAAACGATTTTCCCTATCCCGCTGGCCATTGGTTGCTCATGGGATATGCAACTTGCAGAAGAGAGCGCTACCATTGCAGCCCGCGAGGCGGCTGTATCCGGTGTTCACGTCACATTCGCTCCTATGGTCGATCTGGTGCGTGACCCGCGCTGGGGCCGTGTGATGGAATCTACAGGGGAAGACCCTTACCTCAACAGCGAATTTGCTCGTGCGTTTGTGCGCGGGTTTCAGGGTAAAGATCTGACGAACGATACCGACCGGGTGGCCGCATGCGTGAAGCATTTTGCCGCATATGGAGCTGGCGAAGGCGGACGGGATTACAACACTGTAGATGTATCCGCCTGGCAGCTGCGAGAGTATTATCTCCCCTCCTACAAAGCTGCTTTAGATGAAGGCTGCGAAATGGTGATGACGTCCTTCAATACCGTAGAAGGCGTAGCCGCAACGGGCAATAAGCGCCTGATGCGTGATTTGCTTCGTGATGAATGGGGCTTTGATGGTGTGCTCATCTCGGATTGGGCCGCCATCAAGGAGCTTATCCCTCACGGCATCGCCGAGGATGAGCGCGAGGCAGCGAAGAAAGCACTGCTGGCTGGCGTAGATATTGAAATGATGACCTCCTGCTATAACGGGCATCTGCCTGAGCTGGTTCGCAGCGGACAACTGGATGAAGCGCTCATTGATGAAGCCGTGATGCGTATATTGAAGCTCAAGCAAAAGCTGGGCTTGTTCGAAAATCCGCTACGCGGCGCAGACCCTGAGCGTGAACGTGAAGTTGTGTTCTGCGAAGCTCACCGTACGGTTGCCAAAGAATTAGCTATTAAATCTTGCGTGTTGCTCAAAAATGATTCCGTTCTTCCATTGAATCGCAATCAGCATATTGCGTTGATCGGACCTTTTGCAGAGAGCGGTGATATCCTGGGCTCTTGGTCGTGGAGTGGTTCGCAGGAGGAAGCTATTCGCGTTGTCGACGGATTCCAATCGAAAATATCCTCCTCGCTGCTCACGATTGCGACAGGTTGCTCTATCGACGATATAACTGAGGAGCAATATGCGGAAGCTCTGCAAGCAGCCAGCCAAGCAGAGGTTATCGTGTTGGCGCTTGGTGAGCGCTCCGATATGAGTGGTGAAGCAGGCAGCCGTTCCAATATTCGCCTGCCACAAGCCCAGTTGGAACTGGTGAAGCGCCTGAAGACGCTGAACAAGCCTATGGTAGCCGTATTATTTAATGGTCGTCCGTTGGATCTGCACGGTGTCATTGAAGAAGCAGACGCCGTATTGGAAGCCTGGTTCCCTGGTGGTGAAGGCGGCGCGGCGATTGCCGATTTGTTGTACGGTGATGCCGAACCTACGGGTCGCCTGACCATGTCATTCCCGCAATCGGTCGGACAGGTGCCCGTGTACTACAATCATTTTAATACGGGACGCCCGCAGTTAGATCCGAATACAAAAGAACGCTACGTGTCCCAATATCTAGACGTACCAAACGAACCTTTATTCCCGTTCGGCTATGGACTGAGCTACACCGATGTAGCCTATGACAGCGTACAGCTTTCCGGCGATACCCTTATACCCGGTCAGGAACTGACCGTTAAAGTGCAGGTAACGAACACAGGAACACGTCCGGTCGAGGAAACCGTCCAGTTCTATGTTCGTGATATCAGCGGTGATACGGTTCGTCCAATGAAAGAACTGAAAGATTTCTGCAAAGTCCTTCTTGCCCCAGGCGAAAGCCGGGAAGTGGAATTTGCATTGACCGAGCCTCAGCTGCGCTATCATCATGCAGATTTGAGCTTCAGTAGTGACAGCGGTGAATTTGCCGTCTTTACAGGACCTAACAGCCGAGATACTAGTGAAAGCCGTTTTCGGTTAGTGAAATAAACAGGAAAGTGAGGCGTTCCCTTTGATGAATACAAGTCTGGATCAAAATATTTTGCTACGAGCCGGCGACCTGTCTTTTACCTTCTTGAGCAGCGGTGATGTGTATAAGATCGCTCACGGCTCAACGATGATCAACCAACTGTTGACCAATTCAGTCGACGGTTCCTTGAACAATCTGTACTTGAGATTGTACCGTCCGTCCGGTGTAAGTATCACTCCCCTGCTTGGAGTTCGCTCACCGGGAGTCATCCGACAAACGGATCAGCAGATTATTTGGGAAGGTTTCACCGCTGGTGTAGGCTATCAGGTGACCTTCACGCTAAGCCGCCTGGGAGTATGGTTCTGGGATGTAACCCTACAGGGCGATGACGTGGAAGCAGATGTCGTGTACGGTCAGGATATTGGCATTGCCGATACCGCCGCTGTGCGCAGTAATGAAGCTTATTTGTCTCAATATATTGACCACACCGTCTACCATGATGAACAAAGAGGCTACACCGTTTGCTCACGTCAAAACCAGCCTCAAAGTCAGGCTTTCCCATACATTCAACAAGGCTCGTTAACCCGCACTGTTGGTTACTCGACTGACGGATTTCAGTTCTTTGGACTTTCGTACAAAGAAACGAATGAGCCGGAAGCACTCCATCGTGACTCGCTCGCCAATGAAGTGTACCAATACGAATTCGCCTATACCGCGTTGCAATCTGAGCAGGTGAAACTTGCCGGGGAAGCTCGCTTTACTTTTTACGGTCTGTTCCAGCCCAATCATCCAGCCGCAGTGACAAAGCTGGAGTATCAGGAGCTGGTGACAAAGGCACGTGACGAAGTAGCTACCGTTCTAGCGGACGCTTCCGAGACCAGTATACCGGCACACGCGGCAAGTGATCTTCAGGCAGGGCGTGTGGCTCCAGCTCAAACCATCGGTGAGCCGCTGCGCACGCTGGACTTAACCGCTGCCGAAGTGAATCAACTTTTCCCGAAACGGCAGGAAGAAGAACGGGATGGCGATGAACTACTTTCCTTTTTCACGGACAGCTATGAGCATGTCGTACTCAAATCCAAAGAGCTTCGTGTAGAGCGTCCCCATGGGCACATTTTAATGGGCGGGCATTACTCAGGAGGCAAGGAAGAAACCATTACAACCACCTCCTATATGTACGGGGTGTTCAATTCCCAGCTCGTGATCGGCAATACAAACTTCAACAAAATGATCACCAACGCGCGTAATGCGCTCAATATTCCCAAGACATCCGGTCAGCGTATCTATGTCGGAATCCAAGGGAAATACCGCCTGCTCACGATGCCTTCCCTGTTCGAGATTGGCTTTAATTATGTGCGCTGGTACTACAAAACGGCTGACGATACATTCATTATTACAAACCATACGAATGCTGATAGCCCAGAAGTACGGCTTCATATGCGTGTGGCAAGCGGCAAAACCTATCCGTTCCTCATCACTCAGCAAATGTCTATGCATGTGAACGAATATGAGCTTCCGTTTCATATGGAACATGAAGGTGACGCCCTGCTCTTCCGGGCAGACTCTGCTTCCCTGAGTGCCGAAGCCTATCCAGACCTGCTGTACCGAATGCACGTCGAGGGCGCTCCATTACAGCAGGTGAGCGACGCTCACGTACTGCTACAGGGTACAGCTTCCGCTGATGCGTCCCTAGTCGTGCTGGAGCTGGGTGACAGCAGCGAATGGACCTGCACCGTGCAGGGTTGGCTGAATGGGCTTTCAGCCGGGCAAGAATCAGCGCACAAAGAGCGTCACGCTTCCTTTGAAGATGAGCGCGAGCGCTATCGGGAATATTTTGCCGAGCTTATGAACGGTTTCCATCTGTCGCTGGGTCAACATGAAACGAGTGAGCTATTCCGTGTGAACGCAGTGGCTTGGTGGTACACCCACAATATGCTCGTTCACTACTCTGTGCCTCACGGTCTGGAGCAATACGGCGGTGCAGCCTGGGGAACACGTGATGTGTGTCAGGGGCCTGTGGAATATTTCTCAGCTACGCAAAAGTTCGACGAGGTTCGTTCCATTCTGCTGACTGTTTTCAGCCATCAGTACGAGGACAGCGGAAACTGGCCGCAATGGTTTATGTTTGACAACTATACTCACGTGCAGCAAGAAGAAAGCCATGGGGATATTATCGTCTGGCCGCTCAAGGTACTGGGCGACTATTTGACCGCTACCCGTGATTACAGTATTCTGGGAGAAAATGTACCTTACACCCATCGGCATACTTTCGATTATACCAAGCAGACCGCGACTCTCATGGAACATGCCCTGAAGGAAATCGAATATATTCGGGAGAATTTCCTTCATGATACGTATTTGTCGGCCTATGGCGACGGCGATTGGGATGATACCCTCCAGCCAGCCAATGCTCAGCTGAAGCAATACATGGCGAGCAGCTGGACGGTTGCACTCACCTACCAAGTTATTAGTAACTTTGCTGCTGCTTTGGAGCAGGCCCCCGCGGGTGTAGTAAGCGAAGCCGACAAGATTGCACAAGATCTACATCAAATGGCTAATGGCATCCGTAAAGACTTTAACCGCTACATGCTGGAGAGCGGAATTATTCCGGGCTTCGTGTATATGGAAGAGCCCGGCCAACCTAAGCTGATGCTCCATCCGTCTGACACCGAGACAGGAATCCATTATCGGTTGCTGCCAATGACACGCAGCATGATCAGCCAGCTGCTCACGCCTGAACAAGCATTGGCTCATGAGCAGCTCATCCGTGAGCAGTTCCTCTGCCCGGATGGTGTGCGTCTGATGAACCGCCCTGCACAGTATGATGGCGGTGTGAGCTCGCACTTCAAGCGTGCAGAGCAAGCGGCCAACTTTGGACGTGAGGTCGGGCTGCAATATGTGCATGCCCATATCCGCTTTGCGGAAGCGATGGCCAAGTTGGGACGCAAGGATGACGCTTGGCACAGCTTGAAGCTCATCAATCCGGTCGGCATCCGTGCGTCCGTACCGAATGCCGAATGGCGCCAAAGCAACGCCTATTTCAGTAGCTCGGACGGTAAATTTAACACCCGCTATGAAGCCCAGGAACGGTTTGGTGAACTGCGTGAAGGAGCCATACCCGTCAAAGGCGGCTGGAGAATCTATTCCAGCGGTCCGGGAATCTACATGAATCAGCTCATATCGAATGTCCTTGGTATTCGTCAATCGGGCGAAGACCTGATCCTGGACCCTGTGCTGCCGGATCATCTCGACGGATTGGAATTTGAATTTTCCTTTGCAGGAAAACCAATTACCTTCGTCTACCGCATGCTGCAAGAGCGTACTGGTAGTGAGCAAGGCCGTGCAGTATTGAACGGGACACCACTGGAAAGCGTGCCAGCCGATGATAATCGCTACCGCTCTGGTGCCTTGCGCATCAAACGTGAGATTTTCGAGCAGGCCTTAGCAGAACATGACGGTGTACACCGTCTGGAGATTATTTTATAAAGAGTTTTTGATGCTAAATCTGGTATAGGCAACAAAGGGATGGCGATCTTGCGGGATCGCCCTTTGCTGCTTATGTGTAGGACTACGACATTTGGAATAGATATGTGGTTAATAATGAATATACAATAGCAATTATAAGACGGACGACAAGGAGGTGACGATGTGGTCAGCATTAAAGATATCGCCAAACAGGCGGGCGTTTCCATATCTACCGTTTCATATGCCTTGAATGGTAGCGATAAGGTAACAGAAGAAACTTGCGCACGTATTTTAGCGATTGCCAAAGAGCTTAACTATGTGCCCAATGCCGCCGCACGTAATCTCAAGAAAAGGCAGACCAAAATTATTGGCGTTTTCCTGACTGATTTTCGTGGAGACGTTTATGGAGATTTACTGTATGGCATCAAGGAAATTTTAAACCGCAAGGGCTATGATCTCATCGTATGCAGCGGTAAGCAATCTCACCGAATGCTGCCGGAACGCATGATCGACGGCGCCATTGTGCTGGATCAGACGTTTGATAGTCAGGAGCTACTGAACTACGCCGAGCGAGGACATAAAATTGTCGTGTTGGACCGTGAACTGAATCATCCTAACATTAACCAGGTGCTGCTGGATAACAAAGCGGGCGCCGCTCTCGCAATCGAACATTTATTGGAATTGGGACACCGTAAGCTATATGTGGTTACCGGACCAGAAGGTTCTTACGATTCATGGCAACGGATGCAGGCGGTCAAGCAGACCATTGAGCGTAGCGGCGTCGCTGAAATGATCGAAATTGACGGCGATTTTGAGAAATCGGGTGGCGAACAGGCGGCTGAAATCATTTTGCGGCAACAAGATGGCCCGGGTTCGGAACCTGTAGCCGTATTTTGTCTCAATGATGAAATGGCAGTGGGCTTTTACAATCGAATGGCTCAATCAGAACTGACAATTGGCAAGGATATTCATATCGTCGGCTTTGATAATATCGAGCTGGCGCAATATATTCAGCCTCGTCTGACAACGATTGACTATTCCAAACGTAAATGGGGCGCTGTAGCTGCCGAACAAGTTCTCAAAATCATTGTCGGGGAAGACGTGGAGCATGAACGTTTATACGTTACGCTTGTCCAAAGAGAATCGGCAGGCGCAGCATTCATCACCCAAGATCAACAGAATCTGTGATGAACAACGCAGAAGTAACCTGCTTGCCAGCCTCAAAAAAAGAACTTCCATAGTCCCAGAACACGGGTTGGAAGTTCTTTTGGTTATACTTTTTTAACCTAACAAATCCTCAATTAAATTCGTCAACGACCGTAAGGGATTGCCAATCGTTTCCCCCGTCTCCAGCTCCACCTGTAACGCAGCATCAACCATAGACAACTGTGCTACAGCCAGACCTCTGCTTGGATCAGCCTTCCTCAGCTCATACAGCGAACGGACCAGCAATTCCTTATACTCGTCTTCACGTCCCTGCATAATCAGTTGAAAAGCGTCCTCCACCACCTTAACCTCTATCCAAGAAGAGATATCTGGTTTGCCTAACAGAGCAGCCGTATGATAAAGACGCTTCATCGTTCCCTCTACAGTAGCCGGATTCGTGAATACCAAGGTCCGTGGCAGCAAATCATCGCATATCTCATGAAAAAAGGGCTCATCCAGCGCAATTACTGGTGTAGACATGGTCAATTGAGCCTTTTCTGCCAAAACGATATAATTCGTGCACGTTATCAAAATAACGTCTATGTCGCTTTGGGCAATCCAGCTTAGTTGCTCTTCTACCTTGCGACTGGCATCGTCCGCAGAAAAATGCGGGTCTGACGAGATCCGGCGCATAAGCCCAGGGTCCACAAAATGTATCAGCTCCACCTCATAAGAAGCAAAAGCTCGTTCCACATAGGCTATGTTCGAGTGATGTGCATGCAGGCAGCCCACACGTTGCTTCAAGCCTTCCATCGTTCAACCCCCTGTTATATGTTTGCATCATTTTAACAGGAACAGGACGGTTGGGAAAGCGTGCAATCAGGCCATACCCCAAACGCACTTTTTCTTAAAACTTGCCGTTTGTATTTTTCCACTCTGTTTTAGCTGGAACCTCCTGAACTACGTCCCAATGTTCTGCTACCTTACCGTTCTCTACCCGGAACAGATCATAGACAGCGGCTGAAGTTCCCTTAGATGATGTCAATTCACTCACAACCAGCACGAAGTTGCCTTCTCCAATAACCATGTGAACCTGACCATATCCAAAAGAAGCTCCTTGGCTTCCCGCTGCGGAAAATGCTTGCTTCAAATTGGATACACCGTCACCAAAAAGAGGATTATGCTGGATGTAATGATCACCGTTATAGTAGCTTTCCAGTGCGGCGCGGTTCTTGCCAACCAGGATATCATCCACAAACTTGCGGATTAACGTTTTGTTCGTCTCGGTTTGGTTGCGATCTGTTATCTGTGTTGTTCCGTCAATCATTGTACGTCCGCTTGGATTAGCTGGAGCCGAGTCCTGAATATTGTCCCAATGCTCAACAATTTTACCATTGCTATCGAAGCGGAAAATATCAAAAACAATGCTCGTTTTTCCTGCAATGGACTCTTTATAATGAACCGCTACATAATTGCCATCCTGAATTACACGTTGGATTTCAACCTGTACATTGGCTCCCTTCGACTGGCTAATCCCTTGCAGCAAGGCATCTCTTCCGCTGGCAAAGCTCAGATTGTGCTGAATGTACTGATCTTTGCTGATCCAGGTCTCGGCCGCTTTCGTATCTCCGGTTTCAAAGCTTTTCACGATTTCAACGACCTTATCCTTATTACTCACCCCGATTTGCACCGTTTGGCTGGCCGGGTCCCAAATCACTTGCTTGCCCCATGCTTCTTTGACGACATCAACCGGTACATAAGTTACCCCTTGTTTGGTCAATAGGGTCGAGGTGGATAGCGGTACCTTAATCCCGTTGATTTGCGCTTCCGGACTGCCTGACACCAGTACAACCGTCGCCTGATCATATCGGATAGTCGTGCTTTGTCGCGCCGTATTGAACGTAATATGCTTGGCATCCATTGGAATTCCCAAACTGGAGGCCAATTGTCTCAAGGGAATTAAGACCTGCTTATTTCTCACGATAGGAGCAATTTTGTAAGCCTCCTTCTTGCCATCTACCCAAACCTGAATACCCGTAGTAGGTTTTACCTCGGCTGCTAAAGCCGGTACAGCAGAAGACAGAACAAGCAAACCAGCGAGTGCAGCAGTAACCGTATGTTTTTTCATGAATGTGAACCCCTCTCAACCTATAAAATAAAATATGGAAGACAATTTTCTTTTATGTAACTTATATAGTTACACCTAATCGCAAAAAGCAACTTTTCCCCGCCTATCTAACTTTAAACCCCATTTAAATCTTTTGAAACCTCAATAACCCTCCTTTCAAAAATTTATAATTGTACTGCTACAATGCAAGCCACAAGCCTTAGAATAAAGGATATGGGGAGCAATAACAATGTGTGATAACTTGCTAATTGCCGAAACTCAAAAAAAGCGGCTCCTATCACCAAGCGAATAAACGCTTTTTGAATAGTAAGCCGCTGTTAACCCCATTGCTATTGTTATACGGATAACGTTCTCCGAAACTTGATAAAGCTCCCGATTCGCCAGATTGAGATATACACCAGCGCCATCGTAATCGCCAGCATACTAACTTCAGACGTACCCAGACTACTGAGGTACTGGGTCAAAACAACGCGAATCAAGATAATAGCGATAATAATATATTTAAAATATTGGTTCGGCTTGGGATAAATAAGACCGTCATCCCGTCTTTCATACGCCGTATGCAGCAAAATAACATAGCCAAACAGAGCCCCTAATAGCCCGGCAACCAGCAGTTCCCAAAAGGCGGGGGGCGCATACGTTTGACCGGGAATATGCATTAATTGGTACACAGACATCATCATAAGCGGGAATGCGATAAACAAGGGGAGCAGAAGCCGGATTCCGTTTCCTTTTACCGGCCCCCCTCGTCTTTTGGTTCTCAACCAGATCATCAGCCCCACCAAAACAGCCAACAATGCATATATAAATATCGTCGTCATGGTGAAACTCCTTCCTCATATATCCTATAGATATGCTAGCCTAAATCGACAGTTTTTTCTCCAATAGATAAGCGCTCAAGCGGATTAATACATATGCAGCAACCCAACTGATCAACACCGCAATCGGGAAATGCCAGGTAAAAGAAAACCATTGTCCTGTTTGAACATGATCAAACTGCTCATAAAGCCCCTGATCGCCTGACCAATAAAAGACACTCCCGCCACCCATCAAAAGAATCCAGAGTATCGGGCTAATCGGCCGCAAGGTGCTGTATTTGGTACTGGCCGTCAGCAGACCCAGCGCAATAACCAACGGTGTGAAGGCGATAATCATCACAAACCAGTTCAATCCAGCTATAATAAAGGACGCTGCATCCGCAAACGTATAAGGCTGGATGGTGGATGAGATGAACAGCGCGTACAGAGAACCTACCACAAACAGGGACAAGGTCACGACCACGGCTTGTAAAATAGCAGCAATCCATTTGGCGCTAATCAGCCACATACGCGGATAGGGCAGAGTCAGCCACCATCCGTAGGTGTCATTCTCCCATTCTCTTCTCAGACTTCCCACACCCATGAAAATGATCATGTACGGCAAACCCAGGGTGACATACCACAGCCTTGTCAATTCGAGTTGGTTATGAAGTGCGAAATACAAGGAAATAACGAACGCCGCAATTAGAAATAATGAGAAATACACAAGTCTCCACGATCTCGGTAGTCGATTGCGGCTCTGCTTTCTCCAGCTTCCTTTATTTCGAAATTCATGGCGTATCAAATCTTTGAACAGCCCTGATGAATTCACGCCTTCCACTCCTTTTTGTACAAATTGCGGAACACCTGATTCAGCGAGCCATGCTCTGCACGCAGATCGTCCGAATCACCAGACCATATAACCCGTCCGCGGTCCATCATGACCGTGTAGTCAAACAAGCCTTCCACTTCCTGAATATCATGCGTGCTAATGAGTATAGACTGCTGGCGACCCTCCAAATAATCAATAATCCCAGCCACAATCGCCTCTCTGGAGAGGACATCAATGCCCGCAAACGGTTCATCCAGGATCATGAGCGGAACCTCACGCGCCAGACATAAAATCAGTAGCACACGTGCCTCCTGTCCGCGACTCAACCCGGCCATTTTCAACTCCAACTCCACGTCCATATGATCAGCAAGTTTATAAGCATCTTTTATATTGAAGCCAGGCAAAAAGGATTCCCCCCACTCCAGTGTCTGCTGCACCGTATGATTGGGGTACCAGCGAGCCCGGTCAGGCAGGTAGGATATACCACGATTGGTTTCCCAACCCGGCTTTTGCCCCAACACCTGAAGCTCGCCCCCATCTGGCCGAATTAATCCGGTGATTGCTCGAAAAAAGCTGGACTTCCCACAGCCATTGGGTCCAAGCACCCCTACAATGCGTCCCGCCGGAATGACGACATCCAAGTGGTCCAGCGCTTTTTTACTTTCATATTGCTTCGTCAGATGACTCGCAACCACAATAGATTCCGTCATGCCCCTTCGCCTCCTCCCTCGTCATTTCCGTCCTGTTTGCTTCTTATATACTGCTGTACATCTTCCCACGATAACCCCAGGCTGCTCATCTGTCCGAGAAACTGCTCTATATATGTTATGGCCAATTGTTCCCTAAAGCTGGCAATCCGTTCACTGGACGAAGTAACATAAGTGCCTAACCCGCGCCGCTTCTCAGTCAATCCGTCCCGCTCCAGCTCCTGATACGCCCGCATCACAGTATTTGGATTCATGCGTAATTCCTGCGCCAGATCACGAACAGATGGCATTTTACTTCCCATTTCGATCTCCCCTTTAGCAATGGAGCTTCGTACTTGATTTAATATTTGTTCATATAATGGCTGGCTGAAGTCAATTAAAAATCGGAACGAGCCAACCCGTTGTTCTTCCATGGGTGTTTCCCCCTAATCGGCTGCATCTATTGTGCCTGTAGTGTATTATATCACTTAATACACGTAATACAAGTACCATCTTACTAAAATGTTAGTCTCGCTCTCCAAATTTCATTCAGTAAAAGCTCAGCTTGCACTCAGATAGCATTCAAGTTGATCCCTTATGATGTATCACGTACCAAACAAACCATAACCGAAAGGTGGAAAATGAAGATGAAGAGCACCAAGAAAGCAATTTTGGCCGGAACGATGGCCTTGGCATTTTTAGGAGGCGGGGCACTGTACTCCACAAGCGCAGCCCATGCTGCTTCAACTACACCTGAGAAGGCTCCCATCGCAGACAAAGCACAGACACCTAAGGGTAACCCCGGCGATGCTAACGGCCCTAAAATCGCAGGAGGAAACTATGCTGAGAACAAAGCTCTCCTGAAATTATTGAAATTGTCCTCCAGTCAGTTGGATACACAGTTGAAAGCAGGTAAATCCCTTGCTACGATCGCCAAAGCACAAGGCGTGAGCGTAAATTCCGTTATTGATGTGATGGTTTCAGATATGAAAGCGAAACTGGCTACGGAAAAACAAAACGGCAAGATTACAGCAACTGAATATAACCAACGTGTCTCTAATCTAAAAAAAATGATGACAGATATGGTGAATGGCGTAAAACCCTCCAAACCACCAGTAGATGGCGGTAAAGCGGATGCAGGTAAAGCTCCTGCCCAAGGAGATGCAGCCAAGGCTCCTGCTAAAACCAATGCAGCTAAAGCCTCTGCTAAGCAGAAATAGCTAAAGCCACCCATGTATAATAAATCTCTATCCGGCTTCCCTGTACGGATAGAGAAATCAATAAGCCTGTCCCCTGCTGCGATACAACATAAGGAGACAGGCTTATTTGTCATGTAAACAAGATAATATGTGGTAGACTAACATGATCCAGAGGTCATTTTTCACTAAAATTCATAATAAGGAGAATGTAATGAAAATAAATAAACAGGAATTTGATATACGAGGAATGAGCTATACGATCAGATCTGCCATGATTCAAGATGCGAAGAATTTGTCTGAAATCCGTTTGCTAATTGATGGAGAGACTGAAAATTTAGACAGAGAGAAGGGAGAAGCGTTTATAAGTACATCCGGTTTTGAACAGCTCATTGAATCAGATACAGAGAATAACAGAAACCTATTTTTAGTTGCGGTAGTTCATGATAAAATCGTCGGCTTTTCAAGATGTGAGGGCCATGTTCTGAGCAGATTCTCTCATAAAGTTGAATTTGGCGTATGCGTACTAAAGGATTTTTGGGGTTATGGGATCGGGACGAATCTTTTAAAAAAATCTATTTCTTGGGCTGACTCCAATGGCATCAAGAAAATAACTCTACAAGTTTTGGAAACGAATGATAAAGCCATTGAGCTCTATAAAAAACATGGATTTGAGATCGAAGGGTTATTAAAAAACGATAAGGTTCTTTCAGATGGCAAATACTACAACACCATAATCATGGGGAGATTTCATAAATAAAAAAAGACCCTGTTCAACAGGATCTTTCATCTTTGTATCGCCACACATCCCCTAGTAGCGATAATCATCATAAGGATTGCGATTACGATACTGATCACGCGGCTGCTGGGCTGCGGTAATCATCAAAAATATGCCTGAGATCAAATGCATCAACCAGCCCACAATCGGAATCCATCCAATAACCGAGGTCACGATCCCTAAAATAGATCCATAATAAGACTCTCTATTCGTCACCGATAGCACCAACGTAACAATGTGGAAAATCAGCATAAAGAACAATATAGTATACGCGGAATTTACGACGAGCAGCCCGCCCAAAACGGGAATAGCTAAAAACAGCTCCAATCCGCCTGTAATCCATTTTAATGTTTTTGATGGTGTCATTGTTCCACTCTCCCGATGCTGTTTCATTCCATAATTATATCCCATCCCTATCTAGGATGACATACATTTTTTAACATAATATATGCTTATATCGTGACAGTCTCATCCCTTTTTCGAATGAGCTAAGCCCTGGCTACATATATGTGAGAGAGAATGAAATTTCGTGATTTCTAAAGGGGTGAACACGATGGGATATTATATTGAGGTGGAACGCGGCGTGAAGCTGTATGTCGAGGATATTGGAGAAGGCATCCCTGTTCTGATGGTTCACGGCTGGCCGCTGGATCACCGAATGTACGAATATCAGGCCGCCTTGTTGCCTGCTTACGGGTATCGCTGTATTCAGGTTGATCTTAGGGGGTTCGGCAAGTCTGATCGACCATGGCATGGATACAATTATGATCGATTGGCGGACGATCTGCTGGCTGTTATGCAGGCGCTTCAGTTAAACCAGGTACGGCTGATCGGTTTTTCGATGGGGGGAGCTGTGGTCACACGCTACATGAGCAGGCACCGGGGATTTGGCGTCAATCAGTTGATCTTGATCGGAGCAGCTACGCCCCGATTCACCCCAACCAGCGACTTCCCTTACGGTACTCCTGTCACAGAGGTAGATAAACTCATCAAACAAGCCTATACAGATCGTCCACAACTGGTAACTTCTTTTGGCGAGATGTTGTTTGCCAATCCCGTTAGCCAGAGCTTACGCGATTGGTTACGTGATCAGGGTTTCGCGGCTACAGTTCATAGCATGGCTTGTACTTTGTATTCACTGCGTGACTCTGATTTGCGCGCTGACCTACCATGTATACACGTGCCTACTTGGATTCTACACGGCAAGCTGGATCGGGTCTGTCCTTTCCCCCTGGCTGTCCAAACTCAAAAAGGAATTGCCGGATCAAAGCTTATTCCTTTCGAACGAAGCGGGCACGGTGTATTTTACGAAGCGCTACCCGAATTTAATTCTATCTTACTGAGCATACTAGCCCCATCCTCCACACCATAATTGAAAACCTGTTCATTCTTATGTATAATTCATATTTATAAAAAACAAAAAAGACGCCTCAGCGCCGTTAATGGCTATGGGGCATCTTTCACTACAAACATTTATCCGTTTAGGATTGTTTGGTATGATTAAAGCTCGTATTATTTAAAACAGCCAGCTTTTTCTCGCCCTTCACCATGGCAGAACCGCAAATGGGGCATGTCGGCTCGACAGAAAAAGCGAAGTTATCCCGCATCCAGCCGTTACATGTATCGCTGGCGCAATTCCAGACAGTTGTAATTTCCTCAGGAATCTCATCCATTGGCTTTTTCCGTGAATTGTACATAAACATCCCTCTTTCTTCATGATTTATAAAGCGATAAGATGTAATCAGTTCAAAAACGGTCTTGTGAACAGATAAAAACAAATGCCCCAAACGCTATGTTCGGGGCATCTGAAGTAGGCTGTAATTTTAAATTACAGTTTTACAACGTTCTCAGCTTGTGGTCCACGGTTTCCTTCAACTACGTTGAATTCTACGCGTTGGCCTTCGTCCAAAGATTTGAAACCTTCGCCTTGGATTGCGGAGAAATGTACGAATACGTCGCTTCCACCTTCAACCTCGATGAAACCGAAACCTTTTTCTGCGTTAAACCATTTAACTGTACCTGTTTGCATGGAATTACCTCCAAAATGTATTTATATGACCTTTATTTTTGACAAATAAAAATTCACATATTGCACAAGGTTATTTCAACCTAAAACAATAACCCTCTACAATATGTGAATCTCAGGTCACAATTTCAATATACTCATATTACCATAAGTGTATTGAAAACGCAAGCACTGGTGAATTTAATTTATGCAGAGTGCTTATGTCTTCTATTGCTGCTTCAAAGCTGTGTTCATTCGGCGGGAGTGAGTCATTAACGCCTACTTAAAACATTATATCCGCAGTTGCTTCCTATTATACCAGCAATCAAGAAATAAATATACAAAACATTGTGCAGGAGACGAACTTCTTACTAAAAGCTCATCTCCTGCGTTTATTTGCTCATTTTGAATTACAATTCTGCCAGTGCTTTAATTTCCTCTGCTGTCAGCGCTTTGTTATACAATTGAACTTCATCCAGGCTGCCATTGAAGTAAGCATCGGCGGCAAAACGGCTTTTGCCAAGATAAGCTTCGCTCGTCAGCAACTCATTGGGATTAAAGGTAATGCTGTCATTAACGGCTACTTCCTCACCATTTACATACAGCTTTCCTGTATTCCCTTCCAGTGTAACCGCTACATGCGTCCACTGGTTTAGAGGTAATGATGATTTGGAAAGCAAGCTTTGATCCGTACCCTCATGGATTGTAAATTGGAGCACACCGTTTCCTTGGGAAGGGGTAAGAAACATATGCCGGGCTTGGCCGTTGCCGAAGTCAAAAATCCGTTGCCAAGCTGCACCGCCCTTCCAGTTCACCCAAGCGGAAAAGGTAAAATCCTTCGCATCTGTTACTGTATTTGGTAGTTGCACGTAACCATCCTTACCGTTTAGGACAAGCGCACCGCCAAGCTTCCCGTCTTTATCCCATGCAGCACCACCATAGGTCTTACCATTGAATTGATTGTATGTGCTGTCGACAACCGAAGTTCCTTGATCTTCACTCCACGAATAGCGTGCGAGCTGAGGACCTTGGGCCTGCCCGGGAACAATGGCTGTAAAGTTTTTCTTAGCTGTGGCTTTGTCCTTTTTGATGGTCGCTGTCAATGTAACTGTTACAGGCTGAGAGCTGGCTTCTGGACGGTATACTTCACCTGTCACAGAAATATTCTCCGGGTGGGTGGATTCCCATGAAATAGTGGTATCTTGTGCTGCTTGAGTAGGTAGCGTCAGATTATAAAGAACATTGCTCGTATCGCCCAGGCTCAGATCCTTCTGCACAGCAGCTACAATCTTGCTGGCCTTCAGGTCAGGCTTTAGCGAACCCCATACCGCAACACCCTTGGAGGACAACGCGGTAAAAGCAAGCGTCTTGGCACCTGTGTCTGGATCACGGTGCCGCAGGAATACACCTTTGTACTTCGTGCCCTCTGCTGTAATTTCCAGCTGATTGCCTGCCCCCAACTTCCATGTACCGTTCACTCCACCAGACAGCTTGCCGCCACTATCCAGACTGACGTTAACGGCTTGCTTAATATTTGCCGAAATTTCCTTCCCGTGATTTACATACGAATATTGACCGAGGACATCCTTTTCTGACAGCTTTTTCAGTGAATCTTCATCTCCCGAATAACGATAAGGAGCAACCACAGGCCAACCGTCAGCGTTCATGAACATTTCATGTACCCGCACTTCAAACTGTTCGCCTCTCCCCGGTAAACGGGAATGGAAAATGACAAAATGCTTTTTCGTCTTGGGATCATAATAAGCCGAGTTGTGTCCGGGTGACACATAACCTGCACCCAGTCCAGTACCCGGATCACCAATTTCTCTTGGAATCAGGTAATTACCTATCAGTTTGACACCGTATGGTTCAATGGAAGCGTCATCAAAAAGTGGTTTGTCAGGATTCGCCTTGACCTTGATCATATCATTGCCTTCAGCATCGTAGAAAGGACCATCCGGTGTTTTGGACCGAGCCACCCGCAGGTTGTATCCGCCATCCGCTGACAATCCACCATAGGACAGGAACAAGTAATAGTAGTCCGTTTGCGGACTGTATTGTATGTACGGCCCTTCCATACGAGCATGATTACCGCCTGTCAGCTTTTTACCGTAGCCTTGACCAGGGAGCGGCTTCCCTGTTTTTTCATCCATCTGCATAATGAAGATGCCTCCTGAGTAGGAGCCATATACCATCCACAGTTTGCCGTTCTTATCATAAAAGGTGTCCGGGTCTACGGCATTTGGATGCTTGGTTGCGTCATAGATCGTCCCATCCTCACTCGGTTGGTCCCACATGCCGGATTTTAGAAAAATGCCTTTATTCTTATAAGGCCCTTCAATTTTATCAGCAACTGCTAGGCCCATTGCTGAACGAGGTGAGTCACCCTTGCAAGCGTTATAATACATATAGAACTTGCCATCTGCCAGTTGAATGACATCAGCTGCCCACAGGGTGTCTGTCTGTGCCCAATCCAGTGCTTCCTTTAATTCTTCTTTGACGTTGGGAATCAATGCATTACCATTCGCCACTCCTGTAGCAATCGTATCCCAATTCATGAGGTCTTTGGACTTGGCAGCCGCCAGATGTGAGCCGAAAATATAAAATGTGTCTTTCACTTTCAGGATGGATGGATCATGTACGGAAGTCTCCTTGAAAGAGACAGCCTTTTTACTTTGAATTGAAAAGTTTTCTAGGTCTTGAGCTTGAAGGGAAGTTTGCCCCACATTTTGAATTCCATCTGTATCTGAATTGAGTGTTTGCTCGGCGCCTACCAAAGAAGCAGGCAACAACAGCGCACCTGCCAGTGAAGCTGCTGTTACTTTACGAACAAATGATTGCTTCATAAATCAATCTCCTCTCGTTTTGAACATCCCTGATAACATAAAAAAATATTGAGAAAGCGGTCAGGATTATGTTTGTATTAACTTCTTCAGCCTCGAATTTAATGTTGCTCATCCCTCCTTTTTCATCATTAAAGCGCTTTCACTTGATTTGAAAATAAAAGCACCTTCTGTTAAGAAGGACGTTTCAAACCTAGCGGTTAACCGTACCTCTATATTATTCAATGGATATGGAAAATTCAATATGTAATTTTATATTTTTATAAATTATTCATCGAATTATTAACATTAATAAATGTATTGCGTAAATTTCTAGTTTAAAGTTATAATTTTACAAGTAAAATTTTATATGTTTCCTGCCGATATACCTAAAAGGACAATTTTACGGATACTGTAAAGAACCGTTTAGATTTTATAAGGAGGTGAAAAATATATGCAATGGTATTTAAATGCATTAAAAAACTATGTAGGATTCCAAGGTAGAGCAAGACGTACAGAGTATTGGATGTTTATCCTATTTAGTGTAATCGTTAGCTTTGTAATCAGTCTGATCGATAGTCTTGTTGGCTTATCACCGATATTGACTTACATTTATTCTTTGGCTGTCCTGCTGCCATCCTTGGCCGTCCTGGCCCGTAGACTGCATGATACAGGCAGAAGCGGATGGTGGATTCTAATCGCTCTGATTCCTCTGGTAGGGTCAATTATTTTGATTGTATTCACATGCCAAGACAGTCAGCCTGGCGACAATAAGTATGGGAAAAACCCTAAATTGTAATGGTTGTAGATGTCTAAAACCTCTTTCACTTTTGTGAAGGAGGTTTTTTTCATATCTGTATCTCCCCCATCGAAATTTCAGCAGTAAGTTTATCTGGAGACCCCTGCGTCCATACTGGATTAAAAAGTATCCTCAAAGAGAGGGAGAACGTTCATGCGTTTTCGGAAAAGAACCCCCCCTAACAAAGTTAAAAAGCCGCCAGTCCAGCACAGCGAAAGTAAGTCTGAGCATTCAGGAGAGCAGCTCAGTGCGAATATCGGAAGCAATCTTCAGCAAATCAGACAAGCACTCGGTAACAGCACTGACATCATCATAAGAGAAGTTCGTATCGGCAAAGATGGTGACCAGCTCATTGCAATTCTCTATACGGACGGTTTGGCGGACAAAAATATAGTCTCCGACTTCATTATGGAATCGATGATGCTGGATAGTAGCTTGTCCAGAGACGTAGAGTGCAGGCTCCAGAACTCCTCTAGTGTCATGCAAGTATTGAAAGATTATGCCCTAACCATTGGAAGCATCCGGGAGATTATCGACTTTGAAACCTTATATAACGCGCTGTTGTCCGGGGATGCTGTCATTTTGATTGACGGTGAGACACAGGGAATAGTAGCCAGCGCACGTGGATGGAAGGATCGCGGTGTCACCGAGCCTGCCTCGGAAAATGTCGTCCGTGGGCCGCGGGAAGGATTTTCTGAGACACTGCGCACGAATACGGCATTGATTCGGCGTAAGATTAAAGATCCGAATTTGTGGCTGGAAACCAAACAAATCGGTCGTGTAACCCAGACCGAAGTCGCTGTCATGTATATCAAAGGGATCGTGAACCCTAAATTGGTCGAGGAAGTGCATGAGCGATTGAATCGCATTGATGTAGACGGCATTCTCGAAAGCGGTTATATCGAGGAGTTAATCCAGGACGAAACTTTCACCCCTTTTCCAACAGTATATAACTCCGAACGTCCAGACGTCATCGCCGCCGAGCTGTTGGAAGGAAAAATCGCGATCCTGGTGGATGGGACCCCGTTTGTGCTTGTCGTACCTGCGCTGTTTGTTTCCTTCCTGCATGCGGCGGAGGATTATTATCAGCGTGCGGACATCAGCAGCTTCATCCGGGTTCTTCGTTACACCGGAGTTTTTATCTCCCTGTTAGGTCCGTCCCTATATATTGCCATCACTACGTTTCATCAGGAAATGCTGCCGACCTCACTGCTGATCGGTCTGGCAGCACAGCGGGAGGCCGTTCCCTTCCCCGCCTTTATCGAAGCACTCATGATGGAATTAACTTTTGAAATATTGCGGGAAGCTGGAGTTCGTATGCCGAAGTACATCGGGGCAGCCGTCTCTATCGTAGGCACACTCGTCATCGGGCAAGCTGCCGTCGAGGCGGGCATCATATCTGCAGCAATGGTTATTGTCGTATCGATTACGGCGATTTCAAGCTTTGTTCTCCCTGCCTATAATATGTCCATCGCTTTTCGTATGCTGCGGTTCCCCTTGATGGGACTTGCCGCTTCCTTTGGGCTGTTCGGGATTATCGTTGGAGGCATTGCCCTGGTCCTGCATATGTGCAGCCTTCGTTCGTTCGGTGTTCCCTATATGACTCCTTTTGCACCTCTAATACCGACGGACACCAAAGACACCATATTTCGGTTTCCTCACTGGATGATGACTTCACGTCCACGGTTAGTCGATCAGAAGAATGTCAAACGTCGAAACAGCGCTCCACCTCGCAAATCAAGGGAATAAAAGAAAAGAGAAACAGTCGGAAAGGAGTGGATAATCATGAAGCGGAAGATAGCGATTCTGTGCCTGATTCTTGCACTCGTTTTACTTCTGACGGGCTGTTGGAATCGCAGGGAGTTGAATGAACTTGCCATCGCCGTTGGTATGGGGATTGATAAACAAGGAGATCAATTCCGGGTCTCTCTCCAAGTGGTGGACCCTGGAAAAGCATCGGCCAAAAAAGGAGCAGGCGGTGGTGCTCCAGCCACCTTGTATACAGAAGAAGCGGATACCATATTTGAAGCGATCCGAAAAATAACAACGATTAGCCCCCGGAGAATGTATTTTTCTCATCTGCGTATATGTGTAATCGGTGAATCGATGGCCACCGAAGGAATGGCGAAATCTTTAGATTTACTCTCCAGATATCATCAGTTCCGAACCGATTTTTATATTGTAGTGTCCAAGGGCACTAGTGCGGAGGATACGTTAAAAATTATGACGCCCTTAGATCCGATTCCCGCAAACGACCTTTTCTCCTCTCTGGAAACATCACAAAAAAACTGGTCACCCAGTACGACAGTAACTTTGGATGAATTGGTATCAGCACTCACCAGTGAAGGAATGCAGCCTGTCTTGACAGGACTCCGAATCGTTGGCAATAAAGAAACGGGAGAAACAAGCGGCAATGTGCAAGAGATCGCCCCATCCGCCCGATTACAGTATTCCGGACTTGCTGTATTTAGAAAAGATCGATTAATCGGGTGGTTAAATGAAACTGAAAGTAGAGGCTACAATTTCATCCGCGGCAAAGTGCAGAGCTCTGTCGGCTTTGTAGCTTGCCCCAGAGGCGGCAAAGTCGTTTCGGAAATCATTCGTACCCAAACAACTATAAAAGGGAACGTTTATAGGGGGGAGCCCCAGGTCAATATAAAAATGCAGGTTGAGGCCAACGTGGGAGAAGTCGAGTGTAATGACCTGGATCTGACCCAGGTGGGGACGATTTATGACATTGAGAAGAAAGAGGAAGAAAAGATAGAAGAGATTATGAAAATGGCTGTCAGAAAAGCTCAAAAATCATACAAAGCTGACATTTTCGGATTCGGTGAAGCCATTCACCGCGCTGACCCGAGAACCTGGAAATCCATTAAAAAAAATTGGGATTATGAGCACTTTGCAGAATTACCCGTAAATATCAAGGTCAATTTCAAGATTCGGCGCTTGGGCACGATTGGCAGCTCATTTTTGAATGATATTAAGGAGTAAATCCCTTGTCAGATACGGCGGGGGATCTGGCTCCTGTATAGAACCTTACCCTACAAAAGAAGGTGTTTCCCAAGATGCTATCTCATATGGTGAAAGTTCTGGGCATATTACTAACCGCTGCTGCAATCAGCTTGATCGAGGTCCCCTACATGTGGAAAAAGGGGTTAAAAAAAGAGCTTTGGTTATTCTCCATCCTTCTCCTTTTTGCCGTCGGAATTTGCTGCGCCAAGGCATTAAACTGGCTTATTCCAACTCCTCTGGATTGGATAACAGCGGTATATAGACCTTTCAGTGATTTCCTGACCCATATCGGTCTAATAAAATAAGACGAGGTGAAATAGGTGCCCGCACAGATCAAAATCTCAGCACGCCAAATTATGATATTAACGGCTCTATTTACGATCGGGAGTGCAATCCTCATCATTCCTTCAGGCATGGCGTTGGTAGCCAAACAAGATGCGTGGATTGCCGCGCTCGTCGGGGTCGGGGCCGGGCTCCTTGTCTTGTATTTGTACAGCAAGATTGCAGCTCTGTATCCAGAGATGACTCTGATTGGGATTATGGAAACCCTGCTCGGAAAATGGTTAGGCAAAGCCGTCGGTCTTCTGTTTTTCACCACACTTTTCATCAATGCTCCCGCTCCCGTTTTATTTTATTTAGGGAATTTTATGACTACTCAAATGATACCAGAAACACCAATTCTAGCGGTAAATATCCTTTTTGCGCTTATTATATTGTTGGCTGTTCGGCTGGGCCTGGAAGTGCTGGTCCGTTCTGCCGAACTGATGTTTCCGTTATTTACTCTTCTTTATATTTCTTTTACAGGTTTAGTGGTGTCCAATATTAAATTAGAAAACATTCAACCTGTATTAGAGGCGGGATTGGGACCTATTTGGCCTGCTGCCCTGTCCTTTGTTAGCACTGTGTTTATACCTCATATTATTCTGCTCATGATCTTCCCGGCTTCTGTAAATCGTTCCGATCAAACCCGTAAAGCTTTTTTCATAGGCAGCCTAATTGGCGGATTAATGTTGGTCGTGGTGGTTGCACTGGCAGTTTTTGTATTAGGTCCTGATTTAACGGCAAGAAATATTTATCCTAGCTATGCGTTAGCCAAAAAAATTAACATCGGCAATTTTTTACAGCGTATCGAAGCAATTATGGCTACCATGTGGTTTATTTCACTCTTTTTCAGAATCACGCTGTACATGCACACTACTGTGACAGCAATAGCCCAAATCTTTCGTTTGAAAAACGACCGGCAACTGGTGCTTCCTCTCGGGATGATTTTAGTCATCATGTCCGTCATCGTGTATCCCAATGTCCCATATCAACAAATCTATGATACAAAGACGTGGGTTCCTTATTCACTATCAATCGGGTTGTTTCTTCCCTTACTGCTGCTCAGTATACATGCCCTGAAAAGGTTGGGGACAAAGAAGAATAACAAGCCGGATGATAAACGTGAAGATAGAGGTGAAGATGGTGCCTAAGCAAGTTAAAATCTCCACACGGCAATTGTTGATCTTAACGATATTATTTACAATCGGCACTGCAATCCTCGTCATCCCTTCCGTTATGGCCGCCACTGCTAAACAGGATGCATGGATCGCAGCACTCGTCGGAGTGGGCTCCGGGCTGCTGTTGATATGGCTGTACAACACGATTACCATCCTGTATCCACAGATGACCCTGATTGAAATCATGGAGACCCTTTTGGGCAAGTGGTTGGGGAAGTCTGTTGCTCTGCTGTTTATGGTTATGTTTTTTCTGGGGGGTCCTGCTGCGGTGTTGTATGATTCGGGGAATTTTTTGACTACTCAAATGATGCCGGAAACGCCGATGCAAGCGGTCAACATCCTCTTTGCGCTCATTGTATTGATGGGCGTGCGCCTGGGACTGGAAACGGTAGCCCGTTCTGCTGAACTATTGTTTCCCTTGTTCATTTTGCTGTATACAGCTTTTGTCATTTTAGTCGTATCCAATATCAAACTGGAGAACGCCCAACCGATGCTGGAGAAGGGAGGCGGACCCGTTTGGTCTGCCGCCTTGTCCTTTATTAGTATTGCGTTTCTGACCCATATTGTTTTTCTCATGATTTTTCCGTTTGTCGATCAGCCCGATCAAGCGCGCAGGGCTTTTTTAACAGGGGGACTGATTGGCGGGTTGATTCTGGTTGTGGTCATTGTATTGGCCGTTTTGGTTTTCGGCCATGAATTAACAGCAAGAAGTATGTATCCGAGCTATTCATTAGCCCAAAAAATAAACATTGGAAATTTTCTTCAGCGTATTGAAGCGATCATGGCCGCTATGTGGTTTATTTCGCTCTTTTTCAGGCTGGCTCTGTATATGCAATCGATTATGATAGCCATTAGCCAAATCTTTAATCTAAAAGATGATCGTCCGCTGATCTTCCCTATCGGAATGATCCTGATCGTCATGTCGGTGATCATATACCCAAATGTCCCATACCAGCAATCCTGGGATGCAAAAATATGGACACCTTTTTCCTTATCTATGGGCCTTTTTCTGCCTCTGCTGCTGCTCTGTATGCATGGGATACGAAAAATCTGGTCAAAGAAAAAAATAGGGACCGAAGGATAGATCACATCCATCGTACGAGCCCTCCTACGAGCATCGATGAAATTTTTTTGCTGTTACCTGTTTACATCCTCCTCTTTTAGTTTATTTTAAACGAGTATTAAGCTGGCGCTAAGATTGGGTGTGTATGATGTATATTAGAATCTGGTAATTACATAAAGCCGGATCGGCTAAAGGCATAAACATTACTCCCGTTGGATATCCATATAAGGCTCCACCCTGGCAGAAATTGAATGAAACACAAAGGAGATTTACACTTATGAATCGAAAACGAATTATGGTCATTTGTACACTGTTGCTGGCGTTATCTATTGGGCAGTCTTCTACTTGGGGAAGTCGGGCTAATGCTGCTACACTGGCTCCAGAGAGAGCCCCTCAGGTACAGGATAATGAAGCTTCCAAGGATGATGAACTTTTGAAAACACTGGGCGCATCCTCGGATGAGCAATTGTATGATGCGTTATATAACGGTCAAACCTTGGCAGATATTGCACAATCCAATAAACAGGACGCACAGGCTGTTGTTGATTTACAGGTAGCTCAGTTAACGGAGCAGTTGGATCAACGACTGGCCAATAAGAGCATTACGCCTGAGCAATACGAAGCCCATAAGGCAGAATTGACACAGGTCGTTGCTAAAAGTGTGTTCGGGCTGTAAGCAGTGACACACTTGGCCCGCTTTACGCCGTAGTCCATGACCCCTCAGAGGTGCTTCCGAATTCATGTCAAAAAGGCGCTCTCCGATGGGATGAGCGCCTTTTGGCTGTCTGTATTTTGTTTTAACTTACACTTGATATACTCGGATCAAGTTCGTAGTACCTGCCTCAGCGACAGGAACACCTGCCGACAGAACTACAGTATCCCCTTTATGGATATATCCTGCATTCAGGGCGTTACGGATGGAGGATTCGAACATTTCATCCGTTGTAGCTACTTTATCCCCTTTGATCGGGAACACACCGGATAACAGGCAAATTTTAGCGAATACCGTATTATTCGGAGTAACCGCAATAATAGGTGCCTTCGGACGATATTTGGATACCATACGTGCCGTAAATCCGCTGGCAGTCGACGTAATAATCGCTTTCGCATCCAGCTCCAGGGACGAACTCACCGCTCCCTGACTAATCACTTCGGTAATGTTGGTGCTTTGACGCGCTCTGCGCTTATCGAACTGCTCCTGATAATCGAATTGTGATTCTGCTCTGGCAGCTACAGCGGCCATGGTCCGTACAGACTCGACAGGATATTTACCTGCAGCAGATTCGCCCGACAGCATAACAACATCGGCTCCTTGCATAACAGCATTAAACACGTCACTAACTTCGGCTCTCGTCGGACGTGGGTTCACCTGCATGGATTCCAGCATGTGGGTAGCTACGATAACGGGCTTGCCGACCAGATTACACTTGTCGATCATTTCTTTTTGCATCACAGGCACATCTTGAATCGGCACTTCGACGCCCAGATCGCCACGGGCTACCATAATACCATCGGAAGCTTCGATAATATCATCCAGGTTTTCCATGCCTTCAGCATTTTCAATTTTGGAATAAATTTGTACATGCTCAGCATGATGTCCCTTCAAAATTTCACGGATTTCACGGATATCGTCGCCTTTACGCACAAAAGAAGCCGCAATAAGCTCAACACGCTGCTCCACCCCAAATTGGATGTGCCTCACATCTCGCTCCGTCACGCCTGGAAGGGTCGTATGAATCCCTGGCAGGTTTACACCTTTTCTTGGCTTCAAAATACCGCCACTTACAATATTACAAATCATTTCCGTACCCTCGATGGAGGTTACAGTCAGATCAACCAAACCGTCGTCAATGAGAATGCGGTCGCCTGGTTTGATGTCCTTCGGCATATCCGGGTAATTCACTGAAATACGATGCTCGTCCCCTAGAATCTCTTCTGTGGTCAGAATGAGCTGGCTACCTGGTTTCAACAGACAAGATGCCTCTCTCAGCTTGCCAATCCGTATTTCTGGTCCTTTAATATCCATCATGACAGGTATAAAGGTATTCATTTCCTTCGCAGCCTGCCGCACATTTTCGATACGTTTAACGTGATCTTCCAGTTCACCGTGAGCCATATTCAAGCGGGCTACAGTCATACCAGCCTGAATCATTTCTTTTAACAAATGAATGGAGTCACAGGCAGGTCCCATAGTACAAATAATTTTCGTTTTAAGCATAGTAATGTCATCCTCCTGAATGTCTTTACTGTATGGTTTTCTATTCCACTTTGCTTCTCTATCTACATTAAACTTATATGGCTCTATTCTACCTGTACCCGTGCACCAAGACTATGAACTATAGTATGATGAATGTACTACAGTATAATGAATGTTGAAGACATCGGGGAGTGAGTTTCGTGATTACATTGGTGGATATACGGCAGGACAACGGTGTGGACTGGTATGAAAAGGCTAGTGCAAATAGCGACAACGATGACTTACTGTTCATTTTGGTCACCTTTGGCAAATGTGTATATTGGGTGAACGATTGCAAATTCATTCTCGGTAAGGGTGAAACACTGCTTTTACCCGGTCATCTGGATTACTATGGCAAGAGCATTCCTACGCTTTTTCATACCAAGTATGTGATACATTGCCGCAAAACATGTACGAACAGCACACTTCCCATACTGAATACTGACAAGCCGTTGTTGATCAAACCTGGATGCTACGATATGCTGCATGAACGGATCAAATCGATGTACTTTCAATGGACTGAACACCCAAGCTACTACACCATGATGGCTGACTGTCTGCTGACCGAGGCCATGATATATATGAATCAGGAATGGGACAAAGGCGCCATTTCTTGCGATCGAGAGCGACATGTAGAACATATGAAACAGTATATCCAGAACCATTACCGGGAAAAGGTAACCAAGGAGGAGCTTGGCGACGCCATCCGTAAAACCCCCAATTATGCCGCGACGCTGCTGCGTGAGGTAACACGCCAAACGATCAGTGAGCATGTACATACACAACGTATTAAAACCGCCATCTACATGCTGACCGAGTCCCGGCTAACGATTCGTGAAATTTCGGAGTATGTGGGATATAGTGATGTTTCCTATTTTCATCGAATCTTCAAACGGTTGACAGGCTGCTCGCCGTCCGAATTTCTGGATGAACGTTCCTCAATCGTTTAGAACTACAGAAATAGGATTATGGGAAGATGATACGAAGCAATTTTAAATTTGAAGCTAGAAAAAAGAACGCTCATTTTTTCGAGCGTTCTCTGGGAAAATTAGTTTTCTTCCTCTTTTTTTTCGTAGGTGAAATTTCTTAAAATGACCTGCTTTGTTTTAGTAGTTATTTCTTCCCCCTTATTATCCAAATTTGCAACCTGATCGCTTTGAAACTTGTTTGGGACCTTAACGGGATAAAAATCTCCGTGCTCAGTTAACAGGACATGGGGTTGTTTAGATTGAGCTAGATGAGTTAGTTCTTTCTTTCTCTCTGGTGAGAGCCAGTTAGAATCATCGGTTGCCTTAGTCTCAGTTTTGGTTACACTGGTTTTAGAATCGCCGGTTACTTTAACCTCAGTTTTAATTTCATTAGCAAAAGTTTGGCTTTGAATGACGGTTATAACCCCTCCGATAAGAACAGTTAGACCTAAGACAACAACACTTGTTCTTAGTCGCTTGTTCACACGCACACACCTCCCTTCCCAAAAGATGTATTACGTATTTTAAAAAATATTAGTATTACAACGAGTTCATAAAAAAACATAATAATCGTTAAATAAAATAGTATTAAAACGTAACGTATCCATTTCCTGAAATCGTATAATCATTGAGGTTAAGTACCATTACCTGATATTGTCCAAAACCTGGAGCTTTAATTTGAAAATCCCTATTTTCATCTGTATATCTTCCATAAACGGCAAAAACCTCTCCCAGATAATTTTTGTTCACGAGCAGGTAACCTACTTCAGGGCTAGACCAAGAACTACCATCTGCCCATTGTACTACATGGAAATTCAGGATAGCTGCGTTATTAACCGAAAACTTATTAGAGTAAATAGCCCCATCGTCTCGAGAATGGTGACTAAATGACCATGCTCCCAATGACATAGGAGAAATCTTTTGATCGAGTTGAGTCTTTTCTTTTTCAACAGCAATTGATTCTATGGGTTTCGCATTTTTGATAACTTCATTATATTCTTCAAGCGTCAAACCGCTCAATAGTGAATCCGAATTAGCAATTGAAGAATATGCTGGAAAAAAAGACTGTGGGGAAGATTCTTTAGCCGATGAAGAGGAATCTGCATAGGAGCTTGCTGGGGTCAATCCGATGGCTACCAGCATGACAACTAATCATAGTTACAAGAAATTTTTTTCACGAATAATTGAATCCCAAATACTAAATTTTAACAACATTTATATAATAACACGCAAAATACTCATAGTGTGCATACTATTTGTAATTTTTACCTCATTGACACAATATTTTGTCTCCTTCCAGAAGTCTGACAGATAAAAATGGACAACCATTCAGCATAAGGGAACATTTTCAGTCTATTGAGCGTTTGAAAACGGACTAACGTCCAAAGTCCATTTCATTGAGATGCTCTGAAACTCATTGCGTTATGAGCCGACTGTTGGCCAAAGTCAAATTACGTAACCGGATACGTAATGATAAAGTCTATAAAAAAAGGTCTCCCCACCTGGAAGCTTCTCTAGCATCCCTTTTCAACAAGGGCCAAGAGCGCTCCAAAGTAGGGCGACCGTTATAGTTCATTCATATGCGTATCCGTGCTTATTTTGAAATGATATTAAGTTGAAGAACCCGCTGTTTTGACCTCTTCCAACATTTTATCGTTATAGCCAAACATCCAGGTCAGGACAAACGCTACAACCATAGCAGCCAAGTTCGCCAAAATGTAAAGCGGAAGCTGATGATTCATGTAGAGCAACGTGCCCGGAATGACCGTAACTGCCATACCTGTAGCCGCCAAATGGAAGACTGAAGCGATAAAACCGCCAACCGCACCACCGATGAGGCCCATGACAAAAGGCTTCATGTATCTCAGGTTGACCCCGAAAATAGCCGGCTCCGTAATCCCTAGAAAAGCAGACAACGAGGAAGGAAGTGCTAACGCTTTCAGCTTGCTATTCTTCGTTTTCAGTCCAACCGCCAGACAGGCAGCACCTTGAGCAGCCATAGCGCAGGTAATGATGGCGTTAAAGGCGTTTGCGCCGTTCTTTTCAAGCAATTGAATCTCCAAGAAATTAAATATATGATGCACACCTGTAACGACGATAATCTGATGCAAGAAACCGATGACAATCCCTGCAATACCGAAAGGTAAATCCAGCACAAACGTTGTTCCGTGCAGCACCCATTCTTCGAGTGAATGGAAAATCGGACCGATGGCAAACAATCCCAAAGTGATCATGATTAACAGTGTTAAAAACGGTGTAAGAATCAGATCTAGCGCTTCAGGCACCCGTTTGCGCAGCGCCCGCTCCAGCTTGGCTCCGATCAAGCCCACGAAGAAAGCTGGCAATACTGAGCCTTGATAGCCCACCACAGGAATGAATCCGAACATCGTCAACGGGTGAGCTGAGCCGTCCGCAACACTATAAGCGTTGGGCAAGGCCGGGTTTACCAGCATCAGACCAAGAACGATACCCAGCACTGGACTGCCACCAAATACTCTAAAGGCTGACCATGCGACTAACGCTGGCAGAAAAGCAAAGGCCGTATCCGTTAATACTTGTGTGTATAATAGAAAATTGGGTGAAATGTCCTGTGGCGTCATGCCGAGTAGAGCGAGAATTTGCGGCTGAGTGAGCAAGCCACGTAGCCCCATGAACAGCCCCGTAGCAACCAGTACAGGAATAATCGGTACAAACACATCGCCAAAGGTACGGATGGAGCGTTGGAAGACGTTTCCTTCTTTTTTCGCCTGACTCTTCACCTCTTCTTTAGATGAACCGGTTACGCCAAGCTTTTCGACCTCTTCAAAAATTCGATTTACCGTACCCGTACCAAAAATAATCTGATATTGCCCGGAATTGAAAAAAGCACCCTTGACCTTGTCGATCTCCTCAACTTTTTTCTGATCAATCTTCTCCTTGTCATGCACCATAATTCGCAAGCGCGTCGCACAATGAGCAAAAGATGCAATATTTTCTTGCCCACCGATTGCCTGGATCACTTCTTTAGCTATTTCTCTGTTTTCCGCCATGATGTTCATCCTCTCGTTCATTCCGTTATGTTTGATGATTAACGAACCACTTGATGTTTTAGCCTGCTCATGTAAAATCCCATTTTACCGCCTGGAAGAGAGCCTCTCCCTTGTCGGCAAAAAAGCGTATTTCGTCACTCTCTGGATGCGGAAAAATACGACTGGTGAACACCTCTTCCCCATCATTGACGAAAATCTCAACTGAAGACGTATCTACAAACAAATGTAGTTTGATATGATCTTTAACCCATGAACACTGCCGTACCTCACCATACGAAGTGGCTACAGGCTCACCTGATTGCGAACGGTCCAATACAAGTTTGCGGCTGACGGCATTATATTTAATCACCGTCTTCTCAGTCTCACTCGCACGGAATTCAATACCAAACACCTTAGCGCTCAAAAGATCTACCTCACAGATCAGCTCATAGGCCGTACCTGTAAATCCTTCATAGGTTTTGCTCTCTGAGAATAACGTGTCAGCTACCCGATCCTCACGATTTCTACGTAGCGTAGTTAGCTCAGGGATCGGCCGCTGCAAGAGTTTGCCCTCATGAAGCGTAAGCTCCCTTGGTAATGTCAGACAATGAGCCCATCCGTTCGGATCTGTGGGATATTCGATATCCGGCAGGCCCATCCATGCCACCATAATACGCCGCCCCTGTGGGTCAATCATCGTCTGTGGCGCATAGAAGTCAAAGCCTCTATCGAGCTCGTGGAATGCACCGTGCTCCAGTCTTCTTGTCCCGGTATCCAACGGCTTGCCGATTACATAGCCCGATTGATAAATATTGTGATTTTCATCCCCAGAAGGCTCCAAGCCCTGAGGAGAAAAGATCAAGACCCCCGCTTCGTTCAGTTCAAAATAATCTGGACATTCCCACATGTAGCCAAACGATTCCAGGCCTGTGCACAATTCTCCCTCAAACTGCCACGTACGAAGGTCGGTTGATCGGTAGAGGACGGCGCAGCCTGTTAAATTCGTTCTCTGGGCACCAATCACACAGTAAAAGCTATCGCCGTCTTTCCATAGCTTGGGATCACGAAAATGGTCTGTATACCCTTCTGGCACATTGGAAATAACGGGGTGCTCCCATTTAGTAATGTGACCATTCTCGTCCATAACAGCCATGCATTGATAAGGATGTCTGATCCAGTCTTCATCTCGTGCATTTCCCGTATACAGCATATATAACTTGCCCTCATGCTCCAGTGCGCTGCCCGAATAAGCCCCATGCGAATCAAAATAATCCCCAGGTGCGATGCCAATGCCGGCACTATTCCATGTGACCAAATCTTTCGATTTCAGATGATACCAGTATTTCATCCCATGATCCGTTCCGAGCGGAAACCACTGATAAAATAAGTGGTATTCACCTTGGTAATATGAAAAGCCATTGGGGTCATTGAGCAAACCTGTCGGTGGCTGGATATGAAACGCCTGCCGCCAGTGACATTGCTCCACTTTCTCCTCCAAGCTGGCTATTTCACCGGGCTCTGCCTGCTCGATCATTCGATACTTTTGTTCTCTTGTCATTTTCATAGGTGTACCTCATTTTTATTAAAACTTTCGCTTCAGGAACCGGTTCCAAATCAATGAAAAAAACATTCTATCGGAACCGGTTCCCATGCGATTAAAAAAATATACTCATCCATGGATTTGCAACCGATTCCATTTGTGCCCGAATGCTATGGAACCGGTTTCGAAGAAATTATAATCCACTTGTTCAGCGTTTGTCAACGCTTTCTCTTTCGATAAGGGAATAATTCATGACCGTCACTTTTTCTACCGATTTATGTTCTACCAGCCGCATAATATTTTGCGCTGCTACACGTCCAGCCTCCATATACGGATATTGAACGGTTGTCAGGGCAGGGTGAATGACCTCCGTAATATCGTATCCCCCAAAGCCAGTTACCGACAAATCCGACGGAATGACAATCCCTCTGGAATAAGCCGCATTGATTACGCCCAGCGCGATATTATCCGTAGCACACACCATTAACGATGGCTTGAAATGGTCCAAAATGGCGGATGCAGCAATCCGTGCATCGGACATTTTAAATCCGGTCTCATAGTATCTGATATCATACCCTGCTGCTCGCATCGCATCGTCCGTATGAGACTCAGCAGGCAATGCATCGCGAACAGCCTGCCTAAAGCCCTCCTTGCGCTGCACACCGACGGCAACATCCTTTTCAGTAACACCAACGTAGGCAATTTCGCGGTGTCCCTGTGACAAAACGTACGTGCCGATATCATATCCTGCACGATAGTCATCATGGATAAGGCTATGAAGCTGCTCGTGCTGCTGGCCCACCAGCAACACCGGAATACCGATGTCACGAATCGCGGTCAGATGGTCGTCTGTGATTTGAGCAGCCAGCAAAATGATACCCGAAATCTTTTGTCGGCCCAGCTCATAAATAGCTTCAATTTCACGCTGTACATCCTGGCTCGTATTAGAGATCAGCATCTGATAATGCTGAGAACGCAGCTCCTCATCAATCCCCATCAGCGTATGGGATGTCGCAAAAGAATCCAGACGCGGCACAACGGTGCCGATAATGTTGGTCCGCTTCGCCTTAAGACTCTGGGCAAAGGCATTGGGCACATACCCCGTGGCTTTAACCACTTTTTCAATTTTACGTTTCGTATCCACGCTGACAGACCCGCCGTTCAAAAAACGGGATACCGTGCTCTTGGATACACCAGCCATTTGGGCTATATCTGCAATCGTCTTATTCATGAAGTCCCCCGGAGATTTTTCATATTCATATGCTTCCAAAACGTCTCTTTTCACATAACCCTATAATACCATATGGCGGGATTGGATTGCTGTGGCTCCAGACCCATCATGCACAAAACGCCGTCCCTTCTGAAGAAGGAAACGGCGTATCATAATGAACGTAATTTTAAAAATCAAAGTTATCCGGATCTGGACCTACTCGAAGATCGGCATTTAACGCCTGAATTCGATCCATATCCTCGCGCGTCAGTTCGAAGTCAAAAATGTCGGCATTTTCGACGATCCGATGCGCCTTGGTAGACTTGGGAATGGTGACAACTCCCTGCTGCACATCCCAGCGTAAAATCACTTGCGCCACCGATTTGCCGTACTTGGTCGCTATGTCTTGCAGTACCGGATGATCGAGCAATTGGCCTTGCATTAACGGAGACCAGGCTTCCATTTGAATGTCGTTCTTTTGACAGAATTGCAACAGCTCGGCTTGGGTTAATTGTGGATGGAACTCCACCTGATTGATCATTGGCTTAATTTCAGCATCCTTCATGAGATCTTCCAAATGATGAATCTGGAAGTTGCTGACTCCAATCGCCTTAATCCGTCCTTCTTTATACAAGGATTCCAAAGCTCTCCAAGCTTCTTTATACTTTCCTTGAACTGGCCAATGAATCAGATATAGATCCAGATATTCCAGACCCAGCTTGTCCAGACTGGCTTCATAAGCTGCTCGTGTCTCTTCATAGCCTAAATCTGCATTCCACACTTTGGACGTGACGAACAGTTCTTCTCTGGACAGATTATTTTCCTGAAGGGCTTCCTGAATAGCCTGCCCTACACTGCTTTCATTCGCATAGATTGCAGCTGTATCTATACTGCGGTAGCCATGCTTTACAGCAGCCTTTATAGCATCGACCAGCTCCGAACCTTCTTCCACTTTAAATACCCCAATGCCAAACCAAGGCATGTGAACTCCATTGTTTAACAATGTTGTGCTTTGTAAGTTTTGTGTCATTTTGTATCTTCCTCTCTATTTTTTAAAAGCTTTAACCTGTAATGGTGGTTGTATCCCTTTTTTCGAGCATACGACTCCAGCCTGTGAGCAGAACCGCAACGAAAACCATAATGCTCCCGATCCAGGCCGTATGAATGAGACCGAGTGAATCCGTTACAATCCCGCCTACATAAGCTCCGATGGCTATCCCTGCGTTGAAAGCTGCAATATTAACAGCAGAGGCAACATCGACAGCTTTGGGTGCAAACCTTTCGGCCAACATGACTACATATACCTGTAGCCCGGGCACGTTCATAAACGCAAGCAATCCCATAAAGAAGATCGTAATCAGTCCTGCCGTTTTAAAAGGTGCCGTGAACAACAGGAGAAAAAGGATCACTGCTTGAATCAGAAACATGTAAAACAAAGCTGAAAGCGGCTTGCGGTTGGCTGCTTTTCCGCCAATAACATTCCCGATGGCAATCGCAATTCCATACAGCAAAAGTATAAACGTTACCGTACTTTGCTGAAATCCGGTTATGTCGTGAAGTAATGGAGATAAATAAGTAAACACCACAAATGTGCCTCCATACCCCAAAGCTGTAATGATAAATGCGAGTAGCAAGCGACCATTGGTAACCAGTTTGACCTGCTCGCGGAAAGGAGTCTTGTTCCCTTTGCGCAGCGTAGATGGCAGCAGAATCAGATTGGCGATGAGTGCCACTACACCGACGACCACAATCGCCATAAATGCAGCCCGCCAACCCCATTGCTGCCCAATGTAGGTACCCAAAGGTACACCTGTGACTGTGGCTACGGTCAACCCGGAGAACATAATGGAAATAGCACTCGCTCGCCGATCATCCGGCACAAGATCGGCCGCGATGGTGGAACCGATAGACATGAACACCCCATGGGCGAACGCTGAGATCACACGTGCAATCAGCAGCAAGGCAATTCCGCTAGAGACCGCAGCGAGGCTATTACCTGCAATAAATATAATCATGATCCACAGCAGCAACGTTTTACGGGGAACACTTGATGTTAATGAGGTCAAGACAGGTGCCCCGATGGTAACCCCTAATGCATATAGCGTTACAGTTAGTGCAGACATCGTTACAGATATATGCAAGTCTTCAGCAATCAGGGGAAGTAGTCCCACGCTGATGAACTCGGTTGTTCCAATCGCAAAGGCGCTTACGGCTAGAGCCAGTAATGGCCAGATACTTCGTTTTGATTCTGGCGACATGTTTTTCACTCCTATCTATAGAAATCTTCGACCAGCAGATGTTATTATGAGTTATTCAAGCAAATATGAACAGTACGTACTTTTTAGTGATATAGGTACTAAAAAGTACCCTAGATAAAGTTCTTTTTGATTAAAACAGGCTGTTAAGGTATGTATAACAGAAGTGATACACATGGGGGGATCTGCATTGGGGAAGAAAAAATACAACATCTCTGTTGAGGCGACGTTAGAGGTGATTGGCGGGAAATGGAAATGCGTGATTCTGTGTCATTTGACACATGGAAAGATGCGGACAAGCGAATTAAAACGGATGATGCCTTCCATAACACAAAAAATGCTGACTCAGCAGCTTCGTGAATTAGAGGAAGACGGCATTGTCAATCGGATTAGCTATAATCAGGTTCCACCCAAAGTGGAGTACGAGCTTAGTGAATATGGATGTAGTCTGAAAGGCATTTTAGATTCTCTTTGTGCTTGGGGAGAAAGACATATTATTAAAGAATACGGGGATAAGTCTGCGGTTTTGGAAGATAACATTCTGAATAAGCTGTAAAGCCAAAAAGAGCGCCTGCATACATCAGCAGGCGCTTCTCTCTCCGAATTCCAAGGGTTACGAATTGGACATCATTTTAATTTGTGAAATCGATGACCATGCGTCCTTGGATTTTGCCCTGCTCCATCTCCTCGAAGATCTCATTAATGTCTTCGATCGGACGTTTTTGTACAAGAGGGACGACTTTACCTTCTGCAGCGAACTGGAACGCTTCTTTAAGGTCTTCACGAGTGCCGACCAAGGAGCCAATAACTTGAATGCCGTCCAGAACCAGACGTGGAATGTCCAGATCCATCTTATCAGTTGGAAGACCTACAGCTACAACACGCGCGCCAGCCTTTACAACGTCGATGGCCTGGTTGAAAGGTGTTTTGGCAACAGCAGTAACCACGGTTGCGTCCAGACCAGCACCGTTTGTTAACTCCTTAGCTCGGGCGACCGGATCTTCTTTCATGCTGTTAACGATATAGTCAGCACCAATTTGTTTAGCCAGTTCTAGTTTTTCATCACTAATGTCAAAGGCTACAACTTTAGCATTGAATACATTTTTGGCATATTGCACAGCCAGGTTACCCAAGCCACCAATGCCGAAGATACCGATCCATTGTCCTGGTTTGATTTCACTTACTTTAACTGCTTTATATGTTGTAACCCCTGCGCAAGTTACACTACTTGCAGCAGCAGGGTCAAGACTATCTGGTACTTTGACCGCGTAGTCAGCTGTGACAATACATTGCTCTGCCATTGCACCGTCTACCGTATATCCGGCATTTTTAACTTCACGACACAGCGTTTCCCGCCCGGTTAGGCAATATTCGCAGTGACCGCAGCTTTCGAACATCCAGGCAATACTTACGCGATCACCAATCTTAAGACTGGTTACTCCTTCGCCTAATTCAATGATTTTTCCAATACCTTCATGCCCCAGAACTCTGCCTGTAACATCACCGAAATCTGCATTTTTTACATGTAAATCTGTGTGGCAGACTCCGCAGTATTCTACTTGGACTAACGCTTCCCCATGCTTCAGGGAGCGTAAAGGTTTCTCTTCTACACTGACTTTCTTGTCTTTTGTAACAATTGCTGCTTTCATGTAGATCTCTCCTTTAATTAGATATGGAATTATTTTGTAATATACACTTCATTATTATAGTAATTTTTGCCCAAAAAGGACAAATATAAATCTAACTTAAAGCTATTTAATCGAAAAACGCTTCTTTCTAAGTCCTTGGACCCTTGTAGGAACTTTGTACAATAATTTACAATGTAAAAAGTTTCACATACTCTATTTTGGAAGAAGGATAAAGAAACATGAAAAAAAACTGGAAAGGTTGCCTGTTCAGCATATTTGCCATTATCTTGGTCGTGTCGGTAACAGGATGCAATTCACAGCCCGCCATTTCTAGTACCACCAGCACTTCATCCTCATCGGCTAACAACGCTCATGCAGTTGTTCAGGAAGGCCCACACTGGTCCTATGCAGGAGATCGGGGACCGGAACATTGGGGAGAACTGGAAAAAGACTTTGTAGCATGTGGTAACGGCCACGAACAATCTCCTGTCAATATAGAGCATACCCATCTTGAAGCATCGCAAACGCAGCAACCTCTGCAAGTTCATTACACCAATACGAAAGCATCCATTTTAAATAATGGGCACACTGTGCAAATCAGTGTTGCCGATGCCAACAATAACATCGTGCTGGACGGTACTAAATTCACTTTAAAGCAGTTTCATTTTCATCACCCGAGCGAACACCAAATAGATGGTAAAAATGCTGAAATGGAGCTTCATTTTGTCCATCAAAGCGACAACGGAAGCACAGCAGTCTTAGGGGTCCTTATCCAAAGTGGCAAAGAAAACAAGGCTTTCAACCGCATCTGGTCCAAACTGCCGAAAGATATTTCCCAAGAAGCAGCTCTGGATGAAGAAATAAATCTCGCTACGCTGCTGCCAAAAGACCTGCACTCCGTTCGTTACAACGGATCGCTGACTACCCCGCCATGCACAGAACATGTCAATTGGACAGTGCTGGAGCAGCCTATTGAAATGTCCGCAGACCAAATCAACCAGTTTGCTGCCATTTTCCCCGATAACCATCGTCCTGTACAACAGCTGGGAACCCGGGAACTGACTGCCGATAAATAATAAAATAAAGTGCCGTAAGATGTAAGGTGCATTCTATATATAAATACAACCCAAAAGCCCCCTCTATTCATCTAGTTAGAGGGGGCTTTTGGGTATTAAATTTACTGCTCATTACAAGCGCACCAGTTCCTCCACCTTCACTGGCTGACCTGTACGCATAGAACGGTTGGCGGCGATGCCTGTTAAAATGGACCATGCACCGTCGATATGTGAGGCCGCACGATGAAACCGATCCTCTGCCGGCTTATCAAAAATATCACGCAGCATAACTGGATCTCCTCCGCCATGCCCCCCCTGGCCTTCCTCCACTTCGACCTCATAAGGTGCTGCAAAGTGGGGATAGATGGTGATGGTCTTCTCTTTTAGTGCACCCTCATCTGCCTTGCTGCCGCCGGAATTAACATAAGATTGCTCGGATACCCGAACCTCCATCCGTCCCTTTGTGCCGTTAAATACGATGATAAAGCCCTCCCAAGGCATGTAAGCATTCAGTGAATAGTTCATCACCGTCTTGTTCTGATACTTCACCATGACACTCAGCGTATCTTCAATGCTGATATTGTCGCCAAATACGCTTTGATCCCGCACATAGCCATCCTCATGCTCAGCGTCCAGATACATACTTTTTAGATGCTCGTTACGGTCCAGATGTAGCGCAAAGGGGTCATTTTCCGCTGCCTTGCTGCCGTAAGCTCGTTGATAAAAATCCGTCACGCCACGCTGCTCCGCATTTTCCCGTCCGTAAAATTTCAGATCCCCCATCGCATACACCGTCTCCGGTTTTGAGCCAAGCCAGAAGTTCATCAGATCAAAATGATGCGTCGACTTGTGCACCAGCAAACCGCCGCTATTGCGCTTGTCTCGGTGCCACCGACGGAAATAATCCGCGCCATGCTGTGTATTCAGCAGCCATTCGAAATTGACCGACAGCACCTCTCCGAGCGTTCCGTCCATGATGACCTCACGGATTTTCGTATTGTGTGGTGCATAGCGGTAGTTAAAGGTGACGCGCAGTTTCCGTCCCGTGCGATCTATGGCATCCAAAATGTCTTGGCATTTATCTTCATCCACCGTCATCGGCTTCTCGGAAATGACATCACAGCCCAGCTCCATCGCCCGGATAATATACCGATGATGCACCCGGTCAATGGTCGTGACAATGACGATATCTGGCTTCGTCTCCGCGATCATCCGATCAAACTCGTGAGCTTTATAGGTCGGAATCGGCTCATGCTCGTATTTCTCCTGCAACAGCCGATTGGCATAATCCATTCTCGTCTGATTGACGTCACAGAACGCGATCAGCTCCGAGGTATCTTTGAAAACGGTAACAACTTCACCGTAAAAAAATTCGGCTCTTCCTCCGGTACCCACAAGTGCATATTTGATTTTAGGCAATTGGTTCACACCCTTTACATGAATTGCTTTTATTTTATAGTATAAGAAAGAGCGAAATCTTCGCTTTTATTATGATTTTTCCCGTAAAGTGTACATATATTATCCTTATGCATTTTTTATTAAAGGAGACTATCGATATGATCGCTACACCCCGTTTTGCCATCGAGCAAGCACTGCGGATGGTGCCATTCAGCATGTCTGCCGACCATGTCCACCAAGCGCACGAAATCTATTATTTGCTGGCAGGAGAGCGCTACTACTACATTAATCAGCGGGTTTACGCACTCCAGAAGGGCGATCTGATTTGGATCAGCAAACATGATTTTCACCGTACGAGTAACAAGGGTAGTGGTAGCCATGAACGGATTTTGATTAACTTTGATGAAGAATTTGCAGCCTCGTCAATGAATGTCTCTCCCTCCAGCGATCAGAACCAGCTTCTTCTGCCAGAAAAAAGCTTTCTGCTTCGCCCCTCCGCGGAAGAACAATGCGAGCTGGAGCATCTATTCCGGCAAATGCTAGATGAATACCACCAAGAACATGCCTACCGCCAACTATATCTCCAAAGCTTGCTACTCCAGCTCCTTATCCGCATCCGGCGCATACAATCGGCCACTGCCGATACCATTGCACCGGAACGTAGCGAAAAGCAGCAGCGCGTGTACTCGGTCATTGCATACCTGCATGCTCATTATGACGAGAGCCTGTCGCTAGATCAGCTGGCTGAGCATTTTTATATTAGCAGCACGTATTTGTGCCGTATTTTCAAGCAGACAACAGGTTTTACTTTAGTAGAATATCTTCAGGATGTGCGGGTGCAGCAGGCTCGTGCGTATTTGAGAGAAACGAGCTGGAAAGTAACCTCCATTGCTGAAAAAACGGGCTTTGACAGCATTGCTCACTTTGGTCGTGTATTCAAGCATCTTACCGGGCACACCCCGCTACAGTACCGAAAAAAATACAAAAAGGAGTAGAGGAATGCCCCTACTCCTTAACTCCCATCAAGGTGATGCCTTCAATAATTTGCTTTTAGACAATGATGAAGATTTCGATTTAAGATATTTTTTGTAGCTTGGTAAGCGAATAGGTGCGGCCACCATCTGAAGTATAAAAATAATTGAATGGACTTAAGAACTCGCAAACCTGGAATGTGTCCAAATTAATAACGATGTAATTAGGACCATACGAAAAATCGGCTTCCCCTGTTCCAAAGGTTCTCGGAGTTTGAAGACCCGAAGGATCGGTGTAATCCATAATATGGGTTACATCTCCTTTTACATTACGATAATAGCTGTTACTATACAGCCATGACCCCTTATTGATTTCAATCAGTAATGCATTTGGAGCAGAATAGGGTGCACTACTGGAGAACGACCCCAAATATACGCCCTTTACTTCAGCTACTGAAATGCTCATATCTCTAGCGGAATACCCATTTGGGGTATACCAGGTTTCGTGGTTTTCCCAATTGAGTCCCGTTAAGATATTATCTCCGTTGCTGCGGATCGTTGAAAGATCATAATACAATACGACTCTGGAAAGGTCAGCTGTACAATTGATAATGGCAGAGGCACCCGATGGATTGGAAGCATTCCACATCAATTTATAGCTGCCTTTTTCTTCACCTGTCGCAGAACCAATTACAATCGCATATTTACCTGCCGGGATATTAATGTATGCTTGACCTCCGTTTGCTTTAACACCCCATCCAGTAGAACTGCCTAACGAGCCGTTGGCATTGACATTGTACAGAATAGCCAACAGATTTGGATTGCTGGAATCCAGCTTTAGGAATGATAGCTGCTTTGCAGTGAGAGAAACCGCGTAGCTATCAAATGAATCACTGAGAGTGCCATCTCCTACAAATACAGGTTCAGAGATACCCCATGCGCTTTGCGGTTTAACGGTTCTGCTCTGGGTTGAATCTGTGGAAATCTTTTTCGCTTCGTCCGGAGATATTTCATCTAGATTTTCAAATTTTTGAGTATCCATTGCAGAATACGGTATCGAGGACATGGATTGAATTTCTGCCTTCTTCGTCTCTTCCTTAGCCGCTTGCGACGTTGTTTCACTTGCCGCGAAAGAGGGAACTACTGAAACACTGTACATGAGCAGTATTGCCAAAATAAAACTAACACTTTTTCTGACAAATTTCATAATGTACTCCTTTCACGATTGAGATACTTATTTTCAAAAAATTAGTAAGCTTCGTTCTAGGAAGTCATCTACATGATCATCTCTAAGATGCATAACGTAAAAGTCTATATCACTCGCATTCTCCTTTCGTAGTTTTGAATATGAGTCAATCGTTTCTTCTGTTGTGTCTAGATTATTAAATAGTACAGAAGAAATTTCAATGGACTGGCGTAGATAGTATGTTGATGTCGTAAACAGCATGAAATACGAGTAAATTTCCGTCCGGACAACTAAAAGAGGGTGTCGCAAACCAGCTGTAAATTAGCTGTTTCGCGGCACCCTTCATTAATTTGGGCATGCCTTTCTGATGATAGGACTGATTACGCCAAGGGTATCAGTACGACGCTACATTTCGTTCAAAAGACTTCAAGAAAGCATACTGTATTTATAATATTCACTGCAATACATCATCTGAATATACCTCAAGCAGGTTAGTAATATAATTCCTGCTCACAGGGAGATTGGTAATCTCATGACCATTAAAAATATCGACGGAATATGGATAAGTTATTTTTACTCTGTAGATTTTAGATTTTGCAATTACATACGACCTATGTATCTGGATAAAATTTTCACAGCCTAATAACTGCATCACTTTGTTTAAGGTTCCTCTAAGATAGATTTCCTCTTTTGTTGTATGATAGATTATCGTATGATTATTCACTTCCACAAAAACTATATCACTTTGACGAACACTATTTATGGTGGACTCTGCTATGATAGTGAACACTCGCTCCGGTTTTTTTTGCTTCACTACTCTATCCAAAAATAGCGAAAGTCGCTTCTCGTCAATAGGTTTTTTCAAGAAGCCCATTGCTTCCACTAAATATCCGTCAATAGCACGAGCAGAATCAACGGTAACAAAAATGATAGGTACCCGATTGCCCATTTTTCGGATATGCTTTGCTGTAGTCATCCCATCAATATCTTCTTCACTACTTAGCGAAATATCGAGCAAAACTACGTCTATATCTATGTGAGCATTAAGATATTGAATTAATTTCTGGGACGAATAAAAATCAGCACATTGCAGCTCTATATTTTTATTTAAAGCCCACCGAGATATAGACGCTTTTAACGCATCGCGCCAATAACATTCGTCTTCACAAATTACGACCTTCACGGCATACCACTTCCTTCATTTGTACAGTTAAGATACAAGTGTTGAAAATTTATGGTCGGTGGCTACAGCCTGCGGCGCTTTACCGAATTGCTTGATATGTGATTCTATGACGGGGACGGGCAATTCATCTTCAGACGGGTTTCCTTCATAATACGGCGTAGCACGAGACGACTTATTTGGAATCTTTTTTCCCTCGACAACAACAACTTCTACATGGGCGACTCGAATTCCTTGCTTGTTTTTAAGGCGAAACTCTGACTTTTTAAGGGGTAACTAATCAGAACCTGGAAAACAATTTTTAACAAAAGCTTAACAGACCCAGAAGCTGGGGGCCAATGAAAAGGCAGCCCCACAGCGCTTGATGCTTTTTCTGCATCTTGTCACCTTCCTCCCCGGTCACAGCCCATCCCGTGCCTACTTGACCGCCTTGGATATGATCTGATTCAACTTTTCAATGGTTGCCGCAGCATCCTGCTTGCCCAGGAACATCAGGTCGATGGTTTCCGTGATATCCGAGTTCAACCCCGGCACCTGAGCATCATAGGCCAGTGCAGATCCATGAGCATGCCCTATGTTACATCCTTCAGTCAAATAGCTTGAATGCTCAATTGTCGCCTTTTTCTTAATGCTCTCATCTGCCGCAGCAAGTGTACCCATGGCATTCCCGCCTTCAACTAGCCGCGCCTCCTGCCCCTTCACAGAGACGTAGAATGCTGCCAGCTTCATGGCCTCTTGCACATGCGGACTATTTTTGTTTACAGCTACATAGGCAACCGGAATGGCGACGGGCTCATTCTTACCGGTATTGGATGGCCAGTAGATATAATCGAAGTCGAGGCTTTTATTTTGACTAAACAAGGGCTCCAGCCATCTTCCCGCCGCCAGCATGCCGACTTGATTGGACATGAACATCGCGTCAGCCCCTTGCCCTTTGGGAAGCGAGCCGAGATATACCGCATTTCCCTTTTTCACCATATCGTACATAAAACTGAAGGCTTCCTTGCCCTTTTCATTGTGGTCCAGCACATATTTGCCTTGTTCATCAAAGATCTGACCGCCATTCGACCACACCCATGAATACCAGTGAGCCCACCAGTTTTCCGCAATATAACCCTGCTTTCCAGCTGCCTTCAGCTTGGATGTAACCTCCTCAAAAGCATCCCAGTTCCACTTGCCTTCGTCATAGTATTCTTGCGGCGTCTTCACGCCTGCTTCCTTAAATACCTTTTTGTTGTAATACATGACCATCGGGTTGGAGTCGGGAGTGACCCCATAGATTTCCCCGTCACGCTTTGCCGGTCCCCACAATCCTTCCGGAAAATCCTCAGCCTTCACATCACTCGCATCACTATTTAAAAACTCACCCAAAGGCTGCACCTGCTTCGCCCCGATCAAACGCGCAATCGTCGGTTCATACGCATAAAACACATCCGGTCCGCGACTTTCCTGAAGCTGTGTCAGCAGCTTTTGCTCATATTGGTCTCCCGGCACAGGCACCAGCTTAACCTCGATATATAGGTTTTCCTTTTCAAATGCATCCAGCGCCCGCTGATACACCTTCACCTCCGCAGGATTACCCCAAGCCAGCATCGTAAGCCGCACTTTTTGCCCGTCTGTGTTCTTTATTTTGGGAGAGGTACTGCATGCCGCTGCAAGCAAAAACAGAACGCTGAGGAAAAATCCAATCTTTATCCAGCTCATGTAATTGTCCACCTTAACCGCCTCCTGTAGCTTCACTTGGTTGTATGTCTTCTTTTTTTGAAACGCTTACAAAACTTTCCCTATCATCATATGTAGGAGGGCGAGACACGATATCCCCATTTTCATTTCTATATAAAATTTATTGTTCTCGACGAGATCTGCATATCAATGTTGCTGTAAAACGAACAAGGCAGCCTTTGAAGCAAGGCTGCCTTGAATATGCTAATAAGCTACAAAGCGGACAACGCTCCCTCAGGTTGCTCCGCTCTGACAAGCAAAGCTGCTTGGGCAGCGGCAATGCGGGCAAATGGCACCCGGTACGGTGAGCAACTGACATAGTCCAGTCCGCTGCGGTGACAAAAGAGAATAGACTCACTATCCCCGCCATGCTCGCCGCAGATACCTGTCTCCAGAAAAGGCTTTTTTGCCCTGCCTTTGACAACAGCCCATTCGATCAGCTTGCCTACGCCATCCTGATCCAACACCTGAAAAGGGTTCGTTTCCAGTATGTTTTTTTCCATATAGGAGCCGAGGAATTTACCTTCAGCATCATCTCGACTGTAACCAAAGGTCATTTGCGTCAGATCATTGGTTCCAAAGGAGAAAAAGTCCGCGTACTGGGCCACGCTATCTGCCAGCAGGGCTGCTCTTGGAACCTCAATCATGGTGCCCACCCGATACTTGAACCACTTAAATTCCTCGCTAAGCACCTGAACGGCTACCTTATCAACCAGTTCCCTCATTTGCTTGAGTTCATTGGAGTGACCGACCAGCGGAATCATAATCCCCGGTCTCACATCCACGCCCCTGCGTAGTGCCGCTTCCGCGGCCTTAAAGATCGCTTCAATCTGCATGTCGTATATCTCTGGAAACAGAATGCCCAGCCGAACACCGCGCAGACCCAGCATAGGGTTAATTTCCCGTAGTTCATGAACCTTGGAGATAGTGCTTTTAAGACGCTGGAGCTCCTCCGCATGGCCGCCGGAAAGCACAAGCTCCCGATGTCGCTCCTGAAGCTGTTCCAGATTCGGCAGGAACTCATGTAACGGCGGGTCCAGCAGGCGAATCGTCATCGGTAAACCGTCCATCGCACTGAACATAGCCTCAAAGTCAAATTGTTGCATTTGGAGCAGACGATTCAAATGAAGAATCCGCTCCTCCTGATCATCGGCCAAAATCATCGCCTGAACGATAGGTAGACGATTGCCAGAGAAAAACATATGCTCCGTCCGACATAGCCCGATGCCTTCGGCTCCAAATTCACGGGCTTTGACTGCGTCGAGTGGCGTATCCGCATTAGTGTAGACCTTTAACGTCCGAATGCCGTCCGCAATCTCCAGCAGCTTCAGTAACTCCGGTGTAATAACCGGCTCATTGAGCGACAGACTGCCTTGGTACACCTGTCCGGTGGTCGAATCGAGTGAAATATCCTCCCCTTCCTGAAAGGTCAGGGTACCGATACTGACGCCCCGACTGCTCAGATCAATGCTCAGCGCGTCACAGCCGCAAATGCAGGGTTTACCCATGCCCCTTGCAACCACAGCAGCATGGCTGGTCATCCCACCTCGACTCGTCAGCACCCCTTCGGCGGCAATGATTCCGTGAACATCATCGGGTGAGGTCTCCACACTGACCAGGATGACTTTTTGCCCATCCTTAGTCCAGTTCACTGCCGTATCCGCGTCGAATACAATACGCCCACTCGCTGCGCCAGGCGAGGCTGGCAAACCTTGGGTAATTGCCTCCAGCGGTGTGGAAGTATCAATGGAGCGATGCAGCAGCTGGTCCATGTGGGACGGTTCGATCCGCTGGATAGCCTCCTCTTTGCTGATAATCCCTTCCTCCACCAGATCCACAGCTATTTTTACAGCCGCCTGCGCCGTTCTTTTGCCGCTGCGCGTCTGTAGCAGATACAAATTGCCTTTTTCAATCGTAAATTCGATATCCTGCATATCCCGGTAATGACACTCCAGCAATGAGGCCAGCTCTTCCAGACGATCATAGACTAGCGGCAGCTCTTCCAAAAGTTGTGGAATAGGGTTAGGCGTTCTTATTCCTGCCACGACGTCCTCTCCCTGAGCATTTACCATATACTCACCGTACAGTTCCTTCACACCTGTGGAGGGATTGCGAGTGAAGAGCACTCCGGTTCCGCTATCGTTGCCGAGATTGCCAAACACCATGGCCTGAATGCTCACTGCTGTTCCTTGTTCATCTGGAATGCCGAAAGCCTTCCGGTAAACCTTGGCACGCATATTGTTCCAACTGCGGAATACAGCCTCCACCGCCAGTTGCAGTTGCTGATACACATCCTGTGGAAACGGCTGTCCACTCCGCTCTGCGACAAGATCTTTATAATTTGCGATCAGTTCCTTCCATTCTCCTGCGCTAACCTCTTGGTCACTGACACGCCCGTTGGTTTGCTTGCTCTGCTCCTGAAGCTGATTAAAATGGATGGAGTCTATCCCTAGCACGACCTCGCCGAACATTTGAATAAATCTGCGGTAACAGTCATAGGCGAAGGTTTCATTTCTCGACTGTTCTGCCAATCCACGCACGGTTTCATCATTCAGACCCAGATTCAGAATCGTATCCATCATACCGGGCATTGAGGTTACCGAGCCTGAACGGACAGATACCAGCAAAGGCCGCTCCGTATCTCCGAATATAGCCGACTGCGCTTCCTCAATGTCGTGCAGGGCGATTACGATCTCCCCCAATAAGCCCTCCGGAAGCTTGCCGCCTGAAGCAAAGTAGGCTCGGCACGCCTCGGTGGTCACCGTGAAGCCGGGAGGGATCGGGAGACCCAGTGTCGTCATTTCCGCGAGATTAGCGCCTTTTCCTCCTAGTAGCGCTTTCATCCCCAACTTACCTTCGTTAAATGAGTACACTCTTTTCAGCATTAAATTCATTCCCTCCACTTATCGAGATACATGCCTGAATTAATCTATATGTCTATTTAAAGTTGTAACACAAATCAGGAGGAAATTTCAATATATATGACGTAATATATACCTATAACATTCATTTATGATGTTTTAATTAATGAATAAACTTATTTATAAAACACTTTAATTCGGAATTAGACGTATATCGGGATAGAATGACACGACTTAAAAAAACAAAAAGGACATCTGTTTAGACGTCCCTTTGCTCAGCTCAGATTTTATTTTTCTACATCTCTGTTAGCATCTTTTCAAAAATATTATAGCCGTTCGTTTCGCCTATATACGTATAACCGCATTGTCTGTAAAACTCGCTAAGCTTGTCATTGCCCGCAATACAGTCTAAACGGATTCGATCCTTGCCTGTGAAGTGGATGCCTTGTTCAATCCATTGCATCAGCTCACGGCCTAGCCCCTTCCCGGTGCTATCGCGATCCACAACCAAACGATGCAGATATACTGAGGTTCCTCCTTCAGAATCCGTTTCGTCTAGTCCCCACAACTTACGGTCCCATGCACTGGGCTGCTGCTGCAAGATCACTGCGCCTGCCAGGCTATGGTCCTCCGATGCTCGGAAAATAACCACTTCTCCGCGTGCAATAGCGCCGCCCAAGTTGTGATCATCTTTTCCTTTAAGTAAGTTGCCCCATTGCGTGGAGCCTTTGCTGTGCAGCCATCTGGCCGTCTTTAAAATTAACTCCTGAACCTCAGCCTGATCTTCAGTGCTTGCCTGAAAAGCCATTAATTCTGGTGTGACGGATGATTTGACAATAGTCATTGATGTCATGCTGCACCTCAACTCTCAAATTTTCCTTATGTATAAAATATAGCATAAAAAATGAGCGTCTGACTTCACCTGTTCTTTTTTGCAACAGCGGTTCCTTCCGCTTGCCAGACATGATTCTTTTTGCTCCTGCTCGTCATCCATACCAGCATACACTTGGTCTTCTAGTAGCTTCCCATATCGCCCATACCCTTCACAGAATTTTAGAGGCTCTCTATAAGGAAATTTCAAATAGTTCCAAAATAATTCAAAATTTTATTATATTCGCCAAAAAAAGAAAATTGATTCTACAAATTGGTTGTTATATTGATTTTGAGAACTCCTACCTTATATGTACGTATTTGAACAAGGGGAGGAAATTTTGATGGGTGCTATCGAAGATTACCGACGCGAGCTTTATAGAATTGCTTGGAGAATGCAGTATCATACAAAACGCAATCGGAAACGTGAAATTTCTTTAGAATCCAAGCCTAATCTCTTTCAAACCTCGTTTTCGGAAGAGTCTGATAACAAAATAATGATGCAATCATATATTAATAGACTAAGGTCTGAGGTAGGCAAAAAGGTCATCTATGAAATTTACATAAACGATAAAACGGAAGGCCAAGTTGCCAAGGAACTACATATTACACAACAGGCGGTGAACAAATGGAAAAAGAAGGCACTTCACGATTTATGTCAGATGATGAGTTTATGAAATTAGTAGAACTTGCCCAAACCAAATCCGATGTAGAGGCTATGAATGCAATTTTTCAATATTTCGATCCAGATATTAAACGATTAAGTAAATTTATCCGTATGCCAAAAGAAGATGCCATCCAGAGTATGAAAACCGAACTTCTTGAGTTTATCATGAAAAAATAAGAGTCCTTGGCGATAAGCTGCTTCCGGTTACTCTACTGGAGGCAGCTTATTTAGCTTTTGCTGTGGTTGAGGTCTGTTGTAAAATAAATCCAACACACTCCTCAACTCTTATTTTTCCTTGCCCATATTTCGGATATTATATTGGATAAACCAGCGGGGTATTCCAATATATATTCTAAGGGGCTCAGAAGGGGAATTTCTTTATCCAGAAAAAAATGCATGTTCAGGTTGTGTAGTTACAGCCCCCAACTCCTACATATGTGTAGGGGATAATCGGAGCAAAGCACATGAATAAGAGAAGATTCATGTCTTCGTAATTTTCACGATTTGGTTGTAATTCACAGCCTTAAATCACCTACATAAGTGAATGAGAATTGAAGACTGATATCAAATAAATGTGGAGCCATTTAGATGTCAGCGACTCCATCAATTCCTCACAAAAAATCAGGAGGTTGATATATTATGGCAAGATCACGAGAGTATGCAGCAACAGTAACGGCAAGTCCGTATCAATTACTAAAAATGAGTGAAGCACAACGTGTCGCATTAGAGAGCGGTAATTTCAGAGGTGGTTCTGCCAACACAGCTGCAATCGTAGCAGGGCTGACAGGAATAACAGCTACGGTTCTGGGGCTGGTCTTCGTTGCAAGTACACCAGTAGGGGTAGCAATGGGAATTGCTTCCCTCGCCTCTACGCTATTTGCCTCAGGCACGGGTTCGACAGTCGAAAATGTCATTAGCGACGGTATTGCGGGCATTGATAAAATCAACACTCAAATTGCCCTTTACGGTGGAAGATACGATCTTTATCAGATTAAATTCCCGTTCCTTGAGTACACTCTACAAGACGGTACCGTTATCCGTTTTATTTCGGGTAATGGCGTTGTGCAAAAAGCACACTCCGGAAATGGATGGGAAGTTTTCTAAGACTGATTCCTAAATAACTGAGAAAAAGGTCGGTTGAGTTTGACAACCGACCTTTTTTCATACAAACTAACTACTCCTTCTGGAAAAGTTTATCGATTGAATTTTTGAACGAGTGGTAGTCGAATTCGTTTGTTATCATATATTCCTGCCTATAATTTTTTTCCTGATTAAAGATAGATACTAACTTATTATTCTTAAATGTAATTTCATACTTCAATGTTGAATCCTGATTGCTTTTCGGGCGGATGATAATAGTATAGTAAAAAGGAACTTTATCCCCGTTATTCATTCCGCTTGTTTTTTTAAGCTCAATGCCAGATAATTGATCCAAAATTGCTTTAACTCCACTCTTTTCCATCACATGCACGTTATAATCGACTGGTTCATTAGTAATTTTAGTGTGCGTTCTTATAATCTGAAGATAGACATTATCCATATCGACCTGATCCAACACAGCTTTTTGAATAGAGGTATTTAAATTCAAAAAATAATAAGTGCCATAAATGCCCCATGCTAGTACTAAAACAATAACAACTGCAATCTTAATAGTTCGATTCTTCATCAATTCACTTCCTTATTTTTTAGTATGATTTCTTTAAAAAGTATAAAATGAGAAAATAGGATTCTCCGATTAAAAAAAGCAACTTATGCATCCATGTTTCTTGTGACATAAATAAAAACAGAACAATTTCGACTGAAATCATAACCATAATCACTTCTACAATCGTATCGGTTACATTACTGGTCCTATGATTATTCTGGTATTTTTCGTACAACGTCCGGCCAATCAAACGGATAGCGTATATACCCATCAACCAGTCATAAATATAATGGGTGGATTATTATATACAATTCGCACTGTTAATGTAGCCAAGAAAATTATTAAAATAAGGAAATTTGGATTCTTTAGCATGTTCTCTCCTCTCACTGTATTTACAATTATTATACAATAACTACATACATATTCCATACTCTGGTATTTAGATTGTCTAGGTTTTTTGGGGCTTGTTTTACTTGTTAATATCGGCATTGGTTTGTGGCATAAAGATTTTAAATATTTCCCTTACCTTGTATGACACTTACTCTATCGCCAAAAAGGAAAAAATTATAATGAATATACTAAGGACTTTCGTGATATATTCACAAGAACAAATGTTCTATATTGAGAGGGGGTACAGCATGATTGACTACTCAAAACTTCCCCATCACGAGGTCGCCTGTATTTATTGCCAGTCTTTTATGCTTCCATTGAAGCTGTAGACAGAGGGCTCGGCCCACTTACTACCCTCTTAGCAGTTGTAGGCGATAAAAATCGCCCCGGCTCCGTAATTCTTGTGGCTTCTCCAGCTTTAAAAAACAATTCGGTATCCGGACAGGAAACCGACTATATGAAATCCCTCCCGATCCGCGTATCCAGATGGTAAATGCTCAGATGGGACTGTACCTGGACACATCTATGACTATTACTAAATTACTAAACCAGTACGTACCGACTGAAGCTATTTCTACATATTCCGTTGATGAGAGTTGGATTACCTTAGATGCCACAGCACACCTACACGGGACAACACTCGAAGCAGTTCAACGTATCCAGAAAGATATTCTTATGCAGCTTAGATTACCGTCCACAGCTGGAATCGGTCCGAACAAGCTCCTTGCAAAATTGGAGTTGGACAATTACTCCAAGAAAACAGGGATCGCAGAATGCACGTACCAGGATATTCCCCACCTGCTGTGGCCGCCGCTGGTGAAAGACATATGGGGGATTGAAAGAAAGATGAAGAAAAGGATTAATTCAACAGGGATTTATCAGCAAGAATATACAATTCGCTTAGCCCTTCTACAGAGCTACTCAATTTGTCTAAATGTAAAAAGCGACCTTCTATGGTCGCTTTTATATATTCGGCGTTACTCCCTTGTTTTATGCAGTACAGACCTTTGTACTATTCTTTTTTTAAGTCACTCCGTATGTATGAAATAGGAATCTTTTTTATCAGTCTTCCACATGGGTGATGTGGTACATTTTAAGGTTAATATAGGAAGACCATCGTTGCTGGAGAAACCTAGTTTATAAGTTTGATGGTAGTGATTCCCTAAAATATCTCTAAACGAAACGACTAGATTGAAGTTTTTATACACTATGTTTCGAACCGGCAATATCAATAACACCTTCATAGCTTCAGCAGCGGTAAACTTTGGACTCGCTTATTTTCACTATTCGTCTTCCGATTTTCTCTAAGTGTTTCGTTAAAAATAAATATGGTCACCGATCCGTTGAGGAATGCCCCGAACATACTTCCATAAAATCCAATCCAGTTGCTTGGTGGCAGTGGCTTTATCCAATTCGGTAGATCTATTGATAAGATCCCGTAAACAGCCATAGCTAAAGAAACACTTAAAGCTAGTAACAAGATAACCATCCATCGAATTAAAGAAAAACACTCTCCCTTTCCAATGGATTGTCTCAATTTTTTTGAAAAATGATGTTTTAACATAATTACCTCTTTCTAACATAAATTTTTAAATATATCTTACTGGAATGTACAATTAGATGCTACTTTAATATCATACCATTCAGAGAGACAGCCCCTGCCTCTCTTTTTGATCTCAGCAAATCAAATTGTGTAAATTTAGCCTATTAGCAAAGGCAAAATTAAAGATATATTGGTATTATTGGATCAAATAACGGAGGTGGACAGGGTGAAAACCACGGGAATCATTAGACCCTTGGATAGTTTGGGTCGTATCGTAATCCTTTAAAAGTATCCTGACTCTTCACAAAATTTTTATGCCGATTGGCGTAAAAATATCTAATTCTAAATAATAACCAATGAAAGACGGTATTTATAATGGATGAAATCATATCAGTTAAAGATCTCACCTACCTGTTGTCCGATCATCATACAATGGACAAAAATGTGGAGCTGCTACATCTCAAATTTACACAGCATGTATGGGACGAAATACTTCTTCTGTCTGATTACCTAAACGACACGGCACAAGTTATATACCAACAGCTGCAAGATGCTCGCTTTTTTTTAATGAACCTTTTGAATTAAGCCTAGAAAAGAAAAAATATATATCATTTTATACATAAATATACCTACATAACCAGCACTGCTGGATTCAATGAAGAATCTTTTCTTTCACTCTTCACAACTAAACGTGAGATTGATACCTACTGTTGATCCGCATGGTTGACCCACTATAATCAACATCAACTATAGTAGCTTCCTGAATGGTCAAGTCAATTTTTCGTTTTTACGCCCTCTGCTAACCATCCCATGATATATCCCCCTGCAACCACCAGTTTTTCTGAGCCAGATGGATGATACACCCCACTTTTCCAACAAAAAAAGAACCAACACAAGCCGATATAATCGCCCGGGTTCTTCACGGAATTTTAGGGGTTTCTGCACGGCAATTTCAGATAATTCCAAAAGAATTCAAAATTTTATTATATTCGCTAAAAAAAGAAAATTGATTCTATAAATTGGTTGTTATATTGATTTTGAGAACTCCTACCTTATATGTACGTATATGAACATAAGGGAGGAAATTTCCGATGGGTGCTATCGAAGATTACCGACGCGAGCTTTATAGAATTGCTTGGAGAATGCAGTATCGTACAAAACGAAATCGGAAACGTGAAATTTCTTTAGAATCCAAGCCTAATCTCTTTCAAACCTCGTTTTCGGAAGAATCTGATAACAAAATAATGATGAAATCATACATTAATAGACTAAGGTCTGAGGTAGGCAAAAAGGTCATCTATGAAATTTACATAAACGATAAAAAGGAAGGCCAAGTTGCCAAGGAACTACATATTACACAACAGGCGGTGAACAAATGGAAAAAGAAGGTGCTTCACGATTTATGTCAGATGATGAGTTTATGAAATTAGTAGAACTTGCCCAAACCAAATCCGATGTAGAGGCTATGAATGCAATTTTCCAATATTTCGATCCAGATATTAAACGATTAAGTAAATTTATCCTTATGCCAAAAGAGGATGCCATCCAGAGTATGAAAACCGAACTTCTTGAGTTTATCATGAAAAAATAAGAGTCCTTAGCGATAAGCTGCTTCCAGTTACTCTACCGGAGGCAGCTTATTTAGTTTTTGCTGTGGTCGAGTTGGAATATACTCCTCAACTCTTCTCACATCTTGAGCATAATTTTAAATTATACAGGATAATCCAAAGGTTTATCCCAGGATCTATTCTAGCTAGAGGGGCTATTCAAATTTAGAGAGGGATTTTCTCGATCTAGAAAAAGTTCATATTCAGGTTGTGTAGTTACAGTCCCCAACTCCTATATAAGTGTAGGGGATAATCGAGCAAAGTACATGAATTGAAAAAATTTTATGTATTCGCATTTTTCACGATTGGTTGTAATTCACAGCCTTAAATCACCTACATAAGTGAGAGGGAATTGAAGACTAACATCAAAGAATGTGGAGCCATTTAGATGTTAGCGACTCCATCAAATCCACTCTCAACTAAACTAATGGAGGCGTTTAACAATGGGTTATCACATTATTGCTAATTTTCCATCTAATCGAGATTACAAAGGAACACTGAAAGTTTATAATGATAGTGGCAGTTTGGTATTTGGACCTGTAGAAGCTTTAGGCCGTGGATCAAATGATGCAAAAAACGGTCAGGATCATACGAACTGGAGACTTAAATATGCAGACATTCCTACGGGTGTCGCGAAAACAATTGTTTATGCTAAAGGTGATTCTGACTACTCTTATGGTCCTTATAAGCGTGTGTGGCTGAATCAAGCGGTAAGTGGAAACTTCCTGACTGCTACAAATAATGGCCGCGACGAAATTATGATTCATGGCGGAGATCCTGCTAAGAGCACATCTTTAACATGGTATCCTTTGCGTCCAACATACGGTTGCATTAGACTTACTAACAGCGATCAAAGAGCACTAATTCAAGTTCTTGAGCAAAACGGTAGTTCTGGTAAGATCACAATAAGCGAAAGCTAAAAAATTAAGAGCGGAGGTAAAACTCCGCCCTTTTTTGTATTAATTTGATTTGTATTTATCAAGTTTGAACCATTGTTGAAATTCTCTCTGGCTAATTTTTTTAACAGGTTTCACTTTTCTGCTGTCCATTGAGTATCTGTATAATTTCTTTTGGTCAGATGGATACTCACTTATATAGTCTAAATTTTTCCCATTTTTATGCCATAAAATCAGACTTGTGCTGATGTAATCCGTTTCCCTAGGAAGATATATAAAGGCATCCTTATTTGTGTTATATATAGCTATGGAGCTGCTTGATGTATCACCGTACGAAAAGGCAATTTGATCTTCTTTAGGTGACCAGTTATAAGCAGTAATTGATTCTATATTTTTTTTGCCTTTAGCCTTTAAAAGATCATTTACAATGGTAGATTTTCCGGTTTTAAGATTGATCAGTAGTAACGTATCTCCTGCACTCCGCTGTGCCTGTATAGCCAACCATGTATTAGAAGGAGATAATACTGCGCTCGATATATCACGCAGTTTATCATTATATCCATCTGTTTTAATGGTATAACTCTTTTCTCCTTTTTTGATCGTTATTGATGTAATAACACTTTTCTCAGAACTTGGTGCATTTTCTAGCTCAATTTTTTTTGCCACTAACGAAATGTTGTTCTCCTTCCAAATCAACTGATTTGGGGTCTCGCTCTTTTTAAACTTAGTTATGGACTGATACACAGATGGATTTACAGCATTAACTGAACTTTGAACATACGTATTAGGGCGTAATGTACTATTAGCATTGGCAATAGAAAAACCACTTACACTTCCCACAAGCACTACACTCGACAGGAAAGCAGTAGCGTATTTTAATCTTAGATTTTTCATTTTAATTGCTCCTTTGTAAAAAAATTATTGTTCTACAGGTCTTGATCCAAGGTTTTCCTAAAACTATATCTATATACATAGACGTGAAAATCGTGAATTTGTTTCTTGTTTATTGAAAATAATTACATAACAATTGGAAAACGTTAAGGCAAGGGTGATACTTTCGCCCGCTCTAGCAGACCATCCCAAGTCAAACATTCCGCCATAAGGTTGGACGACATTGGGGCTGGCAAGCGCGCTTTCACGGGATTACAGACATACCGACTCCATGCGTAAAGAAAAAAGCTGAGCAACCGCCCAGCCTTACCGTTACTTATCTAGTTTAGTAAAATCCATATCCACAATCACAATCCGTTTAACACAATCAGGAAAAGCACATTGACTCCCTGACTTCAAATAAAGTTCTCTAAGTACACCAGTTATCGGCTGTAGCCTTTTCACCTTGGACATTTTCCACTTCTGTTGATTTTGCAGAACGAGCCCTACAAAGTCAACTTTTAATCTGTGCAGCAGGTACAATTCGGTATAATCCTGAAGTCTCGCCAGCCGCGGGACGTAATTCCTGGATGAACCAGCCTAACGACAGCACTCTCTCCAGCCGATCATACTCAGCCTTCGTCAGTTCGGATGTAACAGCTTCGCTTCCTTCCTCCAGTGACAGCTCAGGCTCCCGCCCGAACGCAACGGCAATCCACGAACGAATACCCCGGATCGTATTGTACTTGATCTGATATCCGTCCGTTACCGCGCTGACAAACACCTCCGGCTCTTTGGACGCCAGCCCGGTGACAAGCTCTGTATAATCAAAATCGGATGGTCCGTCCGTTGGCAGCTCATTTTGCTGCACCCGACGGATTAATTCCTCTTGGGACCAGCCTAAAGAGCGTAATGATTCCAGCAAGAGCGCGTCCCATTGGGAAATACGTACTCTTTTTGTCGATTCAGTCATCGTTTTTTACCTCCTTTGGGTCATGCACATCGTACAACCGCTCTTAACCCTAACGGTTAACCGGGTATGCTACATAATGGCCGGGACTGATTTCTCTCAGCTCGGTTGCACTGTTGTTATCCTTGTCCCATACTAATGAGCCGTCTGGTTGGGCCAAGCCCCCCTCCAGTCCCTCCCGCTCTCCGACTGCTCTCGGATCAGGCACAGGGATGGAGGACAGCAGCGCCTGCGTATAAGGGTGAGCGGGCTGCTCATACAACTCATCTGCATCAGCTACTTCTACCAGTCGCCCATGGTACATCACACCGATTCGGTCTGAAATATGCCGCACCATCGACAAGTCATGGGCGATGAACAGGTACGTCAGCCCGAACTCCTGCTGGAGATCCTCCAGCGTGTTAATGACCTGCGCCTGGATGGACACATCCAGTGCCGAAATCGGCTCGTCACAGACGATGAACTCGGGGTTCACGGAGAGAGCACGAGCGATGGAAATCCGCTGGCGCTGCCCGCCGCTGAACTCGTGCGAGTAGCGATACAGATGTTCCCGCTTCAGCCCTACCTTTTCAAGCAAAGCCACTACAGCATCCTTACGCTCACTCCCCTGATGCAATCTGTGAATATCCATCGGCTCACCGATCAGGTCAAGCACGTTCATACCCGGATTAAGAGAGGAATATGGGTCCTGAAAAATGCTCTGAATGCGCCGACGCAGCGGCTTGAGCTGTTTGTCGTTCAGCTTGGAAATATCCTGACCGTCAAAGCGTACCATACCTTCTGTATAATCGTATAACCGTGTCAGACAGCGTCCAACCGTTGATTTCCCACTACCTGACTCACCGACCAGTCCGAACGTCTCACCACGCTTGATTTGAAAGCTCACGCCATCCACCGCCTTGAGCACCTCAGAGCTACGCCCTAACAAATCCTTTGCGGTCACAAAATGCTTCTTAAGCTGGTGTACCTCTACCAAGGGCTGATGCTCACCCAATACATCGTTTGCTTCACTCACCGTTATTCCCCCCTTCCGCTTGCCCCGCTTCGGGCGTCTCGTAGACTCCAGCAGGCACTGCGTCCGGCTCGTTCAACCAGCAGGCTGCTCGCTGATCCGGGCGCAGCTCCACCATCGGCGGCCGCTCCACACAGCGGGCAAACGCATGCGGGCACCGTTCCATGAACGGACAGCCCGATGGCGGGTTCAGCAGGTCTGGCGGCGTGCCCTCAATCGGCACCAGCCGCTCGCGGAAGCCGTTCGTGCGCTGGGGCACAGAACGCAGCAGGCCCTGCGTATACGGGTGGCCCGGACGATAAAAGATATCGTCCACGCGCCCCTCCTCCATCACCATACCGCCGTACATGACGATGACACGGCTACACACCTGGGCGACGACGCCCAGGTCATGGGTGATCAGAGCAATCGACATGTCGGATTGCTGCTTCAGCGTCTTGAGCAGCTCCAAGATTTGCGCCTGAATCGTCACGTCCAGCGCTGTAGTCGGCTCATCTGCAATCAGCAGCTCCGGGCTGCACGAGAGCGCCATGGCAATCATCACCCGCTGGCGCATCCCGCCACTGAATTGATGCGGGTATTGGTTCATTCGGCGCTCCGGCTCGGTAATGCCTACTTGTCGCAGCAGTTCTACAGCTGCTTGCGTAGCCGCTTCCTTGCTCAGTCCTCGATGTCTGCGGATCACCTCAACCAGGTGATAGCCAACCTTTTTGACCGGATTCAGTGAGGTCATCGGGTCCTGAAAGACCATCGCAATCTGGTTTCCGCGTATTTTGCGCCATTGCTTTTCCGTCAGGGCGGTCAGACTTTGTCCCCGATAACGGATATCGCCGTTCAGCCGCTTGCCCGGCGGGGCGATCATCGACATGATCGCTTTCGCTGTAACACTTTTGCCGCTGCCGGATTCTCCTACGATTCCTACCGTTTCTCCAGCATCAATATGAAAACTAACCCCTCGAACTGCCTGATTTTCCCCTTCACGAGTGAAAAAGGAGACCTCCAGCTGTTCGACGGACAATAGATGTTCCGTCATTGTGTTTCGCTCCTTCCTGTCGCTCCTGGAGCCATTTGTAATGGATCTGTGCTATGAATCATCGTTTTACTAATTTGGGTTCAAAGCCTACACGCAACACATCTCCCAAAACATTAAAGCTCAACACAGTCAGTAAAATAAGTAGACCCGGGAATAATGCCATATATGGGGCCTGTGCAATATATCCTTGGGCATTATTCAGCATACTGCCCCACGTAGCGTTAGGTAGCTGAACACCAAAGCCGAGGAAGCTCAGTGACGATTCCATCATAATCGCTGAAGCGATATTGTTCGTCGCCCCTACGATAATTACCGGAATCAGATTCGGTACGATGTGCTTCATAATAATACCAAACGTACTTTGTCCCGAAGCTTTGGCGTATAGTACATACTCCCGTTCGCGCAACGTCATTGTCTCTGCACGAACCACCCGGGCAATGTTCATCCACATGAGCAGGGCGATAATAACAATGATATTGCCGACGCCCGGCTTCAAAAACACACTCAGCAGCAAAATAACCAAGAAAGACGGAATCGACATGATCAGCTCCAAAACCCGCATAAGCAGATTGTCGATCCATCCTCCAAAATATCCGCTCACAATACCTACCACTGCACCGATACTGGTCGCAATAATCATGGACGCAAAACCTACCAGCAATGATACACGTCCACCGTACAGTGCTCTTGTAAAATAGTCCCGCCCATAATCATCCGTCCCAAACCAGTGTGCCGCTCCCGGCGGTTGGAGACGCTCCAGCACGTTCAACTTATTCGGGTCCTGCGGCGATAAAAATGCGAAAATCGCCCCCAGCGAGAATACGATCAATAGTATGAGGGCGACGGCGCCCATTTTGCTCGTCATCAGCTCGATCCCGATGTTGCGCCATTTGCTCCGATTCATGAATTCACCTCGTTGATTTAATTCTCGGGTCCGCAATGCTGTATAAGATATCTGCAAGCAGATTACCCAGGATCAGCAGCAGAGCGGAAAATAAAGTAATCCCCATGATGACGGGATAATCCATTCCTTTTACCGCCGTCATGCCCAGCGAGCCAATGCCCGGCCAGGAAAATACCGTCTCCGTCACAATGGCTCCAGCCACCAGGTCCGCAACCGACATTCCGAGCAGCGTAATGATGGGCAGCAGCACATGCTTGAGCACATGTCGAAACAAAACCAGTCTTTTTCCAGACCCAAACGCGTATTGAATCTGCACATACTCTTCCTTGAGCTGCGTAATCGTGCTGGAACGGATGTACCTCACATACACAGACAGAAAGCCGAAGGCCAGTACAAAACATGGTAAAATTCCATGCTTAATCACATCCAGCACCGAATCCGTACCGATGGTACGCATCCCTGTACTCGGAAGCCAGTGCAGATAAATCGCAAATAAATAAATAAGTAAAATACCGAGCCAAAACAGCGGAACAGAAATCCCGATGTACGACATCAGATTAATGAGCTTGTCGATCCAGCGATTCCGATTAGCCGCAGCCGTCAAACCGAGTGGAATTGCAATCAGCACAGCCAGTATGATAGATGCGCCCATTAACCCGGCTGTAGCCGGTAGACGATCGAGAATCTGATCCAGCACAGGCTGGTGATTAATTAGCGAGTAGCCGAGATCACCCGTTAGGCTCTTTTTAAGCCATAATATGTACTGCACATAAGCGGGCTGGTCCAGCCCCAAGCTATGCCTCATTCGTTCAATGTCTTCCAGATGCATATTCGGTGTAACAAAAGAGAGAACCGGATCACCTGGAGCCAGCTTGATCAAGCCGAAGCAGACGATGGACACAAAAAATAGCATCGGTATAACTTGCAGCAACCTTCTGGCGATGAGTTGTCTCATACGTTTCCCTTCCCCTTGCTGTTTTCGAAAAAAATAAGCTGGTTAGCCCAGCTTATTTTTGAAAACCCTGTCTTATTTGTGATAAATTTTGGACAAATCCTCGAAAATCACGACCGGCTTCAACACAGCCTGATCAATACCGCCATACTGCTTGTCGAAGGCTACAATAGTCTTGGTGTAAGCAATCGGGTAGATGACAGCATCCTCAGCCAGCAGCTCTTGTACCTTTTTATAAATTTCTCCACGTTTAGTCGTATCCGACTCACCCGCGCCCTCTTCCAGCAGCTTATCCACTTCTTTATTTGAATAATGCGAATAATTGGAGGACGATCCGGTGCTATACAAAATACGATATGCATCAGGGTCATACCCCATGATATAGCCGCTGATCGCCAGATCGAAGTCCTTGGCATTCGTATCGACGAACTTTTGCGACCATGCCGAGGAATCCATGCTGTTCACGTCCAGCTGAACGCCTATGTCCTTGAACTTCTGCTGGATATAGAGCGCTTGTGCTTCCTGTACCTTGTTGCCGCCCGGAATGATAATGCGCAGCTTCAGTCCTTCAGCTCCAGCCGATTTCAGCAGCTCCTTCGCCTTGTTCACATCATTATTGAAAAATGCAACGTCGTTCGTGTGATACAGTACATCCTGTGTCAGAGCAGATTTCGCAGTATCTGCATAATCCTTGGAGCCATAGGAGACTTGAATCAATTCATCCTGATTCAATGCATAAGAAAGCGCCTGACGTACTTCTTTTTTGTTCAACTGCTTCGTATCACTGTTTTCATTAAACATCAGATAAGCCAAGCGACCTTCGCTGTAAGGGAAAATGTCAAACTTATCTGTTGCTTTAATGGTCTCTACATTTTGCGGATCGAGATAGTTTACATTGATCTCACCATTTTGAAGGGCCAAATTCGCAGCATTCGAATCTTTAACAATCCGGTATGTTACTGAATCCAGATGCGGCTTGCCGCCAACATAGTTATCGAACCGTTCGAGTGTAACGTACTCACCAGTTTTGTACTCTTTAAATTTGAAAGGACCTGATCCAATCGGAGAGTTGTTTTTCGTGCTTTTCTCAATATCCGCTTCATTCTCGAAAATGTGCTTCGGAATCGGGGATACCTGTACCAGTGCTGCCTCAAAAGCAGGAGCTGGCTGAGGAAGCTTGAAATCGACCGTTGTATCATCAACCTTGCTCGCCTGTACCGGTTTGCCATTAACCATAAAATTACTTCTCAAAAAGCTGTGCTGCTTCTCGTCCAAAATTTTGTTAATGGTGAAAACGACATCGTCAGCTGTCAGCTTCTCGCCATCATGCCAAGTCAGATCTTTTTTCAGTTTTAGTGTATAAGTCAGCTTGTCTGCTGAAGGAGTCAGACTGTCTGCCAAATAAAATGTCTTTTTGCCATTGTTCACTTGAAACAATGGTGCGAATATCGCCTGGTCTATCGTCAGACTTACCCGATCACCCGCATAGTTTGGATTCAGCACCACCGGATCAGCTTGTACGCCAATGATCAGGCTGCCGCCATCTTTAGGCTGTCCGTTATCAGCTGTTGTGGTAGCTGTACCAGGCGTATTCCCATTCGTCTCAGACGTAGATCCAGAATTCCCGCCGGAGCATGCACTTACAACCAACATTAATACAATTAATACCAATACACCAGTCAAATTACGACGCATCGCTCTAGCCCCCGTGTCCTCTTAGTATGTAATAAATTTATTATAAATCGGAATAGTCGGATTTACAATCGATCAAAAACTGTTTATTCCCCTTGTCATTAGCATTCCAGACATTATGTGATCGAATCTAGAAAAAAACACCCGGTAAGGGTGTCTTCAGAGTATCCACAAACTGATCAGTGCCAGGATGGCAGGCAGGCCTTGCTTTAATAAAATAGACTTATTAGCAGTTAATGCACCATACAACGCAGCCACTACCACACAAATGACAAAGAATAATTGGATTTGCCGCCCGATCACAGTATCTGGATAGAACAAGCCCCACACCAATCCGGCTGCCAAAAAGCCGTTGTACAGCCCCTGATTTGCAGCCAGGGATTTGCTTGCTTCTGCCAGCTCCTTCGAGGTGCCGAACGTACGCATCGCCCGCGGAGTCGTCCACAGAAACATTTCCAATATTAGAATGTACACATGCTCCAGAGCTACAATTCCGACCAATATTGAACTAAGTAAGCTCAAGTATATTCCTCTTTTCCACATAAAGTTACTATGAGGTGATTTTTAGATCTATCCTCGAAAAGTATAGTTCATCTTCCAAAAACAGTAAAGAGACCGAGCCTAAGGCCCGGCCTCATTTCTACATGAAGCCTTACATCGTTCTTGCAAAATCCAACAAAGATTTGGACATGCTGTTGATCTCGTCCGTAGACGCATTCACTTGCTGCGTTAGCGCGGCTTGTGTCTGTGTCAGCGTAGACATGTTACCGATATTGTGCAAAATCCGCTCGATGAGTGTCTTCATTTCGTCCAGACTGGTCTCGATATTTCCGGTTGCATCAGCACTGTGAATGGCGAGTTTTCTCACTTCATCTGCGACTACCGCAAAACCCCGCCCCTGCTCGCCCGCACGCGATGCTTCAATGGCAGCATTCAGACCCAGCAGATTTGTTTGATTCGCAATCTCTTTAATGAAGTTGGAAATATTTTGGGTTTCTTCTGCACTGACTTTGGCTTGATTCGCTGCCTCTGTCGATTGCTCCTGAGCTGTTGCCAGCTCCTGCGCCTGGTTACTAACCGAGTTAACGCCGTTCACCATTTCCGTAATGGAATCGGAGAGATGCTGGATTTTGAGCGTAAGCTCATCCGCGACAGCCTGCTTTTCCTTTTCCACTGTGATATCACGAATGGTCCCGGCAATACGAATAGGCACTCCCTTGCTATCGCGTATGCTTCTTCCACTGTTTTGATACCAGCGATATTCGCCATTTTTACTTTGCAAGCGACACACCATGTCATATGGCGTACGATCTGAATAGTCATTTAAATGATCAACTACAGCCTTAAACGCATGCTCGGCATCGTCAGGATGTATACGCGAACTCCAACTGCTTAGTACACTCGGGAAGTCCTGCTCATCCTTAAAGCCCAAGGTGTGGCGGAATTGCTGGGACCACCAAAATATATTATCCGGGTTCTCAATGTCTCCATCAGCCAGAATGACATCATATGGAGCCTCCACCAAAACACGATTGATGAGATCATATCTTGTAACTAGAGCCTGCAACTCCTCGGACTTAATCTTCTGGTCGTGCACATCCAATAGAGCACCCGCAATTCGAAGCGGCACTCCCTGCTGATCGCGGATCGTCGTTCCGGTAGCCCGGAACCAGCGGTATTCTCCATGCTTCAGCTTCAAACGATACTGTACGTCATAAGGCGTCTTTCCCGTAAAATCCAGCAAATGATCTGACAAAGCTGCCAATGACCTATCATGATCTTCGGGGTGCAGCCGGGATGCCCAGCTGTTTAATACATTGGGGAAGTCCTTTTCGCTCTGATACCCCAGCATAGCACGAAATTCTTCTGACCATGTGAACGTATTACTTGGATTGACGGGATCACCCGCAACCACCTCCATGTCCCATAAGCCAATCTCTATAGCCTTGGTAACAAGCTTCAGACGGATGTCAACATGTTGAGCATCCTTTTTCATGGACTCAAGCGCTTGGTTGACATTGTTTGCGATTTCTTGAACCTCGGAAGATTTGGTTGAAACTTGTATTGCGGCGGAATAATCCTTCTGCTGTATTCTTTGTGAAAGTTTGCGGCTTTCTTCTACTAAAGGAGCAAGTGAGTCGGTCTCATTTTTTTTAAAAAACATATATGCTCTTCCCTTCTAAGCCAATATATAAAACGATATAGTTTAATATCGGAATTTTATTAAGAATCATTATAAATAAATCTAAAATTGCATAGGTAATAAGAATCATTTTTATGTCCATATACCTATATATTCATACAAAAAACATCGAAAAATGTCGAAAAAGGAAAGGTCTTAATAAGTCTGGAAACGAAAAGAGCACCTTCGCAATACTTCACAAAGGTGCTCTTTCTGTCAACTATTCAGTTCGTCGCATCTTATTTAATTGAAGCAACGTATTCTTCGCCCTTTTCTTTATCATATTGGCCTTCCCATTTGGACATGACCACAGCGGCAAGCGAGTTGCCTAATACATTGACTACCGTACGCGCCATATCCAGAATGCGATCAATACCAGCGATAAAAGCCAAACCTTCCAGCGGGAGATTCACTGCTCCAAGTGTAGCAAGCAAAACGACAAAGGAAGCACCCGGCACCCCTGCAATACCTTTGGATGAAATAATCAAAACTAGCACCAGCGTGATTTGTGTCGTGATTGGCAGGTCAATGCCGTACATTTGGGCAATGAAAATCGCAGCCAGTGCCTGATACAGGGTGGAACCGTCCAGATTAAAAGAATACCCAATCGGAATGACAAAGGAAGTAATTCCTTTAGGACATCCGAACTTCTCCATCTTCTCCATGATCTTAGGCAGAACACTTTCCGAACTGGCCGTCGAATATGCAAGCAACAGCTCACTTTTCAAAATTTTAATCATGGTCCAGAGACGGGTACCGCAAAGCTTGGCGATAATTCCAAAAACAATCACAATGAACAGCGCCATGGAGCCGTACACCGACAAAACAAGCTTCAATAATGGCCATAACGAGGCCAATCCAAACTTGGCCACTGTCGTTCCAATCAGTGCGAATACTCCGAACGGAGCCAGGCGCATGACCTGATTGGTTACCCAGAACATGGCGTCGGCTACGCCTTCAAAGAAATTCAGCACGGGCTTGCCCTTGTCACCAATCGCCGCTACCCCTAGTCCAAACAGTACGGAGAAGAATATAATAGCCAGCATATCTCCCTCGCCCAGAGCTTGAATAATATTGGTAGGAACAATATGCACAATCGTATCTATAAAGCTATGGCCTGACTTCTCTGCAGTCTCCACATAGGAATGAATATCACTCTTGGCCAGGTGGGACATATCCACGCCGTCACCCGGTCGAACCAAGTTGGCAACAAGCAGTCCGAAAAGGATGGCGATTGTCGTTACAATCTCAAAGTACAGAATAGACTTGCCGCCAAGTTTACCTAGTTTTTTCATGTCTCCCACGCCGGCAACGCCGATAATGAGCGTTGAGATCACAATAGGCACGACAATCATCTTGATCAAGCGGATGAAAATATCGCCGATTGGCTTTAAGTAGACTTCCACCCCTGAATTGCCGTAAAATAAGGCACCAATAATAATACCTAAAGCCAGACCGATAAAGATTTGCATCGTCAAATTAATCTTTTTCACTTCGTGTCCCCCCTGGCTGATTTGTATATTTTTGCAGTATGCTGTTCTTAATATTCAAATGATGTTATTTATACTACAATCTGATCTATAAAAAACGACAATTATCTACAGCCACATTTATTTTTTTCTATAAATTCACAAACTTTAACGGCGAGCCTGTGAATTTAGCTCACATTGCCTTTCTGACTGAATACCCAGGAGGTGAATATGGATGAAGTTGAATACGCTCCTTTTCCTGCTCATGCTTGTATTTGTACCGCTCGCAGGTGAGCTGAATATTCACCCGTTCGCTAATACATTCCGTCTCAGCTTTGGTACGCCTGTATTTTTTTTCTTTCTGTTATCTATTCGTCATATTCCGCCTGCATTATCGGGAGTGCTTGCAGGGATAGCTGTAGTGGCCTTTCGCATCTTACTCAATCATTACACTCAGCCCGGTCTTCCCTTTGAAGAGTTGCTGACACTACATGGCCCTACCTTTTTTTATTACATGGTCTACGGTCTGCTCTTCCAGGTCCTTAACATTAATGCTGAGCCTTACCGCGCACTCCGCGTGGGCATCCTCTCTGTAGGGATTGAGGTTGCCGCAAGTGTGTCGGAACTTAGCGTCCGGTGGAGCATGGACGGCGATTTCTGGGACATCATTAAGATCAGCAAAGTAGCTTTCATGGCTATGATCCGCAGCTTCTTCGTGCTTGGGTTTTATAATATGATTCGGCTAAATCAATCGGTTCAGCATGAAGAGGCACAAAGGCAGCAGACAGAGCGAATTTTACTCCTTGTATCGGACTTGTATGAGGAGTCGGTCCAGTTAGGCAAAACACTATCACATGCAGAACAAATCACTCGTGAAAGCTACGAGCTGTACCGTGAGCTACAGCAGGATGAATCTCTGAAGGATAGAGAACATTACGCCAGACAGGCACTTCGTATTTCCGGACAGGTTCACGAGATTAAAAAAGACAGCCAGCGGATTTTTGCTGGTTTGTCCAAGCTGATTGATGCCGAAAGCGGAGTCCATTACATGGCTTCTCAAGAGCTTGGGGAGCTAATCATCCGAACGAACAGCAAATATGCGCAATCGCTGGACAAGTCCATTCGTTTTACCCTAGATGTCGATCCTTTGTTACCCAAGCTGCATGTTTATACCGTTTTGACACTTATTAATAACCTGACAGCCAATGCGGTTGAAGCAATGAAGGACAACGGAAGGATCGACGTTTCCATTCGTTGTCTCCCGGGAAAAGAGGATATAGCTTCCTTTAGTGTTACCGACAACGGTCCGGGTATTCCTCAGCGGAAACGGGAAACGGTCTTCACACCAGGGTACACGACCAAGTATGATGAGGAAGGACAGCCGTCGACCGGTATGGGATTGTTTTATGTGCGTGAGGTCGCGGAGAGCCTTGAAGGAACGATTGAACTGCAACAGGATGAAGAAGAGAATACAGATAGATTACAGACCACTTTTAGAATTACATTGCCTTTACGGAAACTGACGGAGAAAGGAAGATAGCCCGGATGCGTTTTTATATTGTGGATGACGATCAGGGAATTCGTTCTATGCTGGCAGATATTATTGAAGACGAAGGTCTAGGGGAAGTCATCGGGGAAGCAGAGGATGGTACCTACGTGAATAGCGGCCTCCTGGAGCTGAACCGGATTGATGTATTGCTGATTGACCTGCTGATGCCGCTTCGTGACGGCATTCAGACCGTGCGTGCACTCGGCGATCAATTCAGCGGCAAAATCATTATGATTTCTCGCATCGAATCCAAAAACATGATCGGCGAGGCGTACTCGCTCGGTATTGAATATTATGTGGCCAAGCCTTTGAATCGACTGGAGATTATTGCAGTTATTCATAAGGTGGCTGAGCGTCTGCGCATGCAGCAATCGATTACGGATATCCAGCGCACGCTTCAAGGGTTGTCGATGTTCACATCGAATAACCCAACGGCAACAATTGAACCGACCCGAAACATCGTAACTTCCGGGCAGTTTCTGCTCTCTGAAATGGGGATGATCGGGGAAGCCGGGAGTATGGATCTACTGGACATGCTGGAATTTCTGGACCAGTATGAGGAGGAAACAGGCAATCTATCTCCCTATCTGTTCCCGCCGTTGAAGGATATATTTGCCAATGTGGTGTCCAAACGGTTGGGGGCTTCAGCCTCAGCAGTAGAGCTGAGTAAGGAAATCAAAGCATCGGAGCAACGTGTCCGCCGCGCTATTTTCCAGACGCTAAGCCATATAGTATCGCTCGGATTGACCGACTATACGCATCCTAAATTTGAAAATTATGCATCCAAATTTTTTGATTTTACAGAAATCCGCAAAAAAATGCTGGAGCTGCAAAACAATGTGGAGCCTTCACTGTCCCAAGCCCGCATTAATACGAAAAAGTTCGTACAGGTGCTCTATATGGAAGCAAAACGGCTATTACACTAAGCATTTTGCATAAATCCCAAGAGTATTCACAAATCAGCAATATATAGATCGGAACGGGTTAGTCCGTCTAAATATTGTACCTTCGAGCGTTGGGAATCGAATTATGCAAACTGCTGACATTAAAAGAAAAGCACCTGCATCTCCCCATGTATCTATTACTCGGAGATAAAACAGGTGCCCATCGTTGATGATTCGATATCCCTTTAGTCCAGACTCTTGTCCTGCCACTCCATAGCTTCCAAGAGATCTACACCATCGGACAGCAGACGTTTCAAGACATTCAGTTCTTCCGAGCTATAACGATTTAAAAATTCAAATAACTGCTGCTGTACCTTAACATGCAGTCGTTCATGCACAAGAAAGAGTCTTTTCCCCAACGGGGTTAACCGAAAATAAATTTCTTTCTTGTTGTCGTTAAGCTGGGTTCTGCGAATCCAGCCTTCCTTGATCAGCTTGGTGCTGACTTTCGAAACTGTACCCTTGCTCAGCTCAATTCGATCCGCTAATGTCGTAACATTAATCGGCTCATGCCTCCCAATACAGTCAATGACGTGCACATCCGTCAGATTGAGCGAAGCAATTCCATCAAAATGCTCGTGGATTTCTTCGAGAATAGTCATGCTCTCTCTCTGCTGATGCTGCTCCAGCTGGTGATTCATCTTAATGAGCAAATCATAAACATGCTGAACTGATGTCGCTTTCTCCATACGAACAAATGGTCACTCCTTTGGCATACTCCTCCTTTCATTATAGCCCATTTTTGTTTCATAGAAAACAATATATGTATACGGAAAGCTCCCCTTTAACATTTCCGTATATATACAAAATATATCTAGTGTAGATACTTTGTTTCCCTTGAAACAATTTTATTTTAGTGAAATTGAGAATGATTATCAACCCTTTTTTAAAAGTTATTTCTGTTTCAATCCAAACTAAGTAGGTATTTTCATTTTGAAAAATATAATTGTATAATCGTAAAATGAGAATAAGCTAGAAACAAGTTCTCCATAGAAGGGATGATGATACATGTCGGATGCAAACCAATTATTCGGTCAAGCACTGGTTAAATCACTGGTCGGGGAACGTGGACATATTCGAGTAGCTCGGGCTTTACCAGACATCGACGTCGAGCTGGCAGGGAAGAAAAATGCAGAAATGCCTTACAGCATTTACCAACTGCTGAAGCATATGATTTACTGGCAGCAATTTATGTTGGAGCATTTGGAAGGACGGAAGCCCCAGCTTCCGGGGAATGTCATGGAAAGCTGGCCCGAAGAGACTGGACCGCAAAGCGAAGAGGCATGGCAGGCTGTTATTAACGAATTTTTACAGGGCGTGGATCAGGCTGTGCAGATTGCCGAAACCGCGCAACTGGATGATTCACTAGCTCATTTCCCAGGTGAAACGAAAGCAGGACTTCTGCGGAATATCGCTTCCCACAATTCATATCATTTGGGTGAAATCGTACTGCTACGCCGGATTTATGGAGCTTGGCCACCACCAGGAGGCGGCTTTCCCGCTTAAGGCAACACCACGCTCTAATCAAGATTTCCCCCATCCGCTGCTTCATACCTCCATCATTGCATTGGGATTTAGGCACCACGAGGAACTCGCTTGCGTACCCTATATGGGAACCCGCTAACTCGACCTGAAGCCGTTCATCCGTAATCAGGTGCAATCCGAATAACGGTTCCCATGATGCAAGATCAAAGAGAGGTTTCGAGGTTATGGTGAGACACTTATATTTAAATCGTAATATCGCCTGTATGATCGTGATCAGCCTTATTGCTAACATGAGTGGGAGTATGATCCTTCCACTCTTTGCTATTTATGTAGAGCAATTCGGGATATCTACACTCGGCATGAGTATTTTATTTTCTCTGTTTTATGTGGGAAGATTTCTTGGTGGAGGCATGGCAGGACGAATTTATGAAAAGATTGGCGCAAAACGCTTGGGGTTGAGCCTACTCATTGCCGAAATCGCTTGTATGCTCCTGTTTCCGATTGCAACAAGCTTCATCATTCTATCCATACTGAGACTCCTCCAAGGCTTGGTAGCTATAGGGCTAACCGTCTTTGTAAGAGTCACGATCAACCATATGAGCACCGCAGAGAATCGAGGCACGCTCAATGGATATATCAGCAGCAGTGAAGGTGCCGGTATGATTTTAGGGCCTCTTATGAGTGGAGCTATTGTTTCTTATTTTTCTTTATCCATTCCGTTTTATTTCGTTGCTATTTTCTCATGTATATCCTTCGTTGCCGTTTCAAGAATGACTTTCCTCAGTTCTCCCTTAAAGCCACAAGAACAGCATTCGCCCCCTCTGAAACCCAAAGGAAAAACCATGTTAACGAAACCGTTACTTGTCTATTCTACCGTTCATTTTCTTGAAATGAGTGCATTCGCTATATTTTTAACGTACTTCTCTGTATATGCAACCTACAAGCTCCATTGGAGTCCCGCAGAAATTAGCTTAGCTTTTACAATTATCGGCATATCAACCTTCATATCAGCACCCTTTATTGGCAAAATATCTGATCTACTTAAGGATCGCTTGATGCTTTGTATCATCGGTCTATTGTTGATCATGGTGGAAATCATCTTATTTCTTTGGTTCACAGAACCATGGATCGTATACTTAGCGATGTTCATCGGAGGTATAGGAGGAGCCAGCTATCTGGATTCCTTTTACTCGCAACTAGGGGATGTTATTCCTGAGGAAAATAGAAGCTCATTTATCGGCAACGTCGTATCTTTGTCCGAATTGGGGGCCATTGTGTCTCCGATCATCGCAGGTGCACTCATGGAACGGTTTAGCATCAACACTCCCTTTTACTACAATTTGATTTTGGTGTTGATCGCTATAGTTATCCAATATGTCATTCGATTCAAGTCGAAATCTATAAGAAAAAGGCCAATTGCATAAGCAACTGGCCTCCTTTCTTTTCATCACAGCTCCAACTCAACTGCAACCCCAAAATGATCCGATACAACCGGTCCTGTTTTCCCGTTCAGTACAACGGTTGAGGATTGTACCTGTGCAGCCTTATTGGAGAAGATAAAGTCAATGCGGAGCGGCTCCGCATTACTTTCCCAGCCAGCAATAGCTTTAATCACCGTGTGGCCATCATCACGTACTGCTGCATTCGGATAGGTGTCCGACCAGCCGGATTGCAGTACATAGTCATATCCTTCTCCGCGCACTTCAGCCGCGTTGTTGAAATCACCCATCATGAACACAGGAGTCGGAGCAAAAGAATTTAGCACTTTGGTTGTACGATCCCATAGTCCACGGAAGGATTCTTCATCATTCCACCAGTTAAAATGTCCACTTACAAACCAGGCCTGCACTCCGTCCACCACAGTTTGAATACCGACAATTTTACGTGAGCGGTAGTTGTCATAATCCTGTAGCGAGGAAACATATTCGTTCACCGTAGCTGTAATCGGTGTTTTCGACAGAATCGCCAACCCCTCGTCGTATTTGGCAAAACCAACATGCGCGGGAGCCCACGTCCAATGATAGCTATCAGACAATAGCCCGTTCAGCACATAAGCATAGTTATCACGCTTAATGACAACTTCAGGATCTGCGCTATGGTAAGTGCCCAAATCGTCCGCTGACAAAGGAGCCTCTTCCATGGACTGGTTCACTTCCTGTAAAGCAATGACATCAAACTGCTGTTCATCAATAAAAGCAGCCAGTTGCTTTAGCTTATCGTGCTGGTTTTCTTCCATCCAAGCATGTGCATTTAAGGTTAACAACTTCAAAGTAATCACCTGTTGAGTATGTCTTGTATATCTGATTTAAGCACATCAGCCTTCGGTCCGTAAACTGCCTGCACCCCATTATCTACTTTTATCAAGCCCAAGGCACCCAGCGCTTTCCACGTTTTTTCGTCCCCAACGGCATCTGTATCCTTCACCGTCACACGCAGACGGGTCATGCAAGCGTCCACCTCGACAATGTTCTGCTCACCCCCAAGTGTCTTTATGATATCCGTAGCCAGTTGATTTTGAGTGGAAGTAGCTGCCACACCCTCTGTCTTCGTACTCCCTGCCTCGGAAGTCCCTTGGGGCTCCTCATCCGTATAGTTCCCCAGTCTTCCCGGCGTAGCCATTTTGAATTTACCGATCATAAAATAAGCGATAAAGTAGGTTGCTACCGCAAACACCACACAAGTCAGCACGAAGTTAATAATATCCTGCACCAAACCCGCATTTATAGACAACGGTAATCGGGTCAGCAGTTCAATCATACCAAACGAATGTAAACGCAAATGTATGATGTCGGCCATTCCGAACGCAATACCGGTAAGAATAGCATAAACCACATACAGCACAGGTGCTACGAACATAAACATGAATTCCAGTGGCTCCGTTACCCCTGTTAAAAAGACAGCTGCGGCTGCCGAAAAGATCATCGACTTGTACTTGCTGCGTTTATCTTTGTCTACACGGCGATACATAGCCACCGCTAGTCCCATAAGGATTCCTGCTCCACCGATCATTTGTCCTACCTTGAAGCGGGCAGGCGTCACACCTTCTAACAAGCTATTGTAGGCTGTCGGATCGGTACCACGAAGCGCACTCAGGTCACTTGCCCAAGCCAGCCACAGCGGGTCTTGCCCGGCAACGACGCTTCCTGCCCCGGAACCCGTAAGTGTCGTGTAAACGCCACCAAGTTGAGTATAGTTAATAGGAACAGTCAGCATATGGTGAAGTCCAAAAGGAATCAGTAGTCTTTCCAGTGTACCATAGACAAATGGCGCTACAAAAGGAGCCGACTCTCCCGAAGTCGCCAACCAAATACCGAACTGATTAATCCCCCCCTGAACAAATGGCCAGATGGCAGACATGATCAAACTTACGATGACAGACCATAAAATCACAACAAAAGGAACAAAACGTTTACCGTTAAAAAAGGCTAAAGCGTCTGGCAGCTTGCGGTAATTGTAGTACTTGTTAAATACCACGGCCCCGACAAATCCGGAGATGATACCGACAAACACACCCATATTAAGTGCAGGCGCCCCTAAGATAGAGGTAAAATAGCCACTAACCGGAATGGATGCACCAAAAAGAGTGTGGGTGGTGGCACCCTCCTGGGTTAGCATTTTCGAGGACACACCCAAAATCGTTCCTGTTGAAATATTAATGAGAATAAAGGCAATTAAGGCAGCAAAAGCCCCGCCCGCTCGTTCCTTAGCCCAGGAACCACCAATCGCCACTGCAAATAGAATGTGTAAATTATTGATAATACCCCAACCCAAATTCTCCATGACCCCGCCGACAGTCAACCAGAAATGGATATCGCCAGCCAACATCGCCACTACTTTACCGAGCGAAATCATAATCCCTGCTGCCGGCATGACAGCAACAACCACTAGCAGTGCTTTCCCGAGCTTTTGCCAAAAATCAAATGATAGAAGTTTTTTCATGCTCCTTCAATCTCCATCCCTTATAGTATGTACAGCGTTGTTCGTACCCTATAAACATTATGCAATCGGTTGCACAATTATTATAATGATATCGCTTTCTATTGGCAATACCCTAATTGTAAATATCTTGGTTAATGATGATGTAAAAACTCGAAAAAGCCGCGAATTTGTTGATTTTCGAGCAATATCGTATGATAGAACATAATATTTCCTGCTTGAGATAGCAAAAGGAGACGAAGACGATGGCAGTAACCATCAAAGATGTCGCAAAACGTGCTAATGTTGCTACTTCCACCGTATCCCGTGTCATTCAAGACAGCCCCAAAATTAGCGAAGCCACCAAGGCACGTGTCCGTAAAGAAATGAAGGCGCTTGGCTATGAACCCAACTATTCAGCTCAGAGTCTAGCTAACCGTGTCACACAGTCGATTGGCATTATTATGCCTGAATCGGATGTGGCAATCTTTCAAAATCCCTTCTTTCCGGAAAGCCTTCGCGGGATCAGCGAATGGGTGAATGAGCACAACTATACACTGTCCATTGTCACAGGAAAAACGAGTGATGAATTGCTATCCCGCGTGAGGCTGATGAGCCGGACCGGACGTGTTGACGGCTATATTGTTCTGTACTCCAAGCAAAAAGATAGCATCGTGGAGTATCTTCATCAAGAAAAAATACCTTACACCGTAATCGGTAAGCCTCAGCAATTTGTTAGTGAAACTACCCATGTAGACAACGATAACTACCAGGCTGCTAAGGATGTGGTCACTTATTTGACTGGGCTGAATCATCAGCGCATTGCTTATGTTGGCGGTGATCATGAACAGATCGTGAATATTGAAAGACTAAGAGGCTACCAGGATGCGCTGCGAGAGGCGGGCTTGCCTCTACCCAAGGAATACGTGGTCAGGGAGCCATTTAATCTGGAGGACATGCGCACATTATTGCAGGCTACACCGCCGCCTACCGCGATGATCGTTAGCGACGACCTTGTAGCCATGGCAGTACAGAAAATGCTCTCTCAGCTCGGCGTGTCCATGCCAGAGCAGTTATCCATGGTGAGCTTCAATAATCTAATGCTGGCTGAGCTGATGAATCCCCCTCTCACTTCCGTGGATATTGATATCTTCACTCTAGGTTATCAGGCAGCCAAAAGCCTGATTGAAAAAATCGAAGACCCCAAAGAGTTGACCAAACACATCATTGTTCCCCACCGAATTGTGGAACGCGAGTCCAGCCAGGTACTATGATTCTCTGAGGAATGAACAAGAACTGATTTTGTGGAAACCCATAAAATCAGTTTTTTTGCGTTGACAGGGCAAACGGTTGCACTATATACTGAACTCGCTCATATACTGGTTTCGTTAAAACAACGATCTCATTTTCCGAGAGGGGTACACAATCATGGTTTACAACCGATTATTTGACGTAGATAGCTGGAAGCTGACAACACACACTCTACATAGCACACACATGCGATTACAGGAAAGCATAACGTCCATAGGCAACGGTTATATGGGCATGCGCGGCAATTTTGAAGAAGCTTATTCAGGTGATCATCATCAGGGAACTTATATCTCCGGTGTATGGTTCCCCGACAAAACAAAGGTCGGCTGGTGGAAAAACGGCTATCCTGAATATTTTGGCAAGGTCATCAATGCCATGAACTTCATCGGCATCAGTCTGATCGTAAACCAAGAGGAAGTAGACTTATTTACGGCACACATCAGCGATTTTGTGCAGGAATTGGACATGAAACAGGGTATCCTGCGACGCACCTGCACCGTGAACGATCAGGTTCGCATCACTACGGAGCGTTTTCTGAGCCTCACCACTCGTGAGCTATGCCTGATTGATTACCAAGCTACGAATATAAGCGAGCAGCCTCTAACCATAGAGCTTGTCCCCTATCTGGACGGCAATACGAAGAATGAAGACACGAACTATGATGAGGTTTTTTGGTTGGAGGAGGCCCGAGAGGTTCAAGAACAATTCATCAGCCTGTCCACAACAACTATAGATAATCCCTTCGGTATTCCGCGCTTTACCGTAAACGCTACCATGGGTATTGTGACCGAGGGACAGGAGCAGCAGACGACGGAAGAGAGCTTTTTGTACGCTGCACGCCACTATCAATACAGTGTCGCTCCGGGCGACAGTATCCAGCTGCAAAAGATTGTGGCTGTTACCACCTCACGGGATATGGAAAAGGATGCACTGATTCCACAAGCTGAACGCATCGCCGTGGAGGCTGTGAACAAAGGCTACACTTCGCTCAAGCAGGAGCATGTCGCAGCTTGGGCCAGACGTTGGGACAAAGCCGATGTAGAAATCGAGGGCGATACAGAGGCCCAGCAGGGAATACGCTTTAACATTTTTCAGCTGTTCTCTACGTACTACGGCGAAGATGCCCGTCTGAACATTGGTCCCAAAGGCTTTACAGGTGAAAAATATGGCGGTGCCACCTATTGGGACACAGAAGCATATGCCGTACCTATGTACCTGGCGCTCGCAGACCCGGATGTAACCCGAAATCTGCTGCTGTACCGCTACCAACAACTTGAGGGTGCCAAGCATAACGCAGCCCAGCAAGGGCTACGGGGTGCACTATACCCTATGGTCACTTTTACAGGTGTGGAGTGCCATAACGAATGGGAGATTACCTTTGAGGAGATTCACCGTAATGGAGCCATCGCGTATGCCATTTACAACTACACCAACTATACGGGCGACCTGAGCTATTTACGGGAATATGGAATAGATGTACTGGTCGAAATTAGCCGCTTCTGGGCCGACCGGGTTCACTTTTCCAAAAGCCAGCAGCAGTATATGATCCACGGGGTTACCGGGCCGAACGAATACGAAAATAACGTCAATAACAACTGGTATACCAACACGCTGGCTGCATGGGTTCTGAAATATACATTATCGGTCTTACCTCAAATTTCAGCAGAAAAATCGGAGCATCTAGCAGTTACGGCTGATGAGCTTGCACATTGGCAGGATATCATCACTCACATGTATTATCCCTATGATGAGGAGCGGGAAGTCTTCGTACAGCACGATACCTTTATGGATAAGGATTTGCAGCCTGTATCCTCCCTTGATCCCAGCAACCTTCCACTAAATCAGAAATGGTCATGGGATAAAATCCTTCGTTCCTGCTTCATTAAGCAGGCAGATGTGCTGCAAGGGCTGTATTTCTTTGGAGACCAGTTCACGCTGGAGGAAAAAGCACGCAATTTTGCATTTTACGAGCCAATGACTGTTCATGAATCCAGTCTGTCCCCGTCCATTCACGCCGTGCTGGCTGCCGAACTCAAAATGGAGGAAAAGGCAGTCGAGATGTATAAGCGGACGGCCCGTCTGGATCTGGATAACTACAATAACGATACCGAAGACGGACTTCATATCACTTCCATGACAGGAAGCTGGCTGGCGATTGTACAGGGTTTTGCCGGGATGAGAACGTATCGTGAAACATTAAGCTTCTCCCCCTTCCTGCCACAGGGCTGGAACAAATATACGTTTAAAATCAACTATCGCGGTCGCTTGTTAAGTATTCTCGTACAGGAAAATGAAGTAATCATTACCCTGTTGGACGGAGAACCGCTGACGCTGGAGCTGTATGGAGAGCCAACGCACATTACCAGTGGGCAGTCGTTAATGACGAACAGCGTTTCATAAATCGGGCAGACAGGGGGAAACCAAATGAAAGCAGTCATTTTTGATCTGGACGGAGTCATTACAGATACCGCAGAATATCATTTTCAGGCATGGGGCAGCTTGGCGGCAGCGCTGAGCATCCCTTTTGATCGGGAATTTAATGAACAGTTAAAAGGAATCAGCCGTACGGAATCGCTCGACAAAATACTGGCGCGCGGTAACCTGTCCGATAAGTTTTCAGAAGAAGGCAAGCAAGAACTGGCCACACGGAAAAATACGGAGTATCAGCGGCTCATCTCAGCTGTAACGCCCTCGGACATTCTTCCAGGCATTAAAGCGCTACTGACAGAACTTCGTGAAGCCCGAATCGGCATCGCGCTGGCCTCTGCAAGCAAAAATGCAACGTTTATCCTGGAGCGGCTGGAGCTAGCCTACTATTTTGACAGTGTGGTGGATGTTACCGCCATTCGGCATGGCAAGCCTGACCCGGAAATTTTCCTCACCGGAGCCGCAAATCTAGGCGTTCAGCCTGCCGAATGTATCGGTATAGAGGACGCACAGGCTGGCATACAGGCGATCAAGGGTGCCGGGATGTTTGCGGTCGGTGTAGGAACACCTTCGCAAATGCAAGGTGCGGATATCGTGGTAGCCACTACTGCCGAGCTTTCTCTGAGCATGTTGGAGTCACATTTTATCAGAGGATGAAAAAGCAAAAAAAGATTATAAGGATCATAAAGACCGACTCTTAATGAATCGGTCTTTTTTGTCTGCTCCAAAAACCAGATGAGATCCGCCGCTAGGTCACCGTCTATTTTCTGTCTGTAAAGGTATACTTCTTTTTAACAAACAATTAATGGTTGCTTGGTGAAGATGAATAGCAAATATCATTTTTCTTCAGTAGCATCACTATATTGGAGTTTAATTGACAAAAGTGTGTCAGTAGCTATTTGTATATTTCTTCAGAAATAATATCGCCTGTTAAAAATTGATTGGTAATGTTGTAATAGCCCGTCAGGCTAACTGCATCGGGATTAATTTGTAAATCAACTTGCCAGATTTCAACTCCATTTTTGATGGAATTTTGAACGGTTTGCATAACATAACCGCTGTGTTTCCCAGAATTCCCAACTTTGAATCCATTGTTTTCATAAACTAAACAAACAATCAAAATCGCACGTTCATTTATAGATAAACTTCCACTGAGTTCACCCATGTGCTTGATAAAACGTTCAAAAGAATTAAATTCAGCGTTTTTTTTGATTACAATATGATCGCCCATCTCGACATGTAAAGTGGTTAATGGCGTTTTGACCTCTACATAAGTTTGATCCACCAGAAAATCCAGTTTTGAATTACCAAGCTTCGTTTCCCGGATGACTGTCTGGAAATCGCCAATCATATCTTTAAATTGACCACTTGTGATGAAATGTTCGATATACCGATTGGCCGCATTTTGGTTAATCCCAATCCATGACTTCGATTCAACGGATGGTAGATCCAGTGAAATGGCTTCAATGGTGAACTGTGTTTTTCTTTTAGGGTCATTACTACGCGAAACAAGACATGGGATATCATGAAAGACAATGTTTCCTATACTGCCTGTAGCAGGACAATGGCAATCGTGTAGCTCCCCATCCAGTTCAACCATCATAACAAATCGATTTTTCTTTTTTCGAATTACACCCTCAAGAAGAGGAGAAGCAAAATGAAAATGACTGCTTATATTCTCCATTACAGTTAAGCTCCTTCATTTCAGCGATTTTGGATCGTCTACAGAAACCACATGGAACTGTGTACCCCTCATAAAACTATACTGCTCGTCTCCTGACAACAGTGTGTCAGGAGGGTGATGGTAGGACGTATTTTCCGGCGGTGAGGACTGCACTATTGTTACCTTTGATGTTCAATACCGTTTTAATTATCTTTCCGTTTAAAAAGCGCGGGGCAATAATAATCTAGGATGACAACCGGGAATCATTACTTTCTATAGACCAAATTCTGATGGAGAGAACACTACTGACATACAAGTGTCAGTAGTGTTTTTTTATAGTGATTAAAAATAATTAGGTTTATAAATACAACTGAAACACAGGAGGGATGGAAATTGAATAAAACCGAACGGCAATTAGCGATTTTATTGGAGCTACAGCGTAGGAAGGTTCTAAAGGGAGAAGAACTAGCGGAGAAGTTAGAAACCAGTGTACGTACGATTTATCGAGACATTCAGGCTCTTAGTGAATCTGGCGTTCCGATTATCGGTGCACCTGGACACGGCTACTCTTTAATTGAAGGGTATTTCCTACCCCCGATTAGCTTTACGGTGGAGGAAGCGGTCTCCCTTTTACTTGGAGCCGAATTCATTGAACAGCGATTTGATAATCAATATAGTCAAAGTGCTCAGTCCTCTCGGGGAAAAATTGAAGTGATCTTACCTGACCCCATTCGTCATGAAACTGATCGAATCCGCAGTGGTATCCGTTTTCGACTTCAATCTGAAGACCCTGAATTAGGTGAAAGGGAAAAATCCAATATAAAAACGATTCGTATTGCCATGATGGAGGGAAAGAAAATACATTTCAAATATACGAAGCGAATATCGGAATCGGAGAATAGTCGTGAAACGATACGAACAGCCGCACCTTTAGGATTAGTTCTTGTGCAAGGAGGGTGGCTGCTTGTGGCTCAGTGTGATCTCAGAGGAGAGCATCGACATTTTAAAATATCTCGCATGAGTGATGTGAGTACAATGATCGAAAGTTTCGAATTACCTCGGGACTTCAATTTGCATACGTATCGTCCGGCAGATGATCGACATGTAACCATTCGAACCGTATTTAAGCCCGAGGTTGCAGATAAAGTCGATGAATCAAAAATATATTTTATGGAACATGCTGAGCTTCTTCCGAGTGGCTATTATGTAGACTTCCGTGTTCGATATGCTGAGGAATTATTGCATTGGATTTTGAGCTGGGGATCTAATGTTAAAGTATTGGAACCTGAATCCTTTCGAAGTCGTGTCAAAAAAGAAGTGGAAAGTATGTTGAAGAACTACTGACAAACTGTTGTCAGTAGAAGGCTTGTATATTGTAATTATTCCAACTGAAAGCGAGGTACTCAACATGAATACAAATGAAAACAACAATGCACTGGTGATCGCAAAAGCTTATTTTGAAGCGATGGCAAATAAAGATATCGAAAAGCTGATGACGCTGGTTTCGGACAAAGTCACTACGACCTCTCCCTTAGGTAACCTTGAAGGTAGAGAATCATTCCAAAATTTTGCAGAAGGATTTGCCCGGATGATTAACAAGCTAACACTCATTACAGCATTTGGAGATAATAAGGAGGCTGTGATCGTATATCATTCCAACACTATTCCAGTTCCGGATGCAACGGTTGCCGAATACATCGTCGTAGAGGATAACAAGATTTCCTCCGTTCAAGTGATCTACGATGGAACACCTTTTGCTGCTTACGCTGCAACTCAATCCAAACACTAAACCATTGGATCTATATAAATAATAAGCTTTGATACTTGAAAGGAAGAACCTACTGTGAACCAAAATAATACATCTAATTTTGAGAACGCGGAAGAAGTTATTGAGAAAATATTGCGTGAACGACATGCTACCAAAGAGTATAAAACAAACGTAATCATCCCAGAAGAAACGTTGAATGAAATTTTTGAACTTGCCGCGACAGCTCCTTCAGCCTGGAATCTTCAACACTGGCGCTTTCTGGTTATCCAGAATCAAGAACAAAAAGATCGAATCAAACCGATCGCCTATGGACAGCAACAGATTTCAGATGCTTCTGCTGTTGTTGTCATTCTCGGTGATCTTGAGGCAAACCGAACTGGCAGAGAAATGTATAACCGTCTTTATGAGTCAGAATTCATCTCGAAAGCAGTGCGAGACATCTTGTTCTCCCAAATCGAAGGAGGCTATCAAAGCCCTCAATTCGCTAGGGATGAAGCAAACAAAAATGCAGCTCTCGCAGCTATGCAACTCATGTTAGCTGCCAAGTCGAAAGGCTACGATAGTGGTCCAATAGGTGGATTTAATCCTGCAGGACTGCTTGAAGCTCTGAATATTCCTGGGCGGTTTATCCCTGTCATGATTGTCACCCTTGGTGTAGCCGCAACCCCTGCACGTCCAACAACACGTTTCTCCCTTAATGAATTAGTTATTCATGAATCCTTTTAAGTATTCGCGACAAAGAACCATCTGTCTCAAGATGGTTCTTTTTAGTTCATTCTGCAAGAAGGTTGGAGAAAAAGTGATCTAGTGGCGCGAAGACAAGAAGGCAACCAGCCTAATAACCTATTACAACAAAAAAACGAATACCAAGGCTGGTTACATCTTCGAGCTTATCCCCGCATCCTCACGCAGCCACTGAAGCACATCTCGCTGGTTATCTGGTGAGACACCGTGATCCGTCGGGTATGTTTTGAATGTGGAGTGAGAAGTCCTGGTCTGGAAATATGCCGCCGTCTCATGGCCGATGCTCACTGGAAATACAGAATCGTATTCGCCGTGGGAAATAAATACGGACACGTCCTCTATGCTTTGCAGCGCGTATTCTGTTTTCACAAAATCAGGTACATAGCCGTTCAACGCTACAATCCCCTTCAACTGATTGCCAAGGGTAAGCGCAAGTGACATCGACAAAATCGCTCCCTGACTGAAGCCGAGGAAATACCGTTTACTAGGATCAACCGGATATTTATCTGTGGCATACTGTACGAACGCCTGAAGCTGTTCAATAGACCGATCAAACTGCTCACGCAGCGGATTACCCAGACTTTTCAGCTCATAATATTGGAATCCTCCACTCATGGGAAGGTCTCCACGAATGCCGATGATAATAAATTCCTCTGACAACGGCCCTACAACTCCGAACATATCCTGCTCATTGGACCCTTTCCCATGCAGTGTAAAAATGGTTGGATACTTACGGTTGGGATCAAGCTGGCTGGGCAGGTGAATATCATAGCTATATAAAGACGACATATTATTTCCCCCCTCTTAACAATAAGTTTATTGCATACCTCCACGGATACAGTTCACTACAAACCATTCCTAAACAGGATCATCAAACCTAAAATATTAGTAATATTTATTTTATATTTATAATAGAAATGTACTCTTCAAAAGGAAACATGTCAACCCGTATGAAAACTTTCCAACTGCTCCCTCCACTCAATTTATATTCGTGAACTGATATAATGGAAGAGTTAAGCTACTACCCGATCAACTATTCTCTCTTAGGAGACTAATGCATATGAAACCAACTTATCTTATGGATGATATACAGTGGCAACAGCTTATTGAAAACGTGGCTGACCATTTTAATGACGTGACGATCAAACGAGGTTTCCAGTATTTTAAGCAAGGAAAGGTAAAAGAATTCGCAATGCCTGATGCCGATCATATTGCAGCTGTCGTGGATGGAAGCGAGCTATACGAGGTGGATCTCCACTTGAGCGCTTTTGCTGCCAGCAGATGTACATGCCCTGTCCACACTAACTGCAAGCATATGATCGCCGTACTACTGAATTACGCGAATGAACAGGAACGTTCTGTACATGCTTTAGTGAACGCTCATTCGGCGGGATTCACTCGATTGGCGACAAAAGCTGACACGGGTACTGTACCTCCTTCCCGGTCGAACCTTTCACCGGATCACAAGGAAGCAACAAGAAACGCTCTCAGTAAAACTGCAAGCCAAATACCGGACATGCCCATTTCAGAGTGGCATGATCTGTTCGATCAGTGTATCGCACTTAACCATGTGAACACACAAAATTCCCAATATGTCCAAAGCGCTCTAGCCTCGATCTATGCTGTGAAGCCGCCACTTTCACCCGGCATGCAACAGCTATACGGACTGCATGCTCATCTGCGTGTGCTGGAAAAGCTGGTACCTCAGTCTCCCATGCCGGGCTATCCCTCTCATACCTATATGGGGTATTACACGCAAATTGCTGCCGATGAGCTTAAAGAAGCTATCGAGCGTGATTTTGAGAGTCCACTGGAGCTGACCGATGAACCGATGCAAGAAGCCCGTATGGCAGAAACCTTAGCCTATTTACGCCGAAAAATGCTGACAGAATCGCGTAACGGTACTTATTTTTCAGACGCCTATTATCAGTTTTGGCTGCACTGGGGGCACAGGGGGCATCACGAAAGGCAGGACTCCAGCATATATACGGAGGAATTACAGCATTTACAGGCGGCTGAAGAGGAGATCGGCACAACTTTAGCACAGCTTCCGTGGATGTTGGCTCGCAGCTGGATGCATATTTTCCAATCGCACGATAATGAAGCCTGGGTACTGCTTCAGGAGGCGGAACGAGCTTTTCCACTAAAAATTTCTTCCAGTCAATTGCTTTTGTTCTTACAGGCGTTGCGTAAAGCCGAGGATTGGGCACGTCTCAAGGACGGACTGCGGCATATCGGCCCCCTGCTTCACAGTCATCGGGATGACCATTTACAAGATTATATACATGATTGGGATCTGGTTTTGCAGCACCTTCCAGAAGCGGAGCAGGACATGTGGGACACGCTGGTGGGTATGCTTCCATTTGCCGGGGGAATGTATGAAGAGGCGCTGCTTGCTCACGAAAAATGGCGGTCATGGATCGACTATCAGCTAAGCATACGCAGTGAGCCTTTGAGTTTTCGAGTGAGCGTGTTACAGCCCATTGAAAAGAACGCGCCTGAGTTACTACTCCCCTTTTACCATCAAGCGGTAGAACGTTATGTGTTGGAAAAAAACAGAGCCAGCTATAAAGCAGCAGTCAAGCTGTTAAAGCGACTGTTCAAGCTGTACAAGAAAATGAAGCAGGAATCACGCTGGGAGCTGTTCTTTACGACCTTCACCAGCCGTCATAGCCGCCTGCGGGCGCTACAGGAGGAATTACGGAAAGGGAAATTGTTATCATGAATCAATATACCGAAACGATTACCGTGCATATCCAATTAACTACCTATGGAGACGCGCTGATCTATGGCGATTCCTCCATGAACTATAGCATTTCCGGCCAAATTCTGAAGCAGCGTTTGTTTGCTTGGCATGAGGCTTCGTTTTATGGCACCGAGCTGGAGATTCAACATGTTCAAGACACGGATATTATCCTGCTGCCCTCGGAGCAGGTGATTCCTTTTCTGGCAGAGCGCGAGCTTCTGAAGCATATCGAATGGGTCTGGGACGAGGCCCATGCCCCGTGGCTCCGGCTGATCCCTTTACTTGCTCACTGTATTGAGGCAAAAGCATATGTGCCCAGCTTCACAGCGTTCCAGGCGGGGAAGCTGCAATGGAAGTGGGATGCGGAAGCACTGGAAAACATCCAACCGGCAGAGCTTGCTTTGCTCGACCGCTTGGAGAAGGACGAGCAGGAAGGGCTGATAGCGGCGTTCTCGGCTGCCGTATTTCAGCGCTGGTACGGCACCGAAGCGGAAGCCGCCGATTTGCGAAGAGAATATCCGATTCTCTTCGCCCCCAATCGCCCGGCGGCGGGTCTGGACGCGCGGGCCTGGCTCATCGCCATCGGCTGGAAAGCCGATACCGCGCCATTTCGGCCACTTCTGCAACTGCTAGAGCCAGAGCTGGAGGACGACGAGCCGTCCTGGCAGCTCAAGCTTGTGTTGCAGGACAAGCAAGACCCGGCGTTGCTGGTGTCTGTACAGCTCGCCGATGATGGGTACGCATCCGGCTCATGGCCCGATGCCTGGACAGCACATGTCCGTGAGCGCTCTGCCGGGTGGCTAGAACGCTTGACCTCGATTTTGCCCGCCGGGCAGCGTGCCGGAAGCCGCGATGACGTGCTGAATCGCCCGCTCTCCGACGAAGCGGCGTGGCAATTCCTGACGACCGACAGCCAGCGTCTGCTGGAAAGCGGTTGGCAGGTGCTGCTCCCGGCTTGGTGGGAGGCAGCTACCCGCAAGAAGCCAAAGCTGCGGGCCAAGGTACGCCCGGGCGAAGGGGCGGGAGAGCGCACGAAGGGTAGCTCGCTGTTCGGACTGGACTCGATTGTCCAGTTCGATTGGCGTGTTGCCATCGGTGATGCCGATCTCAGCGAGTCGGAATTCGCCGAGCTGGTCGCTCGCAACGAGCGCTTGGTGCGCTTCCGCGGGCAATGGATCGCGCTCGACCCCGCGTTGCTGGCGCAGATCCGCCGGGCCATGGCCGGGATCGACAGTGCTCAGGGATTGTCCTTTCAGGACATCCTGCAGCTACACCTGCTCGGCAACGCCGACGAGCCTGAAGGCGACGCCTCGGGCGAGCAGCCGGAGGATGCGGCACGCTTCCGACTGGAAGTCGAGCTGAATGCCCATCTGCTGAAGCTGATCAGCCAGCTCGGACGGCAGTCGGAATGGCCTGCATTGGACGTGCCGGACGGGCTGCAAGCCGAGCTGCGGACGTATCAGCGGGACGGGTATGCATGGCTTGCTTTTTTACGTCGCTTTGGACTGGGTGCCTGTCTGGCCGATGATATGGGACTCGGTAAAACAGTGCAGTTTATTACTTATTTACTGCACCTACAGGATATTGCCGCCGAGACGGGCGTCCGCTCCAGTTCGCTGCTGATTTGCCCGACTTCGGTGCTGGGCAACTGGCAGAAGGAACTCAGCCGCTTCGCCCCTTCATTGAAGGTGATGCTGCACTATGGAAGCAAGCGGGAGCAGGGAGACTTGTTCCGCGAAGAAGTCGAGCAGGCCGATGTCATCCTGACCTCCTTCGCTACGGCAACCCTGGATCAAGAGCTGCTACAAAGCATGACCTGGGATTCAGTCTGCCTGGATGAAGCGCAGAACATTAAAAATGCGCAAACCAAGCAATCCACAGCCGTGCGCAGCTTTCCTGCACGTCATCGGATTGCGTTGACTGGGACACCTATTGAAAATCGCTTGTCCGAGCTATGGTCCATTTATGATTTTATCAATCCAGGTTATCTGGGCAGCTCACGCGCCTTTAGCAATCGCTTCATTAATGCTATTGAGAAGGAACATAACGAGCAGCGCACGTTAGATTTGCAAAAGCTGGTTCAGCCCTTCATGCTGCGGCGCAAGAAGAAGGACCCTGCTATACAGCTTGATTTGCCTGACAAGAATGAGATGAAAACCTACATTCATCTGACCTCTGAGCAGGGCGCGCTCTATGACCAGATTGTCAAAGAGTTGATGGAACGGATGCAGAAGCTGGAAGGGATTGAGCGAAAAGGAGCCATTTTATCCGCCCTTACCCAGTTGAAGCAGCTTTGTGACCATCCTGCCCTCTTAACCAAGGAGGCGCTCCCAGATACCGCTGCTTCCGGTTATAGTCAGGCCGATCTTGAAGCGGTCATTAGCCGTTCATCCAAGCTGGAGCGCATTCTGGCTATGGTCAAGGAACTGCGGGAAGAGGGCGAGCGCTGCCTTATTTTTACACAGTATATTGGTATGGGGCAAATGCTCCAACGGGTACTCGCTCAGGAGCTGCAAGAGCCCGTGCTCTATCTGAACGGCAGCACATCCAAAACGGCGCGTGACCGAATGATTGATCAATTCCAATCTCACACGCTACCCCCTGCCGAGCAGCCATCCGTGTTTATTTTATCGCTCAAAGCCGGGGGGGTGGGCCTGAATCTGACAGCCGCCAACCACGTCTTTCACTTTGATCGCTGGTGGAACCCAGCTGTTGAAAATCAGGCCACAGACCGCGCCTACCGGATGGGGCAAACGAAGGATGTACAGGTGCACAAATTTATCTCGCTGGGCACGCTTGAGGAACGCATTGATGAAATGCTGGAGAGCAAGCAGCAGCTTAGCGACCAAATCATAACCAGTACCGAGGGCTGGATTACTGAGCTGTCTACAGACGCGTTAAAAGACCTCTTTACGCTACGACGCGATTGGGCATAAGGAGGTCCAAAATCGAACTATAATGTACATGGAATGCCATTTTGAGTTCGATATATACCTATTTTTAAGAAGTCGTAGTTTATAACACAGTCCAAAACTCCTTTGTGTGCATTTACTATCTCATCACAACAAAGGAGTTGATTTGAAGTGGCCATTCGTCCTCCACAAACATTGAAATCTACGGGCAGGAAGGTTCCTGTTACGAGATATCGCAATGTGAGTCCAACACAAACCCTGCGCCGATTTACGGTCATCTGGGCTAACACAAACGGTGTTCCTTTTAACACAACTGGATTTTTTGCTATACTCCGGCGTCTAGATGGAAGCTTTGTGCAAGCTGCAGGCTTCGATGGTTTTGGTACTGCCCGATTCAGCAGAGTCCGTACACCTACGAACCAGGCTTTTATTCTGCGTACCTTTAGAGACGATGGAACGCTATTCCGGGTTAGAACTGTACCTGCTGGCGTGTCCTCGTTTGTCGTTATTGGTTAAGTTCGTACCGAACGCAGCCTTAACGTAGGTAACCAAAAAAGCAGCCAGAAACAGAGCATATCTGTCCTGGCTGCTTTTTTATATGGCCTACCTATTCGGAATCTTCTTCCACTATTGCATTTTTCGTAACGGACGTATTGTACACCGTTTTGAGCCAGCTTTCACTCGACCAGTTCAGCTTGCCTGCACCCGCTCCATCCTTGGCCTGCAATTGAGCAACCAGGTTAGCAGGGTCTTCGGCAGTATAGCTGTATGGCAACGTTGTGAACCCATTCCAAGAGAAGCTCTTGGTCTTCGCAGGATAAGGGGCTAATGGGCTATTCGCTTCTTCGCTGCCTCCTCTGAATACGGTACCGTTGTCGGAGAAGATGACGTCTTCAGCCTTGATTTTTCCTGTGTAGTCATCTTTTTTAGGATCTTTTTGATTATTACGCACTGGAGAAAACACATCAATTAAATAAGACTTTTCTAGCAATACCGCACCGTTTTCTGTTGAAATCGCACCGTTACCCACGACGTCAAAATGGTATCCTTTTGCGGCAATTGCTTTAGCCATGTCAGAAGTGATTCTTTTTTTGGCTCTGGCCAATCCAGCATCGTCCATAACGATGTTATATGCATGAGCATTACCAGCACGCAGACGAGGCATACGATCCTGAATATCCAGGTAGTAATTATGATGCAGCGTTACCTCCAGGTCTGCATTGTCGGAAGCCATTTCCGTAGCACCAATCAGATGAGCCTTCTTTTGTCCTGCTGCAATATCAATGATATCTTCTTTACTCATGCCTACTGCACTGCTTCTCAGATAAGCGTACATAGGATAGGAAGACTTGTCTGCTTCCATCGCGTTGACTTGTTGGGTTACCCAGCTGTTGGAGCTGCGGTCATCTCCTTTGAACAAAGACCAAGAAATCGTAACTCCGTTACTACCTTTTTTCACATCTACCAGACCATCATAGGCTTTGTTAAATGTGCAATGGTCGATCCATACCTTGGAACTTGTACCTTCGATGGTAACATAATCCCAGTCATTCTTATCATAGTTCCCTTTGGTTGCTTCATCCCACTCCCAAAGCTCATCAAATTCGAGGTTACGGAAAATCAAATTGGAGCTTCTTTTGATAACAAAGCCGGCATGTTTGATTTTCGCACCATTGGCAGAGAAAATCGTAACCCCATTCATATTTTCGATATAGACTTTGCTCACACCTGTCTTTTTCAGAACAGGATGCGTCTGTACAGGGTTGTTGGCACTAAAAGGCATTACTTTGGCAGCACTAGGAATTTCATTCCAACCGAGATCAAGATCGTTCATAATCTCAATCACTTTGACTTTGCTGCCTTTCTTCAGTGCTTCGTTGAGATCTACAGCGTTATAAACCTTTTTGTAGTTGGCATCTGTATCCGCAATATTGCCACCACCTGTATTACCATACGAAAAGCCAGTCAAATTATAGTTATTTTTGGAGGTTGCGTTATGATCCACTCCAGGAGTCGGTTTCTCTGTACCTGGTGTCGGATTCACAGGCGGTGTTCCTGGTTCTCCCTCAGAAGAAGCACCGGATACAATCACATTATCGAATTGGGCAGCTGTTTTAGAAGTTACCAAACCAATGGCTCCAGCAGTGAGGCTGGTGTCTGTTGCGGACAGCTCCAGTTGATCATTGACATACATTTTGATTTCCGAACCGGATAGTTCCAGCTTGACTCTGTACCATGTATTCGTGTCCAGTTTGTATTTTTTATTGGTAGCCAGTGTCTTCATAGAGCCTTTGACTTTTTTTCGAATCTCAAGAGCTCCGTCTTTCTTGTTGTACAACGATGCTGCATAGAAGTTGTTGGAATCTGTGTATCTACCTGCAACGTAGACTCGATTAGAGCCATTAAAATCATTTACATATACATCTGCTTGCACGCTATAGTTCGTCCATGAGGCATTACCTTTGACGGAATGGCTTTCGCTTCGACTAGATTGTTGGTATGTAGAACCATTCCCATCCTTGACCACAGACCAGTTCCCCGAACCTGCGGTCCAGCCTTGAGCTTCTCCTTGCTCAAAATCGTCACTTATCTGTAAATTTCCATCTGCATGTGCATGACCTAGCAACGGTAATGATAAAGACAGTACCAACGTACTGCTTAACATTACACTTGCACATTTTTTTAACAAACTCGACTTCATATAACAATCCCCTTCTTGATTAGATTCATGAATACTAAAGCAAAGGTTGCACCGTTCATCAGACATGACATGCCCCAACGGTATATAACGTACTGATGAAGGGAATAATATCCCAACACCAATGAGGGCCCCAAGCGCTATACTCCAATAATTATAGGCTTTTAAATAAATATTAAAATATGTCTAATTACTTATCTTTTGTCTTAATTTTTCTATTAATTTTGCATCCTGTTTCGTGAACACGCCAAATGCTGTTTCATAAAATCACAAAAAACGATATTTTTTTATTTTTGTATAAGACATACAGTTGTCATATTGAGAATGGTACATATAAAGGAGTGAGTATCATCCATATCATTTAAAGGAGCGATTAGATGTCCAGCTACGACTACGCTTCCAAATTGGAGTTAAAAGAAGCCATTCATGCCTCCTACTTACGATTTGACAGTGAATTCCAGGAGATCGACGAGAGCCAAAAGGATATTCGTATCCCCGAAGTAGATAAAACACCTGCAGAAATGATCGCCTACCAGCTCGGATGGCTTCATCTTGTCATGACATGGGACAGGGACGAACGGGAAGGAAAAACTGTCATCATGCCCGCTCCCAATTATAAATGGAATAGACTAGGCGAACTATATCAATCATTTTACAAGACCTATTCCCACCAATCTTTACGTGAATTACGTGATATGTTCAAGTTGACTGAGCAAAAGTGGCTGGATTGGATCGACACACTTAGCCATGAAGAGCTCTTCACTCAAGGCGTTCACAACTGGACGGGTACTAACCCGAACTGGCCCATGGCAAGATGGATTCACATCAACTCGGTGGCACCGTTTAAAACATTCAGAGCCAAGATACGGAAATGGAAGAAATACAAAGTCCAACAGTGATGAAAAAAAGTGTGCATTGTGCTACAATACTTGAGTTGTATCGGGATACATTTAGGGAAGGGTAAGTGAAACGCCATGCTTATTATTGGTATTGCCGGCGGTACAGGTTCCGGTAAATCGACGGTAGCACGCGCCGTCGTTGAGCGTCTGGGATCTAATAAAGTGACTTTCATATCTCAGGATAACTATTATAAAGACCATTCACATCTGAGTTATGATGAACGTGCTTTGGTCAATTATGATCATCCGTTTGCCTTTGACAACGAATTGCTTATTGAGCATCTCCAATGTCTGAAAAAAGGACAAGCGACACAAGCGCCAGTGTATGACTTTACGGTTCATGCACGCTCCACGGACGAGACGGTAGAGCTTCTGCCAAATCACATCGTTATGTTGGAGGGTCTGCATGTGCTGTCAGACGAAAAGCTCCGCAGCCTGCTTGACATCAAAGTATTTGTGGATACTGACCCTGATGTGCGCATTCTCCGTCGGGTTCTTCGCGATATTGAGGAACGCGGCCGCACCATCCATTCGATCCACGATCACTATTTGACTACGGTTAAGCCGATGCATGAGGCATTTATTGAGCCTTCCAAGAAATACGCTGACCTGATCCTTCCTGAGGGAGGACACAATGAGGTTGGTATTCAACTGCTGTCTATTTTGACTGAAAAATATTTGGCAGGAGATCGGACATGGGGTACTGTATAAGGTAATCCTGGTCGTTTAGGCTGTCGAGATTTTCTCGGCTGCCTTTTTTGTTGTTTTATATGCCATTTGGACTAAATTATTTTGGAATCCCCGTGTGGTTTATGTTAGCATGTAAAGATTAAATGCTTTAGATTTAAGCCAAGTTGGAAGCGTTGTCAAATATGTGCCTCAGATGATATGACGTCCACGTGATGGGGGTCTTTTTTGAATCAGGATTTTTGCAAAATCCTCGAATAGGTATAATTACGGAGAGTGCTGCCATGAATGAGCTATGCAACATTTTGATTGTCGATGATGAGATATTGGTACGGCAAGGGATTAAACACCATTTATCGTGGGAACAGTATGGATTTCGAATTGTAGGTGAGGCTTCTAACGGGAAAGAAGCATTGGAGCTGATTGAAACCTTGCGCCCTCATATTGTCATTACAGATATCGTAATGCCAATCATGGATGGCGAGGAGCTGACGCGCATAGTCAGACAGAACTATCCAGATATCGAAGTCATCGTGCTTAGCAGTTACGGTGAATTTAATTACGTGCGATCCACCTTTCAACAAGGGGTTGCTGACTATATTTTAAAGCCCAAGCTGGACACGGATGAGCTACTCCAAGTGCTCCAGAGAACCGCTCGCAAAATTCCATCCATTCAATATCAGGCAGATGCTAATAATAGTCAAATTACAATAGATCATGTGATCGAAAAGCTGATCTCCGGGTATAGCATGGACTATGACGCTGAGTTGCTGAACCAAGCATTTCCTTATAGCCGTTTTGCGCTCATAGGCGTGGAGCAGTCAGCACCGCAGAATAAAGGACGCTCTATCTCTGCCTCGGACCTATTTTCCAAGCTATCAGATCAAGTGTCCTCTGCCTGTAAGCACATCGTACTGCGACAACTGCCGTCCGATGTCTATGCGGCTGTGTTTTTAGCCAATCTTGATCCACGTGAAGTAGACTCCTGGATGGCTGCGGTTAGGGAAGTTGCTCAGGAGACAAAGCGAGTCGATCCACAGACAGGCTGGGCAGTCAGCCATTTATTTGATGACTTCAATCAGATTAGTGACGTCTATCAGGATGAACTGCCAAAACTGCTGAGTTACCGCTTTTATTTCCCAGGAACAGCGCTGCTAATAGAAGACGAACTCCCTCCGCCTATACAGGTGAACAGCTCGTTCAACTTAAAACAGTTTACAGAAGAGATGAAGCGTGAGCATTTTGATACAGCTTTTCAGGATTTGAGATCCTATGTAGCCGCCATGTCCGGCAACTATACCTCTACCGCTTTTGAATTCAAATCGCTTCTCGGAAATATCGTGTTTAACATTACGATTTTGCTCGGGAATCAGGGGTATGATATGAAGGAGCTGGATGCGGCGAAATATTCCTATTTCAAAACAATTAATGATGCCCCTCATGTACATGAAGCCGTGCGCCTTCTGGAGACTTTTTTGGAGGAAGCGAACAGACAGATCATGGCTAAAACGCAGCAAGGAAGTAGCGCAAGCATGAAAAAACTGCTGGAGTATATTGAGGAGCATCATGCTGAAACGCTCAATTTGACGACACTTGGGCAATATTTTCATTTTAACCCTTCCTACTTGTCCAGTTATTTTACAGCACACCATACAGAGGGTTTTAGCGAGTATCTAAACAAAATTCGGGTCGAAAAAGCCGCGGAGTTACTACGGTCGGGGACGATGTCCATTTCGGATATTAGCAGCACGGTAGGCTATTCGGACCCCAGCTATTTTACCAAAGTGTTCAAAAAAGTGAAGGGCTACTCGCCCAGTCAGTACCGCCGGGAGCATCTCCATTAGGGAGTAAGCCACATCTGCCAGCAGAAAAGAGATTGAATATGAAAAGATACATCCATAAGATCAAATATCAAGGTCTGTTCTTCAAAATCTTTATTGTTATGGTGGTCAGCATCACTGCGGTGTCCTTGCTGACCTCTTTGGTGACGATTCGGATGTCTGAACGACTTTTTGCTGAGACATTCAGTATTACAAATGCCAAGGTACTCAGCCAGATTCAATCCAGCTTTGAATCCTTCAATGATTCTATCGTGAATGCCGTAACCCATGCTTCGGAAAATGGAACGGTCAAAAACTATCTGACTGGCGGTCAATCTGACTCGATTAACTCGGCAAGAATTTACTTCGGAATGGCACAGCAAATGAAGCAAATTAAATCGAACGTCGATGCCTATGATGTCGGTGTCGCTGTAACAGGTCTGAACGGCCGGAGCTTTTACTCTGACTCGTCCTATTGGCCTGTAACTGCGGAAGAGCTTAAAAGCAATGCTATTACAGCCCGAAGTGTAGCACGACCGGCACAGCTTATGTATCAGTTGGATACTGAATTATTTCAGCAACAAATGAATAATACCGCGCAAAAGCCAACACCCTATATTATCGCCTCCAAACCATTTATGGAGCGGACCAGCGGCACCCTGTACGGCATGATCTACATCGCTATCCGGGAACCTGAATTTCGCCGTTTCTACAACAATTTCACAAGCAATGGCAATGATGTGCTTATTTTGGACAAGTCGGGACTGATTGTATCAAGCAACCGCCAGGACCTGATCGGACAACGCTCCAGTGAGCTGCTAGGCTATGCCACAAAAATCAATGAACAGGGACTTAACTACATTAATGCAGAAGTGATGAATAAGGAGAGTATCCTCCTTTCCAACTATATCCCTTCATTTGATTTTTATCTGGTGAACATGATCGACAGACAAGCGGCGATTGGGCAAATTATTGACGTTAAATCCGTTGTATGGATCTGCATTGCCATCGTACTGATTGCTTTGGTGATCGTTTTTCTCATATCCCGTCGACTGATTCGTTCCCTGACTCGACTGGTGAAGCAAATGTCGACCATACGCGAGAAAAATTTTGATAATTATATCCCGGTAACGGGCAGCTATGAGGTTAGACAATTAAGTCATGCTTACAACTACATGCTGGATGAATTAAATGACTATATCCGTAAGCTTTTAGAGACGCAAAAGGGTCAACGGAACGCAGAGCTTGCTGCACTACAACGGCAGATCAATCCGCATTTTCTGTACAATACACTGGCTTCGATCAAAATGCTGGTGCTCAAAGGAAATAAGGAAACAGCCGCCGAGACGATCAATGCACTCATTTCCTTACTGCAAAATACAATCAGCAATGTGAGTGAAACGATCACCATTGAGCAGGAAATGGCCAACATGCAAAATTATGTGTTCATTAACCATGTGCGCTACGGGCAGCGGGTACAAGTGAATTATTTTGTATCACCCGATTGTCTGGAGTACCATGTGCCCAAGCTCATCATTCAGCCTTTTATCGAAAACTCTTTTTTCCATGCGTTTAATGAAAAAAACGTAGGGCACATCTATATATTGGTGTCCAAAACGGAGGATACATTGATCTGTGAGGTGGTCGATGATGGAGACGGTATGGATTTGGACGGGCATACGGCGCAAGACGGACTTCCGAATCCCAAGAGCAAGCGCCAACTGTTCACAGGCATCGGCATCCAGAATGTGCACAACCGCATTACCCTTTTATACGGAGAAGAATATGGCGTGACCATCTCCAGTAAAAAGGGCGAGGGCACCAAAGTAAGAATGACACTGCCATTGATCGTAAAACCCGCCCCTCTTATCTAATAAATATAGATTGAACTTAAAAAATGCGCATGTAAAACGGAGTGGGTGGAATGGTGCTGTACAAGCGAAGCGGTCGCTTTTGTCCCCGGATTTCTACCTTATGGAATTTATTCAAGAAATCCGGGGGCGGTGGCGATGGGAAGCACCATCCTCCTGCGTAGTAGCACACCATCTAATTTCAAGCTCATCCTAAAAAAAGTACCTAAACCAAAACAAAATACAAATGTAAGCGGTACCTTTTTTGATAAATCATAATAATAAGACCAATCCGTATAAAGATATTCCTAACACCGACAAAGTATGGATGGTACACTAGATTTATAAATAAGGTAACCGCTTTCATTTAAGAGGTTTAGAACTAGCAAGCAACATATAAAAAAAGAGTAGGGGTTGAACAAAATGAAAAAAATGACTTTCCTTCTGCTGATTGCAAGCTTGATCTTGCTATCCGCATGCTCCAGCAATTCCGAGAAAGCAGCGACTACCACAGATTCAGGCAAAAAAGAAATCACCGTCTGGGCTTGGGACCCGAACTTTAATATCGCAGCCCTGAAGCTGGCAAAAGATCGCTACGTTGCCAAACATCCAGATGTAACCGTAAACATTGTTGAATATGCTCAAAACGATATCGTACAAAAAATGAATGCCGGTCTTAACTCCGGTTCTACCAAAGGACTGCCGAACGTGGTTCTGATCGAGGATTATCGGGCACAGAACTTCCTGCAAGCCTATCCCGATTCTTTCCATGATATGAGCAGCACGATCAAAGCAACCGACTTCGCTGATTATAAAATCGGACCGACTAGCTACAACGGCAAACAGTATGGTGTTCCATTCGACTCCGGTGTTATGGGACTGTATGTAAGAACGGACTATCTGGAACAAGCCGGCTACAAAGTAGCGGACCTGACTAATATTGATTGGGACAAATTTATTGAAATTGGTAAAGCCGTAAAACAAAAAACAGGCAAAGAAATGCTGACTCAAGATCCAAATGACCTCGGTCTGATCCGTGGTATGATCCAAACTGCAGGTTCATGGTACCTGAAAGAAGACGGTAAAACACCAAACCTGGCTGGTAATCCAGCTCTGAAAGAAGCGCTCTTGACGTACAAATCCTTGTTCGACGCTAACATTGTTAAAATGAATGCCGACTGGAGTCAGTTCCTGGCCGCATTCAACAGCGGTGCAGTTGCTTCCGTACCTACAGGTAACTGGATTACACCTTCGATCAAAGCAGAAGCTTCGCAATCGGGTAAATGGGCCGTTGTTCCTTTCCCTAAGCTGAAAAATATACCTGAATCCGTGAATGCTTCCAGCCTCGGCGGCAGCTCCTGGTATGTCCTTAACTCGGACGGTCAAGATACCGCTGCTGATTTCCTGAAAGAGACATTCGGAACAGATCAAGAACTGTATCAAGATATGCTGAGCAAAATTGGAATTGTCGGTTCATTGAACGCAGCTTCCAGCGGTAAAGCTTATGACGTGGAAGATCCGTACTTCGGAGGCGACAAAGTATACAAGAAATTTGCAGAATGGACTAAGCAAGTTCCAAAAGTCAATTATGGCCTGCACACGTATGCCATTGAGGATATCATGACCGTTGAAATTCAAAACTATCTGAACGGAAAAGATGTAGACGCAGTTCTGAAAGATGCTCAAGGACAGGCGGAAGCACAGCTTAAATAAGACAGTCCATCTAGCCAAGGCTAAACAATAAAACGATAAGCACTTAAAACCTTGGGCTTGCGAGTTCAAGGTTTTATTGCTGCACAGGGAGTTGACATGGTATGAAGACAGCCGCGCCCAAAATAACTACAACACGTCTCAAAGCAGGTATGACAGGATGGTTGTTCATATCCATCGCAGTGATCATGATCGCCGCTTTTTATTTCTATCCGATGATTCAGGCGCTTATCTTGTCCTTTAAGACAGGTACAGGGTCTAATCTGAGCTTTAACGGCATTGATAACTACAAGCGACTCTTCACCGATAAAATGTTTATAACCGCCGTGAAGAATACGTTTATCTATTTAATTTTCCAGGTACCTTTGATGGTCATTCTGGCTCTGTTCATTTCGGTATTGTTGAATGATAAAAACCTGAAATTCAAGGGCTTTTTCCGCACAGCTATCTTCTTGCCGTGTATCACATCCCTTGTAGCATATTCGGTTGTCTTCAAGTACTTGTTCTCGTCTGACGGTCTGGTAAACTCCTTATTGCTGAATCTGCACGTGATTGGCACGCCCATCCAATGGATTACAGATCCTTTCTGGGCCAAGGTTACAATTATTATCGCGATCACATGGCGCTGGACTGGTTATAATATGATCTTTTACCTATCCGGTCTTCAGAACATTGACAGTTCCATCTACGAAGCGGCCCGTATTGACGGAGCTTCCCCTATCCGACAGTTTTTCAGCATTACAGTTCCACTGCTTAAGCCGATTATCCTGTTCACTTCGATTACATCAACGATTGGTACACTCCAACTCTTCGATGAAATTATGAATATTACCAAGGGTGGGCCAGGGAACGCAACATCTTCAATTTCGCAATATATTTACAATCTCTCCTTCAAATATTCATCCGACTTTGGTTATGCGGCGACCGTATCTTATTCCATCGTCATTATGATCATTATCTTGTCGATTATCCAGTTCAAAGTGGCAGGTGAGAAAAAATGATGAAAACAAAAAGAGCATTTACGTACGCCTTTCTGATCCTTGTGTCGTTCGTTTCGATTTTCCCGTTCCTCTGGATGCTATCCAGCTCCACGAACCTGTCGGTCGATGTGACCAAAGGCAAGCTTCTGCCTGGCTCCCATTTGATGGATAACATGCACAATTTGCTTGAAAAAGTAGACATCGTTACCGCACTAAGTAACTCTGCAAAAGTCTCCATCTCAACTACGCTGCTGGCTATGCTAATCGCATCACTGGCCGGTTATGGCTTTGAAATTTACAGAAGTAAAGCGAAAGACGTTGTCTTCAATATCCTGCTGATGTCTATGATGATTCCGTTTGCGGCGATCATGATCCCGCTCTACCGGATGTTCGGCGGTATTTCTAATGTCATACCGTGGATCGGTATTGATACACTCTCTTCTGTCGTCATTCCGACCGTAACTACGGCGTTCCTGATCTTCTTTTTCCGTCAAAGCACCAAGATGTTTCCAAAGGATCTACTGGAAGCAGGTCGTATGGATGGATTATCCGAGCTGGGTCTGTTCTTCCGGGTGTATATGCCTACGATGAAAACAACCTATGCCGCTGCCGCAATCATCACATTCATGTCCAGCTGGAACAACTACCTCTGGCCTCTGATTGTGTTGCAAACGCCGGAGAATCAAACGATTCCGCTGTTGATCTCGAACCTTGGCTCCAGCTATGCACCGGATTACGGTGTCATCATGATCGCCATTGTCCTGTCCACACTGCCGACTGCACTGGTATTCTTCCTGATGCAGAAACACTTTGTAGCGGGCATGGTTGGTTCGGTAAAATAACAAATTACTGTGTAATATCTTCATTTCATTTTAAAAATAAGGAGTGTTCGCCTTGACCATCCATACCCCTAGTCTGGACTGGCTGACCGACGTAACCAAATTTGCTGTACATCGGCTGCCCGCCTATTCCGATCACAAATATTACGCTACGCTTCAAGAAGCGGAGCAGCAAGCTGATATGGCTTGGCGTCATAGCCTGAATGGGAGCTGGAAGTTTAACTATGCAACGAATCCAGCCAGCCGTCCGGTAGAGTTCTATACTCCTGGCTTTGAGTATGGCGGCTGGAGCGATATTCAGGTGCCGGGTCACATTCAGACGCAAGGCTTTGGCCAAATGCAGTACGTGAATACGATGTATCCATGGGACGGACATTCGGACGTTCGTCCACCCCATATTCCGGAGGACCACAACCCGGTCGGGAGCTATATCAAAAGCTTTGTTTTGCCGGAAAATATGGCTTCGGGCGCGCAGCCTGTGTTCATTTCTTTCCAAGGCGTCGAGTCGGCTTTCTATGTATGGCTGAACGGACAATTTGTCGGTTACAGCGAGGACAGCTTTACACCGTCTGATTTTGAACTGACACCGTTCTTGCAAGCAGGCGAAAACAAGCTGGCAGTGGAGGTATATCAAAGAAGTACGGGAGCGTGGCTGGAGGATCAGGACTTTTGGCGTTTTTCCGGTATTTTCAGAGACGTATATCTCTATACCATCCCTACTCTTCACGTACGTGACCTGCATGCCAAGGCGGATCTGGATGCTTCCTACACGCAGGGTCTTCTGGAGCTGAAATTGACCTTGGAAAAGCCGGCAACGGCCTATGCAACTGTCGATGTGAAAGATGCTGCCGGCCATGTTGTAGCTTCTTTGAAAGCTGACTTTACTGATGGCACAGCTTCGCTGTCAGCAGCCTTGGAGCAAGTGCAGCGCTGGAGCGCGGAGAAACCTTATTTGTACACGTTGTTCATTCAAATTTATGATGCCAGTGGATCGCTTGTGGAAGTCATTCCACAAAAAATTGGCTTCCGTAAATTTGAGCTGCTAAACAAGGTCATGCATTTGAACGGCAAACGCATCGTCTTTAAAGGTGTGAACCGCCATGAATTTAACGCTCGCACCGGACGTGCGATTTCCCGTGAAGATATGCTGTGGGATATCCGGACGCTCAAGCAGAACAATATGAACGCTGTTCGTACCTCTCATTATCCAAATCAGACTCTGTGGTATGAGCTATGCGATGAGTACGGGGTCTATGTAATTGATGAAATGAACTTGGAAACACACGGTTCCTGGCAAAAACTCGGCGCCGTCGAGCCATCGTGGAATATTCCCGCCAATCTGCCTGAGTGGCAGGATATCGTCATGGATCGCGCCATTTCCATGCTGGAACGGGACAAAAACCATGCGTCCATTCTGATTTGGTCCTGCGGCAATGAGTCGTATGCAGGTGAAGTGCTGCGCAATGTAGCCAACTATTTCCGAGCCACCGACCCGAGCCGTTTGGTACACTACGAAGGCGTGTTTCACAACCGTACGTACGATGATACCAGCGATATGGAGAGCCGGATGTACGCCAAACCCGCAGATATCGAGCAATATCTAAACGACAATCCGCAAAAGCCGTATATCAGTTGCGAATACATGCATGCGATGGGTAATTCCGTAGGCGGCATGCACAAGTATACCGAGCTGGAGAACAAATACGAGCTGTACCAGGGCGGTTTTATATGGGATTATATTGATCAGGCTGTTATGAAAAAAGATCGCTACGGACGCGAGTACCTCGCGATCGGCGGCGACTTTGACGACCGTGCTACAGACTATGGCTTCTGTACGGACGGAATCGTCTATGCGGACCGGAAGGTTTCGCCGAAGATGCAGGAGGTCAAATTCCTGTATCAAAATCTGAAGCTCATCCCGGATACCAAAGGTGTAACCATTCGCAACGAAAGCCTGTTCGAGGGAACGGACGACTATGAGCTAGTATACAGTCTACTGCATGAAGGCCAAGAAATCGAACGTAATGCCATTCATGTAGATGTAGCGGCTCAGACCGAAGCCTATATTCCACTGACGTTCCCAAGCACAGACAAGAAGCCTGGGGAATATGTCATTCACACGGCGCTCGTATTGAAGGAAGCGACGCTCTGGGCTGAGGCTGGGCATGAAGTAGCCTTCGGACAACATATTTTCATTGTGGAAGATCCAAATCCGCTGAAGATCCCTACGGGCGGTGCCTTACGAGTGGTGCATGGTGATGTTAACATTGGCGTTCACGGTGCAGATTTCAGTATGATGTTCTCCAAAGGAGCAGGCAGCCTGACTTCACTTCGCTACGCCGGACGTGAGATGATTGCCATGCCTCCTGCCCCATTGTTCTGGCGGGCGACCACAGACAATGATCGGGGAACTGCTCTGGGCTTTGAAGCCGGTGGCTGGTTCGCTGCAAGTCTGACACGTAAATGCGTGGACATTCAGGTCACGGAAGAGCAGACAGACCGTGTAACCGTTACATTCCGCTACACGCTGAGCATCCATGCAGACGTACAGATAACGGTAACCTACACCGTCCTGGCGGATGGCAGTCTGAACGTAAAATCGACTTATGAAGGCGTCTCAGGACTGCCTAATCTGCCGATCTTTGCCCTTTCGTTCAAGGTTCCGGCAGACTACCGCCATCTGGACTGGTACGCGATGGGACCGGAAGAGAATTACATCGACCGTGCCTTTGGCGCGAGACTAGGCGTATTCCGTAACGAAGCTGCGGATAACGTATCCGGGTATGTCGTACCGCAGGAATCCGGTAACCGTACAGGCGTGCGCCGTGTCGATATTACCGACGATTCTCAACGCGGTATTCGCATTACTGCACCGGGTACCGCGCCTGTGGAATGCAACATTTCACCGTACACAGCGTTCGAGCTGGAAAGTGCTTACCATCTGTATGAGCTACCAAACGTGTATTACACCGTTGTCACCATAGCTGGTAAACAAATGGGCGTAGGCGGCGACGATAGCTGGGGGGCTCCGGTACATGAAGAATACCAAATTACAGCCGATCAAAAGCTGGAATTCGAATTTACCGTGCAACGAGTATAAATAAGCACGCTCACTGTATAGACAAGTAGATATAACAAAAGCCCTTCCGCTGCTTCCCTCATGAGAAGCTAAAGCTGGAAGGGCTTTTGTATTTTATCATTCCAATCATACTGTCAGCAGAAAATAAAGTCCTAGGTTGTCGTTGTTTCATTGAATCAACGTCTCCCGTTAGTTCCATGGATTAATATAAAACTAAAATCCAAACTCTGTTACTCTTTCAAGCCACTCACGCATAAGTGACTCAAATAATAGAGCCTGTTCAATCTGAAGATTATGCCCTGCTCGATCTAAAACGGCGAAGGTTGCTCTAGTATAATTTTCTAAAATTCTAAAAGCATCTATGTAACCAACGACTGCATCTTGTCGCCCAAGGGTAAATACTGTTGGTTTATCAAAAACTAATTTATCTATATTGGTAGAAAATCCATAGTTTCTTTGAATCTTGCTAAGAAAATCGTAGTCAGCGATCTTACAACCTGCCACTATCTCTTCAGAATACCTTTTCCAATTATATTCATTGAGAACGACTTGATTTGCGCTAAAATCACTTATTTGCTCTTCACTTAAGGTGCCCATAAACTCGCGATCACAATGAACAACAAAATGCTCGGGCAGTATTCTTCTTTTGTGTTCAGGAATAATTAATGGACAAATCAGAGCAGCTCCACCAATACGATCTTTATGTCTATTAATTATTCCCCTTGTAATATATCCACCGTACGATTCGCCTGCTATGAGATAATCTTGGTTTGGGACAAGAGTTTCAATAAAATTTATAACTGCTTCTAGCATATCATCTGAATTACATATTTGATCGTAGTCCTTTGTTTGTCCCATTCCAGGCAGGTCAAGATAGATACGACGCCAATCGGGATTATCTTCAAATATCGGTTCCATGCACCCACTCATTAACCGATGGTCTGGTGTAAAACCATGGATCATTACAATTGGTTTGCCTTTACCAATTTCCTCGTAATATATATTGGCATTCTTGACTTTACAATATGGCATACAGACCCTCCAAAATTGATTTATTTATAATATTCTTACACTAAAGAAGAATCTACATTGTTTTATCAAGCAAACCAGATCTCCGGTTCGTTTTGATTATATACTCATATATAATACATGTAAAGAACACTTGTTCCCTATTCTTGTTTCTGGAGTTAAACTAACCTGCCCGTTAGCTTAATAAAACAACGTCGCTTTAATACTTTATTTTCCCAGTCTAGAACTTTAGCTAGCTCGTTGCCAAATTAACATACGTTCGCGTGAAATCAAGGTTCTTCAAGTCTCTTTGATCGATCAAAAATTCCAAATACCCTGCGTCCCACCAGCACATACCAACCTCGTCCAAAGAAGAGACCGAGAGCAGAACATGCCAATTTTCCGAAGCTCGATCGTGCTTCTCTCGATTCGTCTGATATTCTTGCAGCTGAGGCAGCACTTCGGATCGTAAATGCTCCGCATAATCCGTACTTTCCCTATGCATAGCTTGCTCGATTTCCTTATGAATCTGACTCTCACTCTTATGCCAGTTAAACAGAAGACCCTCTAGCCCGTTTCGGCGTAGGTAAGCATCCCGCAGGGTGTTCCCGGCAAAAGATTGATGCTGACCCCACACCGTGTCACTTTGTTCACAAACAAGCTCATACAGCTCTTCATACTGATCTACAAGAACATCTCCTAGTTCACCCTCCGACCGCAGGGTAACAATCGGCTGAAAAGAAATTGCATAAGATGTGAAACCCCTGTTCTCAGCACATACTTCAACCTTCCCGGTCGGTGGCAAGGTTTTCTTCAAAGCGCTGCTGTCACCGTTATAGTAAAAGATTTTATGGTCAATATCATAGGCGGGCTCATCCAGCCCAAGAAAAAAGTAAAGTATGCCCTGATGAGGCAATCCCTCAAATGGTGAAAAAGGTAGCTCGCCCAAATTAATTTGAGCAATGAACGTATAATATTCTCCGTCTGAATCACACGGCCACTCTATCGTGGGTGGCAGATCTGGATAGCCGGCGATCCGACTATTTCCAATGTGTTCGTAATTTTCCTCATGATCCACATAAAATTGTATAGCAGCTTGAGCTTCCTGATGAATCTCTTCTTTTAAATCTTCATCCAGTGAATGCCCTTCCAGTATTCGAGTCAGTTCATCCTTTAATAGTGGTTGTAGCATCTCGCTCGCCCCTTTTCATGAAGTAATAATATAGCCTGCAACCATTTAAACCCTTACCCCAGATTACCAAATAAAAGCCTGACAATCTATTTTTCTAGCAGATATAAGTTGAATTAAAAAGTATATGTTTATATACCCTGAAACCATGTATAATTGTTATAACAGTTGAATAGTATGATAAGGAGGATAAAGAGATGGGTAAGGTGATTGGAATGGAACGTAAAATTACTAAATTCGGAAATAGCTTAGGGATTACTATGACAGAAGCCATTAAGCAGCTCGGACTGGGCCAAGGAGATACAGTTCAGGTTGAAGTAGATCACAAGAGCGGACAAATCATTATACAAAAATCGAACAAAATAACTCTGCCCTCAGGGTTAAGTGATGATTTTCTTGAAAATCTTTCTCAAGTAATGGATTCATATGACGAAACCCTTAAAGGACTTAAGGATAGATGAGCAGCATTCGTTTCTTAACCATTCAAGAAGTTATAGCTATTAATGTCGCTATGATTGAAAGATACAGCAAAGGCGAACAAATCGGCGTCAAAGATACCAGTCTACTTGAGTCTGCTGTTCTACGTCCTCAATCATCAGCTTTTAGTGAAGATGCGTACCCCACAATATTCAGCAAAGCCGCTGCATTATTCGAATCCCTAGGGCAAAACCATCCTTTTCACAATGCAAACAAGCGAACAGCTTTTACTGCATTACTCATTTTTTTGCGCTACAATGGCTTTCAATTTAAAATGGATCAGAAAGCAGCCGAAGACTTTACTGTAGATATGGTTAATCATAAATTTTCGTTGAATCAGCTGGCTTTATTAATCGAGCTCCACTCTTCCAAACTACATGTGTGAACCTAAAAAAGAGATCACGAATGATCTCTTTTTTAGGTTCAATGGTAATCATTGCTCTTGACTGCAAGCACCTGACGGGCGATTAGCATAAAGGCATCAAAGGAGTGGCAATGCTTTAATCGTTCCAGCGTCTCTTCCTGGCGGATCAGTTCTACAAACAAATCATAAATCCCCATAGCCTGTTCATAGTCCTCTTTGCAGATTGAAAGCAGGAATACCACATGAACCTCATGGTTGGCATCCCAAGGGATTGGATTTTCCAGCAAGCACACGCTTACGACCGTTCGGTTAGAGCTTAGCTCCAGGGGATGGGGGATGGCCATCCCTCGATCCAATGCAGTAGAGCCCAGCTTCTCTCTTTCTTTGACTGCTGGCAAAAACTTGTCAGTCACCACTCCTTTTTGCTTTAAAATACCACTCATTTCTTCAATCAGGGCATCTTTGCTCGGCTGATCGGATCGGGTCATAAACCATTGCTTGTCAAAATACCGTAGCAGTGAAGTTTCCTGTTCCTCATCGCTGGCCCGTACCATCCGCGTCATTGTCTCCATATCCCGTTCCGAAGGAATCGGGCTAATCACCGCGGACGGTTTATCCTTACGCTGCTGTAAGTGAATGGTCGAAACGACGAGGTCCTCATCGACGGTGGACATCTCCTCGTATTCCCGAAGTGAAACCACTCGGGATACATCCAGCTCAGCGAACAGCGAACGCAGCCTGGATTCTAGAATCCGGGCGGTTCCGTAGCCGGAGCCGCACACCAGCAACACGGTTTTGCGACGCCGATGAGGGATATTGTATTTGCGTTCCAATGCAGCCCCGATATGAAGTGCCAAATAACCGATTTCGTTATCGTTGATGTCGTACGGAAACGATTTTTGTAGTTCTTTTACCGCACCAACTGTGATTTCATAGGCAAGCGGATAATACTTGCGAATATGTCCAAGCAGTGGATTACGCATGTTCATACCATGCTCCAGCCGGGTCAGCATTGGCTTCAAATGTACAAATAAATCCTTGGACAGCCGTTCATCGTCACGCAAGTCATAGGTAAAGCGTTCGTAGACGAATGCCAACATCCCGCGCACTGCCAAAAAGAGACGGTCAGATTGGAGGCGCTCCCACTCGGTTTCGGCCATCTTTTTGCTGACGACATGCAGCAGAACATAATCGAACTCTCCTTCTGGACAGGTGATGCCAAAGGCCTCTTCCATCTCCCTCAGCATGGCGCTAGCCAATTCAATATCCCGCGGACTGCCCACCACCGCCTCAAAGCGTTCTAAACCATGTCCTTCCTTCACTCGCAGCACCATGACCGCCAAATGAGTGATGAGATCTTTCAGCGCCAAATCAGCCATTTTGGTCCCAACGCTCCGCAAATGCTTTAGAATAATTGTCCGGATCTGCGGTAGATCCAATCCTTGAAACAGCTGTTGTTGTTCCAAGGGCATGTCGCTGCGTTGTCCCTCTTCATCGCGGACGTCAGCATATTCAGCCAGGCAGTAACGAATACTCTTTTCTTCCCCAATCACCTTTACACCATGTCCCGGCTTGGTGCGCAGAGTAAGGCTATAATCCTCCAGAATCCGACGGATGATTTTAGAATCATTATTCATCGTGGCCCGGCTAATATACAGCTCATCGGCGAGATCCTCCATCTTCACGTATTCCCTCGCATTCAGCAGCTTGAACAGCTCATACCGTATGCGCTCTTCTGGAGCCCCCGGTAGCTGCTGACTTACTTCTGTTTCTTCCTGACTTTCATCCGCAAAAAAATGGTATTTCTCACGGTCATCAACCCTAATCGTATAGCCGCTACCCCTCTTGGATTCCAGATATGCTCCATATTCATTCAGCATACTGTCCAGCTTCTTAAGATCATCGCGGATGGTCCGCTCTGTTACCTCCAGCCGCTCAGCGAGCGCTTTGGTGGTCCAAGACCAGCCTTGATCATTTCCACTGACGAGCTGGTACAGCTTTTTCAAGCGTTTGTAGGGAAAAATCATGTAGATATAAGACCTCCTTTCCGATAAACCGTATTTTACTTCCACGTTAGTTCAATTCCGGGGTTACCAGTACCGTTAACAGCTTGCAATGCTGCAATTCCGGCAATTGTGCACCTTCCGTATCGGACGAAACCAATGTTTCTCCCTTCGAACGCTCATCCAGCGAAACCAACTCGTAATGGGCCGATTCGCTGTATGTGATATGTGCAGTCGCATTTTTCTCTAAATAAGGATTAAATACACGGACGATATAACCATCACTATGCTCTGCTTTCTTGAATGCACTCAAGATTACATTGGAATCCTTGCTAAAAGATAACAGGCTATAGTTTTGCTCAAATATTCTTTCTTCGTCTCGGAAGGCAAAAATTAAACGGCCGTTCAGAAAATCAGACAACTGGTAGCTGGACAATGGTGTTAAATATTCCTTGGCCGCTTGAGCAATGCCCGCCTCATCAAACCCGGACTCGTGGACATGTAGAGCAAACGTAAATGTAAGCTCACCGAGCAGCTGTGCATCTGGCGTTTCTACGATCTTTTCTCCTGAGGCACGACCCGGGCGGTATAGCAGATTCTCCTTGCCCATATAACCAAAAGTGCGGAATAACGTCAGCGCTATTGTATCATGTTCATGCCCAATGACTTCATATTCCCTTACTCCTTCAGTCATCACGGCTACCCCATGGGAACCATCGTTTAATGCAACATAGCTTTGCATAGCTTCAATGGTGATCGGCTTTTCCGTCCACTGCTCCCGTTCCCATACCTTTACTTCCTCCAGCGTAGTTGGACGGGCAATGACTCCGAACGGCTGATCTGCAATAGATAGCTTAGAGGCAATCCCAGTATCAAATAGCACCCGCAGACGGTGACTCAGCACTCGGTTGTCCACATCCACCGAGAAGCGTATCAGGCGTTCACCTTTCCGCAAGGACACCGATGCCTGGAGTGGCAACTCAGCTGAAGTCCCAGCAGCGGAACGCTCATTTAAATCATACGGAACCTTCAGTTTCATCCGAAGGGACAATTCTTCGGATACCGTACTTTTGGATGTTATCGTCTCCACATCAGCACCCAGCGAAGAAACTGTAAGATCACGTTCCGGTGGAGAATAGTTGTAGGAATCTCCGTCATCTCCGTTTTCCTCGAACACCATCTGATCTGAGTACACACGTCCCGAAATTTTATCCGTGATGCTTAATGCCCCGTTCTCCTGTACGGCTATGCTATAGAATTCATTTTCAATATGTTTTCCGTTGCTACGTTCTACTGTTGTATCCCCTGTTGCACTAAAATCAAATATAATTTGTGTGTACCCCATAGCAGGTACTTCCTGAAGCTCCACCAACAGCTTGGCACGGAATACACGCTCAGGCAGGTACACCTTTTTGCTCGGATTCAGATCAATATGCTGACCGAGCACGTAGTCTGTTTGTTCCACTTTCTCGGTAATCGTATACAAAAGCTGCTGACCGTTCGTATCCCGAATGACAAAGCTTCCTTCCGGCAAGTAAGCATCAATTTCTGTCACTCCCTTGCGCGGGTAAGGCAACGTATTAAAGATGGTGAAGGCAAAAGTCTCCTCCTGCTTAATCTTCGACGCGATCAGTCGCTTGTGCAGCTCCAATACATTCTCCGCGATATCCCGCGCCTGCTTATAACGAAAAGCCACATCCCGATTCGTCGTATCACTATTGCATCCACCAATGCTGTCGTGGGCTGCATTTTCAAACAAGAGCTTCCATATATCCTTCACGATATAATGTGGATATTCATGCCCAAGTGCATGGCTGATCGACAGTACAGGCTCCAGCGTGTTCACGATTAAATGTTCAATCTCGTTATTTTGCTGCTTAAGGTCAGCTCGTGTGGAAAAAATCGACTTATGAATACGCATATGCTTGGCTTCCATAAGCTCTCCTTCCAGTACAGGAAGGTCGTTGCTGTCCTTTTCAATCTCTTCAAGGAAACGTTCCGGCTCATTCATCACATATTCCCGTTCCGGGTCCAGCTCGTTGAATGTGCGAATCAATTCTGGCAAGTTCAGGCGGATAGGTGCTTGGTCGAAGCCGTTGGGAAAATAAACATGGCGGGTAGACGCTTTTTCTTCCAGCGCACCGATCTGGCTGTCGAGATACGCCTCAAGTTCTCCCGCTTCCTCTGGAATATTCCCACCATAGTAGTAGCCAAACGGCATCTGTACCGCAAACACCTGACTGCCATCCGACCCCTTCCACAAAAACTCGGTTTTAGGATTCGTATTATCGGCTACCCCGCGCCAGAATAGAAAATGCCGAATACCGAACTCCTGATAAATCTGCGGCATCTGCGCCGACTGGCCGAAGGCATCCGGCACATAACCGACCTTCATGGCATGACCATATTTCTGCGCCGTTTCCATACCGTAATACAGATTACGGACCATCGATTCACCGGAAATCACCAATTGATCCGTCTGCGTATACCACGGCCCGGTCATCAGGCGTTTATCGCTTACCAGACGGCGAATGCGCTCTTCATCCTCCGGGCACCAGCGGGTATAATCGTCAAGCAAGGACCCTTGGGCATCCAAAAGATAGTATTTAAAACCGTCCCCATTCTCCAACGCATCCAATACTTCTTTCACATGCTTCACCAAGTAGACTTTGGATCTGGAAGTGGTAAAATACCATTCTCGATCCCAGTGAGTATGTGGTATGACATGCACTTTCGTACGGCTCATTCTCGTTCTCCCTCCATGCTGTCTATTCTTTATCTAGTGATATTTAGTCAAATACAAGCTCAATGTCTTCTCCATTTTTCTTAACAGAGGCCTCTTTCGTTTCAGCCTGCTGCTGTTCTTCCTCACGGAAATTGACGAGCAAGGTTCCTGCCACAATGATTAATGCGCCTGTAACCCCTCCAGCCAGATATGCAAACGGAGTACCTACGGAGATGGCGCCATACAAACCGCCAATTGGAGGCATGATGACATGTGCGCCCAGCAAAGCCGTCAATGCTGCACCTGCTGCGCAGGCAATCATATTCAATGGAATCAGCTTGGCAGGGTTACGCAGTGTAAACGGGATAGCCCCTTCCGTAATTCCGATAATGCCCATGATCACAGAGCCTTTTCCAGCTTCCCGATATGTTTTGGAAAAGCGATGTTTCAGAATTAGGGTTGCAATTCCATAGCCTAGCGGTGGAATACAGATGGCAATGTTTACGAAAATATTGGGTAAATACACACCCGACAGGAATAACGCATTTCCCGCCATCCAGGCAGCTTTATTGACGGGACCCCCAAGATCGAACCCAATCATGGCTCCCAAAATTAAGGCTAGCGCCAAGGTGCTGGTTCCGCTCTCACTCATATGCTTAATCCAGTTGACCAGTCCTTCATTAATCGCGCTCAACGGCCCACCTAGGATGACGGACATGAGAATCCCGGTTAAGCCTACCGTAATGAGCGGCAAAATAATTAGCGGAACAGAGCCTGCGGCCGGACCTGTGATTTTCACTTTGTTTTTCACCCAGAGGGTGACATACCCCGCGAAAAAACCTGCAACAAGAGCGCCCAAGAATCCCGCATTCGTCTCCTGTGCCAGCACGCCGCCAATCAGCCCTGCAGCAAGTGCAGGCTTGTCGGCAATTGAATAGGCGATATACCCAGCCAGAACCATGTTTAGCAGTCCAATTCCGCGCCAGCCTACATTTTCGACTAAGTATAAAATATGAAGAAATCCACTTTTGTCAGCATATGGACCAAAGTCAGTGACACCCATTGTCAGACCGATAATTTTACACACGGCAACAATCAAGGAGCCTGCAATAATAACCGGAAGCAGGTAAGAAATACCTGTCATCAGATGCTTTTTAGCTTCACTCAGCCATTTTTTCATCATGTTCTCCCCCATCATGAATACTACTGTTATTCAAAGGCTCATCGGATATCATTCAGATCATCTACGCCGCTGATTGTCCGTGTTGCCTCCCTAATCTTATTTTTGAGCAGAGATGGCCTCCACCGCTTTGGTAAGAACCGCTTCCGCATTGTTGACCGCATGACCGATTTTAACGCGAACGATTCTTTTATCTTCAAAACGCTCTGCATCCTTCACTGTCTGATCCGAGGCAATCAGTACAAATTCCGCCGCTGCAATGTCTTCCTCCGTAAGTTTGTTCACTTGGCCTAGTGCGCCTTGCTGCTCCACTTTAATATGGTGACCGAGCTGTGCCGCTGCTTTTTCCAGTGCTTTTGCCGCCATTGGAGTATGAGCCAACCCTGCGATACAGGATGTAACGCTTACAATTTTCATTATGACACCAACCCTTCTGTATACTGTTCCAGCAAATGATACACGTCGCCGCTGCTATTGGCACCCGCTACCGCCTCTTTAAAGGAATCCTCTAAGAGCAGGGTTGCGAGCGAGGAAATAATTTGTAAATGGGATACATCCACGGACCCTTTAGGCACCAAAATACTAAAAATATACTGGACAGGCTTGCCATCATGAGAGGCCCAGTCAATGCTATGTTCCAATCGGATCACGAGGACTGCTGGTCTGGTGACCACTTCGCTCTGCGTATGAGGTATGGCAAACTGATCCTGAAGCCCTGTCGAATATACCTTTTCCCTCTCCCACAAATCCTGCACCAGTTGCTCCCTATGGACGGTGACACCCAGCTTTTCAGCCTCTTGAGCAATAAACTCAAACACAGCCGATTTGGTCTCCAGCTTCTCATCCAAATAAATCTGTTCTCTAGTAATCATGGTGGATGTCTCTCCTCCCTTCTATCTATAGGTGAAACGCTTACAAGTTTATTTTAGCCGACTCTTCCTCCATGTTTTATCTATAAAATTTCCCTATCCAAGCGGAAATGCACTAGACATTGTTCATAAATGTTTTGTGATAGGCATTCCGGTATTGGGAAGGAGTCATGTGGGCTCTCTTTTTGAACAAACGCATAAAATACTTCTCATCGGTATATCCTGCCTCTTCGGCAACCTGCTTAATGCTCATATCTGTACGGGAAATCAACTCTTTGGCTTTGTTAATGCGAATACTATGAATGAACTCCAGGGGACGCATGCCTGTATTTTGCTTGAACAAACGAGAGATATAATCCTTGTTGTAATTGAATTTTCGGGCTAAATCCGTCACAGTCAACGGCTCTTCAGCATGAATTCGAGTCCACTCGATAATTTTGTTAAAACTCACATTCCCCTGTGAACTGACAGGATTGGAAAGCAAGCGGCTAAGCGCCAGTTCAGATATCTCGATCAGCAGCGAGGTGAACAAATAATTTGCACTGTGATACGTAAGGTAATGTGAGTTGGCTACATGCAAAATCTGATTGACGATAATATGAATCCGATCTCCGTTGTCTGCCTGTACACATTGCGGTAAATAGATATCACGCATCACACCGTGACGCTGCAAAAGCCCATCCATAGCACTTGTTTCCTGCTTCATTTCTTCATTAGATAATACATTCGGGGTCGTGGGAACATCGAAATGAAACCAATAAAATTTCACGCCTGGCAATGACTCCTGGTATCCTTTATGCGTACGACCGGGGTAAAGCAATAGAATATCTCCCTCGCCTACTTCAAAATCTTCCCGTTCCTCCCGTATATATACCGTCTCTTGGACACCTAGGATCAGCTCAAAATTCTCAATGGAACGACTCATATGCTTCCAAGGTACCTCGTTAACAAACTCGCCTGCCGAGATCAGTTGAATCGGAGCATCTACATTTACTTTTAGATAGGTCATGTTATCGCCTCTTTAGGTTCATGTTCGGATTTGTCCACCCATTGTATGGTTAAGCTACTGACATACCGCGATTGCAATGCTAATGTAGTGGAGAAATATACACTTTCATCTTAGCTAAGGAGCGATGATTTTGAAAGCTAAAGCTTTTGACTTGCATAAAGTAAGAATTGATTCCGGCCCACTTTTACATGCGATGGAACTGAATACGGCCTACCTGCTGAGTTTGGAACCCGACCGTTTACTATCGCGCTTTCGTGAATATGCGGGACTGGAGCCCAAAGCGGCTCACTATGAAGGCTGGGAAGCGCGTGGCATCAGCGGACATACACTCGGTCACTACCTGTCCGGCTGTGCACTGATGTTTGCCTCCACAGGCGACGAAAGACTGTTGGAACGCGTGAACTATGTGGTCGACGAACTGGAAATATGCCAAAACAGTCATGGAAACGGATACATTTCCGGCATTCCACGTGGGAAAGAGATTTTTGAGGAAGTAAAAGCCGGAGATATCCGCTCCCAGGGCTTTGATCTAAACGGCGGCTGGGTGCCGCTATATACCATGCACAAGCTTTTTGCGGGCTTGCGTGATGCACATCTGCTGGCGCATCATCCCAAGGCCCTGTCTATAGAAATCAAACTCGGCAACTGGCTGGAGGATGTACTTCAAGGGCTGGACGATGATCAGGTGCAGCAGGTGCTGCATTGCGAGTTTGGCGGTATGAACGAGGTGCTGACCGATCTGGCGGAACATTCGGGAGAAGAACGCTTTTTGAGCCTGGCGGAACGCTTTTATCACGGAGAGGTGCTCAATGATCTCGCAGATAGCCAAGATACGCTGGCAGGGCGACATGCCAATACGCAAATTCCCAAAATCATTGGCGCTGCACGGCAATTTGAAATGACGGGAAAACCGCAATATGCGGACCTGTCTCGCTTTTTCTGGGATCGGGTTGTTCACAAGCATTCCTACGTGATCGGCGGCAATAGCTATAATGAACATTTTGGTGAACCCGGGAAGCTGAATGACCGCTTGGGCGAAGGTACCTGTGAAACCTGTAACACCTACAATATGCTGAAATTAACAAGACATATGTTCGAGTGGGACGCCTATGCAGCCTATGCCGACTACTATGAACGAGCGATGTTCAATCATATTCTGGCTTCACAGCAGCCTATAGATGGACGTGTGTGCTATTTTGTATCGCTGGAAATGGGAGGACACAAGTCCTTTAATTCTCAATATGAGGATTTTACATGCTGTGTCGGTTCCGGTATGGAAAGCCACTCCATGTACGGCACTGCGATTTATTTTCATACGCCAGAAACGATCTATGTCAATCAATATGTCCCTTCTACCTTGACATGGGACGAGATGGGCGTACAGCTCAAACAAGACACTCTCTTTCCGCAAAATGGACGGGGAACGCTGCGCGTCATCAGCAAGGAGCCCAAATCCTTCGCGATCAAGCTAAGATGCCCTCATTGGGCGGAGCAAGGGATGATGATTAAAATCAACGGGGAAGAGTACGTCACAGAGGCTTGTCCTACCAGCTACGTTGTAATTGAACGGGAATGGAACAATGGGGATACGATCGAGTATGACATTCCTATGACCGTGAGAGTCGAGGAAATGCCGGATAATCCACGCCGAATTGCTTTTATGTATGGGCCGCTAGTGCTGGCTGGGGACCTTGGTCCTGTTGAGCAGGAATCCAACGAAGAACGTCTGCTTGCGTCTGTTCTGATCGGATCGGCCGACTCATTAACAACGAAGCTGATTGCTGACCGGAACGAGCCCAATACATTCCATACGACCGACTTAGGCTATATCGGAGACTTGAAGCTTCGTCCGTTTTATCAGATGTATGATCGTTCATATACCGTCTATTGGGATCTCTTTTCCAAGGACGAATGGACAGCAACCGAGGCAGAATATCGTACCGCGTTAGCGTATCAGCTAGAGCTGGAACGACTTACAGTGGACGTTGTGCAGCCTGCCGAAATGCAGCCTGAACGGGATCATGCCTTTACTGGCGAGGATGTAGGCCTGGGGTCCATCTATAACCGCAAATATCGCGATACCTGGCCTGGGGGCTGGTTCTCTTTTGTCATGAAGGTGCTTTCGGATGAGCCTGTCCAATTGGCGGTCACTTATTTGAAGGACTTGAGCCGTCCTCATGGTGACTTTGACATCACTGCGGATGGTCAGATTTTAGGGGAAGGCAAGCTGGAGTCTGAGGAAATGAATAAATTCGAAACGTTCGCCTATGAGCTTCCTCTATCTGTGACGAGCCAGAAGAATGAAGTGACGATTCAATTCACAGCCCATCCACAAGGTAAAGTGGCGAAAGTAGCTGGATTACGAGTGATTAGACACTCTATTGTATGATCAAATTATCTATATAAATCTACTATTTCGCCTACTCCGTTTTGATGTTCGTTTTTTAAAGGAAGCTTATAAAACAACAAGCAGACGCTCCTATAAGCTGTCTGCTTGTTCTGCTTACTGCCTTATAACTTCGATTCATCGTTATTGCTCCATGTTCACTTCACAGCATGTTCATTTCACGGAAGCTGTCTCTAATCTTGCGTAGCTCTTGCTGTGCCCTGCTGTATCGGGAAGCGTAGGTCCAGGCAAGCACCTGATGATAATGTGAAGGCGTTTCAATCGTAGTCACGTTATACATGATCGGAGTCCCGTCTACTTCTCCTTTTAGGGTAAACTCAATGGCTGGGTATCCATTCACCACCAAGTCGGAGGCAATCCCCAATTCAGAGTCCGTAATTCCTGACACCAAATGTTCCTCAATGATTCCTTTATATTCTTGAAGAGTCATACTGCTGTCAAAATCGCTTTTCGGTTCAGATAATACAATCAAATATCTTTCGGTCAATTCATTTTTAATGGAAATATCCGCTTCCTCATTAATCATATTATCTCGTGACCAATTCCACGGAGCCGTAACCGCAAACTGGCTATCCTTACTGGTAAATACCTCAGGCTTCACGATTTGAGTAATGAGCGTAGAAATTAAAAATACAGCAAAGACAATCGAAATGATCGTCATCAGGATGATTGCTCCTGCAAAAATCCCGGTTTTCTTTCTGCCCGCCTTTCCCAAATCCCTTACCTTAACCACATATGTACTCGCAGCCATATCCCCAATCCGTTGTTTCCGAGGTGTCACCAGCACACATAACCCCGCGGGCAGTCCCAGAAAAAATAGAGGATTCGTATCTACCAGCTGTATAAGGGTGCGGATCAACGATTTCACAATGCCCGGCGGCCTTCCTTCTCCATTCACGACCTGAATTCGAAGTACAAATTTGCCCAGCGTATAGCCCGTAAGTCCTTCCAGTAACAGATAATAGCAGAAGGAGCCAATCAGGAAAAGCATCACTACCAGGCCCATATTTGGGGTTTCCGCTTCAGATACTTTTTTCGCTGTAAAATAAACCAGCCCTCCATACCCAAAGACGATAAGAATGAAGTCAACCATCCAAGCCGCCCATCTTCTGAAAAAAATAGAGGCTCCGTATGTTTCTGATAATACTGCCATCCTATCCGGTTCTCGTCGATGATAGCCGCCATTCGTCGCATATGGTCCCGGAGCGACTGTAGATGGATTGTTCGTTACACCATGTTCCTCCAAATGATACACCTCTGTTGTCAATTTAATCCCGGTTAAGTATAGCATCCTTTTTCATCCAGTGAAGCAAGCCTGACAGTGCACTGGAGTAAACCGAATCCCGCCGATGAACAAACCACACCTCTAATTTGCGATATTTTTTGGGCAAACGATGAGAAACAATACTTCCCGCCCCCTCTGCCTTTGCAATCGACGATTGTGGTAACATGGACACCCCTAGACCAGAGGCTACACCACCCAAAATGACTTCCAATGTCCCAAACTCCATAACCTGATACGCAGCCACACCTGCTTCGCTCAGAAAGCTTTCCGCTCTTGTACGATGCGTGCACCCTACGTCGAAAAACAGCATAGGCTTGGCAAGCAGCTCGTCCATGTCCTTTTTCCCTGGTTCCGAGATGAGCACCAACTCCTCCTCAAAAGCTGCAACATACTCTATATGCGGATCATCGACGGGGCCATAGACGAACGCTCCATCTAATTCGTAATTTAATACCTTTTGTACGAGATCATGGGTGCTGCCTGTCATAAGCGATAGATGGACATCAGGATATTGAGCGTGATATTCCGTCAATAAAGAAGTCAGATGCGTAACCGCCGCCGTCTCAATCGACCCCAGTCGCAAAGGTCCCGCAGGCTGGTCTGAATATTGAGTGGACTTTTCAGCCTCGTCCAGCAAGGTCAGTATGGTATCCGCATATTCCAGCAGATTCTCTCCTGCTGGCGTTAGCGCCATTCCCCGGTTAGATCGGCGAAATAGCGGTACTTTCAATTGTGCCTCAAGCTGTTGAATCCGCGAGGTCACATTGGACTGTACATAGTTCAAGGCTTGCGCAGCCTTTGTGATACTGCCCTCGCGAGCGACGGCCCGAAAAATTTTCAAATCACTGCTTTCCATGTATACGTCACCTGCTTGGTATGATCATTTGTGATACTCACGTTCGATTTTGTTCATTTTACCGGATGCTTGCCGCTCTGTACAATTCAATATACATGCAATTGCATCTAAATTCGCACCACGGGAGGTTTTAAAATGAAAGCCGTGATACATGCCAGCAAAAATGGCCCTGAGGGTCTGATGTATACAGACGTTACGGACAGACAGACAGGGCACGATGAGGTGAGAGTAAAACTCAAAGCCGCAGGCTTGAACCATCGGGACCTATTCCTCATGGCAGATCGAGCTGCCAACGATGCTCCACTCATTCTCGGATCGGATGGAGCAGGTGTGATTGAGGCTGTGGGTGCTAGTGTCCCAACCTCGCTGGTAGGCACCGATGTAATTATCAATCCCTGTATCGGATGGGAGAATACGCATCATGTTCCCTTGGTTCCAGCCATTCTGGGCGGACCTTCGGACGGGACATTCGCTGAATCGGTTGTCATCCCCGTCCAAAATGCCGTCAGCAAGCCAGCATACCTTTCATGGGAAGAAGCAGGGGTACTGCCTTTGTCTGCTTTGACCGCTTATCGCGCGCTCTTCACAAGAGGCCAGTTACAGCAGGGTGAGCACGTCCTCATTCCCGGTATTGGCGGTGGTGTAGCCACGTATGCCATGCTTATGGCTTTAGCGGCAGGTGCACGGGTCACCGTCACATCACGCAGCGAAGCCAAGAGTCAGGCTGCCCTCGCCCATGGCGCTAATCATGCATTCGACAGCCATAGCGAATGGAAAGAAAGTATGAACGGAGACACTGTGGATCTGGTTCTTGACAGTATCGGTCCTGCTACATTCGATAAATATTTTGATATCCTCAAGCCGAACGGTCGGATCGTTACATTTGGCGCAAGCTCAGGAGATCGAGTAGAGATTCCGCTGCGGTCTATATTTTTCCCTCAAATCAGCATCATCGGCACCTCTATGGGCAGTGGCGAAGAATTCGCAGCTATGCTTCAGTTTATGGAGCGCCATGCACTCCATCCGATTATAGATAGCGTATTTCCTCTACAAGACACACCGCAAGCCTTCCACCGTATGCAGCAGGGAGCGCAGTTAGGCAATATAGGAATCAGGATAGGGTAAGGGGTCTGAACGAAGTATAGGAATAGAAAAAAATCCACTACCGTAAAATGCCTTCATCCAGAAGTCAATTTTATGGTAGTGGACCTATTCAGTCGATCAAACGATGCTGGACCCATTTGTTGCCGCGGAAGCGCCAAAGGAAAACGATCCCTCGCACGCCCCATTCAATATCCATAGCCAACCAGACACCAACAATCCCCAGATTGAACACTATTCCCAAAATATATCCAAGCACCACCCGACATAACCACATGGACAGCATCGAGGTGAGGGACGTAAATTTTGAATCACCTGCTGCCCTTAGTGCAGAGGGTGTAATAAAGGCAATGGACCAGAGCGGAATCTGGGCCAACGTATTAATCAGAATGACAACAAAAATGTCATCTACGATTTCGGCAGGCGGATGAAATAGCCCCACCATCGGCTCAAACAAAGGCATCAGGATTAATCCCATTACAATAAATGAACAAGACGACAGCCAAATAAACGATTTGGTAAACTTCCGGGCATCCGCGACATTTCGACGCCCCATGCATTGACCGACCACAGTTACAATCGTAAGAGCCAAAGCATTTGCAGGGATTTGGAACACATTAGCTAGGGATGAGCAAATGGCATTCGTCGCCAACGCATTTGTCCCCAGGCTCACAATGAAAATTTGGGTTAAAATTTTGCCCCCATTAAAAAACATCTGTTCCGCTGCAAAGGGAAGCCCGATAAACAGAATCTTTTTAAGCATAGCCAGATTAAAATAAAGCATATCTCTAAGCTGAACACGCAAGTCATCATCTACCCTGACCAAATAGATCAGCGCGCATACTGCTCCTGCATATCTGGACACATTGACGGCAATCGTCATGCCCAGCACACCCATATCCAATACATTAATGAATACCACATTAAGAAGCACATACGAGAGGTTCATGATGAGCGAAAGAGCCAGCGATGCCCTCGTCTTCCCAATGCCCCTCAGCGCCCCACACACTGCCTCAACGATTGCAATCCCCACAAAAGACATACAGCTTCCCAGCAGATATACCTTACCGTTAGCTAATACATCAGGCGAGGCCGAACCAAACAGAACACTTAAAATCGGATTGTACAAAACCATCATAAACAAACTGATACATAAGGCCAGCAAGGAAACGGAGGAAATGGTGCCGGATGCAGCTTTAGAGACCATGAGGTCGTTACCGCTCCCCTTATACTGTGCCACGACAACCGTTCCCCCGGTAGACACTGCAACAAACACATTAATCAGAAAAATATTCAAAGAATCGATCATATTTACAGCACTGACTGCCGCCATCCCCGACGAGCTAATCATTGCCGTGTTCACCAAATTAAGACCCACAATAAAAGCCTGATCAATCAGAAGCGGGATAAACAGCGCAATAATCTGTCGATAATCGATAGACTCTCCTGAAAAATGCTTATTCAGAAAGCCATGTGTTCTCATCCTTACACTCAGTTGACTCATATCATCACATTCTTTTTCTCAAATTGAAAAAAACCCTTCAACAGAAGAGCCTTCATGGCGAAAAAATGTATAAAGTTGCAAGGCTAGATGTGTCTAGTTCTTGATTCTGTACACTTTTCTCTACATAGAAGTATTACTCCAAAAGAAAATCCTGTCAATGGCTTTACTCACATTTGAATAGAAAAAAACAAAAAAACCTGCTCAGCTCAGCGAACAGGTTTTGGAGCAGCATTATAATGCTTTAATATATCATTAAACCCTTGTTAAAAGAATGTCTATGATCTTCTCGCAATTAAATCTTGTTGAATAGAAGCTTCATTCTTTTCGAATTTTTTATAAAAAAACATAGGAATGATTCCGATCAAGAAGACGATAAATGGCAGCCAGATAAAGCTAAACTGAATGCCGGACAACGCCGTAGGGGTTTGAACTTTCCCAGCGATATAACCGGTGCTGCCCATGATCCATGCTGGCAATAATCCGCCGATTCCGCTACCTGCTTTAATACAGAATGCGCTTCCAATGGAGGTCAGGAAACCACTTGCCCGAATACCATTTTTCCATTCCCCATAATCGACTGTATCTGACAACATCGCGAACGGCATAGAACATGCAAAGCCTGATCCTAACGCACCAATAATCCAGCCGATAATAATGAGGGTTAAGTCTGTACTGCCCATTAAAATCACGACTTGACCCAGCGCAGCTAATATCAATCCGATAATCATAATCGCATTTTTACTTAATTTTCTGGCGAAAAACGGAATCAGAACCATCGAGATCAACTGCAAGGAGGTCAGTCCATTGATTAAAGGCACTAAGTCCTTACTGTCCAGATTGTATTGCAGATAAAAGATTAGCGTTGCTGAACGAATATTCAAACCAATCCAGTAGCACAAGTTGGCAGCTACAACGAGCATCCATGGCCAGTTTCGTTTGATGGCTGTAAAGCTTTTAGCAATGGGAACGGATTTCGTTTTCACTGCTGCATTTTCTCGCAAATCGGCAAACGCTATGAAAAACATAATAATCGCCATGATTCCAAATAAAACGAGCGTTAAGGAAAATCCTTTTTGATCATTCCCCTGTCCAAAGAAAGCGACCAAAGGTAACGTAAACGTCGTGGCGATGAAGAAACCCACATTCCCCCCGACCATGCGGAAGGAGTTCAAGACTACGCGTTCATTAGAATTGGTGCTCAGATTAGGCAGAATAGACGTAATTGGCGTACTGATTCCGGTATAAAGGATACCTGCTATGATATACGTAATGGCGGCATATGCAATTTTGCCCGACTCACTCCAATTGGGTGTCGTAAACGTAAGGACCATGAACACAGCGAACGGAATAGCTAACCATAGAAAATAGGGTCTGCTCTGGCCGTATTTCGACTTGGTTCGGTCAATCAGGATGCCCCAAATCGGGGCATCAATGGCATCGATAAAACGGGTGATAAATAGTAATGTCCCGGCAATCCCGATAGAAAGTCCGAATACATCTGTATAAAAATATAATAGATAACTGGAAATAACACAGTATAGTAAATTGCCTGCCGTATCCGTTAATGAATAGCTGATTTTACGATGAAAAGGAACGGTACTTGCTGCCTTTTCCGGTGGTTCCGTACTCACAATTCTCGTACTCATGATCTTTCCTCTCCCCATGCGAATGAATTATGATTCATAAACCCATACACGCATTTCCCCTTTTGCCCGATTGCACCAGGCATAGTAAGGAATGGCGGTAATTTGTTGAGGAACAAATTCAGGAGGCTCCGAGCTATATAATGCGTTCGAATTTTTTACCCGGTATCCCTCTATAGTCAACTTTACAATGCCACCCAGCAGGTTTTCGCTAAACTCTTCCGTAATGAGGCTATCCTTCGTCAATCTTAATCCTGCCAAATTCGCTCCATTATCCACTTCTTCCAGACAGAACACGACTGGGCCGCGTTGGAGAGCAATTTGCTGCTGGTTCATGGAGACAAGTGGATTGCTCCGAATGCGCTCAACTGGCATAGCCAAATGCAGAGTTACCACATCTCCGTCCTTCCAAGTACGCTGAATCTCGATATAGCCATTTTCCAGATGGTCTAATGATATAGCTTCTCCATTCACCTTCACCTCTGCCTGCTTGCACCAACCCGGAATCCGTAGTGCCCATTTGAAGGAAGTCGGCTCTGTTACGTGGATCGAAAAGGTTAGATCCGCATCCCATGGATAATGATGAGTTTGTGTAATTTCAACCTCATGACCAGATAAAGTCATGTTCACCTTGCTGGCAATATACAGATGCGTATACAACGTATCATCCGTTTGGGTGTACATATTGTCCTCAACCGATGCAATCATTCGTGCCAAATTGGGCGGACAGCAGGCGCAGAAGAACCATTTTTGCCGTTCTGTTTTTACATGTTCCTGATCTTTTCTGGATTTTTGAAAAGGATTAACCTCCAGCGGATTCACGTAGAAAAACCGTTTTCCATCCAGGTCCATCCCACTAATCGTTCCGTTGTATAGCGCACGCTCCAAAACATCGGCATATTTCCGGTCTGGCGCTAAGCGCAGCATACGATTGGCCCAAAAGGCCAGCCCTACAGAGGCGCAGGTCTCACAGTACATGCTGTCATTGGGAAGATCGTGATGGCAAGTGAACGCTTCCGCGTTTACAGTAGAACCGATCCCTGCGGTGATGTACATTTTATGATTCGTTACATCATCCCACAGCGTTTCACAGGCTTGTAACAGGGAAGCATCCCCTGTTTTCGCGGCCAAGTCCGCCATCGCAATATACAGATACACCGCTCTCACCGCATGGCCGACTGCCTCTTTTTGTTCCCGCACAGGTTGGTGTGCTTGCTGGTATTCGAAGCCTAAGCCAAAATTAATGTTGTTATCATCATTCCAGGTGGGCTCTGTTTGAATATGTTTTCTCTTTTCTTGTTCCTCTGCAAAGTAAATAGGATGCTGTCCCCGCTGTTCAATAAAATATTGCGCTAATTCGAGATATTGATCCTTTGCAGTTACGTCGTATAATTTGATCAAGGCCAACTCAATTTCTTCATGTCCCGGGTAGCCTTTCCGTTTCCCTTCTTCCGTACCAAAAATCTGCTGAATCAGGTCTACGTATTTCTCCATAATGTGAAGAAACTTCGTTTTGCCCGTCGTTTCATAATAAGCAACAGCCGCTTCTATAAAATGCCCTGCACAATACAGCTCATGATTATCTCTTAGGTTCGTCCAGCGATTATTGGGTTCCTTCAGCAGATAGTACGTATTCAGATACCCATCCTCAGCTTGAGCTCTTCCCAACAATTCAATCACTTCATCAGCCCGCTCTTCAAGCGCAGGATTCGGATGATCCCTTAAGCTAAAGGCAACTGTCTCCAGCCATTTGGCAATGTCACTGTCCTGGAAAACGGTTCCATAATACTCCCCACTGGATTCCCCGGCTGCAATCCTAAAGTTTTCAATCGCATGACTGGGTTCTGTATCTGGTAATTCATCATTTAATGCTTTCCACTGATAAGGAATAACCTCTTCCGCCACAACCTGCTTATACTTTTTCCAAAATAAATCATCAACGATGACATGCTTAACTGGCTTTGCCGTTTTCATTGGATAAACATCCCTTCCTGGAAATAGAACGCTTTCATTTTTGAAAAAATAAGGATAAAGTAATGATAATATCGTACAAGCTAACCTGAGCTCCCCTTGCTACGTCCTTATTTTATCAACCTGAATTTATAAAAAAAATCGCGATCTTTAACTAAAACTTATACGATTTCACACACAAAGGAGCTGGCTTCCATGAGCAAAACAGACTTTCTATCATTCCTTGTCCCTCCGCTGCCTTATTTCATTGAGGGGAATTTTACTACATATCAAAAAGGGGATTGGCACCCGAATAGGTATAATCTGGGTTATTTTGACGTAATAATCATTAAAGAAGGATTGCTGCACATTGGCGAAGAGGACGAAGTGTGGAAGGTAACTGAAAATTACGCTCTCATTCTTGAACCGGATAAACATCATTTTCCCATTGAGGCATGTACAGAACAAACCTCCTTTTACTGGTTCCATTTTCAAACCAATAGCATGTGGTGCGCACAATCCTCGCCCAATCCTATTATACCCAGCACCCCCATTCCCGAGCTGCATTTTCATTCAGAACATACGACCATTCATTTGCCCAAAATTCAAAAAGTGGTGAATCCGCATGAGCTATTTTCGAAATTAGACTATTTACTAGCCTCTACTTTAAAACCTAGAAAGCTGGCACTATGGGAGGCCCAACAGACGTTTGTGAATGTTTTTCAGAGTTTGGAGTATGATCAGAATAATAAAGACAGCTCCTCTAAGTTGGCGGAACAGATCGAAATATACCTAAAACAGAATTACAAAAATACAATCACTAATAAAGATTTGGAGACCCATTTTCACGTACATCAGAACTATCTCGCCAGATGTATGAAGGTCGCCTTCCAGCGCACACCGCTTGAGTATTTAATGGATTATCGCCTGGATCAAGGACGCAGTCTTTTGCTGCAAACTGACTGGTCTGTCCAACAAATTACCGAGGAAACAGGATTCTCCCAAGCAAGCTATTTCTCCAAATGCTTTAAAGAAAAGTTCGGAATGTCTCCAAAGAATTACAGACAACAATACTGGAAGCCAGTCCATTGAATGCTTACACCGCCTTTACATTCCTTTTACATTTTCATTGTATCCTTTTGATATTCTCGCTTTATACTGAGTCGGTTATATCATTTTCACTTCAGAAAAGGGGCATACATATGAAGTCAACTAAACTAGCATTATTAGCCATTTTAACGGGGGTTCTGGTATCACCAGAACTGACCCATGCGGCAGACATTCAGCCATCCGGGTATGCATCACTACGAACACAGGCAGATAAAATGGGGGCCACAATTACATGGGACAGTGATGACCACTCTGTTTTGGTCAAACTGAAAAATGGCATTGTCGGGACCTTTACAGTGGGTGAGAAGCAATATCGTCTAGCTGGACTAAGCGGAAAAGCGGACCGGGAAATTAAGATGATGAATGGAAATGTATATCTTCCTACAAAACTTCTTACAGCGCTTGAAGCAGAGAACAGCAAATATGCAGATCCAAAGGATGCAGTCCCCACCTATAAAGTGATCCCTTCTGCTGAAACAGAAGCTGTGGAGGATGGAGAAGACGCAGCCGACGACCCTGCAATCTGGCTCAACCCGGCCGAGCCAGAGAAAAGTAGAATTTTAGCAACCAATAAAGGCGGCGGGATTTTAGTCTATGATCTGGAAGGCAAACAACTGCAAAACATGAAGGTCGGAAAAATGAATAACGTGGACCTTCGTTACGGTTTCACATTGGGCGGCAAAAAAATTGATATCGCAGGGGCAACCAATCGAACCAACAACACGATTGATATCTTTGCCATTGACGGTGCATCAGGAAAGCTGACCAACGTGGTTGGCAAACCCATTAAAGCATCTATGAAAGAAGTGTACGGATTCAGCTTATACCATAGCCTCAAGACAGATAAATTTTACGCGCTCGTGTTGGGCAAAGAGGGTGAATTTGAACAATATGAGCTGACTGATGACGGAAGTGGCAAAATTGCAGGTAAGCTTGTCCGCCAGTTCAAGCTAGATACGCAATCTGAGGGCATGGTTGCTGATGATGAATATGGTACGATCTACATCGCTGAAGAGGATTACGCCATTTGGAAGTATAGTGCCGAGCCAGACGGTTCATCCGAGCCGCTGCGACGTGTTGATATTGCAGATGGGCGTAGACTCCACGATGACATAGAAGGACTTACATTGTATTACGGTAAAGATGGCAAGGGGTATCTCATGGCCTCCAGTCAAGGAAACAGCAGCTATGCGATCTATGAACGACAAGGCGACAATGCATATATAAGCAACTTTACGATCAGCGCGAGCCCTACCGTTGACGGTACGTCTGTCACAGACGGTATTGATGTTCTTGGCTACGGATTAGGCAAGAATTTCCCTCATGGTATCTTCGTTGCACAAGATGACGAAAATCTTCAAAACGGCAAAAAGTTAAATCAGAACTTTAAAATGGTGCCTTGGGAGCGAATCGCTACGGGAGCCCCTACTCCGCTAACGATAGACGATGGCATCAACCCGCGTGAATTGGTAAACAGAAGCACGCAGTAATGCCCTTCGGGGAAATCAACTCAACATTCCGACTCTATTCATAGAAAAAAAGGGGTGTTCCAAAAGCCATAAAACGGCTGCTTGGGACACCCCTTTTTGTTTTTAAGCAGGAAAAGGTTTAAGATCCAGCACCAGCACATTCACCGAGTTAGCTGGTAAGTACAAAAGGACAGAATTCGTATCAAGCGTGATCTGCTGTTCGGTAGGCACTACCTTCTCGTCATTCTTCTTGTTCACGTTAGGTACATGAACAAGCGAGGAATCGCCGGTTAGTGTAACCAGCTTAGCGATGGACTCAACACTCAAATCTTGTAGATTCAGCTGTATTACCTTATCTACGTTGTCAGCATTCACCAGCTTCACGTATACATGCTCAGCATCTTGGGTTACCGAGTTGAACACGTCTCTGTTGTAAGCCTCCAGCTTGTAGTCCAGCACTTTGCTGGTCGTCTCGCCGTCGGTGTATGAGCAAATCAGATTACTGCCCGTTTCACCGCCGTAGTTCACTGTTATGGTGTAGTCCGTGTTGTCAGCCAACTCTTCATAGCTAGCTGCTCTCAAGTTACCTGCCGCTGTACTGGAAGAGTAGTCACCCAATGTGTAGCCTTCTATGCCTTGCTTGTAAACCTTCACGCCGGTAGCCTTGCCGCCATAACCGATCGCGTATTCGACAACGTCCTTTTTCTCCGCAGAAATATCCGTGAGACCCGCACCCACATAAAAACCGTCCGTGCCGGAAATACGGGAAGCGACCACCTCTACCTTGTAATTGCTCCAGCTGTCGTTCAAGATGTACAGACCATTCAAACCGCTATCCTGAGCTTTGAGGACAAGCCCCTTGCCTTCCTCCACTGTAGAGCCCCCGGAACCGGGAATGACCTGCCAGGCCGAATTCAATTCCTGGGTAAAGTCTTGATCCAGCAAAACACTGCCGTCCTGGTTGGAAGTAACAGTCACACGCTTAATCATAACTTCGGCGTTGCCTGTCGCGATTTCAATTCCACCCTGAGGAATGAGATCCGTTGGCTTGCCGTTTTTGTAAGTAGAGAAAGAAGTGCTCAATACTTTATTCCCCAAATATTTAGCATACATTTGCTGTACATAGTAGTTCGGCGTAAACCACACCGTTTCGTCATCGAACCAGATGCAGTCTGGTGTCCATCTGTAGGTTCCATCTGTCAGCACCTTGTTAAACAGCGGTGCATAGGCAGCCAACCGAACGACATCGGCATTATTTTCGAAGCCCGTCATCACCGCTGCCTCTGCTACAGCGCCTGCTAATGTATTTTTATCCGTTGAGGCGTACTCTCCGACAAAAACCTTTGATGTTGCTTTCCAATTTATACTGCCGTCCACGTTATAAGCTCTGTAGTAGTAGTTATAGCGGTCCACGTTATTCAGCAGGTACTCGTTAGAACGATAATAATGCTCGTCTGCAATAGTGTCCATATAGTCTTTTTGCTTCTCATACCAGGTTACAGTTTCTTCCGTCACCTGGTTACCATCTGCAAAAGCAACCTTAGCCGAGCCCTTCATATTACCGCTCAGGAACTTCCAGCCCTGCTGATAGGCATCGTCGTCTGCTTGAGCGCCAACCGTGGAGATGATATGCAGCTCATAACCCGGATAGTTTTTCTCCATGTACTCATCAATCGACGTCTTGAACACTTCAAAGTTGGCAAAGAACTCTGTGCCCCAGTTCTCGTTACCCACACCCAAATAACGCAGATCGAACGGAGCTTCATGGCCCATTTTTTTACGCATAGCAGCCCATTCATTATGTTCAAAATCCACACTGATCGCAAAGTCGATCAGATCTGTAAAGTTCTTAATATAGTATTCTCTTAATGCGCCTCCAGCCGGATGAGCGTAATCGGAACGGGCTTGGCAGAGAACGCCACAGGCCATAACCGGAAGCGGTGCTGCATTCAGGTCTTCTGCCAACTGGAAATACTCCATATAACCAAGGCCCATGGTCATCATATAGCCCCATACATTAAAGTTTTCCTTGCGCAGCTCGATATCCCCAATCGATTCCTTCCAATCGTATACGTTTTCCCATATAAACGAACCCTCGGAAATACAACCACCTGGAAACCGCAAAAACTTCGGATGCATGCCAACCAGTGCGTTCACCAAATCTTTTCTCAGTCGGTAGTTAGGATTTCCCTGGAAGTTAGCATGTGCCGATGGGGATTGCGCTTCCTCTCCTGCGCCCCATACATCTTGTGGGAATAAAGAAACCATATCAACCGAAATGTCCCCTTCAAATGTAAGCGCCAGCTGCCCGAGAACCGTAGCTGAGCCTGTCAGCACAAGTTTGGAATCGATGCCGTACTTCTTCCACCTGTTGCCACCTTCCACCTGTATCGTAACCGAATCACTAATAGCCTTTTCATTCGAGCCTTGCAGTTGCAGTGTGATTGCGCCCGCTGAATCGGCCTTCGCCCAGATGGTAAACTCATACTTGGCACCCTCTTGGATGGACATGGCACAATTCTGGTTAGAATCGGAAAAGCCCTTGTTCCGAATCGTTGCACCATCCGCTACCGTCACATAATAAGAGTTCACTTCTTTGTCTTTTGCGCCTAAAAACTCATTTAATCCACCGCTATGTTGTGGAGTCATCTTGTCCGTATCACCAGACCAGGCAAACAACGGGTTGCGGTTCCGTCCTGTAGAGCAGCCGCATTCACCGGAAGCATGGGAATACGTATCAAACTCGAAAGATTCAAAGGAGCGATTCTGAACGAGTTCTGCATAAATCCCGCCATCTGCCGCGTTATTGATATCTTCATAGAACAAGCCGTACATCACTTCGCTGACATCCAGTACTTCCTTATTTCCATGAATGGTCAGCGTGTACGGAGGCAGCTGTTCAGGAAGAACGGATACTTCAAAGCTTTCTTCAATCTGGCTTAAGCCCTTCATTAATAAAGCTGTGACGGTAACCCCTTGTGCAGAGGTAATCGCCTGCACCTGCCCATTGTCAGAGAGTATACTAGGTTGGCTGGATTTCCAGGTCACTTCTACTCTACCGCCCATCAGAACGGTTGGCAGAGATAAGTCCTTGGTCACAATCGTCGTTGGAAAGGACAAATATTTATCTCTAGCAAGCTTCACGATCTCTTCATCTGTCAACGAATCGCACATGACCTCAATGACTTCATCTGCCGACAAGCCTGCTTTATAAATTCTAAAGTCTGAAACGGAGCCGGCAAAGTCTACATCCGCCGCATGCTGGGAGCGACCGATAAAATTGTTGCTGTAGTTGGACGAGTCTGTAAACGTTTCGAACCATTTACGCAGCTTGGCATAGTTACCGCTGGAAGTTTGGCTGATGGAACCATCCGCTACCACTTCACCATTGACATATATCACCGGACCGGCACTACTTAATGTGCCGCCTTCCGTGCCGATCACAGACAGGGCTATGTGCATCCACTCATCCCTGACAAAGCCTCTTCCCGGGTCTACGGACAAATCCGCCTCGGTGAAAAGGGTTCCGCGCAGATTCCGTGTCATGAACATATAGGGTCCTGTATGGGCTTTACCAAAGTCAAAGACACGTTCCCACATATCTGTGAATCTGCCGAAGTTGACCCAAGCAGTAACCGTCACACCGGTGTTATCGCTTACATCTTTGAATAGATCGGAAGGAAGCTGGATATACGATGTACCGTTGGGGCCTCCCTCAAGCATCAAAGCTGCTCTACCGGTAGCATGGGAAATCGTAGGTGTTACTGTGCCTGAAGCAACCCCATCGTTACCTTGCCCTGAGCTATCTTTGCCGACGTTCTCTGCATCATCAAACTTGTAACGTGCAATGATTTGATCTTGGAATTTGGTCATCTTCGTTGCTCCTATACCTATAGTTTATTAATGTAATAACTAATTAATTAATATAAATACATACTATATAGCTATAGTACCTTATCCTGAGTACTTTTTTCAATCCAATAAATCGGATTTATGAAGAAAATACTTGAACGAACTACATAAAAAAGCAGCCATCACAGAAGATACTCTGCGATAACTGCTTTTTGGCTTACAAGATTACTTGGCCTAGTCGGGACTTTTCTGAAATAAAGAAGTTTGGCCGTAGCTATGTTATCCGTTCAATTTTTGTCCACAATTCGGACAGAAGTTAGCTCCTTCGTTTTTTGTACCGCAATTCGGACAAAAATTGGGCTTATTACCGTCTCCAGATGGAGAGGGGGCAGCAGGTGTAGGCTGAGTCTCAGCCGAAGGCTTTGGGTTCGGGTTCAAATTTTTCATCATTTCATTTGCTATATTCATCCCCATCATCATACTCGCCATATCTGAGGCAGCACCACCGCCTTTTACATTACCCGATGCAATCCCGTCCGTCATCGTCACTTGCTGGTACTTTTGCAGATTACCGATCATTTCATGAGAAGCTGTCTTCGTGATCATATCTTGGATTTCTTGAGGATAATTGAAGCTCATCACATGAAAGCCAGTAATCGTCATACCATTGTCCATCACTTGCATATCCAGATCTTCTTGAATACCTTTTGAAATGTCAGAAGCATTCGCCTGCAGATTGAACATGTCCTTTCCTTCTCTGCTGATCCACTTCATCAATAACTGATCCAATACTGAAGTAATGCGTATTTTCACATCCTCAACGAGATAACTGTCCTTCACTCCAGCAATTTTATCGATGAGCGTAACATAATCGTTCACTTTAAAATTAAATGTGCCATTGGCACGGATCGGCATACCGCCTGGCAGCTGGGGGGTCGGGATCAGCACTGGATTCTGCGTCCCCCATTTGACCGTAAACTCCTTCGTATTAACGAATAAGACCTCTACCCTCATGCCACTGTTAAAACCAAATTTAAACCCTTTTAATGTCGATAGAAATGGAATAATGTCAGAGTCCATGTTATATGACCCTTCATTCTCAAAAATACCCTCTATTTTGCCGTTATTTACAAAAATCGCGTCTTGACCGGAGCGGATAATTAACTTACTTCCTTTTTTAATTTCACGATTACTCCACTTCCAGAAAATCATATCATCTCTAAATTCTTCCCACTCTACAACATTTGCAAATTGATTTCTGAAGAATCCCATACTGTATCCATCCTTTCCGTTCAGGATTTTTGCAAAATCCTCAGTTAAAATGATCCTCTGCTGCCGCTATGCGAATGACCGCCGCTGGTCGTTCCGCCACCACCGCCTGAGCTGCTGCTACTGCTGCTCTTTTCAATCTTCCGTTTTGTTGTCGTTGTGTGAAGATACTGATCTCGATGCTCCAGAACTCCTGAGGCGTTCGCATCCTCGTAGGTCTGCCGATTTACCGTAACCCGACCGCCAGAATTGGAAACCATCTTACCCACGATCAACGCTGCCAATCCCAGCGCCACCGCCAAATGAAGCCATCCTTTAAAAAATATACTGTCTGGATTCACCCCTGGACGGATGGCCAAATATTTGTGCGCGCTTAGAATATACTTTTGAAATGCCAGCCCATAGTTGCCGTTGGTCAGATCCGGGCTAATCTCATGGCGTATTTTAGTAAGCCTGTCATCATCCAGATACCGTTCTGCCTTATAAAATCCGGCCAAGTATACCTCTCTATTTCTCATATCCATCGTTAAAATGACCGCGTTCCCATGAGATCTGTCATACCCAGGGCCATGGTCATCATAAAAGTCCTGCGTCATTTTCATAACATCCATATTGTCGGGATTGAGAGTAGTATAAATAATAATGTCCGTTTCTCTTTCCGCTCCGTATTGATTAGCCATAGCGTTCAACACATCATACTCTTCTTGATTGAGCAGACCCGCTTCATCATAAATCAATGGCTTCATTTCTGTCGTTGCTGGTTCGCCCTTCATTTCCATAGGAACTGCCAGAAAAACAGCAAAGAATAACAAGACGGCTATAATGGCTCTATGCTTTTTCAATAGAATTCCCCTCCCATCATCAGCCAAGTGATTAACCTTAATGAGAAGAGAGTAATGCCGAAAATGCCTGCAAACCAAGCCGTCACTTTGAACTTGCTAATCGGAGGCTTACCGACTACCTTGCCCGTCTGTCCGTTCATAGCAAATGTATGTTCCAATTGATTGTAGTCATAGTGTATGACCCATACCGGGAGCAGAACATAATCCGCTTGTTTTAATATAGTATCAATTTGCTTTTCCGTATAACTCACGGACGTATACTCTGACACCGTAGAATGAATATAAGCATCAATATATTCCTTCACTTTTTCTTTAACTCGCGGGAAAAGCTCTTCTTCGTTATAACTGTACTTCTCCGCAATATAACCCGCTAGATATGGCGTTTTAAAGGGTTTTAGCTGATCGTATGGAAAAGGCTCCAATTTATCCATCAGCTCGTCGTTCATTTTCTCCGCAGCATCAATCGGAACCTTTACATAATTCAAACGGATTTTGCGATATACATCAAAATGCTTCGTTTCCGTATATTCGTAGTCTCCGCTCGTATAGGTTCTCACTTGGGTACCTTCACCTTGAACCTCAATTTTATTATGTAATTCATATAACCAGAAGGGCACATACATCCCGGTTATTCCCTTGATTCGGTCTGCTATCATGAACCGGTTCGGCGTCAGACGGCCGTTCTTGCACCATTTTTTGAAAGCAACTATGGCTTCTTCCTTACTGATTGAAAAAGGAATAACCTGCGCTGGAGCCAGCTTGCCAGTCAGTCGATCCCCGAGAACCACGGCAGAACCACAAAAGCTGCACACCGTTGCACTCGTCTCCACTTCGGTCATAATCACTGCTCCGCAGTTATTACAATGATACTCATGGGCCTCATCTTCTGAAAAAATACGATTTATCAGAGGATCAGGAATAGATTCGATATTGTCCTCTCTTCCGCAACTATGACAGGATAACATCCCTGTCTCACCGTCAAAGACCATGCCGCTGCCGCAGTTTGGGCATTTGTATTCGATAACCGGCATCTGCTCACCTCTTCATGTAGATACTGTTATGATTCCTTATGGTTGATTTTTTCTTTGATCGCAGCCAGTTCATCCTCTGCATTCGTACTCTTCTCGTATTGTGCAAATAAAGCATCCAGGTCGTCCTTCGTTCCTGCCCGAAGCTCGGCTATAGCCATCGCTTCATCATACGCTCTGTTCACCTGTTCTTCCATAACTTCGAAAGCAGAATTCTTGCTGCCCATAGAGTTCAAGGTTTGCTGTGCTTTGGCAACCGCCATCTTCCCTTTAAGTTCAGCGCGCCGTGCTTCTAGTTGTCCCATATCGGACACCAACTTCTCCTGCATTTGTTTCATATTTACGGCGTTTGTCGAAGCTAAATCATAGGACGTTTGTAATTGTTCCAATTTCTCCGCCTGCAAACCTTTTCTCTCCAGAAACTTTCGAGCTTCCTCTTCATTACCAGCTTCCACAGACTTACTGGCATAATGCTGGAGCTTTTTGATTTCGGCTTTGCATTCATCCAGTGCTCTTTTTGCCCTTCTCTCATCAGCCAACACTGAGGCCGTCTCCGCTTTCACCTTGCCTAGATCACTGTTTAAATTCCGCATATAATCGTCAATGGTTCTCTCCGGGTCTCCCACCTTATCCACTAAGGCGTTAACATTCATTTTCATAATATCCCTAAACCTCGACAAAATTCCCATGATGACCTCCTTCGAAAGGACTACATTCCACCATATCATACATCAAATCCGGTAAAAAATGTTCATCATAGCTCTATATACTGGCCCACTGATCACTTTCGGATGTGTGTTCGTTTTATTATAAAAGCAAAGGGTCCAAAAACCCGCGACAGATTTTTGAACCCTTCTATTTATTGTTCCTGATTATAGTTCTTCATAGGACTTGGGGTCCTGACCCCATATCCGCCCATCCTCACTGCTAAATGCCGAAATCACGTTCATTTCCTCTGGAGACAACTCAAAATCAAAAATATCCAAATTCTCCGTTTGGTGTTTTAAAGAAGAGGCCTTAGGGATCGGGATCGCTCCAAGTTGGATATGCCAACGTAAAATCGCTTGTGTAGTCGTTTTACCATGAGCAGCAGCAATTTCCCCAATCTTTTCATTCTCCAGTATGCTGTGACCACGCCCCAAGGGGCTCCACGATTCGGTCACGATGCCCTGTTCAGCATCTTTTGCACGCTGGTGCTCCTGATTAAACAATGGATGCAATTCAACTTGATTGATGCTCGGGGCGACACCTGTTTCCCGAATTAAACGTTCATTATGCTCGGGCAGAAAATTGCAGACCCCGATGGAACGAATATAGCCCCTTTTCTTCGCCTCAATCAACGCCTGCCAGGCTTCAACATATCGATCAATTTGGGGATTCGGCCAATGGATCAGATAAAGATCATAATAGTCCAGACCTCCTCTATATAATGACTCTTCGATCGTTACAATGGCTTCTTGGTAAGCATGTCGGCGACCCGGTAGTTTGGAGCAAATCAACAATTCTTCTCTGGGCACAGAGCTCTGCCGGACCGCTTTCCCGACAGCCCCCTCATTTTCATAGTTGAACGCTGTGTCGATCAGACGGTAACCTGCATCAACTGCGCCGGTAATCGCCTGTACTCCATCTGCACCCTTAAATCCAACAGTCCCAAATCCAATGACGGGCACTTTAGTGCCATCATTCAATACCTTCTCCGGAATTTGATGGTTCATATTAACAGCCTCCTTTACTATTCTCATATACCATAACACCTCTTTAATCGTCAGGCAAAATATAGAAATTCATTTCGTTCCCTATATATGTATATACCCACTAGCTTGTAACTTCTCTACCAAGTTCTCTGTGTGCTAAATCAAAAAGCGCCTGATCCCCATTGAAATCATACTTGAAGTCAAAGGGGTCAGGCACTTGTATACCACTACCAGATCATATATTCCACTTCATGCTTGATGGCTTGGTTGTCCAACATAAAGTTGAAGTGTCTGTGTTTTTATTTCAAGCCTTTCCATACCCAGTTCTCTACCTCTGGTAAATCAATACCCTCTTCGCGAATGAATTGATGATGTTTCTTAACCGTAGCATCGATTTCATCCACAATGTTGGTATACTTCTCAGCGTCAGGTAAGCTTAGAACAGCTTCCTTCACTAGATCGAAGCGATCCATCTGATTCAATACGCGCATATCAAATGGTGTCGTAATATCGCCATTCTCACGGTAACCATGTACATGCAAGTTATGGTTGTGACGATCAAAGAACAGATCTTTGATCAGACCTTCGTAACCATGGAAAGCGAAAACAACTGGCTTGTCTTTTGTGAAAAAATGATCAAACTCGGCGTCGGATAATCCACGCGGGTCTAGTTTTTGACTTCTCAGTTTCAGCAAATCTACCACGTTGATGTACCGAATCTTCAAGTCAGGCAGTTTTTCATGCAAAATGGAAATCGCAGCTAAACTTTCAATAGTTGGCTCTGTACCAGCAGAAGCAATGACAAGGTCAGGTTCCCCACCTTGATCTGTACTTGCCCAATCAATAATCTTCAACCCTTTGTCCACCAATTCTTTCGCTTCATCAGCACTAAACCATTGTGGACGTGGGTGTTTAGACGAAACAATCAAATTGATCTTTTGACGGTCATTTAAAATGGTGTCGAAAACAGCCAACAATGAATTGGCATCCGCTGGCAGATACTCCCGAATAAATTCTGGTTTTTTATCAGCCAAATGACCTAACAAACCTGGATCTTGGTGTGTATACCCATTATGATCCTGTTGGAACACTGTTGAGGTTGCTACGACATTCAATGATGGGATATCTGCACGCCATCCTTGATCCGTTGCTTTACGCAGCCACTTAAAGTGTTGGGTGATCATCGAGTCAACCACACGCAGGAAGGCTTCGTAACTTGCAAAGAAACCATGACGACCTGTTAATACATAACCTTCCAGCAATCCTTCAGCTTGGTGTTCGGATAATTGAGAATCAATTACGCGGCCATAGGATGATAAGAATTCATCATTAGGTTCAATAATTTGGTCCATCCATTGGCGTTTGGTTACTTCAAAAACAGGAGCCAAGCGGTTAGACATCGTTTCATCCGGTCCGAAGATTCTGAAATTACGATTTTCTTCATTTAAAAGAACCACATCTTTAACGTATTTCCCTAAAACCGACATATCTTGCGCAATCACTTTACCAGGTACGGAATTATCCAGCGCATAGTTACGGAAATCCGGTAATTTCAAGTCTTTAATGAGGTTACCCGCATTCGCAACAGGGTTCATTCCCATACGTTTATCGCCTGTAGGCAGAATTTCAGCAAGCTCAGAGTTTAAACGACCGTTTTCGTCGAACAATTCCTCTGGTCTATAGCTATTCAGCCATTCTAACAAAGCAGGTGCGTGTTGCATATTCTTTTGATCAACCGGAATTGGAACCTGATGGGCACGGAATGAATTTTCATTCGGCACGTTGTCCCATTCCTTCGGACCTGTCCAGCCTTTAGGTGAACGGAATACAATCATCGGCCACGCCGGACGAGTAAGGTCATTATTTTCACGTGCATTCTTTTGAATAGCTTCAATCTTCTCGATGGCCGTATCCAATACTTTCGCCATTTCTGGATGCATGTGATCCGGATTTTCACCTTCAACAAAGAACGGTTCCCAACCCAAACCTTTAAAGTAGGAGGTCAATTCTTCTTTCGATTGACGAGACATAATCGTTGGGTTACTAATCTTAAAGCCATTCAAGTGCAAGATTGGCAGCACTGCACCATCCGTGATGGGGTTGATAAATCTGTTAGAGAACCACGAAGCGGCTAATGGGCCCGTTTCAGCTTCGCCATCACCAATAACAACAGCCGAAATCAGATCAGGATTATCCAGAATGGCACCTACACCATGAGAAAGGGAGTAACCTAATTCTCCACCTTCATGGATAGATCCAGGTGTTTCAGGAGCAGCATGTGAAGCAATACCGCCAGGGAAAGAGAATTGTTTGAACAATTTCTTCATACCTGGGATATCTTGCGTAATTTGTGGATAGATTTCAGTGTAACTTCCATCCAGATAAGAATTTGAAACCATAACCTGGCCGCCGTGACCAGGACCTTCAATGTAAAGCATGCTCAAATCATATTTATTAATAACACGATTTAGATGTGCATAAATAAAGTTTTGACCCGGAATTGTGCCCCAGTGTCCAATAGGCTTAACTTTCACATCTGAATCTTTTAAAGGCTCTCTCAACAAAGGATTATCTTTTAAATAAAGCTGACCTACCGAAATGTAGTTCGTTGCACGCCAATATGCATCAAGTTTTTCCAAATATGTTTTAGATGAATAATCTGCTAACACGGGTGATAATGACATTGTGTCCACTCCCTAAGTAGTTTTGTTTGTAATTTATTTCCGGAAATTTCATCTACATGTCCATCATAACGCTACGCCAATTTAATTCAACCTTTTTCACAAGTGATACGGTCCAATTTTGTGAAATTTTGAACATACTATGAAATATAAATTAAAAAGACAGTAAAAAAGCTCTTACATTAAAATATATAGAAGTATAAACCAATAAAATTTGTAATAAACGAGGTAATTGCAGGCTTCAATCCTTTTTTCAAAACCATAAAAAAAAGACCGGAGAATTCTCCAGTCTTATCATTAGTGAACCGATACAAAGGTATTAAATTTCAAATATTTGTAATGAAATCGCATATGAGAAAACTCAAATGGCGTACCGTTATCTAAAAAGAACACACCTTCCATAATACCTACAGGCTCATTTTCATTTAAATGTAGCAGCTTTTGATCATTCTCTTGAGACGGTTCTGCAAAAATGGATAAAAAAGATTTGGTGACGGCCAAGTTCCGCGAGTCTTCCAAATAATTAAAAATGGACCCCTCGATAATTGTCTGATTTAAATTCTGGACAATTTTAATGGGGATATAGCCCGTTTCAATCATAAAAGGATCATCATCAAACAGACGTAAGCGAACAATTTTGTAAACAAAATCATGAGTCTCCAAGAACAAATCGCGCTGTAACTCTTCTGTTGGCGGAATGACCTCAAAACTCAATACTTTGATCTTAGGCTTTTTACCATGCATTTGAAAATTATCAGTGACCCCTAGATTAGAGCCTTCGTAGTTAAAGATAGATTCATTTCTTATGTATAATGGATTAATAAATGTCCCGGAACCTTGTTTTTTGAAAATAATTCCGACATTCTCCATTTTAGTCAGAGCACGTTTAATTGAACTACGACTAACCTGGTACGTCTCACTAAGACTACGTTCATCTGGCAATCTCATATCCGCAAACTTTCCCGCAAAAATTTTCATCTTGAGATCGTCAATAATTTGCTTATAGACAAATTGTGTCATAAAGTACTCCTCTTTCAGGTCTTCTATAACTCTATATAGTTTACCATAACTTGCCCATTTCATCTCATGTTTGTTTCTGTTTGCTGAGCGGGCTTTCAGCGGATAGGAAGCGCCGTCGCTTTTACTTTACATCTCTATGCATAATACCATGATTACACATATATAACACCACTGAACGTACCTGCAAAACAGCAGAAAATACAGAACCCCCACCTTAGCATCAGTAATAAGACCAAGCCTGTTTCGAACCTTGAGGGATGTTTGACTAGACCAGGCTAAAATCCTTGAATACATTGTTATTATTCATCTTGTTCAAACGTTTTCTAATAAGAATGGTGGGGGGGAGATCATATTGGCTATCCGCTACAGCGTCATCATTCCAACCTATAATCGAGCCCAGCAATTGTTGCTCACACTCGCTTCATTTGAGACACAAACCTATCCAAAGCAACTATTCGAAGTCATTGTAGCTGATGACGGTTCTACAGACGGAACGAAAGAAATGGTCGAAGGCTTCAAAGCATCCTATCCTCTTATCTATGTGTCACATCAGGAACAACGCGGTCGATCTGCCGTTCGAAATTTGGGACTGCGCCGTGCAAAAGGGCTATACATCATCTTCTGCGACGCTGACTTTGTAGTATTACCGGAATTCATTAGGATCGTGAGCCGTTATCACCGTAAATATCCCAAGTCTGTGCTCTCAGGCATTCCTCACTCATGGGACGATGCTTTTACCCATTATTACCCTGACTTTTCTCCTGAAGAAAAAGAACAATGTCGCAACATACTTACGCAGTCCAACTTATGGAATGCTGACTATGAAGCAGCGAACGAAATTACTCCAATCATAACCCCTGAAGATATCCTTCACCAAACGGGTGCACTGTCTAAAGTAGTTAGTCCCACAAGAGTCCCCACCAATACGCAGAAACAATTTGCCACAACGGATGTCGCCCCCTGGATGCTGCTGGTTACTCGTTGTGTAGCCATCAGACGCAGCCACTTGATTCGTATTGGAGGTTTTAATGAACGGTTTGTGCTGTATGGACTCGAAGACTGGGACCTTGGCTATAGACTGCATCGCTTGAAGATCCCTTTTTATTGCATCAAAGAGGTGGTCGGATATCATCAGGAACATCCAACCTATCTCAGAGGTAACGTTTTAAATACAGAAAATCTGAGAATCATGTATGAAACTTACGGATTCAATGACTCCTCGTTAAATTTATTTGCCCTTATCCCTCCATCCGAGGATTTTGAGACCTACAAAAATACGTTGCGGGTATTGCGCAGGGGATTCCGCTCTAGGTTAACACGCTCATCAGCACTGTTATTAAGAAGAACATTACGCATTGCAGCCAAACAGTTCTACGATCAAAGCCATACTCATGCATACAAAAAATCATTACACTTGATAAAAAAGAAAGCAGAGAACCGGAAAAGTCGAGTCGCTCACGTGTTACGAGAAATGCTGGTGAAGTCTGAAAAGCTGGTGGAATAATAGTTACTCATTTACAGCGTGCAAAATCGTATGTATTGCATCCTCCTTACGGGATAAAAAAACTCCTCCATAAAGGTGCGAGCCCAACTTGGCAAGCAGCTTTATGGAGGAGGAGTCGCCATGTCCGGAGATAACGACAAGAATTGTCGTTACTAGTTTACTATTCCTCTGATAGTCCAGCATGCTTTCTGATTATTCATTACATATGAGTTTTACCAACTGCTAAGAACTCAATATTTTAATGCTATCATCGCACCAGCTAATTAAACTGCTAAACTGACTTTTACCATAGCTCATTGTGATCATCCAATATTTGTGATTATGGTCTTTATGCTCTACGTTGATAAGCCAACGTTCAAGTTCTTCAAAAATATGCAAGCTTTCCACTAGCTTTTCTTTATACTCCTGTATGTGCTTTATAATCGTTTCAGGCGAAGAATTCCCGCCAAAAAACACCCTCAACAGCAGCTCATTTTTTTTAAGCATCACCACATGCTCCATGGGCTGAGAAAGCCAGTCTGACAACGTCTGCCTTCCCTGATCGGTAATGCTGTAGAGTTTCTTGTCAGGCTTTCCTTTCTGTCGAATAACCTCGACTGCAATATCTTTTCGATCCAGTAGCTCTGCCAGGCTGGGATAGATCTGACCATAGTTCTCATTCCAAAAGTAACTAGTGCTTTGCTCCATATGTTGCTTTATATCATAACCGGTATGAGGACCCAGACTCAGAATGCCTAATACCGCAAACATTGTATTGGTTTTTCCTGACTGTCTCGCCATTATATATTTTGCCTCCTGTTACCTCTAGCAAATCTCCGTAGTATGTCATGCTTTCATTAGACTAGACATAATTATAGCCCATTTAAACTAGCTTCACATCTCTCTATATATTATTTAAATATATATTATTATAATAATTAGTGTTGACAGGGGTTTATCATCGTTTTATATTAACGATATCAACAAAATACCAATGAGCTTGCCAAGCTGAAGCCTTGGATACAGATATCATAAAGAATTCCAAGACATCGCTTGGTTAAATCTTAATAAGGAGATATCAGACCATGACCATGATCAGTGTAAATTATCCCGCAGGCCGCATAACGCTTGAACAGCGCCGTCTTTTGGCAGAAGGTTTGACGGATGCAGTTCTCGTTCCAGAGGTAGGTCAATATTGTCCGCCAGCAAGAGAAGGGTTTCAGGTCCATTTCACCGAACGTCCAATAGATTACATGGCAATTGGCGGGCAATTGCTGTCGGATCAGCCAGAACGTGATGTAATTACTGTCAATGTTCTGGTGATGGATGGTGACTGGCCTAACGACGTTCGCAAAAAAGTGCTTGAGAATATTCTTGGCAGTTTGACTAAAGTACTTGGTGTACCGGAACCATCCCCAACTTGGTGGGTATCCTTCCAGGTCATTGAAGAAGGCAGCTGGGGTTCTCGCGGCAGCGTGCTCTCCATTCTAGACCTGCTGGATTCAGGAGTCTTTACTGAGGAGAAAATTAAGGCTATCAAGCAAAATATTACACGGTAATGCGTGGAATTTGGCATTTCTAAAGATTGGAGGAGCATTCATATCTTGTCGGCTAGAGGATACGGGAAACACCGGGAAATCTCCTGACGTGGTGGCTAAGGCAAGTTACAAACCGGCAACTGACGTCTTAAACCTTCTGCGGTATCCAGTAGGAGAACCATCCAAAAGGTTATATCTTTAGCAGTAACAAGCTTATAACTTAGCACAGTGTAATATGTCCATATGTCCAAACGAAAGAACACCCATAAGGGTGTTCTTCATTTTTCCAAAGAAACATCCTGCAGTTTACGTAATCTTAATGGCTAGCCAAATCATGCTCCAAAGCTTGAAGAGAAAGGCTATCCCTCGTACTGCCTCCCTCTCCCGGTCTCATATCAAAAATACGATCGACAAATCGATTGACATCCAGCAGCATTGCTTTTCGTTCCTCCAAGGTTACACGCGGCACCGAGCAAAGAAGCTTAATCTCGGCATCCGAAAACTTGGCGAACCCAAACAAATTATCGTTAGCCGCGTAGAGCATATCTTTCTGACGTGATATGCGAATATAATCTTCTGAAGATCCTGTTGTAAAAATCGAGTAGGCTCTCTTGCCCTCAAGCCCATATACACCATCAGAAGAGCGTATGAGTCCTGTTGTGAACACTCTATCTATATATCCTTTAATAACAGCGGGAAATCCGCCCCACCATACCGGTGAAATAATAATCAAGGCATCTGCCCACAATAAATCCTCCTGTTCTTTTACTATCTCCTCTGGCAATACGTTAGTGACCTTAGCCTCTAAATCCTTTAAGCCTACCATCGGATTAAATGACATTTGAATTAAATCTTTTACCTTAACATTCGCCCCTCGTACGTTTAAATGAGCGATCACCTGCTCCAAAATCGCTTTGTTAAAGCTCTTAGCATAAGGGTGACCGTATAAAATATTAATGTTCATCTTCTTCGCCCCCAGAATATTTTCAGATGGCTTGTCAAAGCTTTAATGCTAATGTAATGTTAAGCCAATGGTATCGAAACAACAAGTAGGCATATTTATAGTATATACTATCAAAAATCATACTAATTGATTTCATAGGACTTTCTGGAATACAAATGATGAGGAGATGGCACAAATGAGTGAAAATCTGAACTATTTTATAGATTGCCCCTTAACAAAGGTTCAGAAAATCATTGGCGGCAAATGGAAAATAGTGATTTTATGGTTTCTGTCCCGTGGTACCCGAAGATTCGGTGAAATTAAACGCGCCTTTCCTGATATCACACAAGCGATGTTAACCAAGCAACTAAGAGAATTAGAAGAAGACGGATTTGTGCATCGTGAAATATTCAGAGAGATTCCTCCCCGGGTAGAATACTCGCTAACAGCTCACGGAGCAAATTTCGTCCCCATATTGCGCAGTATGTATGATTGGGGGGAGGTTCATCTGGAGCACTCAAAAGTTAGATGCGTTGAAAAAAGCGATTAAATCTACATCCCTTCCTGCCTAGCGTGATCAGACTTTCATCCCTATGTTATAGTCCATACCAAGTGCATAATGAAAACCCACTATGACCAATTTTGTCAAAGTGGGTTTAATCGTGTTGATATTCATCTTGTCATATTTATATTCAGTCATGTACCGTTTTTCTAAACCTGGCAGTTCCCATCAACGTGGCTTCACCTTTTCCTCTGGAGGCAAAACAGCTGCAGTTTCGCTTACTGTTGTTTTCCAGTTAATGTTCTCACTTCAATAGGATGCAGATTCGCCTCAATTTGAGCCCGCTGCGGTTCATACCACTCTGGCAGCATTAATTCCTGCCCCAAAGATTCAGGAGGTTCATTATTAGCAAATCCCGGTGGATCTGTAGCAATTTCAAATAGTATGCCGCCCGCTTCCCTGAAATATATCGCATTAAAATATTGGCGGTCTATGATTGGAGTCGGTTGATAACCATAATGCTGGACTGCGCTTCTCCATTCTTCATGTTGTTCGAAATCTTTTGCACGCCACGCAATGTGATGTACCGTGCCTGCTCCACCAAAGCCTAAACCCATTTTGGCGAGCGGAACATCTACGATGTTGCCGATTTCTCCTACGGCCTGGTAACGGGCATATTCGGCGTCTTCAGCGATTTTTGTAAATCCGAGTATGGTCTCCAATGCATCCATCGTTTTCTGTGGGTTAACGCTAAATAGCACAGCACCTCCAAACCCCTTAATTGCTTGATCAGCCGAAATGCCACCGTAAGACCAAGTACTATTCGCTCCCGCTTCACGTTCAACAAGCTCAAGTCGTAAGCCCTCATTATCCTCGAATTGAAGATATTGTTCAGAAAAACGGCTCGTTTTCGTAACTTGAATATCAAAGCTTTCTAAACGATGCCGCCAAAAATCAAGTGAACCTGGTGGGACCACATACGAGGTTATACCCACCTGGCCACCTCCGATTCGCCCTTTGGGAGTTCCTGGTGCAGGAAAAAAAGTAATAATCGTTCCAGGACTTCCTGCCTCGTTACCAAAGTACAAGTGGTAAACCTCAGGAGCATCGAAGTTGATTGTTTTCTTCACTAACCGAAGCCCCAGGACGCCGGCATAGAAGTCGACATTTTCCTGCGGGTTACCGGCAAAAGCTGTAATATGATGGATACCTGTAGTTTGCAGTGACATATGAAACCCTCCTTTAATCGTAGGAACCTTTATTTTTTGTTGTTAATGGCTTTTAATGACCTAAACATCATGTTTTATCTAAGTAATGCATCGATAGAATATGAACCTGCTCCTGTCAACGCAATACCAATTACGACTGCAATAAGAACTAGCGGATATTCATAGCCATTAGCTGTTGCCCAGATCCCGTTTGGGCCATGTACTTTGAAAATTGCTCCGAGCATAGTCACCGTAATCAACAATGCAGCCAGTGGAGTGAATAGTCCTAAAGCAAATAGAACTCCTCCCAACAATTCCATCAACCCAGCAGACACTGCCATGAATACTCCGGGCTTAATGCCAATCGATTCCATCCAACCGCCCGTACCCTTTGGACCATAGCCGCCAAACCAACCAAAAAGCTTCTGTGCTCCGTGCCCCATCAATAACAATCCAACCACCAAACGTATCAGTAACAATCCACTTGCCAACATAAAAATCACCCTCCATATTATATTAATTTTAAGATTATTTAATTAGAGATATTAGATAAAATTAAATTCATTGTTTAGCGATTTGAGCCTGTTCTTTTTTTAGTTTTTCAGGTGTAACATCGTCTCCATTCGGATCATAAATCGTAGCGTTCAAGAGAATGCTTTGTACAGAACCCCGAAAGATTTGAAGGTATTCTTTGCGAAGATCCGTTTGTTCCGTTTTTTCAATTTCAGTCAACCCAACTTCTTTTGTTTTTTTTGCAAGCTGATTAATTCTTTCTAAAATGGTGATCACGTGTATACCTCCCTATTCAAAATTTTCTGGTTGTTTTATCTTTAATTTATTTATCTTGATATAAAGATATAATATTTTTTTATCCATGTCAATACTTTTTCGAAAAGAAAATCAATGCTTGGGTTGCTTACGGAGAAAAAGCAGCAGGAACACTTAGAGATACCTTTAAGCTACAAGTTGTGTAAAACCTCTTCAAGTCAATTACTAGAGCCATAATAAAAAGCCACCAACCAGAATCACTGGCTGATGGCTTTCTTGTCTTACTTAAATGGAGGCGAACCGTGGCATGGCAAATCCACAATTCTCCGACACGTGATGCTTAGATTGTTCGAGGAGGTTGCTTAGGACCAAATTTTATATTGTGTCTGAACAGAAAAAATCAAAGCCATGATGTAATTGAGCTCTAAACCATATCCCATACTCCCAATCTCAACTGGAAATGTTCTACACAAATCATCGATGTTAACCGTATTAAAGTTCTTCGTATACACGTATTCGATTCCGCAACACCTTGATGAATCCACTATTCCTCTGATTCAGGACCAATCCAATTCTCCAACAACACACAGTGCTAGAGGAGGTTTGCTTTTTGATTCGATAACAAGCGTACCTGTCAATTCGAAACGAAATCAATTTCGCAACGCATCGACCAGGAAATGAAATTTTCGCGCTTAGTCCGCCTCGGGATCGTCCGATTGCTTGTCTTGCCCATTTTTGCGCCTGATCCATGCTGATGGATCCGTACAATTGTAGCATCAATCATTACGCTTTCTTCGTTAAGATCAAGTGAAACATACTATAGACCCTTACCTCAACCCCCTTCCTCCCAGCGCCAAAAGCGGGTATACATCAATTTCCAATTGGGAAACGTGTATAGAAGATCTCTTCGTGAAGTGCTCAAATGAGCAACCCAAAGCATGGCATTTAACATCCGTTGATTATCCACAGCGGGCGTCCTCCTTGGGTTTCTCGTTCAGGTCGAAATAGATATCTTGAATCAGCGGCCATTGTTTATCTTGGATTTCGTATCGTGTACTCATCTATATTATTTAATCTATTTAAGCCTTGTTAAGGAATTTAGGAACACACCTTAATACAAAATGATGGCGCTGATTCTGATAAACGAAACCGGCGGTTCATGAGAGTATAACTCTCTCTCCACCCTCACTTGTAAGTTTCCACTTCCGACTTCCAATGTTTTCTTTCTCCGCAATAGAGGGAGAAAATGCCGGACGACTTCTCATCAAACTTATCTTCGATACACATCAACATATTGAGTTGAGTTTCTAGCAGGCCCACAGCCATGGGAGCAACCTTTTCTGTAATGCGTTCATTAAATTCAGCAACTCTCTTTAAGCAACCCCTTTAGCAATTGGGCATTATCATTTCCAGTGAAATCAGTCAATATTCCTGAAACAATTTGACTGCCTCGATAAAAGGTAAAGGACAATTGAACTTGGAAAATAATAAAAAAGATGCATAAACCCGATTTTACTGGTCAAAATACCTTTGGTTCAAATAACAACTAAAAAAGGAGTTTTGCAAATGACTAGTTGGTTCGAAACTAATCCAAAAACCGTAAGTTCTCCGATCATCCCCCTCTCCACTCAGGACAAGAACTGGGCAGATATTGCCAAAATTCTATTGCCGTTGATCCCTGCTTTGCTGTCCGCAAACTCCCAACCGACACTTCAGCCAGTGAGCTCGCAACTTACAGCTCAGGGTACTAACCTCGCGGATATTGCCAAAATTCTATTGCCGCTGTTGCTGTCTGTAAACTCCCAACCGACCCTTCAGCCAGCGAGCTCACAACTTACAGCTCAGGGCATTGACTTTGAGGATATTATCAAAAAGGTGTTGCCGTTAATTCCTGCATTGATGTCCGCGAACTCCCAACCGACGCTTCAGCCTACGTTGACAGCTCAAGGCATCGGGGAGCTTCTAAAAATTATTCTAATGTCGACCGCGAACTCCCAACCGACCCTTCAGCCAGCGAGCTCACAACTTACAGCTCAGGGCATTGACTTTAAGGATATTATCAAAAAAGTGTTGCCGTTAATTCCTGCATTGATGTCCGCGAACTCCCAACCGACGCTTCAGCCTACGTTGACAGTTCAAGGCATCGGGGAGCTTGTAAAAATTATTCTGATGTCGACCGCGAACTCCCAACCACAGGCAACACAAATACACTAGCAGCCAAAATCACGCAGAGCAATGAATTCTGCTTTGCGTGATTTTTTTACAAATCTATATCTACTAAGGAGAGAGTATCTGTGGAAAAAGTTATCGGAAACAATAACGATAAAAAAAGTTATATGATTGTTCCAAGAACGGGCATCTCCCTGCAAGACATGAACATTAGACCGATGTCTACACAAGAATTGGACACGCTGCTAACCAGTAGTAATATAGAGATTATCGATCGCATTGAACGCAGTAATAAAACTCTACAGTTGTTAGGGATGCCAAGTGGAGAAGGAATAGCAACAGATGTACTTGTTGTTCGTATGTCCCCACAGGAGGCCGAGCAGTTTCAGAAAAATCCTCAGGTGATTATCTCAGAAAATCAAACTTTAAGGCATTTGAGTTCTATGGACCTAGAATACCTCAAAATATTTTCGACAAGTGCAAACTTTACAACGAAAATTTTCAAGTTATTAATCAATGGTAAAGACAGCAATGCACCATTGAAAGGCGTGAATGTTTATATCACAGGTGATGGTCTCAAACCCGCTGTTGGGGTAACAAATGAAGAAGGTATAGTGGAGTTACATGTTCAGATGGTTGCCCCTAATTCACCATTTCAACTGAAAATCATGCCCCCTCACAGCTACTGGAGCTTTATAAAAAATAATCCTGAGCTAGAAGAAGGAATCACCAATACCATTTACTTAACTTCGATTTTCGAAAATAACGGGAGCGACATCAAGCATTTCTCCTTAGGATGGGGGCAAAACCTCATGGGCCTTTCTAAGATGCCTCCCGATATCGACGGCAAACAGGTAAAGATAGCAATTATCGATAGCGGATGCGATAATTCCCATCCGTCGCTTCGCCATATTCTCAAAGGTGCCGATTTCTCAAGCAGAAATGCCGATAGCTCATCTTGGAGTAATGACCCTTATAACCATGGTACTCATTGTGCGGGAGTAATTGCTGCCAAAAGCAGTGAACATTCAATGTTTCGTGGATTCGCACCTGAAGCGGAGGTTCATATTCTTAAGATTTTCCCTGGAGATAGGGAAGTGGGTTTAAGCGCGTTACAACATGCACTCGAATATTGTATAGTCAATGACATTGACATCATTAACATGAGCATTGGTGTAGAGGGATACGATCCGATCATTGAGCAAACTATTACGGCAGCAGTTGATGATGGCATTACTTGTGTTGTTGCGGCAGGCAACTCATTTAAAGAAAACAAAACAGTACTGTATCCCGGTTCGTCAGCTCAAGTCTTAACCGTTTCAGCAATCGGTGATCTACAATCAGTTGAGTCGAATTCGCTAGATTCGTTGACTGTTACAGATAAACTCGATGGTAACTTATTCTCACCAATATTTACATGCCTCGGGCCAGAGGTGGACGTTTGTGCGCCCGGTGTAAGCATTATTTCAACTGCGCCAGGCAGTGTTTTTAAACTTGATTCAGGTACCTCTATGGCAGCTCCTCACGTTACAGGAATGGCAGCGCTCTTATTAGCGCATCACCCAATTTTCCAATCCGAATTTAAAACGCGAAACCGGCAAAGGGTTGAAGCACTCATGGCGTTGCTTCACCAGCAATGCAAGCCTCTAAATCTTGATTCAGATCGATGCGGTACAGGTGTCCCAATTTTGGGTTCAGTTGTAACTATACCAGATCATTTGCCAATTCCAAATCCAGTGTCGGTTTAATTTTGAATGTAAATTACGTCACTGAGATAGAATTAGCAAAAAATGAGCCGATTAGTTTATTAATCGGCTTCTTCTGTTTTTTATTAATTGATCTAAACTCGATTTCGGCGATCAACAGTCGGTTCCTCTCGGAACCACAATGCCTATTTTCCCGTGTTTCCCTTCACGTTTATCCATATCAGTGAATGGAGACCCGTCGAGGCATGTAGTGTCGAAAAGGTAACAACGAATATTTAAAACAATTACATTACAACAGTGATTCGTAACCAAGGTCGATTATATGGGCTTCTGTAAAAAAATGATAGTACTGTCAAAAGAGTCAACAAGAGTAACTGACCGTACTGTTGCAATGTTTGAACTAGAATCATATCCATTAAAATTGTGGTTTTGGATGGACATGGGTTCATAAATACGAACCTTGGTTTAGCAAATCCACAATTCGACGCTACATGATGCTCCGGTTGTTTGAAGAGTTAGACTAAGGTGATTCGCATCCCTAAAAAAACTACACAGCTTCTCTGCTTCCACTTTACACTTACTGTTCTTCCTTTATTAATTTTCTCATAAGTACAGTAATATCCCATAGCAAGAGATTTATTTTAATAGATTGAAAGCACTTGTCAGCAAACTCAATCAGGAATAGCTCTTTGGGCGCACGATTGGGATTATTGGAGTGAAACTGAATCAGTTGTGAGTTAGGATCATAGGAATAATTATTATGACCAATTGGATTTCTCAAATCCTTATCAAGCGGAATACTGAAAATATGAGATAAAATATTCGCGTTATCCAACAGATACCCTAGTTTTTGCCCTTTGGTTAGTCCTTTGTAGTCGTGTAGGTTCACTACTTCTTGCCTTCTAACAGATATACGTGTATTCATGCTATGAACAGAACTCCTTATCAATAAATTATCGAGCATTAATGTTAATGTTGAGTTTTCTAACAATGTCTCGTATGCATTTTGATAAAGCCGATCTAACCTTTCAAATGAAACCGTATTTAATCCTTCGTAATCTTTGATATCTTCAATTCTTCTTTCGATTGCCTCCATGTATATCACAGGTACTAAATATCGATAATGAGCAATAAAGGCATTAAACAGACTAAATAGTTCTTGTTGAATCTTCAGCAAATCGTCCAATGAATACAATTGAAGCAGCTCAACGTATGCTTGATTATTATCTTGGGAAAGAGTTTTTAACTGTATAGCAACATTTTCAATAGTAATGGGTATCAGTGGATTTGTTGAAGAAAGCTCTCTAAACACCGTAGTGATAAGCTTACTAACACTTGAGTCCTTTTCAAACGAGCTTAAGATCAACCTGGGGCTCTCCCTTAGTTTATCCACTTCGCCTTCTAGAAATCTATCCTGATTATTAAAATATAGGTTCGCAATCCTTTCAATCATTTTCCACTCATATTCTATTAGGTTAGGTAAGGTCTGTACCAGCACTTCGTACTTATAAACTTCCCTATTCTCATGTGGGGAATAACGTATAAAGGGAGAAAACATCGCAGCTTTAAATGTTTCTTCGTTTGATTTTACGATCTTGGAAGATGGGAACTCTCCTGATACAACTAAAATGTACTCTTCATTACCTTTACTTGAATGAGAAGCATTATTTAGTTTATATTCAATCCTGCCCTCTTCTTCGTGATGTATAATATCCCCATAAATATGAGTAAGGCAGGTTGGACAAGAATAGTGAATAGGATATTGATTTAGGATACCCACTTGGAATTTAACTAGAGTTTTTGTGTCGCAAACTTCACAGGTTACGATTTGTGTGACAACTGCCATCACATTCCCTCTCCTTCAATTAAAGTAATAAATTATGATTGATGTATTAATAAGTGCCTTTTTTACGTAATAGTTCTAAAATACTGTTATATTCACTCCCCCATCATTCCCTAACTATGTATTGCTGAATAGCATTTCAATTACTCCACGTTCGATTGGGTTGCTTTCCTTTACATTTCATATTATGGCATGTAAGAAATGATGAACATGGTAAAAGTATTACAATATAAACAAATGAAATAGCAAACCGTGGACTAGAGAGCATAATAACCCCTGTCCATCTTAACCATTGTGGTTCTGTATGGACAAGGGTTCATAAATGCGAGCCGTGGCTTGGTAAATCCACAATTCGCCGTCGTGTGATGCTCAGGATGTTTGGGGAAGTTGCGTAAAAGTAGGCCTAATTTAGTTAAATTTAAGGTCTTTTTGGAGGTAATTGTACAACCAATTTATAATTTTCACCGAAATACTTGCCCTCTAGGTGCAAGATATCTTTATCTTTAAAGTATGTAAATAAAACTGGGTACCTATTCAATTCATTTGGATAGTGTTCTTGGTACTCTGCTGGAACAATTCCATCTTCCCCCCAGATGAATGCAATCCTATTATAGTTTGTCTCTATACTTGCAAAAACCTTCACATAGTCGTTAATCTTTACCGTTCCGTTCACTCTCGCTATAACGTGAACCTTGTCCCCTGATAAGGGATCTCCTCTATAACTCATAATAGCTTGATGCAAGTCATTTTTAAAACCTTGACTCATAATGTAGCCTCCCATTCTTCTGTGGATATGCGTTCATACGATCTCTTTATTAAATTGGATCAACCCAATCACTGGTACTTGATCAAATTATCTTCACCAATCGGCCTTCATCTCCGAACCATTCAGTAAACACTTCCAAGGAAATCCAAACAATCACATCATCACCGCATGTAAAAAAAAGTATTGGATTTTCATTACCCCTAAGATATTCTCGAACTGATTGCGAACTGTTAAACCAAAAAATGTTTCCATTATTAAAAGCTTAACGAACCCCTGTCCTGAATTATCAATTGTGGTTTTATCTGGATAAGGGCTCATAAATGCGAACCGTGGCTGTGTAAAACCACAATCCCCCGGAGTTTGATGATTAGGATGTTTAGGGAAGTGCGTAGCCCAACTTAAAATGCTTAGATCCCATATGGCCAGCTGCATTCCACATTGCATCAAGCGCCGAACGCATGATCTTCGCAACACCAGCGACATTGATAGGGTATGATTCCACTAAGGTTTCGGGAAGGACTAAATCGTTTTTCTGGATAGGTCCAAACCTCATACCATGAGCAGCTTCGATTACAATTCTTCCTTTTACCCCCAATATTGCAGGAGCTAAAATTATGGGTGGTGCAATTCCACTATTCTGCAAGACAGTAATGAAATTGAACGCTCGCTTACAAAGTTCAGATTCCACCGCAGATATTGCTATATCAGAATAAGTATCAACACGCATAATTGTAGCGTTCACAGATTCAATTTGTCCACTGCGGAACAACTGAGTATAGGCGACAGGCTTGTTCAAATGCCTGCCATTTTGCATACTGATACACTCCGTCTAAATTGAAACGGTAATCGCCACCGGTGGTGTCAAAATCTCGAAGATAGAATTTTGGGCTATCTAGAACTTCCGTACTCAACATACTGTCACCAAACGAACTTAAGGGAATTACATGAAGGACTAGTTGAACTCCTGAATCTAAAGTACCCTCGTTAAGCTTTATGGCTGCCAGACGTTCCATGCAGAAGTTTCTAGTCTGCTCTCGGAGAGCATTGTTCGCAATAAACGCAGACCTTATTTCCGAAACACTCATTGGGTGTTTGACGGCAGAATTTCTAATTGTAAATATTTGCGATCCACTTAAGGTTACCATATGAGGGCCATTAAGACTTTGTGGAATACGTATGACCACTGCACTATTTCCATTAGTTAATTTAATAATCTCAGTCTGCAATCCATAGATGCGCGGGGCGATTCCTGTACGAATAATATTCTCAATTTGTAGCTTCAGAGCATCTGGATCAGTGACGGGGATTCCATTAATGGAAACAGCTTGCCCTCCAGTCTCTGACACCCCAAAAATCATCTCACCGCCACCAGAATTTGCGAATGCCGATATGTCTGATAAAAACTCCTTCTTTTCAGATTGTTGCTGGATATGTAACTGCTCTTTATAATCGAGAAACCTACTCTCCGAAACCGAATTAGTGATTAGATTCTGCAGATCAGCTTCAGTAATCTGCGAAATCGGAATGTGCATTAATGAAACAAGAATCACTCCAATCCATTTTTGACCTTAGTCGACCTTATTCTAAACCTCTGGCATTTGGATTATCAAATATAGGAAATATAACTGAAGATCTCTGATTGAAAGATAAAACCCTTGTCCTGCATTAACCGTTGTGGTTTTGCATGGACAAGGGGAAACACGGAGTTATAAATATCGCTGGATATCTTTTATCAACAATGAAAAAGCCAGACATGGTATAATTCCATGAAGGAAGTAGTTCCGATTTTATTTTTAAAATGATATTAAACAAAAAGACGTCAACTGACCACATTTGACCATATTCATAGTGGAGGAATTGATTTGATTGATTTTAACAAGAAATTTGATATAAAGCCGACTACCCCTATTACCAAATTTGTACCACAAAGTATTCCAGATGTAAGAATTCACATCGATAAGATAGCACGTGTTACAGGGATGCAGCCTAGTTTTATTCGAAAGGTTGTAGGAAATACTCAGTTCCTCGATTCTGCCATGATTGTAGAACTACTAGAGCAAGATGCTTATGCCGAAACTTTTATTCCACGAAGCAAAATTCTTAATTATCTCAGCAATGAGTCGCCGTATGAGTTGGTTGATAACTCCAAGTTAATCCTAGAGGGCTTACATCAGGGTGACTCTATGGACCTTATTCGTAAATTACCAGACAATTATATTCAAACTGTGGTGACTTCAACTCCTTATTGGGCTATGCGAATATATGATGACTTAACACCAACAACCTGGGCTGACGGCGAAGAATGTCCGTTAGGAATGGAGCAAACTCCCGAAGGCTTTATACGCCACTCAGTAGAAATATTGGATGAACTATATCCAAAACTAACCGATAACGGATCTATCTGGTGGAATTTAATGGATACTTTTAATACTAGGACACAAATAAGAGGAAATGCTGCGGAGGCATTGCGCGCTATGCAAGGACGTGATGAACGGTCTTGGTCTGATCATACCCATAAGAGATATTCCGCGGGTCATTCATATCTAAAAGATGGAGAACAATGCCTTATTCCTCATAAAATTGCGGAAAGAGCATCTCGTATGGGATATTATGTTAAGAGTATAATCTGTTGGGCAAAAACTTCCTCAACACCTGAACCACAAAATTCAAGAGTCAGTCGTAATATTGAATTTATTATTCATCTAACTAAAACTCGGACACCCTATTTTGATAAGCAACAGTATCGTTTACTGGAGCCAAAACTAGGTGGAAGACAAGCTATGGAATCAGATAAACTCTCGGATTTCTGGTATTTGCCAACTTCGTCAGGTAGAGATGGACATGGAGCTCAATTTCCCATAGAACTCCCTGCCCGTTGTATTGCACTCTCTTCTAAAGAAGGAGATGTTGTCCTCGACCCGTTTGTAGGCGCTGGAACAACATCTCAAGCTGCTTCATTACTGAATAGAAAATGTGTTGGTTTCGATATTTCAGAAAACTACATTACACTTGCTAAAAACCGTACCAATAATCATCAAAATTCATTTGTAATGAGGGATAATTCTTTCATCGTAGAGTAGCTTAATAGTATTTTCTAATGACCTTGAGTCTGTGGTAGGTACACATATATCATATATAATTACATTATCAAATGTGCTTCTAGTTTTTACGGTGGGTTCTTGCTCCCCGTTTTTACTTGGAGTGAAGACTATGCCGGTACCCAATCCGGCTTTTTTTATATATGAATATAATTGATAGTAATCTTTAGAGTCCGGCTCCTTGTACTTAACATCACCAACTAGGAGTAATGTATTACCTTTATTAAAAACAATGTCCGGTATCAATTCACAAGTCCCATTGGTAAATAAATATTCTGGCGGGGAAAAGTTCTTAGTAATGTGTATACCGTGCTCTCTAAGGCTATTGCCACAACCCGCCCTAATATATTCTTCATATAAATCAGGTGTATTTACTAACAATGCATCGCCCTCAACATCTTCACCTAAATCAACTCCATAGTAGCCAAGAATAATCTTAGCTGATATTATCGCGTTTCTATAATATGCTCTTGCACCAGTTATTCTGTCTTGAACTAATTTCCTGTCAATTGTCCTAAATAGCTTGGACACTTCATTATAACTAAATCGTTGTATCCACTTATTCAGCAGGTTCCAATCGCTGGAGTATTTCTCGATGTAATTTATCGCCTTAGCTGCAGCAGCAGCTAATAAATGATTTTCTGAAATATTAAAATCTTGCACATAAGATTTGGTCTCTATAGGGCGATTCTTTTTTTGCATAATATTGAGTTTGGTCTTACTCCAATTCACTGAACCCTTTGCGTAGCTTGATTGCTGCTGTTCTTTCCTTCTCTCAAACTTTATACTTCTTTCTTCAATTATCCTCAATTCGCGCAAAAATACTTGAACAAATAATTCAGCTTGCGGTATGTTATTACCGATTTCGAATTGCTCACCTATTTTGTTTTCATTATGTTTGTTCGTTAAGCCTTGGACGTATAACATCATCTCAACAATGTTTATTCCTGTATACTTCGGAAGGATACGTATAGAGTTTCCTCCTTCAAGCGGAAGAAGTCCTACTACATTACCTACTTCAATACCAATCCTGCCTTTATTTTTTATAAATCTTATCTGAGATGGAATACTATTCGGAAGTAGTTCTATCCGAAAATCTTTTAGATAGGTGGTTGATGACTCTTTGGCTATCCACTCCATTGTTACCTAAACACCCCATCAACAGCATTATCAATTTGATCTACAATCTCACTTCGTGCAGATTGAAAGTGATTCTGTAGCGTAGGGCGAACACGAGAAACATAGTACGAGATAAAGTTACTTTCTTTTGTTAATCCAGCAAAATAACCATGGCCAAGCGGATAGTATTCAAGGACAATGTTATAGAAATCTTTGATTTTATTGGATACTTCTTTTTCGATTTCTCTTTGTGCTAACAAATCAGCAAGATCCTCGAGCCTTGGTGGAAACTCAATACAAGCCATTCGCCCAAGAAGTGCATCATCAACGTCTTCCGTACTTTCATCTAGTGTATTCATTGTAAAGAAGAACATCACTTCACTGTCTATCCATAATTTCTCCCCGTTTGGTAAAATGATTCCGTTCTCTTCTCCGCGATATGCTGCCTCAATTAGAGAAAACACTTCACCTAGTGCTTGACTTATTTTAGTTCTGTTAATTTCTTCTACAACTATGTATTTCTTTTTCTCTTGGATGGCTTTTGCCAAAGGGCCTAGCTTCCAAGAAAATCTATCTGTATCTGTTTCAGGTTGAAGGCCAATGATTAAGTTCTCATAGGTCCAGCCTTCGTGTAGTTGAATAGATACCCTTTCATCAGAATCTCTTGGGACAATGCTATCAATGACTCTGGTTTTCCCTGTTCTTGGTGGGCCATATAATAATATTGCTCTTTCCCCACTGTCGATAAGTTGTGATACTTGAACCTTTGGATCTTGTTTTAACCATGCTGGTGCGCTCGATACTGTAACCATACGTCTGATTCTCCTTTTATAATCCTCATTTGCTTCAAAAATCTCGTTATTAGCCAGTTGATCAGTATTTACAAGTGAATTTTTACATATCTCATTTATTTCAGCTTCAGTTAATACTTCTTCTTGAAACTCAATTTCGAAATTCTCCCGAGTAAAGATTAATTCATATTCAACATTGTTGAGGTTTAGAATTTCAAACATACGCTCAATTAAGTACTGTTTGCTATTTCCCTCCGGTATACCTTCTCTAACCAACAACCAAATTGCAAATGATAAGTTTGGTATTGATACGCGAGAATCGTCGCTTAATGCAAACCCATTCTTACCATAACCCAATCCTTCAGGATAGGACCTACCCTTTGTAACATACAGGGTTCGCCCACTTTGTGAGGGTGCAATGTCCAAGTAAGAAGTGGGATTTATAGTTACTACAGATCCGCTACTTAACCAACGCTGAATAGTTGTTTGGATTATTGAGCGAGAAGCATCGCTTTTCATTGTCATAAATCTCTTAGTGTGTGCAAATGGTATAAAGAAACTGCCATCGGCTTCTCCAAACGAGAATAGCCTATTAAGTGATGGGGTCGAGTTTCCTGTATCTATTTCAACCGATTCCCCATCCTTTAATCCCATTACTTTAAGTACAAACCAAATCTTTAACATGTGATCGGCTGTACCCTTCATTCTTTGCAAAGCTTCTCGAAGTGTTTGTTTACTTATATATGGCATTAAGTTTCCTCCATTATCACTTTTTTGTATCTTTGAAAATCAGAAAGGGACAATTGTTGATTGACAAAAGAAAGAGCTAGTTCAGTCTCAGCTCCATTAGCACTGATTATTTAGTGATGCCTCCTCCAGGTTGAAACATTCAGTTTATGAAATCTTAAATTCTGTATGAATCGGCTTTTTGAAGTACACTCTTTGATGGTTTAACCTTATTTGTGCTGCAATTCCATTCATATGTTTTAATTTCCTCATCGACTATATTTTTTGCAAAACAATCTTCTAGTGGCGTGTTCGCACCTTTAGATAATTTTTGATTATAATCAGTTGTTCTTTTAATAATACGTTCTATCGTCTCTTCCCCAAGCCCCTTTCTTATTTGCTTCTTCGTCTCTTCCTCAAGAAATCTATAGTATCTTGCTCTAACCTCTCTCCCTCTCCCAGCAACAATATCTTTATAGATTTTAAGAAGATTCTTCTTCTCAATGTATTCTATTTTCTTTAAGTGCTTATAATTATTCTCATAATCTCTACGTAATGAAGAGAAAATATCAAAAAATATGTCGTAATACCTCTCATGGTGCTGTATATACTCCCTATCATTGTAGGCATCTCGTCGTATCATAGATTCAATTTCCGAACGTAATGTACTGTTACTGTTCATAGTCTCCACTCCTTTACTAAAGTCACTCTTATGTATTATGTAATGATGAAAGATAAAATCATCCTATAAGCATTGAAGAATATGTGAATTTATGAGTTAGTATTAAGTTCGATAAATATAGTAGAGCCTGGCTCTTGCAGCTGCCAAAGCTAACCACCATCCCTTCTAATGCAACAAACCCAATTAAACTGCAATCAAGAGGGATTAGTAAAGTGATCGACCCGACATCTCATACACAACTCTCAACCCTACTCCATAGCAGCGAATTTCCTAACAGGTGCTGTACATTCAACAAAGATTACATGTAGCACTTTCGCTTGACATTCTAAGGCGTGCTCTTCCCGCCGCACGATAAATAAATCTTCATTCTGTAAATCATAGATCCTCTTTCCAACATTCACCACGACCAAACATTCTTCTCATACTCGGTGGGTAAGTTTACCCTGAATAAATCGAACGATTACTTTTTGTGAGGGACATGTCCTATATAAAATCTACGTCATGCTGGGTAACGAGTGCAGCATGACGTTTTCTACTTTACAAGGTGTCCATTTTATACGCATTCCATGGAATTTTAAAAAAATCAATTGAGATAAAAAAGAAGAACCACCGGAAAAGTTTGGGAACTGAAAATCTCAATCCTTTTTCAACTTACACTCCAATCAGAATTCAAGAATTAAAGCGACCTGCACCTTGTCCTTAGATGTTTATAATTCATCCTGAACGCTGTATGAAATAATATGCTCATCAGCGTGAATTCGCTTGTAGCTTCCTTCTGGTAGCCTATCGAGAAGCCCGTCATTTTGCTCCATTTTATAGAGTACAAAAACTTGTTGTGTTTTACCCAATTCCAAAAGTTCCTTAATTAATTCTTTCGCACTACTAAGATCAGCATTTTGCTGTGCAGGTTCGTCGAACACTAAAAATCCTAAATTATTGCCATAATTCATCGAGATCTTCTGCAATGCAATAATGTAAGACCAAATAATTCTAATGGTATCACTCGCAGATGAATCAGCATTCAGATCAAATCCTTGGACACTTGGAAGATAGTTGTAGTCATCAATAAAAATATTGCTGATAGTTGTAGATTCAAAGTTGAAATTGGTGAGTAATCGTTTGAATTCCTCATTCAGATTTTTCAAAATTCTTTTGTCATAATCATTGATAAAGTTAGATGGGAGTTTATCTAGCTGCTCTTTATCAACAGCCCACTGACTTCCTATGTTCCTCAGTTGTGACCATAATTTATCTACATCATCCTCAAGTTCAATTAAGTTTGTTTTCATAACCTTAAGATCCACAATTTGCTGAACATAACTCTGTGATATTGCCTTATTATTTGATATCATATCCGATTTGATAATTCGAATTCTTGATGATATATTTTCGATACGTTCTTCTAATTTAGCTATTAACTCTTTCTTAGAGCGTACCAAGTCAAATTGAGTGTTATGAGTAAATTCAAGCATAGATTTTTCATTATCAAGATGTATAATTGATTCATCAATTGTCATCACTTTGGAGTCATTACCTTGTTCAAACAAAGTATCATTAATTCTTTGACCACACGTAGGACATTTTAATTTTGTAATGTTTGCATTCTCTAACGAACCTAGTTTGATGAGTTTCCTTAGGTCTTTATTTTCATCTAAATCCTTATTAATTAAATTAATTCTTGCTTCAATGGAATCCAATTGTTCTTGTTCAAGGGCTAAATCATTTCGAGTCTCCATTAACTTAAGTGTGAAATTTTCAAGTAATCCACTTAGCTCATTTAGCTCACGATTTAAAGCCTCGCTTCTGTTTTTAATAAGTGGTTCAGACTGATTATTAAGCTCATCAATCTCTACTTGAATTTTGTTAATTACTTCTCTAATTAAAACCCTTTTATCATCCTCCTTTGAGGAAATTATTGGATTTTCATTTTCTGATATGACATAGGGACTCTCTGTTAAACCTTCGATTGTGAACCCTGCTTTTTTTCTTATTCGAGAGATAATACTTTGACATACAACATTCCACTCAGTTTCTGTTTGCTTCAACTTTGCTTTCGCAATATTATATTTCCTCTCAGTTTCTAATACGGACAATCCAAGCACATATTCAAGCACCCGCTTTTTCGAATCCTTAATTTTATAATAATTAGGCATTGTTGCAAGGATATTTGTCCATCCCTTTTTTTGCTCTATGTAAAAACACGAGACAATGGTTTGAATATAAAGCGGGACAGTATCACCGTCATATGTTGAAACAGTTGGTAATTCCAGACCTATAAATTTCTCTAGGAAAGCATGGAATCCCCTTAAATTTTTTGCTGCACCACCATCATGGACAAAATAATCAGTGAAAGAGCACTCTTTATTCATAACTTCATCAAGTGTCGTATTATACACACTAACTAATTTAACTTTTCTGTCATTATGCTTTGGACTTCGTTGTATAGTAATAACATTACCATGGGAATTTTCAATCTCTAAGTAAATGTCTGATTGAACTACAAATTTCTCCTCACCATTTTTTTCGATAAGTGATCTTAATACTGGCTTTATTGCCCTCTCATTTTTATGTCCAAGAATCTCCTCTAATCCTAAACAAAACAGGATTGTTTCGCCTATAGTGCTTTTTCCTTTAGTATTAGTGTATGAACTAATTATATTAAGCCCAGAATCAAATGTATCTCTAAATTCTAAAACTTCATCTGCGGTATTCACTCTAATGTAAAGCTGATTGATTTTTATCATTAGATACTACCTTTCTCCAATATGCTTAATAATTTAGCTTCAGATAGCCTCTTCTTTATTTTCGATAGCTGGCTTTTCTCGTATGCAAGGAGACTTTCATCCATACTGAGTTCATCAAAAAGTGTGACTCCCTTTTCTGTTAAAACCAATTTTCCTGTCTTACTGTACTCAGTTAGCCTCTCAGCATTGCTGTAGCTAATCACTCTACTTAACATAGGGTTATACCGCCAATTTTTAACGAATTTTTGGCCGTTATTATTTATTAACCAATTCAAATAATCTAACAGTGTTTCATTTTCTAAAGCATCAGAGACTATTTGAATTTTAAGAATAGAACTACCACTTTTCGATGATGCCATTCCTAGTATTAGCACTAATCTAGATACTTGAAATATTACTCTGTATTTATAAGTGATATGAATAGGTCTATTCGTAAAATTCAAGTCAGTAATATACTCTTTAATTGACTCCAGCTCATTACTCATAATTATCCTCCAAAATCAAGAGGACATAGCATCAACCATTCTGCAATAATCCTCTTAGACAACTGTTCAATTCCTGCATTTTCAAAATTTTCTCCTAATCCTTCTATCAGTGAGTCCAGCAGCTCTTGCTGGATTTTTTCGTAAAGTTTATCTTTAGGTAATTGAGACAACAAGCACTCGTCTTCAATTCTCTCACCTAGTCCCATTTTAATCCTATTAAGCCTACTGTACTGTTCGGGAAATCTTCTCTCTAACTTGTTAACAACCTTCATTCCACGCTGGAAATAGAAAACAAAGTTGTCTACAATTTTATCAGTTTTTCTATTCTTTTCTTCATCTGTCACTGGTTGAATATCAACAAGTGAACGAACTTTTCGTCTTAAATTTTTAATATGATCAGAATCGCATTCATCCCAATTTACTGTTTTAGGTTCTTCAACGGAAATATCAATTTTGTACTCCATCAAAAGCATATGTCTCCTAAGCTCAATACTAAAATCTGTATGCTCTTTAATCAAAACTTTAAAATTTGTGTCCAGATGATCTAGACCTAATTCTTGATACTCTTCCTCCTTAGATCTACAATGTGCTACAAGACTTTTATCCTTAAATTCTGGGGTAATTAGGTGCCATTCCATAATTTTTTGAGCTCCTAGCACCTTTTTTAATTGCTTCTCATAAGTAACTAACTTCTTTAAATCTGTCGTAATCTTACTTATTTGCTTTGAAGTCAGTTCTTTTGTCTCGTACTGACTCTCTGGACAGTAACACTGAAATACTTTACCTGATTCAACTGTTAAACCTTCAATACCGCTATCTCCGCTTACATTGGCTGGCATTCTTTGATATAGTTCATTTTCATACTTATCTTTTAAGCAATGCTGTATTATTGCTTCCCAAGAGTTACCGTCAAACTCACCTATATCAATTTTATACATCTGTAACCTCTCTATATCGAAGAATTAACAAATCATCTAACAAAATTGTATTAGCTTTCATGCTATATTCACTCAAGGATGATTTTGTCACAAAAGTGACTGCACCTGTGTTGATATACCTAACTTCAATTGTCTCAGTAAGCTCATCCAAAAAAAGTACCTCTACCTCTTTAGAATCGATATATAATTGCTTTAATGACCTCGTTGCATCTTTAATTGCAGAAAAAGTCATATGATCACCTTCCAATTAGGCACGTCATCTTTTTTAATGTAATATTTTTACTTGGAGAGTTAAGCCATCGTCTTCTTAGCCAATGCCTCTTTAAGCTTATTCAGTGCATATTCTCTAATTAATTTAACTACCTGCTTATCTTTAATTGTTGATAGGGTTGTTGCTCTATTAGCGAAATCTTTTATTGAGGCTCCGAGTAAATAGCACTCATTATCCACAAATATATAGCGATCATGAAAATTCTTTACTTGGCACCACTCAAAATTTCCTCGCTGAGCTTTATACTTTTCTATAGCAACGGGAGTATCTCCCTGTAGCTTAGAAGTTAATATTTTTATAGCTACAGACTGAGCTACTTCTTCCAGCACCAGGAACAGTGAAGAATCTATGTAATTATCAACAATTAAAATCTCTTTTTTAGCACCAATCAAAATCGCTTTTATGGTGTTATAAACGTCAAACTGTCGTCCTTTCTCAAAGAAGAACGTATCTTTCTGATCCCTTTTCGATTCGCTTCTCTGAGTAAGCCAAGCATTCTCAAACCATAATTTTTCTTTTACTTCGATCTCTCCATTCAGAGTTTACTAAGCCATACTCCAATTGTACTTGTTGATAAAATTCGCCATCCTCCATATACCATATTTGAACTTCATTTTCTATAACCGAGAATCCTAAATCCTTCAGATGCTCTGATTCAATTGTTCCAACTACTTCTTCAATTTTGTTGGTGATACTGTTGTAACCATATTCCTTAACTATCAACAAGTACGGCACATCTTGCTCTACAAAAAATAAAAACTTCACAAAACCTGTGCGTCTTCCAAACCCAACATTATCCTGATAGAGTGTTAGGTTTTTTTCAGTGAAAATCTTCCTTCTATTCTCTGAGGTCAGCCCATAACTGGCCTTGTACAAATTACTTAAAATGTAATGCTTTGAACTTGATCCCCAAATTTTCTTGTCCTTATGAGACAAAAGTAATAATACCATTTGCCTAATGAAAAATTTGTCGTTTTATGTCGGTATATTTGTTTTTTTCAAAGAAAGATAATAAATTTAAAATTTCACGAATAGAAAATAGGCTTAACTCTAAAATCACATAGACAACACCCAAACTGAATCAGCTAAAAAAAACAGCGGTCAAGACAGAATGACTTCTGTTTCAACCACCGCTTTTATTTGAATCAGCGTACCAATCAGTTAAATTCATTTCGCTTACAATAAAACATACAAACTACTCTCTGTCCTCCACACATATAAAATTTACTAACCCTCTATTAAAAAGTTACTTTTCCTTCCTAACACCCTTAAAGGGAGTGTTATCAGATGTTTTAGCATCTAAAAATCTTCCGTTACTTGCATCCCTTTTAACCCATGTGTCATTTTTAGGATTGTAAGTTTGAGATCTATCTCTTACAGCTCCTTTTCTGTAGTCGTTGCCAGTATTTTTCGCCACGTTATTCCAGTCCCTTCCTTTTTATATTGTAAATTATATGTACTAATTCAATATCTATCAATAACATTTAGCGACGATACCGACGAAAGCGCCAAACTACGCCAAAGTCAGTATCGTCGCTATCACTCAGAGAAAGCAAGACAATAACATCTATTATCCAGGTTACTTGCTCCAACCTATTCCAATTTCCCCAAAGGAAGTCTCGCTTTCATTCAATCCCTCAGGATCACTCGTTCCAATCGCTTCAATTTCTTTCTTGGTTAATATTATGTCATTACTTAAATCTTTAATCTTTCTCGTGTATATTGATTTAAGAAGTTCAACTTGTTCGTCCGTCATCTCATAATAATCTCGCCAAGATTCAACCGCTGAATCATATTCCATTAACTGGCTTTCTAAAAGATAGCCACCATTTAAAACGATTCTTACTACGTTATCTATAGAGATCATATTATCCTGATCCCCCCAGAAAGCTGTAGTAATGGAAGGAACGGGCACACCTTCTTCCCCTTCTTCCAGCAGATACTCCAAAGTTTCGTTTTTGGCTAGTTCCAAAACTTCATTGGGTGCTCCTTCAAAAAAATCAATAGCAGCTTTAACATCTGAACGAGAAACATTGTCATTTCGGAATGCTGCAACACAATACTTTTCACTGAATGTAATTGTCGCTCTCCCACCTGTTCCGTCGATAACACTGTAGTTCATTCCATCCCAAGAATGTTCATAGGACAGTTCAGGGTAATGGGCCACCATAATTGCGTGCGCAATAGATGAAAGTATACATCCCTTCCAAAGATCGTGTTTATTCCATCCTTTAGTTATCATTATAGGCTTCATTATGGTCTCCCTTTTTTAGGTTTAGAAGGTGGATTCGCTTTATTGGCTTTCGATGAATCTGAAGGCAAAATATTTGATTTATCTCTGTTTTCTTTACGTGTTAGTACCTGGGCATTACTATAACTGTTACTTCCACCTTTATCTTTGGGGTAAATATGATCAATTTGCCATTCATTCTGATCGGGAGTAACACCTTTTTGGCTTTTTTGTGGCTTAGTAGCAATTTGACCAGATTGATCAGATTTCACCACGCCTCCGTTTTGTTTTCTATTTTCCTCTATAATTTTTTTCTTTTGGGCAGGTGTGAAATTTTTGCCTGGCCCCACATGTTTTGAATCCTCAAGATTGGAATAAGGACCTGATTCTGCGTCCTTGTTTCCTTTATTTTCAGGAACACTCTTTTTCGGTTTCTGTGGTGTTGGCGAGCCCTTACTCGACTTGGTATCAGTGGGCTTAGGAGGGGTCGAGCCCTGCTTGTTTTTTTCTTTAATCATTTTCCAGAGTTCAGCAGAATCTCCTCCTGTATTCGACGCCCCGTGGTAGGACATCACACCTCCATGATATATCATACCAGCAGATGCAACGTTCACCAACACACCAGCCGGAGATAATACGACCGATCCATCAAGGAGAAAACCACCAACCTCTCCCCCCGTACCAATCATCATCTCTCCAACTCCAGCTACAGTGCTGAACACATCTCCTATCACTTCACCTGTTTTACCTGCAATCGGATGTTTTGGGTTGTAGTCAATTTGATGTTTACCATGTGATACACTTCTTAAACCAGCTTGGTATGCTCCTTGAGTAGCATCCCATGCCATTTCACTGCTAATCCGGGCTCCTTCTAACTGTAGTTGTGCGTTCAGTAATTCAGCCTCACCTTGCTTCTCTAATGCTCGTTCCCACCAAGACTGAGATTTCTCTTCTTTCGTTGGCTTTTCTTGTTGTGCCATGTAACTGTCGTAGTTCGCCCTCCAGCGTTGTCTCAACTCGGCGGGAATTTGCTGATAAGCACGAGCCATAGCATTCGATTCTTTCAGTAAGTTTTGAACGAGCTCCAGAGGACCACCGGAATGCGCCACATGACGCGCACTCGTGTATACTTTGCCTAAAATCCACTTGCTATAATAGGCTTGTTTCGCTTGCTCATGCTCATACTGACTAATCAATCCTTGAAGCGCCAAACCTGCCAAATGTTTCAACGGATGTACACCCGCTTCTTTAGACGCTCCCAAGGTAGGCGTTCCTTTGCTGCGAACAGGAATCGCTGCGGTTGCTTGTAAAACCGTTGCTGCTACCTTACCTGCTATTCCACCCGATGTATTCAACATCACGTTGGCTACTTTCCCGACTGCTGGAATGGAGCCTAATAGCTTGGATACTGTACCCAGCAAAGCGTTGGCCTGTTGAAGTGCCGCTGGACTTGTAACCTTTGCCGTAGGAGTAGAAGTTGCACTGCTGGAAGAAGCGTTGGCTGCTGCAGTTTGAGCCGCTTCATAGGCTTTAATACTCATCAATGGAGGCTCAGGTACAGGAGGGAGGTCAGCTACGAAAACTGGAGCTTTTACCGTACCTTCCTGATAAATCACTGGGGCTTTGGTGTCTGTCTCACCATCCAGCACCATACTGCTGGCTCCACCTTTTAAGTATAGTGCGGTTCCAGCTTCAAGTGATAGTTCCTGACCTGCATCCAGCTTTACATGACCGCCCTGAATCTGTACATTCCCTGGACTGTTGACGGTGATACCCGTATCCTCATGTAGTGTAATCGAAAACCCATCGGAAGTGGACAGGGTCAGCTCCTGCTCAGACATTTCTATGCCGCTACCTTGTACGTGTTTCCATGCCTTCACATCTGGCTGTCCATTGGCGTGGCGATGCTGTCGCAAGGAATCTGTCACATAGGCCTCCTGTTCACAGTGTGTAGGTAAATATAGCTCCACTTGTTCCCCAACTTCAGGCATGTCGTACCAACCGCTATGCTCTTCTGCGACATAACGGGTAGCTACGGGAAACCAGCAGGCTTTAGCTGGGTCTTGCTTCGGGTCAATTTCCAGTTGAAGTTGTACGAAATCCTGTTGTACCTTCAGCACCGTTCCCGTGAGTGAAATCCCGATAGCTTGATCGTTTTCATACCGAGCATACTGAATATCCTGTTCGGCTTGGAGATCATAACGAGTTTGGAGTAAACCGTCCTTTAACTCTGTCACTGCCCGAACAATGACCAGCTCTTTGCCTTGTCCGATAGGTAACGTGATAAAGTCACCCAGTGCATAGTATTGCAGATTTTCAATCGTATAGGTGATATACGCGCCAGCACGTTCCCCCGGGTTCCCTCTATCTAAATCATGAAATGTTTTCCGTACCCTATAAAATACATCTCGCTCCACCTTGTGCTGCTTGCCTTCCGGCATCCCAAAGAAAATCTTAGGTGATGCAGCCGTGATCTCCGGTACAAGTACCGAACCAAAGCGAGAGACAAGACGCTTTAAAAAGGCCCAATCGGTTTCTTCATATTGTAAAACAAAAGCACCTAACTGGGCATAGTTGGTTACGGTATCAATGGCATCTCCATACATGTACTTCCGAACCATTGTAGTGACCAGATCATCATAGGTACGGTGAATATCCTGATAGGAGCGCCTTTTCGTTTTGATATCCATTTGATAGGAATGCGAGGCCGCCTCCAGATCAAAGGTATATACTCCCCTTATACAGTGTACGGACATGCGTGTAACTAAACCGTGAAACAATCTTCTCATCGACTGTCCTTGCTCATCCAACTGACGTATAACAATCGGTTCCTGCTCCATGTCCTGTCCAACACACGCGGCTCCCTGTTCTTCCGACAGCATGCCGCTCACATACAGGTATGCATGATCGTTAACGGCCCTGGTAATTCGCAATTGTTCCATATGCTGAGGTTGAAAGGGACCGTATAAGCGTAGACTTTCATATCCTATTCCGTTTTGCAGTACGTCCAAATGCTTTCATATCTCCTTTCCAGCGGCACAAGGCACGTTCGCCAGCTACCTTGTGTTTACATGTGTTCGTAGCTATCACACCATTCAGATTCTGAGTTTAAGAGGTTATTTTTAACAGAAAACCATTCTTATGTATGTATCGGATAGAATAAAGCTTTTGTTTACAGAAAGCCCCATCCATTCTGTTATTTTGAATTAACATAGCGAACGAATGAATATATGAATTACCCTAAAACCGTCTTGGCCTTAAATGAAAATAGATATTATTACTTTGAAAGACTTCCTGTTATCGGTGAAGCCTTATTTTATTTTAGGAGGTTACGTTGTGCGTATTATACAGACCCAGCAAGACATCGACTCACTGCAATACTCTTCGCTTCCCCCCACATTCTTAAAACACATCCAGGATTACTTCGCTCAGCTTCGCAATTCATTCCATGACAAAGATGATCTGCGTTTCTCCCTCCAGCCTTCCGGCCCCATCCTCATCCTGGAGGCAGGGGATAACCTACACGATCTTAGCCTCGTAGGTTTTAGGCGAGAAGACGACGGACTTTTCGGTAGTTGTCCTGAATACGTCGAGTTGTACGACCTCGGCAACATCCAAATCTACAAAATCGCCGTCATGAACACCAACGACTATATCATCACCTTGTTCACACAAGTCGGAATTCACCACAAGGAGGTCGAACAATGGCTGAAAGAACTAGCACAAGTTTAAAGGAAAATAAGGACAACATACTGAACAAGCTAAAAGAGGTCATTGAATACAACGGGGATATTATCAATGATCCAGAATCGTACGGAAATACCTGGATCATGGCGGTGTCGCTTAGATCATTCATTCACAATCAAAAACAGTTCCTACCCGCCTGTTTGGAAGAGCATGAAGTGCTCCATCCCGAACAGGCCTTTTTTGTGCGTGTGATCATCAGGACAACCGATCAGAGTGGGACAAACAGATACGTGGACGGTACGAATCTGTTTGTGACGATAGACCAGGATACTGGAGTTGTAGATATTTTAAAAGAGGATGAAGCACTGTCAGATAGTCCTGTATTTCATGGCGGTGAAATTGCAGATGCCTTACGTTGGGTGAATGAGTTAGCCGATCCTTGTTACATCGCACTAGAAGACCCGTATCTAACACCGGAGCAACGCATCCTGTTCATGCAGAGTGCAAAAGAAGATGATCCTTTTACTCTGTAAATGAATCTTTCCAATCAAAAAAAAGCGACAGTATGGGCGTGTGAATGTCCATACTGCCGCTATTCTTATTTAGAAATGGAGCGAAAACCATGACAACGCTAACCTTCACGGAAAAAGAAAAACGCGCCCTCGTTGCTCTCATTCAAGAGCAGATGGATACACATCTCTCACGCTTCCCATATGCCAGATATCCCGTATATCCTTTGGAAGAATGGAAGCGTCTTTTGTGTGATCCAGTTACTGTGACGCCAACGATTTTAAAGCAAACACTTGGTTGGACATTCGGGAGCTGGCAGCGGAAAGACCTTCCCTCTGCACAAAGCAGTGTGGTTAGAAGCATCATCAAGCTGTGGCCGGAATTTACAGAAAAGATGCCATCAGAATCCGCTAGCATCCTTCAATTTTGGGAGGAGCGGCTGACAGACTGGACGAATGGATTCCAGGCTGTTTCCTTCCTTTTACACCTCATGCGTCCTGACCATTACGAAATCACGGACTCCCATCGCCTTCAAGCCATGTATGAATTGCTTCAAACGATCAATCACCAGGAAAACGACCGTAGTTTGTCACATTCGTTACTTGACCTTGAAAACTACTCCAGCTTTTTCCGCGCCATCTTACCCAAATTCTCCTTTGGCGAACACAACCGCATACAACTTGACCGCTTTCTAAAAGCCTACGGCAACCGTCATGCTTACAAAAATGTAGACAGCAGCTACACCACCAGTGAGCCTCACATCTGGCAATTTTCTTGGAGTGACGTCAAAACAGAACACTATGCCCTGGAGAAAATCACTTTACGCTCCAATGCAGACGTCCTGTTTGCTTGCCTACTCTCATTGTTGGACGAGCAGCCAGAGGTGGGGCAAAAACTTACCATTGGACAAGTCGTTGAGCTGCTCCCTATGGGTACTGGAGGCATTTGTAATCCCGCCAGCTTTAAATACGCGCTCATTTCCTTGTTTGGTAAACAGAAAGGAAGGGATTACTTCACTACAGGGGATTCCTCAATCCAACAGGCTTTTACAGACCAAGCCAACCAATCAACTCGTGACATGAAGTTCTACAGTAAACACGATAGCGAACAAATAAAGGTTAATCCGAAATATTTAAAATGAATATATTCTTGGAAAAAGGAATCTGTACAAATCGTTTTGAGGAAACAATTAAATTCCTTCAAGTAGTACGTCAATCATTTTTAATACTTTTTTCTGTTCTGAAACCGAGCATCCTCGCAATCTGTTCACTACTAATTCCAAAGTGGTGATCTCTTGGTTTCCTTCTTTGCTTGTAGGCTCAATATAGCGAAAAAATTCACTTAAGGAGACTTCAAGGGCATCTGTCAATTTGGATAACATTTCAATTGAGCAAACCTTCTCTGCTCTTTCCAATTTACCAATATAGCTTTCATTTATACGCGCCAAATGTGCCAGTTCTTCCTGACTCAAGCCACGTTCCTTACGATAATGACGTATGCCTTCTCCAACTTTTTTCATTACTATGCTCACAGTTATCACCCTAAGCCAAACATAAGTGAGGTCATAAAACTGACCAAGGGACTTTAGGGATTTATTACTTATAATAGTCTCTATAGTGACTTTTTATGGTACAATAGGTCCAATTACTTAGGTTTTATTTTCCACCTATTCAATTGGACTATCCAAAGGAGGTTAGGACGTTGTCACACTAAATGCACGATGTGACTCTTTAAACAATAAGAAAGGATGCAAACAGACTTTATGAACTCTATACAAAGAAACGCTGGCCCTTATTTACGTTCAGCAACTTTTCTGTTTCTGTGTATGTTACTACTATTCCTTATCTTGTTAACAAGTTGTTCGAAAGAGGAAAAGCACGAGGAGGATAAAGCTTATTACGATGTTACCTTGATCATCAATAGAGAAGGAGCCTGGGGTGGCGCATTTCTTGACTATTCGATTTACTTGGATGATGAAGAAATATCAAGTGTTTCTAATGGCTCCACTAAACAATATGTCCTCTCACTTGCAGAAGGAAAACATACTATTTATCTGAAGTGGGGAATAGTTTCCAGTGACAAAATTGATTTTAGTGTGAGCAAGGAATCACTCAGATTTTCCTTTCCTGCCAAAACCAAAAGCACATGGGGAATCGACCTTTGGAGAAATGACTAAGCACCTAACAATATGTAGCCGCTATTCAGTTAACTTGAGAAGACTTTCCTTAAAAAACGTCAGATTACTAATTTTACTTGCTAAATACTAAAAAGGGTGGTTCGTACACAATGGAAGATTTCATACTCATCGGAGCGCTCATTCTCGGCTTTATTATTTTTCGAATCATGAATCGAATCTTCACGATTGGATATTGGGGATTCAAAGGAGTTTTAATGTTTTACGGAGGCTGCTGTGTCGCTGCTTACATCATCCTCATGGCAGGTGCTGCTCTCTTTTCAAACTATTATGTTTGGATCATTGCATTGATTGTAGTCGCACTCATTTTTTGGCTGGTGAAAGGGAACCGTGTAAAAAAAGAGCAAGATAACGTTTCAGAGTCTGAACGCAATAATAACAATCAATACTAACTAACATTAATTTTATTCAGACCGTCCTCTTTAGGCCGGTCTTTTCAACTTGCACATCTAACCTGGTCTTATGTCTTTATTTATTTAACCACATAGGACCAAAATAAAGGCTTAGTCAGTACTATTTATTAATTTCTGAAGGCGTTCCTTCATTCTAGTTCTCCTTGTACTATTTTTCACGACTACTTGCAACATATTTTCTCCGGGTATACACCCCAATACGCTACTCGGATATTTTTCCTCAATCATTTTACCTAGCAAAGCTGCCGATCCAGGCTTTGTTTGAACATAAAAGCTAACATGATTTTTAGGTACATCCACAATAAGACCCTTCCAAAGTGTTTTATAAAAAGCCTCACTTTCTCGCTCTTCTTCACTCTGCCCCGTGTAATAACCATCTTCTTTAGTAATACCCAGGTTTTGTAGCTCCCTACTAAGAGTGGCCTGAGATATTTTAATTTTTTTTTCAGATGCCAGTTTGTCTTTCAATTCTGTTTGGGTCTGGATTTTATTATTGTTAATAATGTCTTCAATTGCTTCCTCGATTTTCGTTTTCATAGAGCACCTCAAATTTTTTTATTTGAAATAAATAAGTATAATGGTAGATTATGCATGGATATTTTGGATTCTAAATCCAGTAAGTGAATGAATTTATGGGTTTTTATGGGCTTTCAAGCAACCAAAATGCTCTTAAAATACTGAATAACATTCATAGCCCCAAAACCGTTGTCCTACCTGGGAAAATTCTCAGGAAACTCTTCTCCTCTCTATCCTTCCTTTTTATATATTCATAATACGAATAAAATACTTTATTTTCAAGAATAACTATGAATATTTTTTCTGGAAATCGGAAATCCCATATCCCTTTATTTACGAATATCCCTTGATTAACAGCCTCTTTACAAGCAAAAATCCTTGTTATATGATCACTTGGCAGCTCTTTGAAAGTTGAATATTACTTGATTTTTATATTACGATATCAACTTCGAAATATTATCACGCATCATTTTTACTTTCCCTAATGCGTGGGAGCATGGAGTGGATAAATGACAGAAAGGTAAACAAGGAAAACCAGTAGATTGTTTGTATTTCCTTATCTCTAGTTGCTATGTTCACCAGATAAGTTTACATCCCGCCCTACATGTTCCGCCTTTGCAGGAAAGTCTTTTGAGAAGTAGAGCAACACTGATGCGTATTTTCACTTACTTTGAGGAGGAAACAGTATGAACACTGCAAAAGGTCAAAACCAACACGCTCAGGAAATTCGAAAGTACTTTTACAAGTATGCCGACATGGGCTTACCTGTCATTCCGCTTTGCCCTCACGATCACGAAGGAATGTCTGAGAGGCATAAAGTAACGTGCAGTCACCCTGGAAAAGCCCCTTTTTTGAAGGGGTGGCAAGAGGCTGTGCCACCATCCCAAGCCAAGATTGACCGTTGGCTCTCCAAATACCCGTCATGTAACATCGGATTGGTGCTAGGTGGAGACAGTGGCATCATCGGCATTGACGTAGATGGAGAGAAGGGTTTTGACATCCTAGAGCGCCTTTCCCAAGGGAATGTACCTTCTACATGGCAATTTAGTACCCCAGGCGGAGGAATGAGGTACTTGTACAAAATCCCTGAGGGATCGTCGTTCACTGGTTGGGTAGAGCGACACCCGACGGAGTCACATTGCGAAGTAAACGTGTTGGGAAGTGGACGTCAGACCGTTCTTCCCCCGTCCATTCATACTAACGGAGGTCAATACCAATGGATCATCGAACCCTAAAGGCCAGTGCAGTGCTGGCAGAAGCACCTTCTTGGATTTTTCAATGTCCTACTCGGGTGCCGACCAACAAAAACACGTTTGCATCTGTACAAACCAACGTACAAGGGAGCCTGAAAACCTTGCACGATCGTTGCCCACGTTTTACCCAGGACTACGCTACCCAGCAACAACAGGGCCTGGATGAAGAAACCTGGTTTAAGTGGGTACAGTTACTCCCAGAGGAATTAGCATTGGAGTTTTCGGCGCTTTCGGATAAACACGACACACATAGTCAGAATCGTATTCGTCAATTACAACTGAACAAGAAGCCGCCTACGCGCTGCCGCACGTTTGGCTGTGATGAACAACAAATCGCCACTTGCTTTCAACACCGTGTACGTAAAAATGAGGAGGGAATCATCGTGAATAGTCCTACTAAAATGTTAAGCCAACCTAAAACCAAAAAAAGTACTCGTGCTAATCCCTACATGTCCAAAACGACCAAACTGAAGTCTGTGCACAATATGGGTCCGAAAGACGTTGGCTTTACCTTAGATAATAACAATAAGCCAACACGTTTAAACCCTAACCTGTTTTCTGAATTCATCCGTCGTCATTACCTCAAAACTATTTTTGTAGCTCCTGAGCAACGCTACTATGTTTACAATTCTGGAGTGTGGCGGGATCAACTTCCCGATGTACTCAAAAAGAACGTACGAAAAATTCTTCACACTTGGGCTCCTTATTTCTGGAGTTCTAAAATCGAAGCGGAGTACATGACTGCCTTGACACGTGATTGTACACGGGAACATCCAATGGACAGCAAACGCGACTACATTAACCTGAAAAACGGGATGCTTGACCTACGTGACTTCCAGTTGGAGAAGCATGATCCTACGTTCTATTCCAGCGTACAGGTTCCCATCGCGTATGACCCTAAAGCTACATGCCCGAAATTTGAAGCCTTTTTGAATGATATTTTCGATCAGGACCAAGAGCGTATTGACCTCATTGCTGAAATCTTTGGCTACTGCCTGACTACATCCACCAAAGCCGAGCAAGTCTTTCTCTTTTACGGAAAAGGGTCTAACGGAAAGTCTGTACTCATTCATGTGCTAAAAAATTTGGTCGGAGAGCGGAATACCTCAGCCCTTTCGTTAAATGATCTGGAGAAGCCCTTTGCTCGCTCTGAGATGATTAACAAGCTGGTCAACATCACCACCGAGAATGAAGTCGGCAGTAAGGGGATTGAAACGAGCTACCTAAAGGCCATCGCTTCTGGTGATCCTGTTCGTACCGAAGAAAAGTTTAAACAAGGGTACATGCAGGAACTATTTTGTAAGCTCATATTTGCAACCAACAACCTGCCCTACTCTAAGGACAAAAGCTACGGACTCATTCGTAAAATGACCATTCTTCCCTTTGAAAAAACATTTACCGACGAGCAAAAAGATCCGAATTTGAAGGACAAGCTGATGAAGGAGGGTGCTGGTATTTTGAACTTCGCGTTAAAAGGATTGGAACGTTTACGTAAACACTCATACCTTTTTACAAAGTCGAAAAAGGTACAGCAACTGGCTAACCAGTACAGCCAAATGATTAATCCAATTCAAGTGTTTGTTGAGGATATGGTTGAAGCTAAACCTGAGAGTAAACTGCTTAACAAGGATCTAAAGGCCGGTTTTGTAAGCTGGTGTCAGCGTGAAGGCCATAACGGTCTGTCCAACATCAGTAATCAGCAACTGACGGGTAAAGTGAAAGAAGTTTTGAAGGAACAGGGAATTGTATTTGAACCGGATAAGTCTGGCGGGGAACGCTTAATCAGAGGCATTTGCCTGAAAACCGCCCCTAAGCCTTCTTGGATGAATAGCACTCAGATCCAAGTCGTTGATAACATTGAAGACTTGGATTAAACGGTAGCAAGAGGCATTGTGGGGCAGTCAGGGACGAGGGTGTGACAGGTACATCGAAGGCACGCCACATCTCAATTCCTTGCCCGGTAAGGATTTTGGAGAAAGCGGGGCGCTTGTGGCTTTCTCTTCCCCCCCTGACAAATTTTTTTATCCTTCATCATCTAAAGTAAAAAGAGAAGTTTTCCAGAAAACGGGCCACAAGCGCCCCGTCACCTAAAAAAGCCATGCCCTGCAAAGAAAGAGGCTAGTGGCACAGGCTTTCACAAACGTCCCTTTCGGGTCGCTCTAGCGCCACCACCTAAACAGGTAATCCGTTTCAACTCCTCTTTCAAACAGACATTATATCTTTGTAGTCCTGATCACAAGACTACATCACAACCTGTTTGAAGGAGGAACCTCAATGAAACAAGCTGGTAAACGTATACAGGTGTTGCACTTACACACCATTCGAGAGAAGTCCCTGCTCTTTGCAGATCGGGTGGTTCACAGGCCCGAGGATACCGTTTGCCTTTTCCGGGAGTTCATCGGGGACTGTGACCGGGAGGCCTTTTGTGTCCTAACCCTGAACACCAAGAATCAGCCCATGGCCTTACAGTTGGTTTCACTGGGTACACTCAGCTCGTCCTTGTTACACCCGAGGGAGACGTTTAAACTAGCGGTGCTGTCCAACGCTGCGTCCATCATTGCTTGTCATAATCATCCTTCTGGCAAGCCAGATCCTTCTACGGAAGATCTGGACATGACCAAGCGGCTTCAACAAAGCGGTGCTATTTTAGGTATTGAACTGCTGGATCACATCATTTTGGGCGATGACTCGTTTGTCAGCCTCAAGCAAAGGGGGCTCATGTAATGAATCAAGCCATACTCACGTTGATCGTCGCTGCTGCTCAGTTGGCATTCGAGATCATCGCTCAATCTAAAAAAAGATAAGTAAGGAGTTTTTGTTCTCATGCCAATGCATTACTCGACTCGTATTTCCAGACGCAAGCTCAAACAATTTTGCACTGATCCCGATGCTTCTTCCTGGCTTACTTCCGATCAGGTACGGGAAACGACCATTTCATACTACCAACCTGCCGTTGAAATGCTGGATACCATTTTGAAGAGAAAACGATAGGCTCACAGTTACGTTCCTGAAGATACCTGAGCGGTAGACTTTTCAGAACGCGAACACATTCACATACTTTAACGATTTAACGCTTTTGTGAACTACACCTATCTGTGGCCTCTCCTTTTACAGAGGGGCTATTCTTTTCCTCAGATTCACCTTCTTTTACAGATTCATCACCATCATCATTCGCCTACATTGAAAGGGGGAATCATACCAATGACTATTCAACGCGCCGCAGCTTACGCTCGTTTTTCCAGTGACAATCAACGGGATGAATCCATTGACGCCCAGGTTCGAGCCATTGAAGCCTACTGTAAACAAAAAGGCTTTGAACTCGTTAAAATCTATATCGACCGTGCCAAAAGCGCCACCTCAGACAAACGTCCACAGTTCCAGCAAATGATTGTCGATAGTGAAAAAGGTCTGTTTGATGTGCTCATCGTTCATAAGCTGGATCGTTTCAGCCGGGACAAATACGACAGTGCTAAATACAAACGCAAACTGAAATTGAACGGTATTAAACTGTACAGCGTCACCGAAAACCTAGATGGCTCTCCCGAAAGTGTCATTCTGGAATCGTTGCTGGAAGGTATGGCTGAATACTATTCCAAAAACTTGGCCCGTGAGGTCATGAAGGGAATGAAAGAAACAGCATACCAATGTAAACATACAGGCGGCTTACCTCCCATCGGCTATGCTGTAGATCCTGTAACAAAAAAGTACATCATTAATGAAGAGGAACGCGGCATCGTCGAAACTGTTTTTTCTATGTTCCTCGCTGGTCACGGCTATAATCAGATCATTCGGGAACTGACGGAGCAAGGCTACACATCACGTTATGGAAAACCGATCAGCAAGGGAACCTTAGGTACCATTCTTCGCAATGAAAAGTACACAGGCACCTACATTTTCAACCTCACCGATAGCAAGGATGCGGCTGGTAAACGAAACGGCAATCGGCATAAAAATAGTGAAGATGTGATTCGTGTCCAAGGTGGTATGCCACAACTTGTAACCAAGGAAGATTTTCAGAAGGCACAGGATAAGATGAATCAAAACAAGCGCCAACCTGGCGCTTACAAGGCAAAAGAAATGTACCTGCTTAGCGGACTCATTGTTTGCGGGGAATGTTTGAAAAACGTAGGTATTCAGTATGCCATGATGGGCAATACCAAATACAGCGGTAGAAGCAAACTGAAATATGTCACCTACCGTTGCGGCAACCGTGACCGAACAAAGGCATGCAAGAATCCCGAATTACGCCGGGAGTACATTGAAGCCTATGTACTAGCCCAACTCCAAGAGAAGATTTTTAACGATGAAGCTATCCCTCTTCTGGCTAAACAGCTTAATGAGTACCAGAAGTCCAAAGAAACTCATGTGAAAGCCGATCAACAACGCCTGAACAAGAGTCTGGAAGGTGTAGAGCGCCAGATCGATAACATTGTAAATGCGGTGGCTGGCGGTCTGAACAATCCTACCATTCTTGAAAAGTTGTCCTCACTGGAACAGCAAAAGATTGAGCTAGAAACGAAACTGCTTGAGGCTCAGCAGGTAAAAGAAAAAGCAGCCATCACAGAGGATGCTCTGCGACAACTGCTTTCTGGCTTTCAGGACCACATCACCAGCCGGAATCTTCCTGAGATCAAGAAGTTCATCGGCAGCTATGTAGAAAAGGTGATCGTCTACAAGGAACACGTAGAAGTCATCTTTAAGCTACAAGTTGTGGATTTGATCGATGGAGGCGAGGGGAGTCGAACCCCTGTCCGAAGATAACGACACATAAGCTTCTACGGGTGTAGTGACAGTTTTGATGTCACCCTAGAAACTCCCTGTCACCGGATTCCCTTCGGGTCAGCCTGATTATCTTCTTCAGCTCACCCCAGGCGGAGATGAGACAGCGTATTCCACTATTTGTTAGCCCCTATCCCAGTCACATGGACGATGCTGGGTAGAAGCACGCACACAGTTTCTTAGGCTGCGAAAGCGTAGTTGTTTTGTTGTTTGCCGTTTAATAGGCTTTAGCGTTGATGAAGCGGACGCGTCCCCACTACCCGCTACCCATGCTCGAACTATCCCCGTCGAATCCATAAACGCCCCCTTATTATAAAAGGGCTCCACGGATAAATCCGGAAATACCGGAGCATAAGCATGCATAATATCAAAAGCTGAATTCTAAGATTCAACACTCGAACAAAGTTAAAAGCTTTAAAACTGACTACTTCGTTAGTATACCATATTACAGCTCATTACGGAACGAAATGAAGCCATTTAAGCCTTATAAAATAGCACCATTACAGGAACAAGTAACTTCTCCACGTAATTTGTACCATAACCAATAATACAACAACTTATCTCGCAATTTTCTGCTTCTCACGCAAAGCGCGTTGGATATCACGCTGTGCATCGCGTTTAGCGGCAGCATCACGTTTATCATACTGCTTCTTACCTCTGCCCAGTCCGAGCAAAAGCTTGGCATAACCATTGCGAACATATATCTTTAACGGAACAATCGTGTAGCCTTCCTGTTTGGACAGACCGATAAGCTTGCGAATCTGCTCTTTATGCAACAGCAGCTTACGTGTACGCGTCGGATCGGTAGGATTATTACGATTGCCTTGCTCAAAGGGACTGATATGCATATTGTGAATATGAATTTCGCCATTACGGATCGTAGCAAATGCATCACTTATATTAGAGCGACCATTCCGTAGAGACTTAATTTCTGTTCCCGTTAGCACCATGCCCGCCTCGTAAGTGTCCTCAATAAAATAGTCATGGGAAGCTTTTTTGTTCTGGGCGAGCACTTTCCCGTCTGCCTTCTTACCCATGAATACCACTCCTTATGAATAACGTAATTCACTCTTGAAATCCAGGTATCAAAATCCGGCTACAAAGGAGCCACCTAGAAATATATTGTAACAAATTTCAGATGGTAAAAGCAAGAAAGGTCAAGCCTTCTACATTTCTAATTGCAGTTATATCACACTTAAAGCAAGCGGCTTCCATCCATTACAGCAGACAGAAACCGCTCGTATACCTATCTTCAAATCAGCTTCATTCACTGCAATGAAAGCTCCAACCTTCAAAGCAAGTAAGCTCTAGCTACCTACTTCTTCTTTTTCCGCACAAAGCCCGCGGTGCTATTGCCGCCACTTCCGCCCTTATTCTTCCGCTTGCGACGTGCAGCGCCTTCACCGTTTGGTCTGGCATCACTGCCTGGTGTAGCTGCTCCGCCGATGAAAATACCGCTGGCAGACGTCTTCTTCCGCCGCTTGCTTGCCCCGGATGCTGGCGAGTTATACCCGCCCTTGCCACTGCCAAAGCCGAAGCTGCTAGCTGAGCCGGCTCCAGCTCCGTTTCCACCGCCGCGCCCTGAACGACCTGCGGTGCTAATACCTCCGCCACCTACGCCTGAACCGGCTTCTTTAGGCTTCCCGGCAGCATCACGACCGCCTTTACGCTCCCTGCCAGCCTTGTCTTTACCACCCTTACGTTCGCGCCCTTCATGGGGTTTGCCTTTACCTCGGCCCTCACCGCCACGCGCAAAACCTCCGCCCTGTCCTGAACCGCCCGTCCGTTCACGGCGTTGCCGTTGCTTCATATCGACAAGTTCAAAGTCAATTGTGTAATCTTCCATGTTCACACGCGCGACGCGAACCTTAACCTCATCCCCAATGCGGAACACCTTGGAGGTGCGTTCGCCAATCAAAGCCATATGCTGCTCGTCAAAGTGGTAATAGTCGTCCGTAAGCGCACTCAGACGCGTCAGACCCTCCACTGTATTGTCCAGCTCAATGAACATCCCAAAGCTGGTTACACTGCTGATGATGCCTTCGAACTCCTCGCCGACCTTGTCCAGCATGTATTCAGCCTTTTTCATCTGCTCTGTATCACGTTCTGCATCCACAGCCACACGTTCACGCTCGGAAGATTGCTGCGCAATATCAGGCATACGTGCAGTCAAATATTCCTGACGCTCGGCTGTTAAAGCCCCGCCGTTCTCCAATACCTCACGAATGACACGGTGAATCACCAAGTCAGGGTAACGACGAATCGGCGATGTAAAATGAGAGTAATACTCCGCTGCTAGCCCAAAATGTCCTGTCGTTTCCGCATCATACTTTGCCTGCTTCATCGAACGCAGCATCATCGTGCTAAGCACGGTTTGCTCCTTCGTACCCTGAATATCTTCCAGCAACGTTTGCAGTGCACGCGGATGAATGGAATTTCCTCTACCTTTGATCTGATGCCCAAAATTAGCCGCGAAAGCCATAAAGTTTTGCAGCTTCTCTGGATCTGGGTCCTCATGAATCCGGTACAAGAAAGGTACTTTGAGCCAATGGAAATGTTCGGCTACCGTTTCATTGGCCGCCAACATAAACTCTTCAATAATTTGTTCAGCTATCGTACGCTCTCTCTTCACAATATCTACAGCTTTTCCTTCATTATCCACAATCACTTTAGCTTCATCAAAATCAAAATCAACCGCACCTCGGCGCATTCGATTAGCACGCAGCTTCAATGCCAATTCCTTCATCGTGCCGAATACATCAACGAGATCCTTGTACCGTTCCATCAGTTCAGCATCTTCCTCTTCGAGGATTTTGCGAACGTTAGTGTACGTCATCCGTTCCTTCGTTTTAATCACACTGGTGAAAATATCATGCTTTACAACCTTCATATGCTCATTGAATTCCATCTCACAGGATAAAGTCAGTCGATCCACCTGTGGATTCAAAGAACATATTCCGTTCGAAAGTCGATGTGGAAGCATAGGAATGACACGGTCAACCAAATACACGCTACAACCGCGGTTATATGCCTCCTGATCCAGCTTAGAGTTCTCACGCACATAATACCCTACGTCGGCAATATGAACGCCCAGACGGTAGTTCCCGTTCGGCAAGCGCTCTACATTTACAGCATCATCCAGGTCTTTAGCATCCTCACCATCAATGGTAACAATGATCTTATCACGCAAATCGCGCCGTCCCTGACGTACAATCTCTTCTTCCGTAATCGCGTCGGGAGCATTCTCCGCTTCCTCTGTAACTTCATCTGGAAAAGCTTCCGGAAGCTGATGCTTGCGAATAACTGACAAAATGTCGACGCCCGGATCATCCTTATGACCCAAAACTTCCAACACTTCGCCTTCCGCCGCTGCTCGTCCTTCTGGATAGCTCACAATACGCACAACGACCTTTTGACCGTTTACGGCTCCATTGAAGCTTGTTTTTGGAATGAAAATATCCCGGTTAATACGCTTATCATCCGGCAGAACGAAACCATATGCTTCGTGGCTCTGAAACACGCCTACTACTTGAAGCACTGCACGCTTCACGATCCGTACAACTTCACCTTCTAATCGACCGCCCGCAGGTCCCTTCGAGGACACTCTTACCAGTACCGTATCTCCATTCATCGCACTTTTTAAGTCGTTCGCATGAATATATACATCCGGGTGCTCCCGGTCCTCTGGAATCAGAAAGGCAAATCCCTTGGCATGAGCCTGCAACCGCCCACGCTGCAAATCCATCCGTTCCGGCACGCCATAACGGTTTGTGCTGGTCAGCAGGATTTTCCCCTCTTCCTCCAAGGAATTCAAGAGCTTAAGAAATTCACGGAAATCCTCCGCATCCTTAATATCAAAGTGCTGCTCCAGCTCCTGGTAAGTCATGGGTTTGTATGCAGTCTCGCGCATAAAATCGAGTAGTTGTTGCTCTGTTATCATAATATTGTCCACCTCGGGTGACCTTTAATTTTCAGTAATAAATCCGAATGTCCTTGTTCCTGATACAAGGCTCTTAATATACTCATACCCTAGTATACACGAATTTAATCGACGGCATCCCTGCCTGTCCAAAATCTAAAAAAAGCCCCCGTTTCCCGCGAAACGAAGGCTTAAGGTACATATTTATCTTATTTTGCAAAAAATGCAACTAAAACAGAAACGATCATAAAACCCGCACCCAAAACAGCAGTTGCACGTTGTAAAATCAAATCCATACCGCGAGCTTTTGTTTTGCCGAACAGATGCTCAGCACCGCCAGAGATGGCACCGGACAAACCTGCGCTTTTCCCCTTTTGCAGTAAAACAACCGCAATAACAGCAATCGAGAACACAACGAGCAGCACTTTCAAAAAGATTTCCATGAAAAATCCCACCTCCTGAGCTTATACATCTGTTTTGCAAAACAACACAGCCTCTTTTATGAAAACATGTACATATCATGTTATAAATAGCCGGAAATTAACGCAAAACACTATTTTTATTCTACCACAGCTTCCAGTAGATAACAACAGTTATACAAGTCACTCAGCCATTAAGCCTTTGCAAAGTTATGTATTCTCATACACATCCATAATAACAAAAAAACAGACCTGCCCGCGGTGGCGAGTAGGTCTGTTTTTTAATGCGTAAAAGCTTTGAGCGTTCAGACTTCGTGATCATGAACCATGAGTCAGAGGCGCCATCAGCATTTTTGCGCAATATTATTTTTTCAGGTTGTAGAAAGATTTCAGGCCGTGGTATTGAGCCAGCTCACCCAGTTGATCCTCAATGCGGAGCAATTGGTTGTACTTCGCAATACGGTCAGTACGGGAAGGAGCACCTGTTTTAATTTGGCCAGCATTTGTTGCAACAGCGATATCAGCGATTGTGCTGTCTTCGGATTCACCGGAACGGTGAGAAATAACAGCTGTGTATCCTGCGCGTTTAGCCAATTCGATAGCATCGAAAGTTTCAGTCAGCGTACCGATTTGGTTTACTTTGATCAGGATGGAGTTACCGATGTTTTCATCGATACCTTTAGCCAGACGCTCTGTGTTTGTTACGAACAGGTCGTCACCAACCAATTGGATTTTGTTGCCCAATTTTTCAGTGAGCAATTTCCAACCTTCCCAGTCATCTTCGGAGCAACCATCTTCAATAGTGATGATTGGGTATTTATCAACCCAAGAAGCAAGCAGGTCAACGAACTCAGCAGAAGTGAAGGATTTGCCTTCGCCTTCCAAAGTGTATTTTCCATCTTTGAAGAACTCAGTGGAGGCAACGTCCATACCGAGGAATACGTCAACACCTGGTTTGTAACCAGCTTTTTCGATCGCTTCGATAATAGTGGACAGAGCTTCTTCGTTAGATTTGAAGTTAGGAGCAAAACCACCTTCATCACCAACAGCTGTGTTCAAACCTTTGGAGTTCAGTACGGATTTCAGGTTGTGGAAGATTTCTGCGCCTACACGCAGAGCTTCTTTGAATGTAGGAGCGCCTACAGGCAGAACCATGAACTCTTGTACGTCAACGTTATTGTCGGCATGAGCGCCACCGTTAACGATGTTCATCATTGGCACTGGCAATTGTTTAGCATTGAATCCGCCCAGGTAAGTGTACAGTGGCAAGCCCAGAGCTTCAGCAGCAGCGCGAGCTACAGCCATGGATACAGCCAGAATTGCGTTTGCACCCAATTTACCTTTGTTATGTGTACCATCCAATTTGATCATCAGCGTGTCGATTTCTACTTGGTTCACAGCATCCAAGCCGATTACTTCAGGAGCAATAATTTCGTTCACGTTTTTAACAGCTTGCAGAACGCCTTTACCCAGGTAACGGGATTTATCGTTATCACGAAGCTCTACAGCTTCGTGAGCGCCTGTGGAGGCACCGGAAGGAACGATAGCACTACCGATAGCACCGGATTCCAGATATACTTCAACTTCAACCGTTGGGTTACCACGGGAGTCGAGGACTTCGCGAGCGTACACGTCAGAAATAATAGTCATTTGTACTTAATCTCCTTTGTGAATCATGATTTATTGGTCAAGCCTATACTTATTAAATCAAGCTTACTTGCGGGATGCAATCATAGATTTTCCTGTCATTTCCGCAGGTTGCGGAAGTTGCATCAAATCCAGAAGCGTTGGAGCTACGTCAGCCAGTATTCCATGCTCACGCAAAACGATATTTTCGTCAGTCAAAATGAACGGAACCGGATTAGTTGTGTGAGCTGTGAACGGACGTCCCTGCTCATCAATTTCCATATCCGCGTTACCATGGTCAGCAATGATAATAACCACGCCGCCTTTGGCTTTAACCGCATCTACAACACGTCCAACACATTCATCCGTCGTCTCTACCGCCTTAATTGTTGGCTCCAGCATACCGGAGTGTCCAACCATATCCGGATTGGCAAAGTTCAGGATAATCGCATCATGCTTGTCGGCTTCGATTTCCTTAACAGCAGCATCCGCTACTTCATACGCACTCATTTCTGGCTGCAAGTCATATGTAGCCACTTTAGGCGAGTTGATCAAAATACGAGTTTCGCCAGGAAGCTCCACATCACGTCCGCCACTGAAAAAGAAAGTAACGTGCGGATATTTTTCAGTCTCAGCAATACGCAATTGCTTTTTGTTGTTTTGAACCAACACTTCACCAAACGTGTTATCCAGGTTTTTCGGTTCATAAGCTACAAAGCCTTCAACCGTTTCGCTGAACAACGTCAGGCAAACAAAGTGCAAATCTTTAGGCAATTTCGGGCCACGGTCAAAACCACGGAAGTCCGCGTTTGTAAATACCTGAGACAGTTGAATCGCACGGTCAGGACGGAAATTGAGGAAGATAACAGAGTCATTGCTTTCGACCAGCCCTACAGGACTTCCGTCAGCCTTCACAATAACCGTTGGCTCCACAAATTCGTCGAACACTGATTTTTCATACGATTCTTTCAATGCTTCCATTGGATCTGTGTATTGAGGGCCTTCTCCGTATACGATTGCACGGTAAGATTTCTCCACACGTTCCCAACGTTTGTCGCGGTCCATAGCATAATAGCGTCCTTGTACAGTCGCAATTTTGCCTACGCCCACTTCTTGAATTTTGGCGATCAGTTGCTGCATGAAGCCTACGCCGCTGTCAGGCATAACGTCGCGTCCATCCATGAAAGCATGAATGTACACTTCAGTTAAGCCTTCTTTTTTCGCCAAGTCCAGCATAGCGAACAGATGGCTGATATGGCTATGCACGCCGCCGTCAGACAACAGTCCGTACAGGTGAAGTTTCGTGTTGTTCTTCTTAGCATGTTGCACTGCTTTAACCAGTGTTTCATTGTCGTAGAACTCGCCGTCACGAATGGACTTCGAAATACGAGTCAAGTCTTGATATACAATTCGGCCTGCGCCGATGTTCAAGTGACCTACTTCGGAGTTACCCATTTGTCCTTCAGGCAGACCCACTGCTTCGCCAGAAGCCGTCAGCGTTGTATGAGGATACTGTTGTAAATACCGTTCGTAATTCGGTTTGTTGGCCTGCGCAACCGCATTACCTTCTACGGTGTCACGCAATCCGAACCCGTCCATAATAATTAAAGCTACCGGTTTTGGTGCTGTCATCTTACTTCGCCCCCTCAACAAGCGCGATGTACGACGCCGGTTGAAGACTGGCACCGCCCACAAGCGCGCCGTCGATATCGCTTTGACCCAGGTACTCAGTAACATTTTCAGGTTTTACACTGCCACCATACTGAATACGTACAGCATTTGCTGTATTTTCATCATACAGCTCTTTAATCAGACTACGGATATAGGAAATCACTTCATTCGCATCCTGCGAAGTGGAGGATTTGCCTGTTCCGATGGCCCAGATTGGCTCATAAGCAACAACTACTTGTGCAGCCTGATCCTTAGCCAAACCAGCAAAAGCTGCTACAGTTTGCACTTTTACAACCTCTTTAGTTTGTCCAGCTTCACGATCTTCCAGCTTTTCGCCTACACATACGATTGGAGTCAGGTCATGACGGAATGCCGCATGAACCTTTTTGTTCACCGTTTCGTCTGTTTCATTAAAATATTCACGACGCTCGGAGTGTCCGATCACAACGTAGTCTACGCCCAGATCTTTCAGCATTCCACCGCTAATTTCACCTGTAAATGCACCATCTTCTGCAAAATGCAGGTTTTGTGCGCCAATTTTAATAGACGTGCCTTTTACTGCTTCAACCAGAGCAGGAAGATTCGTAAATGGTGCGCAAATCACGCTTTCCACTCCTGCAACCTCTGCTTTGCCTTTGATCTCTTCGATGAAAGTTTTAGCTTCTGGTACGGTTTTAAACATCTTCCAGTTACCCGCGATAATCGGTGTTCTCAATGGTTTCAACTCCTAACTATTAGGTGCCCTAAAGCTTTATTCACGCATAGTGCGTTTGATTATTTATCGTTCAGTGCAACAACACCCGGAAGTGCTTTGCCTTCCATAAATTCCAGAGATGCGCCGCCGCCAGTGGAGATATGATCCATTTTGTCAGCCAAGTGGAATTTTTCAGCCGCAGCCGCAGAATCACCGCCACCAATGATGGTGTATGCTTCTGTTGTTGCGCAAGCTTCCGCTACTTCACGAGTACCACCAGCGAAAGGTTCGATTTCAAATACACCCATTGGTCCATTCCAAACAACCAATTTGGAGTTTTTGATCACATCTGCATAGATTTTACGTGTTTTCGGTCCGATATCCACGCCTTCCCAATCTGAAGGAATGCCGTCGATATCCACAATGTTTGTGTTCGCCGTAGCGCTGAAATCGTCAGATACAACAATATCAACCGGAAGGTAGAAGTTTTTGCCGAGCTTCTTCGCTTTTTCGATAAATCCAAGAGCTACGTCCAGTTTGGATTCATCCAGTAGGGATTGACCCACTTCATGACCTTGAGCTTTGAAGAATGTATAAGCCAAACCACCGCCAATGATTACGTTATCTGCAATGTTCAGCAGGTTGTCAATCACGTCGATTTTGTCTTTTACCTTGGAACCGCCGATAATGGCTGTAAAAGGACGATCTGGGTTTGAAAGAGCTTTACCGATTACAGACAATTCTTTCTCCATCAGCAAGCCGGAAACAGCCGGAAGAAGATGCGCGATACCTTCTGTGGAAGCATGAGCACGGTGTGCTGCACCAAATGCGTCATTCACGAAAACGTCGGCCAATTCAGCAAATTGCTTCGCCAATTCAGGATCATTCTTTTCTTCCCCTGCATAGAAACGTACATTTTCAAGCAACAGCACGTCGCCGTTTTGCAGTTCAGCCACTTTCGCTTTAACAGCTTCGCCTACCGATTCGTCCACTTTAACTACTGGTTTTTTCAGCAGCTCAGACAAACGTACGCCAACAGGAGTCAGACGCATGGATTCAACAACCTGACCTTTTGGACGTCCAAAGTGACTCGCCAAAATAACTTTTGCACCTTTTTCAATCAGGTAGTTAATGGTTGGCAAGGTTTCACGAATACGCTTGTCATCCGTAATTTTACCGTCCTCAACCGGAACGTTAAAATCTACACGAACAAACACCCGTTTTCCATTCAGTTCTATATCACGTACGCTCTTTTTGTTCATCTCCATATTCCTCCGCACCCTTATAATTTTACGAATCAGGAATTCAAGGCACATTTGATATATAAAGAGCGGAAACAATAACCTGTTTCCGCTCTATGATGTTGCTCAATAAGACTGTTCTTATTTAGCCAGTTTTGCGAAGTATTCCAACGTGCGGATCAATTGTGCAGTGTAAGACATTTCATTGTCATACCAAGCTACAGTTTTCACCAGTTGTTTGTCGCCAACAGTCAGAACTTTAGTTTGAGTTGCATCAAACAAAGAACCGAAAGTAAGACCTTTGATGTCGGAAGAAACGATTTGATCTTCAGTGTATCCATAAGTTTCAGGATCGGATGCTTCTTTCATCGCAGCGTTGATTTCTTCAGCAGTTACGTTTTTCTCCAGAACTGTTACCAGCTCAGTCAGGGAACCTGTAGGTACTGGAACACGTTGAGCCGCGCCATCCAATTTACCTTTCAACTCAGGGATAACCAAACCGATTGCTTTAGCAGCACCAGTTGTGTTAGGGATGATGTTTTCAGCTGCTGCACGAGCACGACGGAAGTCACCTTTAGCATGTGGAGCATCCAAAGTGTTTTGGTCGCCAGTGTAAGCATGAATTGTAGTCATCAAACCTTCAACGATACCAAATTTATCTTGCAGTGTTTTAGCCATAGGAGCCAGGCAGTTTGTTGTGCAAGAAGCACCGGAGATTACAGTTTCAGTTCCGTCCAGAATTTCATGGTTTACGTTGTAAACGACAGTTTTCATGTCGCCAGTAGCTGGAGCGGAGATAACAACTTTTTTAGCGCCGCCTTTCAAATGTTTCTCAGCAGCTTCTTTAGTTGTGAAGAAACCTGTACATTCCAGAACGATGTCTACACCCAGGTCTCCCCAAGGCAGTTCTTCAGGGTTGCGGTTAGCCAAAACTTTAACTTCTTTACCGTTTACTTTGAAGAAGCCGTCATGTACTTCTACTTGTCCTTGGAAATTACCTTGTGTTGTATCATATTTCAACAAATGTGCCAACATTTTGGAATCTGTCAAGTCATTGATTGCTACTACTTCAATACCTTCCACATTTTGAATCCGGCGGAAAGCAAGGCGTCCAATACGTCCGAAACCGTTAATACCAACTTTAACTGTCATGAGTGAGTTCCTCCCAAAGTTCGTTTAGTTTAGTTTTATATATTCAAGACAGACCCGAAAGCCCGTCAAGACAACATTATTCATAAATCCTATATTAATCATTTAAATAACGACTTACAATCTCAACAGCAGCGCCTTCGTCGGTGACTAGAATGTCCTCTTGCCCGAAACGCAGTACCGCATGAATAGCGGCCGCCTTGTTTTTGCCTCCAGCTACACCTAGAACCGTATCGGTACGCCTAATGTCCTCCAATCGGAGTCCAAGCGTCAGCATTCTGTGAACAACGACGCCATCTTCGTTAAAGTAATAACCAAACGATTCGGCTACCGCTCCTTCACTGCTGATCTGGGCAAAGGTTTCGGGATCAAGTTTACGTCTATGTGCCATCGCTATGGCGTTGCCTATCCCGTGAATGATGATACGACTCTCGCGAATCAGGTTCAATATATCCTGAATGTTCGTATCTTCAAGCAAGGAGTTGTAAGCATGATTGCTGAGCAAATCCGGTACATGGAGCAGACGGTATTGAGCGCCTACCTTGCGAGCCATTGTGGAAGCAATTGTGTTGGCCTGCATTTCCATGCTTTCTCCCAAACCCCCGCGTGCCGGTACAAACCACCCACCCTTAAGTGGGCCATTAGAAGGTAGTGCCAGTTGTTCCGCCACGTCGGCAATTGTCGTGCCACCTGTTACAGCGACCACATCCTCGTCGTCCATAACACTCAGCAACGCTTTTGCTCCAGCGCGCCCCAGCTCCTGCTTTGTTAACGGAGAAGCATCCGAATCCCCTGGAACGACAACCACCTTCCTCAAACCATAGGCTTGACGAATCTGGTCCTCCAATTGGGACAGGCCGAACAAGTTGTTCGCAATCGGCTCCAGCTGTTCCAGCAGATCCAGTCCTGCTTTGCTCACCTTCATGCCTACACTCTCAATCTCAATTAGCCCCTGAGCTTTAAGAAGATCGGTTTCGGCGCGCAACACGCGCTCAGTCATGTTCAGTGAAGCTGCCAGTGTTCTGCGTCCAACAACATCGGACAGCATAATCTGATGCAGGATCGTGTACCTTTTTTTCAAAACATCCATGAGGTCGGGCAGAAGCTGCTTCTGTATTTCTAATATCTTTCGCATGCTTTCCACTCCCGCACACTTCTAAGTTCTGTCTCTAATGCTCTATCTCTAACTGGTCTCAAAACGTCCCGGGATAACTTTTTAAGTCCCACGTATATCTTAACCAATATTTGCTCCATATGCAAGTCTATCTGAACCTATATTTCTCAACCATTTATCTGAATATGCGCATTTAATAAAAGCTTGCAATTCACTGCTGTATATCATATAATCATCTTTGTTTCCAATTAACTGTTTAATTAGTTAGTTGTTTGCATTGAATCAACTATGCGCCCGTGGTCCAACGGATATGACGTAGGCCTCCGGAGCCTGAGATCGAGGTTCGATTCCTCGCGGGCGCGCCATTTTAAATGAACGCTTAGATGCTTCTATATAATGTTTTAACCAATAAGAGCGCTGAGGGCTCTTTTTTTTAATCATTAGTTTGACTTTCTTTGACTTTTTGTTTGAAATTGTTTATCATGTGGTTATTACGGTAACAGTTTATAAATAAGGGACGTGTAATCGGCATGTCCACCAAATCCACTAACGATATTTAAGGGAGGTTTTTTGACGTGAGCTATGTTCCTATGGTAGTAGAACAAAGTAACCGCGGCGAACGCGCCTATGACATTTATTCCAGACTGTTAAAGGATCGCATTATTTTGTTAGGCTCGGACGTCAATGACGTTGTAGCCAACTCTATAATTGCGCAAATGCTGTTTTTGGCTGCCGAAGATCCTGAAAAAGATATTCACTTGTATATTAACAGCCCTGGCGGTTCCATTACAGCTGGTATGGCCATTTTCGATACGATGCAATACATTAAACCTGACGTATCTACGATTTGCGTAGGTATGGCGGCTTCCATGGGCGCGTTTTTGCTGAATGCAGGCGCCAAAGGTAAACGTTTCGCTTTGCCAAACAGTGAAATTATGATTCACCAACCCCTGGGTGGTGCACAAGGCCAGGCAACGGATATCGAAATCCGCGCACGCCGCATTCTGAAAATGCGTGATAAACTGAACCGCATTCTCGCAGATCGCACAGGCCAACCACTGGAGCGCATTGAAAAAGATACAGACCGTGACTACTTCATGTCTGCTGATGATGCCAAGGAATACGGTATTATTGATAAAGTGCTAACTAGCTCCTCTCCAGAAGGTGTATAAGAGAAGAAATTTACCTCTTTCGATAACTGGTAAATGAAAAAGCTGCTCCGGACTTTCTTATCCGGTAGGCAGCTTTTTTGCTTTATTGTTTTTTAGGTTATAGACAATTGGACTTATTTATTTCTACTATTCATTCTGTCCCGCAAAAGGCTTTCCGCCTTGAGGCAGCAATTGACCGAACGAGTAGGTAAACTCCGGAATTCCATACGCGTATGGCGCATAATCATACAAATCAAACACGATTGTTACTCCACTGTTCGTCACATAAAAATTCTGATCTGCCGCCAGCTCTTTAAATTTGCCGAATCCTTCGCCAGCCTGAAGTGCATCGATTTTTTTCTTCAAATCAGCATTGAGGAACTTTTTGTAGTTCGGATTTGCCTTCAATACGTCAGACAATTGCAGCAGTTTACCATCAGCGAGCGAGAACGTATATCCTTTACGTGCCGTCATGCCATGCGCGCCACCCGTATACGAGTAGTCCTGCATAATCACACTCAGAATACCATCTTTGTTATAGGCAATCACAAAATCATTTCCGAACTCATACGGTCTTTCTGTTGTAGCCTCTCCCTCAGCCATCATCTTTTTGCCTGCTGCCAATATACCTTCTGCATGCTTTTTAAGCACATTGTTAATGGCCTGTTGAGCCTCAGAATTCAGCTGGCTACCGCTGATTTGCGGGTACTTAATTTTGTAGGACACCTTCGCACTACTCGAAGCTGGAAGTGTTTGAGACGCAATTGTAATCGGATTTAGCTGGCTTTTACTCAGCGTTACTGTTTTCTGAGCTGCATTCCATTGAGCATCTATGCCCAGATAGTCTTTCAGCAAACTCATAGGAATGTATAGCTTCCCAGCGATCTGTTTGGCATCCATACTACGTGTATTGATTCCATTGACGTTGACGTAGGCATCCGAGGAAGAAGCCATAATGTAAAGTTTATTGTACCCGCTACCTACGGTATATGTCGCTGTTTTCGCATCATAGCTTACTGGAATCCCCAAGCTGTCGCGCAGTGCGGCCACCGGAATCATTGTACTCCCGTTCACTTGGACACCTTTAGCGGGCAACGTTTTACCATTCCATTGGATGGTGATTCCTGGTTGCTGTGTTGTCGCTTGCTGCTGTTTCGTCGATGCTGCCTGGATATAGGAAACGGGAACAGCTGTGACTCCTGCGAAAATCCCTGCCGCCAGCAGTGCTGAACCCCATTTTATTGCATGCTTACTCATATTAAATATTCCTCCTGTTAATGATCTGTATTGTCTATGTGTGATAACTACTTTTAATATTATATCTATACCCTATTGTATGTAGTTTACAATCTGTACACTCTCCGATTTCAATATGTACACCTAATAACCCTTAGCTATGACAGACTCATTACAAAAAGGTTTCGGTATACAAAAAAGCCAGCAAGCCAGCCTGCACATGATGCAGTCCGCTTGTGGCTTCGTTTGATGATCTATATTAGTTCATTTCGTATTGAGCCGACACCTGAACTTTCACTGTTACTTGCCCCGATTGTATCTCTGTCCCGCCACCTGCTACGTCCAAGAGCGATTTTGACATGGCATTTTCACGTTGTGTAAAGATTTGTGCTTCTCCGCCATCTACCGTCACACTCACAAGGACACCTAACCCTCGTTTGGCTGCCTTAGCTACAGCACTGGCTTTAGATTGTGCGCTTCCCAATGCCTTAGTAATGGCTTCTTCTTCATAAGTCGAAGGATCTTCCACGGAAAAACGTACATTATCTACGTTATTGGCTCCGGACTTGGTCGCCTCATCCAACAACTGACCGATTTTATCCAAATCGCGGTATTTGACGGAAAGTGTATGGTTGGCAGTGTAGCCTTTGAGCTTCTGCCCTTCTTTTTCGTTATAGGTGTAGTTAGGCTGTACATAAAACTGGCTGGTCTGAATGTCATCTGCGCTAATGCTCCACTTTTCTTTCAGCAGTTGTGTAACCTTGTTCAATTTTGTAGCATTGGCTTTTTGAGCAGCGGCTGCCGTATTCCCTTCCGATTGTACACCGATAGAGAGATAAGCAATATCGGGCTTCGCCAATACTTCCCCGCTTCCAGTCACATTAATTACACCGTTTACCGTCGAAGCTGTTGACGCAGCATAAGCACGATCTGCCCCCGTCCATAATCCTCCTGCTACTCCCCCTGCCATTAATGCTCCTGCGAGAACTGCCGTGGCTACTGTTTTTGTCCAAAGTCTCATTGAATTCAACCTCTTTCTTGAAAATGTTTGTACCTTCCAGACGGAAAAGACGGAAAAAGGTTGCAGCCAAGCGTACAAATTTCCGAAACAGAGCATGACCACGGGGATTTTAATTATTTATAGTTTGAACTTAATACAGTCTCTATATTCAACAAATCCATCCATAAAACAGTTAACGGAGGAGTTTTCGAAGACTTTTTTCTGGATACAAAAAAAGCCCCAAAGGGGCTTTTCACTAAGAGCATACACCATATCACAAAGCAAATCTTTGTTTATTGATTTTCCAGCTCTACCTTACTAACCAGACTTACTAAAGCGTTTACAGCCTGTTCGGCGTCCGCACCTTCAGCACTAATATTGATTTCAGTACCTGTACTGATGGCAAGACTCATAATACCCATGATGCTCTTGGCATTAACCTTTTTGTCTTCTTTTTCCACAAAAATCTCAGATGAATATTTATTCGCTTCCTGTACGAACAACGCAGCAGGTCTGGCGTGCAGTCCTGTTTTCAAGCGTACGACTACCGGATGTTTTGACATGTCAGCTTACCCCCTCATCAAATAAATCTGGACACTACTTACTCCATTTTATTTATCACATTATAACATTAACCCGGGACAGACACTAGAAAAAAAACTAAAAAAACCGGGGCTGAAAGCCCCACGGACATTCTTTTTACGGAATCAGGCCATTTTCGCCCCTGATTTTGTCAGCCATCTCATCAATTTTGCGAAGCCGATGATTTACACCCGATTTACTCACGACCCCTTTGAGCATTTCCCCGACTTCTTTTAAATTCAAATCGGGATGAGCGAGACGAATTTCTGCCACTTCACGCAGTTTATCCGGCAAGGTCTCCAAACCAACTTCCCTCTCCAGCAACTTAATATTCTCAATTTGCCGGACAGCAGCTCCGATCGTCTTGTTCAAATTAGCCGTTTCACAATTGACAATGCGATTTACGGAATTGCGCATATCGCGCATAATGCGTACATCTTCAAATTTGAACAAGGCTTGATGCGCCCCAATGATGCTAAGCAGCTCAATGATCTTCTCGCCTTCCTTGATGTAGAGAATAAAACCTTTTTTTCGCTCAATACAGCGAGCATTTAGATGAAATTCATTCGCAAGATCAACGAGTGCCTGACAATGCTCCTCATACATCGAAGAAATTTCAAGGTGGTAAGACGATCCTTCAGGATTGTTGACAGAGCCACCTGCCATAAAGGCGCCCCGCAAATAAGCCCTCTTACAACAGTTTTTCCGAACGATATCCCGATTAATCCCGTCAGTGAACAAGAAACCTTCTGAGACGATATAAAGATCCTTTAGCAGCTGTTGCACACCATTGGGAATACGGACAATGTACACATTATTTTTTTTCAAGCGCATTTTTTTCCGTACAAGCAGTTCGATATGAAGTTGAAAATGCTTCTTGATCAAGGAGTAAATCCGCCTTGCAATCGCGGCATTTTCTGTGGACACGTCCAATATCACCCTTTTATTCGACAGTTGTACGGATCCGAGCATACGTATGAGCGCAGATAGTTCCGCTTTCTCACAACAGGACTGGCTTTCAATCATCGTAAGCTCTTTTTTCGTTTGTGCCGCAAAGGACAAGGGACTCACCTCCTTCTTAATATCCAGTTTTGTACCAATTGGTAAATATGCTGGCTTAATTTGTCGGCATCATGCCGTAGATACGTACGGAACAAAACTAAAGTATCTGCCACCACTTTATATCCCCGATCGGTCAGCTCGCCCATGTCTACTTGAACTGGCTTAGCGCCCTGCTCGGCATACATTTCCTGTACTTGGGGTGGAATTTCTCCGTTATTTACAATGACATAGTCGAAGAGATGATGCCCTACATGCTCAAAAATAGCTTGCAGGTGATCTCCTACCGTATAGCCATCGGTTTCTCCAGGCTGGGTCATAACGTTACAGACAAATATTTTGATAGCGTCTGATTTTACTACAGCTTCAGCGAGTTTAGGTACAAGCAAATTCGGTAATATGCTGGTATATAGACTGCCGGGGCCAATCAAAATCGCATCAGCCTCATTAATGGCCTCTACAGCCTCAGGCAACGGCTCCACGTGAGTCGGTTCAAGAAAGACGCGTTTGATTCGTCCGCCCGCTTCCGGGATCTTGGACTCTCCGGTAATCACCGTGCCATCCTCCATTTCGGCACTTAGCACAACGCCTTCCTCAGCTGCCGGCAGCACGCGTCCCCGGACAGCAAATACACGGCTAAGCTCACGCACCGCCGTTACAAAATCTCCCGATATATCGGTCATCGCTGCTAAAATCAGATTACCCAGGCTGTGGCCTGACAATCCTGATCCCGCACCGAAACGGTATTTCAGCATATCTGACATCACTGGTTCCACGTCAGCCAAGGCAGTCAGCACATTGCGAATATCCCCTGGAGGGGGCATCTGCAGCTCACTGCGCAAAATCCCGGAGCTTCCGCCATCGTCAGCGACTGTAACAATAGCCGTAATATCTAGCGGCTTTTGCTTTAAGCCCCGCAGCATGACGGACAAGCCGGTTCCGCCGCCCATAACAACAATACGTGGGCGCTCCCGTTGTGATCCGGTCTCTTTCATGATTTCACCTCATTAATGCCGGTCCCGATCAGCATCCCGATGCGAAACAGAAACAGATTCTGTCTCGCTGGCACCCAGCATTTTTCCTAAATACTCCGATATTGCAACAGAACGATGCTTACCGCCAGTACAGCCAATGCCGATAATGACCTGGCTTTTGCCTTCTTTGCGATATTGCGGAATCAAAAAGTGTAACATATCCAGCAACTTGGTCAAGAATGCCTGAGTCTCGGGCCATTTCATGACATAATCATATACATCGCTATCCTGTCCCGTGTGGGGACGTAGTTGGTCCACATAGTGGGGATTAGGCAGGAAGCGCACATCGAATATAAGATCGGCATCAATGGGAATACCATACTTGAAGCCAAAAGAAGTAATGTTCACGGAAAGCATACTGCTCTCCAGATGAGAAAATCGTGAAATAATCCTCGCCTTTAAGGTTGCAGGCTTCATCACACTTGTATCAATAACCTGTGTAGCCGAGCTTTTTAATTCTTCCAACATCTTGCGCTCCAACCGAATCCCATCCAAAGGCATGCCGTCTGGAGCCAGCGGATGACGTCTACGGCTTTCCTTATACCGCTGTACGAGAACGCCATCATTCGCATTTAAGAATAAAATTTCACAATGAATCGTAAAATGATCTTTAATATAATTCAACGATTCAGACAAGGCGGTGAAAAATTCTCGTCCGCGTAAATCAATTACGAGTGCCACCTTGCCTATTTTACCGTTAGACTGCTCAATCAACTCGGCAAATTTGGGAATCAGTACAGGAGGCAAATTATCAACGCAGAAGAAGCCCAAGTCTTCCAGGCTCTGAACCGCAATGGTCTTCCCTGCGCCTGACATCCCCGTAATAATAATGAGCGTTGCCCACGGCGCAGCATTTTTTAGGTTATCTGTCATATGGACTTCCCTCTCCTTTTGCTTCTTCGCTCTATGCCAGTACCCGTATTATCAGTAACCTGTGGATCAGGATCAGGAACGTAGCAACAAACCAGCTGCCCCTACGATACCTGCGTCATTGCCCAGCACAGCTGGAACAATCGATACCCCTTTTTGAAGGGGCTCAGGTGCCAGTTTGGTGTACACGCGACGCATCTCTTCAAACAAAAAGTCGCCTGCTTTAGAAACACCGCCACCTATAATAAACAACTCTGGATTAAGCACAGCGGCAACTGCTGCCATAGATTTCCCCAAATAAAAGGCAGCCCGGTTCACGATACGAAGCGCGACTTCATCTCCAGCTTTAGCAGCATCAAATACTTCCTTGGCAGCAATTTGATCTTCCAGCGCCAGAGAGGTCCGGTCGCCACGTTCCACAGCGTCCTTGGCCATACGAATGATGCCTGTTGCGGAAGATACAGTTTCCAAGCAACCCATTTTGCCGCATCCACACTGAATAGCCTCCAGATCAGGTACGACACTGATATGGCCAATTTCTCCGGCCATGCCCGAAGAACCTTGGTATATTTTACCGTTTATAATAATGCCGCCACCTACTCCTGTTCCCAGGGTATAGCATACGCAGTTTTCGATGCCTTTGCCTGCTCCGGCCCAAGCTTCGCCAAGCGCGGCAACATTGGCATCATTGTCTATTTTCACAGGCTTGCCAATCCGGTTCTCTAGGAGCGCACGGATCGGTACGTCACGAAAGCCAATATTAGGAGCGAGGACAATAATACCATCACGAACATTCGTAAAACCTGCAACGCCTGCACCGACACCCTTTAGTTGATCCCACTCATAAGGAGATTGCTCAACAATATGCCGCACATATTTTTCGATATTACCGATGACAACGTCTACACCTTTATCGGTTTCGGTTGGTCCCTCATATGTGTGCAAAAGCTGTCCGTTTTCATTACAAATGCCGACTTTAATCGCGGTACCGCCCAAATCGACACCTACATAGATACTTTCAGACATGTTCCAAGCCACCTTTATGTTTACTTAAAAACCTGGTATGAAATATACGCTTACAATTCCTACTTCATAATAGTAATCCTACGTTCCAACTATAATTGAAGCCCCCGTTACGGTCAAGGACACTTCCTTGTTGAAAAGTGTACGATTAGCGGAATTTTTAACCTCATGCACCCATAAGAAAAACGTCTATTGACGTACTTTCAAGGAAGCCAGACCACGCTTAACGGAAATTTTTCTTGCGATTATAGATTGTTCAGCTCCGCTGAAAACTTATAAATTCTATAATCATAAAAAGGAGAAAGCCTGTGCAAACGCAGCAGGCTTTCTCTTCCTGAACAAAAGATGCGGCATAACAGAGGTTTCCTTCGCTCTCCCGTTAGCCTTTTTGTGTACTATAGACACGTTTTTATTGATCCAGCGTTTCGCTCCAGTCGTGAACAGCACTGCCTTCGAGATACTTCTCGCAGTCCATAGCCGCCATACAGCCCGTTCCCGCAGCCGTAATAGCTTGACGGTAACGGTTATCCTGTACGTCCCCACAGGCAAAAACTCCGGGGATGTTCGTTTCCGTTGTGCCTGGCTTTACTACAATATAGCCGTGTTCATCGGTATGAATTTGTCCGTTCAGGAAACCTGTGTTCGGTGTATGCCCGATGGCTACGAACACGCCATCTACCTCAATCAGCTCATCCTGATTGGTCTCATTATTGTGTACCTTCAAACCTTTTAAGCCTGCTTCTCCCGTCACAACTTCCAGAGGAGTCCGGTTTAATGCCCAATGTACTTTTTCGTTCTCACGCGCACGATCTTGCATAATTTTGGATGCCCGCAACTCATCGCGACGATGGACCAAGGTTACGCTGGAAGCAAAACGGGTCAAGAAGCTCGCTTCCTCCATGGCTGAATCGCCACCGCCAACCACGACAATCTTTTTCCCGCGGAAAAAGAAGCCATCGCAAGTTGCGCAAGTGCTGACTCCGCGACCTACATTGTCCTGCTCACCCGGAATGCCTAGATATTTGGCGGACGCACCTGTAGCAATAATGACCGACTCCGCCTCAATGATGCCTTTACCCTCTACCTTCACTTTAAAAGGGCGTTTGCTGAAATCTACTTCCTCTACCCATCCGGAAGTAAATTCAGCGCCAAAACGTTCAGCCTGCTTGCGCATATTATCCATCAGTTCAGGCCCGAGGATACCTTGCTCAAAACCTGGGAAATTTTCAATTTCGGTCGTTGTAGTAAGCTGCCCACCGGGCTGCATCCCTTCAATGATCAGCGGATTCATGTTAGCGCGTGCCAAATAAATAGCCGCTGTGTAGCCTGCAGGACCTGTACCAATAATTATGGATTTATACATACGTTTGTTGCCTCCTTTAAGTGATGTTTGGAGCAGGTCTCAGACCTGCTTTTTAAACGTGGAGAGCGGCTGCTTCAGCTTCTGTTTGATACCACACACGCTGTCAATCTGGCGTGCATAGCGGCTTACGGTCGATACGGAAATACCATAACGATCGGCTACTTCCTGATAGGTGACTGAATGATGATGCATTTTGGCTGTCAAATATTCTAGCGCCGCTGCCCATCCCTCAGTATGCTGAACCATCGGAACTTCCGGGGCGAGCCGATCCAAATACTCCAGCCAAAGCGATTTCAAATCGTGCTGCATGGCCGGATCTGATGGCTTGCTCATGACGGTCAGTACCTTATCCAGCACTGCCTGCCATTGTGGATCGACTGGGGAAGCAGATACATCACCTTCAATTGTATGCGGATCGTTCTCAACCTCCGACTGATCAGAATGTTCCGTTTCCGGGTACATTTTCTGCTCACCCTGCTCCGCCAGCTCTTGCAATACTTGCAAGGCACGACGTTTCAGCTCATCCTCCTGGTCCGGGTCTTCTACGAAGGACTCCAGTGCCTGACGCACCTCATCATCACCGATCAGGCTTAACGCCTGAATGACCTGAAGCTGAGTCGCCCGGTCCCCGTGGCGCAAGGCCCAGAAGAAGGATGATCGGATTAGCGGGTCCTTCTTCATGCTGTCAGGCACCTGGTCAGCACCAAACTTCTCCCACATGCGGAATTGCTCCTCAAACGGGAGATGATAATGATAGCTGAGCACTTGCAGCGGTGTACCCTCCTGCTGGAGTTCCTCCAGTCGGGACAGGAAAAACCGCGGAACTTCCGAGGAAGCATCCTGCTTTTGCAAATGACTCCACAACCGCCGAGCTTCCGCATATCTTCCCGTATTGCTGGCAGCTACCGCCGTGTAATGGTACAAAGAAGCGTCCGCATTGTTCTCTCCATCGCCATGAAGCAACCTGCGGAAATGTCTGTAGGCCTCCTCGTGGCGTCCGAGAATCCCCATAGTGGTCGCCAGCTTGAATACCTGCTCCTCCTGAAACGGTATAGTAACCGCCAAAGTCTGCACCAGACGATCCAATTCCGGGCCGCCGCCCTCGTGCTGATAAAAGATCGCCAAGTTGCACAATGCGTGTAAATTACCCGGCTCATCTTCCAGCACTTGAATAATGGTAGCCTTAGCATTTTGGAACAATCCCATGTAGTAATACGCCAGCGCCAGATTATTCCGCGCAGCGAACATATCCGGTTGTTCCTCTGAAATTTGCTTGAGCAACTGGGCTGCCTGAGCAAATTTCCCCTCCTCCAGCAGGACACGAGCCTGATCATGCTCTACTACTCCCTGCCGGGCCTTAATGCGGTTCAGCTTCGTTGGACGGTCCAGCTCATAATAGAGCAGCTCCATCATTTCCTCCGCTTCATCAAGAAACTGGCCTTCTTCGTCCTCCTCCAGGTACGTGACCAATGCTTTCTCCGCTTCTTCAAACTGCTCCATATTAGCGTAATTATTCGCCATATAGAAATAACACTCTGTCATCGACGAGTCTACGTCACTTAGAACAGAGGACAGGATCTCATTCGAACCTGCATAATCCCCCATCTCTGATAATATACCCGCCATATTGCAATGATTCACCGGATTATCCGGTTCATATTCAACGGCTTTGCGAAAATATTTCAATGCCTTGTCATAATGATTGCGATCAAGCGAGCGCACAGCTTTCTCAAAAAAGAAAGATGCGTCGAAACGCAAAGCAATAATTTTAGGGCTAGGTTCCGATACTCGCAGATGTTTCCCTTTCATAAATAACCAAGGCACCTCCTTTAAAAGTAACTGGCATGTTCATACCCTTCAGTATACCACAACTTCAAAACGACTTGACAGTCGATCCTACCTCATTCCAAAAAACGGATATATGCTCGTATACCGATAGATATATATACAAGAATACGCTAAATAGCCGAGCGCTTTTTCCCTGTATAAATAGGAAGCGTTCGGCTAGCCACTGGAGATGATACTTAGACCCAATAAACGTAATAATTAAAGCGTCAGCGGCACCAGCGAGCGCTCGCGATGCTGAAATACGGCAAGCTCGCGATAGCCGACTTCATATAGAAGCGCGCGTGCCTTCTCCAAGTGCTCTGACAGCTTCGCCGGATCATGAGCATCCGATCCTACGGTCAGCGGGATGCCTAGCGTAAAAGCTTCTTCCAGCATGCGGCGGCTCGGGAACATCTCGGCACAGGGCTTCGAAAGCCCTGATGCATTCAGTTCCATCGCCCGACCGCTACGGGCAACGGCTGAGAGTGCGGAGCGCTCCAGTTCACGCAGCTCCTCCATTTCCTCCGGCTTCGGATGATAGCCGAAGCGCTTAATGACATCCAGATGACCCATGATGTCATACAAACCGGTAGCTGCCGCCTTGGAAACCGCATCATAATACGTGCGGTACACCTCAAGCACATTTTTGCCTTCCCAATGGTGTACCTGACGGAAGTCCGTGACATCCCATTCACCGAGAAAGTGGACGGAACCAATCACATAATCCCAGGGATACGCGGTGATGATGTCTTCGATTTCTCGTTCCCAGCCCTCGATGTAGTCGCCTTCCAAGCCAACACGAATATCAATTTGTCCTTTAAAACGTTCCTTCAGTTCCAAACATTCTTCCACGTAGCGGGGCAGCTCCTCCATAGGCATCGCCATTTCCGGGTAATAGTCAGCCGGTTTTACATGCAGTAGTGGCATGTGATCGGACAAGCCGAGCTGATCCAGACCCAGCCGAATTCCCTGCTGTACATACTCTTCCAGACTCCCTATGGCATGCCCGCAGCGGGCGTGATGCGTATGATAGTCGATTTTCATGCGACCCTCCCCCTTTCAACACTACAACAAACCGTACTAATCACGACGAGGACGTTCATGACGGCGATTCAGCTCAGCCAGCACGTCATCGAGCGGTAGCTTGCGCTCCTGCAACAGCACCAGCAGGTGATAAATCAAATCGCTGACCTCCAGGCGCAGTTCGTCATTATCTTTATTTTTGGCGGCAATGATTGTCTCGGATGCTTCCTCGCCAACCTTTTTCAAGATTTTGTCTACACCTTTATCAAAAAGATAAGTCGTATAGGCCCCTTCAGGACGTGTCTCTTCGCGCTCCTTAATAATCGCCTCCAGCTGGGCAAGCACCTCAAAGCGGTCTGCTGAAGCATTGGAAACATCATTTACCAGCGTGTGGTCTCCTGCATTTCCTGCAACAGGTGCTACAGCCGTTCCTGGCGCGGAAATATCACGAAAAAAGCAGCTCGTTGCTCCTGTATGACAGGCAGGACCACTCGGAATGACACGTACCAACAGGGCATCACCGTCACAATCCAGCTGGATGGAGGTGATTTTTTGCGTATTCCCCGAAGTAGCCCCCTTATGCCACAGCTCCTGTCTGGAACGAGACCAGAACCAGGTCTCTCCCGACTCCAAAGATAGTTTCAGCGACTCGCGGTTCATATAGGCCAGCGTCAGCACCTGAAGCGTAGCATCATCCTGCACAATCGCCGAGACAAGACCTGCCTCATTCCAGCGGACATTATCCAATATCTGCTCCAGAGATAGCTGTTGGTTCAATTCGTTGCTCATCGTATCTCCACTCCTCTGCGCTTCAAATCCCGTTTTAGCTCAGGGATTCCTATTTCTTTATAGTGAAAAATCGTTGCTGCTAATCCAGCATCCGCTTTGCCCGCCGTAAACACGTCATAGAAATGCTCCTGTTTGCCTGCTCCGCCAGAAGCGATAACTGGAATCCCGACGGTATCCGACACCGCGGAAGTCAGTGGCAGGTCAAAGCCGTCCTTGGTTCCGTCCGCATTCATGCTGGTCAGCAGAATCTCACCGGCTCCCAACTGCTCAGCTTCCTTGGCCCAGGCCAAGGCGCGGATACCAGATGGCGTGCGGCCTCCGTGCGTATACACTTCCCACTCGCCCCACGCCTTGTTGTACTTGGCATCAATGGCAACAACGATACATTGTGAGCCAAAGCTGCGCGCACCCTCCGCAATCAGCTGAGGGTTACGGACAGCTGCCGTATTTACGCCGATTTTATCAGCTCCGGCACGCAAAATGCGTTTCATATCATCGACATGAGATATCCCGCCACCTACGGTGAAAGGAATGGCAATTTCCCCGGCTGTCTGACGAACTACTTCTTCCATGGTGGCACGCCCTTCAACTGAAGCAGAAATATCCAGAAATACGATTTCGTCTGCCCCTTCCCGGTCATAAAGCGCCGCCAATTCCACCGGATCGCCTGCATCGCGTAAGTTCACAAAATTAACGCCCTTAACCACCCTGCCATCCTTTACATCCAAGCAGGGAATAATACGTTTAGCCAGCATGCCTACTCCCCCTATGCCTTTGCTACAGCTTGTACGGCGACCTGTAAATCAATGCTGCCTGTATACAATGCCTTACCCACAATAGCACCGCCTACACCCTCTTTCGCATAGGTGCTCAGCGTGATTAGATCGTCCATCTTGCTGACACCGCCGGAAGCGATCACGGTTCGTCCACTGCTTTTCGCAAGCGCTACGATTGCCTCCACATTCGGGCCTTGCATCATTCCGTCGCGGGAAATGTCTGTGAAAATGAACGTTTCCGCTCCCTTGGAGGCCAACTCAGCAGCCAATTCGTCCGCTCGAACCTCCGAGGTTTCAAGCCATCCGCGCGTGGCCACATAGCCATTACGTGCATCCAGGCCAATGGCGATCCGATCACCGTAGGTACCCAATACCGCTTCCGTAAAAGCACGATCCTCAATCGCTGCCGTGCCCAAGATCACACGGCTCACGCCCAGCGACAACAGCCGCTCCACATGTTCTCGTGTACGCAAGCCGCCACCCACTTGTACAGGCACTTGCACCGCAGAAGCGATGCGCCCAATGAGTTCATCGTTCACCGGTTGACCTGCTTTAGCACCGTCCAAATCAACCAAGTGAATGTAGGAGCCGCCCAAACGCTCCCATTCTTGGGCAACCTCCACCGGGTTTTCGTTGTATATCGTCTCCTGGCTATAATCTCCTTGTACCAGTCGTACACATTTGCCATCGCGAATATCAATCGCCGGGTATATCGTGAACAAAGTATGACCCCCTTGTGAGCTATTTAACATCTATATGCCTTTACATCAATTAACGACCAAAGTTGGCGTACCTCCAACTGCAAATTCACGAATCGTTACGCTCGCTTTTCCGCTTCCGCTAGTTCCAAAAACTGACGAAGCAGTTGCATCCCCATTTCCCCGCTTTTCTCTGGGTGGAACTGCATGCCATATACATGGCCTCTGCCCACGATAGCCGTTACGGGCCCACCGTAGTCGGTCACCGCCAGCAGGTCACTTTCGACCTCCGGCTTCGCATGATAGGAATGCACAAAATACACATGTCCTTCCTCCAAGCCCTGTAGCAACGGGTGATCCGGCTGAGTCATACGCAGACGATTCCAGCCCATATGCGGCACTTTAACCCCCAGATCAGGAGCAAACCGAATAACCTCGCCTGGTAAAATATTAAGCCCTTCGTGACTGCCGTATTCTTCACCACGAGTGAACAACAGTTGCATTCCTAGACAAACACCGAGCAATGGTTGTCCAGCGCTTGCAACCTCCTGAATCACCCGATCCAATCCGCTGGAACGCAAATGCTCCATAGCGTCCCCGAATGCCCCTACACCCGGCAAAATCACACCGCTGGAGGAACGAATCACTTGGGCATCTCCCGTTACTACAGCCTCATAGCCAAGACGCTCAACCGCCTTGCTCACACTATGCAGATTGCCTCTGCCGTAATCCACAATGGCAATGGACATGGACTACAGCACTCCCTTCGTTGAAGGCACTCCCGTCACTCGCGGATCAATGGAGGTCGCTTCATCCAGTGCACGTCCCAGTGCCTTGAACACCGCCTCAATCATATGGTGGGTATTTTGCCCGTAGTGAACGATGACGTGTAGCGTCATGCGAGCCTCCAACGCAAATTTCCACAGAAATTCATGCACCAGCTCTGTCGAAAAGCTCCCTACCTGCTGTGATGGATACTCCGCACGATACTCAAAATGGGGTCGGTTACTCAGATCAATGACAACTTGCGCGAGCGCCTCATCCATCGGTACAAAGACGCTGGCATAGCGCTTAATTCCTTTTTTATCACCCAACGCTTCCAGCAAGGTTTGCCCCAAACAAATACCAATGTCCTCCACGGTATGATGATCGTCGATATCAACATCCCCTCTGGCCTGTACATTAAGATCAAATTGTCCGTGCTTGGTGAACAAATCCAGCATGTGATTCAGAAAAGGAACATCCGTTTCAATCTCAGCTTGCCCTGTGCCGTCTACTGCAAAAGATAGCTGAATATCCGTTTCGTTCGTCTTTCGGCTGACGCTGCCTGTACGTCCTGTTACGTTATTTTCGTTCCCCATCGCCATCCACCGCCTTCTTTTCATTGTCCAATCGAACTTGTATCGCCCGTGCGTGACCTTCCAGTCCTTCATGGCGGGCAAGCTGCATAATCGTCTCTCCATTGCGCAGCAGTGCTTCCTTGCTGTAATAGATCATACTCGACTTCTTGATAAAATCATCAATATCCACTGGCGAAGAAAACCGCGCCGTTCCATTCGTCGGGATAATGTGGTTAGGTCCAGCAAAATAATCGCCTACCGGCTCCGAGCTGTACGCTCCCAGGAAAATAGCTCCCGCGTTTTCGATCAGACCCACATGCTCCATCGGCTGCTCTGTCATAATTTCCAAATGTTCCGGTGCCAGTTGGTTTACAATATGGATGCCCTCTTCCAAAGTGTCGACGACAATGATAGCCCCGTATGCCTCCACCGATGCAGCAGCAATATCTCTACGCGGCAACTCTGCCAATTGGCGCTGTACTTCAGCTGATACTTCTTTGGCCAAGCGTTGCGAGGGCGTAACCAGTATGGCTGAGGCCATTTCGTCATGTTCCGCCTGTGAAAGCAGGTCAGCCGCTACATAAGAGGCATTCGCCGTGTCGTCAGCCAACACGACAATTTCACTTGGTCCCGCTATACTGTCGATATCCACCGCGCCGTACACCTCGCGCTTCGCTAGCGCTACATAAATGTTGCCGGGACCGCAAATTTTATCGACTGGTTCAATGCTATGTGTTCCGTAAGCGAGAGAGGCAATCGCCTGCGCTCCGCCAACCCTATATATTTCCGTTACACCAGCCTCTGCCGCAGCTACCAGTGTATATGGATCTATCCCTGCCTTGCCGCCTGTCGCCGGGGGTGTCACCATGACAATCTCCGGTACACCAGCCACCTGAGCGGGAATGACATTCATCAGCACCGAGGATGGATAGGCTGCTTTACCGCCCGGAACATACACGCCTACACGTTTCAACGGTCGGATAATTTGGCCGAGCAAGCTACCATCCGGCTGTAAATCCATCCACGAATTACGTTTTTGCTTCATGTGAAAAGCACGGATATTATCCGCCGCCTCTCGAATCGCCTGTAAAAAAGAAGGCTCTACCTTGTCATATGCCGCCTTCAATTCTTCCTCCGTCACACGAAGTTGCTCTGCTACCAGCGATACACCATCAAACGATTGCGTATACCGCAGGACAGCCTCATCCCCCTCTTGGCGTACCGAATGAATAATGGTACGCACAGCCTCATTTTGCTCAGGTGTGCCGTAATCCACCTCCCGTTGGAGGCTGAAATCACGGGCTGATACGATCTTCATTTGTCCATTCCCCCTTACTTGCAGCTTGCAGAATGCCCTGTAACCATTGGCTTATTCCTTTAGTTCATTTATTCACGGGGTGCCACCGCATTTGGAATCACCTGATGCAATCGGTCACACAACGCCTGAATCGGGCCGTTTTTCATCCGGTAGCTGACCCGATTGGCAATCAGACGACTGGTAATATCCAGTATGCTGATCTGCTCGACTAATCCGTTCTCCCGCAAGGTTTGCCCCGTTTCCACCATATCAACAATGCGGTCTGCCAGACCAATTAACGGCGCCAGCTCAATGGAGCCATTCAGCTTAATAACCTCCACCTGCTGGCCTTGCTCCCGAAAATACTGGGAAGCCACATTCGGATATTTTGTAGCGACCCGCTGACGAATACCTGGCTGCCAATCTGGTAAAGCAATCACCGACATCCGACAACGGGCAATCCCGAGATCCAGCAGTTCATACACATCCTTGTTTTCTTCCAGCAAAACATCCTTGCCCACGATGCCGATGTCCGCCGCCCCATACTCTACGTACGTAGGAACATCGACGGGCTTCGCCATAATAAATTCCATGCCTAGCTCAGGCAGTGGAATGACCAGTTTACGCGTTTCGTCCACATCCAGTGGAATCGGAACCCCCGCTTGGCGAAACAGCTCGGAAGCCTGCTTATAAATCCGTCCCTTTGGCATGGCTACCTTCAACGTTTCCGTCATGGCAATTCTCTCCTTTGTACTGGCTGTCTTCCTTCGGTTGTATAGCTGTATACCTCTGCGTACAGGCTATGCTGTTCACGACGTCGATCTTCCGTTCCGCCCGTGAGCCCTGTCACTACCGTAAGGCCTATTGCGCGTAGCTGTGCCGCTGCGGATAACGCCTCTTGGCGTCCCTGTGCGTCATAACGGATAAGTACAGGAAGCTTCGTCTCCATTTGGATACCATCCACACCATCGACGATCCGGTTCGTCTTCAATGCAAATCCCGTTGCAGGTACGGATCGACCAAACTGCTGAAGCAGATTGTCATAGCGGCCTCCGTTGCATACCGGGAACCCAATCTCCGCTGCATAGCCCTCAAAAGTCATTCCTGTATAATATGAGAAATCCCCGATCATGGTAAGGTCGATTAACACATGCTCAGATACGCCGTAAGCCTCCAGCACTTCCCACACCTCGCACAAATGTGCAATGGATCGAATCGTCTGCTGCTCCACACTAAGACGGGTAGCCTGGTCACAAATTTCTTTTCCACCGCGCAACCGAAGAATAGCTTCCAGCTTATCCCGATGTTCGGGAGCCAAGCCCAAAGCTTCAATCGCTGTTCGGTAGCCCACTACATCACGACTGAGCAACAGTTCCTTTAGCGCATGTTGTTCAGCCTGACGGCCGGGAATGATTTCCTCAAATAAGCCGTTCAGGAATCCCACATGCCCCATGGCAATTTTAAAAGAGGTCACCCCTGCTGCCTGTAATGATGCAATTGCCAATGCCACAACTTCTGCATCAGCCTCAGGCGAATCATCACCCACCAGCTCCACACCCGTCTGAAAAAACTCCGCTTCTCTTCCTGCTTCTTCCTCAATCGCCCGAAATACATTTGCGTGATAGGAAAGTCGGAGTGGTACTTCCTCTTCCTTTAGCAACGAAGATACCACCCGTGCAATCGGAGCGGTCATATCCGATCGCAGCACCAACGTGGTTCCCCGGTTATTGAGCAATTTAAACAGCTTCCGATCGGAAGTAGAACTAGCCACTCCCACCGTATCGTAGTATTCCATCGTAGGCGTCATAATCTGGCGGTAACCCCAACGCTCCATGCATTCGAGTACATTCAGTTCAATGGCCCGCAGCTTCGACACTGCACGCGGAAGATAATCTCGAACCCCTACAGGGATCTCAAATCCTTTTGGCTTAGACATCTCTATCACCTCATGATTTCACAATATCTTTATCATGGTAAAGTGCTAACAAACTAAAGTATATTCGATATATTATCATGCCCTACTTGTGAACGTCAACCGAACAGCGCAGCCCTTTTTTTACGGATTCGCCAAGTGGCTGCCCCCCTCTATATTTTATCCAATGCAAAATACATGAATCCTATATGAAAAACATCTATCAACGTATTCTCCGGAGCGAGACCGCGCTTACGGTAATTTTTGTGCATATAGAGTTGTTCAGCTCCACTGAAAACTTATAAATTCTATACTCTAAAAAAAGACTGCCAGCTTTAAGCTAACAGTCCAAATCAAAATATTTAGCTATTTATCTGTTCATCTTTACTCCGGGAAGGAAACTTTGGAACCGTGCCCAAACCGATCCATGCAAATGGTACATATCGAAAACACAACGTCACAATCAGCCATGAGCCAAACAGCGCCAACAACCATCCACCCGCAACAGAGAAGATATATTCTACCGGCGTTCCTTGGAAATCCAACTTGCGATACACCCGCAATAACGCTGGGTGAAGTAAATAAATGCCGAATGAGCATGCCCCCAGCCAACTGATTAACATTCGCAACCTATCGTTAGTATGACGATATAATAAGACCGAGAACTGAAACAGCACCAGCGCAGAGACGAGGGCATATGCATTATGGAGCAGTTCATAGATCAGCGAGTCTGCATAGATGGCTTTGCGGTATGCTACAAACCATATTTGCACATAAGCTATACCCAGGAGTAGCCAAGCCACCCACAAGCCCCACCAACTGATCAACTGACTGCGACTAATTGCCGTACCTGACACCGGTAAAAGCCACTTTTTAAACCCTTCATATCCAATTGCTACAGCTGCACCCAAGGCAAAATAACTGATATACGTAATCGCAAGACTTCCTCTTTCCTCTTGCCAAACGTATTTGTTCAGCAATACAAACCCCCATTGAATGACTAACCCTACTATCAAAATGACAAAGGCCGCTCTCCGTGGGCTCGATATCGAATGGCGTAAACGCTGCACTCCCCACAGCAACAGCGGAAAGACCAAATAAAATTGGATGATGATGATGACATAATACAAATGCGTGTATGCCTTTCCCGTTAACAGCACGAGCGGAAGATCACTGAGCGGCATCAACCCACGTGTTACCAAGGTCAAATAATACACAAGAGAAAACAAAACGTACGGTAACACAATAAACATCAGTCTTTTTCGGAAAAATATAAGCATATTCTTACCACGAAGCGGCCTATCAACATAATTGTAAAATAAAACAAACCCGCTCACAAAAATAAATACGGGCACTGCAAAGCTACTAAACACATTTAAAAATAAAAAAGGATAAAACAATAGAGAATGACGCGCATCAATTAAAGCCATTGAAGTCGCATGAATGGTAACAACGGCTGCAATTAATATTCCCCGGTAAATATCAAGCTCTGGTATACGTTCTTTTTTGACCAAATCAACACGCTCCCATATCGCCTTGCAAATATGTCTGTTATCAATTTTTAAACATAATTAACATGCATTACCCCACTTATTATACAGAAAAACAATGCAAGAAAGACCCCTTAATACATAAGGGGCCTTTCTATTGTGCTATTTACTGCTCATTCACACCAGAGCGTCTTAAATCACGTAACGGATTGCCACCCACAAATGCACCTGCGGGCACGTCTTTATGCACGACCGCTCCGGCCGCTACGATAGCTCCGTCACCGATGGTCACACCCGGCAAAATGGTTGTGTTGGCGCCGATCAACACATGATCACCAATCACCACTTTACCGATACGATACTCCTCTATGAGGTATTCGTGAGCCAGTATCGTCGTGTTATATCCAATGACCGAATTGTTCCCTATCGTAATATGCTCCGGAAAAAAAACATCTACCATCACCATCAGGCCGAAGGCCGCATGTTGCCCCACCTTCATCCCCAGCATTCTGCGGTAAATGACGTTTTTCAGAGAAAGCACAGGACAATACCGGGCAATCTGTATAAAAATAAAGTTCTTAATGCCTTTCCAGCGGCTCACCGTCCGATAAATCTGCCACAACGCATTGGGACCTTCTACAGGATAGCGGTTCACCTTTCTCACGATACATTGACACCTTGAAGCTCCAGCTTCAGCAAATCCCGCATATCATGCAACATGTAGTCTGGCCCATATCCGCGCAGAGTTTCCTCACCCTTGAGCGACCAAGCTACACCAGCCGATTTCACACCTGCTGCCTGAGCTGACAAAATATCAAAAGAACTGTCTCCGACCATCAATGTATGCTCTGCTTCAGCATTCAAACCTGCCAATGCCTTGAGCACTGGCTCAGCGTGTGGCTTTGGATGCTCCACATCGTCTACCGTCACAATATAGTCCATAGAGGAGGTCAGATTGAACAGGTTAAGTACACGTAACGTGGATGGTCGTATTTTGGTTGTCACAACCCCCAGCTTAATTCCTCGCGCACGCAACTCCTGAATAACCTCAATGACATATGGAAATGGCTTCACCATTTGATCATGATGAATCTGATTATAAGCACGATAGTCCTTAACTAACCCAGATACATCCGTTAATCCCGAAAAAGTACGGAGTTGATCGTCCAGCGTTCCACCCATATGAGGAATAATATGCTCCCGCGTCAGCGGATCAGCATCCGGATGATTCAAAATGTGTAGAAATGTGCTGATAATCAACTCATTCGTATCCATGATGGTGCCGTCTAAATCAAACAAAATCGTATTTATCATAGATGCTCCTTCTTGTCCTCGTCCGTGTCTTCCTTAGGTAGCTTATCCGTCGTAGCTGTTGGAGGAACCGCGCCCTGTCCTGGACGGGATACCTGTTCTGGCGTCACGTCAGGTACCTGATCAATCCCCGCTTTGCTGGAGATAATCGGATCGCTATACCGAGCAACAGATGTGCCCTTCCGGCGACGAACCAAAATGAAAATCACGGCGGCTACCACAATGAAAATAGGCAGCAATTGCGAGATCCGTACATTACCGTAACTCGGGTCCAGATGCCCTGGTTCAAACCCTAACCACACCATAGGAGACCACAAAGCATTCACAAAGGAAGCCAGCCAATCTGGTCCCTGAAAAGCCAAACTATCCGTCCGTACACGCTCGATGAAAAAGCGGCCAATCGAGTACCAAATGAAGTAAAACGCAAACATTTCGCCTGCACGTACAAATTTCATACGACGAATGACGAGCAGCAAAATCACACCGACAATACTCCACAGTGATTCATATAAAAATGTAGGGTGATGGAACACCCCGTTAACGTTCATCTGATTCACAATGAAATCCGGCAGATGGAGCTGATTTCGCAAAAATGTTTCTTCCGTCGGTCCACCGTAGGCTTCCTGATTGACAAAATTACCCCAGCGTCCAATCGCTTGACCGATCAGTAGGCCTGGTGCACAAATATCAGCGATACGCCAGAAGTTATACCCTTTATACCGGAAATAAATGACCGCACATATAATGGCCCCGATCAAGGCACCGTATATCGCAATACCGCCGTTCCAAATTTTGAAAACATCCCATAGATTATCTCGGTAGTCTTCCCATTTGAAGGCTACATAATAAATACGCGCTCCAATAATAGCTGATGGAACACCCAGAAGCAGCATATCCATAAAAAAGTCCTGCGGAATACCGAATCTTTTTCCTTCACGGATGGCGAGATATAAACCCACAAGCGCCGCCAGCCCCAAAATAAGCCCATACCAGTGGACCTTGATTGCCCCGATTGAAAAAGCGATCGGATTCAGCAGTAATGTTGCCGTTGACATATGTTTCTCTCACTCCTCGTTCTTCCTTGCAAACGAACAAACCTTAATCCATCTCTTCCATATCTTCAGAAATCGTAGCAGTCAGCTTGTTTGTAAATTGCAGGGCTGCATTAACGCCCATTTGTTTCAAACGATAGTTCATCGCCGCCACCTCGATAATAACAGCCAAGTTTCGGCCCGGACGAACTGGGATTGTAACCAGTGGAACATCTGTATCAATAATGCGTGTCGTTTCCTCATCGAGACCAAGACGGTCATACTGCTTGTCCTGCTGCCATGCCTCCAGACGAACAACCAATGTAATCCGCTTGTTATTACGAACTGCACCGGCCCCAAACAGCGTCATCACATTAATAATGCCCACGCCACGAATTTCCAACAGGTGACGTATCAGCTCAGGTGCTGTACCATGCAGCTGAAAATCGGACGTTTGCCGAATTTCTACCGCATCATCTGCTACCAAGCGATGTCCACGTTTAACCAGTTCCAGCGCCGTTTCACTTTTACCAATTCCGCTACTTCCTGTGATAAGCATTCCCACGCCATACACGTCACACAGTACACCATGAATAGTCGCCGTAGGAGCCAGCTTTCTTTCGAGAAAGCCTGTGATGCGGCTTGATAAAATCGTCGTCGCCATATTAGTGCGCAGTACAGGAATATCTCGTTCTGCGCTCGCCTCCACTAACTCAGCCGGTACCTCCAGGCCACGTGTGATGATAATGCATGGAGTCAGTTCTGTACACAGACGCTCCATCCGATCCCGACGCTCCTCAGGAGGAAGCATCCCCAGAAAAGCCAACTCAGACCTTCCCAGAAGCTGTACCCGCTCCTGTGTATGATATTCAAAATACCCGGCCATCTCCAGACCTGGGCGATTCAAATCATCCACTGTGATCAGTCTTCGCAGACCTTTTTCACCAGAAATAACTTCCATTTGAAACTGCTGTACAAGCTCGGATACCTTTACCTGTTTAGCCATTGTATTCTCCCCTTCATCTGCAACACCGGATTCTATACGTCATTTGATTTATGTAGCTTTACCCTATTAACCATACAGCCCAACGCCAGTCTATGCTGCACTGCATCAATCCACACTCCATTTGATTTAACACTATGGTTCCAGGCTAACTCTATTCCGACAGCTGGATTGATCCCATCTAGGACCCTTGCCAACGAACCTTGCCTGCATCTAGACCTGTACCATTGTACCCATCGTATCGGAATTTTCCAATGAATGCAATGCCGAAGCTAGTAGCCGTATGCGATATACAAAAAGAGTCGCAGTTCTCCGCTTGGGGAAAACTGCGACTCTCTTCCAGAGGCAAATTTTATTCGCCAACCAGAATACTCAATTCCGATTCCTTATCAAAAATATGAACCTTGTTCATATCAACAGCCAACTTCGCTTTGACACCATCACGAGTATTGGAGCGTCCGTCTACACGGGCAATAATCGTATCATTTCCGGCACCGCTCAGGTACAACAGCATTTCATGACCGAGATTTTCTGTTACATCCACAGTGGATGTAAAGATCGTATTCGGGGAAGCCTCCAAGAATACAGGCTCTTCATGAATATCCTCAGGACGGATACCCAAGATCACATCTTTGCCGATATAGCCCTTCGCTTTTAAAATCTGTCCTTTACCTTCTGGTACGAACAGATCCAGACCCGGCGCAGTAAAATGCAATGCACCTTCTTTTTCAACCAGCTGACCTGTGATAAAGTTCATCGTAGGAGAGCCGATAAAACCAGCAACGAACAGATTCACTGGACGGTTGTACAGTTCATCCGGGGATGCAGCTTGTTGAATGATACCATCCTTCATAACGACAATCCGATCACCCATCGTCATGGCTTCAATTTGGTCATGTGTTACATAGATACAAGTGGTTTCAAGACGTTTAACCAGTTTAGTGATTTCAGCACGCATTTGACCACGAAGTTTAGCATCCAAGTTGGAGAGCGGCTCATCCATCAGGAAGACTTGAGGATCGCGGACAATCGCACGGCCCAGAGCGACACGTTGGCGTTGACCACCGGACAGCGCCTTAGGTTTACGTTCCAGCAAGTGCTCGATATCGAGTATTTTGGCAGCTTCGCGTACTTTCTTGTCGATTTCTTCTTTCTTAACTTTGCGCAGTTTCAGACCGAACGCCATGTTCTGGTACACGCTCATGTGCGGATACAGCGCGTAGGATTGGAATACCATCGCGATATCGCGGTCCTTTGGAGCCACGTCGTTCACAACACGATCCCCAATGTACAATTTACCATCTGAAATTTCCTCCAGACCAGCAATCATACGAAGTGTAGTAGACTTCCCGCAACCGGAGGGACCAACCAATACGAGGAATTCTTTATCTCGAATGTCCAAATTGACATCAACAACCGTAGCTTTATCTGCACCCGGATATTGCTTGAAAATATGCTCTAAACGTACACCAGCCATAGCTTTTTCCTCCTAAGATCGAGTTATGAAATCGAATACATTTCTTACTTGTATCTTACCCTAGTCCTTGTAGCGTGGCTATTCGCAAACTGCACAAAGATGCTATTTCCTTTTTGTCACTTTGTACAATAGGAGATAGAGCTTGACCAAAACCGCATCATTAAACGTCCGCACGTCCAATCCGGTCTCCTGTTTGATCTTATCCAAACGGTAAATCAACGTATTTCGATGCACATACAGACGCTTAGCTGTCTCACTCACATTACAATCCAATTGAAAAAAGATATCTAATGTAGCCATCGTTTCTGAGTCTTCCAGTATGACAGATGATTTCATTACCTGCTCTAAAAATAGTACGCGTTGTTCCTTGGGAATGCGGTTTAACAGCCTTTCTAAATGAAGCTCCCATGAAAAGTGGATGTGCTCTGTTACATGAAAAATCTTGCCCAGATGTATCGTCTCCCATAACAAATTCAGCTCTTGGGGAAGACTTTGCAAAGGGATCGAAGGCTTAGAAACCGCCAAATGGAATACACCCACCCACTCATTCGCAATAAGCTCATATAGGCCCAAGCTAAAAGCCGTAAGAACCTCCTCCAGCGATTCCGTAAAATCTGCATCCCTGGACTCAGTGTCTTTATCCCGTTCATCGTCAGCTCCTAATAAAAGCTCCTTTTTAGCCATAATCAGCCAAGACTGTTCGTCCAATGGAGTAAGTAACACATCCCCTCCAAAATAGCTCGCGAACAATCGATGAAGCTGCGTATAAGTAATAGCCCCCTCCTGTGTTCCCTCGCCATTCAGTAAAATCGGAACCATACACGCTGATAGCGAATCACGAAGCTGCAATTCATCAGGAACCTCTTCTTCCCTGTTTAAATTGGCAGCCTGCTGTATGAGCCATTGTCCAAAACGATTCATCCGCTCTTCCTCGCTATAAATCGGGTTGTCCGACAATTGTGGACCGTTCTGCCAGACCTGCTCCATGTTCCCCAATAGCGCTTCTACCAGTTTCCGTTCTCGATCCGTCAAATATCTGGCCTCTACCACAAAGGCAGCCAGTTCACCTGCCGACGCACGAAACGGAAAATATAACTTGTTGTCACGGACAAACGATCTATCCGGAATAACTGAATCGGCTGTCTCTCCCTCTGCCATCACTTCCGGGCACCAAGGCACTATGGTAAAAGGCGCTTGAATAATATTCTGAAGCTGTTGCTGAATCCATTCTGTATCCAGAGTCACGCGATCACCACTTCACTTTTTTTAGAATATAGAATAAGCACTGAGCGAACATAATGAACTCATTATAACCTGTCGATACCGTAAAATAAAAAAGCTATATAAAAACATAACTTAAAACAATACAAAAAAAGCCATCAACCTATAGTTGATGACTTCTGATGAGCCATGAAGGACTCGAACCTTCGACACCCTGATTAAAAGTCAGGTGCTCTACCAACTGAGCTAATGGCTCGTAAAACTGGTGGAGGATGATGGATTCGAACCACCGAACCCGTAAGGGAGCAGATTTACAGTCTGATGCGTTTGGCCACTTCGCTAATCCTCCATATAAAGGTGGCTCGGGACGGAATCGAACCGCCGACACGAGGATTTTCAGTCCTCTGCTCTACCGACTGAGCTACCGAGCCATACCCATTAACAAAAAAATAAAGTGCGGAGGGATACCCCTTCCCACTTTAGTACGGCATAACTGCTGAATTGAAAAATGGCGGAACTGACGGGATTCGAACCCGCGATCTCCTGCGTGACAGGCAGGCATGTTAGGCCTCTACACCACAGTTCCCTAGATTTTTCAAAATTCAAAAATGGTGCCGGCGAGAGGACTTGAACCCCCAACCTACTGATTACAAGTCAGTTGCTCTACCAGTTGAGCTACACCGGCACAATGGTGGAGGCTGAGGGGATCGAACCCCCGACCCTCTGCTTGTAAGGCAGATGCTCTCCCAGCTGAGCTAAGCCTCCTGGGTATGTATGGTAGCGGCGGAGGGGATCGAACCCCCGACCTCACGGGTATGAACCGTACGCTCTAGCCAGCTGAGCTACACCGCCATAACATAATATTTCGCTAGCTTGTCCTAAATGGCGGAGAGAGAGGGATTCGAACCCTCGCACCACTTTCGCAGTCTAACCCCTTAGCAGAGGGTCCCCTTATAGCCACTTGGGTATCTCTCCATATAAATGGACTCGCTTAGCAAAATTCCGCAAGTTATTCTTTAAATCAACAAAGTGATTTGGAATATCAAGCGCAATTTCAAGGTTACACCCTGAAAACTGGATCCGAAACTCATTGCGTTTTATTCTTAGGATAAGCCCTCGACCGATTAGTATTGGTCAGCTCCATGCATTACTGCACTTCCACCCCCAACCTATCTACCTCGTCGTCTTCAAGGGGTCTTACTAAT